>NZ_PYBV01000002.1 GCF_003205615.1 Micromonospora arborensis | reverse complement strand
GTCTCAACGGGGGGTGTAACTGGCGGGTCATTCCGCCGCACTCCCGGGGGTTGGCCTGCTACTTCGGCGGCCGGGTGTGTAACCGTGCTGGCCCGGTGGGTGTTCCCGGGGGTGGCCTGCCGCTTCGCCGGCCGGGTGTGTAACCGCGGCGGCCCGGTGGGTGTTCCCGGGGTTGGCCTGCCACTTCGGCGGCCGGGGGTGTAACCGTGCCGGCCTGGCGGGTGTTCCGGGGTTGGCCTGCTACTTCGGCGGCCGGGGGGTGTAACCGTGGCGGCCGGACGGGTGTTCCCAGCGGCTCGCGGCTACGGGATGTAACCGCGGCGACCCGGCGGGTGTTCCCGGAAGCTGGCGGCTACGGGGGATGTGAACCGTGGCGGCCCGGTGGGTGTTCCCGGGGCTGCCACACGCCTGAGCCCGGGGGCTGCGGCGGCACGCCAGGTGTAACGACCCGAGCCGGCCCCCGATTCCACCGCCAGGGTGGCCCCGACCACTGGACGAAACCGCCCAGACAGAACAAACCGGCGGCCTGGCGCTCCCGCATGGTGGGCATCCGGCGGTGATCCACTCCATGTCGGCGACATGGCGGTATCCGGCGGGCGAGATACCGCCACATCGGCGACATGGAGTCGATCATGCCGATCATGCCCATTACGCGAGCGCAGGTTGGATGCTGCGGAGCTGGCCGGCCCGCCTAGAGCACGGCGAACCAGACAAACGTGCCCAAAACCGTCGCGCTGGCAACCAGGCTCGCTTCGGGTCGGCACCCGCACACCGCCTCGAAAGCCACCCCGGGCCTGAACACCGACACTGCGGCACCGCTCACTAGGCCAAGATCGTGCTCGAACCATGAAACAGTGCCCTCAACCACGAACGAGGCCACTACAACCAGGATCGAGCACGATCATGCGAGGCGAACCAGCACCGGCGGGCGGGCGGGGGAGCGTCGGGGCGGGGCGGGTGGTCATGCGAGACGAACGCAGCACCGGCGGGGAGCATTGAGGCGGTCGGCGGTCAGGGCGGCGATCATGGACCGTCCACGACAGAGTGTCGGGGCGATCGGCGGTCAGGGGTTGCCGCCGTCGACCCCACGAGAAAGCGTCGGGGTGGTTGGCCGTCAGGGGACGGCGACCGTTGATCGTCCACGAGGGAGTGTCGGGCGGGTGGTCAGGCTTGGTCGGCGGGCTTCGCGGTGTCGCCGGCCTGGGCGTGCCGTTCCAGTAGCCGCTGCCGGATCTCCTCCGGGGTGTACGCGCGCCGACGCCGTTCGGCCCGCGCGATGACCACGCCGGAGGCCGCGACGCCGGCGAGGCCGGCCAGCCCGAGGACCTTCCACCACCGCATTCGTTGCCGCATCGGCCTAGGCTAGACCCTCATGAGCATCAGCCTGGATGAGGCCGTCGAGTTGACCCGCACCGGCGACGTGTGGGTGTTCCGGGGTCGCAGCGTGCCGGACCGGGCGATCCAGTTCACCACCAACAGCCCGGTCAACCATGTCGGGATGGCGGTGGTGCTGGACGACATGCCGCCGTTGATGTGGCACGCGGAGTTGGGCAGGTCGTTGCCGGATCTGTGGTCGGGCACCCACCAGCGCGGTGTCCAGTTACACGACCTGCGGGACGCGGTCTGCGTCTGGGCCAACCGGTACGGTCAGCGGGCCTGGCTGCGGCAGCTCGATCCGCCGGCCGACGCGGAGATGGAACGGGCGGTGCTGCGCACGATCGCGCGGTTGGACGGCACGCCGTTCCCCTCGACGGCCCAGTTGGCGTGGCGCTGGGTGCGTGGTCGGGTGCCGGCACTGCCACGCCTCAATCGGCCGGCGCTGCCACGTCCCGGTCGGCCGGCACCTCGGCCAACCCCGGCTACCCCCGCCGGCCCGGCCACCCCTGCCACCCCGGCCACCCCTGCTGGCACGGCCATCCCCGCCGGCCCGGCCATCCCCGCCACCCCGGCCACCCCTGCTGGCCCGCCCGGGCCAGCGGGGGAGCGGGACCGGGCGCTGGAGACGGCGTACTGCGCCGAGGTGGTGGCGGTGACCTATGAGGCGATGGGGTTGCTGCCGGCGGGCCGGCGTCCGAACTGGTACGACCCGGGGCGGTTCTGGAGCGGGGACGACCTCGGTCTGGCCGCCGACGCCCGGCTGGGTTCGGAGATCGAGGTGCGGGTGCCGCAGCGCTGAGGTTCGACCGACCGGGTCGTCCGCGGGGTCGAGCTGTTTTCCGGGGTGTGTCGGCCGGTTGGCCCGATCCGTACCCGCCCGGTTTCCGGTCGGCGCGGTGCTGGCTACGCTGTCGCGTCGGTGGGGACGAGGGGGGACCTGATGGCGGTGCGGCCGGACGGTGCGGCAGGGTCGCGGGCGGCTCGGGTGTTGGCATCGGCGCCGTGGGTCGTGGTGCTGCTTGGTGTGGGTGCGCTGGTGGTGCTCCTGGTGATCGCGTTGCTGTCGTTCCGGGGCCGGGAGCGGGACGCCGCGCCGCAGGCGGGACCTCCGGTGTTCCTGCCGACCGTGCCGGCCGCCGCGTCGGCGACCGGTGGGCCGACTCCGGCCGCCGTGGAGCGGCGTTCGGTGTCGCCGCGGCCGTCGCGCAGCAGTCGGACGCCGTCGCCGCGTGCCACCGTGAGCAGTTCGCCGACTCCGGGGCGGACGAGCGCCTCGGCGGTGCCGACGGTGCCGACGGCTGAGACGGTCAAGGCCCGGTACCAGGTCGGTACGAACGGATGGGACGGCGACGCGGCGGTGCTGTCCGTCGAGAACGGGTCGGGTCGGTCGGTGGACTGGCTGGTGGAGTTGGCGTTCGACGACGACCTGCGGGCTCTGCGGGTCACTGACGACTCGGGAATCTCGGTGTGGGGGCGCGGGAACGGCGAGTTCGTGGTGCGCGGTACCCGTTCGCTGGACCCGGGTGGCTCTCGGACGCTGCGGCTGCGCCTCGGCTGGGGTGAGTCGGCGGAGCGGCCGCTCCGGTGCACGATCAACGGGGTCGACTGCCGGCTGGGCTGAGCTGTCGGCGCTTCCGGCCCCGGCCGTCGGTCGTTAGGCTGCCCGGACGGTCCGCTGAGGGAGGTTCATGTTCGGCATGCGTCGTGTCCCGCGACTGCCGCGCGGTCCGGTTGCGATCGTCTCGTCGCCCTGGATCGTGGTGGGCGCTGGTGTCGTCGTGATGGTGGTCCTGCTCTTCGTAGCCCTGGGCGCGTACCGGGGGCGTAGTCCTGCGCCGGACGGAGCGCCGGTGCCGCCGGCGTTGCCGCTGCCGTCGGCGGTCGCCGCGCCGAGCGCGCCCACGTCGGTGTCGGCGTCGTCGCCGGCTCCGGTGCTGCCGGGCTTGTCGGGGCGCGCGAGTGGGCTGCCGCCGAGCGCCGTGGCCGGGTCGCGGTCACCGTCGGGGAGCTCGTCTGTCGGTCCGACGGTGACGCGGTCGCCGAGCCGGGTTCCGCAGGGGCGGCCGGCGGTGAGTGGGCGGTACCGGGTGGTGCAGAGCTTCGACGGGGGTTTCATCGGCGAGGTGTCGATCGTCAACGCGTCTGCCGAGAGCCGTGGTTGGACGGTCGTGTTGGAGTTCTCCGGTGGGCGGTTGGTGACCACCTGGGTGGAGGGCGTGCCACAGGGGACGGTTCGACAGAACGGCAGCGGCTTCACGTACGTCAGTGGGGTGGACGTGCGGCCTGGTGGTTCGGTGTCGTTGCGGTTCCACCTGGAGCGGACGTCCAGTACGCCGTGGGTGTGCACGGTCGACGGGGTGCGCTGCAGCGGGTTCTGACCTCGACGAACACAGCACTCCTGCAAGGTTGCTGCCTTGTTGCGACCGTGTTTGCAAACTATTGCAGAATTTTTCGGCAAGGGTTAGCGTGCGGCCAATCAGCGACCAGAGGAAGGCGTCGATGAAACCCCCGCCGATACCGCGCACCGCCCTGCTGACCTTCGTCTCCGTGCTCACGCTCACGCTCGTCGGCACTCCGGTCGCCGCGCACCCCGCCGCTCCCCGGTCGTCCGGCGGCGCCCCCCTGGCCACTGCCGGCGCCGCCCAGTGGCGCGACGAACCCACCGCCGAGGCGCTGCTGAAGGCGGGCGGCAACTCCGCGCGGGCCGAGCAGTTCTACTTCGTCCTGCCGGACCGGTTCGCCAACGGTGACCCGCGCAACGACCGGGGCGGCCTCTCCGGTGACCGTCTGCGCACCGGGCTCGACGCCACCGACAAGGGCTTCTACCACGGTGGCGACCTCAAGGGCGTCATCGACAAGCTGGACTACATCCAGGGCATGGGCACCACGGCCATCTGGCTCGCCCCGGTTTTCAAGAATCGGCCGGTGCAGGGTGCAGGCAACGACATCTCGGCTGGCTACCACGGCTACTGGATCACCGACTTCACCCAGGTGGACCCGCACTTCGGCACCAACGAGGAGATGAAGAGGCTGGTCACGCTCGCCCACCGGCGCGGCATCAAGATCTACCTCGATGTGATCGTCAACCACACCGCCGACGTCATCAAGTACGCCGAAGACAAGTACGCGTACGTGGACAAGGCGACCTCGCCCTACACCGACGCGCAGGGGCGGGCGTTCGAGGACCGCAACTACGCCGACGGCAGCCGCGCGTTCCCGCCGGTCGGCAACGAGTCGTTCCCGTACACGCCGACGTTCGCCGAGGCGGGTGACGCCACCGTCAAGGTCCCGGCCTGGCTGAACGACGCCACCATGTACCACAACCGGGGTGACTCCACCTTTGCCGGCGAGAACAGCGAGTACGGCGACTTCTTCGGTCTCGACGACCTGTGGACCGAGCGCCCCGAGGTGGTCCAGGGGCTGACCAAGGCGTACGGGGACTGGATTGGCGCGATCGGCGTCGACGGGTTCCGGCTGGACACCGTGAAGCACGTCAACATGGACTTCTGGCCGCAGTTCAGCCAGGGCATCGAGCGGGCCGCCGAGAAGGCCGGCAAGAAGGACTTCTTCATGTTCGGCGAGGTGTACAGCGCCGACCCGGAGATCAGCTCCAGCTACGTCCGGCAGGGTGGCCTGCCGGCGACCCTCGACTTCGCCTTCCAGGAGGCCGCTCGCGGGTACACCGCCGGTGCCGGCTCGGCGAAGGCGCTCGCCGACGTGTACGCCCGCGACGACCTCTACTCCGCCCGGGACACCGACGCCGGTCGGCTGACCACCTTCCTCGGCAATCACGACATGGGCCGGATCGGTTCGTTCGTCGCCTCCGGTGGCACCGACCCGACCAGTCACCTGCGCCGCGACCAGCTCGCGCACCAACTGATGTTCCTCACGCGTGGCCAGCCGGTGATCTACTCCGGTGACGAGCAGGGCTTCACCGGGCCCGGCGGGGACAAGGACGCCCGGCAGGACATGTTCGCGTCGAAGGTTCCCGACTACCTCGACGACGACCTGCTCGGCACCGACCGCACCCACGCCAGCGACCAGTTCGACACCAGCCACCCGCTGTACCGGACCATCGCCGAGCTGGGCCGGCTGCGCCAGGCCCACCCGGCGCTGCGCGACGGCGTGCAGGTCACCCGGTACGCCGCCGACGGTCCGGGTGTCTTCGCCGCCTCCCGGATCGCCCCCGCCGACCGCACCGAGTACGTGGTGGCGGTGAACAACGCCGACACCGCGCAGACTGTCACCGTGGACACCTGGTCGGCCGGCGCCACCTTCACCGGCATCTACGGCGGCTCGGGTGACGAACAGGCCGGCGGGGCGCCCCCGGCCCGTTCGGACGCGAAGGCGGGTGCCGACGGGAAGCTGACCCTGACCGTGCCGCCGCTGTCGGCGGCGGTGTACCGGGCCGGCAACCCCATCGCACCGGCGGCCGGCAAGCCGACCATCACCATCACCAGCCCGGCTCCGGACGCGCCGGTCGCCACCCGGGCCGCGGTCACCGCCCAGGTGACCGGTGACCCCCTCGCCACCGTCACCGTCGCCGCCCGGGTCGCGGGTGGCCGGTGGACGTTGCTGGGCAGCGCCGACCACGCGCCGTACACCGTGCAGCACGACCTGACCGGTCTGGCCGGCGGCACCCGGGTCGAGTACAAGGCGGTGGTCCGCGACGGCCGGGGTCGCACCGCGACGGCCCGGTCCACCGCCGTCGTGGGTACGCCTCCGCAGGGTGACTCCCGGGAGTGGGCGGTGGTGCACTACCAGCGGCCCGCCGGTGGGTACGACGACTGGGGGTTGTACGCCTGGGGCGATCTCGACCCGGCGTACGTCACCGAGTTTCCCAAGGGGCAGCCGTTCGCCGGGGAGGACTCCTACGGCCGGTTCGCGTGGGTGAAGCTCAAGCCGGGCGCGAAGTCGGTGAGCCTCCTGGTGGTCGACGCGGACGGCGCCAAGGACGTCGCGCAGGACCGCAGCATCGACGTGACGTCCACCGGGGAGATCTGGCTCAAGCAGGGCGACCCGGCGATCTACCCGAGCCGGCAGGCGGCCACCGGTGAACCGGACCCGCCGGTCCAGGAGGGCACCGCCGTGATCCACTACCGGCGGGCCGACGGCAACTACGACGGCTGGGGTCTGCACCTGTGGGACGGTGCGGCCAACCCGACCGAGTGGTCCAGCCCGTTGAAGCCGACCTCGACCGACGCGTTCGGGGCGGTGTTCCGGGTGCCGTTGGCAGCCGGTGCCACCGGGCTGAACTACATCATCCACCAGGGCGACACCAAGGACCTGCCCGACGACCAGCGGCTCGACTTCGCCAGCGCGGGACGCGAGGTGTGGCTGCTCGCCGCCACACCGGGCCGCTTGCTGCCGTCGACCGCGACCAGCGCCAGCAGGGACACCGACATCACCAAGCAGAAGGCGCACTGGATCGACCGGTCCACCGTGGCGTGGCAGACTCCGCCGACCGACGGTAGGACGTACGCGCTGATCACCGCGCCCACCGGCGGGGTCAGCGTGGTCGACGGAGAGCTGACCGGGACGTACACCTCATTGCCGTTGCGGGCGCAGCGCAACGGGCTCACCGAGGCCCAGCGCACGAGGTTCCCGCACCTGTGGTCGTACCGTAGCTTCGCCCTGGACCGGGCGGACCTCGCCAAGGTCCCGGCGGCGCTGCGGGGGCAGGTGCTGGTCACCGAACGCGACGCCACGGGCGCCCTTCTCTCCGCGACCGGTGTGCAGATCCCCGGTGTGCTCGACGACGTGTACTCCCGGGCCACCGACGCGACCCTCGGGCCGACCTTCGCGGGTCGGACGCCGAGCGTCGCGCTGTGGGCGCCGACCGCCCGGACGGTGACGCTGCAACTGTTCGACTCGCCCACCGCCCAGCCCAGGACGGTGCCGATGCGCCGCGACGACCGCACCGGTGTCTGGTCGGCGCGCGGCAACTCCACCTGGGTCGGCAAGTACTACCGCTACCAGGTGCAGGCCTGGCAGCCGGCGACGCAGAAGATGGTCACCGCGTCGGTGACCGACCCGTACTCGGTGGCCCTGGCGGCGGACTCCACGCACAGCCAACTGGTCGACCTGAACGACCCGGCGCTGGCCCCGGTGGGCTGGCGGACGCTACGCAAACCGGCGCCGGTGCCCCCGGCGAAGGCGCAGATCACCGAGCTGTCGGTACGGGACTTCTCCATCGCCGACGACACCGTGCCGGCCGAGCGGCGGGGGACGTTCCTCGCCTTCACCGACCCGAAGACCGCCGGCATGACCCACCTGAGGGCGCTCGGCGACGCCGGCGTCACCCACCTGCACCTGCTGCCGGCGTTCGATTTCGCGACAATCCCGGAGAAACGGGCCGACCAGCGCCAGCCGGCCTGCGACCTGGCGGCACTCCCGCCGGACTCCGCGGAGCAGCAGAAGTGCGTGGCGGCGGTCGCCGACACCGACGGCTACAACTGGGGGTACGACCCGTTGCACTACACCGTGCCGGAGGGCGGCTACGCCGTCGACCCGGTCGGTGCGGCGCGGACCACCGAGTTCCGCCGGATGGTCGCCGGGGCGAACGACGCGGGCCTGCGGGTCGTCATGGACGTGGTCTACAACCACACGTCGGCGGCCGGCACCGACGCGAAGTCCGTGCTCGACCAGATCGTGCCCGGCTACTACCACCGGCTGTTGGAGGACGGCACGGTAGCCAACTCCACCTGCTGCGCCAACACCGCGCCCGAGCACGCCATGATGGGCAAACTCGTCGTCGACTCGCTGGTCACCTGGGCGCGACAGTACAAGGTGGACGGTTTCCGGTTCGACCTGATGGGTCACCACCCGAAGGCCAACATCCTGGCCGTCCGCAGGGCACTGGACCGGTTGACCGTCGCCCGTGACGGCGTGGACGGCAAGGCGATCCTGCTCTACGGCGAGGGCTGGAACTTCGGCGAGGTCGCCAACGACGCCCGGTTCGTCCAGGCCACCCAGGCCAACATGGCGGGCACCGGCATCGGCACGTTCAACGACCGGCTGCGCGACGCGGTGCGCGGCGGCGGACCGTTCGACGCGAACCCGCGGGTGCAGGGTTTCGCCTCCGGGCTCTACACCGACCCGAACGGTGACGCGGCCAACGGGTCACCCGCCGAGCAGAAGGCCCGACTGTTGCACGCCCACGACCTGATCAAGGTGGGTCTGACCGGCAACCTGCGCGGGTACCGGTTCACCGACACAGGCGGACGGCAGGTCACCGGGGCGCAGGTGGACTACAACGGCTCCCCGGCCGGTTACACCGCGGCGCCGGGGGAGGCCGTCACCTACGCCGACGCGCACGACAACGAGATCCTGTACGACGCGCTGGCGTACAAACTGCCGCAGGCCACCACGGCGGCGGACCGTTCCCGGATGCAGGTGCTGGCGCTGGGCACGGTCGTGCTGGGGCAGGGCACCGGGTTCGTCACCGCCGGCACCGAACGGCTGCGGTCGAAGTCGCTGGACCGTAACTCGTTCAACTCCGGTGACTGGTTCAACCAGATCCGCTGGGACTGTGCACAGGGCAACGGGTTCGGCGCCGGCCTGCCGCCCGCGGCGGACAACGAGGACAAGTGGTCGTACGCGAGGCCCCTGCTGGCGGACCCGGCGCTGGTGCCGGACTGCGCGGCGATCAACACCACCGACGCCCGGTACGCCGAGTTGCTGCGCATCCGGGCGTCGTCGCCGGTGTTCGGGCTGGCCACCGCCGAGCAGGTGCAGCAGCGGGTGGCGTTCCCGCTGTCCGGCGCGCAGGAGATGCCGGGCGTGCTGACCATGACCCTGGACGCCCGCGGGCTGGGTGGGGCGTGGAAGTCGGTGACCGTCGTCTTCAACAGCACCCCGCAGACGGCGAAGCAGACGTTGACCGGTCTGCGCGGCGCGGACGTGGCACTACACCCGGTGCTGGTCGACTCGGCCGACCCGGTGCTGCGTACCGCGTCGTTCGACCGGGCGGCTGGCACGTTCACCGTGCCGGCGCGCAGCGTGGCGGTCTTCGTCCAGAAGTGACGAACCGGCCCCCTTCCGCGTCCTGCGGAAGGGGGCCGGCCTGTTGCGCTGCCGTGTGCTGTCACCCGTAGGTGATCAGGCGAAGCAGTTCTCGATGGTGCCGCCCGGGATGGCCAGGCAGTTGGTCGGGCGGTTCGCGGTGATCGCGGACTTGTCGTCCACGTTCACCTGTCCGAAGAAGCTGAAGACGCCGCCCGGCTCGAAGGTGGAGAAGTTGTGGGCGACCTTCGTCTTCGACAGGTTGACCTCGCCGAAGGTGTTGAAGATGCCGCCGCCGACTCCGATCGGGCCCAGGGCCCGGTTGCCGACGACCTCGCTGTCGCGCAGCGTGGTGACGCTGCCGCGGTTGTAGAGCCCGCCGCCGAAGAAGCCGGCGGTGTTGTCCTTGATGCTGCTCTTCTCGAACGTGACCGCGCTGTCGAAGGCGATGGCCACACCGCCACCGACACCGGCGGTGCTGTTCTTCTCGATCAAGGCCTGGTGCAGGTTGAGCTGGCTGTCCGCCGCCGCCAGACCACCGCCGGCGAGGACCGCGGTGTTCGAGACGAACTTGGTCTCGTACGCGGTGGTGTTGCCCTCGATGTCGAGGTAGCCGCCGCCGAAGCCCAGCGTCTCGTTGTCGGTGATCTCGGCCTTCTTGAGCTCGACCGTTCCACCGTCGACGTCGTCGGCGAAGATCTCCGCGGCACCGTTGGAGATACCGCCACCACCGATGACGGCGGTGTTGTCCGTGATCTTCGACTCCTCGACCTTGAGCAGGCCGGCGTTGAAGACACCACCGCCGAAGAAGAAGGCGGTGTTACGGGTGACGGTGCTGTGCCAGATCTTCGTGGTGCCGAAGTTGGCCACGCCACCGCCGTTGTTGCCCGACTGGTTGAGGACGACCTCGGACTCCAGGATCTCGGCGGTGCCGCCCGGCTGGACCAGGATGCCCGCGCCGTCGGTGTCCTCCGGGTACTCGACGAGCGGTGTGACGACGCCCGCCGAAGCCTTCGGCGTGACCTTCGGCGCGGCCTTCAGGCCCGCCTTCGGGTTGGCCTGCTGAGCGGTGAGCGCCTGGGCCAACGGGGTACCGGCCTTCACCTGCGCGGCGAGCGCCTCGGAGTCCGAGTACGCCGCCCAGACGGCTGCCGGCTCGACGCTGTCGTACCGATCGAGGGTCTGGCCACCCTTGATGGTCAGGCCCTCGATCGTGAGGTGACCACCGGCGCCGACGTTGAGGATGCGGAAGTAGTCCGCCGTCGCTTCCCGGGAGATCGTCGTGTGCTCACCCTTGAGGGTGATGTGCTCGGTGATCACCGGGAGGCCGTTGCCCTGGTAGTCGTTGCGGGTCAGGTTGTAGGTGCAGCCCTTGGCCAGCTCCAGCACACCGCCGTGCTTGTTGTTGGCGAACACGATGGCCTGGATCAGCTTGTCGGTGTCGCAAGGCACCTCCTTCCCGCGCTCGTGGTCCTTGTCCTTGTCCTTGTCCTTGTCCTTGTCCTTGTCCCGGTCCTCGCCCTTGTCCTTGTCCCAGTCGCGTCCTTCGTCACCCCGCTGGTCGCCGTCCTTGCTGACCTGCGCGGTGTTCCAGTTCAGGCCGACCGCTCCGGCGCTGCCCGCGACGCCCACCGCCGCGAGACTGATCACGCCCGTCAAACCGGCCACGCCACTGGCGAGCCAGAGCTTGCGGCGGCGCTTGGCCGTCGCCCGCCCGGAGGCTTCGTTGTTCGTTAGGTAGTTGGACATCGGAGCTCTCTGCCCTCTCCTCGTACCAGACAGGGTCGCCGCCGTCAGACGGACGTCCCCTGCTACAAATCGGTTGTAGCTCCCAAAACCACCGTATGAGAAGGATCCTCGCCTCGCGGGCTTATCCGAAAGAACCCCGCATTCGGTTCATGTCCCATCCGGAGGGGCCGGGACGCCCCGCCAGGCCCACTGCCGCCCAATGCGGCCGTCGACCCCTGTTGACCAGCCAAAACGGGTACGCCCCTCCGCGCCGTCGCCGGCTCGGAGGGGCGCACCCTCTATGTGGATCAGCCACCCCGTTCCGGTCAGAAGCAACCGGGAACGTTCAGGCAGTTGGTGGGGCGGTTGGCGGACACCGCAGACTCGTCGTCCAGTCTCACGGAGCTGAAGAGTCCGTTGGAGATGCCACCGGGCGGCAGGGTGGCGAAGTTGTACGTCACCTTCGTCCGGTGGAGGGTGATCTCGCCGCCGTCCGTGTTGTAGATACCGCCGCCGCTGCCGGACGGGCCGACGGCCCGGTTGCCCGCCACCTCGCTGTCGCGCACCGTGGTGACGCTGTCGTCGTTGTAGAGACCGGCACCGAAGAACCCCGCGGTGTTGTCCTTGATCTTGCTGTTCTCGATCGTCGCGGCGCTGTCGAAGGCGACCGCCACGCCGCCGCCCACGCCGGCGGTGCTGTTCTTGACCACCGTGGCGTTCTTCAGAGTGAGCTGGCTGTCGGCCACCGCCACGCCGCCACCGGCGAGCACCGCGGTGTTGCCGCTGACCGTCGTCTCGTGCAGGGTCGTGGTGCCCTCGACGTCCAGGACGCCGCCGCCGAAGCCGAGCGTCTCGTTGTCGGTGATCTCGCTCTTGTAGACCCAGACCGAGCCGCCGTCGACGTCATCGGTGAAGATCTCGGCCGCGCCGTTGGAGATGCCGCCACCGCCGATGATCCCGGTGTTGTCCTTGATCTTCGACTCGTCGACCTGGAGCAGACCGGCGTTGAAGATGCCGCCGCCGAAGAAGAAGGCGGTGTTGTGCGCCACTGTCGTCTTACTGAGCCTGGTGCTGCCGAAGTTGGCCAACCCGCCGCCGTTGCCACCGGACTGGTTGTAGAGCAGCTCGCTGTCCAGGATCTCCGCGCGACCACCGGGCTGCACCAGCACCCCGGCACCGTCGGTGAACCCGGGCTGCTCGACCAGCGGCACCACCGCCGGCCCGACCGCCGCCGGCTTCGCCGCCACGACCACAGGCTTCGCTGCCGTCGTGGTGGCCTTGGTCGCTTCCGCCGGCTTGGCTTCCGCCGCGGGCTTGGCTTCCGCCGCCGGCTTGGCTTCCGCCGCGGGCTTGGCTGCTGCCGCCGGCTTGGCTGCTGCCGCGGGCTTTGCCGCTGTCGCTGTCGCGGCCTTGGCTGCTGTCGCCGGACTCGATGCCGTGGCGGGCTTGCCCCCGGGTGCTTCCGCGACGTCCGGCTTGGCTGCCGTGTTGGCCACGGTGGAGCGGACCAGGGCCGAGTACGGCGCCCAGACCGTCGCCGGGTCGGCGGTCATCGTGGGCTGACGGGTCTGGCCACCCTTGATGCTCAGGCCCTGCAGGGTGAGGTCCCCGCCAGGGCCGACGTTGAGGATCCGGAAGTAGTCGGCGGTGGCGTCGCGACCGATGGTGGTGTGCTCACCCTTGAGCGTGATCCGCTCGGTGATCACCGGGAGGCCGTTGCCCTGGTAGTCGTTGCGGGTCAGGTTGTACGTACAGCCCTTGGCCAGCTCCAGCACACCGCCGTGCTTGTTGTTGGCGAACACGATCTCCTGGATCAGCTTGTCGGTGTCGCACGGGACCTGCCGGGCGCGGTCCTTCTCGTCCTTCCCGTCCTTCTGGTCCTTGCCGTTCTTGTCGGACCGGTCGTCGAAGCCGCTCCAGTCGTCGCCGCTCCACTCGCCTTCCGGACCGCCGTCCTCCTTGGCGCCGTCCTTCTTGGCACCGTCGTCCGCACCACCGGCGTCGCTGACGTTCTGCTGGTTGGTCGACGGCTGCGCGTCGGAAGCCCGGTTGGAGGTGGGCTTGTCGTCCCGGGCGGCCACACCGCCCAATGCGGCCAGGCCGACCACACCGGTCAGCCCGGCGACGCCGGCGACCCAGAGCGCCCGCCGTCGTCGTGTCGGCGGAGCTGTCGAGGCCCCGCCGTCGGTACTCGTTACGTCGTTGGACATCAGAGCCTTCCGCCCTTTCCTGCTACCAGACGGGGCCGCATCGCCCGAGGCGTCACGACCAGCTACAAATGGGTTGCAGCCTCTGATCCCCACCGTATGAGAACCATCTTCGCGATGCGGACGTATCTGAGATAACCACGCATTCGGCTCAGCCCAGCTTAGGAAGCGCAACCGGTTCGGGGTGGCGGAAAGGGGTGTGAGCAGCACAAACGCTGACGGATGCCCTATGCGGAAGCCTCGCTACCCGGGGTTCGGGCGGGGGCCGACGGGCAGTGCCGGTCGGTGGGTCAGCGGACGGACGCTGACTCAACTGGGTTGAGGTGCGGCCGTGGCCGCGCCGTGCGGTGCCGGGCCGTGCCGGGCCGTGGCCGCGGCCGTGGCCGGGCCGACATGATCCACTCCAGGTCGCCGAGGTTGCGGTATCTGGGGCGGTTGATGGCGCGACATCGCCGAGGTGGTGTCGATCATGGTGATGCCGGGCCGTGGACCGGGCCAGCCACGCCCATGAGGGCTGTCGAGGGGTGGGCGCAGACGAGGCCCCGGTCAACGTCGCAGCACGTTGACCAGGGCCTCGCCGGGGGCAGTCGTTCGTCAGGTGTCAGCCGGGCAGGCGGGGGCCCGCCTCACGCTGCTCGGCCAGCCAGGTCTCCACCTCGTCGGAGGTGCGCGGCAGCCCGGCCGACAGGTTCACCGCGCCGGTCGCGGTGACCAGCACGTCGTCCTCGATCCGGATGCCGACGCCGCGCAGCTCGGCGGGGACCAGCTCGTCCTCCGGCTGGAAGTACAGACCCGGCTCGACAGTGAGCACGTAGCCCTCGCCCAGCGCGCCGTCGCGGTACGTCTCCTTACGGGCGTTCGAGCAGTCGTGCACGTCGATGCCGAGCATGTGGCCGAAGCCGTGCAGCGTCCACCGCCGGTAGACCGTCGACTTCTCGTCCATCGCCTCGTCCACGCTCACCGGCAGCAGACCCAGCTCGGCCAGGCCCTCGGCGAGCACCCGCATGCAGGTCAGGTGGACGTCCTTGAACTTCACACCAGGTCGAATCGCCTCGATGCCGGCCTGCTGTGAGGCGTACACGATGTCGTAGACCTGGCGTTGCAGGGCGGTGAACCGCCCGCTCACCGGCACCACCCGGGTCACGTCGGCGGTGTAGAGGTTGCGGCCCTCGACGCCCATGTCCATCAGCAGCAGGTCACCCGGCCGGGTGGCGCCGTGGTTGTGCACCCAGTGCAGGATCGTGGCGTGCTCGCCGGCGCCGACGATCGAGCCATACCCGACGTCGTTGCCGTCGTGGCGGGCCCGCAGCGCGAAGACGCCCTCCAGCAGCCGCTCCGAGACGGCGCGGTCCGCCGGCAGGATCCGGGCCACGTCCTCGAAGCCGCGCACGGTGGCGTCGATCGCGTCCTGGAGTTGGCCGATCTCCCACTCGTCCTTGACCAGCTTCATCTCCGAGATGGCGATCGCCAGCTCCCGGTCCCGGGCCGGCTGACCCTCGGCGCGGGCACCGTCGTACGGGCGGACGGCCGCGTCCACCTGGGCGTCGAACCCGCGCAACACCCGGGTACGCCCCGGCGCCAGGTCGGCGAGGGTCGCCTCCAGGCCGGTCAGGTCGGCGGTGGGCAGGCCCAGCTCGGTCGACTTCTCACTGAGCGTGTGCCGCCGGCCCACCCACAGCTCGCCGTTGCGGCTGCGGAAGAACTCGTCGGTCTCGCGGGACGAGCGGGGCCGCATGTACAGCATCGCGTCGTGCCCTGAGCCGTTCGGGCGCAGCACCAGCACGCTGTCCGCGTCGTGGTCGCCGGTCAGGTAGGCGAAGTCACTGCCCGGCCGGAACGGGTAGTCGGTGTCGTTGGCCCGGACCTTCTCGGTGCCGGTGGGGATCACCAGCGTCTCGCCGGGGAACGCCGCCGAGAGCGCCGCCCGCCGCTTGGCGTAGTTGGGCGTCTCCGGCCGGGGCGACACGGGGAGCGCGGTGTCGCGCCAGCCCTGCCGCATGAACGACAGGAACGCCTCCGGGAAGTCCGGATCGTGCGATTCCGTGCCGTCCGTCGGCGTACCGTCGGTTTGTCCCTCGGTCATTGCGCCGCTCCCTCCGCTTCGTTGCTGATCCCGACGGTACCGCGCGCCCGGTTCGCGGTGACGCCCCCGGCGGGCGGATCGACGGACGGCTGCGACGGGCCGACAGCGCGCGTGGAAAGATGACCACCATGTGCGGACTTCTGGCCTTCTTCAGCGCGAACGGCAACGCCGCCGCGCACCGCGACCACATCGCCGGAGCGTTGGAATGCCTGCACCACCGCGGCCCCGACGAGACCGGGGTCGAGGTGGTCGGCGACGCCTCCGGCCGGTACGCGGACGGCGTGTTCGCCCACAAGCGGCTGGCCATCATCGACGTTGCGTCGAGCCACGAGCCGCTGCCCTACGCGAACGGCCGTTACCTGCTCACCTTCAACGGTGAGATCTACAACTACATCGAGTTGCGCGAGGAGTTGATCAGGGACTTCGGCGCTCAGTTCGCCACCGCCGGTGACGGTGAGGTGATCGTCGCGGGCTACCACTTCTGGGGCGAGCAGGTGCTCACCCGGCTGCGGGGCATGTTCGCGTTCGTCATCTGGGACCGGCAGGAGCGGCGCGCGTTCGGTGCCCGCGACTACTTCGGCATCAAGCCGATGCACTACCTGGAGACCGCCGACGGCCTCTACCTGGCGTCGGAGAAGAAGGCGCTGCTGCCGTTCGCGCACAGCAACTACCAGGGCGACGCGGGCGTCGACACGGCCAACCTGAGCCACTACCTGACCCTGCAGTACGTCCCCGAGCCCGGCACGCTGCACAAGGGCATCAGCCGGATCGGCTCCGGGGAGTACCTGAACTGGACCCCGGGCGGGCGGATCGACGTACGGCGGTGGTATCGGCCGGTGTTCCGGCCGGCGCCCGTCGACGACGAGCAGAAGCTGTACCACGAGATCCGGGAGACGCTGCGGGAGAGCGTGCGCATGCACATGCGCTCCGACGTCCCGGTCGGTTCGTTCCTGTCCAGCGGCATCGACTCCACCGCGGTGGTCGCGCTGGCCCGGGAGTTCAACCCGAACATCCTCACGTTCACGGTCGGCTACGACGTACCGGGTTATTCGGAGATCGACGTCGCCCAGGAGTCGGCCCGGCACCTGGACGTCACCACCATCCCCACCAAGATCGGTCCGCAGGACATGATCGAGGCGCTGCCGAAGATCGTCTGGCACCTGGACGACCCGGTGGCCGACCCGGCGTTGGTGCCGCTCTACTTCGTGGCCAAGAAGGCCGCCGAGCATGTCACGGTGGTGCTCTCCGGCGAGGGCGCCGACGAGTTCTTCGGCGGCTACACCATCTACCGGGAGCCGCTGTCGTTGGGCACCGTCAACGGTCTGCCCGGCGGGGTGCAGAAGGGCCTGCGCGCGGTCTCCAAGGCGATCCCGCAGGGGGTCAAGGGCAAGAGCTTCCTGGAGCGCGGCACCACCCCGATCGAGGAGCGCTACTACGGCAACGCGCGGATGTTCACCGAGGAGGAGAAGCAGCACCTGATGCGCCGCTACGACCCCTCGGTGCGCTACACCGACGTCACCGCCCCGATCTACGCCGAGTGCACCGAGCTGGACGACGTCACCAAGATGCAGTACGTCGACCTCTACACCTGGCTGCGCGGCGACATCCTGGTCAAGGCCGACCGGATCTCGATGTCGCACTCGCTGGAGGTGCGGGTGCCGTTCCTCGACCGTGCCGTCTTCGACGTCGCGGCGAAGATCCCGGTCGACCTGAAGCTGCCGCCGCGCTCCGACGCCACGAAGTACGCGATGCGCCAGGCGTTGCAGGGTGTCGTGCCGCCGGCCATCGTCAACCGCAAGAAGCTGGGCTTCCCGACCCCCACCCGGGTCTGGCTGCGCGGCGAGATGTACGAGTGGGCCCGGCACGTGCTGAGCACCTCGGGTGCGGGCGACCTGCTCGACCTGTCGTACGCGCTGCGGCTGCTCGACGAGCACAAGCGGGAGGAGGCCGACCACTCCCGCAAGGTGTGGACGGTGTTGATCTTCTGCATCTGGCACGCCATCTTCGTGGCGAAGACCCTCGACCCGGGCATCCAGCGCAACCAGTCGGCTCTGCTCACGAAGCCGGTGGTCGGCTCCATGGTCCGCTGACACCCTGTTGATCAAGAGGTTTGCGTCATCCGGAGTCGTTCCGGTGACGCAAACCTCTTGATCAACTAGTGGAGATTCAGCGGCGGGCGCAGGTGACCGTCGGGATTCCGTTTGTTCCTGTGGTGCTGGCCAGGAAGCCGAACGTGGTGGTGCCCTCCGGTGCGACGGTGCCGTTGTAGGCGACGTTCGTCGCTGTCACCGACGAGCCGGACGAACTCTGGGTGGCACCCCAGATCTGACTTATCGACTGCCCGTTGGGCCAGCTCCAACTCGCGGTCCAGCCGGAGAACGGCGTACTGCCGTGGTTCATGATCGTGACCTCGCCCTGGAAACCACCCTGCCAGGCGCTGCTCACTCTGTAGACCGCCATGCAGTCGCTGCCACCCGGCGGTGGGGTGGTCGGCGGTGCGGTGGTCGGCGGTGCGGTCGTCGGCGGCGCGGTGGTCGGCGGCGCGGTCGTCGGCGGTGCGGTGGTGGTCGGGTCGGGCGACGGCGAACCGGTGCCCGGGCCCACCCCGGTCACCTGACCGTTGCCACCGTCGAAGGTCACGTCGGAGCAGCCGAAGAAGTTCTCCTGCGAGTCCGAACGCACCCAGCGGGAGTAGATGATGTGCCGGCCACTCTTGCCCGACGGCAGGTTGCCGCTGAAGTAGTAGTGCCCGTCGTTGGTGCCGACCGCCCCGCGCTGCGGCGGGTTGGTCACCGTCAGGAACGGCTCCTCAAGGTCACTCCAGGCCAGCGCGCGAGTCGGGCTCCAACTGTCCTTGGTCACGTAGAAGTAGAACGTGCCCGGGTGGTGCGCCCAGTTGCTGTACTTGAAGTCCAACCGCGACCCGGAGGTCAGGTGGGTCAGCGGCCAGTCGGTGCGGGGCAGGTCGTAGCCGCGGTAGCCGGTGTTGCCGCCGCTGCACAGTTGCCCGTCCGGGATGAACCCGGTGGTCCGGCCGCCGGCGTCGGACCGCAGCACGCTGAACCAGTTGTAGAGCGAGTTCGCCCCGCTCTGCGCCACCGCGGCGGAGCACGCGGGGTTGTTCGGCCTGATCTCACCGGTCTGGCTGCGGCCGTCCTGCCAGCACAGGTAGGTACGGCTGCCCGGGGTCATCGCCGCGCCGTGCGCGGCGGCCGGCTGGGGACTGGACGCCAGGGCGACGGCGCCCAGCGCGAGGGTCATGGCCGCAGTGAGCAACGCGGCCGTACGGGAACGGTTCACGGGTTCTCCTGACTCGCGAGGCGTGCCGCCCGAGCCGCCCCGCCACAATCGGGTGGGACGTGGCCTGCTCGCCCCGCTGAAGTGAACGGTGCGACGATCACGGCGACGTGCCCCGGCGAAAGACCAGCCGGTGGACGCGTGCCATCAACGGTCCTGTCAGGGACCGGCGCCCTCGCGTGTGACGAACCCGGCAACCGGCGGCGCCGCAGCCCTCGCACCGCCCGGTACGCGTCATCCCACCATGCCGAACGCCCGCAGCGCAATAGCCGTTCCTCGATGAATGAGATGACCCACCGGTCGCCGTTGGACGCCATATCCTGCGTACGGGGATGGCGGAACGGAGAGGCGGCAGCCCGGTGCCGGACGTGTTCGACGAGGTGCACCGCCGTTGCCGCGCCGGCGAGCCGGTCGCGCTGGCCACCGTCGTGGCCACCTGGCACTCCGCGCCGCAACCGCCCGGCGCGACGATGGCGGTGGCGGTCGACGGCACGGTCACCGGCAGCGTCTCCGGCGGCTGCGTCGAGGCGGACCTCTACGAACGGTCCCGCCGGGTGCTGAACACCGGCGCAGCCGAGCTGATCCGGTACGGCATCAGCGACGACGACGCGTACGCCGTGGGTCTGACCTGCGGTGGCATCCTCGACGTGTTCGTGGAGCGCGTCGACGCCGGCGCCCTGCCGGAGCTGGACGCCGTCGCCGCCGCCCGCCGGGGCGGCCAACCGGCGGCAGTGGTCGCCTGCGTGGCCGCCGATGCCGGCGATCCACCGGGCGCGGTGCCGACCGATCCGGCTCGGCGGTTGGGTCGGCGGCTGGTGCTGACCGGCCAGCGGTCGATCGGCTCGCTGGGTGACGACCGGCTCGACGCCGCCGCAGGCGTCGACGCCCTCGGACTGCTCACCGCCGGGCACAGCGGGGTGCTCCGGTACGGCTACCACGGGCAGCGGCGCGGCAGCGGCGTCAGCCTCTTCGTGACCGCGTACGCCACCCCACCACGGATGATCGTCTTCGGGGCGATCGACTTCGCCGCCGCAGTGGCCCGGATCGGCGCGTTCCTCGGCTACCGGGTCACCGTCTGCGACGCCCGGCCGGTCTTCACCACCGCACGGCGCTTCCCCGAGGCGGACGAGGTGGTGGTGCAGTGGCCGCACCGCTACCTGCGCACGGAGGTGGACGCCGGCCGGGTCGACGGGCGGACGGTGGTGTGCGTCCTCACCCACGACCCGAAGTTCGACGTGCCGTTGCTGGAGTTGGCGCTGCGCCACCCGCTGGCGTACGTCGGCGCGATGGGCTCGCGGCGCACCCACGACGAGCGGCACAAGCTGCTGCGCGAGGCGGGGCTCGACGCGGAGCAACTCGCCCGGCTCGCCTCCCCGATCGGGTTGGACCTCGGTGGGCGTACACCGGAGGAGACCGCGGTCAGTGTCGCCGCGCAGATCGTCGCGGCCCGGTGGGGCGGCAGCGGTCGCCCCCTCGCTGCGCTCGACGGGGCGATCCACCGACCGGGGTAGCGCGTTGGTGCACCGCCTTCGGCGCGCACCGGGGCGTGCGCTGTGCCAGCCTGGGGGCACGGCGATCGGCTCGGCGTGCGGCGGCCGGTGGTGGTTGGCGACGACGAGAGGATCGGCATGGGGTACGCGGTGGTGCTCGGCGAGGCGCTCGTCGACCTGCTCGACAGCGAGCGTGACGGGGAACGGGTCTACCGGCAGGCGATCGGCGGTGGGCCGCTCAACGTCGCTGTGGGGGTGGCCCGACTCGGCGGTGCGGCACAGTTCGTCGGCTCCCTCGGCGACGACGTGCTGGGCGGGCGGATCCGCGCCTTCCTGACCGAGGCCGACGTCGGGGTGGCCGGTGCGGTCACGGTGCCGGCGCCGACCACGCTCGCGGTGGTCACGTACGCCGGGCCGGAACCCGACTTCCGCTTCTACGGCGAGCCGGCCTCCTACGGCCTGCTCGGCCCCGACGATCTGGAACTCGCGCTGCTGGAGGGCGCCGACGTGCTCTACTGCGGCTCGATCGTGCTGCTCCAACCCGGCACGCTGGCCGCCGCCCGACGCGCCTGGTCGCTCGCCACCGGTCTGCGGGTCTTCGACCCGAACGTACGTCCCCGGCTGCTGAACGGGCCGGCCGCGTTGGAGGGGCTGCGCGAGGTGGTGGCCGAGTTCGCCGCCGGCGCGCACCTGGTCAAACTGAGCGCCGCCGACGCCGGGCTGCTCTACCCTGGTGAACCGGTCGAGGGGGTGGCGGCGTACCTGCGCGAGTTGGGGGCCGCCACGGTGGTGGTGACGCTCGGCGCGGCCGGTGCGGTGCTGGCCGCGGCCGACGCCGACCCGGTCCGGGTGCCGGCCCCGAAGGTCAACGCGATCGACGCCACCGGTGCCGGTGACTCGGTGATGGCCGCGCTCATCGCCGACCTGCTGCGCGACGGCGAACCGACCGACCCGGGCGGCTGGGTCGAGCGGGTGGCGTTCGCGCTGCGGGTGGCGGGCCTGGTCTGCGAGTCCCCGGGCGGCGCCACCGCCATGCCCACCCGCGCCGCCGTCGAGCGCCGCTTCGCCGCTTAGGGCCTAGGCCTCGCCGTCGAGCTCTGCGTAGCCGCGGTGGGCGGCGATCAGGGCGGCGCGGGCTCCGAAGGGGGCCTCGGCGGCCACCCGCTCCGGCGGCGCGCTCCCGGTGTGCGCGGCCCGGATCAGCCAGGCCAGCCGCACCAGCTCGGCGTGCTGGGCGCGGACGAATTCGACGTCCACCGGGTCGCCGTGGCCCGGCACCACCACCGTGCGCGCGGTGGTCAGCCGCAGCAGGTCCGCGACCGCGTCCGGCCACCGCAGGGGGTACGAGTCCTCGAAGGCGGGCGGGCCGCTCTGCTCCACCAGGTCCCCGGCGATCAGCACGTCCGCGTCCGGCACATGCACCACCAGATCCGCCTCGGTGTGCCCCCGCCCCGGGTGCCGCAACAGCACCCGCCGGCCACCCAGGTCCAGCGACGTCTCGATCTGCACGGTGTGCGTCGGAGCGAGCAGCGGGGTGTCGGCCAGCTCGGCGGCGAGCGCCGGGTGCTCCGTCCGCACCTCCTCGTACGCCTCCCGGCGCAGTCGCTCCGGCTCCGCGCGTAGAGCCGCGGCGGCCAGCTCGTGCGCGTACACCGGGCGGGGCGGGTCGCCGGCCAGGACGGCGTTGCCGAAACAGTGGTCGTAGTGGTGATGGGTGTTGACAAGCGTCAACGGGCGGTCGGTGACCGCCCGGACGGCGGTGGCCAGGACGGTGGCCTGGGCGGCCGACGAGAGCGTGTCCACCAGTAGCGCCTCGTCGTCGCCGACGACCAGCGTGACGTTGACCCGCAACAGCGGCTCGCGCAGCACGTGCACCCGGTCGGCGACCTCGACGAAGCCGGCGTTCACGACGCCCGCCCGGCGCGTTCGACGAAGCGTTGCCGGTCCACCAGGATCCGGTCCACTCGACCCCGGGCCACCGTCTGGTCGCCGTCGCTGACGGTGACCTCGAACGACAGTCGGCGACCGTCGACCGTCGCCAGCAGGGCCTGCGCCCGGACGGTCCGGCCGACCACGGTCGGCGCCAGGTGCTCCAGCTCGACGCGCGTCCCCACGGTCGTCGACCCGGGCGGCATCCCCGTCGCCGTCGCCGCGACGGTGGCCGCCTCGGCCAGCGCGAGCACCCGGGGCGTGCCCAGCACCGGTACGTCCCCCGAACCGACCGCCTGGGCGGTATCCGCGTCGGTGACGGTCAACTCGACCTGGGCGGTCAGGCCCGGCGCGAAGGCCGTCTCGGGCTGCTCCTGCATGGTCGTCAGCCTAGGTGCTCGCCGAGCCCGCCGAACACGCGCCCGAGGATCCGGGCACCTGTGCACGGCTTCGCCGGGTGGTCCCCGTCGGTCGATGCCATACCCGTCGTTAACCTTGACGACGATGGCCGTCGTGACTGACCCCCAGCCCCCCGCCCGGACCGACCCGCCCGCGTCCGCCGACGGGGGCCGTCGGCGTGTCGTCGCCATGAGCATCTGGGCGGTTGCCTTCCTCGCCGCCTGGCTGGCCATCGGGCTGCCCACCGACCCCACCTACGCCTTCGTCTGGATCTGGGCCGCGACAATCGCCTGGAACAGCGACCGGCCGTGGCGCAGTCACCTGCGCTTCGTTCGGGACTGGGTGCCGGTGGTGCTGCTGTTCGCCCTGTACAACCTCTCGCGCGGGTTCGCCGACAACGGGGCCACCCCGCACGCCATGGAGTTGATCGTCGCCGACCGGTTCATGTTCGGCTGGGCCACCGGCGGCGAGGTGCCCACCATCTGGTTGCAGCAGCACCTCTACCACCCGCAGGTGCACTGGTGGGACATCGCGGCGAGCTGGGTGTACTTCTCGCACTTCGTGGTGGCGCTGACCGCCGCCGCGGTGCTCTGGCTGCGTAACCGGCGCCGCTGGGCGGCGTACATGCGGCGCTGGGGCTTCCTCTGCGCCGCCGGCCTGATCACCTACTTCGTCTACCCGGCCGCCCCGCCCTGGTGGGCAGCGCAGAATGGGCTGCTCACCGAGGTCGCCCGGATCTCCACCCGGGGCTGGAAGGCGTTCGGCATGCACGGCGCCGGCAACGTGCTCAACGCCGGCCAGATGGCCTCCAACCCGGTCGCCGCGATGCCGTCGCTGCACACCGCGTGGGCGTTGTTCGTGGTGCTGTTCTTCCTGACCAGCACCCGCCGCCGCTGGTGGCCGCTGCTGCTCGCGTACCCGCTGGCGATGACCTTCACCCTGGTCTACTCGGGTGAGCACTACGTGATCGACGTGCTGGTCGGCTGGGCGTACGTGGGGCTGACCTTCCTGGTCGTCGGCCTGGCGGAGCGCGGTTGGGTTGCCTGGCGGGCCCGTCACCCGAAGCCCGAGGTGCCGCCAGCGGCCAGGGCACTACCGCACCAGTCCACCACCCCCCACGAACCACCAACGACCGCAGAACACCCGCCCCCACCACAACCCGCCGACCACTAACCCCCACCCCCTCCGCCCGGCCCCCCGCCCCGCCCTTCACCCCGTTGATCATGAGGTTATTGCCCCGACACGCCGATCGGGAGGGCAATAACCTCATGATCAACGCGGGGATGGGTGGGGCGGGGGCGGGGCGGGGGGAGGGAGGGTGGGTGGGGGTCACTGTTAGGTGGGGTGGCGGGCGGTTTGGGATCGGGTGGTTAGGTCGGCGGCCAAGGTCCACGCCTCCGCCAGATCCCGGTCCTGGGCTGTGGCACCGGATCCGCCTGCGGTGTCCGCGTGCACGGAGGCCAGTCCCAGGCGGCGCTGAAGAGGGCCCTGGACCACCCGCACGCTCTGGATGCGGGCGTACGGCACGATCACCAACTGCCGGGTGAGCCGCCCGGACCGGGTGACGAACACCTGGTCGAACAGCCCCGCACCGAACGCGTCGCGGCCCAGCGGATGCAGCCAACGGGTCCGGCGCGGCGGCGGGGTCAGCGTGAGCGCGTCGAGGCGTACCCCTGCAAGCACCTCGGCGACGATCATCGTCGCCGTCGGCAGGTCGCCGACCGGCAGCAGCCGGTCGGGCCGGTTGCGGTCGTCGGCCTCCGCGACGGAGTACCCGGCCACCTCCAGGCGCAGCCGCAGCCAGCCGTTCACCCGCCAGAGCAGCGGCCAGGTGGCCCGCACGGTCTGCACCCGCGCCAACGGCACGGTCTGCGCCCGGGTCTCCAGCAGGCCGTTGTGCACCCGCAGCGTGCCGTCGTCGCGGGCCAGCCGGAAGTTCCAGTCGTCGAGGACCCGGCGCACCGGTTGCAGCAGCACACCGGCCATCGCGGTCAGCGTGCTCGCCACCGCGACGAACGACCACGACCCCGCGGTGAGGAACTGCACCACGACGAAGGCCACACCGAACGGAAGCAGGAACGCCTGTGGGGTGAGCAGTTGGCTGATCAGCAGGTTCTGGTTGCGTACCGCGTGCAGTGGCCGGCCCGGCGTGGTCGTCGGTGGCGCCGCCGCCCCCGGGACCGGGACCACCGCGGGCGCCGCGTAGCCCGGCACGATCGGCTGCGTCACCCGCCCGGCCAGCGCCAGCAGCCGCTCGCGCAGCCGGGCCGCGTCGGCCACCCCGAGGTACGCCAGGGGCGCCTCGGTCTTGCCCCCGCCGACCACTTCCAGGCGCAGCTCGGCCAGGCCGGTGAGCTGGGCGAGCAGTGGCCGGACCACCTCGACGGCCTGGAGTCGCTCCAACGGGATGGCCCGGGTACGCCGCCAGAGCAGCCCTTCGTACACCCGTAGTTCGCGGCCCACCACGTGGTAGCCGGTGTTGTACCAGCTGATCACCGACAGCACTGTCGCGCCGAGCGCCAGCACCAGCACCATGGCGGCGAACCAGCCGAAGCCCACCCGGGACAGCGTCGACCAGGACAACCCGGCGATCACCACGAACAGGGACTTGGCACCGTGCAGAAGCGGGCTGAGCGGATTCAGGCGCTGCCGCGGCTCGGCCTCGCCGCCGCCCGGGGGAGCCGGCCACGGCGCGGCGGCCCCGGGCGGCACGCGCTCGTAGGGCACCGCGCCGAGGGGTGGCACCGGCTCATGGGGCACCGCGCCGGGCGGCACCGGCTCGAAGGCTGCCGCGCCGATGGGCGGCACCGGCCCGTGCGGTGCAGCGTCGGCAGGCGGCACCGGCTCGCGCGGCGTCGGGCTCGCGGGTGGCACGGTGCTCGGCTCGGCGGGGCGGTCGCTCATCGGGCTGGCCCTCGGCACGGTCGGTGGCCGCCGCCTCGGGCGCTCACAGCCCCTCCGCCCGGTCCTCGCCGAGTGCGGTGAGCCGATCGCGTAGCCGGGACGCCTCCGCCGGGCGCAGCCCGGGCACCCGGGCGTCGCTCGCTGCCGCGGCCGTGTGCAACTGCACGGTGGCGAGGTCGAACGCGCGCTCCAACGGCCCGGCGCTGACGTCGACGAACTGCATCCGCGAATACGGCACGATGGAGAGCCGGCGGACCAGCAGCCCATGCCGGACCAGTAGGTCGTTCTCCCGCTCGGCGTACCCCCAGGCCCGCACCGCGCGGACGATCGCGACCGCCCGCCACACGCCGAGCAGCAGCACGACCGCGAGGGCGAGCCCGAACAACCAGTGGTCGCTCAACACCCAGCCGACTGCCGTC
The DNA here is from genome assembly GCF_003205615.1 of Micromonospora arborensis. Classification (GTDB taxonomy): domain Bacteria; phylum Actinomycetota; class Actinomycetes; order Mycobacteriales; family Micromonosporaceae; genus Micromonospora; species Micromonospora arborensis. Next base: position 144,133 of record NZ_PYBV01000002.1, on the reverse strand, counting down.
CCGGCCAGCCCGATGGCGACCACGATCGCCAGCCGGATCAGCTCCACCCAGATCAGGTCGGTGGAGATCGGCTGCCAGTGGACGGTGTTCGGCCAGGGCTCCAACGGCCCCCAGGCCACCGGCGCGGCCGTCGAGGCGTCGGGTCCGAGAGGCGGTGGGGCGCCGGGGGTGCTCACATGTCGAGCGTAGGCGATCCGGGCACCGGAGTGACGGCACGCAGGAAGCCGCGAGCGTCCAGGAAGTCACCGAGGCTGGTCCGGTGCTCGGCGCACGCCAACCAGGTCTTGCGTCGAGCGGCGTCGTGCAGACGGGGATTGTTCCATTCCAGGGCCCAGACAGCGGCGGCCCGGCAGCCCCGGGCCGAGCAGACCAGGGCCTCGTCGGCGGGGAAGGGGGTGCTCACCCCGGCCAGTCTAGGGCGGCGGGACGGAGAGCTTGAGCGCCGGGCGACCACGGGGGGAGCCGCCCGGCGACGGGGTGAATCGTACACGCGGTGGGCCGGTCCATGTACACCCGTGAGGCGCGATTCGGCTGCTGAGGACGTCGCGGCGAAAATCGGCTTCTCCCCACCTCGACACTCAGCAAGGCGTGCGAGTCTTGATACCGCATCAGCCGCGACGACCGACCAACGCTGTGGAGGACCGGTGGCCCAGCCGACCATGCCCGACGCCCCGACGCCGAACGGGGCGGCACCGCAGACACCTGCGCCGGTGACCACACCCGCACAGGATGCCACCCTGCTGGAGAAGGCGCTGTTCGAGATCAAACGTGTGATCGTCGGGCAGGACCGAATGGTGGAGCGGATGTTCGTCGCGCTGCTCGCCCGGGGTCACTGCCTGCTCGAAGGGGTTCCCGGGGTCGCCAAGACCCTGGCGGTGGAGACTCTCGCCAAGGTTGTCGGCGGATCCTTCGCCCGGGTGCAGTTCACCCCGGACCTGGTGCCCGCAGACATCATGGGCACCCGGATCTACCGGCAGTCGAGCGAGAAGTTCGACGTCGAGCTGGGCCCGGTCTTCGTCAACTTCCTGCTCGCCGACGAAATCAACCGGGCTCCGGCGAAGGTGCAGTCCGCGCTGCTCGAGGTGATGAGCGAACGGCAGGTGTCCATCGGCGGCGAGAGCCACCGGGTGCCCGACCCGTTCCTGGTGATGGCCACCCAGAACCCGATCGAGCAGGAAGGCGTCTACCCGCTGCCGGAGGCGCAGCGGGACCGGTTCCTCATGAAGATCGTGGTGGGCTACCCGACCGACGCGGAGGAACGCGAGATCGTCTACCGGATGGGTGTGGCCGCGCCCGAGCCGAGCGCGGTCTTCGACACACCCGAGCTGATCGCCCTGCAACGCAAGGCGGACCAGGTCTTCGTGCACAACGCCCTGGTCGACTACGCGGTCCGGTTGGTGTTGGCGACCCGCGCTCCCGCCGAGCACGGCATGCCGGACGTCGCGCAACTGATCCAGTACGGGGCCAGCCCGCGCGCCTCGCTCGGTCTGGTCCGGGCGACGCGTGCGCTGGCGCTGCTGCGCGGGCGCGACTACGCCCTGCCGCAGGACGTGCAGGACATCGCGCCGGACATCCTGCGGCACCGGTTGGTGCTCAGCTACGACGCGCTCGCCGACGACGTGCCCGCCGACCACATCGTGCACCGGGTGATGTCGACGATTCCCCTCCCGGCGGTCGCGCCCCGGCAGCAGGCCACCCCGTCGACCACGCCGCCGCCGGGCGCTGGCTGGCCCGGGCAGCGCCCGTGACCTCACCCACCCCTCGTCCCGCCCCCGACCGCAGCGAGGCCGTGCTGTCCCGACTGCAGTTGCTCGTCACCCGCAAGCTCGACGGTCTGCTGCAGGGCGACTACGCCGGCCTGCTGCCCGGGCCGGGCAGCGAGGCGGGGGAGTCCCGGGAGTACCGCCCCGGCGACGACGTGCGCCGGATGGACTGGCCGGTCACCGCACGGACCACGACACCGCACGTGCGGCGTACGGTCGCCGACCGGGAGTTGGAGACCTGGCTCGCCCTGGATCTCTCCGCCAGTCTGGACTTCGGCACCGGGCAGTGGCTCAAGCGGGAGGTGGTGGTGGCAGCGGCGGCCGCCATCACCCACCTGACCGTGCGCGGCGGCAACCGGATCGGCGCGGTGATCGGCACCGGCGGCGGCCTGTCCGCCCCGGCTCGACGCTGGCGCGGAGGAGCAGCACCGCCGGCCGGGCCGGGCGTGCTCACCCGGCTGCCGGCCCGCTCCGGCCGCAAGGAAGCGCAGGGCCTGCTGCGTACCGTCGCCGGCACCACCATCCAGCCTGGCCGTGGTGACCTGGGCGCCCTGATCGAGATGCTCAACCGTCCGCCCCGCCGGCGCGGGGTGGTCGTGGTGATCTCGGACTTCCTCGCGCCGGCCGAGCAGTGGGCCCGGCCGATGCGCAAGCTGCGGGTCCGCCACGACGTGCTGGCGATCGAGGTGATCGACCCGCGCGAGCTGGAGTTGCCCGACGTGGGCGTGTTGCCGGTGGTCGACCCGGAGAGCGGCGAGCTGCACGAGGTGCAGACCGCCGACCCGCGGCTGCGGCAGCGCTACGCCGACGCCGCGGCCGCCCAACGGGCCACGATCGCCGCCGCCCTGCGTGGCGCCGGCGCGGCCCACCTGCGTCTGCGTACCGACCGAGACTGGCTGCTGGACATGGTGCGATTCGTGGCCGCGCAGCGGCACGCCCGCACCCGGGGGACGACACGATGATCCGTTTCATGCAACCGTGGTGGCTGCTGGCTGTGCTGCCGGTGCTCGCCCTTGCCGCGTTCTACATCTGGCGGCAGCTGCACCGCCGGGCGTACGCGATGCGGTTCACCAACGTGGACCTGCTGCGTACGGTGGCGCCGAAGGGGCTCGGCTGGCGTCGGCACGTTCCGGCGACCGCGTTCCTGCTCTGCCTGCTGGTGCTGGCCACCGCACTGGCCCGGCCGGCGGTGGACACCAAGGAGCCGCTGGAGCGGGCCACCGTGATGCTCGCCATCGACGTGTCGCTGTCGATGCAGGCCGACGACGTGGCGCCGAACCGCCTGGAGGCGGCACAGGAGGCGGCCAAGCAGTTCGTCAGTGAGCTGCCCAAGAGCTACAACCTGGGCCTCGTGTCGTTCGCGAAGGCGGCCAACGTGCTGGTGCCGCCGGGCAAGGACCGGGACGCGGTGACCAGTGCCATCGACGGGTTGGTGCTGGCCGAGGCGACCGCGACCGGCGAGGCGGTGTTCACCTGCCTGGAGGCGATCCGGTCGGTGCCGGCCGACGGCGCGGCGGGCATCCCGCCGGCACGGATCGTTCTTCTCTCCGACGGGTTCCGCACCTCCGGGCGGGCGGTGGAGGAGGGGGCGGCGGCGGCGCAGGCGGCCAACGTCCCGGTCTCCACCATCGCGTTCGGTACGGACACCGGCCAGGTCGACATCGGCGGGCAGTTGCAGCGGGTGCCGGTGGACCGGATGGCCCTGGCCGAGCTGGCCGAGACGACTGAGGGCTACTTCTACGAGGCGGCCTCGGTGAGCGAGCTGAAGAAGGTCTATCAGGACATGGGCAGCTCGATCGGCTTCCGTACGGAGCCGCGCGAGGTGACCCAGTGGTACGCCGGGTTGGCGCTGCTGCTGGCGCTCTGCGCCGGTGCGCTCAGCCTGCTGTGGTCGTCCCGAATGCTCTGAGCGACGGGCGAGCGAATGCGCTGAGCGTTGGCCGGCGGCGGGTCAGTGACCGCCGCCGGCCAGCACGAAGACGATGGCCACCCAGACGGCGGCGAGGGTGAAGCCCAGCGGGGCGACGTAGCGGCTCATGGACGGCTCCGAGTGGCGGCAGGACGGTCCGCGTGCGGGGGCGGACCGCAGGGGTGGGGACGCGCACACGAAGTCGTGACCGGGCGGCTCCCGGCGACCGTCCGGGTGTCGGACGGCGCGGCACACTCACCTCGGCAGGGGCCGAAGTGGTGGGGGAGCGGAGCGGGGTCAGCTCACCAGACTGAGTCGTGGCTCAGCGGGGCTGACCATCGGCCCGGCCACGACTGGGAGGATCGCTATCTCGCACAGCGATCACCTCCTGCAAGTCGGGCGGGCCGGAACGTCGATGATCGTACACCTGGGATGCCGACGAGACGTACTCGGCCGACCGGTCGACGACCCCTCCACCGCCCGGTCGGCGCCGCCCCCTCGGACCACCCGCCGGCTGGCCGATCCGCACGACCGTGACCAGCACCGCGGCGAGCAGTGGCAGCCAGCAGCAGCGCGCCAGCACCCAGGCCAGGCCGTCCGGCATGGTGTGCAGCCCCGGCAGGGCCAGCCCGCCGCGGGCGGTGAGCGCGGTCACCGCCACCAGCACCGGCTGGTGGCAGAGGTAGATCCGGACCGCGTGCCGGTTCACCTCGGTCACCGACCGACCCGGCAACGGCCGGGCCAGCAGCCGTTCCAGCACCGGCGACGCGAGCAGCCCCAGCCCGACCTGGGTGACCGCCAGCGCCACGGCCAGCAGCGACGGCGGGTTCAGGTTGGAGATCCCGGCTCCGGGCACCCCGACCGCGCTCACCGGGTAGCCCACGGCCAGCAGCGCCGTCAGCACGGCGGCCCCGCCGCCCGCGAGGGCGCCCGCCGCGCGCCGGCCGACCAACCGCCCGTCGGCGTGCGCCACGCCCAGCAGGTACGGCACCGCCCAGGCCGCCACCACGGTCACCGGTGGCAGGTGGGCCCCGGTCGGCAGGAGACGCAGGGCCAGGTCGGCCGCGGCGACCACGGCCACCGCCGGTGCGACGCAGCGCGCCACCCCCCACCGGCGTACGGCGGAGCGCAGCGGGCCGGTCACCGCGACCAGGAACACCAGCGGCAACAGGAACCACAGGGGACTGACCGCGAGCCGTAGTGCGACCGCGAGCATGTCGTCCGGCGTCCCGGCGACGGTGGCGGCGAGCAACACCGCGGCGCCCACCCCCAGCAGCGCCACCATGGGCAGCAGCAGACGGCGCAGCCGGCGGGCCAACCAACCGCCCGGACCGCCGGAGTGACGGGCCAGCGACCGGGTCGAGGAGAACCCGGCGGTGAAGAAGAACAACCCGAGCGTCTGCAACACCCAGGTCACCGGGGCCAGCCCCGGCAATGCCGTGAGGGGGCTGGCCTGGTGCAGCCCACCATCGCCGGTCAGCACCAACCCGGTGACCAGCCAGTGCCCCAACACCACCCCGCCGATGGCGTACGCCCGCAGCGCGTCGACGGTACGGTCCCGGTTCACCGAGGGTCTCCGATCCGGCCGGCGTCGACGCTGTGCAGCACGACCGCCGCCAACGCGACAAGCGTGGCGCTGCCCGTCGTGAGGTAGCTGTCGTGCCCGGCCACCCCGCCCACCGGCAAGGGTCGGGCACCGAACGCCGGGTCGCCGGGGCGACGGCCGAAGCCGAGGCCGGGCAGCCGTACCGGCGGCACCCGCCGGATCCAGTCGGTCGGCGCCTCGGCCGCCCAGAACCGCCGCCCACCGGGCAGATCCGCTGCGCGCTGCACCCCGGCGCCCACACCGCCGAGGCTGACCACGTCGGTCACCTGGGCCGGGGCGTCCGCCGCCGCCAGGGACACCACCAGTGCCCCGTAGCTGTGCCCGACCAACGTGATCGTCGCCGTCGGACGCCGCTGCGCCAGCTTCCGCAGCAGCACGGCAAGCCCGGCCGCGCCCCGCCGGGCGCTGACGCCGCCGGCAGCCGTCCACGCCCCGTCGGGCGGGTCGTAGCCGAGCCAGGCCAGCACCGCGACCCCCGCCGCCGGGTCGGTCGCCCGCAACTCCTGGTAGAGCTGCCCGGCCTGCACCGCCGGGGCCCGGCGGGCCACCCCGCCCAACCCCCGGTCGAAGTCGGCCAGGGTACTGCCCACCCCCGGCACCAGCACCGCTACCCGATCCGCGCCGGCCAGGTCGCCGAGCACCTCGACCGCCCGGCCGTCGCCCCGCGGGTCGAACATCAGGAAACGACGCCCGTCGGCGGCCCAGTCCGCGTACGGGGGGCCGGCCGCGCGCATCGCCGCCTCGGTGACCGGGTACGCCTCGACGAACCCGGCCGCAGCGACCGGCTCGGGTCGGGTCGGCAGAACCAGGTTCACGCCGAGCAGCGCGGCCATGGCCAGACGGCTGGCACCTCGTCGTCGCATCACGTGCTCCCTCCGGAATGGTGTCCGGAGGCACAGTGCGCGAGTGGGCGGTGCTCGGTCGTCGTCCCGGGGAGCCGTCTGCGGGCTACCCCCACGGGGCTACTCGCCCGCGGCCACCAGACCCGTCTCGTACGCCAGCACCACGGCCTGGGCCCGGTCGCGCAGCCCCAGCTTGGCCAGGATCCGCCCGACGTGCGTCTTCACGGTCTGCTCGGCCACCACCAGGTCACCCGCGATCTCGGTGTTGTTGCGGCCCCGGGCGATCAACCGCAACACCTCGGTCTCCCGCGGAGTGAGCCCGGCCAGGTCGGTGGGGCGCGGCCGGCGGCGGTCCGGGCGGGCCGCGAACTCGGCGATCAGCCGGCGGGTGACCGCCGGGGCGAGCAGCGCCTCCCCGGCCGCCACCACGCGCACCGCCTGCACCAGATCGGCCGCCGGGGCGTCCTTGAGCAGGAAGCCGCTGGCCCCGGCGCGCAGCGCCTCGTACACGTAGTCGTCCAGGTCGAAGGTGGTGAGGATGAGCACCCGGGGTCGCTGCGCCGACCGGTCACCGAGCAGCTTGCGGGTGGCGGCCAACCCGTCCAGCACCGGCATCCGCACGTCCATCAGCACCACGTCCGGGTCGAGCCGGCGAGTGGCCTCGACGGCCTGCGCGCCGTCGGCGGCGTCCCCCACCACCAGCAGGTCCGGTTGGGCGGCGAGCAGCGCACCGAAGCCCTGCCGGACCATCGCCTGGTCGTCGGCGATCAGCACCCGGATCATCGGTCCCCGCCCTCCACGTCGTACGGCAGTTCGGCCGCCACCGCGTAACCCCCGTCGGGCAGTGGCCCGGCGGTGAACGTACCGCCCAGCGAGGTGGCCCGCTCCCGCATACCGGTCAGCCCGTGCCCGGCGCCGGCCTCGGTGTGCGGGGCGCGCACGTCGTCGGGAGGCGCGTTATGCACGCGTACCGTCAGGGTGGACCGGCCGCGACGGACGGTGACGTGCACCGCGGCGCCGGCGGCGTGCCGGGCCGCGTTGGCCAGGCCCTCCTGCACGATGCGGTACGCGGCCAGCCCGACCGGCGCGGGCACCTGCCCGTCGTCCACCGGCCCGGCGTCCAGGGTCACCGGCAGGCCGGCCCGGCGTGCCGTGTCCACCATCGCGCCCAGGTCGCCCAGGTCGGGCTGCGGGGCGATCTGCGGGCCGGCGGACTCGCTGCGCAGCACCCCCAACAGCCGCCGCATGTCGGTCAGCGCGTCGCGGGCCGAGCCGGCGATGGCGACGAACTCGGCGGCTGCCGGCGCCGACACGTCGGTCAGCCGGTACGGGGCCGTCTCGGCCTGCACGGCGATCAGCGACATGTGGTGCGCCACCACGTCGTGCATCTCACGGGCGATCCGGGTGCGTTCCTCCAGCACCGCGCGGCGCTCCTGCTCCCGCTCGTTCAGCTCGGTCTGCGCGGCCAGTGCGTGCCGGGACAACCGGTTGCGTCGGATCAGGTCACCGACGATCGCCAGCGCGCCGAGCAGCGCTAGGACGGCGGCCCGATTCTCGGCGTCGATCAGGGTGAGCACCGGCACCGTGCTGATGGTCACCAGCCACCCCAGCACCGGCCGATCGACCCGCGCGAAGACCACCGCGGCCACCACGACCGACCCGAGCGCCAGCGGTGGGGTCCACGGCCAGGCCTGGTCGTCCGGCGCGTTGAACGTGCACACCAGCAGGGCCAGCAAGCCCAGCCGCCAGGCCAGCAGAGGACGCCGGGGCAGCGCCAGCAGTGGCGCCACGGTCATCGCCGCGAACAGCACCGCGATCGGCGGCGGCAGCCCCCAGTCGCTCTCCACGGTCAGCGTGATCCAGAAGAGGCCGAGCGCGGCGAGCAGCCCGGCCGGGGCGGCGTAACGGGCCAGCCGGGGCCAGCGGGCCAGCAGCGGTCGGCCGGGCGGGGCGTCCCGGCCGAGAAGGGTCTGCCGCAGCGCCCGCAGGGCCGCGGCGATCGGTTGCCGGTTCACCATCGGGAGGCTACGGGCCGGCACCCCCGCCAGGCGTGCCACCAGGGGTTGATCCCGGCGTCATACCCCGGTGTGACGCGACTCCCGTTAGCGCTTACCTGCCGGTAACGCCTAGGCTCCGACGCGTCCGTGCTGACCATTCGCAAGGGGGAACAGTGGCCCGTACCGTGCTGGTGACCGGGGGCAACCGGGGGATCGGCCTGGCCATCGCGCAGGCCTTCGCCAAGCAGGGCGACCGGGTGGCGATCACCCACCGCAGCGGCGAGGCACCCGACGGGCTGTTCGGCGTACGCGCCGACGTCACCGACGCCGCCTCGATCGACGCCGCGTTCGCCGCCGTCGAGGCCGAGCTGGGGCCGGTCGAGGTGCTGGTCGCCAACGCCGGCATGACCGCCGACACGCTGCTGCTGCGGATGGCCGAGGAGCAGTTCACGAACGTGGTGGACACCAACCTCACCGGCGCGTTCCGGGTCGCGAAGCGGGCGTCCGGCAAGATGCTCCGCGCCAAGTGGGGCCGCATGATCTTCATCTCCTCGGTGGTCGGCCTCGCCGGTGGCGCCGGGCAGGTCAACTACGCCGCCAGCAAGGCCGGCCTCGTCGGCGTCGCCCGCTCGATCACCCGGGAGCTGGGCAGCCGCAACATCACCGCGAACGTGGTGGCGCCCGGCTTCATCGACACGGACATGACCGCCGGCCTCTCCGACGACCGCAAGGCGGAGATCCTCAAGTCCATCCCGGCCGGCCGGATGGCCAGCCCGGACGAGGTCGCCGCCGTGGTCACCTGGCTGGCCTCCGACAGCGCTGGGTACGTCTCCGGCGCCGTCATCCCGGTCGACGGCGGCCTCGGCATGGGCCACTAACCCTTTTGACTACGGAGGAAAACTGCGATGTCCGGACTGCTCGCCGGTAAGCGGCTGCTCGTCACCGGTGTCATCACCGACGCCTCGATCGCCTTCTCGGTGGCGAAGCTCGCCCAGGAGAACGGCGCGCAGGTCGTGCTCACCGGCTACGGCCGGCTCTCCCTGGTCGAGCGGATCGCCAAGCGGCTGCCCGAACCGGCCCCGGTCATCGAGGTGGACGTCACCAACACCGAGCACCTGGCGGGCCTCGCCGACCGGGTACGCGAGCACGTCGACGGCCTCGACGGTGTCGTGCACTCGATCGGCTTCGCCCCGCAGAGCTGCCTCGGCGGCGGCTTCCTCGACGCCCCCTGGGAGGACGTGGCCACCGCCCTGCACGTCTCCACGTTCTCGTACAAGTCGCTGGCCATGGCGGCGCTGCCGCTGATGTCCCCGGGCGGCGCGGTGGTCGGCCTTACCTTCGACGCGACGAAGGCGTGGCCGGTCTACGACTGGATGGGCGTGGCCAAGGCCGGCCTGGAGTCCGCGTCCCGCTACCTGGCGCTGCACCTGGGCAAGCAGGGCATCCGCAGCAACCTGGTCGCCGCCGGGCCGCTGCGCACCATCGCCGCGAAGTCGATCCCCGGCTTCGACCAGTTCGAGGACGCCTGGGCCGAGCGTGCCCCGCTGGGCTGGAGCCTCACCGACCAGGAGCCCGCCGCGCGGGCCTGCCTGGCGCTGCTCTCCGACTGGTTCCCGGCCACCACCGGCGAGATCGTCCACGTCGACGGCGGCTACCACGCCGTCGGCTCCTGACGTTGCCCCGACGACGCCCCCGACCACCGACCGCGTGACCCACGCATCCGGACCAGGGGGCGTCGCCGGGTGGTCCGGGCCGACCGGCAAGAATGAACCCATGTCGTACGACGCGGTGGTGCTGGTGTCCTTCGGCGGGCCCGAACGGCCCGAGGACGTGATGCCCTTCCTGCAGAACGTGACCCGGGGTCGGGGTGTGCCGCCGGAGCGGCTGGCCGAGGTCGCCGAGCACTACCAGCACTTCGGTGGGGTGTCCCCGATCAACCAGCAGAACCGCGAACTGCTGGCCGCCGTCCGCGCCGACTTCGCCGCGAACGGTCTCGACCTGCCCGTCTACTGGGGCAACCGCAACTGGGACCCGATGCTCGCCGACACCGTCACCCAGATGCGCGACGACGGGGTCACCCGGGCGTTGGCCTTCGTCACCAGCGCGTACGGCGGCTACTCGTCCTGCCGGCAGTACCAGGAGGACATCGCCGCCGCGCGGGCCGCGGTCGGCCCGGACGCCCCGGTGATCGAGAAGCTGCGCCAGTTCTGGGACCACCCCGGCTTCGTCGAACCGCACATCGACGCCGTCCGGACGGCGCTGGGTCAGCTCGACGCGGCGAAGCGGGACACCACCCGGCTGGTCTTCACCGCCCACTCCATCCCCACCTCGATGGCCGCCAACGCCGGCCCGCACGGCGGCCGGTACGAGGCGCAGCTGCACGAGACCGCCCGGCTCGTCGCCGCGGCCGCCGCCCCCGACCTGGCGTACGACCTGGTCTGGCAGAGCCGCTCCGGCCCGCCGCAGATGCCCTGGCTCGAACCGGACATCAACGACCATCTGGCCAGCCTCGCGCAGGGCGGCACCACCGGTGTGGTGGTCAGCCCGATCGGGTTCGTCTCCGACCATCTGGAGGTCGTGTGGGACCTGGACACCGAGGCGCTGGAGACGGCCAAGCAGCTCGGCCTGGACTTCGTCCGGGCCGCGACCCCGGGCACCGACCCGCGCTTCGTGACCATGGTGCGTGAGCTGGTCACCGAGCGAACCGACCCGGACGGTGCGCAGCTGCGCCGCCGCATGGGCGAGCTGCCGATGTGGGACACCTGCCCGACCGTCTGCTGCGTGCCGACCCGACGCCCCTGACCTCTGAGGATCATCATGCATGACCGCAAGCCCGTGCAGAGTTGGCTGACCGACATGGACGGCGTACTGGTGCACGAGGGCCAACCGGTGCCCGGCGCACCGGAGTTCATCAACCGGATGCGCGCCTCCGGCAAACCGTTCCTGGTGCTGACCAACAACTCGATCTACACCCCGCGTGACCTGACGGCCCGGCTGAGCCGGATGGGGCTCGACGTGCCGGAAGAGTCGATCTGGTCGTCCGCGCTCGCCACCGGTCAGTTCCTCGCCGACCAGCGGCCCGGCGGCACCGCGTACGTGATCGGTGAAGCCGGGCTGACGACGGCGCTGCACGCGGTCGGCTACGTGCTCACCGACTTCGCCCCGGACTATGTGGTGCTCGGCGAGACCCGCACCTACAGCTTCGAGGCGATCACCAAGGCGGTCCGTCTGATCAACGACGGAGCCCGGTTCATCTGCACCAACCCCGACGTGACCGGCCCGTCCGTGGAGGGCGCCCTGCCCGCCGCCGGCTCGGTCGCCGCCATGATCTCCAAGGCGACCGGGGTGGAGCCGTACTTCGTCGGCAAGCCGAACCCGATGATGATGCGCTCGGCACTCAACACGATCAACGCCCACTCCGAGAGCACCGCGATGATCGGTGACCGGATGGACACCGACATCCTGTGCGGCCTGGAGGCCGGGCTGGAGACCATCCTGGTGCTCACCGGGATCAGCAGCCGCACCGAGGCGGAGCGTTACCCGTACCGCCCGTCCCGGATCATCAACTCGGTCGCGGACCTGCTCGACGAGATCTGACCGATCGGCTTTGGCGGGCCGCCACCATGCCTCGGTGCTGGCGGCGCACCACGACGATCATCCAGACGAGGAACAGCATCTCGGCGGCGGCGAACAGCAGAAACACAGCGGTTTCGACCATGGTTGCCTCCCGTCAGGGGCGCAGTGGGGCGTTGCAGGCGGCCACCAGCGCCTGGCGGCAGGCCGTGGTGAGTGGGCGCAGGGCCGCGTCCCGTTGCTGCGCCTCGTAGTTGTTGATCGCGCCGCCGGGCGCGGCGTGCCCGGCCAACGCGAGCACCCGGTCGAGCACCGCGGCGCGGGCGAAGAGCCGGCGGGCTCGCGGGTCGAAGCCCGGTGGCAGGTCGGTGGTGCCGTCCGGCCGGCGCAGCGCAGCCAGGGCGCCGGCCAACTCGGGCCGCCACTGGGCCACGTCGAGACGGGTCAGCGCGGCGGTCGTCTCGGCCAGCGCGGCGGCCAGCTCGGCCTCCGCCTCGGCCGCGCCGGGCAGTGCGAGTGAGGCGGCGGGCGCGTTGGCCGGCAGCGGGTAGACCCGCCAGAGCACCGTCTCGAAACAGTCCCCCGAGCCGGAGGTGTGCATCCGCACCTGGGGGATCAGACCGAGCCCGCCCGCGACCACCGCCTCGCCCGTGACCAGTGCCGCACCGGCGAAGTCGCCCGGACCGGGCAGCCCTCGGGGGTCGCCCGGCGCGGGCAGCACCAGGCGGATGTCGTCCGGGGAGAGCTTGGCCAGGGTGGGCAGCGCGGCGCTCAGCGGGACATCGGTCCAGGTGCCGGGGGCGTCCGCAACAAGGTGCTCCTCGTTGCCGGCGATGGCGTCGGCGACCTCGTCGTACGGCACCAACCCGGCGCGCCACGCGCGCACCCAGGCGACGAACCGGCTCGACCGGCGCGGCGTGAGTGTGGCCGCGCCCGCTGCGGGGGTGGACATGCCGAAAGGGTACGTGGTCACGACCGGCCCTGTCTCGACTGCCGCTCCGGTCGCCCGGCCTGCCCCGAACTGCCCCCTTCGCCCCGAGTCCCTGCCCCGACACCCGGTCCCTGCGCGCCCTGTGGGTGGGGCGATTGGGCGGTGTGTCGGGGCCGGGGGCGAAGCTGCGGGGGTTAGCGTGATCGACATGGCGGGGCGATACGGCGAGGACGTGTTGGCGGGAGACTGGCGGCGGCGGAAGGTCACCCCCGAGGTGGACGCCGAACCGGATCTCGTCGTGGAAGATGCCGACTCCGGGTTCTGCGGTGCGGTGGTGGGCTTCGAGGCCGGCGCCGTGGTGCTGGAGGATCGGCATGGCCGACGACGCAACTTCCCGCTGCTCCCGGCGGCGTTCCTGCTCGATGGTCGACCGGTGACGCTGCGCCGCCCGACCCGTCCATCGGTGCTGGCGGCCCGTCGGCGGACCGCTTCCGGGTCGGTGGCGGTCGAGAACGTGAAGGCCCAGGTGGCCAAGGCCAGCCGGATCTGGGTGGAGGGCATCCACGACGCTGCGCTGGTCGAGCGGATCTGGGGTGACGACCTGCGGATCGAGGGTGTGGTCGTGGAGCCGTTGGACGGCATCGACGCCCTCGACACCGAGGTACGCGACTTCGGCCCCGGCCCGACCCGACGCCTCGGTGTGCTCGTCGACCACCTCGTGCCGGGCAGCAAGGAGAGCCGGATCGTGGCTCGCGTGAACTCGCCCTACGTGCTGGTGACCGGACACCCGTATGTGGATGTCTGGCAGGCGGTGAAGCCCGCGGCGCTGGGCATCGCGGCGTGGCCGGTGGTGCCGCCGGGGCAGCCGTGGAAGGAGGGGGTCTGCGCGGCCCTCGGGGTCGCCGAGCCGGCCGACATGTGGCGGCACATCCTGTCCCGGGTGAACAGCTTCGCCGACGTGGAAACCCCGCTGATCAACGCCATGGAACGCCTGATCGACTTCGTCACCGAGCCCGCCTGACCCACCCGCCCTCGCGCTCGCCCCGCCCGTCGCTCAAGATCCGCGCAGTTTCCCCGATGTTGCTGCCTCCGAGCGCCACGAGGCAGCAACATCGGTGAAGTTGCACGGATCTTGGGGGCGGGCGATTCGAACGATGTGCGGATCGCGACGCCACCATCCCAGACTCGCACCGGACGGGGCGACGCGCGGGTCAGGGCTCCTGGTCCGGGGTGCGGGTGTGGACGAAGGTCGCGATGTCCAGAGCGACCGCTCGGCCCTGCTCGTCGCGTCGTACCGTGAGGATCTCGCCGTCCTGGTTGCCCGTCCGCCCCCGCCAGCGGTCCGGGCCTTCGGCGACGAAGCGGAGGTCCGGTGCGCCGACCGGGCCGGCGTGCAGGTCCCCGGCGGGGTCTGCGGTCACCTCGATCTCGGTGCCCATCCACCACCAGCGGCCGGTCAGCTCGGCCAGCTCGGCGGGCGGGGCGGCGGCGGCCGGCCGCCACGGGGTGAGCGGCGCGGGTTCGCGGTCCAGCACGAGGGTGAGCAGTCGCCGGCTGAGCGCGCCGAGGCGACCGGTGCGCAGGCCGTACGAGTTGGCGAAGCCGACCACGGCGGTGCGGGTGGGCCGGTGCACGGCCAACGAGGCGATGTAGCCGGGCATCGATCCGCCGTGCCCGGCGTACACCCGGTTTCCTTCCCGGAAGAGTTCCACCCCGAGACCGTGCCCGTGGGTCCAGGCCTCCAGGTCGCCGATCACCACGGGCGAGCACATCTCGGTCACCGTCTCGGCGGCCAGCACCGACGGGTCGGGGTCGGCCAGGAACGCGGCCCATCGGCCCAGGTCCTCGATCGTCGACCAGAGCTGCCCGGCGGGGGCCATCGCACCGGTGTCGGTACGGGGTTCCTCGCGCAACGTGTCGTGCCAGGGGTGTACGACGTAGCCGCGGGCGTACGGCTCGGTTGCCGCGTACGTGGTGCGGCGCATTCCCAGCGGGCCGAGGAGTCGTTCGTTGAGCAGGTCGGCCCAGGGCATCCCGCTGAGTCGTTCGAGCAACCCGCCGAGCAGCCCGTACGCCAGGTTGGAGTAGTGGTAGGCGCGGTGCGGCGGGTAGGCGATCTTGTCGGCGGTCAGCCCGGCGAGCAGGGTGGTCAGGTCGACGCCCGCCGTCCGCTCCCACCAGTCGCCCTCGGGTTCGCGCTGGATGCCGCTGGCGTGCCCGAGCATCTGGCGCAGGGTGACCGCGCCCAGACCGGTGCCGGGCAGGTGCCGTTCCAGTGGGTCGTCCAGGGCGAGCCGTCCGGCGTCGCGCATCTGCATGATCAGGGCGGCGGTCATCGTCTTGCTGATCGAGCCCAGCCGGTACTGCAGGTCGACGTCCGGGCGGGGGTGCTCGCCGGCGGCGGCGAGATGGGCCAGCGCGCCGTCGCGGACCACGCCCAGCACCAGCGACGGGGCGCGGCCGTCGAGCTGCGCCTGGGCGACCTGGGTGTCGAACTGTCGGGCGGTCTCGGGCAGCAGGGTCAACGCAATCTCCTCGGGTCGGGCCGCCGGATCATGGTCGGAAAGGGCCTCGCCGAGCCTACTGATCTTCGCGGGGCTGCCGCGCGTGCATTTGCGTGTCACGATCGGGGTGTGGACGCCGTGGTGTGGATCGTTCTGGGTGTGGTGCTGGCGGTCGCCGAGATTTTCACGACGACGCTCTTTCTGATCCTGTTCGGGGTCGGCGCGTTCGCTGCTGCCGGTGCTGCGGCGCTTGGCGCGCCGGTGTTCGTGCAGGCGCTGGTCTTCGCGGTGGTGTCGGCGTTGAGTCTGGTGGTGGCCCGGCCGGTCATCCGCCGGCACCGCCGTTCCGCGTTGGAGAGCGGCGAGCAGCCGTTCGGCGTCGAGGCGATCGAGGGCTCCACGGCGCTGGTGCTGGAACGGGTGGACGCCGAGCACGGCCTCGTCAAGATTGACGGTGAGCTGTGGAGCGCCCGCTCGTACGACACGGCGCAGAGTTTTGACCCTGGTCATCGGGTTCGGGTGATAAAGGTCCGGGGCGCGACAGCCCTGGTGTGGCAGGACGATGTTTCTTCCGCCGGTGAGCTGCCGGAAGCGAGAGGGTGAACGGGATGACGATAATCGGGGTGCTGGTGATCGCGGTGGCGTTGATCGCCGTGATAACGCTGGCCAAGGCGGTGCGGATCGTGCCGCAGCAACGCCAGGACGTGGTGGAACGGCTCGGCAAGTACAAGCGCACCCTCAGCCCCGGCCTCAACCTGCTGGTGCCGTTCATCGACGCGGTTCGCACCAAGGTCGACATGCGGGAGCAGGTGGTCAGCTTCCCGCCGCAGCCGGTGATCACTTCGGACAACCTGGTGGTCTCGATCGACACGGTTCTCTACTTCAAGGTGGTCGACTCGGTCCGGGCGACCTACGAGATCTCCAGCTTCCTCCAGGCCATCGAGCAGTTGACCGTCACCACGTTGCGTAACGTGATCGGTTCGTTGGACCTGGAGCGCGCGCTGACCAGCCGGGACGAGATCAACCGGCACCTCTCCGGGGTGCTGGACGAGACCACCGGCCGCTGGGGCATCAAGGTGACCCGGGTGGAGATCAAGGCGATCGAGCCGCCGGCCAGCATCCGTGACTCGATGGAGAAGCAGATGCGCGCCGAGCGGGACCGCCGGGCGGCGATCCTCACCGCCGAGGGCCACAAGCAGTCGGTGATCCTCACCGCCGAGGGTGACAAGCAGTCGGCGGTGCTGCGCGCCGACGGTGACCGGCAGGCCCGGATCCTGCAGGCCGAGGGTCAGGCGAAGGCGATCCGGACGGTGTTCGACGCGATCCACCAGGCGAACCCGAGCCAGAAGGTGCTCGCCTACCAGTACCTGCAGGCCCTGCCGCAGATCGCGCAGGGCAGCGCCAACAAGGTCTGGATCGTCCCGGCCGAGCTGACCAAGGCGCTGGAGGGGATGGGTGGCGCGCTCGGCGGGCTGAGCCAGATGGTGGGGGATCTTCCCGCGCCGGAGGCGGCCGAACACGCGAGCCAGGTCGAGCGCGAGGCCGCGGAGGCGGCGCAGGCCGCGGCGGACGCGGCCCAGCAGATCCACGACGAGGTACGCGTCGCCGAGGCGCAGGCCGCCGGCGGCAACAAGCCGCAGGGGCTGCCCGCACCGGAGCCGGTGTCCCCGACCAGCCTGACCGAGGACCCGGCCGACCAGCGCGAGCGCGGCTGATCCAGTACGCCGGCCGCCCGGCCGGGTAAATGCGAGAAAGACTCATGGGGCGCTCCGACGCCTGCCACGATCGGTCCTAGGACGGGTGGTGACCAGGCAATCGGGGCGCCCCGGCGCGTTCCGCACCACTCGCGGACGAGCGAGGTGACGCATGAAGGATCCGGCGAATCGGATGTGGTCCTCGGCCCCGGTGCCCGGCGCGCACGACCCGGTCGCCCCGCTGGGGTCCCGCAGCACCGGTGGCGGGTTCGGCGTACTGCCGTTCGTCGGCGAGCCCACCCCCGCCGGCCCGGCCACGAACGCGAGCTGGGCCTGGTCGGTGCGTCGGTTCGCGCGGGCGGCCGTGTGGCTGCTGCCCGCGTACGCCATCCTTTACGGCGCGGTGGCGATGGCCAGTGACGGAGGGGTGGGCAACGACCCCTACCCGGCCGACGGCCAGGCGGTGTACCTGATCGGTTGGGTGGCGGCGGTCTGGCTCGGCCTGCTCGCGCTGCTGGCCCTCACCGGGCTGCTGGCCGCGACCCGCAGCCGCCGGGTGGCCGCCGCCGGGCTGCTGGTCAGCATCGCCGGCACCGTGCTGATGCTGCCCTTCGCCGGGCTCGCCGAGCAGACGCCGGTCTTCGGCACCACCGCGCGGTCACTGGTCCTGGTCGGCGCGACGTTCTACAGCGTGGGCTGGTTCCTCACCGGGTGGGCGGTGGCCCGTTCGGGCACCTTCAGCCTCGGCGACGGAGTCATGCTGATCATCGCCGCGCCACTTCTCGGGCTGGGCGGCGCCCTGGTCGGGTCGCTGCAGACGTTCGGCGCGATCTTCGTACTGATCGCCGGCATCGGCATCGGCTACCGCTCCGGCCGCCTGATGCCCCGCGAAACCGCACAGGACGCAGCCGCCGCCAGCCTCAGTACCCCAAACTCAAGCCCCTGACCCGCCCACCCGCGCCCCGGCCCGGCGCCCCCGCGCCCCGCGCCCCGGCCGCCCTCGGCTCGCCCTGGTCCGTTGATCATGAGGTTATCGTCCCTGGCCTCGGCGTGTCGTGACAATAACCTCATGATCAACGGCGCGGGGCGGGCGGACGGGCGGCCGGGGGACGGGCGGCCGGGGGCTGGGGTGCGGGGCTGGGTGGGGGCTGGTGGGGGGCCGTGAAGTTGCTGACAATTGGCCTGTGGGGGTGGTCGGTTGGCGGCTTTCGTGGCAATCCTGGGGAGCATGGCCGCTTCCCGCTCGCCGCTGTCGCGGCTGTTCACCGTGCTGCTCGCCGGCGTGCTGGCCGGGCTTGCCCTGGCAGTCGCCGCGCTGCCGGGCAACCTGCTGCTCGGGTTGACCGCCCGCTCGGCGCTCGCGTCGTACGCCTCGTTGCCCGCCTCGCTGCGCACCCCGGCCACGCCGCAGCGCTCGTACCTCTACGCCAACGACGGCAAGACGCTGATCACGACCTTCTACGACGTGAACCGTACCGACGTCGCGTTGGCGGACATCGCACCGGTGATGCGGCAGGCGATCGTGGCGGCAGAGGACCGGCGCTTCTACGACCACGGTGGCGCGGACCTGCGCGGTCTCGCCCGGGCACTGGTGGCCAATGTCAAGGGCGGCGGCACCGAGCAGGGCGGCTCGACGCTGACCATGCAGTACGTCCGTAACGTCCTGAAGACCGACCCCACCCGCACCGCCGAGGAGCGCGCCGCGGCGACCGACCCCACCGTCGGGCGCAAGATCCAGGAGATCCGGTACGCGAGTGCGCTGGACAAGAACCTCGGCAAGGACGAGATCCTCGACCGGTACCTGAACATCGCGTACTTCGGTTCCGGCGCGTACGGGATCGCGGCGGCCAGTCAGCGTTACTTCGGTAAGCCTCCGGCGCAGCTGACCCTCGCCGAGTCGGCCCTGCTCGCCGGCCTGGTGCAGTCCCCGGACGCGTACAGCCCGATCGACGGGAGCAAGGACGACGCGTTGACCCGCCGTTCGTACGTGCTGGACTCGATGGTCGCCACCGGCGCGATCACCGCCGCGCAGGCCGCCCAGGCCAAGGCGGAGCCGCTGACCCTGCACCCGACCGCCCAGCCCAACGGCTGCACCGCCGTCTCCCAGGGCCACGACGACTGGGGCTACTTCTGCGACTACCTGCGCCAGTGGTGGGTGAGCCAGCCCGCGTTCGGGGCGACCGTCGCGGAGCGCGAGCAGGCTCTGCGCTCGGGTGGCTACACCGTGGTCACCTCGCTGGACCCGAAGGTCCAGGCCACCGCGCAGCAGCAGGCCACCAAGGTCTACTCCTACGACAACAAGCGCGCCCTGCCGATCGCGGCGGTCCAGCCGGGCACCGGGCAGGTGTTGGCGATGGCGGTCAACCGGCACTACAGCCTGGCCGACAACCCGGCCGGGCAGGCCAACTACCCGAACACCGTCAACCCGTTGATCTCCGGCGGGGCGAGCGTCGACGGGTACCAGGCGGGTTCGACGTTCAAGCTGTTCACCATGCTCGCCGCGCTGGAGGCGGGCCGTACCCTCTCCACCGGCTTCGACGCGCCCGCCAAACTGCCCACCCGGTACGCCGCCGAGGGCCCGGGCAGTTGTGACGGTCACTGGTGCCCGGCGAACGCGAACCCGGACTGGATGGACGGGTACCGGATGATGTGGGACGGCTTCGGCCGCTCGGTGAACACCTACTTCGTCTGGTTGGCCGAGCAGGTCGGCCAGGACAAGGTGGTCGAGATGGCGCAGCGGCTCGGCATCACCTTCCGTGCCGACTCGGACGCCTCCTTCGCCAAGAACAACGCCGCCAACTGGGGTTCCTTCACCCTCGGCGTGGCCGCCACCACTCCGCTGGACCTGGCGAACGCGTACGCCACGGTGGCCGCCGAAGGCACCTACTGCACGCCGGTGCCGGTGGCCTCGGTGACCGACGCGAACGGCGAGAAGGTGCCGGTCGGGCAGCCGTCCTGCAAGCGGGTCCTCGACGCCGACGTCGCCCGTGCCGCGACCGACGCCGCTCGGTGCCCGGTGGGCCAGCAGTCGGCGTTCGGGCAGTGCAACGGCGGCACGGCCACCGGTGTGAACGACATCCTCGACGGCCGGCCGGTGGCCGGTAAGACGGGTAGCTCGGAGCAGAACTCCACCGAGACGTTCGTCGGCTTCACCCCGCAGGTCGCGGTGGCCGGCATCGCCGCCAACCCGGACGACCCGGCCGACGAGGTGGGCTCGGCGGTGCAGACCAAGGTGATCGACGCGGTCGCCCGGGTCATGGCCACCGCGGTCAAGGGACAACCGGAGAAGGCGTTCGCCGCGCCCAGCCACGAGTTGGCCGGCGATCCGCACCGCCCGGTGGACCGCCCGGCGGTTCCGGACCGCCAGCAGCAGCCCACCGACGAAGACCCCGGCGACCTCCTGCAACGCTGGCTGAACAACCGCCGGGGCTAGGGCCTGTCCTGTCGATCAAGGAAGCCAGATGACGGCAGCGATGAGGACCAGGCTGGCGCGGTAAAGGGATGCGTGTTTGGCGTAGCGGGTGGCCAGGTCACGCCACCGTTTGAATCGGTTGAAGCAGCGTTCCACGACGTTACGTTTGCGGTAGATCACCTTGTCGAAGGCCGGGGGTCGCCCGCCGGCGCTGTCCTTGGCGGCCCGGCGGGCGACCTGGTCCGACCGTTCAGGGATGACGTGGCGGATGCCGCGTTGTCGCAACGCTCGGCGAGTCGAGTCGTGGGCGTAGCCCTGCTGCGACGCGCCATTGCGACACCGGCATGGCATGCGTTGATCAATTGATGAAAAGTAGGTTCGAGCTGCCCCTGGTACCTACTTCTCATCAATTGATCATGGCGAGAGGGTGCCCAGGGCTCTGTCGTCCCCGGCCTCGGTCGGTCCTGGACTTGTGGTGCCTCACACGACGGCGCTGCCGGCCCACAGTAGGCTTGACCTGCCCCAACCTTCGCGCCATCGCCGCCGTCACTGGCGTCATGATCGGCAGGACACGCCCTAGGCCGATCGTCGCACCTGCTCTGCTCACACCCCCAGGTCGAGGCGGGCCAACTGGCCCCGGTTGGCGACGTTGAGCTTCGGGAACGCCCGATACAGGTGGTAGCTGACAGTCTTCGGGCTGAGGAAGAGCTGCGCCGCGATCTCGCGGTTCGTCAGCCCGGTGTGCGCCAGTTTGACGATCTGCAACTCCTGCGGCGAGAGGGCCGCGAGCAGGTCGACCGCTGGGGCGGACGTGGTCTGCTCGCCGGCGGCACGCAACTCCGCGGCAGCCCGGTCGGCCCACGGCTGTGCCGGCAGCCGCTCGAAGATCTCCCGTGCGGTCCTCAGGTGCGACCGGGCCTGGTTCTTGCGTCGGTCGCGGCGCAGCCGCTCGCCGTACGACAGGTGGGTACGGGCGATCTCCCACGGCCGTGAGCCGTCCGCGTGCGCGCGCAACGCCGCCGCGAAGTGGTGGTCCGCGAGATCGGTGTCCACGGTCACCATGCCTTGGCAGCGGTGCCACACGGCCCGTGCCCAGTCCTGTCCGGACGCATCGGCCCACGCGCCGAACCGGTCGCTCGCCGCGCGGCCGCGCTCCGGCTCACCCAGGCGTACGGCGCACTCGACCTGGTCGGGTGCGAAGTAGACGGCGTGGGCCTGGTGCCGCACCGGCCCGTTCAGGGCGGCGTCGAGCCGGGCCAGCGCCTCGGCCGTGCGGCCGTGCGCGAGGTCGAGCATCGCCCGGGCCCAGACCGCCCAGGCAAGGCCATTGGCGATGCGGTGGGTGGCGAAGCCGTCCTGGCACTGGCCGCTGAAACGCAGGCAGTTGTCTTCGTCGCCCTGCACGGCGGCGATCCAGGCGAGCACGCCCTCCAGGTATCCGGCGCGGTTCGGTTGGCCGGTGTCGTCGGCCAGTTGCAGGCCCTCGGTGGCGGAGGCGACCGCGTTGCGGAACTGTCCGAGATAGAGCTCGGCGGTAGCGAGGGTCACGTGTGCGAGTGGCAACCAGCCGACCGCGCCGGCGGCGCGGCAGTCGTCGACGACCTGCCGGGCGATGCTGCCGCCGGCGGTGAAGTCTCCGACGATGCCCGCCACGAACGCGGCGTTGAGCCGCAGGGCGTAGGCGCCTTGGGATCGGAGTCCCGCGGCGACCAGCGGGCGCATCACGGGTAGGGCATCCGCCGGGCCGGCGGTGAGCAGGGTCGCGGCTCCGGTGACGGCGGAGACCGCCGCCGCCAGGCTGTCCGGGGCGGGGCCCAACTTCGCCAGCCGTGCGGCCGCGTCGGCCACGCGGGGCGGGTCGCTGAGCTGCCAGGCGTTGCGGGCGGCGTCGATGAGGACGGCCTGCGCCCCGACGGGGTCCACGTCGGTGAGTGCCGTGGACGCTGCCACCAGCAGGTCGTGTGCCCGGGCGGCATCGCCGGACTCGAAGGCGACCCGGGCCTGCAGTTCGTGGTAGCGGGCGGCTCGGAGCGGGTCACTGGGAGTCTCGCCAACCTGGTCCAGCAGGTGCTGGGTGCGGTGCTGCTGTCCGGCCTGGTTTGCCGCGACCGCGGCCCCGATGAGCCGGCGAGCGCGTTGCTCGGGATCGCCGCTGAGGTCGGCGGCGCGTTCCAGTGCCGCCGCTGCCGCGGCGTATCCGCTGCGGCCCTGCGCCCGCTCGGCGGCGAGTTCGAGTGCGTGGGCGGTGGTCTCGTCAGGGCCGGTCGCCGCCGCGGCAAGGTGCCAGGCCTGTTGATCCGGGTCCGCGGCGACGGCCTCGGCGAGCGCCCGGTGCACGGACAGCCGCTCGATTCCGGCCTGCTGGTAGGCGGCGGCCCGCAGCAACGGATGCGTGAAGACCACCCGGCCGGCGGAGACCCGCAGTAGTTCGGCCTCCTCGGCCTCGGCCAGGGCGGCGCGTAGGGCGTCGCGGGAGATCCCCCTGGCGGCGGCGGCACGTAACAGGTTGCCGAGCCCGGCGGTTTCGTCGGCGGCGGCGATGGCGAGCACGGAACGCGCGGTGGGGGCCAACCGTGCGATGCGCGTACCAAAGGCATGTTCGAGGCGCCGCGACAGCGGCAGCGGCGCGGGCAGGTGCGCCTGTTCGGCCGCCAGATGCGGCAGCTCGCGCAGTGCCAGCGGGTTGCCCCCGCTGTCCTGGATGATCCGTTCCCGCGCCGCATGGTCCAGGTCGGGAGCCCAGCGGTCCAGCAGGGCGGCGGAGGCCGGGGCTCCGAGCCCGTCCAATCGGTGCTCGGGCAGACCCGCCGGGTCGAACTCGGGGCGTGCCGCGAAGATCATCGCAACCGCGTCGGCGTGCAGTCGACGGGCGACGAAACGCAGTGTCCGCGCGGAGGATTCGTCGAGCCAGTGCGCGTCGTCGATGAGGCAGAGCACCGGCTCGTTCTCGGCCAGGTCGGCCAGCAACGTCAACG
Organism: Micromonospora arborensis; assembly: GCF_003205615.1. Lineage (GTDB taxonomy): Bacteria > Actinomycetota > Actinomycetes > Mycobacteriales > Micromonosporaceae > Micromonospora > Micromonospora arborensis. The sequence continues at coordinate 120,927 of NZ_PYBV01000002.1, read as the reverse complement.
CGGCGGCGCCGATCAGCAGCGGGTCCCGACCGGCGGCCGGTTCCACCCCGAGCGCACCGAGCAGGGCGGTGCGCTGCAACTCGGGCAGGGTCTCCGCGCGGCCGAGCACCGGGTAGAGCAGGAGGTGGAGAGAGGCGAACGGAATCTCCGCCTCGGACTCGACCCCGGCGCAGCGCAGCACGGTCAGTCCCGGGCCGGTGGTGACGTGGTCCAGCAGCGCGGACTTGCCGATGCCGGGCTCGCCGCGTACCACCAGCGCGGCGCTGCGACCGGCGCGTGCCTGCTCCACGGCGGTCCGCAGGACCGCCCGGTCGGCATCGCGGCCCAACAGCATGAGATCGGAAACTACACCAGTCACGTGTCCGGTACCTCGCGGGAACGGATCTTCATAGCGTCGGTGCATGCCTTCCGTACCCGTCGTCGAGATCAGCGAGGTGACCCGGCGCTTCGCCAACGGGGTCACCGCTCTGGCCGGTGTCTCCGTCAGTTTCGACACCGGATCCTTCACCGCCGTCATGGGGCCCTCCGGCTCCGGCAAGTCCACTCTCCTGCAGTGCGCGGCCGGCCTGGACCGGCCCACTTCCGGACGGGTCAGCCTCGCCGGACAGGACCTGACCGTGCTCAGTGAGCGACGGCTGACCCTGCTCCGGCGTGACCGCATCGGCTTCGTGTTCCAGTCCTTCAATCTGATGCCGGCACTCACCGCCGAACAGAACGTGGCCTTGCCGTTGCGGCTCGCGGGGCGCCGTCCCAGCCGCTCAGATGTGCTTGCCAGCCTCGCCGCTGTCGGACTTGCCGACCGCGGCGGGCACCGGCCGGGTGAGCTCTCCGGCGGGCAGCAGCAGCGCGTCGCGATTGCCAGGGCGCTGCTGACCGCGCCGACGGTGCTCTTCGCCGACGAGCCGACCGGGGCGCTGGACAGCCGCTCCAGCGAGCAGGTGCTGCGGTTGCTGCGCGAGTTGGTCGACCAGCGCCGGCAGACCGTCGTGATGGTCACCCACGACGCGCACGCCGCCGCGTACGCCGATCGGGTCCTCTTCCTCGCGGACGGCCGCATCGACGGCGAGATTCTCGCGCCGACCGCGGAGGCCATCATGATGCAGTTGGCGCGGCTGGAGGCGGCCGCATGCTGACGCTCTCGCTGGCGACGCTGCGGGTCCGGTGGCGGTCGTTCGTCGGCATGTTCGTGGCTCTGGCCCTGGGATCGGCGCTGGTCGCCGCGCTCGGCCAGGTGCTCGCCACCACGGCCGGCGCCGCCGACCGCGAACCGCAACGCTATCCGGACGTCCCGGTGGTCGTGGTGAGCCTCGGTGAACTCAGCGTGCCGACCTGGCAGGGCGCCGAGACGGTGCCGCTGGCCCAGCCACCGGGGGTGTCCGCCGCGGTGGCCGCCACGTTGCCGCACGCGGTCGTCGACCGGGTCTTCCCGGCGACGCTCGCCACCGGTCCCGGCGGGAGTGTCGGGCGACCCTGGTCGGCCCTGCGGGCTGCCGGGGGGCATCTGGTCGCAGGCCGGGCGCCGGCGGCCGACGACGAGATCGTCGTCAGCGGCGGCGCGCAGCCGGGCGACCGGACGCAGGTGATCACGGCGGCCGGGGTCCGCGCGTACACCGTCGTCGGCGTCATTAGCCCCAGCAGCGAAAACTCCGTCTTCTTCACCGACGTCCGCGCGGCGCAGCTCTCTCCGCGCATCGACGCGCTACTGAGCTGGCAGCCGGAGGCTGACGTCCGCGCGGCGGTCGGTGCCCAGGCCCGGGTGCTGGTCTCCGACGAGCGTGCCCGGCTGGACCCCAACCGGGAGAGCGACGGCGACGCTCGCAACAACGCGAACACCATCGTGGGCATCGCCCTCGGCTTCGCCATCTTCATCTCGATCGCTGTGGTGGCCGCGGCCTTCGCATTCGCGGTGGGCCAGCGGCATCGGGAGATGGCGCTGTTGCGGGCGGCCGGGGCCACACCCGGCCAGATCCGCCGGATGATCTACCTTGAGGCGCTGGTCGTCTCCGTCCTCGCGGCCGGGGTCGGCGCTGTCACCGGCCCGTACGCCGCCCCGGCCCTCTTCGACTGGCTCGTGGCCCGCCGCATGGCCCCGGACTGGATCGACACAGTCAGCGACTCCGCCGTACCGGCGTATCTCTCCTTCGCCTCCGGCATCCTCGTCGCTCTGCTCGCCGTGGTGACCGCCGCTTGGCGGGCCAGCCGGGTCCGGCCTGTCGAGGCGCTGCGCGAGGCCCAGGCGCAGGCGCAGGCGATGCCGCTGAGCCGCTGGGTGCTGGGCCTCGGGACGCTGGCCACCGCGCTGGTCTCCATGGTGGTCACCGCCGTCTTCGATCCCGGCTCGGCGACCAACCGTAAGACCTACATGCCGGTGTTGATGCTGCTGATCGCGGCCGCCGCGCTGCTCGCCCCCGCGGTGGTCCGGCCAACAGCCCGACTGCTGACGCGACCCTTCGAGCGGCTGGGCGGCACCATCGGCATGCTGGTGGCGGCCGCCGCGGCAAGCTCGGCACGGCGTACGGCAGCGCTCGCGACGCCCGTACTGCTGACCGTGGCACTGCCCGCGGCGCTGCTCGCCGCCTCCACCATGACCGACGCCGCGAAAGCGGTGGCCGATGCGAAGTCGGTGCAGGCCGACTACCTGGTGTTGCCCGACGGCACCGCGGGGCTCGACGCCGAGCTGACGGCCAGCCTGCGGTCCGTTCCCGGTGCCGACGTCTCGACCGTCACCGAGACCAGCGTCTACACGCTTGAGGGCGACACCGTGCTGATCCGGCGCCCGACGCAGGGCGTGGAGTCCGTACCGGACGACGCGATCGTCCCGGAGCCGGACTGGGGATACCGGGTGGGTGACACGGCCCGGGTCTGGTTGGCCGACGGCACCGAGACCCGGCTGCGCGTGATTCGGCTACTTTCTCCCGGTGCGGCCACGGCCACGGCCGCGTTGGTGAATCAACGCAACGCCCGCGCCGGCCTGCCGTCGACGGCCCTGGTCGAGGTCCGCTCCGGCGCCGACCCGGCCGCCGTGGAGGCCGCCCTGCGCCGAGCCGCCCAGACGCACCGCGCCAAAGTCGTCAGCAAGCGGCAGTGGTCGGCGGCGGCCGCCGCCGGGAGTGCGAGCGCGAGCCGCCTCGGGCTGCTGATGGTCCTCGGGATCCTGCTGACCTACACCACGATCGCGCTGGTGAACACCCTGGTCATGGGCGCACCGGACCGCGCCGGCGAGCGGCGAACCCTGCACCTGCTCGGCGCCGATCGTGGCCAGGTGCTCCGGTACGCGCTGGCGGAGTCGTTGGTCGCCGTCGGTGTCGGGGTGGTGCTTGCGGCAGCCGTCGCCGCGGCGGGGCTGAGCGGGCTGTTGGTGGCCCTGCTGCGGGTGGCCGGCCCCGTTCCGCTCGACGTGCCGTGGACGGTGCTGGGCGCCGTGGTCTCGGGCTGCGTCCTGATCGCCACGGTCCTGCCGGCTCTGCTCGAGCGCGCCGCAGGCGCACCAAACGCGTGATGCCAGACCAGGCGTGCAGGCGCCCGCGATCTTGCACTTTCGGTTGCCGACTCGCCCTATTTAATACCTTTTGTCGCAACAGAAAGTGCAAGATCGCGGGGTGGGGGTGGGGTGGGGTGGGGGTGGGGTGGGGGTGGGGTGGGTTAGCGCTCGCGGCGGCGGGGGCGGTAGCTCGCCAGCGTTGAGGGTAGGCCGCGGCGGATGATGCCGGCCCAGTCGGTGTCGCCGCGCAGCACCGCCGCCGCCGTCTTGCGGGCCTGCTCGGCGGTGAAGTGCGGTGGGAGCATCAGCTCGGCCGGGTCGACCAGGGCGTTGATGACCACCGGCCGGTCGGCGGCGAGTGCCCGATCCCAGACGTCCGGCACCTGCTCCGGCGAGTCGACCAGCTCACCCTGCAGCCCGAGCACCTGTGCCCACTGGTGGTAGGCGATGTCCGGCAACTGCTGGCTGTCCGGGAACATCGGCGTCCCCTCGGAGGAGCGCTGTTCCCAGCTGACGAACGCCAGATCCCGGTTGTTGAGCACCAGCACCACGAATCGCGGGTCCGCCCAGCTTCGCCAGTACTTGGCCACGGTGATCAGCTCGTTGACGCCGTTCATCTGCATGGCGCCATCGCCGATCAACGCGACGAGCGGGCGGTCCGGGTGGGCGAACTTGGCACTGAGCGCGTACGGCATGGCGCCGCCCATCGACAGCAGTGTGCCGGACAGGCTGGCTCGCATCCCGGGGCGGACCTGGATGTGGCGGGCGTACCAGGCGGTGGCGGTGCCGCAGTCGACGGCGAGCAGCACGTCGTCGGGCAGCCGCTCATTGAGGGTGTGGAAGAGCAGTTGCGGGTTGACCGGGTCGGCCGGCTGCTCGGCCAGGTCGCGTTGCACTCGACGCCACGCCGAGGTGGCCGCGGCGATCTCCGCCCGCCAGGCGGTCGGGCCGGGGCCGGGGCCCAGCTCGCGCAGCAGCGCCTGCAGCGTGGGGCGGGCGTCGCCGGTCAGGTTCACCTCGGTCGGATACCGCAGGCCGAGTTGGGTGCCGTCCAGGTCGATCTGCACCGCACGGGCCTGACCGGGCGGCGGGTAGAACTCCGAGTACGGCATGTTGCTGCCCACGATCAGCAGCCGGTCGCAGCCGGTCATCAACTGCCAGCTGGGTCGGGTGCCGAGCAGCCCGATCGCCCCGGTGACCCACGGTTCGCGGTGGTCGACGGCGGTGAAGCCGAGCAGTGCGGTGGACACCCCGGCGCCGAGCCGATCAGCGATCTCCCGGACCTCGTCCGTCGCGCCCAGCGCGCCCTGCCCGACCAGCATCGCCACCCGCTGCCCGCTGGCGAGCACCTCGGCCGCCCGGCGTACGTCCGCCTCCGGTGGCACCGTGGGCGTACTGCTCGGCACGTTGCTGGTCTGGTAGTAGCCGTGCGCGTGCGGTGGGTTCGGGACGGCCGGCTCGTCCTGCAGGTCCAGGGGGAGGATCAGGGCGGTGACGGTACGCCGGGCCAACGCCGTGCGGCACGCCCGGTCGATGAGGTGGCGGACCTGTGCCGGATGGTCGAGTTGGGCGAGGAAGGCCGCGGCCACGTCCTTGTAGAGGGCGAGCAGGTCGACCTCCTGGTAGTAGCCGCCGCCCTCGGCGGTGACCGCGGTGTGCCCGACCAGGGCGATCACCGGCTGGTGGTCGAGCTTGGCGTCGTACAGGCCGTTGAGCAGGTGGATGGCGCCCGGCCCGCTGGTCACCAGCGCGCAGCCGAGCGGCCCGCCGCCGTACTTGACGTGCGCCGACGCGGCGAAACCCGCGGTCTCCTCGTGGCGTACCTGGATGAACTGGGCCCGCTGGTTGGTGCGTTGCAGCGCGGAGGTGAGGCCGTTGATGCCGTCTCCGGGGTAGCCGAAGTAGCGGTGCACCCCCCAGCTGAACAGCCGCGACACGATGTGGTCGGCGACGGTCGGGCGCCGGGGTAGTGCACCTGCTTCTCCCGGTGCGGTGTGGTCCCTGCTCACCTGGCTGGTCCTTCCCGTCGGGTCGGCTACACGGCCGGTCATTCCCCTTCTTCCTCGGACAAAACGCCCCGCCAGGCGGGCATCGGTGAGCGAGGTTCGTCGTCCGGCAGAATCGTCGGGTGCCCGTCCACCAGATCACCGACCCTGACGACGACCGGATCGCCGACTACCGAGCGCTCACCGACGTCGAGCTGCGCACCCGCTGGGAGCCACCGCACGGCCTGTTCATCGCCGAGGGTGAGCTGGTGCTGCGCCGGGCGCTGCGCGCCGGGTACCCGGCCCGGTCGTACCTGGTCGACGCCAAGCGGATCGACCAGCTCGCCGATCTGGACACCGGCGACGCGCCGGTCTACGCGGCGACGCAGGACGTGCTGCAACGGGCCACCGGCTTCCACGTACACCGCGGGGTGCTGGCGTCGTTCCACCGCCGCCCGCTGCCGACGGCGGCCGAGGTGCTCGACGCCGCGCGCCGGGTGGTGATCCTGGAGGACGTCAACAACCACACCAATCTCGGCGCGGTGTTCAGGGGTGCCGCCGCGCTCGGCATCGACGGCGTGCTGCTGTCGCCGACCTGCGCCGACCCGCTGTACCGGCGGAGCGTGCGGGTCAGCATGGGCGAGGTCTTCGCGGTGCCGTACGCCAAGTTCAGCCGCTGGCCGGACGGGCTGGAGCAGGTGCGGGAGGCTGGCTTCACGGTGCTGGCGTTGACCCCGGCGGAGGACGCCCTGCCGATCCAGCGGCTCTCCCCGGCCGAGCGGGCCCGCGCGGCGTTGCTGTTCGGTGCGGAGGGGCCCGGGTTGACCGGGGCGGCGCAGAGCGCCAGTGACGTGCGGGTGCGGCTCCCGATGCGGCGCGGGGTGGACTCGCTGAACGTGGCCGCCGCCGCGGCGGTGGCGTTCTGGGAGTTGGGCCGCGACGATCCGCTCGATTAGTTCGGGCCGGCTTGCATGCTCATGCGCTCTGTTGCATAATTTTCCCCGTGTCCAAGGTTCTTACCTCTCTGCCCAGCGGTGAACGTGTCGGCATCGCCTTCTCCGGCGGCCTCGACACCTCGGTCGCGGTCGCGTGGATGCGCGACAAGGGCGCAATTCCCTGCGCCTACACCGCCGACATCGGCCAGTACGACGAGCTCGACATCGCCTCGGTGCCCGGCCGCGCGCTCAGCTACGGCGCCGAGCTGGCCCGCCTGGTCGACTGTCGCGCCGCCCTGGTCGAGGAGGGCCTGGCAGCGTTGACCTGCGGGGCCTTCCACATCCGCTCGGGCGGGCGGGCGTACTTCAACACCACCCCGTTGGGCCGGGCCGTCACCGGGACCCTGCTGGTGCGGGCGATGATCTCCGACGACGTCCAGATCTGGGGCGACGGCTCCACCTTCAAGGGCAACGACATCGAGCGGTTCTACCGGTACGGCCTGCTGGCCAACCCGATGCTGCGCATCTACAAGCCGTGGCTCGACACCGACTTCGTCACCGAACTCGGTGGGCGCAAGGAGATGTCGGAGTGGCTGCTCGAACGCGGTCTGCCGTACCGGGACAGCACCGAGAAGGCGTACTCCACCGACGCCAACATCTGGGGTGCCACGCACGAGGCGAAGACCCTCGAACACCTCGACACCGGTATCGAGACGGTCAACCCGATCATGGGAGTCCGGTTCTGGGACCCGTCGGTGGAGATCCCCGCCGAGGACGTCACGATCGGTTTCGACCAGGGTCGTCCGGTCACGATCAACGGCAAGGAGTTCGGCAGCCCCGTCGACCTGGTGCTGGAGGCCAACGCGATCGGCGGCCGGCACGGCCTGGGCATGTCGGACCAGATCGAGAACCGGATCATCGAGGCCAAGAGCCGGGGCATCTACGAGGCACCCGGGATGGCGCTGCTGCACGCCGCGTACGAGCGGCTGGTCAACGCCATCCACAACGAGGACACCCTGGCCAACTACCACAGCGAGGGCCGCCGTCTGGGCCGGCTGATGTACGAGGGGCGCTGGCTGGACCCGCAGGCGCTGATGCTGCGCGAGTCGTTGCAACGTTGGGTCGGCACGGCCGTCACCGGCGAGGTGACACTGCGGCTGCGCCGGGGCGAGGACTACTCGATCCTGGACACCACCGGCCCGGCGTTCAGCTACCACCCGGACAAGCTGTCGATGGAACGTACCGAAGACTCGGCGTTCGGCCCGTCGGACCGGATCGGCCAGCTCACCATGCGCAACCTCGACATCGCCGACTCCCGGGCGAAGCTGGAGCAGTACGCCAACCTCGGCATGGTCGGTGGGGCAACCCCCCAGCGGATGGTCGGCGCCGCACAGGCGGCCTCCACCGGTCTGATCGGTGCCATGCCGCAGGGCGGCGCGGAGGCCATCGCCTCCCGGGGCGTCTCCTCCGCAGACGACGAGGCGCTCGACCGCGCCGCGATGGAGTTCGGCGTCGACTGAGCGAAGCCGCGCTGACCCTCCGTGACGTCGCCCGGCGAATGTCGAGATCCGGCGTCACGGAGGGTAGCGTGTCGGCCGTGTTCCCTACCGTGCGTGAGGTCCTCGCCCTGGACCCGGTCCGCCACGGCGCACCGCGCATCGTCGCCGGGGACGCCGGGCTGGACCGGCCGGTCCGCTGGGTGCACGTCGCCGAGGTGCCGGACATCGCCACCCTGCTCGGCGGTGGCGAACTGGTGCTCACCACCGGCATCGGCCTGCCCGGGGACGACGCGGGGCTGCGCGCGTTCATCGGGGACCTGGCCGACGTCGGCGTCTCCGGGCTCGTCGTCGAGCTGGGCCGCCGCTACGTCAGCGGCGTGCCCCGGGTGATGGTCGCCGCCGCCGAGCGCCGCGGGCTGCCCTTGGTGGAGCTGCGCCGGGCCACCCCGTTCGTTCCGATCACCGAGGCGGTGCACGCGCTGATCATCGACGCGCAGCTCACCGAGCTGCGCGCCACCGAGGAGATCCACCAGCGCTTCAACGATCTGTCCGTCGAGGGCGCCGACGCCGCCGAGGTGATCCGGCAGACCGCCGGGCTGTCCGGTTGCCCGGTGGTGCTGGAGAACCTGTCCCGGCAGGTGCTGGGGTACGACCCGGCGGGGGAGAGCGCCGAAATGCTGCTCGACGGCTGGGAGCAGCACTCCCGGCGGATCCGGCCGGTCGGGCGCACCGCGTACGACCCGGACAGCGGCTGGCTGGTGACCGCCGTCGGTGCGCGGGGACAGGACTGGGGTCGGCTGCTGCTGCGCTGGCCCGCCAGCGGGGACGTGCCCAGTGCCCAGGCCACCGAGCCGATCGCCGGCCCGCCCACCCGGCTCACCATCCTGATCGAGCGGGCCGCGTCCGCCCTCGCGCTGGGTCGACTGGTCCGTCGCGACGACGACGGGCTGGAACGGCAGATCCACCGCACCCTGCTCACCGCACTCCTCGACCACTCCCGGCCGGTGGACGAGGTCGCGCTGCGGGCCAGGGCGCTCGGCGTGGTGCTCGACCGCCGGCACCTCGTCGGCGTGATGGTCCGACACCGGGCTGAGGACCCGGCCGGCGAGAGCGGCCCGGACGCGGGACAGGCCCGACTACGGGACCTGTCCGAGGCGGTCGGTCAGGCGCTGCGGGAGGCGAAGCTGACCGCGCTGACCAGCGCGGTCGACGACCACTCGGTCGGCGCGCTGCTGGCCCTGACCGACCCGGCCGCCGAGGACCGCGCGCTGTCCGCGTTCGCCAGCGCCCTTCGTCGGGTACGCCTCGACGGCGGCACCGGCCGTGCACCGTCCGGCGCCGAAACGTCCCGGTCGGTTTCCGGCGCGGAGGCGGTCCGGTCGACGTCCGGTGTGGAGGCGTCCCGGTCGGGGTTCGGTGCGGAGGCGTCGCGGGCGTCGTCCGGTGCGGAGGCGTCTCGGGGGCCGTTCGGTGCGGAGGCGTCTCGGGGGCCGTTCGGTGCGGAGGCGTCTCGGTCGGCGCGCGGTGCAGATGCCGGTCGGGTGGCAGGCGGTGCTGACCCGTTCCGGGGTGCCGGCGGTGGCCCGGGTGGGGTCATCGTGGCCGCCGGCTCTGGCGTGAGCAACCTGCGGGAGGCGCGACGGTCACTGGTCGAGGCGCGGCAGATCGCCGAGGCGGCCCGACGGGACCGACGGGACCTGCCGATCTTCCGGCTGCCGCACGTCGGCCTGGCCGGGCTGCTGCACCTGCTGCGCGACGAGCCCCGGTTGCAGACGTTCGTGGAGCGCGAACTCGGTGCCCTGCTGGAGTACGACGCCCGGCACCCCCGGGAGCAGTTGCTCGACACCCTGCGTGCGTACCTGGAGCAGGGGCGCAACAAGACCGCTGGCGCCGCCGCCGCCCACCTGTCCCGACCCGCGTTCTACGAACGCCTGGCCCGCATCGCCCGCATCCTCGACGTCGACCTCGACTCGGTAGAGGCATCCCTGTCCCTACACGTAGCCCTGCTAGCCCTAGAAGCAGTCCGCACCCCCTGAACCCCACCCCCGGCCCCCAACCCCACCCCCTGCCTTCCCCATGTTGATCAAGAGGTTTGCGTCAGAAATCTCGCTCCCGATGACGCAAACCTCTTGATCACCCGGATGGGTGGGGTGGGGGGCGCAGGGTGGTGGGGGTGGGCAGGGTGGGAGGGGGCTGTTAGGTGAGGGGGGTTAGGGCTTTGGCGTAGGTGGGTGGGATGTGGTTGGGGCCACCGGGGGTGAAGACGTCGGACTTGGCCACGGCGGACCAGGCTGTCTCCGGGACGGCTTCGACCAGGGCTTGGATCACCGGGGCGTCGCGCCACTGGTCCTGCTCGGCGAGCAGGCCGAGGGCCACTACCGACTCCTCGACCTCGCCCACGCACTCGAACGGCTTGTGCCCGTCCACGCCCAGCAGCTCGCGATAGCCGGGGATCTGCTCCGGGTCGGCGAGCAGGTCGCCGCCGAAGATGTGGGTGACCCGCTCCCGCGGCATGAACGGCGCCATGGCCAGGAAGACGAACCGGCACTTCGGGCAGTCGCGGCACCAACGCTCGCTCGCGTCGTGCAGCTTGAACGCGGCGTTGCAGCTGGTCACCACGTCGTCGTACCGGGTGATCTCGGCGAACAGCCGGGCGATGTGCAGCTCGGACAGCGAGCGCAGAAGTGAGAAGTACGGTTCGGTCAGGCCCGCGTGCTCGGCCAGCGCCGTCCGCAGCAGCCCTTCCGCCTCGACGCCCTTGGACCACTGGTGGTTGATCTCGTGACCGTTCCAGACCAGGTTGGGGTCGGAGGCCGAGCGCTCGTTGGACATCACCACCGGACCCAGCCCGTGCAGCACCGCGGTGGCCACGGCGATCAGTGAGTTGATGGCGGTGACCGGGATGTGCCCGTTGAGCGCGCCAGCCGCGTTCAGGTCGAACAGCACCGGGTCGAGCCGGCGTCGGGCGGCCAGCGGGGTCAGCCCGGACGCCTCGTTGACCGAGACGATCACGTGGTTCGGGTTGACCGAGAACGGCACCGGGTCCAACTCGGCGCGGCGCAGCGCCTCCAGGCTGACGATCGAGTCCTTGCCCCCACCGACCGCCGAGAGCGGACGACGGTCGGAGTCGTCGTACACCCGTGGTGGCTCCGGCGAACCCACCGGAACCTCCGGGCGCAGCGCCAGCACGTGCGGCAGTTGGTTGCGGTACGCGTACTCGGCGAGGCCCTTGGTGTAGACGGCCGTGACGTAGTCGACGGTGGCCGCCCCCAGCGGCGCCGGCAGCACGAGTCGGGGCGGCGCGGCGGCCTTGTAGTAGCTGACCCCGGCGACGAGGTGCAGCACCTCCAACACCCGGCCCAGGGTCGCCACCGTCTCGTCCGAGGGCGGCTCCGCCGGCAGTGGAAGGGCGATCGCCTCGGTGAACCGTTGCTCACCGTCCGGGCCGGTCAGCGCGTAGTCGAACAACACCTCGCCGGTGGCGAAGTCGATCGAGTAGGACGGGAAGGTGAAGGCGTCCATCCGCCGCAGTTGTCCGTTAGGCACAGGTCATACTAGTCCGAGCTTGTCCGGTTGCGAGCAAGGAGATCACAGGTGCACCTGGCTGACCTGCGCGGACGCTCCGTGGCCGTCTGGGGTACGGGCCGTGAGGGCGTGGCCGCCGTCACCGCCGTCGCCGCGCACGGCCCGGCCAGCCTGGTCGCCGTGGACGACCGGACGAACTTCCTGTCGCTGCCGTGGGAGGGGCCGATCGCCCAGGCCGCGCCGCTGGTGACCGGTGCCGACGGGCTCGCTCGGCTGGTCGCGGCGGACGTGGTGATCCGCTCCCCGGGGGTGCCGCAGACGCATCCCTGGATGGTCGAACTGCGCAGACGCGGTATCCCCGTCACGCAGGGCACCGCGCTCTGGATGGCCGACCACGCGGCCCGCACCGTCGGGGTCACCGGCAGCAAGGGCAAGAGCACCACGTCGAGTCTGACCAGCCACCTGCTGAACGCGGTCGAGCGACCGAACCTGTTCGGCGGCAACATCGGCGTACCGACGCTGGAGCTGCCGGAGGCGGACCTCTACGTGCTGGAACTGTCGAGTTACCAGTGCAGTGACCTTACCGACTCGCCGCATGTCGCCGTGGTCACCGCCCTGTTCCCCGAACATCTGGACGCGCATGGCGGTGAGCGGGAGTACTACCGGGACAAGCTCAACCTGATCGCCCACGATCCGGCGACCGTGGTGGTCAACGGCACGGACCCGCGGCTCATCGCGGAGCTGGGTGACCGCCCGGTGGTGCGGGCAGGTCTGCCCGACACCACCCACGTCGACGTCGGGCCGGACGGGACGCCCTGGTTCCATCTGGGGGGCCACCCGCTCTTCCCGCGCGCGGTGCTGCCGCTGGTCGGCCGGCACAACGAGAGCAACCTGTGCGTGGTGCTGGCCGTGCTCGACGCGCTCGGCGTCGACGTCGTCGCCCGCAAGGACACCCTGGCCGTGGCGGTCGCCGAGTTCCAGGGGCTGGCGCACCGGCTCACCGAGATTGTCGACCCGTCCGGCCTCACGTTCGTCGACGACACCCTGGCCACCAGCCCGTACGCGGCGATGCACGCGATCGACGCGTACGACGGGCGACCGCTGACGGTGATCGTGGGTGGCAACGACCGGGGCGTGGACTACGGCCCGCTGCGCGACCATCTGGCGGAGCGGGAGATCGCCGTGATCGGCATTCCGGACAGCGGCCCCCGGATCGTCCAGACGCTGGACGGGCTGCCCGGGGTGCGTTGCGAGATCGTCGACGACCTGACGGCCGCCGTGCGGCACGCCCGGAAGATCACCCCGGCCGGCGGCGTCGTGCTGTTGTCGCCGGCAGCGCCCAGCTATGGTCGGTTCCGCAACTACGAGCACCGCTCAGAGGTGTTCCGCGAGGCCATCGCGGAGACTTTGGTCGGCTGAGCGGGCTGCCGTCCTCTCCCCTCGCCACGAGCGGGGCAGCCGGCCGCGCAGCCCCCGGTGAGGACTGTCTTGGACTTCGCTTTCGCCACCGCGCCCGGCTCGGACCGGCCGAACGAGGACCACGTGGTCACGACGGCCGACTACGCGATCGTGCTGGACGGGGTCACCGAACTGCCCGACCTCGACACCGGCTGTGTGCACGGTCCCGCCTGGCTGGTGCGGGAATTGGGCGACTGTCTGGCTCGCGCGTTGACGGCCGGGCCGACGGTGTCGCTGGAGCTGATCCTGGCCACCGCCATCGAGGAGGCGCGCGGCTGCCACGCGGGCCGCTGCGACCTGTCGAACCCGCACAGTCCATCGTCCACCGTCGCCATCGTGCGTGCCCGGGGTGAGCAGGTGGACTATCTGGTGTTGTGCGACTCGTCGGTGGTCTTCGAGAACGGGAACGGCCTCACCGTCGTCCGTGACGACCGCACCGACACTCTGCCAGCCTATGACCGGCACACGGTGGGTCGACTCCGCAACCGGCCGGGAGGCTTCTGGGTGGCGTCGACCGATCCGGCGGCGGCGGCCGAGGCCGTGACCGGCAGCGTGGCGCGTGCCGGGCTGCGCCGGCTGTTGCTGTGCACCGACGGGATCTCGCGACTGACCGAGTTCTTCCAGCTCGGGTGGACCGACGTGTTCGAGATCGCCGAGCGGTCTGGTCCGCGCGCCGTCATCGACGCTGTCCGGCGGTACGAGACCGAGCGTCCCGACCTGCTGGCGCGAGTGGGGCGCGGCCCGGTCAAACGGCACGACGACGCGACACTCGCCGTGCTTCGCGGACCGTTCTGATCGGACGCCGTCCCGCGGACCGGCACGTGACGGAATTCCGACGGTGCTATTGCCTGGACGGGAAAGTGACGGTTCAATACTGCCGTTCTCACCCACGGGAAGACCATCACCATGCGTCACCCGCACCGATTCCACGAGCACTCACTCGGAACGCCGTGGCATTGCGATCTCGGGGGCCGGTTCGACGGGATGTGCCAGCTGTGATCGAGGAAACCGGCAGTCCAATGTCCTCCGACGACCTGTACCGAATGGCGGCCATGGACGCCAAGATGTTGCAGGACCGGATCTTGACGGCCGCCGGAAGAACAATCGACGTCAGCGACGGACACGCGGTGGCGCAGGCGCTCGCCGACGCCCTCCTCGCCGTGGTCCAGGACTACCTCACGCGGACCTCGAACGAGTACGACGTGGAGTTGTTTCTCGAGGTGAACGGCAGCAAGCCGGAGAGCATCACGTCGTGGCCGGTGAACATTCTCGCGGGCCTCAGTCTCCGGCGGATTCCGACGGCCGACCGCCACGCGATGTGCGAGAGTGCCGTCCAGATCGCGGCCCGACGCCTCCGGTCGACGTCCGGGTCCTGACGGACGGCCCGCCCGCGAGGAGGCCGTGAGCTTCGGCACGCCGATCAGTAGGCTGGCACGGTGACAATCACGTTCGCTGACCTGACCACGATGCGGGTCGGTGGTCCGATCGGGCGCCTGTACGTCCCGGAGACCACCCCCGAAGCGGTCGAACTGCTGCGCCAGGCCACCGCCGCCGGTGATCCGCTACTGGTCATGGGAGGCGGGTCGAACCTGGTGGTGGGTGACGTCGGTTGGGACGGGACCGTCGTCAGGATGGCGACCTCGGAGTTCGGCATCGACGGAGAGTTGCTGACCGTCGCCGCCGGCGTCGAGTGGGACAACGTGGTCAAGGCCGCCGTCGAGGCGGGGCTGTCCGGCCTGGAGGCCCTGTCCGGCATCCCCGGTCTGGTCGGGGGCACACCTGTGCAGAACGTCGGTGCGTTCGGCACCGTGACCTCGGACGTGCTCGACTCGCTCACCGTCTACGACCGGCAGACCGGCCGCGTCGAGCGATGGACCCCGGACCGCTGCGGGTTCGGCAGCCACCGACAGTCCGTCTTCAAGCACAGCGACCGGTGGGTCGTGGTGGAGGTGACCTACCGCCTGCGCCGCAGCGGCCAGTCGCGGCCGATCGAGTACGCCGAACTCGCTAAGAGACTGGGCATCGAGGTCGGCGGCACGGCGTCCCCGGCCGACGTACGCGAGGCGGTGCTCGTCCTGCGACGCAGCCGGGCCATGGTTCTCGACCCTGAGGATCACGACACCTGGAGTGTCGGATCGTTCTTCATCAACCCCGTCCTCGCCGAGGTGCCGGAGAGTGCTCGGGAGTGTCCCCGGTATCCGGACGTCAAGGGCACCAAGTTGCCGGCGGCCTGGTTGATCGAGCGGGCCGGATTTTCCCGCGGCTACGGTCTCGAGTGGGGAGACGGCACGGTGGCCCTGTCGAGTCGGCACGCGCTGGCGGTGACCAATCGGGGTGGTGCCACCACGTCGGAGGTCATGAAGTTCGCGGCCCACATTCGAGCCGGTGTCGAAGCGCGTTTCGGTATCCGGCTGGGCCCGGAATGCGATCTCGTCAACTGCTCTTTCTGACCGACGGTCTTCTTTCCCGGAGGAGACGCCGGGATAGGGTGTCGGTTAGCCGACAATGTGCGTGCAAGGGTTTGCTGCGCCCTCGATCACGGTGGCGGACGGCCCGGGGCTCCCGTTCGACCCGGCCGGACAATCCGCGCAGCACCTGGCCGAATGCACGGTGACCTGGGTGAACAGGTGCCGGCCTGGTTGCTGGCCGCAGTCTGCCGGAATCGCCGGAGGCCGAACGTCCCGCATTGCGTGACCGAACCGGGTACCGGTCGACGACCGTTGGGTTATCGGTGCGCCTCCGACGGACGACTTCGGCGGATAGGTAATCCGCTATCGTGAATGTTGATGAATGACTTCGGTGCGCCTGGTCCGACGGAGATCCTTCAATACGCCATCGACGCGGTGAATGACGTCGGCGAGTCCACTCTGACGCCGGAGAAATGGGAAAAGTTCGTTCACTACATGTCGCTGATGGGCGCGGCCCTCGATCGGGGTGACCTGGCCGAGATCCAGCGCTGTCGGCAGGTGATCGAGGCTCTCCAATCTCTGCACAACAAGACAGAGGAACTCCCCGAGGTGCAGAAGACGAGGCAGTCGGAATGGATCAGAGAGCACTCCGAGCGTCTGACCGAGCGCCTGGAGCAGGCGAAGGCGGGGAAGACACCACCGGCCGCCGATCCGCGTCGCTAAGGCTGCACGCGTACGCGCTGCACGTCTACACCTACTTCGACGGCCTTTGGCACACCGACGTCGCCGAGCGGATCACCGCCGCGTGTAGGACGCTGGGCATGGAGGAGAGCGGTAGCCTGCCGCTCGTGCGCCCCGGCGGCATCCGGACCACGCAACTTCTCTCTGCCCCACGGGAGGGAGTCTGGCAGGCGCTGCGCTTCGCCTCGCCCCGCCTGGACGCCTTCCTGGTCTGCCTGGCACCGGAGGACGGCTCGGCGGACTGGCCGGAGCTCGACCGGGATTGGCGACAGGCCGCGGGTTCGGTGACGGACGAGGACTGCGTCGGCTGGGTGCGGCTGTTCTATGCCCTGTACGACGGCGACGCTGAGGTGGATCAGCTCGCCACCGCCGTGACGGCCGCGCTGCCGGGCGGGGCGGAGGTCCGGACGGAAACTCCCACCGAGCCGCTTCCCGGCTTCTACCTGTGGGAGGTTCCCGCCCCCGCCGACGACGGACTGGAACGGGTCGTCGTGCTGCTGGCACCCACCGCCAAGGGGGCGGTCAGCGACGACTGGGTATGGCCGATCGAGGGAGACCTTCGGCCGCTGCCCGGCTACTTCTGGCAGCTGGCCAAGGTCCGCCACGAGGCCCGCCGGTTCGAAGAGCGCCGTTCGCAGGACCGACCGGCCAGGCTCTACGACCTGGCGTCGCGTTTCGAGCGCCGTGAGCAGACCGACCCGGAACCGAGCCAGGCCCGGGAACGGATGCTTCGACACCTCCAACGGGAGACGGCGCTGGTCGCGGCCGGTGCGGCCCGCCTCCGCATCATGTGCCGGACCGTCGAGGCGGCGGCCCACGAGGCCCGGATCTGGTTGGAGTACTGGGCCGAGGACATGCCGGTGCGGGACGAGCACGCCTGGGTCGAGGGCCTGGCCGGCCCGATTGGCAGAGACCAGGAGTACGTGGCTCGGCTGATCACCGAGATCAACGATGCGGCGGACCTGGGGCGGAACACGGTGGCGTACGCCCACCCGATGGCTCAGATCGGCTCGGCCGACCTTGAGCAGCGGCTCCGTGACATCAGTGAACGCAGCGAGTTCCTGAGCGCGTTGCACACCTCGGTGATCGCGGCAGTCGGCCTGCTGTTGGCGGCGTCGCAGTCACTCAATCACGACTGGCCGATGTACGCCTCGCTGCAGGCTCCGCTCATCGTCTCGGTGGCCGCCGGGGGGCTGTTCCTGCTGCTGGCCGCGGCGCTCCGCTCGACGTCCCAGATCTGGGGGCGGATCTGGGTCGGCATCGCGGCCGCCGGGTTCGCCGCGTCGGTGACCTGGTTCGTCGGGACCTGGCTGGTCCGGTGGCAGACCGCGCAGCTGCCGTCCGCCCCGGTCAGCCGCGTCGCGTCGGCCATCGCCGCGGCGGCGGCGTTCGGTGCCTGGCTCGGCTGGCGGGTCAGGAGAGCACGACATGAGCTGCGCTGACCCACCCCGAGCATTGCCGACGACCAGAGGAGCATCCGTGAACGTCATGAGCGCCGCGCGTCTCGAAGAGCTGTGCCTTGCCCTTCGCCGACGCGAGATTCCTTGCGACGACGACCTCGTCAGCGCCATCGAGGCCGATGTCGCCGCGTACCAGCGCGATCCGACGCCCCAGTTGCCGCCCGACGACGTCGCCGAGCTGCTGCCGCTGATGGGCTGGTTGTTGTACGAGGCGACGTGGGCCGCCCTGAACCGCATCCCGAACCGGTTCAAGGAGGTCGGCGGCGACGCGCAGGTGGCCGCGCGGGTGAACCACGAGCGCGTCCTGCGCGTCACCAACGCCGCCCGGAAGCTGCCCTGGCCGGAGTTCGCCCCTCGGGCCCTGGGGGCGTTCCGTGCGCTGGCGCTGGCGGAGTCGAAAGAAGACACAATGGAGTCCTTCGGCCGCGCGCGGGTCGTCCACGCGGAAGCGCGCAACCGTCACGCCGACCACCTCACCTACCACCGGGAGCGGACCTCCCCCCAGCTCGCCTCGATCGAACTCCACTTCGACGAGATCCTGCTCCAGCTGGAGTTGGCCGAGACCGGCACCGCCTGCCGGATCGCCGAGCGGGTGATCGATCGGTGGGCCGAGGAGTTCGCGACCGGCAACGAGGACGCGGACCGGCCGAGCCGTGAGAAGCGCGTTCAGCTGATCTTCAGTGACCTTCAGGAGGGAGTTACCCGGGGTGAGGAGGCCCTCGTCGCGGCCGAGCGCGTCGCGAAGCACAAGTTCGTCGACGAGCCGACGAAGGAGCGCCTCGCCCAGCACCTGAGCTTCGTCAACCCGGGGATCATGACCGCGCGGGCCGTGTTGCTCGTGCTGGGGTTGTACCCGGAGATGCAGCGGCTCGGCTACTTCCCACTCGGTGACGACGACTCCTGGGACGACAGCCGAAAAAGTCTGTGCGCCCGCTTCGACAAGGCGTACGGGTACGTGGAGCGACCGGTCACGAACAGCAAGGGCGAGCCGCGAGAGTTGCGGGACGACCTCAAGCTCGCGGTCGTCCAGATCCGGTTGGCCGCCGCGTTGCTGATGCCGGGCCGGCGGCTGCCCAGTTCGCTGACGTTCGCACCGTGCCTGTCGCACGAGGTGCTCGACGATGCCGCGGTGGAGGCCATGTCCGCCTGGTTGACGGAGACGATCGTCGACCGGCACGGGCGGGAGACGCAACGCAGCACGTTCCGCGGATTCGGCGGTGCGATCATGCCCAACTTCTTCGACGGTGTCGAGGCGTGCCGGGTGGCCTTCGACGCCACACCGGGGTACCGCGCCTGGCGCGCACGATGGTTCATCCTCGACAAGTACGCCGATGAGCCGGGCCGGGCCGAGCGGGTGTCGGCCGTCGTGGGACGGCCGGTGAGCCGGGAACGCCCTATCTGACGTACGCGTTGAACAGCGCCCAGTTGGCCACCGGCTCGTGTGTGAAGGACAGTTGGGCGAGGCGGAGCGCGTGGTCCAGCCGGACCCCGGGCCGCCGGATGAGCTCCACGAGGCGAGCGGCCATCCGGCCGGCCGGGAGATTCGCCACCTCCTCGATCGCCGCCGCGACGCATCGCCCACCACCGGTCAGCACGGCCACCACCAGACCGACCGGCTCGGTGTCCTCCACATTGGTGACCGCGCCGACCTGGCAGGAGACCATCAGCGTCGACTCCGGCCAGTGCAGAGCCAACGCGTACCCTGCGGACAACCGGCCCGCGGTGGCGATCTCCTCCGGGAGTAACAGGTGTTGCTCGAGGCCGTGGCCGCTGCCGTGCGTCGTGATGTGGATCAACCCATAGTCGGCCCTGTTCCGAAGGGCCGCGCTGATGCGGGGGGAGTGGCGCAGGTCGAGCGACTGCCCGTCGAGTGTGCGGAGGCTCAGCGGGACCCTCCCGTCCTCGGGCTTGCCCAGGCCCCAGGCCAGCCGTTCCTGCTCGATCGAGGCGCCCTGCTCCGCCCGCGACACCAGCCGGACCAGCGCCGGGCCGGACACCGGGGGCGGCGGTGCGTCCGACAGGCAGGTCAGCACCGGCGTCTGGGTGAGGACGGCCCGGCTCACCAGGCGCGTTCCGCTGGTGTCCACCATCAGCGCCGCCCAGGGCAGCAGACACAGTTCCCGATGTGCCGACACCACCAACTCCAGCGGTTCGTCCACGGCGGCGGCGAGCCGGTGGCGCAGTTCGCCGGGGAGGATGTCGACGCCCAGCCGGTGCCAGTCCGGGGCGCCGAGGTGGAGGTCCAGCTCGGCGCCGGGGTTCCGGCCGCGCCGGCCGTCGACGTACCGGGCCAGATCGTCACCCGGGTCGAACGGCTCGAAGAACACACCGCCGCCCGGTGAGGTCAACGTGCGGAACCAGTTGGCCTCCTCGGCCAGCGTGTCCGGCAGGGCGGCGAAGTCCAGCGCGTGCCGGTCGCCGACCGCCCGCAGCAGGGCGGTCAGGTTCGTCGGCGTGGGCAGCGTCAGCTCCGCGAGGATCGGGTTGACCCGCTTCTCGATCCGCCGGTGCAGTTCGGCGAGCCTCTGCTCCTGTTCATCGCGTTGCCGGCGTACCGCCTCGGCATCCGCGCTCGGATCGAGCGGCGTGACCTGTTCGGCTCGGAGCACCTCGTCGACCAACCCTTGAAGCTGGGTGGGCAACAGGGACGCCTCGGCCCGCATCTGCGCGGCCAACCCGGTCTGCTTGGCCGCGAGGCACACCCGCAGCCCGATCTCGGCGGCCTCGGGCCCGCGTAGTCGCGACGCCAGCAGCGCGACGTCGCCGTACACCCGTCGGAACGCGGCCGACAGCGGCGTGCGTGCCCGGGAGATCACGCCCCACCGGCCCCGCACCCGTTCGGCGATCCCCAGCGCCCGCTCGGCGAGCACGACCGCCCGCTCGTTGCCGTCCGCCGACAGGGCCGACAGCTCCGCCAGGGTCAGGGTCAGCGACAGCTCGTACACGTCGTGTCGGGTGTCGGCGATGCGGTACTCGACCAGGTGCTCCAGCGCCTGCGCCATCCGCGTGACGGCGTCCTGGGTGTGGTCGGTCGCCTGGTCGGCCAGCGCCAGGATGAAGCCGTGGCGATGTCGGGTCGAGTAGTGCCGGGCCTCGGTCGACTCCCAGTAGGTCTGCGTCAACTCCCCCAGGGCAGAGTGGACCTGCCCGGCCTGGCCCAGTGCGAGCAGGCAGGCGCCGGTCTCGAAGTCGACGTCCCCGGCACGGGTTTCCGCGCCGCTGCCGTTGAAGAACTCGCGGTCCAGGGTCGCCGACAGCGCCAGGGCTTCCGCGGGCCGCCCCGCCGCCCGGAGGCTGCGCACGAGCCGGTAGGTGATGGTGACCTCGGCCGACGGGTCCCGCACCGACCCGTCGGTCGGGCGGAGTTCGGCGAGCGCGGCCTCGTACAACCCTTCGATGGCCGGTGCCGAGGGCAGGGGGCGGCCGAGGTGGTCGCAGAACCGGAGAATGGTGGCGGCGTTCGCGTGGCCGCTGCTGCGGAACGACCAGTCGTGGTCGACCTCCCCGGTCGGCCAGCGGCGACGGGTCTTCGACTGGATCAGGTAGCGATCGACGGCGGTCTGGAGCAGCTCCTGCTCGTTGTCGAGCATTCCCGCGACGTGGTCCTCCTTCCGCACGATGATCATCGCCTGTTCGGCGTCGTGCGCGAGCCCGAGCATGGTGTCGCGGGCCAGTGCGCGACGCACGGTGCAGTCGAGGGCGTGGGTCACGTCGGAACACTCCACTTCCTGAGTTCGCGGTGACGCTGGCAGCGTGGCCCACAGGCAGGGCAACCAAGCAGGCCGGCGAGTGAGCGCAGGGCCGCCGCGTCCGGTGTGGCGACCAGGTGGGCGTACGGCAGGCTGCCCAGCAGCGCCGGGGCGGTCGGCGTGAACCCGGGCGCCCCCGCCTGCGGGTTGGCCCAGATCACCCGGTGCGCCAGTCGGGACAGTCGACTGACCTGTGCGACCAGTGGCGTTGGGTCGGCCAACTCCCACCCGTCGGAGACGATCACCAGATTCGCCGACCGCACCATGCGGTGTCCGCCCCAGATCTGACTGAAGGAGGTGATCGTGGCCCCGAGCCGGGTCCCCGCGTCCCAGTCCGAGCGGCGGGCGGCCAGCGCGTGCATCACCGCCTGCGGATCGGGTGACCGCAACTGCCGGGTGATGCGGTCGAGCCGGGTGCCGAACGTGAACACCTCGGTCGTCATGGGGGCGACGGCGACCGCGGCGTAGCCGAACCGGAGCAGCAGGCCCCGGTGGTCGCGCATCGAATGGCTGACGTCCACCAGCAGGACCAGACGGCGTCGAGCGTGGGCCTGTCGGCGGTACCACAGACGGGTCGGCTCACCCGCGTTGCGCATCATCGTTCGCGCCGTGCGTGACACGTCGACGTTCCGCCGCCCGCCGGTGGTGCGGCGCATCGTCCGGCGCAGCGGCACCGACCTGGTGAATGCCTCGATGAATGACGCGACCTCGGCGCGCTCGAGGTCGTTCAGCGTCCACGGCGAGACCGTCGCCAACCGTTCGGCGAACCCGGCTCGGGAAGTCGTCCCCTCGGTGTCGAGGTCCTCGCCCTCGTCCTCGGGGTCGTCCGTCGGTTCACCGTTCTCCGCCGGACCCGGCAGTGCGGAGGCGGACGTGGCCGTCGGTGCCGCGACGCCGAACCACGCGGCGAACGCGGCGTCGAAGGCCGGCAGGTCCTCGTGCCGTGAGCACAGGGTCAGCCGGGTCGCCCAGTAGATGTCCTCGTGGTCGAGCCGCTCGAACGCGCCGAGCGCGCGCAGCGAGGTGGCCACCCGCGCCACCTCGACGCGGACCCCGTCGGCGCGTAGTCGGTGGACGAACCCGACCAGATCCGTGACCGGGTCGGGGCCGGAGGTCACCGGGCCGACCGGAGGACGCTTCGGACGGCGTCCTCGTCCTCGTGCTGCTTGACCAGCACCCCGAGCGCGTCGTCGGCGGCTTCGGCGACGGTGTTGCGGCCGAGTGCGAGCGCGGCGCGGGCGAAGGCGATCGACTCGGCGACCCCGGGGGGCCGGACCAGCGGCAGTTGCCGTAACTGGGCCATGGCGGCCGCGATCTGCCCGGCCAGCGGGGTGTTCGCCACCTCCGGAACGTTCAACCGGATGATCTCCGCCTCGTTCTCTCGGGTCGGATGGCTGATCCAGTGGTAGACACACCGCCGTTTGAGAGCCCCGTGTACTTCCCGAGTGCCGTTGGACGTGAGGATGACGAAAGGGGGCTCCTTGATGACGATCGTCCGATAGTCGGGAATGCTGAGGGTGTCACCTTCGAGAACTTCGAGCAGGAACGCCTCGAACTCGTCATCGGCACGGTCGATCTCGTCGATGAGCAGCACCGACGGATTTTTCTCCACGGCCTGCAGAATCGGCCGAGCGATCAGGAATTCCTCGCAGTAGATCGACTTGGTGTCGGGTGTGCCGCGCAGATGCAGCAGTTGCCGGGCGAAATCCCACTCATAGAGGGCCTGCGATCGGTCGATGCCGCTGTAACACTGCAAACGGATCGGCTCGACGCCCAGTAGCAGGCCGACCTTCCTGGCCAGCGCCGTCTTCCCTACGCCGGGATCGCCTTCGAGGAACAGCGGCAATTTCAGCTTCTTCGCGAGGAAGATCGCAGCCGCCAGTCCGGGCTCGGCCAGATAATTCAGCTTGGCGAGTTCCGCCGCGATCTGTTCCGGAGTGGAAAAGGAAGCGTTCGGCACTGACTGAGATTCGGTCAGGTCCGCGCGCCTGTCGATCCTATGAACGGGTGATCCATCGTTACTGATCGACGGAGCGAGCCCCGCGGCATGCTCCGTCGACTCCACCGGTGCCTGGTTCGGGACGGCGTGCCAGGCGATGTCGACGCGCGTCTCCGGACTCCCGGGGCCGGCCGGCGAGCAGAATCGGCGCTCCACTGAATCCAGTCTGACCGGCCATGATGCACGTTCCCGGCGCGGCTTTGCCATCGACCGACGCGGGCCACTCTCGTCTAGAATGCGAGACGCGGTCAGGCTCCTCGGACCGGCACGCCACGAGTTCCGTGAAGGAGAAGCATGGTCGGCTTCGCTGCTGTCGCCCTTCCGACTTGCGAGCCAAAATTCCGTCCACAGGCGGCGGCCGAGGAAATCCTCGGCTGGATCTCATCGCCGCCGATGCGCGCTTTGGTCGAGGAATACGGCGGCACCCTGCCGGCAGGCGACGTCAGCGAGATTCTTGCCTGGCTCGACGCGTTCTCCGACCAGCACTGGAATTTCCGCAAGCAGGGCAATGTGGAACGTGACCAGGTGGCGGCGCCGACCTTCGACCCGGCCCGGACGGCGCTCGTGCTCGCTGTGGCCACCGCCCTGCGTCTCGTCGAGCCGACCGATCCGCCCCATGCCACCTACGACCACCTGCTGGTCCTGGGTGGCCTCGGGCGGGCGTGTCTGCAACGCACCGAGTTCGCCGCCCGGCTCGTCCGCGAGGGTGTCGTCGCGGTTGGTGACGTGGCGGCGCTCGGCAGTTTCCGACCGTTGACCGAGGCGGAGACCGCGCTGCCCGGGCTGGCCGACAGTCGGTTCGAGATGGACGCGATGGGCGTTGGCGTGCGCAGCGCGTTCGGGCTCACGGAGCCGGTGCGGTGCGAGTCGTCCGACGGGCCCGTGACGCACCGGTCCTGGCAGGTCCGCACGTACCGGGCCGCCGACTGCCCGGCGGTGCACGTGCTCGCCGCGCCCTCCAGCGCACCGGAGCAGCGCCGCGCCAACACCCCCGACACATACGAGTTCTGGGCCCAGCGGTCCAGCCTCCAACCGACCGACCGGATCCTGGTCGTCACCTCGCCGATCTACGTGCCGTTCCAACACAGCGACGCGATCCGCATGCTGGCAGCACGGTACGGGTGCGGGATCGACACCATCGGCTTCGATCCGGCGCGGACCACCGTGCCACTCGCGCCCGGCGCCACCAACCCCGACCGCTACCTGCAGGAGATCCGGTCCGGCATCCTGTCGATGCAGCGGCTGCATCAGGCGCTGGCCGGGACCCTGGCCGCGTGACGGCGACGGTCTTCTCCTCGGTGCCACTGCCCACCATCGGCCCGGGGATCGGCGAGCGGACGGCGGCCGGCGCGGAGCTGGGGCCGCCTGACCGGGCCAGGCTCGTCGAGCGGATCGCCTTCTGGGTCGACTCGCCGGCCATGACCGCCCTGCTGGGCGAGTTCGGTGGTGGGCAGCGGCTGGCCGGCTCGCTCGCCGATCGACTACGGGCGCTGGAGGAGTTCTCCGCCACCCGATGGGACTATCGGAAGGGGCAGTTGGAGCGCCACCAGGTCGTGGGGGAGACCTTCACGGCCCCGACCGACGCGCGCATCAGATCGGCCGCGAGGTCGTTGGGGCTGGCCGGTCGGGTGGTGCCGCGGAACCGACGGTTCGACCACGTCCTGGTGCTCGGCGGCGGCGTCCGCACCATGATGGCGCGGGCCCACCTGGCGGCCACGATCCTGCGCCAGGGTGTGCGTGCCACCTCGGTCGCGGGGTTGGGCAGCCTGCGGCCGATTCCCGAGCAGAACGTGTTCGCCGCCCAGCTCGGGCTGGGCGACGTGGCGACCGAGGGCGATGCGGTCGACGAGGCACTGCGGCACGCCTTCGGCGCGGCGCCAGCCACCGAGCAGCGTTCCGGTACGACCGAGACCGGTCAGTCCTGGTGGGTGCGGTCCCATCGGGACGTTCAGCCCCCGGTGCACGTGCTGGCCGCGCCGTCGAACCGGCCGGGTCAGCGAGCCAACACGGCGGACACGCTGATCGGCTGGGCGGAACTCCTACAGCCAGCACCGGTCGGGATGCGACTGTTGTTGGTCACCACCGACATCTTCGTTCCGTTCCAACACTGTGACGCGGTTCGGCTCCTTAGCCTGCGGTTCGGCTGCGACGTGGAGACGGTGGGCTTCGACAGCGACGTGAACCCCTGGGTCCCACCGGCACCGACCTCCGCCATCCTGCAGGAGGTCCGGTCCGCCATCCGCTCGATGCAGGCGTTGTACGAGGCGCTCAGCTGAGGGGCGGTGGCGGCGTCGAAGCCGGCACGAAGGCTGTTCGCGCTGTCGGTCACCGGGCCGCCGCCCGCTGCGCCACGTCGCCGCCCGCTGCGCCACGTCGGGCTGCCTGCCATGATCGTGCTTGATCCAGGAATTAGTGCCTTCCCAGCACGAGGTGGGGACTACTTCCACGATCGAGCGTGATCATGGCGCGGGCCGGGCCGGCGGGCGCGGTGGCGGCGGTGCGGTGGCGACCCGGCAGCTCCCATTAGGGGGTGGTCGGGAACAGGCGGGCGTGTAGGGCCGCCGGGTCGGTGACCTCGGGGAGGTCGCGGGCGGCGAGCCAGGCTGCGGCGGCGGCCCCGTCACCGGCGGTACGCAGGGGCGCGTTCGGCCAGTGCCGGGCGATCTCGGTTCGGACGGCGGTGGCCAGCGGGGTGTCCGCGGTGAGCAGTCCGCCGCCGAGTACGACGGGTGTCACCGCCTCGGCGGGGCGGATTCGGCTCACGCTCTCGGCCAGGTGGGTCGCGGCCTCGGCGATCAGTGCGACGGCAACGGGTTCGCCCTCGCTGGCGGCGGTCACGACCAGCGGTGCCAGTCGGGCCAGCTCGATCGGTGGCCGTCGGGTCACGGCCTGGATGGTGGCGTCGACGGTGGCCCGGGGGCGGGCGGCGATCTCGGCGCTGCCGAGCAGTTCGGTGAGGACCGCTGTGGCCAGCGCGCCGGGTGTGCGTCCGATGTCCAGGTCGGCGAGCAGGCGGCGTACCGCCTCGCGACCGAGCCAGAAACCTGAGCCGGTGTCGCCGAGGAGCCAGCCGTGACCGTCGGCGATCCGGTCGAGTCGCAGGTCGTGGACCTGCGCGGTGATCGCCCCGGTGCCGGCGACGAGGATGGTTCCGTCTGGGGCGGCGCTGCCGGAGGCGTAGGCGACAAGTGCGTCGCCGTGTACCGCGTACGGGCAGCGTAGGCCGGCGTCGTGCCAGGCCCGGTCGAAGGCGGCCCGTCCGGCGGGGTCGGCGAGCAGTCGACCCGCCCCGGCCAGCCCGATGGTGCCGGCGACGACCCGTGCCGGGTCGAGGTCGGTGAGCGCCTCGCGTAGCGCGGTCAGCAGTTCGGCGGCGGCGCGTTCGGCGCCGTGACTGGTGGGGTTGCCACCGCCGGCACGGCCGGTGCCGAGGCGTTGCCCGGTGAGGGTCAGGGCGGTCGCCCGGGTGGACGTGCCGCCGACGTCGAGACCGACCACGAGGGTGTCGGACATCGGCACGGGCCTCCTTGCTTGGTACGGCGTTCGGGCCTGTTCATGCTGGTCGGCAGGGTCTTACGGGGCAAGTTCCGGTGGGTGCGGGGGGCTGTGCGCCAGGTAACAGTTTGAAAACTTCGCCCACAGTCTTGACACGGAGGGGCGTTCAGTAAGAACTTTTACCACTAACAGTTAACAGTCTTTTCGGAAAGGTGAGGCGACCCATGGTTGATCACGAGGTGGACACCGCCGCGGGGACCGCGGTGGTCGACGCCGACGCGATCGATCGAAGGAGCTCAGCCTCTGACGGGGTCCTGGCCCGCGTCCGCAGCGGGCTCGGCGAGTTGACCGGCGCGCTGCGCCGGGTCGCCGAGCACGTGCTGAGCGACCCGGAGGCGGCTGCCCGATCCACCATCGTGGAGTTGGCCGAGCGCAGCGGCACCTCGCCGGCGACCATCACCCGCTTCTGCCGGGCGATGGGCTTCGAGGGGTACGCCGACCTGCGGTTGGGCATTGCCTCCGAGACCGGTCGGGCGCGCTCGGCCGGCTGGACGGTCGACATCGGACGCGAGATCCAGCCGAGCGACCCGCTCGCCCGGGTGCTCGACCAGATCATGGCCGCCGACACCAGGGCCATGCACGACACCGCCACCCTGCTCGACCTCACCGAGGTGGAGCGGGCCGCCGTGGCGATCGCCGGCGCCAGCCGGGTGAACATCTTCGGTGCCAGCGGCAGCGCGCTGGTCGGCGAGGAGATGCAGTTCAGCCTGCACCGCATCGGCGTGGCCGCGTGGGCCTGGAACGACGTGCACGAAGGGCTGGCCAGCGCCGCGTTGCTGCGCAGCGGAGACGTGGCGCTCGGCATCTCGCACACCGGGCAGACCCGGGAGACGATCGAGATGCTCGCCGAGGCGGGCAGCCGGGGCGCCACCACGCTCGCGCTCACCGGCTTCCCCCGCTCACCGCTGGCCGAGCTGGCCGACATCGTGCTGCTCACGGCCAGCCAGGCGACGACTTTCCGGCCGGACGCGCTCTCCGCCCGGCACCCCCAACTGGTGGTGCTCGACCTGCTCTACATCGCCGTCGCCCAACGCACGCACGACCGCGCCCACGCGGCCTTCCGGCGTACCGCGCAGGCCGTCGACGGGCACAAGGCAGCCAAGAGGCTGTCGGGAAACCCCGGGGCGAGCGAGGCGGAGTCCAGCCGGCGATCCGGCAAGGCGGAGGTCGGTCCGGATACCGGTGTTGTATCCGGACCGACCTCCAACGCGGCCGGTCGTCGGCTGGGACCGCCGCAGCCGACGCGAGGTTTCCCGACAGCTTCTGAGGGAGTCCTGTCATGATCAGCGCTCAGGGGTACGCGGACGCGGTCCGCCCGGTGCTCGACCGACTGCTCGACTCGGAGGCCGACGGGATCAGCCGGGCCGCTGATCTCATCGCCGACAGCCTGCGCGACGGCGGCGTGCTCCAGGCGTTCGGCGCCGGGCACTCCGAGGCGTTCGCCGCCGAGCTGGTTGCCCGGGCCGGCGGGCTGGTCCCCACCAACCGGCTCTCGGTACGGGACCTGGTCATGCACGGTGACGCCCCGCGTGACGTGCTCGCCGATCCGAAGCTGGAACGCGATCCCTCCATCGCCCACCAGATCTACGCGCTCGCGGCACCTCAGCCGCGCGACGTGTTCGTGGTGGCGTCCCAATCCGGCATCAACGGCTCGGTGGTCGAGCTGGCGGCGCTGGTCACCGAGCGCGGTCACCCGTTGATCGCGGTCACCTCGGTCGAGCACACCGCACGGGTCGCTCCACGGCACCCGTCCGGGCATCGGCTCGCCGACCTCGCCGACGTCGTGCTGGACAACGGCGCGCCGTACGGCGATGCACTGCTGCCGCTCGAGGGCGGCGGCGCGGTCTGTGCGGTCTCCTCGGTCACCACGGCGCTGCTGGCGCAGCTGCTGACCGCGGAGGTCGTACGACGGTTCCACCAGGCCGGGGAGGTACCCCCTATCTACCTCTCCGCCAACGTCCCCGGCGGGGACGAGCACAACATCGCCCTCGAGTCGCGGTACGCCGGGCGTCTCCGGCGCACTGCCTGACCCGAATTCCACAAGGAGAGACGACGATGTCGAATACCCCCGAACAGCCGGCCGCACTCGACCGTCGCACGGTGCTGCGTCGCGCCGCCGCCGTGGGCATGCTCGCCACTCCGGCCATCGGCCTGCTCAGCGCCTGCGCCACCAGCGGCAGCGACAAGGAGAACGAGCAGGTTGCCGGCGGCACCAAGAGCGAGAAGAACCCGCTGGGCGTCAAGGAGGACGCCCCGATCGAGGTGATCATCTTCAACGGCGGCTACGGCGAGAAGTACGCCACCGACGTGCACGAGCCGCTGTACAAGACGGCGTTCCCCAAGTCCGAGGTCAAGCACCAGGCGACCCAGGCGGTCTCCACGGTGCTCCAGCCGCGGTTCGCCGGCGGCAACCCGCCGGAGTTCGTCAACAACTCGGGCGAGAAGTTCCTCGACTTCGGTGCGCTCGTCAACGACGGCCAGCTGCAGGACCTCACCGAGCTGTGGGACGCCCCGTCGGTCGACGACCCGAGCAAGAAGGTCCGCGACACCGTCATCCCGGGTGTTGTCGAGCAGGGCATGTTCAACACCGCCGACGGGGGGCGCAAGCCGTTCGTCCTGTACTACGTCTCGACGGTCTACGGCATCTGGTACTCCGGCAAGCTCTTCAAGGACAACGGTTGGACGGCGCCCACCACCTGGGAGCAGTTCAAGGCGTTGTGCGAGCAGATCAAGGCCAAGGGCATCACGCCGTACGGCTATGCCGGGTCGAACGCGGCCTACTACCAGTGGAACGTGATCCTCACGCAGGCCGCGAAGATCGGCGGCACCGATGTCCTGAAGAACATCGACAACCTGGAGGACGGCGCCTGGAAGCAGGACGCTGTCAAGCAGGCTGCGGAGGCGTGGGCCGAGATCGGCGCGAAGTACTCGGACAAGAGCTTCGAGGGGCTCAAGCACACCGACGTGCAGCTGCGGCAGAACCAGGGCAAGCTCGCCTTCTACCCGTCCGGCGACTGGCTGGAGAACGAGCAGAAGAAGGACACGCCGGCGGGCTTCACCTACCAGCTCATGCCGGTGCCCGGTCTCACCGCGTCGGACAAGCTGCCGGCGACCGCTATCCGGGCGGCCGGTGGCGAGGGATACTTCGTCTCGTCCAAGAGCAAGAACCCGCGTGGCGGGATGGAGTACATGCGCCAGATGCTCTCCAAGGCGGGCGCCCGGGGCTTCACCGAGACCGTCGGTGCGGCCACGGTGGTGCCGGCCGGCAGCGAGGGCTTCCAGTTCCCGCCGGGTGTCGCCAGCGCGCAGGCTGCGTTGAAGGCGGCCGGCAAGGACGTGTTCAACATGCTCTTCGACAACTGGTACAAGGAGCTCGACACGGAGGCGCGGACCGCCACCAACGAGCTGATGTTCGGCCGGATCAACGCCGACGCCTTCGTGGAGCGGATCCAGAAGCGCGCTGACGCCATCAAGAAGGATTCCTCCGTCACCAAGTTCAAGCGCTGATCGGAGCGTAGGGGTCATGCGGCACGGCAAGTATCCATTCGTGATCGGGTTCCTGATCGCCCCGGTCGCGCTGTACGTGACCTTCGTGATCTGGCCGTACGCGCAGGCGTTCTGGATCTCGATGACCAACTGGCGGGGGCTGTCGGCCCCGCAGTTCGTGGGCTTCGACAACTACCGGAGGTTGCTCGACGACGGCGCCTTCTGGAAGGCGGTCCAGCACCACGGCGTACTCCTGCTTGCCCTGCCGCTGATCACCATCGCCATCGCGCTGTTCTTCGCCTTCCAGCTCAACGTGGGCGGCAAGAGTAGCGGTGGGCAACGTCAGGGTGTCTGGGGGGCGAAGTTCTACCGGGTGGTGTTCTTCTTCCCCCAGGTCCTGGCGGTGGCCATCATCGCGGTGCTGTTCCAGATGGTGTACCGGCCGAACGAGTCCGGCCTGATCAACGGCGTGTTGATGAAGTTCGGCCTGGACCCGGTGCTCTTCCTGGTCAAGCCGAACCTGGCCCTCTGGTCGATCATCGCGGTGCTGGTCTGGCAGGCCGTCGGCTTCTACGTGGTGCTCTTCTCGGCCGGGATGGCCTCCATACCGGGCGAGATCTACGAGGCCGCCGAGATGGACGGCGCATCCAAGGTCACTCTGTTCTTCCGGGTCACCCTGCCACTGCTCTGGGACACCCTCCAGGTGGCCTGGGTCTATCTGGGCATCGCCGCGTTCGACTGCTTCGCCATCGTGGCCGTGCTCTCGGTGGACGGTGGCGGCCCGGACGGCGCCACCACCGTCCTGGCGATGGAGATCTACCGCAACGCGTTCGTCTACTCGAAGTACGGTTACGCCTCGGCGATGGGCGTGGCGCTGTTCTTCCTCACCATCACCTTCGCGGCGCTGACGCTGCGGCTCACCAAGCGGGAAAGCGTGGAGTACTGATGAACCCGCAGTCGACGCTGCCGCCGACACCGGCGGCGCTACCGCCCACCACCGGCGACCCGAACGCCGCCGGTGGGCGGGGGAGCAAGGGCCCCCGCTCGGAGGTACGGCTCTTCGCCGGCCTGGGGCACGTCGCGCTCGCCGTCTGGGCGGTGATCGTGATCGTGCCGATCCTCTGGACCTTCCTCGCCGCGTTCAAGAACACCAGCGAGATCTTCAGCAGCCCGTGGACGCTCCCGGCAGAGCTGCGCTGGGAGAACTTCGGGCGGGCCTGGACCAAGGCGAACATCGGCCGGTACTTCCTGAACAGCGTGATCGTGGTGTCGTGCAGCACGTTCCTCACCATGCTGCTCGGCTCGATGGCCGCGTACGTGCTGGCCCGTTACAAGTTCTGGGGCAACCGGGCGGTCTACTTCCTCTTCGTCTCGGGCTTGGCCTTCCCGGTCTTCCTGGCCCTGGTGCCGCTCTTCTTCGTGGTGAAGAACCTGGGCCTGCTGGACACGCACACCGGCGTGGTGCTGGTCTACAGCGCGTACTCGTTGCCGTTCACGGTGTTCTTCCTGGCCGCGTTCTTCAAGACGCTGCCGTCGTCGGTGGCCGAGGCGGGGATGATCGACGGCTGTGGGCACACCCGGCTGTTCTTCCAGGTGATGATGCCGATGGCGAAGCCGGGCCTGATCAGCGTGGCGATCTTCAACATCATCGGTCAGTGGGCGCAGTACCAGCTTCCGTTGGTGCTGCTCTCCAACGCCAAGGACAAGTGGGTGCTCACCCAGGGCATCGCCGACATCTCGGTCAACGCCGGCTACGAGGCCGACTGGTCCGGGTTGTTCGCCGCGCTGACCATCGCGATCCTTCCGATGATCATCGTGTACGCGGTCTTCCAACGCCAGATCCAGGCCGGCCTCACCTCCGGCGCCGTGAAGTAGGGGCCCAACTCACCGCTCGTCGGCGTGGGTGTGCCAGGAGCGCCACAGTGCCGCGTACGCCCCGCCGGCGGCGACCAGCTCGTCGTGGCTGCCGATCTCGGTGATCCGACCGTCCGCCAGCACGGCGACCCGGTCGGCGTCGTGTGCGGTGTTGAGCCGGTGCGCGATCGCGATGACGGTCCGCCCGGCGAGCACGGCGGCCAGCGCCCGCTCGGTACGACGGGCGGTGGTCGGATCGAGGGCGGCCGTCGCCTCGTCCAGGATCAGTGTGTGCGGGTCGGCGAGCACCAGCCGGGCCAGCGCGAGTTGTTGTGCCTCGGCCGCGCCGAGTTGCCGGGCACCGTCGCCGAGTTGGGTGTCCAGGTCGTCGGGCAGCCCCGCGAACCAGTCGGCCCCCACGCTGACCAGCGCGGAGCGCATCTGCTCGTCGGAGGCGTCGGGCGCGGCGAAGGAGAGGTTGTCGCGCACCGAGCCGATGAAGACGTGGTGCTCCTGAGTGACCAGGGCGATCCGGCGGCGTCGCTCGGCGGGGTCGAGGTCGGTGACCGGGCAACCACCGATGCTG
Organism: Micromonospora arborensis; assembly: GCF_003205615.1. Lineage (GTDB taxonomy): Bacteria > Actinomycetota > Actinomycetes > Mycobacteriales > Micromonosporaceae > Micromonospora > Micromonospora arborensis. Next base: position 88,206 of record NZ_PYBV01000002.1, on the reverse strand, counting down.
ACGACGCCCTGCCGTGGCGCGTCGATCCCGGCCAGCAGCCGGGCCAGGGTGGACTTGCCGGCACCCGACGGCCCGACGACGGCCAGTCGCTCACCGGGCTGCACCTCCAGGTCGATGCCGTGCAGCACGTCCGGGCCACCGGAGTAGGAGAACCGCGCGCCACGGACGACGAGTCGCTCTCCCTGTGACGTTGCCGTCCGGCCGGGCGGCTCCGGCGGGACCATGCCGACGCCGAGCACCCGGGCGTACGACGCCAAGCCCCGCTGCGCCTGCTCCGTCCACTGCAGCAACCGGTCCATCGGCTCGATCGCCTGTTGCAGGTAGAGCGCGGCGGCGACCACCGCGCCGAGCGAGACGATGTCCCTGGAGAACAGGTAGCCGCCGACGAGCAGGACCAGGGCGACCGGCAGCGGGTAACTGGCCTCGACGACCGAGAAGAACACCGTACGCAGTGCGAGGGTTGCCCGGCGGGCCGACCAGACCCGGGTGATGTGGGCGGTGCCGTGCCGGATCCGGTCGTCGGTCAGCCACAGCGCCTCCACGGTGCGGGCACCCTCGGCGGTGGTGGTCAGCGTCTCCGTCAACTCGGCTGACGCCGCGCCCTCGGTGAGGTACGCGGGCGTGGCCCGCCGCAGGTACCAGCGGGTGACCGCCACGATCGACGGAAGCCCGGCCAGCGCAGCCAGCCCGAGCAGCGGGTGCAGGAGGAAGACCGCCCCGAACAGCAACGTCAACTGCACCACGGCGATGACGATGGTGGGCACCACGTCCCGGACGGTGGTGCCGACCGTCGCCACGTCGACCGAACTGCGGGTGGCCAGGTCCCCGGAGCCGGCGCGTTCGACGACCGAGACTGGCAGGCCGAGGGTCCGGGAGACGAACTCCTCGCGTAGTTCGGCGACGGCCCGTTCACCGAAGCGGTGACCGGCGTACTGGGCGTACCGGGAGAGCACCGCACTGAGCAGGACGCAGCCGGCGATGGCCAGCGCCAGCCGGTCCACCGTGGCCACGCCCGCGCCCGCGGTGACCTCATCGACGATGGTGCCCAGCAGCCACGGTGGGGCCAGCCCGACGACTGCGGCGGCGCTGTGCAGCGCGAGCACGATCCCGACCGCGCGGCGGTGCCGGCTGATCATGTCCCGCAACGCCCGGCGTACGGTGCGGCGGTCGGCCACGGGCAGCCGGGTCACCGGTACGCCTCCTCGGTGTCGGCGGGCCGCTCGATGTCCGGATCCTCGCTGCCCCGGGCCACCAGGCGCCGGTAGCCCGGTTCGTAGTCGAGCATTCCCTCGTGGGTGCCGGTGGAGGTGATCCGGCCGGCGCTCAGGTGCGCGACCAGGTCGGCCCGGCCGAGCAGCAGTGGCGACGTGGTGATCACCACGGTGGTCCGTCCGGCCCGCGCGGCATGCAGCCGCTCGGCGATCCGGGCCTCGGTGTGCGCGTCCACCGCCGACGTCGGGTCGATGAGGATCAGCACCTCCGGCTCGGTGCGGAGTGCCCGGGCCAGGCGGACCCGTTGGCGTTGACCGCCGGAGAGGGCCCGGGCCCGGGCGTCGATCGGAGTGTCCAGCCCGGCCGGCAGGGCGTCGACGACGTCCTCGGCCGAGGCGACCCGCAGCGCCGCGCGAATCCGGTCGTGCTCATCGCCTCCGGCGTCGCCGCCGGTCGGTCGGAGGATGTCCCGCAGGGTCCCGGCGAAGAGGTACGAGTCGTGGTCGGCGACGACGATCCGGGAGCGAACCTCGTCCAGGGCGACCCCGGTCAGCGGCACTCCGCCCCAGGTCGTCCCGCTGACCACGTACCGTCCGAGCCGGTCGGCCAGGGCCACGCCCGCGGCCGGGTCGTCTGCCGCCACCCCGGTCAGTTGGCCGGCGCGTACGGTCAGCCCGGTCACCGGGTCGTGCAGGTCGGCGGGGCCGGCTGGCGCGTCCAGGGCGCCCGGCCGGCGGGCGTCGGGGACGGGGCCCGGCCACCGTCGGCCCGGACCGCCGACATCGTCGGGGCTCACGTTGATCAGGTCGGCGATCCGCTGGGCGGCGACCCGACCCCGGATCAGTTGGTAACTGCCTTCGAGCAGGAACCAGACCGGCACGATCAGGGTCGCCACGTAGCCGTAGACGGCGACCAACTCACCGATCGTGACGTCACCGGTCACCGCCATCCGGGCCGTCAGCCAGACCACCGCCGCCAGGAACAACCCGGGGATGGCGACGCTCGCCGCGTCGATCCAGCTGTTGACCGCGCCGACCCGGTAGCCCTCGGCGCGCAGGTCCTGGGATCTGGCCGCGTACCGCCGGGCGAAGAGGTCCCGACCGCCCACCCCGGCGAGCACGCGCAGCCCGGCCACGATGTCGCCGGATCGGGCCGTGAGCGCGCCCTGCTGCTGGCGGTAGACGGACTCCGCGCGTTCGAGGCGGCGCAGCAGCGGCCCGACGACCAGCCCGACCACCGGCACTCCCACCAGCACGCAGAGCGCGAGCAGCGGGGAGATCGACCAGAGCACCACGGCGATGACCGCGTACGCGATGATCGCGCCGACGCCCGGCCCGGTCAGCGTCAACACCTCCGCCGTCCAGTTGATGTCGGAACCGCCGACGGTGGCCACCTCGCCCGCGCCGATCCGGCGCGGTAGCGCGGCGCCGATCCGGGACAGGTGGCGCAGCAGCACCTCCGCCGTGCGGGCCTTGGCGTCCTCCCGGATGAAGGTCATCGTGCGGTGCCGCATGGTGCCGACGTACGACAGGGCCAGTCCGGCGACGATGATCGCCGCGACCCAGAACGCCAGGGCCCGGGTGTCGCGTGCGCGCAGCCCGTCGTCGACCGCACGCGCGATCAGGTAGGGCCGTGCCGACAGGCCGATCATCCAGGTCGTCCCGAGCAGGCTGCCGCGCAGCACCCGCCAGGGCTGGCAGCGGATCAACCACCAGAGGTATCGCATCGGACCGCGGGTGTCCGGAGTGCCAGGAGCGGAATGCGGGATCTGCGGAGGCACCAGGTCACGCTACCGGTCCGTTCCGACACCCCACCGACCCGGCAAACGTAAGGTGCCCCTCACTTCCTGTCGGAGGGGAGGGGCAGAATCGCGTTCGTGCTGGTGGCGGTGGTGGCTGATGAGCGGGGCGGGGGAGCGCTGCGCCCACTGGACGCCGCCGGTCGACCGGTTGGCCCCACCGAGGTGGTCGCCGACCTGGTCGCCGCGGTCGCCGCGCGGGAGGCCGCCGAGCACCCGCGCTGGGTCTGGTCGACCGCCACGTCTGTCTACCCGGGGCTCCTGCGCGCCGGCGTCCGGGTCGACAGGTGCCACGACGTGGAGTTGACCGAGGCGCTGCTGCTCGGGCACGCCGGCCGCTGGGGCGAGCCCCGCTCGCTGGCCGCCGCCTGGGCCCGGTTGACCGGCGCCGCGGTGCCGCCCGACCCACCGTCGCGCGCCGCCGCGCCCCCCGGGCACGGCCAGGGCGCGCTCTTCGACACGCTGCCCGGCCCGCCGGGCCCCGGCATCGACGCACTGACCCAGGTGTACGCCGACCAACTCGCCCGCATCGCCGAGACCGAGCACCCGGGCCGGTTCCGGTTGCTGGTGGCTGCCGAGTCGGCCGGCACGCTGATCGCGGTGGAGATGGGCGCCACCGGGCTGCCCTGGCGTGCCGACGTGCACGACGAGATCCTCACCGAACTGCTCGGTGAGGCGTCCCCGGTCGGTGGGCCGCCACGTCGACTCGCCGACCTGGCGGCCCAGATCGCCGACGCGTTCGGCGTACGTCGTCTGCACGCGGACTCCCCGGCGGAGCTGTTGAAGGCATTTGCCCGGGTCGGGGTGGAGCTACCCAACACCCGGGCCTGGGTGCTGCGCGGGGTGGATCACCCGGCGGTGCCGCTGGTGCTGGAATACAAGGAGCTCTACCGGATCTGGACGGCGCACGGCTGGTCGTGGCGCGAGCAGTGGGTGCAGGGCGGCCGGTTCCAACCGGAGTACGTGCCGGGTGGGGTGGTCTCCGGCCGCTGGGCCACCCGGGGTGGTGGCGCGTTGCAGATCCCGAAGGTGATCCGGCGCGCGGTGATGGCCGATCCAGGCTGGCGGTTGGTGGTCGCCGACGCCGGCCAGTTGGAGCCACGGGTGCTCGCCGCTGTCTCCGACGACGCACGGCTGGCGGCGGCGGGCGGGGCCGGTGATCTCTACGCCGCATTGGCGCGCGACTCGTTCGGCGGTGACCGGGCTCGGGCCAAGGTGGCCCTGCTCGGCGCGATGTACGGGCAGACCGGTGGCGCTGCGGTGCCCGCGTTGGCGGTGTTGAAGCGCAGTTACCCGACGGCGTTCAACTACGTCGAGGCGGCGGCGCGTACCGGTGAGGCGGGCGGGTTGGTGCGGTCGTGGCTGGGGCGGACGTGCCCGCCCGGTTCGGTGGGGTTCGGTGATCCTGACGAGGTGCCGTCCGATCCGGATGGGGCGGCCGACCCGCACAGCCCGCGGGCCCGGGCCGCGCGGTCCCGGGGGCGCTTCACGCGCAACTTCGTCATTCAGGCCACCGCCGCCGAGTGGGCCTCCACACTGCTGGCGACGTTGCGCACGGAGTTGTCCGGCAGCGACGCCGAGCTGGTCTTCTTTCAGCACGACGAGGTGATCGTGCACGCGCCTGCCGAGCAGGCGGATGCGGTCGCCGACGCTGTCACCCGCTCCGGTGAGCGGGCGTCCGCGCTGCTGTTCGGTGCGACGCCGGTCCGGTTCCCGTTGGATTTGTCCATCGTCGACTGCTACGCCGACGCTGTCTGACCGGCATCGTGTCCGTGCCGGGAGATGCCGGGCGTGTAACAGTTGCACTATTTCTCCTATTAGCCCCGCCACCCTCGGCCAGCCGTTCTCGTTGCAGTGTCCGTAGGAAGGGACGGATCGGTCACGGTCGGTCCCATGCTTGAGGGGGCGCAGCTGAACCGGATCGCAGGAATGATCATCGCGGCGGGCGGGGGACGACGGATCGGTGGTCCCGAGGCGCTGCTGCACCAGGGCGAGAAGCCTCTGGTCAACCAGATGATCGACACGATGACCACGGCGGGCTGCGAGCAGATCGTGGTCGTGCTGGGTGCGGCCGCCGAGCAGGTCCGGGAAACCGCCGACCTGGGCAAGGCCACCGTAGTGATCAACAAGGCATGGGGCACCGGGGTCGGCTCGTCGATCCGGGCCGGTCTGGCCGCCATGGACGACGACGGAATCGAGGCGGTGGTGGTGGTCCCGGTCGACATGCCGGGCCTGACCGCCACGGCGGTCCGCCGGGTGGCCGCCCTGCCGTACCCGGACGTGCTGGTCTGCGCCACCTACGACGGGCTGCGCGGCTACCCGATGCTCTTCGGCCGCCGGCACTGGCCCGGCATCGCCACCCTGGCCAGCGCCGACGTGGGCGCCCGGCCGTACCTGCTGGCGCACAAGGACCAGATCGTGGACATCGCCTGCGACTCGGTGGCCGACGGCAGCAGGGTCGACACCCCGGAGTTGATGGCGCTCTACGGCCTCACCGTGCCGCCGCAGCGGGTGGGCGTCTAGCGCCCGCCGCGCGGTGCGGTCGGCCGCGCGGATCACATCCATCGCGGCTTACCTATTCGATCTTGTGTGGCGGACTCTCTCCCACTAGCCTGTGGCTGCGCGGTTTCGCTTCCACGGGGGTTGATGTGACATCGCCGTTGTCGCCTGCCTATGCGCGCCTGGCTGCCCACTCGGGCAGCCAGATCCCGGATCGTGCCAGGTGGCAAAGCGGAGGCCATGCATGAGATTTGTCAGAGTGGGTTGGCGGGCGGGTCTGACGCTGGTTCTGGTGGCGGCGGGTTTGACCTCGTCGGGGTTGCCGGCCCAGTCGGCTGTCGGCGTCGCGGCCGCTGACGGCACGTACCGATTCGTTACCAAACTGGCCATCGGGGAACCAGGCCAGGCTGGAAGTGCGTCCTGTTCCGGCGCTCTCGTCGCGCCGCAATGGGTGATCACCGCCAAGAGTTGTTTCGGATCGTCTGACCTGGCTTCCGGCCCACCGCCGCGTCCGACGACGGCAACCGTCGGGCGCGCGAGCCTGAGTTCCTCCCCGGGTTCGGTCGTCGCGGTCGATAGACTGGTGCCACATCCAGGGCGGAACGTGGTTCTTGCCCGGCTGGTGAGTCCGGTCAACGACGACATCATGCCGATCAGAATCGCCTCGACCAGCCCCCGATACGGGCAGGTGCTCCGGGTAGCGGGCTACGGCCGCACCGCAACCGAGTGGATGCCCGACCGGATGCACACCGCACAGTTCACGGTGGGCTGGTGGAACGACCAGACCGCGACGACCTTCGAAATCAAGGGTCGTGTTCCCGCGAACGCGAGTATCTGCAAGGGCGACGCTGGCGGGCCGGCCTTCCGGGAGCATGGTGGCGGCCCCGAGCTGGTGGCGATCAACAGTTCGTCATGGCAGGCCGGATGCATTGGCGAGACCGAGACCCGGCCGGGTGCCATCGACCTCCGCGTCGACGACCTGAAGGACTGGGTGCGAGGCACCATCGTCGACTTCCCGCTCGCCGAAGGTTCGGTGTACCGCGAGCCGCGGGGGACGATCTCGGTCGTGGCAGGCGGAGCGCCCATCTGGTTCGACAGTGTCGACGAGATCGGCGCCACGGGGTATCCGACTTCCTGGACTGCCGTTCCGAATGGCACGTTCGGGCTGCTGCCGACTGCCCCGCGTGACGGCACCGTGGTGGCGAATCCGCAGGGTGGTGTCTTTGTGTTCGCCGGTGGTGCGAAGGTGTGGTTCGCGTATCCGCAGGAGATCACCGACACCGGGTACGGCCCGCAGCGTGTTGTTCTGCCGGCCCGGTACCTCGACGGTGTTTCCGACGTTCCTCGCGACGGCACCGTGGTGGCGAACCCGCAGGGTGGTGTCTTTGTGTTCGCCGGTGGTGCGAAGGTCTGGTTCGCGTATCCGCAGGAGATCACCGACACCGGGTACGGCCCACAGCGTGTTGTTCTGCCGGCCCGGTACCTCGACGGCGTTTCCGACGTTCCCCGCGACGGCACGATGGTGATGAACCCGCAGGGTGGCGTCTACCTGATCGTCGGTGGCGCCAAGAAGCCTTTCCACACGTGGGACGAAATCGTCGAGAGCGGATACGCGGACGCCCCGCTCACGACTCTCCCGTCTCGCTACATCGACAGTCTGCCGACGGTGGCCTCTGACTGACGACCGGGCGCTGCCCCATTCGGTGGAATGGGCAGTGCTGGACGACCACTGAGCGAGTGGCCGACCACCGCCTGGATGCGCTCGGCTGTCGCCGAGCGCATCCAGGCACGCCGGCGACCTGGCCACGCAACCTCGTCGATCGCGAGCCACGGCGCGGCGGCCACGGCCGTGGGCGTCCGCCCCTCCGTCGTGGACACATGTCATCGCGAAGGTCACCGGGGTGGAGGGGGCCCCGGGTGCGCCACCCTGGCCGCGCTGTCGTACGCCGCCGCTCGGGCGAGCACCTCGGGGGTCGCGCGGGACGGGTGGCCGCTGTCGAATGGCGGTTGTGGGTCGTACTCCATCCACAGTTGGATGGCCTCTGCGGTCGTCCGGTCGGTGAGGAGTTCGACGAGTCTCAGTCCCATGTCGATGCCGCTCGACACACCGGCCGCCGTGATGATGCGGGCGTCCGGCTCTTCGACGACTCGTTGGTCCGTCGGCTCGGCACCGAAGCGGACCAACTCCTGCGCGGCCCGGTAGTGGCTGGTGCCCCGTCGACCCCGAAGCAGCCCGGCGGCCCCCAGCAGGATCGATCCGGAGCACACGGAGGTCGTGAACGTCGTCGTCTCGTGGATCCGTCTGATCCAGCCCGGCAGCGGCCCGGCGAGAGCCTGAACGGTCCCTGGTCCTCCCGGGACGACGAGAACGTCCGTCGCTTCCACGTCTTCGAGCGCAATCTCGGCCACCAGGGAGACCATCCCGCAGTCGTCCCGGACGGGACCGGGGCGTTCGGCGACGAGGACCACCTCGATGCCCGGGGTGAGGGCCAGTGGCTGGTAGACGCCGATGACGTCCAGCGCGGTGAAACGCTCGTACAGAGGTATGACGACGTGGGTCACCAGAGGTCCTTTCGGTTGACAGCGATGGCCGTCGAAGGCGATCAGAGCATCGAGAAGCGTGCGCGGAACGCGCCCGGGGTCGTGCCGAGTCGTTCGCCGAAGACACGTCGAAGCGACTCGGCGGACCCGAATCCCGACCTGGTCGCCACCACGTCGAGGGCGAGGTCGGACTGCACCAGAAGGCGTTTGGCGGTCTCCAGGCGAAGCTCGGTGCGGTAGCGCCCGACGGAGAGTCCTGTCTCACGTGCGAAGAGACGCTGGAAGTGTCGAGGCGACAGGGCAAACTGCGCGGCGAGGTCATCGACGCGGTGTGTCGCCGTCGGGTCGGCCTCGATGGCACGCTGAACGGCGGCTACCCGCTTCTCGCTGGCGCGTTCCAACCACACGGGGCCGGAGAACTGGGCCTGCTGTCCGGGCCGGTGCAGGAACATCACGAGCCAGCGGGCGATCTCCTGGGCGACTCGTGCTCCGTGGTCGGCAGCCACGACTGCCAGCGCCAGGTCGATTCCTGCCGTGACGCCACCCGACGTCCAGACCGGGCCGTCGTGCACGTAGAGAGCGTCGTGGTCGACGGTGAGATCGGAGAATCGCCGATCGAGGTCCCTGGAGACGGACCAGTGGGTGGCAACCCGGCGACCGCTGAGCAACCCGGCGCGTGCGCAGAGGAACGCTCCGGAACAGACCGACAACAACCGCGTGGGACGGCATTCCCGCAGCCAGTCGACGAGGTCAGCGTGCCCATCCTCGGCCGCCGCCGCACGGCCGCCGGGGACGACGAGGGTGCCGGCCCGGACCGGCTCTCCGAGCGCGGTGGCCATCATGACCAGGCCGCTCTCGGAAACCACCTCGGCCTCCGCGCCCGCCAGCCTCAGGTCGTACGCGGGGCGCTCACCACGTGTCGCCCGGTACCGGTTCGCCCCCGCCAGGACCTCCCATGGGCCGGTGACGTCGAGGGATTGCATGCCCGCAAAGGCGACGACGGTGACGCGCTCGACCATGCCCTGAGCGTGCCGGCCGAGCCGTCATGGCGCAATGACGCCGTACCCACGGAAAGTGACACGGCGCCGGCAGCCTCAGTCGAGACGGTCGGTGGCGGTGCGCGGCCAAGTGCGGGCGATTGCGCCCCCAGATCACCGTTTGGGGTGATTCTGTGGACCGCGCGTCCCCTGCTGCGAGGCGGCTCGTTACCGATTCGTGACCTTTAGTGAGACAGTGCAAGTGAGAACGCGTACCAGGGTGGGCAATCGACGGCTGCTTCTGCCCCTGGTGGGAGGGGCGACCGTCGGCATACTGGCGCTGCTGGCGACCACCTCCGAGGCTCAGCCCCGGCAACCGGTCGATCCGGTGGCCGGAACGCAGGGCTTCCTGGTCATGACCGCCGGAGACGCGCGGCTGGTCGGCGCCGAGAACGAGGGGACCATCGCGGTCGGAGGCAACCTCAGCTTCGGCAACTATCAGGTCGCCGGGAACAATGCCGGGTCTTTCGTCGTGCCGCCGGACAGTAATCCGACGGCCCTCCTGGTGGGCGGCCGGGTCGACTTCGCCGCCAGCGTCCCTGGGTCGCGGCTACAGGTGTTGCAGAACGGCTACGTGAAGATCGGCAACCTGACCGGAACATTTGTCCGCGACACCGACAACAACGACGCAGCGGTCAACACCAGGGTCCTGCCGGCGGACGACTACGAGGCAGCACCCCGGGTCGAACTCGTAACCCGACAACCTGTGGCGAGTGTCGGGCCCTCCTCGCCGCTGGATTTTGCCGGCGCGTTCGACGGTTTCCGCGCGACCGCCACCAGTTTGGCCACCTGTCAGCAAAACGTTGTGCTGACCACCCCGGAGGGTGCGCCGTTGCCCCGGCCTGTTCCTCCGGGCAGCAACGCGGTGGTCAACCTCGCCCCGGGTGTCACGAACGTGCTCGATCTGTCGGCCAGCGACCTTGCCAACATTTCGGTGCTCACCTTTGCCGACCAGCCCACTGCCGACACGCCGCTGCTGGTCAACGTGGACACCAGTGACGTCGCCGACGAGTTCGTCTGGCGGGCGCCGAACTTCGCCGGAATCGGCGGAGAACAGGCCAGATACATCCTGTTCAACTTCCCGACTGCCACCTCGATCACGCTTACCGACGACAGCGCGACGCTGGAGGGCACGATCTACGCGCCCAACGCCGCCCTGAATGCCGCGACGAACAGCAACATCGAGGGAAGCATCATCAGCCGGACCCTGACGCACGACGGCGGGGAGATCCATGACTTCCCGTTCTCAGCGCTGTTGAACTGCTCCCAACCGACGCCGACGCCGACAGCGTCGACGCCGACGCCCACACCGTCGACGCCGACACCCACACCGACGGGGCCGACGCCAACACCGACGGGGCCGACACCCACACCTACCGGGCCGACCTCCGCACCGACGACCCAGCCGCCGGTGAGCCCGACGGGCTACCCGACCAAGCACCCGTTGCCGGTCACCGGCACCTCGTCCTGGCCGATGCTCGGGATAGGGTCCACCGGAGTCGGCCTCGGCGTGGGCCTGCTACTGCTGGCCCGACTGAGACTGCGACGTAACGAGAACTGACACTGGCGACGGTGGGCCCAGGACACGGTCCTGGGCCCACCAACGCCGTGGGGTCGAGTCAGTCCGGTGTCTGGTCCAGCTCGCCGGTGGCGGCGAGCCGCTGGTACCAGTGGGCGCTGTCCTTCCAGGTGCGGACCTGGGTGTCGTAGTCGACCCGGATGATCCCGAAGCGGCGGTCGTAGCCGTAGCCCCACTCGAAGTTGTCCAGCAGCGACCAGACGAAGTAGCCGCGCACGTCGGCGCCCTGGGCCCGGGCGTCGGCCATCGCGCCGATGTGCCGGCGCAGATAGTCGATCCGTCGGTCGTCGTGGATCCGACCGTCGGCCGACACCACGTCGTCGAACGCCGCGCCGTTCTCGGTGATCATCATTGGCTGGCTCGGGTACTCGCGCCGCAGGCGCAGCAGCAGCTCGGTCAGGGCCGGCGGGTCGATGTTCCAACCCATCGCCGTGTACGGGCCGGGCTGCGGCAGGAAGTCGACGTTGTCGGCGGCGACCCAGGGCGTCGAGGTCGAAGCGCCGTGCCCGTCGGCGTCCGAGCGGGGCGACACCCCGTCCCAGGCCCGGACCAGGGTGCTCGAGTAGTAGTTGACCCCCAGCACGTCCAGCGGCACCGCGATCAGCTTCTCGTCGCCCTCCCGGACGAACGACCAGTCGGTGACGGACGCGGTGTCGGCCAGCAGATCGGCCGGGTATTCGCCGTCCAGCATCGGGCCGAGGAACGCGCGGTTGGCCAACGCGTCGATCCGCCGTACCGCGTCCCGGTCCGCCTCCGAGTCCGACGCTGGGCGGATGACGTGCAGGTTCAGCGTCACCGACAGTTCGGCGGTCGGGGCCAGCTCCCGGACCACCCGGCCGGCCAGCCCGTGCGCCAGGTTGAGGTGGTGCACCGCGGCCAGCGCCGCCGCCGGCTCCGTCCGACCCGGCGCGTGCACACCGGAGGCGTAACCCAGGTACGCCGAACACCACGGCTCGTTGAGCGTCGTCCAGGTGTGCACCCGGTCGCCCAGCGCGCCGACGATGCCCGCCGCGTACTCCTGGAAGCGCAGCGCGGTCTCCCGCGCCGCCCAGCCGCCGGCATCTTCCAACTCCTGCGGCAGGTCCCAGTGGTACATGGTGGCCACCGGGCGGACGCCCCGCTCCAGCAGCCCGTCCACCAGCCGCGAATAGAAGTCGATGCCAGCCTGGTTGAACCGGCCCGAGCCGCCCGGCTGCACCCGCGGCCAGGCGATCGAGAATCGGTACGCGCTGAGCCCGAGGTCGGTGATGTGCCCGAGGTCTTCAGCCCACCGGTGGTAGTGGTCGGCGGCCACGTCGCCGGTGTCGCCGTTCAGCGTCCGACCGGGTGTGTGGCTGTAGGTGTCCCAGATGGACGGTCCGCGCCCGTCCTCGGTGACCGCACCCTCGATCTGGTACGCCGCCGTCGCCGACCCCCAGACGAAGCTTTCCGGGAAGTGGTGTTGCGTCATCGTTCAATCCCCTGGATCTCGCAGATGTGGCCCGTCGAGGTGCCAGCGACCAATTCGGCACTGGCAGTCCCATCCTCGTAGCGCACGTCGAACTCGGCGCCCGGCCCGTCCCCGGGTGACGGTACCCGTACCCGGATCCGCTGCCCCTCGGCCGGTGCGTACAGCCGCAGCCGCACATCGTCGGCCCACTCGTAGTCCGGTCGGTCGTTGCGGGAGCCGAACGGGATGACCGCACCGGGCCGGGCCAGCACCGGCAGGCTGTCGAACCCGTGCTTCTCGGTGACCCACGCCGGGCCGGTGACCTGAGCGCCGGTGACCAGGTGCGTCCAGGTGCCGGCGGGCACGTAGTAGGTGACGTCGCCGTCGGCGTTGAGCACCGGAGCGACCAGCACGTCGGGGCCGAGCATGTACTGCCGGTCCAGGTACGCCGTCGCCGGGTCGTCCGGGAACTCCAGGAACATCGGCCGCATCACCGGCGTACCGTCGCGGTGGGCCTCCTGCGCGGCGGCCGCCAGGTACGGCATCAGGCCGAGCTTGAGTCGGGTGAAGTGCCGCAGCACGTCGACGGCCTCGTCGTCGAACGCCCACGGCACCCGGTACGAGCCGGAACCGTGCAGCCGGGAGTGCGACGAGAGCAACCCGAAGGCGACCCACCGCTTGAACACGGCCGGGTCGGGGGTGCCCTCGAAGCCACCGATGTCGTGGCTCCAGTAGCCGAAGCCGGACGCGGCCAGCGACAAGCCGCCGCGCAGCGACTCGGCCATCGCGACGAAGGTCGACTCGCAGTCGCCGCCCCAGTGCACCGGGAACTGCTGCCCCCCGGCGGTGGCCGAGCGGGCGAACAGCACCGCCTCGCCCTTCCCGCGCTCCGCCTCCAGCAACTCGAAGACAGCCTTGTTGTACAGGTAGGAGTAGTAGTTGTGCATCCGCTGCGGGTCCGAGCCGTCGTGCCACACCACGTCGGTCGGGATGCGCTCGCCGAAGTCGGTCTTGAAGCAGTCGACGCCCATGTCGAGCAACGCCTTGAGCTTGCCGGTGAACCAGCGGACCGCATCCGGGTTGGTGAAGTCGACAAGCGCCATGCCGGCCTGCCACTTGTCCCACTGCCAGACCGACCCGTCCGGCTTGCGGACCAGGTAGCCGGCCTCGCGGCCCTCCTCGAACAGGTACGAGCGCTGCGCGATGTACGGGTTGATCCAGACGCACACCTTCAGGTCACGCTCGTGCAGCCGGCGCAGCATCCCCTCCGGGTCTCCGAAGGTCGCCGGGTCCCAGACGAAGTCGACCCAGTGGAACTGCCGCATCCAGAAGCAGTCGAAGTGGAACACCGACAGCGGCAGCCCGCGCTCGGCCATCCCGTCGACGAACTCGGTCACCGTCTTCTCGTCGTACGAGGTGGTGAACGAGGTGGACAGCCACAGCCCGTACGACCAGGCGGGGATCCGGGCCGGCCGGCCGGTGAGCGCGGTGTAGCGGCGCAGCACGTCCTTCGGGTTCGGCCCGTCGATGACGTAGTAGGTGAGCGACTGCCCTTCGACGCTGAACTGGGTCTGCGTGACGACCTCGGAGCCGACCTCGAACGACACGTGCTCGGGGTGGTCCACGAACACCCCGTAGCCGGCGCTGCTGAGGTAGAACGGCACGTTCTTGTACGCCTGCTCGCTGGCGGTGCCGCCGTCGGCGTTCCAGATGTCGACCGTCTGCCCGTTCTTGACGAACGGGCCGAAGCGCTCGCCCAACCCGTACACCGTCTCACCGACACCCAGGGCGAGCCGCTCGTGCACGTGCGGACGGCCCTCGGCGTCGGTGACGACGCCGATGCTGCGCTCGGTGGACGCGGTGACCAGTCGGTCGCCGTGCAGGAAGTCGACCCGCCACCCGTCGACGAGCGCGACCCGCGCGGTCAGCTCGCCGGTGGTCAGCGTCGCGCTGATGCCGGTGACGTCGACGGTGACCGGGTGCGTCTCGTCGGTGTTCAGCCCGAAGTGCGGCTCGCGGGGCAGCCCGCCGGTGTGGTGGGCGATGGTCACCCCGATGACGCCGGGGGCGGGGGAGAAGAACCGGACGGTGACGAGGGGCCGGTTGAGGGTGCCGCCGCGTCCGGTGATCTGACCGGTCGGCGCGAAGACGGTGAAGCCGCGATCGTCCGGCTCGACCGATTCCACGATGCCGGGCCGCAGGACGCTGACGCCGGGGCGTAGCTGCCAGTACCCGTCGGTGAACTTCACTTCTCGGCTCCTGCCGTGATGCCGCGCGCCAGGGTGCGCTGGAAGATGAGGAAGAAGAGGATGGCCGGCACCAGACTGATCAACGCGCCGGCGTTGGTGGTCGGAGCATCCATCAACCGGTCGCCCTGCAGCGACGCCAGCGCGACCGGAATGGTCTGCGTCTGGTTGTCGATCAGCATGACCAGCGGGATGAGGAACTCGTTCCAGGTCCAGATGAAGAAGAAGATGAGCAGCACCGCGAGGGTGGGCCGCAGGTTCGGGAAGACCACCCGCCACAACACCGTCCACTTGCCGGCGCCGTCCAGCGCCGCGGCCTCCAGCAGTGAACGCGGGAACGTGCTCATCACCGAGGCGAGCAGGTAGGTGCCGAACGCGCTCTGGATCACGGTGAAGATGATGATCACCGAGAGCTGGGTGTTGTAGAGACCGACCTGCTTCGCCACGTAGTACAGCGGGTAGATCAGCGCCTCCTGCGGCAGCATGTTGGCCAGCAGGAAGAGACCGACGATCCAGAGCCGGCCGCGGACCCGACCGATACCCAGGGCGTACGCGTTGAGCAGCGACACGGCGACGCCGAGCACGGCAACGGAGCCGGCGATGAGCGCCGAGTTCCAGAGCTTGAGCGGGAAGTTCACCTCGGTCCAGTACGTCCGCAGACCCAAGGTGTAGAACTCCGTCGGCCAGCTCAGCGGGCCAGCCGACGAGTAGTCACCGGGCGACTTGAACGCGTTGAGCAGCATGAACGCGAACGGCACCAACATGACCAGCGCGCCGACGACGACCAGGGCGAGCACGACCCAGCGGCTGACGCCACGGTGGTGCCGATCGGGTACGGGCCGGCGTGGCGTCACCGGCGCGGCGGTCGGAGTGATGACGGCCATCTCAGAACCCCCGGTCCCGGCGCTCGCTGCGAGCCTGCAGCCAGATGAAGAGCACGGCCACCACAACGATGATCAGAGTCAGCACGGTGGAGATCGCGGAACCGTAGCCGACCTGCAGCTTCTTGAAGAACGTGTAGTAGGCGAAGTAGGACGGCACGTTCGTGGAGTTCTCCGGGCCGCCCCGGGTCAGGGCGAAGATCGGCCCGAACACCTTCAGTGCGGCGATGGTGCAGGTCAGGGCCACCACGAAGGTTTCCGGCCGGATCTGCGGGAGAGTGATCGCCCGGAACCGGTGGACCCAGTTCGCGCCGTCGACCTCGGCCGCCTCGTACAACTCGGGGTCGACCCGCTGCAGCGCCGCCATGAAGACGACCACCGGGTAGCCGATCTGCACCCAGATCATCACCGCCATCACGGCCGGCAGGGCAGTGTCCGGGTCGCCGAGCCAGTCGTGGCGTAGCGCGCCGAGACCGACCGCGTCGAGGAGGCTGTTGAACGCGCCGTCGGGGCGCAGGATCCAGCCCCAGACGATGCCGGCCACCACGACGGGCAGCACCTGCGGAAGGTAGAACGCGGCCCGCAGCGCGGCGGCGGTGCGGGGCTTGAACCGGCGGCCGATGACGTCGAAGAGCACTGCGGCGAGCAGCAGCCCGAGCAGGGTGGGCACCACCACCATTGCGACGAGCATCCAGACGGTGTTGCGGAACGACGCCCAGAACACGTCGTCGTGCAACAACTGCTGGTAGTTGTCCAGGCCGACCCACCTGGGGTCACCGATGCCGGACCACTTGGTCAGCGACAGGTAGAGGGTGCCGATCAGCGGTGCGCCGATGACCAGGATGAACAGCACCGCTCCGGGGAGCAGGTAGAGCCAGTACGCCGCGTTGCGGCCGCGACGTCGGCGGCTGGGCACGGGCGGGGTGGGGGTCACGGCCGGCGGTGTGGCGGCGACCGTCTCGGAGACTGCCATGGAAGATCCTTCCCGGCGGGGCGGGCGGGCGCGCCGGTCGTGCCGATCGCGCCCGCCGCTCGCCGTGTCACTTGCCGGTGATCTCCTTGACGCCATCCGCGTACGGCTTGGCGATCGAGTCGAGGACCTGGTCGGGTGACTTGGAGCCGTTGATCAGGCCCTGGAAGCCGCCCACCAGCACGTCGTAGTAGCCGGGGACCGGCCAGTCCGGGTAGAAGGCGAGCCCGTCGGACTTGCTGACCGTGTTGAAGTCCTCGATCAGCTTGCGGTCCTTCGGGTCGCTGATCTTCGACGCGTCAGCGGCGACCGGAACGCCACCGTTGTTGCCGATCAGGTCCTGGATCTCCGGACGCAGGGTGATGTCGATGAAGTCGTACGCCAGGCTCTTGGCCTTGCTGTTCTCCGGGACCACCCAGAGGTTGCCGGAGGAGCCGGCCTGCAGGGTGTTGCCGGGGAAGAGGAAGGTGTCCCAGTTGGCCTTCATCTCGGTCTTGAACCGGCCGTACCACCAGCTACCCGAGACGATCATCGGAACCTTGCCGCCGATGAACGCGGTGCCCATGTCCTCGGCCTTCAGGCTGGCCGAGTCCTTGGCGACGTAGCCCTTCTTCACCCAGTCGGCGAAGGTCGCCGCGCCGTACTTCAGCGGGTCGGCCTTGAAGTCCACCGGGTTCTTGTAGAGCTGGTAGTTGTCGACGAACTGCCGGTCCGCCTTGGACAGGGCCAACTGGTAGAAGAGTTGACCGGCCGGGTACTCCGCGCCGGCCATGCCCAGCGGGGTGATGCCCTTGCTGACGAAGGTGTCCATCGCGGCGGTCATGTCGGCCATCGTGGTCGGAACCTTGACGCCGTTACGCTCGAAGAGGTCCTTGTTGTAGTAGACCGTCACGTACTCGCCGTAGTTCGGCACGCCGAACCACTTGCCCGAGCCCATCACGCCCTTGTCGCTGTACCGGGCGGTGGTCTGCAGGCTGGGGCTGAGCTTGCCGGCCCAGCCGCGCTTGTCGGCCTCGGCGCTCAGGTCGGAGAGCAGACCCTGGGAGGAGAGCAGGCCGGCGGTGGCGTTGCCCTTGTTGTACTCCATGATGTCCGGGCCCTCGGCCGAGTTGATGATCATGCCGGCGTTCTGCTGGATCTGCTCGAACGCCTTGCGCTCGAAGCGCACCTCGACGCCCGGGTGCTCAGTCTTGAAGATCTCGATCGCCCGGTTCCAGCCGACCCCCATGGCGCTGGTTTCGCTCTCGTAGTGCCAGAGCTTGAGCACCTTGGCGTCGCTGTCGTCCCCGTTGTCACCACCACCGCAGGCGGCCACGGTGGTCGTCGCGGTCGCCGCCAGGGCGAGCGCGGCGACGAGCCGGCGGAATCGCTGCATTGCTATCCTCCTCGTTGAGTATCTAGCCGGTACTGCACTGGGCCCGTCGTCGCGTTGCCGCGCGGCGGCGGGCCGTTGTCGCTGGTCAGCCCCCGTCGATCGACGATGGGCGAGAGGTGACCAATGTCGGCCGCCGGGGCGCGGCGGTCGATCCCCGGATCTCCAACGCACACGGCAGCAGTTGCTGGTGACGTTGGTCGCCAGGGCCATCCAGGTGGCGCAGTAGCGCCTCGATGGCGATCCGACCGAGGGCCGAACCGGGTGACGTCATCGCGGTCAGCGCCGGGGTCGCCAGTTCGGCCACCTGCGTCGAGGTGACCATCGAGACGACCGAGACGTCGTCGGGCACCGACAACCCACGGCCGGTCAACTCGCCGAGGATGCCGAAGATCGCGGTCTCGTTCATGGCCAGCACGGCGGTCAGCTCCGGGGCCCGCGCGAAAGCGGCGGCCAGGGCCGCCCGCCCGCCGGCGGCGCTGTCCTCGGCCGGGATCATCACCGGCTCGAGACCGTGCCCGGTCATCGCCGCGACAAAAGCATCACGGGTACGCAGCGCGGGCCCGTAACCGCTGGCCAGGGTGGCGGCCGAGTGGTTGACGTAGACGATCCGCCGGTGCCCGAGACCGACCAGGTGCGCGACAGCATCCCGGACGGTCTGGTCGAAGTCGATGTCGACGTAGGAGAGCGTGCTGGTGTCGCCGGTGCGGCCGATCAGCACCAGTGGCACGCCGGCCTCCTGCAGGACGGTGACCCGTTCGTCGGCCAGCTGAACCTCCATCAGCACGACACCGTCGAGCATCCGCTGGCTGGCCAGCCGCCGCAGGTCGTCGAGGTCGCCGCCGCCGACCGGCGAGAGCACCAGGTGGTAGCCGGCGGCGCTGGCCGCCGCGGCGGCGCCGGTGACGAACGCGGTTTCGGTGGCGCCGAGGCCACGCTCGTCCATCGGCATCAGCAGGCCGAGGATTCGGCTGCGCCGACTGGCCAGGCCCCGGGCCATCGCGTTGGGCTGGTAGTCGAGCTCGGCCATCGCGGCGAGCACCTTGTCCCGGGTGGCCTGCGAGATCGGCCGGGTGCCGGTGAGTACGTACGAGACGGTGCTGACCGAGACTCGTGCGAGGCGGGCGACGTCATGCATGGTGGCCACCGCGCACCTCCTCTGGCCTGCGTGGGATCGCTCCCGCATGATCGTCGAAACGCTTCGACGAAGCGGTTCGACAGACGCTAGGCCACCTGTTACGGCGACGTCAATAGGTGATGTCGAAAAGAAGTCCAGCCCGTCGGGTGGCCGCCATGCCCCCGCGTCGGCCGGTCTGCGTCGGCCCTGCCTGGGCCCCCCCGGCCGGACCCCGGCCGGACCCCCCGACCGGACCCCGTGCCGGCCCCCCCGACCGGACCCCGTGCCGGCCCCCCCCGACCGGACCCCGTGCCGGCCCCCCCGACCGGGCCCCGTGCCGGCCCCCGTGACCGTCGGGCATCGGGTCTCGTCGGCCCTTCCGGAGTCGGGGCAATCCGCAAGATCGTGCTTGATCCTGGATGTAGTTGCTTCGGGTTGCGGTGGAGGCAACTACTTCCAGGATCGGGCACGATCTTGGCAGGCAGCGACCTTAGGAGGGCGCGGCGTGGGCAGGATGCGGAAGTGGGCAGGGCGCGGCGGTGGGTGGGGCGGGTCGTCTGCCGGACGGGTTCAGGGCAGGTCGAACAGGGCGGCGGCGTTGCCCCAGCAGACCGCGCGGAGCCAGTCGTCGCCCAGGTCCAGTCGGGCCAGCCCGGTCAGTTGGTCGGCGTACGGGTACGGGATGTTCGGGAAGTCGCTGCCCAGCAGCACTTTGCCGGCCAGCCCCAACTCGCGCAGCCGGGGCAACTCGTCGGCGGGGAAGGGCACGAACTGGTCGAAGAACGGCGTGAATGCCATCGTGGTGTCCAGCCGGACCTGCTCGTACGCCTCCGCCAGGTCGAGGAAGGCGCGGTAGTCCGGTGCGCCGAGGTGCGCCACCACCGCGGTCAGCCGGGGGTGGCGGGCGAGCAGGTCGGCGAACGGGCCGGGACCGGTGTGCGGGGTGCCCACCGGGGCGTGTCCGGCGTGCACCACCACCGGCACCGCCGCATCGGCCAGCATCCCCCAGACCTGGTCCAGCATCGGGTCGGTCGGCGCGAAGCCCCCGACCTGCAGGTGCACCTTGAACAGCTTGGCGCCACCCGCGAGCGCCGCCGCGACGTACCCGGGGGCATTCGGCTCGGGGAAGAACGTGGCCGAGGCCAGGCAACCGGGGGTGTCGCGGGCGAACTCCAGTGTCCAGCGGTTGAGGTCGGCCGCCATTCCCGGCCTGTGCGCGTACGCCAACGCGCTGAACGCCCGCACCCCGAGCCGACGCAGGTGAGCGACCCGGTCGGCGTCGCTCCACCGGTAGCGGATCGGCCATTCGGTGCCGACCAGTGGCCCCGCCGCGTCGAAGTAGGCCCACACACGGCGGAGCAGGCGCGGCGGCAGGAAGTGCACGTGGACGTCGGCCAGACCGGGCAGCCCCAGCGAACGCCAGAACTCCGGCACCCGCGTATCGGCGGCTGGCGGTCGTTCTGGCGCCGCGTCTGTCATATGTCGATGTCGAACCGGCTCAGCACCGAGGGCGCGATCAGGCCTACGGTCGCGAGTACCGAGACGATGGTCAGGGCGATTCGCATCCCGACCACCTCGGCCTTGCTGCCGACGCGCAGGGCGATGCGGTTCGGCAGACCGATCATCATCCACATGCGCCGCTTGATCGGGATCGGCCAGAGGATCGGCACGCCAGCTCGGGTGATCATGTCGCCGAGGATGTGCACGAAGCAGCCCACGCCCAGCGCGGTGCCGATCAGGGGATAGCCTCGCCCGCCCGGGAGGTTGGCGAAGGTGAACCAGGCCGCTCCGGCCGACGCGAGAGTGATGATCACCCACCCGGCCCGCTCGGCCCACTCGTCGAACAGCCCGCGCAGCGCCAGGCCGAACATGAAGAACAGGATGGTGATCACCGCCCACTTGCCGTACGCGGCGCAGAGCGCGGTGGTGCCCCAGCCGACCAGCACGGTGAACGGAAGCGTGTGCGTCAGCGTCCGGTGCCCGTTGTTGCGGCGCGGGTCCTTGCTGAGCTTCGTGGCGTAGTAGACCCCAAGTGAGATCTTCTCCATCACCTCGGCGGCAAACAGCGAGAAGACCCCGAAGGTACGGGCCACGGTCGCCCCACCCTGGTTCTTGGTCACCTTGCCCGACATGTCGAGGTCGGGAAAGAGCGCGCCGCCGGCGCACACCGCGGTGCCCACCGCCAACGCGAGCGGCGACTGGTGGTAGTCGGCGAACTGCTCCAGTGCCCAGGAGCCAGCCAGCCACACCGCCGCGCCGGACAGCGCGTGTTGCGGTCCCATCATCTCGGCTCACCCTCCCCAGGGATCTTGAGCGCCCAAAACTACGCCACTGTAGTCAGCGTCGGCGCCGCAGGGGCATCACCCGGATGGTCCACATCGGACACGGTCACATGGCGGGGGTGAAGCTCTGCCGAATCATCGGCAAGTATGCCGCGTTGACCTGCCAGTCGAACTCTTTTGTCAACCACGAGACGATGAAGGAACGCCGGGCCGAGGTGTTGGCCAGCAACCGGAAGCTGTGAACCTGCTCGCCGGCGGCGTTCTCCCAGCCGCACTCCCAGACCGCGCCACCCTCGAAGATGTCCATCGCGGAGATGTCCACCTTGCGGTAGTCGGTCAGCAGTGGGTCGCCGGTGGTGAGTCGTACCTCCTCGGCCTGCCAGTACGCCACCGGGTCGGGCCGCGCCGGCCCCGCCTCGACACTGAGCACCCGGGCGCCGTCGGGCTCCCGGAAGCAGGTCACGGCCCCCTCGGTCCAGCGCGTCCAGCCCACCGGCACGGCGATCCGAAACCCGGCCGGGTCGTCGTGCCAGGTCCAGCCGTCGCGCAGTCGGTATCGCGCGTCAGCCGGCCGGGGCACCTTTGCCACCGGGGTGGCCGTCGGTGGCGGTGGCTTCGCGCAGGCGAACGCGGCCGGCCGGGGGGACGGTGCCCCGCCGCCGGAACCGGATGGTGGCGTCCGCTCATTGTTCCGGTCGACGACCGCCAACCTGACACCTGTGGCGACGAGCAGGGCGGTGGCCGTCGCCACCAGGGCGATCAGGCGCTGCCGCCGTTTGCGGAGGCGGCCCGCTGGCCGCCGGGCCGCCGCTGGGCCGCCAGGGTGTGCGGGGCCGCCGGGGTGTGCCGGGCCCTCGGGATACGCCGAGCCACCGGGGTGTGCGGGGCTGCCGGGGTGTGCCGGGTCGGGATACGCCGAGCCACCGGGGTCCGCCGAGCCACCGGGGTCCGCCGGGCCGCCGGAGTCCGCCGGGCCACCGGACGGGTGCGCGGGGCCGACTAGGTGCGCGGGCCCGACCGGATCGAGCGGCCCGACCGGCCCGACCGGCCCGACCGGCCCGAGCGGGTCGAGCGGGTCGAGCGGGTCGACCCGGTCGGGCACGACGGCACGGCCCGCGCTGCGTACCGCGGCCACTGCCGAGGACCGGGCCGGACCGGCGGTCTGGTTGTCGTCCGCCGCGGCGTTTCGCAGCAGCGGCTTCACTTCGGTGGCGGTCAACCGCCGCCTGGGGTCGCGCTCCAGCAGGCCGCTCAGGGCGGGACGCAACGGACCGGCACGGCGCATCGGGTCCGGTGGTTCGGTTGCCAGCGCGCTCAGTGTCGCCATCGCGCTCGACCGGGCGTACGGCGACTGGCCCTCGACCGTCGCGAAGAGCGTCGCGCCCAGCGACCACATGTCGGTACGCGGATCGGACACCCCTTCGCGGGCCCGTTCCGGCGCGACGAACTGCGGGGAACCGAGCACCATCCCGGGCCCGGTCATCGCACCTTCGCCGCCGTCGAAGGTGGCCAGCCCGAAGTCGGTGAGCACCACGCGCCCGTCGTCGGCGACCAGCACGTTGTGCGGCTTCACATCGCGGTGCAGCACCCCGGCCGTGTGCGCGGCCCGCAACGCGGCGAGCACCGCCAGCCCGATCCGGGCGGTGCGCTGCGGGCTCAGTGGCCCCTCGGCGCTGATGATCTGCTGCACCGATCGGGACTGCACGTACTCCATCACGATCCAGGGGTTCTCCCGGTCGTGCACCACGTCGTAGATGCGGACCACGTTGGGGTGGTTGAGTCGGGCAGCGGTGCGTGCCTCGCGCAACGTCCGCAGCCGCAACTCCTCGCGCTCGGCCTCGGCCAGGAAGGACGGCGGCACGACCTCCTTCACCGCGACGTCGCGGTGCAGCATCTCGTCGCGGGCAAGCCACACCCGGCCCATCCCGCCGGTGCCGACCAGGTCGAGTAGCCGGTACCGACCCGCGATCAGCAACTGATGCACGGTCGCTCCCCCTCGGTCACCCCGGGTTACACGATAGCCACGGATACCGGCATTCTCATCCACTGAGCGGCCTCGATCCACGCCGGACGGTGGCCTGGATCATGGCCATACGGTGCAGGTCAGTGGGGTGCTCGGAAACTATCTCGCACTTTCGCCCAGTCGGTGCCGGCGGAGGCCCAGTCCGCGTCGTCGGTGATCCAACCCAGCGTCCAGCGGCCGGCCCCGACGACGTGTTGCCGGGCGTGCAGCCAGGGCCCGTCCGGTGCCCTCCAGCGGCACTCCCAGTCCGCACCGCGGTCGCTCGCGGCGAGCAGGATCTCGTCGTACCCAGGCAGAGCCCCGGCCCCGGCTGTCGCGTCACGGGCGGTCCGCAGCCGGACCAGGGGATCGGCCGGGCGTCCCTCGGCGACGCTGAAGGCCCGGCCGGTCGCCGGGTCCTGGAAGCAGGCCGCGGTGCCGTCGCGGGAGTATCGCCAGGTCGCCGGAACGGAGACCCGGAAGCCGGAGGTGTCGGCGTGCCAGACCCAGCCGGGCGGCGGGTGGAGCTTTTCGCCGAGGACCGGCGTACCGGCCGACACCGGCACACCGACGATGTCCGGGCGGACGCAGGGGAACGGTGGCGGGGGCACTCCGCGCCCACCCGGCGGGGGGCGGGGCCGGTCGGGGCCCGGACCGAACGGGCCATCCGGGCCGCCGCCGTATGGCGGGCCGTACGGCGGCGACCCGGTGGGCCGGGAGGTGGTGCCGGTGGGCTGGTCGGCGGTGACGGCCAGCGCGGTGCCCACGCCGGCGACGGCGGCCACCAGTAGCGCCACGGCGACCAGCGCCGTCCGCCGTGGCGGGCGCGGTGCGCCCGGTCGCGGGAGCGCCGGCGCCGGTTCGCCCGGTTCGGCGGCCTGGCTGGGCTCGGGCAGCGGGATGGTGAGGTCCTGGTCGTCGGCCATGGTGGGCCGGTCGGCCGCCGCCGCGTCGAGGTGGTCGGTCGCCGACGGCGAATCGAAGTGGCCGGTCGTCGGCGGCGGCGCGGTGCGGCCGGTCGCGGCCGTGGTGAGCAACCGGCGGGCCGTCTCGTGGTCGAGGCGGTCGTGCGGGTCGCGGCGCAGCAGCCCGGCGAGCACCGGCGCGAGTGGCCCGGCGTGCGGGGCCGGATCCGGCGGCCCGGCGGCCAGCGCGCTCAGGGTGGCCATCGCAGTGCTGCGGGCGTACGGGGAACGGCCCTCCACGGCGGCGTGCAGGGTTGCCCCGAGCGACCACAGGTCGGCGGCCACCGTGGAGACCCCCTCGGCGGCGCGCTCGGGGGCGACGTACTGCGGGGAGCCGAGGACCATGCCGGGGCGGGTCATCGTGCCGTCGCCGCCGTCGAAGGTGGCGAGCCCGAAGTCGGTGAGCATCACCCGCCCGTCGTGCGCCACGAGCACGTTCTGCGGTTTGATGTCGCGGTGCAGCACCCCGGCGGTGTGCGCGGCCTGCAGCGCGTCGAGCACGGCCAGGCCGATCCGGGCCGCGCGGTCCGGCTCCAGTGGCCCTTCGTCGTCCACCACGTCCTGCAGGGTGCGCGACGGCACGTACTCCATCACGATCCACGGGCTGCCGTCGACCGGGATGACGTCGTAGAGCCGGACCACGGCGGGATGGTTGAGACGGGCCGCGGCGCGCGCCTCGCGCAGGGTGCGTGAGCGCAGCTCGGCCCGTTCCGGATCGGCCAGCCAACTCGGCGGCACGATCTCCTTCACCGCGACCTCGCGGTGCAGCATCTCGTCGCGGGCCCGCCACACCCGACCCATGCCCCCGCGGCCCACCAGGTCGAGCAGCCGGTATCGACCGGCGATCAGCACCTAGGCACGCTCCTCCTCAGCCGCTGTCCGGGCTACACCCTAACCAGCGGATCGGAAGTCACCTATCGGTCGTCCGACCCGGTCAGCAGGCGGCGTGGTCGGCGGGGGCCAGCAGATTCCCCTCCGGGATGGCGATCCGGGCACGTCCACCGGCCAGTTGGGCGGCGGCGCGTCGGGCCTGCAGCGGGCCGTGCTCCCGACGTGCGGCGGTGTAGCTGGCAGCGGTGCGGGCCGCGATGGTGGCCCACCCGTACTGTTCGCCGACCATGGTGCGGGCCCGGCGGGCCACCCTGCGGGCGAAGACCTCGTCGCCGAGTAGTTGTCCGACCGCGCCGGCGAGCGCGTCCGGGTCGCTGTGCGGGAACGTCACCCCGGTCACCCCGGGCTCGACGATCTCGGCGAGGCCGCCGGTGCGGGCCACGGCGAGGGGCGCTCCGGCGGCCGCCGCCTCCAGCGCCACCATGCCGAACGGCTCGTAGAGGCTGGGCACCACTGTCGCGTCGGTGGCGCCGAGCATCGCCGGCAGTTGGGTGGAGTCGAGGAAGCCGGTGAACCGGACGGTCGAGCCGAGTGCCAGCCGCCGGGCCTGGGCCTCCAACTCGGAGCGGTACGGGCCGTCGCCGGCGATCACCACCCGGAGCCCCGGGTGCCGCTCACGCAGCCGGGGCACCGCGTGCACGAGGTGCTGGACGCCCTTCTCGTAGACCAGCCGTCCGGCGTACCCGACCAGCGGGCCGTCCCCGGCGAACCGCGCTCGGGCCGACGCGACCGCCCGCGGCCGGGCCCGCCAGGCCCGTCCGTCGACCCCGTTGGGCACCACGTCGACCTGGGCGGTCGGTACGTCGAACAGTGCGGTCACCTGGTCCCGCATGTAGCCGGAGCAGGCGATCACTCGAACGGAGGAACTGCTGAGCCAGTGCTCGACGCCGTGGATGGTGCGGTTCATCTCCTCCGGCAGCCAGCCCTGGTGCCGACCCGCCTCGGTGGCGTGCATGGTGGTGACCAGGGGCAGGTCCAGGTGCTCGGCCAGGGTGATGGCGGTGTGCGCGACGAGCCAGTCGTGGGCGTGGATGACGTCGTAGGTGCCGGCTTCGGTGGCGCGCAGGGCGGTGCGGGTGAGGGTGTGGTTGAAGGCCATGGTCCAGGCCAGCAGGGAGCTGGTGGCGAGGGGGAAGGCGACCGGGTCCTCGGGGGCGCGCAGGATGCGGACGCCCTCGGCGTACTCCTCGTGGGGTGCGCCGTCGCTGTGGCGGGTGACGACGGTGACCTCGTGGCCGGCGGCGGCGAGGGCGACGGAGAGGGCGTGCACGTGTCGGCCGAGGCCGCCGACGAGCACCGGCGGGTACTCCCAGGAGAGCATCAGCACCCGCAGCTGCCGGGCGGGGTGGATGTCGATCACGTGGGCATCGGGTGACATGCGGCCCCCTTTGAGTTGTCCCCGGGCGCGCGCCGACCGACACCGGAAGTCGATGTCGCCGTCGCGTCTGGATCGGGGCCAATCTTGCCGGGATCGAGATAACCAGCGGCGACACCACCGTTGCGGTCGTGTAAAGCGCTACTGGCCCTTTCGGCGCACCCGCAGCAGCTCCGCCACCGACCACGCCTGGAATGGGCAGCCGGTCGCGGCGTGCGGCGCGACGCCGTCGGCCGTCTCACTTACCGAGCCTAGCCCATATTCGGTCAGATGGGCCTCAATGCCGACGAACGCATCATCGACCGACATCTTGCCCCGGCGGGCGGCATCGACGTACGGGCCGAGCAGCCACGGCCAGACCGTGCCCTGGTGGTAGCCGCCGTCCCGGTCGGCCGGGCCACCCCGGTGCCGGCCCACGAACTCCGGAGCGTCCAGGGCCAGGCTGCGCGGTCCGAGCGGGGTGAGCAGGCCGCCCGCGATGCGGCGGAGCGTCGCCTCGTCCGGCTCCATCGGCGCGAACGGCAACGACCAGGCCAGCAACTGGTTGGGGCGCAGCGCGTCGTCGTCGTGCAGGGCGGCCCCACCCAGGGGGTACGCCGGCGCGGGCGCGTCCAGCACGTCGTGCAGCCAGCCGGTCGGTGCTGGGAAGCGCGCCCGGAACGAGGTGGTGGCCTGCCGGTGGCGTCGCCACAGCTCGTCCGCGTCCTGCCCGGCCAACTCCGCCAGCTCGGCGAGCCCGGCCAGCCCGTTGATCCACAACGCGTTGACCTCGACCGGCTTGCCGGTACGCGGGGTGACCGGTACGCCGTACACCCGGGCGTCCATCCAGGTCAGCGCGGTGCCGGGGGCGCCCTGGGTGAGCAGCCCGTCGGTCGGGTCGACGCGGATCCCGTACCGGGTGCCGGCCACGTGGGCGTCGATCACCGCACGCAGCGCGGGCAGCAACTCGTCGCCGAGATCGGTGTCACCGGTGACGGTGACGTGCCGACTCACCGCGTGCAGGAACCACAGCGTGCCGTCGACCGTGTTGTACTCGACCCGACCGGTGTCGGCCGTGTTCGCCAGCATCCCCTCGGACAGCGTCGCCGCGTACGACCGCAGCAGCGCCCTGCCCAGGTCGGCCTGACCGGTGCAGAGGAACAACCCCTCGTAGGAGATCATCGTGTCCCGGGACCAGGCCCCGAACCACGGGTAGCCGGCGACCACGTCCGCCGCGGCGTCGTTGGTGCGCACCACGAACGCGTCGGCGGCCAGCACCAGGGTGGCCTCCACGTCGTCGGCCGGCTTCGCCGTCGCCACGACGTGCCGGTTGCGCCGCCGGGCCGCCGCCACGATGCCCTCCGCCGGCCCTGGTTCCAGGTCGAGCTGACCGGCCCAGGCCCGCACCGACACCGTGTCGCCGGGGCGTTCCAACTCGCCGGCGAAGCGGCCCGCGTACCAGAGATCCTCGTCCGCCTGCAGACCCCGGTTCGCCTCCTCCCGGTGGTGCACGCCCAGCCACCACTGCCCCTCGGGCGTCCAACCCGGGCCGGCCAGCCGGTACGAACCCTCGACCACCGCGCCGTCGGCCACCGCCTCGACCTGCGGGATCGGGCCGTCGGCACGCCGCTCGCCGTGCGCGTCGCGCCAGGTGCAGGCGGCGGAGAGCTCCAGCCGGACGGGCCCGCCGGCGACCAGCCGGTGCACCACCGCCACGCAGGAACGGCCGCGCAGCATGGCCAGCTCCCGTTCGATCACCACCGCGCCGATCCGCCACCGCCACCGGGGCAGCCCGTCGACCAGGTCGAAGCGCTCCAACAGCTCGAAGCCGCGCGGGTCCACGTCGCCGGAGGACCACTCGTGCGCGCCGAGCCGCACCCGGGCACCGGACGGCAGGGTGACCGTCGGGTCCAGACTGACCAGTCCCACCTGCCGGGACGCCGGGGTTTCACCCGGGACCACCAACAGACCGTGGTAGCGACGCGTCCGCAGTCCGCCGACGGTGCCCATCGCATAGCCGCCGAGGCCATCGGGGACCAGCCACTCCCGGCTTGCCGCACTGGTCAGGTCGCCGCAGACCTGCGGGCCGAAGCGAATGTCAATCAACTTTCCTCCACCGGCGGCGAGGTGTAACACGCCACGACGAGAATGGCCGCTGTGGTCAAGTACCGCGGCGGCGTCAAAGATGTGCACGTGATCACTGACCGATCGTCCTCCGACGACTCGCCACCCGACGCTGAGCGGCTCCGGCTCGCCCAGGCTGACTCGGGGGAGCAGGACTGGCGCGCATGGGGTCCCTATCTGTCCGAACGGGCGTGGGGGACGGTACGGGAGGACTACAGCGAGCACGGTACGGCCTGGGACTACTTCCCGCACGACCACGCGCGGTCCAGAGCCTACCGGTGGAATGAAGACGGGATGGCGGGCGTCTGCGACGAACGACAGACGTTCGCCTTCGCTCTCGCGCTGTGGAACGGCAGGGACCCGATCCTCAAGGAGAGGATGTTCGGTCTCGGCGGAGACAGCGGCAACCACGGCGAGGATGTCAAGGAGTACTGGTGGTACGAGGACTCCACGCCCACCCACTCCTGGATGCGGTGGCGCTACCACTACCCGCAGGCCGCCTTCCCGTACGACGAACTCGTCGCGGTGAACGCGCTGCGCGGCCGTGACGACACCGAGTACGAGCTGGTGGACACCGGAATCTTCGACGACGACCGGTACTGGGCGGTGACCGTCGACTACGCCAAGGCGTCCCCGACCGACCTCTGCATCGTGGTGACCGTCACCAACCGGGCCGACCGGGCGGAGACCCTGCACGTGCTGCCCACCCTGTGGTTCCGCAACACCTGGGCCTGGGGCCTGCCCGGCGGCGACCGGATCCCCCGGCTGACCGGCCAGGGCACCCGCCTCGTCGGCGAGCACCGGGTGCTCGGCCAACTGCTGCTGGAGGGCGACGGCGGGCCGGTGCCGCTGCTCTGTGACAACGACACCAACGCCGAGCGGCTCTGGGGCCTGCCCGGCCGCTCGCCCTACCCGAAGGACGGCATCAACGACCACGTGGTCAACGGCGCGGCCACGGTCAACCCGGCGCGGGAGGGCACCAAGGGCGCGCTGCACTACGTGCTCGACGTACCGGCCGGTGGGCAGCGCCAGATCCGGCTGCGGCTGACCCGTACCGCGTCACCGCCGGCCGCCGCGCCACCGCCACCGGCGGACCTCAGCGACGGCTTCGAGGCGGTGGTGTGGGCGCGGCGGGCCGAGGCGAACCGGTTCTTCGCCGGGGTGATCCCGCCGGCCGCCACCCAGGACGAGGCGCTGGTGGCACGGCAGGCCATCGCCGGGTTGATGTGGGGCAAGCAGTTCTACCACTTCGACGTCAAGCGCTGGCTCGAAGGCGACCCGGGCTCGACACCACCGCCGGCCGGGCGCCGGCACGGGCGCAACAGCGCCTGGTGGCACATGACCAGCTTCGACGTCATCTCCATGCCCGACCCCTGGGAATATCCCTGGTACGCGGCCTGGGACCTGGCCTTCCACTGCGTGAGCATCGCCCGGGTCGACCCCGGCTTCGCCAAGGAGCAGCTCCTGCTCCTGCTGCGCGAGTGGTACCTGCACCCCAACGGGCAGATCCCGGCGTACGAGTGGGCGTTCGGCGACGTGAACCCGCCGGTGCACGCGTGGGCGGCGCTGAAGGTGTTCGAGATCGACGGCGGCCGGGACTACGAGTTCCTGGCTCGGGTGATGCACAAGTTGCTGCTCAACTTCACCTGGTGGGTCAACCGCAAGGACACCGGCGGCAACAACGTCTTCGAGGGCGGTTTCCTCGGGCTGGACAACGTCGGGCCGTTCGACCGCTCGGCGGCGCTGCCGGTGGCTGGTGTGCTGGAGCAGTCCGACGGCACCGGCTGGATGGCCATGTACGCGCTGAACATGCTGGACATGGCGATCGTGCTCGCCGAGCACGACCGGACCTGGGTGGACACCGCCACCAAGTTCTTCGAGCATTTCGCCTACATCGCCGCCGCCGCGTACGAGCAGGGGTTGTGGGACGACGAGGACGCCTTCTTCTACGACGTGCTGCGTCTCGCCGACGGCACGAAGGTGCCGCTGAAGGTCCGTTCCGTCGTTGGTCTGCTGCCGTTGGCCGCGACCACCCGGCTCACCGCGAAGACCCTGCACCGCCTGCCGGAGTTGGGCGCGCGGTTGCGCTGGTTCCTCACCAACCGCCCGGAGTACGCCCAGGTGATCGGCACCCGCCGGCTGGGCCCCGACGGCCGGCAGCAGCGGCTGCTGTCCATGGTCGGCCCGGAGCAGGTGGTCCGACTGCTCGCCCGGATGGTGGACCCCGACGAGTTCCTCTCCGACTTCGGCCTGCGGACGTTGTCCCGCGCGCACCTCGACAAGCCGTTCTCCGTCACCCTCGGCGGGCAGGAGTTCTCCGTCGGCTACGAGCCGGCCGAGTCGACGAGCGGACTGTTCGGCGGCAACTCCAACTGGCGGGGTCCGATCTGGATGCCGACGAACTTCCTGCTGATCAGTGCGTTGCGGGACTACGCGGCGTTCTTCGGCGACGACCTTCAGGTGGAGTATCCGACCCGCTCCGGGGTGAAGCGTTCGCTGGACGAGATCGCCGACGACCTCTCCGCTCGGCTGATCTCACTCTTCACCCAGGACGACTGGGGTCGACGGCCGATCTACGGTGCCGCTCAGATGTTCCAGACCCATCCGGACTGGCGGGACCTGATCGCGTTCCCCGAGTACTTCCACGGCGACAACGGGGCCGGCCTGGGTGCCTGGCACCAGACCGGCTGGACAGCCCTGGTCGCCGACCTGATCCTGACCCTGCGCCGCTGACGTCCTGCCTGCGGGGCCGCCTCCGGCATGATCGCGCTCGATCCATGTTGTAGTGGTGTCCCTGGCACTGGGAGGCCACTCGATCCTGGATCGAGCGCGATCACGCGGCCGGCAGGGCCCTCAGCCGGTGACGAGGCCGAACTTGATCAGGCTGTCGGCGGTGTCGGTGATGGTCGTCTCCACCGGGCGAGGCCGCCAGCCGAGGACATTGCGAGCCTTGTCGTTGCTGATCAGCGGGACCTGGCCACGAAGGGCGGCCGCGTCCCGCAGCGCCGGTTCGGTCTTCGCGGCCTCGCGGACCTCCTCGTCGGTGAGTTCCCGGGCGGGCACCCGGTCGGCGAGGCTGGGCAGGTGCTTTGCCAGCATCTTCGCCACCTCGAAGAAGCTGACCGACGGCCCGCCGACGCCGATGAACCGCTCGCCGGCGGCCGCCGGGTGCAGCATCGCGCGCAGGTGCAGGTCGACCACGTCCCGAACATCCACCACCCCGAAGTACATCCGGGGTACGACCGGCATCGACCCCTGCAGGAACGCCTGCACCAGGCCGGTCGACGCGGACACCCGCGGTCCCACCAACGGCCCGAAGATCCCGGTCGGGTTGACGACGCTCAGCTCCACCCCGCCGTTGTCCCGGACGTAGTCCCAGGCGGCGCGCTCGGCGAGCGTCTTCGACTTGTGGTACGCGGGAATGTTGTCATCAACGTTCGTCCAGTCCGCCTCGCTGTATCGTCCGTCGGGCTTGACCGTGTAACCCACCGCCGCGTACGACGAGGTCAGCACCACCCTCCGTACGCCGGCCTCGCGGGCGGCCCGCAGGACGCGCAGCGCTCCGTCGCGTGCTGGCCGGATGACCTCGTCCTCGTCCTTCGGCGGGGTGAACGGGAACGGTGACGCGTGGTGCAGCACGTAGCGCACCCCGTCGACCGCTTCGGCCCAGCCCTCGTCGGTGGACAGGGCAGCCGTCCGGAACTCGACCCGGCCGTCTGGGTTCGTGCCGATCTGCCGGATCCGGTCGAGCACCTCGTCCTGCTGGCCCGGCTCGCGGACGGTGACCCGCACCCGGTAGCCCTCGTCGAGCAGCCGGACGACGGAGTGCCCGCCGAGGTGTCCGGTGGCACCGGTCACCAGCACGGGGGTGTCGTCGGTGGCGCTCAGCGGTATGTCGTTGCGCATGATCTCTCCCATCGTTGTTCAGAACTCCTGAAGGGTTCGTTCGACCTGCTTGATCGCGCGGGCCTCGGCAGCGCTGTCACCGCGGTACCGGGCGGCCCACATGTCCGCCTTGCCGCGCATGTACGCCTGGCGTACCCGTAGCCGCTCGATCTCGGTGGTCAGCCGCTCGGCATGCCGCGCGAAGAGGTCGTGCTGTTCGGCAGCGGCCGCCCGGTCGCCCTCGTCGAGCAGTGCCAGGTACCGGCGCATCTCCGCGACGCTCATTCCGGACGATCGCAGGCAGGCCAGGGCGTCGACCCGCTCGGCGAGCGGGGTGTCGTAGCGGCGGTGGCCGCTGCTGTCGTCGCGCGGCACCACGCCGAGCAGGCCGACCTTTTCGTAGTAGCGCAGCGTCGGCTCGCTGAAGCCCGACCGCTGGGCCATCTCCTGGATGGTCAGGGGTGGTTGTGTCCGGTCCCGACCGGCCTTCGTCGCTGCCATGACCGAAGCGTCCCCAACCTCAAGCGCTTCAAGTCAAACGTCGTGACGCGGGGCACGCCGGTGCCGACGAACGACCGCCACCTTGGTATGGAATGCCCGTATTGCCATAACTTGTCCCTTTTTCCCTCGTTCAATCGTTGACGGGTGCCGAACACGCTGAGCACGCCCGTCAGTCGAGCTGAACGGGGGAAATTGGTGAGTTCTGTCCTGCGAAGAATGACGACCGCATCCACGGCGGTGCTGGTCGCCGGCCTGGCGACCCTGGGACTGGGGACGCCGGCGCGGGCGGCACCGGGCGACGCGAGCGCGCGGGGTGTTGTCGTCGGCCTGTCCGCAGCGGTGCTCGGCACTCCTGTGATCGATGCGGACCGGACCATCGGTACGGCCACCGCTCCGGCCGGCGGCGGCACCGACACCGACAACCAGGCCGTCTCGCTGCCCGGGGCGATCGGCGTGACCGCTGGCGGCACCGTCGAGGTGACCGCCACCCGCGCTGCCGCTTCGTCGTCTGCCGCTGCCCGCGTCACCAACTTCAACCTGGCCGTGCTCGGCGTCGACGTGCTGGACGCGACCGAGGCCGCCGCTACCGCGACCTGCCCGCAGGTCGGTGCGACAAGCGCCGGCACCACGCTCGTCGGGGTGGAACTCTTCGGCGTGGCGGTGGCGCCGACGCCGAACGGCCCGCCCATCGTGGGCAGCGTGCCCGTGGTGGTGCCGGGGCTGCTGGGTGCGATCCTGGACGCCTCGTTGACCCGGACCGAGACGACCACCGCCAACGGTGCCGCCGCGGTCGCCGTGCGGGTCGCTCTCTCCTTGTCGGGCACCGTCCTCGGCACCCCGACGACCATTCCGGTCGGAACCGTCATCGTGGCCGAGGCCACCTGTGAGCGGCCGTCGGCGACGCCCACCGCCGCTACGGTCACGCCGGACGAGGGCCCACAGTCGGGCGGCCAGACGGTGACGATCACCGGCACGGGCTTCATCCCGGGTGGCACGACTGTCACCTTCGACGGCGTGCCGGCAACCGGTGTCACGGTGGCACCGGGCGGCACCTCGTTGACGGCGGTCACCCCGGCCGGTGCGATCGGCCCGGCGTCGGTGGTGGTCAGCACGGTGAACGGCACGGCACCGCCGCTGGGCTACACGTACCTGGCCGATGGCAGTGCCGCCGTGATCACCGACCTCACGCCGGCCTCCGGGCCGACCATAGGCGGTACGACGGTGACGATCACCGGCACCGGGTTCGCCGACGTGCTGGCAGTGGACTTCAACGGCCTGCCCAGCACCGGCTTCACCGTCAACCAGGCCGGCACCACGATCACCGTGGTGTCCCCGCCGAACCCAGCCGGACCGGCCCTGGTCGAGCTCGTGTTCCCGGCCGGGCGGGTGACCGCGCCGACGTTCGCGTACATCGCGCCGACGATCACCACCGTCGCGCCTAACTCGGGCCCGAACACCGGTGGTACGACGGTGACGATCACCGGGACCGGGTTCACCGGCGCGACGGGCGTGACCTTCGGCGACACGCCGGGCACCAACCTCGTCGTAGACCCGAGCGGCACCTCGCTGACCGTGGTCACACCGCCGGGGCCGGTCGGCCCGGTGGACGTGAGCGTCCTCCTCCCGGGGGCGAACGCGGACGCGCCGGGTGGCTTCACGTACGTGGCGGCTGCTCCGACCGCCGGGGCGGTCACTCCGAACCAGGGCCCGCAGGCGGGTGGACAGACCGTGACGATCACCGGTACGGGCTTCGTCCCCGGTGGCACGACTGTCACGTTCGACGGAGCACCAGCCACCAACGTCACGGTGAATCCGCAGGGCACGTCGTTGACGGCGGTCACCCCGCCCGGCGCCATCGGCCCGGCGGTCGTGGTGGTGACCACTGGCGGTGGTTCGTCCGCACCGCTGGACTACACGTACCTGGCCGATCAGGGTGACGCCGCCGTGACCGGGCTGACTCCGACGACCGGGCCGAGCTCGGGTGGCACCACGGTGACCATCACCGGGACCGGCCTCACCGGCGCAACCGGCGTGACGTTCGACGGGGTGCCCGGCACCGGGTTCACCGTCAACCAGGCCGGCACGACGATCACCGTGGTCACCCCAGCTGGTCTGCCCGGCCCGGTGGACGTGACCGTGCAACTCCCCGGCGACGACGTGAACGTGCCGGACGGCTTCGCGTACCGGATTGCCCCGCCGGTCGTCAGTGCGCTGTCCCCGGCTCAGGGACCGGCCGGTGGCGGCACCACCGTGACGGTCGGTGGTTCCGGCTTCGTTCCGGGCGGCACCGTGGTCACCATCTGCGGCCGGACCATCCCGGTGAACGAGGTCACCGTGGCACCGGATGGGCGTTCGTTGACCTTCCGTACGCCACCCTGCGCGGCCGGGAACACGACAGTGGTCGTGCGCACCGACGGTGGGGTCTCCAGCGCGCTCACCTTCCGCTACGTTCCGCGGAGCCTGCCGGCGACCGGTGACGCCATCGCCGCACCGCTGACCGTCGGCGCGATGCTGGCGCTCCTCGGCATCGTCCTCGTGCTGCTGACCGGGCGCAGGCAGCGCGCCGGCCGGATCGGCTGACCGGTCGTCCCGGTCAGGGCCCCCGCAAGGGCCCTGACCGGGACGCTCACCTTGCCGCGTTGTGCTTCGCGACCAGGCTCGGGAGCTCGTCGAGCGAGTCGATGCGGAACAGGCACTGCTCGGACACGGCGGGGAGATCGAGGATGTGACCCCACGGACCGCGTCGGATCAGGAACGTGTGCATACCGGCCACCATGGCCGGGCGTACGTCGTTGTCGGGGCGGTCGCCAACGTAGAGGATCGAGGACGGATCGCCACCGCCCTCGCGAATGACCCGCTCGAAGAAGACCGGTGACGGCTTCGCCACGCCCCAACCGTGTGAGGTGCCGATCGCGTCCACCGGGAGGTCGAGAGCGTGCAGGAGCGCTTCGGCATGAGCTGGCTGGTTGCCGGCCAGGCCCACGAACAGACCTTGCTCCTTCAACGAGGTCAGGCAGCCCCGCGCGTCGGGGTAGAGGTCGTCTTCGCCGAACGACTCGGGCTTGCCGGCAGCTGCTCGGCGCTCCAGCTCGGCCGCGAGATCGAAATCGGGCCGGAAGACCCGGAACGTCTCCTGATAGTCCAGACCCCGGGCGATCACCGCGCCGAAGACCGCCGAGAACGTGTGCCGTGGAACGCCGAGCCAGTCCGCCCAGGTCTCGAACTCGCGGGACTCGTCAAGAATCGTCCCGCCGATATCAAAGAAGATCGTGTCGATCACTGCGGTCTCCCGTCACGGTCGCGTTGCCGGTGGAGCATAGATGCGATCGACGCTCATGCTTACGTGGCGTTGTCGGGGCGTGCACTCATCGCTCAGCGCTCCGGTCGAGGGATCGCAGCGCCCGCATGCCGAGCGCCGCCAACCACGCCCATCCGACCACAATGGTCAGCCGCTGCCACAGGCCGGCCGTCTCGGATACACCGCCGGCGATCACGAACAGCACCGGCACCGCGGCGCCGGTGAGAACGCAGTACCACCGCCACGCCGGTGTCGGTCGCCAGCGTGCTGCCGTGAAGCACGCCAGCGACAGTGCCACGAATACGATGACCGACACGATGTTGTGTGCAGTGCCGTGCCAGGTCGCCTCGTCGTGCGGCGCCGGATCGGACACGAACGCCCCGGCCACCATCAGACCCACGCCGAGGATGCGTACCAGCCAGCCGACCGAGCGACCGACGGTCCGGCGCAGCGCGAAGGACGAGGCTGTCAGTAAAGCGCCGGCACTCAGGAAGTTGACGATCTGCACCCATCCGCCAGGGCCGATTGCGGCTTCGCTGACGAAGTCACGCACCGGCTCGTAGTTCGGCTTGAACGCGTCGTTGACAAGGAAGACCAGGACGAATGCGACTGCTCCCACCACGCCGCACCAGAGCAAGCTTCGAGGCCTTGGCATTGGCGCACCGTAGCGGTCTGTGCTGTGACAGGCCTGAGCGCTTGGTCAGACAAAGCACCCGTCATAACGCCTGACGGGCACCACAACTCGATGATCGACGGGGACGGCGTTAACCCCGAGAAGTTGTCGCACGTGAGTCGATGGTCAGCCGCATCGTCTGGGAGGGCATCGGCACGAAGCCCAAGGCGCGGTAGAGCGGCTCCCCGGCCTCGCTGGCCTTCAGCTCGACCAGGGTCACCCCTCGCTGGTGATACCAGCCCAGTAGGCCTTCCATGCAGGCGCGGGCGTATCCGCGCCGGCGGTAGCCGGGGTCGGTCACCGCGTTGAAGACGTACCCGATCACGCCGCTGGGGTTGAGCGGGCCACCAAGCCGATATTCGATGACGCCGATCACGCATGCCGCCAATTCGCCGGGCACGTCGGGCTTGTCGATGACGTACGCCGCCATCGAGTCCTCCGGATCCGCCAGACGCCGGCGCAGGGTCCGCAGCGCGTGGTCCTGCCACCGGCCGGGCTCCGGTGCATGTCCGTTGAGGCCGGTGAACAGAACCCCGCGCAGCCTCACCAGTGCCGGGGCATCCTCAATGGTCGCGCGACGTGCTGTGATCACACGACGGACCGTACTGGCAGGAACTCCAGTCCCGCCAGCAGCAATTGCGCGCGACGGCAGGCTCGGACGTCGATCAAGGAGTTGTGGTGGGGTGACAAAGTATCCGGTGTGGCGCTCAACGGGCACCACAACTCCATGATCGACGAGGCTGGTGAGCGGCACTGCGGCTGCGCGTCCGGCGAGGAAGATCACCGGGCCGTCGAGGATGGCGATCAGCCAGGCCGCCGGCGGATGCCCGAGCGGCTCGGCGATGAACAGTTCGAAACCAACGCCGCGCACCCGCCGGTATGCCGTGAAGGAGTTCACTGCGTGTCCCCTCGTACGTCCGGCCAGCCCTTGACCGTCCGCCGCGTGCTGGGCGATGGACCGTGCGCCGAGGTTGGAATTCCCCGGACGGTTGCCACGTCAGACCGGCTGTTCGCGGTGGGTGGGACCGTCGGAGGGCCTGGCTCGGGCGGAGCGGCAGTCACGGGGCACGGCTGGTTCGCGTTCCGGATCGGGGTCTACCGACGCGATGATCTGCGGTGCCTGCACGTCGTGCCGTCCCGCTGGCCCGTCAACTCGATGGCCTTCCATCCCCGTCTCCCGCTCCTGGCCATCGGCACCGGGAGCTATGACGGAGGCATGTCCTTCCGCGGCGAGCTGCTCCTGCTCGACCTCGACTCCGGTGCGGTCGTCTCCGCCCTCGCGGACGAGCGTGAGGTGCGTGAGGTCGCGTGGCGTACGTGGCGCGAGGGGCGGGTGCTCGACCTCGCCCTGGCGCCGTCGGATGACTGGGAACTCGACCGGGATGCCTTCACCCTCGGCTATGACGCCGTGGTCGAGCGCACCGACTGGTCGGTCGTCGGGGAGAGCACGATTTCCGGCCGGGAGATGGACGGTCCGTTGCGCGAGAACGCCTGGCGCGGCAGCGAGAGGGCTGCGCGCCGCGGCGTGGCACGGCTGTGTGTGCGAGCCGGCGCGGTGTGGTCGCCGCGCCGGTCGGTGGGGGCGGTGGAACAGTTGCGCGACGGCCGGGTGCTGGCGGCGCTCGACGGCGTACAGCTCGAACTGTGGCGGGAGTCCGGGGAGCGCGCCTGGGCCGTCACTGACGTCGGCGCGGTCGGCGGGCAGCGAATCGATGTCGGCCCGGACGAAGCATGGGCGTGGGCCACCGAGTCGGTGCGCCGCGATCGGCCGGCCGTCCCAGGCGAGGGAGCGGTGCGGTACTCGCTGCGGGACGGACGGCCGCTGGAACGTCTCGACGTCGGGTTCCCCGCGATACGGATAACGCGCTCCGACGGTTCGCTGGCCCTGCGCGATGCCAGCCGGGAGTCCGTCTCTTCGCAGCTGGTGCTCTTTTCTCCCGGCCCTGGCTCAACGGAGGCGGGCCGGGTGGAGTTGAGCGGCTTCGAGCTCTACAGCCTGGATCTCTCCGTCCGGCACGCCACGGCGTTCTACGTGGTGCAGAACGAGGGCGACCGGCACCACCCGGACCCGTGGGTCGCCGTCGTCGAGTCTGACGCGGACGGTCAGGCACCCGCTGTGCGCAGTCTGTTCCGCTTCGTCTGGGTCACCGACGCACGGGACGTCCCGCTCTACGGCGGCCCCGCTGTGGAACTGAACGACGCGACAGGTCCCGCCATCGTGCACGCGGTGACGCTGCGGGGGCCCGTGCCGCGCGCGTTCGTCGCCCGCCGGCGGTTGCACGACGGCTCTCCGAGTTGGGTGGCCCCGGTGGAACACCCGGTAGCCGCTCTGGAGTCGGACAGCGAGCAAGGCATCGTGTACGCGGGGCTCGTCTCCGGCGATGTCGTGGCTTTCGACGCCGGGACCGGCTACCCGCGCTGGCAACAGCGGCTCACCGTTCACGGGCATCTGGTCGTGCCGCTCTCCCTTTCGTGCGCGCTGCCGGGACGGCTGCTGGTCGGCACGGCCGATGGCCGCATCCTTGATTGCTCGACGACGGCCGCCTGAGACATTGTTGGGTCCGACCATCCGACAGTCGCCAATCCGTCACCTGGCGACTACGGCTGGTGTCCACCCCTAGGCTCGGGTGCGTGCCCGGACCTGCCGAGAAGGCCACCGAACAGGACCGGCGTGACCTCATCGTCGCGGTCGCGCGAGAGCTGGCCGAGGTGGAGGGCTGGGCGGGTGTGAGCACCCGACGCCTCGCCGAGCGGGCCGAGATCGACGTCGGCGACCTCTACCGACACTTCGCGGATCTGGAGGCGCTCCTCGCCGCCGTCGCCGTGTGCGCCTTCGCCGACCTGGCCGCCGATCTGGCGGAGGCGCACGCAGAGGCCGCCAGCAGCCCCGAGGGTGCCTGGCCGGCGGTCGCGAGCGCGTACCTCGACTTCGCGTACACGAATCCGGAGGTCTATGACGCGATGCTCGCGCTGACCCCCGACCTGGCCCTCGGCGTCGATGGGGTGCCGGCCGCGCCGCGGGCGGTCTTCGCCGAGTTGCGTGCGGCCCTGGCCCCGCTGGCCGAGGGCCGGGACCCGGACACCCTCGCCGAGGTGGGTTGGAGCCTGTTGCACGGCGTGGTGATGCTCACCCGCGGCGGCCGGCTCCGACCCGAGGGGCAGGAGGAACGGGAGGCGTTGATCGCGCAACGGTTGCTGCGCTGGCCGTGACCATCAACGTGCGTAAAGATCGCGCCGAGAAATCGGTGGTCCAACTCGCGCCCATCCTGTTTCCTCGGCCGCGACAGCTGGCACGAGGAGGAAATGCTATGACGGCGCGGCAGCAGGCGCAGGTGCTGATCTTCGACGCGGACGACACGTTGTGGGAGAACAACGTCGTCTTCGAGCGGGTGATCGACGACTTCCTCGAGTGGCTCGACCACCCCACCCTGGATCGGGCCGAGATCCGGACGATCCTCGACGACATCGAGCGGGCCAACGCGGTGGCGCACGGGTACGGCAGCAAGGTCTTCCTGCGCAGCCTGGCCGAGTGTCTGGAGCGGCTGCGTGAGCGGCCGGCCACCGACTCCGAGCGCAAGGAGATCGACCGACTGTCGGTGGCCCTCATCGAGCACCGGGTGGAGCTGATGCCCGGCGTGGCCGATGCGCTCGACGAGTTGGCCGGCCGGTACGACCTGCTGCTGCTGACGAAGGGGGACCAGGCGGAACAGCAACGCAAGCTGGACGCCTGCGGGCTGCTGCACCACTTCCGGGCCGCGCACATCGTCGCCGAGAAGAATGTCGAGACGTACCGGTGGTTGGTGCGGGAACACGGCTTCGACCCGTCCGGCGCGTGGATGATCGGCAACTCTCCGAAGTCGGACATCCTGCCGGCGCGAGCTGCCGGGCTGAACGCGGTGTTCATCCCGAACGAGAACACCTGGGTGTTGGAGGACGACGAGCTGGACCCGACCGACGCCGGTGTCCTACGGCTGGCCGCGTTTCGCGACCTGCTGCGGCACTTCTGACCGCCCTGACCGCTGCGGGGGCGACCCGAACAGCGCTGGCGATCGAAGCCGCGTTACAGCGATATGCCGTTTTTTCACCTTGAGGTCAGTCATGCCTCTGCCGGTCCGCTGCGGCTTGTCCGGCCCCGCACGACCCGCCTAACCTGGGCCGGCGCTCTCGGCCGGGGGGGTTTCGCTGGGCGCGCGCCGGGCGTCCGGCAGGTGCGCACCGTGGAGCTGAGTGCAGAACGGTCGGACGGTCGCGGTCAGGGCCGGGTAGTTGCGGACCCGGCTCTGACCACCACCTCGCCGGTCAGGAAACCTCGCCCCGGACGATCGCCACCGCCACCCTGCAGAACTCGTCCATGTCCGGGTTGAACCCGGCCGCGATGTCGGGATGCAACCCGGAGCGGGTCTCCTCCAACAGTCGCTGGCAGACCTGCTCGACCGGCTCGCCGGCGTAGCCGGTGCGGACCCGGTCGGTGGCCGCCTGAAGCGCCGAGGTCAGCTGCTCCTCCAGCGGGCCCCGCAGCTTCTGCTGCACAGGGTCGAGCCCGCGCGGGTCGAGCGTGACATGTGGCTCCGACATCGGTGCTCCCTTCGTCGGCGTCCGCGGTACCCCACCGCGGACGTCGGTCAAACCCCGGCCGGTACGGCGGCGACCCGCACCTGGTACGAGAAGTCCTCCGCCGGCTCCTCCTGGTACGACAATCGGCGGATCTGCCGGTCGTCGTCGAAGAGGGCGACGTCCACCAGCACGCCGAGGTGGGCGAGGCCGATGCTCGACACCCGTTTCTTGTCCTGCAGCACCGCGCAGACGCCGCCGAGCAGGGTGCTGGCGTCGGCCGTCCGGTGCCCGGGCGGGCAGCGCAGGACCAGGTCCACCTCGATCGGCCCGGGCAACGGCGTCCAGCCGGTGCGCTGGGCCGCCGTGAGGGCGGCTTTGAGTAGGTCGCGGACCCTCGTCGCCTGCCGATGCCCGGCGGCGAAGATGGACAACGCTTCGGTCTTGACCGGTGGCAGGCCGCTCACCTCGAATGTCAGGGCGAGAGCGCGGGTGTCCTGCACGGCGGCACCTCCTCGTTGGGACGATCCTGCCGAACCGGGGGAGCGGCGGTGGGACGTTCCCGCGATTACCAACCGATCGGGCAGGCTGGGGTCGGCCGGAGGCGTGTCGACGGCGGCGGCGAACGCGCTGGCTGCGGCGTTAGGAGAACGCTAGCTGACACCGCCCGCGCTCGGTAGTCGGTCGTTCACCCAATAGCGCGCGGCGCGAAGGCACAGAACTCGTTGCCCTCCGGGTCGGCCAGCACCCACCAGTTGCTGCGGGCGCTCGGCTCCGCTAGCAACGTCGCACCGGCGCCGATGAGCGCGGTGGGCTCCGGGTCGACCAGGTCGACGTCCCAGTGCAGCCGGTTCTTGACCGTCTTGGGCTCGGGCACCCCGGCGAAGACCCAGTAGTCCCAGGGGAAGCCGGAGGCGTCGACCACCGACGCGTTGGTCGACTCGTGCTCGACGGTGCCGCCGACCACCCCGGCCCACCAGGTCGCCTGGGCGGCCGGGTCGGTCGAGTCGACGACCAGCCCGAACGGGCCCGGCCGGGTGCCTTCCTTGGCGGGGAACACGCAGAACTGGTTGCCCTCCGGGTCGTCCAACACCCACCAGTGCGCCTCGCCGGTCGGTTCGCGGACCAGTCGGGCGCCATCCGCGAGCAGCGCCGCCGGCTCCGCGTCGGCCAACCGCAGATCCAGGTGTACGCGGGTCCTGCCGACCCGCGGCTCGGGCACCTTGTTCACCCAGATCGACTCGGCGTTTGAGCGCGCCGAACGGGGGTCGATGCGAGTGTCACCGTCGCCGGCGTCGGCCACGTCAGCGTCCAGCATCCGGGCCCAGAAGGCGCCCAGGGCGAGCGGGTCCGCGGCGTCCAAACAGAGATCCTTGAAGCGTGCGATCACGGTCGATGCTGCTTGGCGTAACCGACGAACGCCTTCCAGGCCGCCGGGTCGACGTGCAGGGTGCCGCCGTCGCGGTCCTTGGTGTCGCGCACCAGCACCACGTGCGGCAGGTTGTCGGCGACCTCGACGCAGGCTCCACCGTTGCCGCCGGACCTGGTCGACTTGCGCCACTGCGGGGTCAGCATGCCCATACTTCGCTACCTCCTTGATCAGCTCGATTGGCTGCCGGCAGTCGCGGGAGTTTCAGGGTAGATCTTGGACAGTTTCCGTTCCGCCCGGACGTAAACTGTCCGAGACCTCCATACTCGGGGTTGATCATCTTCGGCACTGGTCTTCATCGAAGGCCCAATCCTGGGCGTGGTGCAAGGCCTGGCCGGTCGGAGCAAATCTCTCCAAGAGAAGATCCAGGGCGGGTCCTCTCCGAGTTCGCGTTCAGTGCTGCTTGGCGTAACCGACGAACGCCTTCCAGGCCGCCAGGTCGACGTGCAGGGTGCCGCCGTCGCGGTCCTTGGTGTCGCGCACCAGCACCACGTGCGGCAGGTTGTCGGCGACCTCGACACAGGACCCACCGTTGCCGCCGGACCTGGTCGACTTGCGCCACTGCGGGGTCAGCATGTCCATGACTTCGCCACTTCCTTGATCAGCTCGATTGACTGCCGGCGCGGAAGCACTTCGTTCCGCACGATCTCCCATGTCTTCGCCAGCTTAGCGATATCGGCCGGCGCATCGACGATCTGCGCGGTGAGCTGGTTGTCGGCATGAGCGACCCGCGCGCCGTCCGGCAGTTCGGCGATGATGAACTGGCCGGCCAGCCCCAGGTACATCCCAGCATCCGCCGGCACTATGTGCACCTGGATATGTTCCGCCGCCGCCAGCTCGACCAGGTGCTCACACTGCTCGACCATCAGCCCCGGCTGGTCGAGCACCGGCCGGCGCAGCACGGTCTCGTCCAGGACGGCGATGAGCTGGGGCGGGCGCGGGCGTTGCAGGATCGCCTGCCGTTCCAGCCGGGAGGCGACAATCCGGTCCACGTCCTCCGCGTCGAACCGGCCATCGGCCAGCGTCGCGCGGGCGTACCGCTCGGTCTGGAGCAGGCCCGGCACGTACGCCAACTCGAACCAGCGCAGCGTGGTCGCCTCCCGCTCGAACTCGATCCACTCGCGGAGCCAGGCCGGCTCGGCGTCGAGCTGGGCCAAACCGTCCAACATGCGCAGGAAGCGTCCGCCGGTTTGGTGACGGCTGTCGACCGCCCGCATGTACTCCTTCGTGGGCGGTCGCCCGCCGGTCTCCACCGAGCTGACGTGCGAACCCGAATAGCCGATGCCCTTGCCGAAGTCGTCCTGACTGAGCCCGAACCCCGTCCGGAACAGGCGTAGCTCCTCCAACACGTAGTCGGTGACGGTCCCCATCGATTCCCCACCCTTGGCTCAGTCTGGCTCGGCGTGTCCCTCACAGGTGCTCGCCTGGGCCGCTGAGCTGCACGGATGGCGCGAGCACGTATCGACCGTAGCCGTGTCATCACCACACTGTCACCAGTGGCGGGTCTGCTGGCAGCCGGAATGGCGGCGGCGGGCCCTGCACCCGGGGTCGCTCCCGTTTCCCCCTTGCGGGAGCGGCCCCTTCCCCGCCCCCGAGGAGGTCGATGTGTTGAGCCCGACAGCCCAGCAGCCTGCGGTGCGGTGGCGGTGATGGTGGTCCGGCCGCCCGTCCCGCACGTCGCCATGCGCCCGCTGTGGCGGTGCCGGAGTTGTGGCAAGGAGTGGCCCTGCCAGCCGGCCAAGCTCGCCCTGCTGACGGAGTACCGGGCCAGCCGGACCGCACTGCTGATCTACCTCGGCACCCTGATGAACGAGGCGACGAACCAGCTCACC
Organism: Micromonospora arborensis; assembly: GCF_003205615.1. GTDB lineage: Bacteria > Actinomycetota > Actinomycetes > Mycobacteriales > Micromonosporaceae > Micromonospora > Micromonospora arborensis. Next base: position 43,738 of record NZ_PYBV01000002.1, on the reverse strand, counting down.
CAGCTCCACCCGGATCATCCACCGGCCCGGATGACCGAGCGCTTCCTCTCCTGGGCGAGGGCCCGGGGTTGACGCTCGGCCCGCCGTCGTTCATCCGGGGAAGTGGATCAGCGGCACCCCGTCGGAGTACTCGGGTCCCTCGCCGGTGAGAACTGGAGCATCGTGGGTCAGGCCCGCTACGGCGGCCGCGGCCAGGTCGAAGCGGCGGGTCCTGCGCTGCCAGAAGGTCAGCTCCGGCAGGTCCTGCGCCCGCTCGGGCAGCAGTGCGCAGGCGGGCAGGGCCAGCAGCTTGTGCAGCAGGGCGAGTTCCTTGCCCGTCGCCATGGTCAAAGCTTCGGCGGCTGCCACCACCGGCGCCCCGAACCGCACCCCGTCCTCGATGACCTCGTGGACGGGCTCGCCCACGTGCACCGTCCGGAGGACGGCGTATCCCAGTAGGGCCGACCGGTCCAGGATCAGCCGGACTGGTGGTGTCGTCTCCGAGGTCATGCGGCGTCGGCGCGGGGAGCAGCATCGTCGCCGTTCATCTCGGCCTCCATGGCGGCGCGGATCTTGGCGCGCTCCGCCTCGAACCGCTCCGAGGGCCACTCGGCTTCCACGCCCAGGCGGCGGGCCCGAGCCTCGGCGACACCCTGCTCGGTGACGTGAATGCCGGCGGCGAGCAGCAACTCCTTGTGCTGCTCCACCCGCCTGCGCCGACGCACCGACTCGGTGACGTAGGCACTGGCCATACGGTTGCCCTGGCTCTCCAGGATCTGACCCACATCTGGGGGGACGGAGATCGTGAAGCGGCGCTGAGGCTCTGTCATACGCGCAGCTTACACCTGTCATACTCCAGAGTTGGCGCTGCTCGTACCGTCAGGCGGGTTTGACTCTGGTGCTGTCCGGGTGCGAGGTGTCGGAGGCGGGCCGGCCCTCGCGGAGTGACAAGCGACGCGCCAGCACCGTGGCGCCTGCGAGCGCGGCCAGGACCATGGCGATCTCCGTGACCACCACTGGCGGTGCCGTGCTGTAGTCGGTGGCCCAGGCGAAGCCGACGGTGATCGGCGTGATGACGATGCCGGCCGCCGGCACGAGGACGCTCATCAACCGAGCCGTCCGCCGGATCTTGGGCAGGTCGCGTAGCCGGGTCCGCACCGCGATGACCGCTCCCGCGGCGACCACGGCGGCCGGTATGCCGTATCCGACGGCGACGGCGAGCTGGATCGGTACGTCGATCGAGCGGGGGATGTCGACCGCGCGGACGAATATCGGGTAGACCGCCATCAGGAGGCCGTAGCCGAGCACCGCACCGGCCATCGCGCCGATCAGTGCGGTGCCGAGAATGCGGCCGTAGTCGCTGCGCACTCGTCGGACACCGGCCTCGTCGGCGAGCCGTCGTGCGAAGCCGGCGACGTCACCGCCGAGCAACCGCACCGGATCGCCCCCGTCGGCAGCCGCGGCCCGCAGGTCGAGGCGCAGATCAGCGGCGAGTGCCGCCCGGTCGGCCGGACCGACCCCGTACGCGCGCCACGCCTGGTCGGCTTCGCCCAGAAGACTGTCGATGGTGTCCATGGTCAACTCCTCGTGGGGCGGTGGTCGAGCGGGTCGAGAACGGCGCCGACGGTGTCGGCGAAGTGATTCCACTGTTTCTGCCAGGCGTCCAGGTGGGTCCGGCCGGACCCGGTCAGCGCGTAGACCTTGCGGGGTGGGCCGGTGGGGCTGGCCTGCTGTTCGTGGGCGACAAGGCCAAGTCGACGCATGCGGGTCAGTAGGGGATAGATGGTGCCGTAGCTGATCGCGCCGAACCCGGCTGTCTCCATCCGCCGAACCAACTCGTAGCCGTGCGCGGGCTCGCGCGCCAGCAGCGCCAGCAGGCACATGTCCAGCGCGCCCCGCAGGAGTTGGGTCTGCCGGTCGCTGTCATCGATCGGCTGACTCTCTGCCGCTACCATGCGGCACATAATACCCTGCTATTTGGCGTCGCGATATACCGGAACTGGAAAGCCATCGACCAGATCCTGGCGACAGGCCCATCGCCTTCCGATACGCATGGCGTCGGCGCAGGGCAAAGACGGCGGTTCGCCGCGCGGACACTCGCTGTGACCGCCAGGTTTCGCGACTTCACGGGTGGGGCAGTGTAGCCGCACAGAGCATCCGGGCCGGAGTGTTTCCGCAGCTTGCCGGCTTGGAAATGTCTCGCCGTGCACCGGGGCACGGATGGCCCCTCCCCGGTCTTTCGCCGAAGAGAGGGGGAGGGCGATGACGGACCCCGAAACGGCTCGACACCGACGTCGGCCGATTGTTCGGCTCGGAGCGGCGGCCGCCGCGTTGGCGCTGGTCGCGCCGCTGGCCGCGTGCGGCGCGGATGACACCGGTGGCCCACCGACACTCAACCTGTACTACCCGCCCGAGCAGAACCTGCAGAAGGTGGTCGACGACTGCAACGCGCAGGCCCAGGGGCGGTACGAGATCGCCTACCGGGTGCTGCCCCGGCAGGCCGACGACCAGCGGGTGCAGATGGTGCGCCGGCTGGCCGCCGAGGACAGCGGGATGGACCTGCTCGGCCTGGACGTGACCTGGACCCAGGAATTCGCCAGCGCCGACTGGATCCGCGAGTGGACCGGCCAGGACAAGGCCGAGGTCGAGCAGGGCACCCTCGCCGGGCCGCTGGAGACTGCCCGCTACGAAGACAAGCTGTACGCCGCGCCGAAGAACACCAACGTCCAACTGCTCTGGTACCGCAAGGACCTGGTGCCCCAGCCGCCGACGACCTGGGACCAGATGATCAGCGCGGCCCAGCAGTTGAAGGATCAGGGCAAGCCGTACCAGGTGCTCACCATGGGCGCCCAGTACGAGGGTCTGGTCGTCCTCTACAACACCCTGGCCGAGAGCGCCGGTGGAAAGATCCTCAACGACGACGGCACGAAGGCCGAGATGGACGAGGGCACGGTTCGGGCGCTGGACCAGCTCCGACGCTTCGCCACGTCGGGCGTAACCTCGCCGTCGTTCAGCAACGCCACCGAGGACCCGGTCCGGCTGGAGTTCCAGTCCGGCGCGGGCGCGTTCCAGGTGAACTGGCCGTTCGTCTACCCGGCCCTGCAGGAGGCGAACCCGGAGCTGGCCAAGCAGGTCGGCTGGGCCCGGATCCCCGGCATCGACGGGGGCACCCCCAGCAAGGTCACCATCGGTGGGGTCAACCTGGCGGTCAGCTCCTACTCCAAGCACCCGGAGCTGTCCTTCGAGGCTGCCCGGTGCCTCCGTAGCGCCGAGCACCAGAAGTTCTCCGCCATCAACGACGGCGTGCCGCCCACCATCGAGTCCGTCTTCGACGACCCGGAGATGACCGAGGCGTACCCGATGAAGGACACCATCCTGGAGGAGCTGAAGGACCCGGCGACGCGTCCGCTGACCCCGGCCTACCAGAGCATCTCCACCGTGATGTCGGCAATCCTGTCCCCGCCGTCGGGCATCCGCCCGCAGCAGACCGCGGACGAGCTGCGCGACGCCATCGCCGACGCCCTCCAGTCGAAGGGGGTGCTTCCATGAGCATCAACGCCGCGCCGACCGGCGCCGAGGCCGCCGTCGAGAAGACCGGCCAGCGGGCCACCGTGCCCACCCAACGCGGCGGTCGCCGTAAGCCGCCGTTGAGCGAGAACAAGAAGGCTGAACGCAAACTCGGCCTGCTGCTCTGCGCGCCCGCCGCGCTGGTCATGGTCCTGGTGACCGCGTACCCGATCATCTATTCGTTCTGGTTGTCGTTGCAGCGCTACGACCTGCGCTTCCCGGACCAGCGTGAGTTCATCGGCCTGGAGAACTACGTCACCGTGCTCAGCAACGAGTTCTGGTGGACCGCGTTCGGGGTGACAACGCTGATCACGGTGGTCACCGTGGCCGTCGAGCTGGTGCTCGGCATGGGCCTGGCGATCATCATGCACCGCACCCTGGTCGGCCGCGGCCTGGTCCGGACCTCGGCGCTGATCCCGTACGGGATCGTCACCGTGGTCGCCGCGTTCTCCTGGCGGTACGCCTGGACGCCCGGCACCGGTTACCTGGCCGACCTGTTCAGCGACGGCGCACCGCTCACCGAACGGGCCAGCGCCCTGGCGATCATCATGCTCGCGGAGATCTGGAAGACCACCCCGTTCATGGCGTTGCTGCTGATGGCCGGGCTGGCGCTGGTGCCGGAGGACCTGCTCAAGGCGGCCTCCACCGACGGCGCGACCGCCTGGCAGAAGTTCACGAAGGTGATGCTGCCGGTGATGAAGCCGGCGATCCTGGTCGCGCTGCTGTTCCGCACGCTGGACGCGTTCCGGGTCTTCGACAACATCTTCGTGCTGACCGCCGGAGGCAACGAGACGTCGTCGGTGTCGATGCTCGCCTACAACAACCTCCTCCGGGGTCTCAACCTCGGCATCGGTTCGACGATGTCGGTGCTGATCTTCCTCACCGTGGCGATCATCGCCTTCGTCTTCGTGAAGCTGTTCGGCACCGCTGCCCCCGGCAGCGACGACGGGGAGAGGCGCTGACATGGCTGTCGAAACCACCACGCGGGCGAAGCTGCGCTGGGGTCTGCTGGACGTCCTCGTGATCGTCTTCGCGATGGTCCCGGTGCTGTGGATCGCGTCGCTGTCGTTCAAGACGCCGGCCACCCTCACCGACGGGAAATTCATCCCCCGGGAGTGGACGCTGGACAACTACCGGACGATCTTCGAAACCGACCAGTTCGTCCGGGCGCTGGTCAACTCGATCGGCATCGCGCTGATCGCCACGCTGGTCGCGGTGGTGCTCGGTGCGATGGCCGCGTACGCGATCAGCCGACTGGACTTCCCCGGCAAGCGGCTGCTGGTCGGCGTCTCCCTGCTCATCGCGATGTTCCCGCAGGTGTCGCTGGTGTCCCCGCTGTTCGAGATCGAGCGTCAGCTCAAGATCTTCGACACCTGGCCCGGACTGATCCTGCCGTACATCACCTTCGCGCTGCCGCTGGCGATCTACACGCTGTCGGCGTTCTTCAAGCAGATCCCGTGGGACCTGGAGAAGGCGGCGAAGATGGACGGCGCCACCCAGGGGCAGGCGTTCCGGCGGGTGATCGCACCGCTGGCCGCGCCCGGCTTGTTCACCACGGCGATTCTGGTCTTCATCTTCTGCTGGAACGACTTCCTGTTCGCCATCTCGCTGACCTCCACCGAGCGGTCCCGCACCGTGCCGGCCGCGTTGTCGTTCTTCACCGGCGCGTCGCAGTTCGAGGACCCCACCGGGGCGATCTGCGCCGCCGCCGTGGTGATCACCGTTCCGATCATCCTGTTCGTCCTCTTCTTCCAGCGTCGCATCGTGTCCGGCCTGACCTCCGGCGCAGTCAAGGGATAGGTGAGTAGTCATGGCTGACATCGTGCTCGACAAGGTGAGCAAGAGTTTCCCGGACGGGACCGTCGCCGTGCAGGACGTCGACCTGGAGATCGCCGACGGCGAGTTCGTGATCCTGGTCGGGCCCTCGGGCTGCGGTAAGTCCACCACCCTCAACATGATCGCCGGTCTGGAGGACATCAGCTCCGGCGAGCTGCGCATCGGCGGGCAGCGCGTCAACGACAAGGCTCCCCGAGACCGGGACATCGCGATGGTGTTCCAGTCGTACGCGCTCTATCCGAACATGACCGTGCGGGAAAACATGGCCTTTCCGCTGCGGTTGGCGAAGCTGGACAAGGAGACCATCGACCAGAAGGTCGACGAGGCGGCGAAGGTGCTGGAGCTGGTTCCGCTGCTCGACCGCAAGCCCGCCAACCTCTCCGGTGGGCAGCGTCAGCGGGTGGCGATGGGCCGGGCCATCGTCCGCCAGCCGAAGGCGTTCCTGATGGACGAGCCGCTGTCCAACCTCGACGCCAAGCTGCGGGTGCAGATGCGCACGGTGGTGTCCCGGCTGCAGAAGAAGCTCGGCACCACCACCGTCTACGTCACCCACGACCAGACCGAGGCGATGACCCTCGGCGACCGGGTGGTGATCATGCGCGGTGGCGCGGTGCAGCAGGTCGGCGCTCCACAGGAGCTCTACGACCACCCGCGCAACCTCTTCGTGGCCGGCTTCATCGGTTCGCCGTCGATGAACTTCCTGCACGCCGCCGTGCAGGACGGCGGGCTGCACACCGCACTGGGCGACGTGCCGCTCGGCGACCGGGTACGCCGCGAGCTGGAGGCAGCGGACGCGCCCCGCGAGCTGATCCTCGGCATCCGCCCCGAGCACTTCGAGGACGCCGAACTGGTCGACGAGGACACCCGCCGCCGGGGCATCGAGTTCGAGGCGCCGGTGGACATCGTCGAGTCGATGGGCTCGGACAAGTACGTCTACTTCACCGTGGAGGGGGAGCGGGCCAGCGCCGCCGAACTGGAGGAGTTGGCCGCCGACGCCGGCGCGGCCGACTTCGCCGGTGCCGGCGGCAACCTCGTCACCCGGCTGTCCGCCGAGTCACCGGTGGTCGAGGGCCAGTCGCGCCGGGTCTGGTTCAACCTGGAGAAGATCCACCTGTTCGACCCGACCAACGGCCGCAACCTGACCCTGCACGAGGGCCGGGCGGCCGGCGCGCTCGCCGACTGACAGTGCCACCTGACGGGGGTCGGTGGGCTCGCCCGCCGGCCCCCGTGGTGACCCTGCGGCGGTCAGGCCAGCCAGTCGTAGCGGGCGGGCAGCCCGAGGAAGTCGGCGTACCGCCCCAGCGCCCGCTCCACCAGCACACGTGCGGCGGCGTCCAGCGTCGTCAGCGGCTGGATCGTCACCGTGACCGCGGTGCGGCCGATCTTGCGCTTCCACACCCCCACCACCCGGCCGGCGCGAACCACCGTGGCCTGGAAGATGCCGTTGTTGCCCGGCACCACGGCCGCCTGGTGCGCCGGGTCGAGCATCAGCGTGCGATCGCGGTAACCGAGTAGGTACTCGTCGAACCCGGGCAGCGCCAGCACGTCGTCCAGCGGTACCCGTGCGCCAGCCACCGCGATGTCGGCCAGCGCAGCGTCGACGTGCATCGGCTCGTCAGCCACCCGTACCGTCCGCAGCCCGTCGGCGGCGGCCAGCCCGCGCCGCGCGTCGGTCAGGGTGAGGCCGCTCCAGCCGGCGAACTCGCGGGCGGTGACCGGCCCGTGCCCGCGGGCGTAGCGGTGGGCGAGCAGGGCCAGCGCCTCGTCCCGATCCAGGTGGCGTTGCTCGGGCGCCCACTCGTCGAGCAGAGCGAAGGTCTGCTCGGTGCCGACGTTCGGTGCCACGCAGGTCACCCCGCGCACGCTCGCATACCAGAGCAGGTGGTAGCCGCGCTGGCCGTCGGTCCCCAGACCGGACGCGCGAAGGGCCGCCAGACACTCCCCCCGGGTGAGTCGGCCCCCGCCGACCAACGCGGCGCCGAGCACGTCCACCGCCCGGTCCGCGTCCGCGTCGCTGAGCCCGAGCTGCGACCGGCGGGTCGCCGCGCCCGCCAGCGAGCGGACGCCGGTCAGCTCCAACATCCAGCGGGCGTCGGCGGGTGGGATGAGGTGCACGGTGCCTCGCATCGGCCACGTGCGAAGGGCCTCGCGGCGCTCCAGCGCCGCCTGCACGTCGACGATGGTCCGCCCCGGCAGGCGGGCGCCCAACGACCACAGGCCACTCGCCAGATCCTGGGCCTGCATCGCGCCGAACCACTCGACCACGTCGGCGACCCCACCGGGTCGGACGCTCGGATGCTCCCGCAGCAGCAGGCTCGTCATCCGCAGATCGAGCGCCTCGGATGCCGTGAGGTCCCTGGTCATCGGATTCCTTCCCCGGAGGTGGTTGCGCCAGGGTAGGGCACCGGACGCGGCATAACCGCGCCCGCAGGGGGAAGGCGGCCATCCGGAAGTGCGCGCGCCGCGCGTACGGAAGGGAGCCTCATGACTGCCGCAAGCGAGCCGGCCCGGGGTGCCGGCGCACCGGCCGGGTCCCGGACCCATCGGATGGACGGCCAGGCGAAGACGAGCGCCGCCGCGACCTTCGCCCTGGTGTTCGGGGTGGCCGGTCTGTTCAGTGCGTTGACGGCGATCCTCGCCTGGCTGGGGCTGGTGCTCGGCATCATCGGGATCATCCTCGGCATCGTCGGCCTCAAGATGGCCCGCCGACCGGGGGTCACCGGCCGTGGCGTGTCGATCGGCGGCCTCGTGCTCAGCATCGTGGCCGTACTGATCGGCCTGGGGTTGGCCGCGGGCATCACCACCTTCGTCAACAACGAGAACGCGGTGGACCGCCTCCAGACCCAGGTCGACAAACTGCGCGACAAGCTCGACTGACGCCCGCACCCGTGAGCGTGCCGACTCTGAGGTGTCACCACGACCCAGAGGCGTCGCGCTCGCGGGACCGGCATGGTCGGGCAGGGCAGCAGCCCTGCCCGACCGGTCACAATAGGGTGGGCGGCGTGCTCCGCCAGGTCACCGCGATCCGCTGTGTCACCCCGCTACGCGAGGGTGGGTCGCTGCCGGGCGTGGTGGAGGCCGACGCGGAGTTGGCCCCCAGGGTCACCCCGGAGCTGCTCACCCTGGTCCGCTGAGCAACAGCAACAGCAACAGCAACAGCGGTCGGGGGCAGTTGAGCACGGTGGGCGGCCCCTGATCGCGCTGCGCCAGCGCCGTTGCTGGCGGAGCGCGATCCCCCGTTCAGGTGCGCGGTGCGGGGCGACGGTTGGTTCCCGCCGGCACCGGTGCTTTCCAGGATCGCGGTCCGGACGGGTCGAGGGACCGAAACAGTCGGAAAAGTTGCTGAAAATTGAACCCGGCGGACCGGTACGGGCAAGCGCGTGGGCGCTGCCGTTAGAGGTCGGGCCCAACGGGTAGTCGCGGGAGCTGACCCGAGACGAGAAGGGGAACACCTGATGGCTGCCCAGATCAAGGTAGCGGTGATCTATTACAGCGCCACCGGCACCACGTACCAGATGGCGCAGGCCGTGTGCGAGGCCGCCGGGGACGCCGGCGCCGACGTGCGCCTGCGCAAGGTGCGCGAGTTGGCGCCGGACGAGGCGATCCGCTCCAACTCCGGCTGGCAGGCGCACCACCTGGAGACCCAGGATGTGCCCGAAGCGATGCTCGACGACCTGTCCTGGGCCGACGTCGTGATCCTCGGCGCACCGACCCGGTACGGCATCATCGCCGCTCAGCTGAAGCAGTTCATCGACACGTCCGGCCCGCTCTGGGCGCAGGGCGCGCTGGCCAACAAGGTCTACGCGGGCTTCACCTCCTCCGGAACCGTGCACGGGGGGCAGGAAACCACGCTGACCTCGCTCTTCAACGTCTTCTACCACTGGGGCGGCATCGTGGTCGCCCCCGGATACACCGACACCAGCCAGTTCATCGCCGGCAACCCGTACGGCGCCTCGCACACGAGCAACAACGGGGAGATCGCCCCGGACTCCGTGGCACTCGGAGCCTGCGCGCTCACCGCCCGGCGGGCGGTGCAGATCGGCACCGCGCTCAAGGTGGGCATGGCCGGGTGACGGCGACTGCGACCGGTGGCGCGGGCGGGGGCTCTCGGCCCGTCCACGCCACCGGTCGATCCAGCCCTACCCCGAGGCGGGGCGACTATGCGCGTCCACCCGCGGCGGACAGCTCGTCGGCGCGTGGCGCCGGCAGCAGGTCACTCAACAGCTCGGCCAGCACCGCGAGCCCGTCCGGGCTGAGCACCGACTCCGGGTGGAACTGCACCCCGGCGAAGCCGCGGCCCCGTAGGGCGTGCACGGCGCCGTCGCCGGCGTCCCGAGCCAGCTCCACCGGCCCGTACGCGGTGGCCAGCCGGTCCGCCTCGGCGCGGGCGGTGAACGTCGAGTAGAACCCGACCCGACGGGTCCGGCCGAACAGCGCCACGTCCCGCTGCAACCCCTGATAGGTCGCCTCCCGGCGGTGCAGTGTCAGCCCCAGCAGACCGGCGAGGACCTGATGGCCGAGGCAGACCGCGAGGGTGGGACGGCCGGTCGCCAGCAGCCCGGCCAGCAGCCTCCGCAACGCCACCATCTTCGGCTCGTCCAGGCTGCCCGGGTCACCCGGTCCGGGACCCGCCACCACCAGGTCGTACGAGTCGACCGGGCCGCCGACGTGCCACGGTCGCAGCGTGACCGTGAGCCCCAGAGCGCCCAGTTGGTGAGCCAGCATCCCGGTGAACGTGTCCTCGTTGTCCACGATCAGGACCCGCCGACCGACCAACCCGGGCAACCCCGGCGCGTCCGGTGCCCGCTGATCCAGCCAGAACCGGGCCAGCGGTGCGTTGCGGGCGGCCAGCGCGTCGCGTACCGCCGGGTCGTCGGCCAGTCGCGCGACCGGCCCGCGGCCGCCGGCGGGCGCCGCCGGCCCGAGGCCGAGCGCGGCCAGCACACCGGCCGCCTTGGCGTGCGTCTCGGCCACCTCGCCGGCCGCCGTCGAGTGTCGGACGAGGGTGGCTCCCACCGGCACCCGCAGCCGGCCGGTGGGCAAGATCTCGGCGGTACGGATCAGGATCGGCGCGTCGAGTGTCTGCCGGCCGGTCTCGTCGTGACCGAGCAGCGCCAGCACGCCCGCGTAGTAGCCCCGGCCCCGGCGTTCGTGCCGGGCGATCACCCGGCAGGCGTTCTCCATCGGGCTGCCCGTGACGGTGGGCGCGAACATCGTCTCGCGCAGCACCTCCCGCACGTCACGGGTGCCGCGCCCGGCGAGCAGGTACTCGGTGTGCGCCAGGTGCGACATCTCCTTCAGGTACGGGCCGATCACCTGGCCGCCGTGTTCGGCGACGGTGGCCATCATCTTCAACTCCTCGTCGAGCACCATGTACAGCTCCTCGACCTCCTTCTCGTCGGCGAGGAAGCGCAGCAGTGCCGCCCGGTCCGCGGTGCCACCGGCGCTCCGGAAGGTGCCGCTGATCGGGTTCATCAGCACCAGCCCGTCGTCGACGCTGACGTGCCGCTCCGGACTGGCACCGACCAGCGTCCGCGTGCCGGTGTGCACCACGAACGTCCAGTACGCCCCGCGCTCGGCGACCAGCAGCCGGCGTAGCGCGGCCAGCGCGGCAACCAGCGGTGGGCCCTGCACCGTGGCGTGCAGGGCGCGGTGGATGACGAAGTTCGCGCCCTCACCGCGGCCGATCTCCTCGGCGAGCACCCGCTGCACCGTCCGCGCGTACTCCTCGTCGCTGACGTCGAAGGCCGCATCGATGGTGCGGACCGGTTCGTCGGGCAGCGCGGCCAGAGCGTCAGCCAGCGCGATCCGGCGATGCTCGCGGACCTGGAGGCACTCCAGCGGAGCACCGTCGTCGACGCAGGCGAACCCGCGTTCGGTGATCTGCCGGTACGGCACCAGGGCCAGCGTCCGCGCCCCCGGGATGCCCGGCGTCAGCGGGATGTCCGCGAGCCGCTCGACGGTGTCGACCGGGCCGGTGAACAGCTCCAGTTCGTCCGCGCCGTCGCGGCGCAGCAGCGCGAAGGGGCCAGGGTCGACACCGTCGGCGACGGCGGCGAGCAGGTCGGTCAGGTGGGTCATCGGAGTCTCCGTCGAGCCGGGGCGCCGCCGTCGGGGCGGGCTCTCCGGACGGGAGATCCGGGCGACCGCCTCGATGGCGGCCGCGTGGATGGAGCTACGCGCGGAAGTGGGCCGCCAGGTTGGCGGGCCACCAGCAGGTCAGATGCGCGAGCATGCGATCCACCCTACGCCCCCGGCACCCGCCTGACACCGGGTAACTTGACCGGCGATGAACATTCTCGCGCTCGATCTGGGCACCTCCTCGGTACGCGGGCTGGTGCTGGACGCGGACACCCGACCGCTGCCCGGCGCCCTGGCCCGGCGCAAGATCGACCTTGCCATCGGCGACGACGGCACCGGCACCCTGTCCGGTCCCGACTATCTCGCCTCCCTGGTCGATTGCCTGGACGAGCTGGCCGACGCGGGGCACCTGCACGACGTCAACCTGGTGGCGGTCTCCGCCCAGTGGCACTCGGTGCTCCCACTCGACCACGCCGGCGCCCCCCTCGGCCCGGTGATCACCTGGCTGGACACCCGGCCCGGGCCGGTCGGTGGCACGTCGGGGCCGGCCGACCCGGACGGTTTCCACCAGCGCACCGGCTGCTGGTGGCACCGCTCGTACTGGTCCATGCGGTTGCCCTGGTTGCGCGAGCAGTCGGGCCCGATCGCCCGGTTCGTCGGCCTGCCCGAGTACGTGCTGGGCGAGCTGCTCGACTCGGCGCCCATGTCGGTCTCCCAGGCATCCGGGACCGGTCTGCTGGATCTGAGCACCCTGCGCTGGGACGAGGAAGCGCTGACGTTGGCCGGGGCGCGACCGCAGGAGCTGCCGCCCCTCGGCGAGCTGGACTGGCACGGCCGGCTCCGCGCCGAGAGGGCCCGCCGTTGGCCGCAGCTGGCGCATGCCCGCTGGTCACCGCCCGTGGGCGACGGCGGGGCGTCGAACGTCGGCTCGGGTTGCGTCGACCCGAGCCGGGCCGCGGTCACCGTGGGCACCTCCGCCGCCGTACGGCTGATGCAGCGGATCCCGGCCGGCGAACCGATGCCTCAGCTTCCCGAGCGACTGTGGCGTTACCGGGTCGACCACGACCACGTGGTGACCGGTGCGGCGTACGCCAGCGGGGGCAACCTGTTCGCCTGGGCGAACCGGGAGTTGCGGTTGCCCCAGGGGGCTGAGCTGGACGCGGCGCTGGCGCTGGTGCCGGCGGGCGGTGGCCGACCGGCCGACCCCCGCTTCGGTGGCGACCGGCCGCCCGGTCTGGCGCCGGCGGGCACCGGTCGGCTCGGCGGCCTCAGCTTCAGCACCACCTCCGTGGACATTCTGGCCGGGCTGATGCAGGGGCTGTGTGAGCTGGTCGCCGAGGATCTGGTGGTGCTGGAGTCCACGATCGACAAGCCGGTCGGTGTGGTGCTGGGCGGAGGTGCGGTGGCCGCCTCCACGTGGTGGCGGCAGGCCTTCGCCGCCGCGCTCGCACCGCGACCGGTGTCGCACCAACGCAACCCGGAGATCGGCGCCACCGGCGCGGCACTGGTGGCGTTGGGTCGGTTCGGTGACGCGGTCGACCTCGCCGACATCGGCCGGACGGACGAGCTGGTTCTGCCGACCACGACAGGACGTTCCCACCCGCAGTATCCTTCCTGAACCTCCGCGCCGCCCGGGCCGTTGACAGCGCCCCCGAGCCTGGTTGGATGGACTGCGCTCCCCGGACCGCGGTGGACGCGGTAGGACGGAGGAGGCAGGGTGGCGGCAGGTCCCGACCCGGCGAACGGCGCGGTGTCGAACCACCGTCGGCGCCGCTTCGATGTCCGAGTCGTCCCGCATCGACGCCGGTCACCGTTCCGGCTGCGGGACTGGCGGATGAGCACGAAGCTCGCCACGGTGCTGATGGTGCCGTCGATGGCGTTCCTGGTGCTCGCGGGCGTGCAGACGAGCGCGCTGGTGGGGCGAACGACGGCGTTGAACGACTTCTCCCGTCAGGTCGGCATCGGTCGGCAGATCACCGCGGTGGTGCAGCAGCTCCAGCAGGAACGCGACCGCTCGGCGGGAGAGCTGGGCGCGCTGCGCAGGGGCGGCGACCGGGCTACCGCGGCGACCGACCTGAAGCCGTTGCAGACGGCCACCGACCGGGCCATCGTGGACCTGCGCCGGGCCGCCGAGCCCCTCGCGGACGCCGACGCGTCCTGGCGGGTCGCCTTCTCCGAGGCGCTGGAGGCGTACGACCAGGTGGTCGACATCCGGCCGGCGATCCCGCCGGCGGTGCTCAGCAGCGAGACCATCCTCAGTAACTATCACCGGGCCGTCGGCGCGATGATCGACCTGCTCGCCGAGCCGACACCGGGTCAGGACCAACCGGCGTTGAACGACGCGGTGCTGCGCTACGTGCAGCTGGCCCGGGTCAAGGAGCTCTCCTCCCGGGTGCGGGCCCAGCTCTACGCCGCCGCCCGCGCCGGTGGGTACGGCACCGAGGACCGGGTGCTCCTCGCCGATCTGCGCGCCCAGCAGTTGACCGCGCTCGGCGCGTTCCGGGTGGCTGCGACCAGCGACCAGATCCGTCGGTACGACGAGACCACGGTGACCCCGACGTTCCTGACCGCCGTGCAGTTGGAGGAACGCAGCCTGCCGGCCGGTGACGCGTCGCCGGCGGTGCTGCCGGCAGAGCAGTGGTGGGCGGCGAGCCAGCAGCGCCAGGAGCTGCTGCGCCAGCTTGAGGTGGGCGTGCTGGACGACGCCGTGCGGCAGGCCGACGATGCCAGCAGCGGTCAGCTGCGGGCCACCCTGCTGGTCGTCGGCGGTGTCGTCGCGGTGCTGCTGGTCGCCCTGCTGATCTCGCTGCTCGTCGGGCGGTCGGTCGCCCGGTCGATGCGGTTGCTGCGTAGCCAGGCGCTCCGGATCGCGCAGGTCGAGCTGCCGGACGCACTGGACCGTTTGAAGACGGTCACCGGCGGGGTGCCCGCCATCGAGGTCGCGCCGGCGGTGGTCCGCTCGCTCGACGAGATCGGTGAGTTGGCCGAGGCGTTCGTGGCGGTGCACCGCAGCGCGGTCTCGGTCGCCGTCGAGCAGGCGCTCATGCGACGCAACGTCAACGCGATGTTCGTCAACCTGGCCCGCCGTAGCCAGGTGTTGGTGGAGCGCCAACTGGAGCTGCTGGACGACCTGGAGCGTGAGGAGAGCGACCCGGACCAGCTGGAGAACCTGTTCAAGCTCGACCACCTGGCTGCCCGTATGCGCCGCAACGACGAGAGTCTGCTGGTGCTCGCCGGCACCGACTCCACCCGTCGGTGGAACCGGCCGATCGGCCTCGGTGCGGTGCTGCTGGCCGCCGCGGCGGAGATCGAGCAGTACCAGCGGGTCCGCATCGAGTCGGTGGCCGACGTGTACGTGGTCGGGCACGCTGTCGGCGAGCTGGTGCACCTGTTGGCGGAGCTGCTGGAGAACGCGACGGCTTTCTCCCGCCCGGACACCGTCGTGGTGGTCACGGCCAGGGTCGAGGCCACGACCTCGCTGATCGAGATCGTCGACCGTGGTCTGGGCATGAGCCCGGCCGCGCTCGGCGAGGCGAACGCCGTGCTGGCCAGCCCTCCGGCTGCGGACGTCGCGGCGGTGGAGCGGATGGGTCTGTTCGTGGTCAGCCACCTCGCTGCCCGGCTTGGTCTCCGCGTGTGGCTCGACGGGGGCGAGCACGGCCTGGTCGCCAGGCTCGCGTTGCCCGCGGAGTTGCTGGCGACGACGGTCCCGGTGGAACTGGATCCGCCCGCGTCGGCCCGGATGCTGGCGACAAGCGCCGCTCGGGGAGTGGCCCGGAGCCCCGGGATCACCCTGGAGGCCGGTGCGCCGGGGCCGGGCATCGGCGCCCGGGACATGCCGGTGGCGGGTCGGCCCCCGGGCGTCGCCGTACCGCGCCAGGCGCGCCCGGTGCCGGTGCGCGCCGAGGACGTGTTGGCCCCCGCGGCGGCCCGCGGTGACGGCGGAGGCTGGTGGTCGCGGCAGGGTCCGTCCGCGCCGGCAGCGCCCGCGCCGGCGGTGCCACCGGCGATCCCGGTGACCGCGGGCACCAATGAACGAGGATTGCCGGTACGGGTGCCGATGGCGCAGTTGAGCGCGGTCACCCGTCTGGCACAACCGATGTCGGCGCCGAACCGCGCCGACCCGGACCCGGAGGCGGTCGGCGGCATGCTTTCCCGGCTCTACAGCGGGGTGCGGCGAGCCGAGGCCGAGGACACCACCGAGATACCCGTGCCACCGTCCGGGGGGCACGATGAAGGGGGACGACGACAGTGACGACGTTGAGCCAGGAGGCGCGTGACCTGAGCTGGCTGGTGAGCGCGTTCGCGGACCGGGTGCCGGGCGTTTCGCACGCGGTGGTGGTCTCCTCCGACGGGCTGCTGGTGGCGATCTCCGACCACCTGCCCCGCGACAACGCGGACAAGCTCGCGGCGGTGACCTCCGGGCTGATGAGCATCACCGCGGGCGCGGCCCAGATGTTCGACGGCGATGTCGTCAAGCAGACGGTGGTCGAGATGGGTCGCGGCTACTTCCTGGTGATGCAGATCCGCGACGGTTCGATCCTGGCCACGCTGGCCGCCGGTGACGCGGACATCGGCGTGGTGGGCTACGAGATGGCCCGGCTGGCCAAGCAGGCGGGGGAGATGCTCACCCCGGCGCTGCGGGCGGAGTTGCAGCAGGCGCTGCCCCGCTGACTGGCCGAGACCCGGACGGTCGCCGGCTCACCAGAGCCGAGCCGTCCGGGCCCGGCCGTCCGGGTGGCGGCCCGTTCAGAAGCCGCCGTCGGTGATGACGGAGCGATACCAGGTGGCGCTGCTCTTGAGCACCCGCCGCTGGGTCGGGTAGTCCACGTAGACCAGTCCCCAGCGCTGGTCGTATCCCGCGTCCCACTCGAAGTTGTCCAGCAGTGACCAGACGTGGAAGCTCTCCAGCGGCACCCCGGCGGCGATGGCCTGGTGCACGGCGGTGAGGTGGTCGCGCAGGAAACTGATCCGACCCGCGTCGTGGACGGTGTCGTCCGGGGCCAGGGTGTCCGGTGTGGGCAGCCCGTTCTCGGTGATGGTGAGTGGGATCGGGCCGTAGTCGCGGGTGACCCGGGTCAGCAGGTCGTACATCCCCTGGGGGTAGATCTGCTGCCACTCGGCCTCGGAGGTCGTCCAGCGTCGCTCGGTGCCGCCGTCGGCGGTGACGTAGATCGGCGTGTAGTACTGCACGGCCAGCAGGTCGATCGGCGCGGAGATGATCGCCAGGTCGCCGTCGCGGACGCCCTGGACCATCCGGCTCTGCGGGCCCAGGTCGGCCAGCAGATCCTCCGGGTAGCTGCCCCTGAGCAGGGAGTCCAGGTAGAGGCGGTTTTCGTAGCTGTCGTAGAGGCGGGCGGCCGCGGCAGCCTGCGGGGAGTCGTCGGCGGGGTAGCAGGGGTGCAGGTTGAGGGCGGGGCCGATCCGGCTGTCGCTGCCGCTGGCCCGTAGCGCGCCGACGGCGAGCCCGTGCGCGAGCTGCAGGTGGTGGGCGACCAGGTAGGCGGCGTCCGGGTCTTGCCGGCCGGGGGCGTGGTGGCCGGTGAGGTAGCCGTTCTGCACCACCGTCTTGGGCTCGTTGATGGTGAGCCAGGCCGGCACCCGGTCGCCGAGGGCGCCGAAGACCAGGTCGGCGTAGTCGGCGAAGCGGTGGGCGGTGTCGCGTGACTCCCAGCCGCCGGCGTCCTGTAGCGCCTGCGGGAGATCCCAGTGGAACAGGGTGGCCATCGGGGCGATCCCGCGTTCGTGCAGACCGTCGAGGAGCCGGCGGTAGAAGTCGAGCCCGCGCTGGTTGGGTGCGCCGGTGCCGTCGGGCTGGATTCGTGGCCAGGAGATGGAGAAGCGGTAGCTGCGCAACCCGAGGTCGCGCATGAGGTCGAGGTCCTCGGCGTACCGGTGGTAGTGGTCGGCGGCCACGTCGCCCGTGTCGCCGTTGCGGGTGCGCCCTGGGACGCGGCTGAAGGTGTCCCAGACGGACTCGCCGCGCCCGTCCTCCTTGGCGGCGCCCTCGATCTGGTACGCGGAAGTGGCCGCGCCCCAGCCGAAGTTGTCGGGGAAGCGCAGCGGGCCGGCGGGCCCAGTAGGTATCGACATGGATTCTCCTCGTGGATACGGGGCCACCGCCGAGATTCGGGAGCGCTCCCAGGGTAGGCCAGGAGTGGCCCGCCCGGTCAGCTGGCCGTCATGGCGGCCGGCGATGGCGGGTCGAGGCGGTTGAGGGCCCCGGACAGCGAACGAGGCCGCCGGGCGGCGCGGCGCGCCTGTCCCGTCGGCCTCTTTTCCCATCGTGTACGGGGGTTTAGTGTGGGGACGGGGGAGGGCAACCCCCGTCCCCACCGTAACTGCACACACACGGGCGGAATTTGGGTCCTGCCGTGCGTGTCGCGCGGGAGCCGGGCCACGCGAGTGGCTTTGGTTCCACCTCCCTCCGTGTGGCGGGACGATGGCTGACGACGGCGTCCGGGCTGGCCCGTCGTCGGCCCTCGGGCTGGTTCGCCGAGTCCGTCAGAGACGGCCCCAGCGATCTTCTTGTTGGAACCTTGTCGATGGAAGCGCTCCCATCGACCGATGTTGCGACTGTAACGCCCGTCACGCCTTTGTGAAAGACCCAAAACGAGATCGAAACAAGGAGTCGATCCGGCGCCCTCTGTGCTTGTTGTGGGAGCGCTTCCATGGCAGACTGTCGATTCAACGCGGCAGGAGCCACACCGCGTGAGCGCGGGTCTACCGAGGGCAGCCGGCAGCACCACCTCCGGTCACGGTCACCCCATCGCAGCCGGCGGGACCCCCTCCCGCGCGGGCCGCACCGCCCTACCCCGGCCGGGCCCGGGGACACCACCTTCCCGGCGCCTCGAATCTCCCGCGGACCACCACCCTCGCGGGCAGGCGCCTCGCCGGGGACCGTCCCGGCCTGGTCCGAGGAGACACCGCGCACATGAGACAACTGGCAATACGCCGCCGCGTGGCGCTCGCCGCCGCCGCGCTGCTCGCCATCGGCGGGGTGACCCTGCCTGCCGGCGCCGCACAGGCCGCACCCGCCTGCGACGTGGTCTACGCGACCAACGACTGGAACACCGGCTTCACCGCGAACGTCACCATCAAGAACCTGGGCGACCCGGTGAGCAACTGGACGCTCAAGTGGACCTTCCCCAACAGCGGTCAACGGGTCACCCAGGGCTGGTCGGCCAGGTTCAGCCAGTCCGGCAGCGAGGTCACCGCGACCAACGAGTCGTACAACGGCAACCTTGGCACCGGGGCCTCCACCACCATCGGCTTCAACGGCGCCCACTCGGGCAGCAACCCGAAGCCCACCTCGTTCACCCTGAACGGCACTCCCTGCAACGGCACCCCGGCCAACCAGCCGCCAACGGTCGCGCTCGGCCTGCCGAGTGGGCCGTTCACCGCGCCGGCCGACGTGCCGCTGACCGCCACCGCCAGCGACCCGGACGGGACGATCAGCAAGGTCGAGTTCTACCGCAACGGCCTACTGATCAACACCGACACCTCCGCGCCGTACGCCTACACCCAGGAGGACCTGCCGGCCGGCAGCTACACCGTCCAGGCCAAGGCGTACGACAACGCCAACGGCATCGGGGTCGACGAGAAGGCGTTCACGGTCACCGCCGCAAGCGGCCCGACGCTTGTCGCCACCCCGTCCGCCGTGAGCGTCACCGAGGGTGGTACCGCCACCTTCAACCTGAAGCTCAGCGCCGCGCCGACGGCCAACGTGCCGGTCACCCTCACCCGCACCGGCGACACCGATGTCACGGTCTCGCCGACCAGCGCCACGCTGACCCCGAGCAACTGGAACACCGGGGTCACCGTCACGGTCGCCGCGGCGGAGGACAGCGACACCGCCGGCGGTGCCGCCACCATCACCGCCTCCGCCACCGGTCTCGCCTCGCTGGCGGTCACCGCCACCGAGATCGACAACGACACCCCCGGCGGCGACAACACCTACATAGCGAAGTTCCTCGAGCAGTACGGCAAGATCAAGAACTCGGGCTACTTCAGCCCCGAGGGCGTGCCGTACCACTCGGTCGAGACGCTGATCGTCGAGGCGCCCGACCACGGGCACGAGACCACCTCGGAGGCGTTCAGCTTCTGGCTCTGGCTGGAGGCCCAGTACGGCCGCGTCACCCAGAACTGGGCGCCGTTCAACAACGCCTGGACCGTCATGGAGAAGTACATCATCCCGACGCACGCCGACCAGCCGACCGCCGGCTCCGCGGGCACCCCGCAGTACGCCGCGGAGTACAACCTGCCCAGCCAGTATCCCTCGGCGCTGAACCCGAACATCTCCGTCGGGCAGGATCCGCTCCGCGCGGAGCTGCAGTCCACCTACGGCACCGGCGACATCTACGGCATGCACTGGCTGATGGACGTGGACAACACCTACGGCTTCGGCCGCTGCGGTGACGGCACCACCAAGCCGGCCTACATCAACACCTTCCAGCGGGGCACCCAGGAGTCGGTGTGGGAGACCATCCCGCAGCCGTCCTGCGACACCTTCAAGCACGGCGGTCAGTACGGTTACCTCGACCTGTTCGTCAAGGACACCGGCGCCCCCGCCAAGCAGTGGAAGTACACCAACGCCCCGGACGCCGACGCCCGCGCCGTGCAGGCCGCGTACTGGGCGCTGACCTGGGCCAAGGCGCAGGGCAAGCAGGCCGACGTGGCGGCCACCATCGCGAAGGCCGCCAAGATGGGTGACTACCTGCGGTACGCGATGTTCGACAAGTACTTCAAGAAGATCGGCAACTGCGTCGGGGCCAGCACCTGCCCCGCCGGCAGCGGCAAGGACTCGGCGCACTACCTGCTGTCCTGGTACTACGCCTGGGGTGGCGCGTACGACGCCAGCCAGAACTGGTCCTGGCGGATCGGCTCCAGCCACAACCACTTCGGCTACCAGAACCCGTTCGCGGCCTGGGCGCTGACCAACACCCCGGAGCTCAAGCCACAGTCGTCGACCGCGGTCGCCGACTGGACCAAGAGCTTCGACCGGCAGCTGGAGTTCTACACCTGGCTGCAGTCGTCCGAGGGCGGCATCGCCGGCGGCGCCACCAACAGCTGGGACGGCAGCTACGCCCAGCCGCCGGCCGGCACCAGCACCTTCTACGGCATGTTCTACGACGTCGACCCGGTCTACAACGACCCGCCGTCGAACCAGTGGTTCGGCATGCAGGCCTGGTCGATGCAGCGGATCGCCGAGCTGTACCTGCAGACCGGCAACGCGAAGGCCAAGGCGCTGCTGGACAAGTGGGTGCCGTGGGCGATCGCCAACACCACCGTCGGCACCAACTGGTCGATCCCGTCCGACATGGCGTGGACCGGTCAGCCGACCACCTGGAACCCGTCCAGCCCGCAGCCCAACACCAACCTGCACGTCGAGGTGATCAGCAAGGGCCAGGACGTCGGCGTCGCCGCCTCCTACGCCCGGATCCTGATCGCGTACGCGGCCAAGTCGGGCAACGCGGCGGCCAAGACGACCGCCAAGGGGCTGCTCGACGCGCTCTCCGCCGCCAGCGACGCCAAGGGTGTCTCCACCACCGAGAAGCGTGGCGACTACCGGCGCTTCGACGACACCTACAACGCCACCACCGGGCAGGGCGTCTACGTCCCGCCGGGCTGGACCGGGAAGATGCCGAACGGCGACACCATCGCCGCCGGCAAGAGCTTCCTCGACCTCCGGTCCTTCTACAAGAACGACCCGGACTGGCCCAAGGTGCAGGCGTACCTGGACGGTGGTGCGGAGCCCAGCTTCAACTACCACCGGTTCTGGGCACAGGCGGACGTCGCCATGGCGTACGCCGACTACGGCAGCCTGTTCCCGAACGGCTGACAGCGACCCGGGGTGCGGCGGCGTGGACCGCCCACCCCGGGGTCCGACCAGGGTTCGGGGAACGACGGACCCTGGTCGGCGGACGGCCTGACACCCACGGTCAGGCCGGGGTGGGCCGGCCATCTGGCCGACGCAGCGGATCGGCTGGCCCACCCCACCGCCCGGACTGGAGCCAACCGCGAAAAAGCCCAGAAATTCGGGCCATCACGGGATCACGCCGAAGTCCGCGACGGAGTAACGTACGTCACCGGAGAGGCCGCTCCCCCCGTGGCGGCCTCTCCACTTTTCTGCCCCATCACCGCCTTGCCGCCACCCGGAATCGCCCCGGCTCAGCGCGGCGCTGTGGCCGGTTCTTCAGGAACCGGATGACGCAGACCCGGGTGCCCGGCCGGCAACGACCGCCGCAGCACCACCCAGCTCAACGCCAGAGCCGCGGCGACCAGCGGCCAGGTCAGCGCCACCCGGGCCACCACCAGCGCGAGCACCTGCCCACTGAGGTACAAGGGCACGAACACCGCGAGCCGCAGCACGTACGTCGCCGTCCACACCCAACTGGCCCGGCCGTACCCGCGTCTCAGCGCCCGGTCCCGCCGCCACCGGGTGCGCTGCCCCAGCACCGCGCCGACCAACACTCCGAGCAGCGGCCAACGCACCACGATGCTGACCGCCCAGGCGAGTGCGCTTGCCGCGTTGGAGAGCACCTGAATGAGAAAGAAATCCTCGGCCCGGCCGGTGCGCACCGCGATCAACGCCGCGACGCAGACGGCCAGCAGACCGATCAGCACCGAACGTGGCCGATCACCCCGGAACAGCCGTACGCCGGCCACCGCCGCGCCCACGGCCAGCGCCGCGCCGACCCCGCCCCAGAGCGACTCGCCGCCCAGCAGCCAACCGGCCGCGAACGCCAGCGGCGGCAGGGTGGCGTCGATAGCACCGGCCCGCCCGCCCAGCAGCTCCGCCAGCGACTCGGTCCGCGCCCGCGCTTCAGGCCCTGGCTCGGGGGCCAGCCGGGCTTCAGGCTCCGGCTCAGGGGACGGCCGCGCTTCAGGCCCCGGCTCGGCGGCCGGCCGCCGAGCGGGTTCGGGTGCGGCCTGACCGCTGTCGCGCTCCGGGGATCCGCCCACCACCGCCTCCTCGCCTCTGGCACAACCTAACCGTTGACGGGCGGCGGGCCACCGGTCGACCGACCACCACCGGCCGATACGGTGTGCGGATGCGCGCGACGGCACGGGGTTGGACCGCGGTCTGGTTGGTCGTACTGGCCCTCGTCCAGGCGGCCGCCTTCGTCGCCGTGTGGCGGGTGGCCGTGCACACCGAGATCGGTCAGTGGGTGGACACTGTGGCGCTCACCGGCAACCGGATCGGGCAGGACGCCATCGACGGACCCGTCAACCGGATCCTCAACGCCATGTCGGTGGTCTCCCTGCTGGCCGCCACCGCGATGATCGGGTTCATCGCGCTGATCCGGGGACGGATCGCCCTGGCCATCACCGCGACCCTGCTGATCGCCGGAGCGAACCTCTCGACCCAGTTGCTGAAGCACGGCCTGAGCCGGCCCGACTACGGCATCGACCCGGATCGCGTCGCGGTGGGCAACAGCCTGCCCAGCGGGCACACCACAGTGGCCGCGTCGGTGGCGGTCGCGCTGGTGCTCGTGCTGCCAGCCAGGGTGCGGGCGGTCAGTGCCTTCCTCGCCGCCGGCTATGCCGCCGTCGCCGGAGTCGCCACCCTCTCCGCCGGCTGGCACCGGCCCAGCGACGCGGTCGCCGCGTACCTGGTGGTGGGTGTCTGGGCGGCGATGGCCGGGCTGGTCCTGCTGATCACCCAGCGGGAGCAGGCCGAGGTCGCGCCCGGCGACGCGCACCGCCTCGCGGCGCTGGTGCTCGGCATCGGCGGCGTTCTCGCCCTGGTCGCCTGCGGATTCGCGCTGGCCTGGCTGGTCGACCTGCGCGACACCGGGCCGGAGGACCTCACCCGCCGACCACTGTTCGTCGGGTACGCGGGCAGCGCCGCCGGCATCGCCGGCACGATGGCGGTGGTGATGGCGTTGGTGCTCACCGTCGTGCACCGGCTGGTGCCTCGGGTGAAGGGCTGAGCGGGCACCAGTAGGGTCGTCGGATGATCGAGAGCCTGGATGCCCGCAGCCTGAGGGACCCCGTCCGGGTGGCGTTCTCCGCCGAGTGCGCGCAGCTCACCGAGATCCTGGCCGAGCTGGTCGACGCCGACCTCGACCGACCCACCGACTGCCCGCCGTGGACCGTCCGGGAGCTGATCGCCCACATCCGCACCGGAGTGGGCCGGCTGGCCGACATGCTCGCCGCACCGGCCCCGCCACGGGCGGAAGTGGACGCCGCCGGCTACTTCGGCAGCGCGAAGTTCACCCCACAGGTGGACGCCGACCGGATCGCCGGCGGCCGGCAGGACGCGCTACAGGTGGACCGAGCAGCGCTGGCGACCGAGTTGGAACACGCCTGGCGGACCACCGACGTGGCGGTCGCCGCCGCGCCGACCGACCGGGTGGTACGCACCCGGCACGGCGACGCGATGCTCCTCACCGAGTTCCTGCGGACCCGGGTCGTCGAGGTGGGTGTGCACGGTCTGGACCTGGCCGCCGCGCTGGGCCGGCCGCCATGGCTCACCCCGCAGGCGGCTGCGGTGATCGCCGACCTGCTCACCGGCGGGAAGCCGACCCCGGCCGGGCTGCGCTGGGACGAGCTGACCCTGATCCGCAAGACCACCGGCCGCGCGGCGCTGACCGCCCCGGAACAGGCCGCGATCGACGCCGCCGGCTTCCGCTGGCTGGCCTTCGGCCGCTGACCCTGGTCGCGGCCGGCACCGATCGCGCGGGCCACCGTCAGCTCCGTGGGCCTGGGCGGGTCAGCTCGCGGAGCGGGGTGCGGGGACGTGCGGGGCGACGCCGCGCAGGTGCGTCAACACCACCGGGTCGATCCGCCCCGGCACGAGCCGTTCCTCCAGGTTCTCCAGCCCGGCCCAGGAGATCAACGCCGCCTCGGTCCCGTCGTCCGCCACCGAGTGACCCAGCGCGCTGAGCAGCGCTGCCACCTCGTCGGCGACCGCGCCGCTCAGGTCGAGCAGGGTGGCCGGGTCCGGCCGGCTGAACAGCATGGTGTGCACCGCGAGCAGTCGACTCAACTCGGCGACCGGGTCCGGGTGGTCGTCCACCCGAAGGTCCACCAGCACGTCGCTGCCGCCGGCGTACCCTCCGCCGCGCTCGACCACCAGCAGGCCGGCGCTCTGCCGGCCTCGCCGGTCGCCGCCGGCCTCGTCGCCGGCGCGCAGCGCGGCGACGAGCCGCTCGGCGAACGGCAGCGCGGACCCGGCCAGCCAGGCGTCGCCCAGTGCGTCGACGACCTCCGGGCCGGTGAGCACGTTGCCCTGCGCGGCCCAACCGTCGCCGGTCCGCCCGCCCGCCCACGGGTGGCAGGCCGGCCCGGTCCAGTTGGCGCCCGAACCGCTGACTCCCACCACGCCGAGCTGGCGGTGGTCCCGCTCCGGGTCGGCGGCGATCAACCCGGCCACCACGTCGGCGGCGGCCACCCCGGTACGCAGCAGGGTGAGGCCCTGCGGGCGGTAGGCGAGGTTGACGTGCGCCTGGGTGGCCAGGGCGCCGACCTCGGCGGCGGCGGCCGGCACCAGCGCGCCGGCGGCGAGGAACTTGCTGGCGACGGCGACGCCGTGCAGGCGGCCGTCGGCGGAGCGGGCGACGAGCGAGAAGGTCACCCGGCAAGATTAACCTGCCGCGCCGTCCGTAAGATCACCGTACGTCGATGGCCTAAACGCCGTTGCGGCGGGGCAGTGGCCGTCACGTCAACGCCCTTAGGAGACTGGGAACAGACCTCCTGGTTGGTCATCTTGTGTCGAGCAAGATGACCAACGAAGCAACAGCGTCGGGTGCCGTTCGAGGGCTCGTCGACGTCGCAGGCAAGCAGGCAGGCAGGCACCTATGCATCGCCGCCTTTGCTCTGCTTCAATCCAGGCAACACCGCGCGTCCGATATGCGGACACCGGGTGTTGCCTATGTTGAAGCAGAGCAAAGGCGACCCGAACACCACTGCCAACCGCCCTACGAGGCGCCCACGCGTGATGACAGGCTCTTCCGCCACGGACCCCAAGGTTCCCTTTTCAGTCCTCAGAGGGGTTGCCACGCCGACCCCAGCCATCACGCAATGGTGTTGTCGACGACTCAGAACGGTGGCGCGGCGGCCTCCGGTGGGGCACCGTGCGCCCGGCGGCTGTCGGCGACCGCGACGGCGGCCAACACCAGCACCCCGACGGCGGTCGCGGCCACACCGGGCAGGAGGAGCAGCGGTACGGCCGCCGCCGCCAGCACCAGGACGGCGATCCACCGCGACGGGGAGACCCGCCCGAACACCTCGTACTCGAAGCGGGCCCGGCCGACCAGGAACAGTGCCGGCCCGCCCAGCACCATGGCCAGCCACGGCCCGGGGATCTGCTCCAGCGGATGCTCGATGATCAGCTCGTAGCCGATCGCGGTGGCAGCGAGGCCCACCACCATCACCAGGTGGGTGTCGGCGGCCGAGCGGCCGATGTTGGCGGGATGCCGGGCCTTCACCACCGCCTCGCCCAGAATCTGACCGGCGCGCTGGACGTAGATGCGCCACAGCATGATCGTGGTGGCCACCGCGAGCCCGAACGCCCACGCGTGCCCCGACTTGTACGGCTCGGCGCTGTACGCGAAACCCGCCACCAGGATCGTCTCGCCCAGCGCGACGAGGAAGAACTGCTGGTACCGCTCGGCCAGGTGCTCCCCGGCGATCTCCCACTTCGAGACCTTCGACCGGCCCAGCCCCGGGACCGGCCAACCGAAGCGAGCGGCTGCGTATTCGAGGACCAGCGCCGCCGTCCAGAGCACCACCTGCCCATTGGTCGACAGCATCGCCCCGACGATCCAGAGCACCCCGCTGACGGCGAACACCACCGCCATCCGCACCTTCAAGCGGCGGTACGGGTGAGCGCCGAGCGCGACGGCCAGGATCAACGGCCGGGACACCTGCGTGACGACGTACGCCACCGCGAACATCAGCGCGGTCTCGCTGAACGCGCGGGGGATCGCCACCCCCATCAGCATGCTGCACACCAACGCGGTGATCACCACGGTCTGCAGCGGCACCCGGTACGGGTCGTAGCGGCTGGTCGTCCACGCGGTGCCCTGCCAGACCGCCCAGAGCGCGAGAAGCAGCAGCAGGGTCTTGCCGCCGCCGGTGACCGTGCCCCAGCCATGCTCCCGACCCGGTTCCCGGGTCAGGTCCTCGAACGCGCGTGCCGAGATCCGGGTGAGCGCGAAGACGTACACCAGGTCGAAGAAGAGTTCCAGGAAGGTGGCCCGGCCGGGAGGGTTCGCCGCAGGGACCGGCTCCAAGTGTCTCGCCACCCTGGAACCCATGGTCAGCGGCCTGCGCCGTTGATTCGGTCCACCTCGAAGTCGTAGCACCATCGGTGGTGGGCAGGGCCGGAAACCGGCGATTCTGCCCAGTACGGGGATCTTGCTCGGGCGCACCGTCAACGGGCACGATCGATCGGTGACGAATCGATGGGGCATGACGGTACCGCTGGGTGGCCTCGCATTGACCGACCATGACGCCGGCTACGCGGCCCTCGACCAGGCCGGGTTCACCGACGTGTGGTCGTCCGAGGTCGCCGGGACCGACGCGTTCACCCCGCTGGCGCTCGCCGCGGCGTGGCAGCCTCGGCTGCGCCTGGGCACCGCGATCACGCCGGTCTTCACCCGTGGCCCAGGGCTGCTGGCGATGAGCGCGGCGGCGTTGGCCGAGGCCGCGCCGGGTCGGTTCGCGCTCGGCATCGGCGCGTCCTCACCGGTGCTCGTGCGGGACTGGAACGCCGCGCCGTTCGACGAGCCGTTCCGGCGGACCCGCGACATGCTGCGCTTCCTGCGCGCCGCGCTGCGCGGCGAGACCGTCGACGAGGCCTACGACACGTTCACCGTGCGCCGGTTCACGCTGGAACGGCCACCCGCAGTGCCGCCGCCGATCCTGCTCGCCGCGCTGCGCCCGGGGATGCTCCGGCTGGCCGGAGCGGAGGCCGACGGGGTCATCCTCAACTGGCTCAGCGCCGACGACGTGCCGCGCGCCCTCGCCGAGCTGGGCGAGCGGCGTGCCGGCTTCGAGGTCGCCGCCCGGATCTTCGTCTGCCCCACCGAGGATGCCGCGTACGCCCGCGCGTTGGGTCGCCGGCTCATCACCAGCTACCTCACCGTCGGAGCGTACGCCGAGTTCCACCGCTGGCTCGGCCGCGACAGAGTCCTGGCGCCGATGTGGGAGGCGTGGGCCGCCGGAGACCGGCGCGGTGCCAGCGCGGCGGTGCCGGACGACGTGGTCGACGCCCTGGTGCTGCACGGCTCACCGGCGCGGTGCCGCGCCGAGGTGCGCCGCTATGCCGACGCCGGCGTGGATGTGCCGGTGCTCGCGTTGCTGCCCACTCCGGAGGTGACGACCGGCGGCACGACCGCCTTGCTCACCCTCATCGCCCAACTGGGTGCCGACCCCGCAGGAGCGTCCGCGTGAACCTCACCGACCGGATCGTGGTGATCACCGGCGGCGCCGGCGGCATCGGGGCCGCGCTGTCGCGCCGCTTCGCCGCCGAGGGTGCCGCCGCCATCGTGGTCGCCGACCTGAACGCCGAGGCGGCGGACGCGGTGGCCGAGGGCATCGGCCCGGTCGCGCACGCCATCGCACTCGACGTCACCGACGAGGAGCAGGTGCGCGACCTGGTCGCCGACACCGAGGAGCGGTACGGCCGCATCGACCTGTTCTGCGCCAACGCGGGCGTGACCACCGGCGGGGGAGTGGAGGTCGACGACGCCGGTTGGGACCGGGCGTGGCGGGTCAACGTGCTCGCCCACGTCTACTCGGCCCGGGCGGTGCTGCCCGGAATGCTGGCCCGGGGCGGCGGCCACCTGCTGCACACCTGCTCGGCGGCGGGTGTGCTGACCGCGGTGGGCGACGCCGCGTACACCGCGACGAAGCACGCCTCGGTGGGGTTCGCCGAGTGGCTGGCCATCACCTACCGGGACCGGGGCATCCGGGTCAGCGCGCTCTGCCCGCAGGGGGTGGACACCCCGATGCTCGCCGACGGGATCGCCGAGGGTCACCTCGGTGCTCGGGTGATCGCCGCGTCCGGTGCGGTGCTCACCCCGGACCAGGTCGCCGACGCGGCCATCGCCGGGCTGGCCGAGGAGCGTTTCCTGATCCTGCCGCACCCGGAGGTCGCCGACTACGCCCGCCGCCGCGCCGAGGACCCAGACGGCTGGCAAGCCGGCATGCGCAAACTAATCCGCCGCCTAACCCCCTAACAGTGCTCCCCCCCGCCCCCGCCCCCGCCCTCGCCCCCGCCCCCGCCCCCGCCGGGCCCCCGGGGCGCCCCCTGGTGATCAAGAGGTTTGCGTCAGGAATGGGCCCGGTGGTGACGCAAACCTCTTGATCACCGCTGGGGGCGGCGATCACCGCTGGGGGCGGCGATCACCGCCGGGGGCGGCGGGGGTGGGGGTGGTGGGGGTGGGGGTGGCGTAGGGGGGCGGGGTGGACGGACCAGAGCAGGCGGCGCCACCAGGGGCGGGCGGAGCGCAGGGTGGCCACGTAGGCGGTGGCTGCCTCGGCGGCCCGGGTCGCCTGGTCCGGCGTAGTCGCATCCGGGGCGAAGCCCACCCGGTTCAGCAGCTCCGCCAGCTCGTCGACGCCGCCGACGTCCGTACCCGCTGCGGCGCCACCATCGCTGTCGTCGTCGCCGGCTCGGCGGGCTCGGGCCTCGGCAAGGGCCTGGCGGGCGTGCCCGGCCACCTCGGTCGCCGCCAGGTCGTCACCGACCGGTCGGCCGGCCAGCCGCAGCGCGTCGGTGACCTCCCGCCAGGCGCCGGCGACGCGTTGATCGGGGTCGCCCCGGCCGAGCCGGGCGCGGGTGAGCGAGCGGCGCATCGCCAACAGGGTGAGCAGCAGCACCCCTACCAGCAGCAACAGGCCGCCGCTGCCCCCGGCGACGAGCACCGGAGTGGACACACCGTCACGGCCGGGCGGCCCCGCAGGGGCGGCCACCGGCTCCGGAGACGCGCTCGGCTCCGCGGTGGGCGCCGGGGCCTCCGACGGCGGCGGATCCTCCGGCGTCGGGCGGAAATCCTCCTCCACCGGCCTCGGCTCCTCGTTCGGGCGAGGTAGCGGATCGAACGACACCCAACCCACCCCGTCGAAGAGCACCTCCGGCCAGGCGAACGCGTCACCGGCCAGCACCGGCCCCTGCCCACGGGGCCGGAAACCCACCACCACCCGGGTCGGCAGCCCGGAAAGTCGGCCGAGCACCGCGAACGCCGCCGCGAACTGCTCCGAGGTGCCCTCCTGCCCGCCGCCGTTGCGAGGCCCGTACAGGAAGAAACCCAGATTCGGGTACGCGTGCCCGCTGGGCGCGTCCGCCACCACCCGGTAGTGCTCGGCCAGGAACTGCTCGATCGCCAGAGCCCGGGCGTACGGGGCGCCGTTCTCCTCGGCGAGCTGCGCGGCCAGCCGGCGCATCGGGTCGGGCACACCGTCGGCGACCCGCAGCACCCGGGCCACCTCCTCGCCGGCCGGCACGTTGGCCGTCGCCAACAGGTTCGAGTCCGGGTGCTCCTCGGCAGAGGTCACCGCGTACCGCAGGCCCGGCGTCAACCCCTCCGGCCGGATCAACGTCCCGCTCGCCTGGTCGTACGCCACCCGCGCCCCACTGACCTCCCGGGGAGTCGCCACGGCGGGCAGGAGCCGACCGCTCAGCTCCGCCACGGTGACCTCCTGCCGGACCGTCCGCACCGTGCTGTCCCGCGGCGGTGTGACAGCCGGCAGGATCCGCCCGGCGTTGCGGTACGTCGCGCCGACCCGCCAGGTCACCCCGTCGTAGTCGCTGAGCACCGCCAACCGGATCCGGGCGCCCGCGCCCGTGTCGTCCGCCGCCGGCCCGTCCTCGGTGGCCGGCCCTGTGCTCGGTGCGGCGTCGCCGGCCGGGGCATCGGAGCGCTCCGTGTGCACCTCGAGAAGTTTCTGCTCCGGATGCAACGCCCAGCCGGAGATCCGGATCAACGGGTTCTCGTCGAGCGTCTGCACCTGCGGTGGCTCCACGTACCGGCGCGGGTCCACCGGCCGGCCGTCGACCTGGTCGGCGACGACCGGGCCGAGCAGCGCGACGAGCCCGACCACCAGGGCCACCCCGAGCGCCGCGCTCGCGGCCAGCCGGAGCCGCACCGCCGCGCGTACCCCGGGGGCCAGATCAGCGGCCGGATCCCCGCCGGCCGGTGCCGTCCTGGCGGGGGCCGCCAGGCCGACCGCCGCGACCGTGACGAACGCCAGCGTCGCCCCGACCGCCGGCGCGGCATTCGGGCCGATCACGTAGAGGGCGGCGGCGTAGAGCCCCGCCGCCGGCAGGTAGCCCAACAGCACCCGGCCGGCGCGCAGCGCCACCTCCGCACCGGCCAGCCCGGCCAGCCAGGCGGCGACAACGGGCACCAGCACCGTGTCCGGGGTGGGCTCCACCGGGATCATCGCGGTGAGCAGCCGGGGAATGCCGTTGCGGGCGGCGTCCGTGGTGATCTCCACCAGGCCGCCCGGAATCTCGGCGTGGGTGGCGGCCAACCGCAGCGACAGGAGTGTCCAGCCGGCCATCGTGGCGACCGACACCGGCGCCACCAGCCAGGACGGCAGCCGCCGGGCGGCCACGCTGACCAGCACCGAACCGGCCGCCGCGCCGATGACCAGCCGGGTCAGTAGGTCACCCGCGTACACCCGGCCGAGCACCACCCCGGCGAGCGAGGTCAGCCCGATCAGCGCCAGCGGGACGACCGCCGCCCGCAGCACCCGCACGGCGCTCGTCACCACCGGCGTACCCCGTCCCACTCCGCGGCGAACTGCGCGCCGTCCGCCGCGTCGACGACCACCAGACCGGCCGCGCCCGGCGGCGTCGGCTCGGCCGCGCCGAACACCCCGACCACCACCGACGGGTACGCCCCGCGCAGCGCCCCGACGTGCCCCAGCTCGTCCCGGCCACCCGGCCCGGTCAGGAAGATCAGCGTGTCGCCGAGCCGGTCCTGGCGCAGCCGGCTGGTTGCCGCGCGCACCGCGCCGTCGTCGCCGGAGAGTTCGGCGGCGGCGAGCCGGTCCAGCGGCCCGAGAACCGGCCCGACCTCCGCGTCCCCGCCGGGCGTCCCGGCCTCGGCTTCGGCGTCCGGCTGCGCGGCGGCCAACAGCAACACCACCGGCAGGTCCGCGCGGTGCGCGGCGGTGACGACCGACGCCGCAGCCTCGCAGGCCGACTCGAACGACTCCGCCACCCCACCCACCCGCTGCGGGTGCGCGACGACACGGTTGTCCAGCAGGACGACCAGACGCGGCAGGCTGGTGTCCACGTTCTCCCGCACCATCAGCTCACCCACCCGGGCGCTGGTCCGCCAGTGCACCCGGCGCAGCTCGTCGCCGACCACGTACTCCCGCAGCGAGTCGAACGTGATCGACCCGTGGGGCACCCCGTCCACCCGACCGTCGAGGCTGCGCCCCGAACCGCGCGGCACCGCCGTCAGCGGATGGATGCGGGGGTGCACCCAGACCGGCACCGACGCGCCGTACGGGCGGGCCAGCGCCACCAACCCCAGCGGGTCACGGCGAGTCACCCGCAGCGGCCCGACCGGCACCACCCCACGACGATGGGTCGGCACGTCGTAGCGGACCTCGGTGTCCCGACCGGGCCGCAGGCGCAGCACCGGCACCGGCACGCTGCGCTCCCCGCACCGGTCCTCGGCCAGCAGGTTCGCCGACCGCAGCCGGCCGGTGTTGCGCACGGTCAACGTCATGCTCGCCGGCTCGCCGCGCGCAACCCGGTCCGGGTCGGCGCGACGGGTCACGGCCAGCCGGGGTCGCCAGGCCGCGACCAGCGCGGCGTAGCCGACGGCCGCGCCGGCCGCCGCGCCAAGCAGCGTCAACTCGGGGTACGCGAACCGGAAACCCGCCCCCAGCAGCACGACGGCGGCGACGAGCAGCCCGACTCCGCGGGCGGTGATCCCCATGCCGCTGCTGCCGGTCAGCCCTGCACCGGAGCGGGTTGCCCCGACGGCAGGGGCACCGGCACCGAGGCGATGGCCTGGCGCAGCACCTCCGCGGCGGTCATCCCGCGCACCTGGGCGTCCGGGGTGAGCAGCAGCCGGTGCGCGAACACCGCTTCGGCGAGCGCCTTCAGATCCTCCGGCATGATCCAGCCCCGCCCGTCGATCAGCGCGTACGCGCACGCCGCCCGCGTCAACGCGATCACACCTCGGGGACTGACCCCGACCCGCACGTGCGGGTGGGTGCGGGTGGCGGCGGCCAGCCGGACCGCGTACGCGTAGAGCGGTTCGGCGATGTGCACCCGGCGGGCCATCCGGACCATCTCCCCGACGGTGGCGGTGTCGGTGACCGGGGCGAGCGCCTCCGGGGAGCGCACCGTCGCGCCGCGCAGCACCTCCACCTCGACCGCCTCGTCCGGGTAACCGACGGACAGCTTGACCAGGAAACGGTCCAACTGGGCCTCGGGCAACCGGTAGGTGCCGTCCATCTCGACCGGGTTCTGCGTCGCCACCACCAGGAACGGCGACGGCACCGGATGCCGGACCCCGTCCACGGTGACGGTGCGTTCCTCCATGACCTCCAGCAGCGCCGACTGGGTCTTCGGCGACGCCCGGTTGATCTCGTCGGCGATGACGATGTTGGCGAAGACCGGCCCCGGGTGGAACTCGAAGTCCCTGCTCGCCTGGTTGAAGATGGTCACCCCGGACACGTCCGACGGGAGCAGGTCGGGCGTGAACTGGATGCGCCGCCACTCACCCTTCACCGTGGCGGCGATGGCCCGGGCGAGGGTCGTCTTACCGACCCCCGGCACGTCCTCCAGGAGCACGTGACCCTGCGCGAAGAGTGCGGTCAGCGCCAGCCGAACCACCTGCGGCTTGCCGAGCACCACCGCGTTGACGTTCTCGGCCAGCCGGGCGGCGAGGGCGGCGAAACCCTGCACCTCCGGCTGGGTGAGCGGCTCGTGGGTGTTCACGGTCGGTGGTGCTCCTTGGCTGGTGTTTCAGCAGGTGGGCAGGACGTTGATGTTGTCGCCGCCCTCCAGGTTGAGCCAGGCCCACGGGATGTAGTACTTGCCACCCCCGAAGTTGACCTGCACCCACCAGGTGCTGCGCTTCTGATTGTTGTAGATCCAGGAGTCGACGTCCTCACCGGCCTTCTTGCAGTACGCCTGCAGCCGGGTGCCGGGCTTCGCCCAGCCAGCCTGCTGGTCGTTGTCCTGCCGGGCGACCTTGAAGACCTCGTTGCCGTTGCGGCCGTCGACTTCCTTGTTGCAGTAGGTCCGCTGGTCGCCGTCCGGCCCGTTGTTGCAGGTCGCGATCCCGTACAGCGGGGGCGTGGCCTGCGCCTTCGTCGCCGTGCCGTTACCGGCGGCGTTGGTGGCCGTCACCGTGAACGTGTACGCCGTGCCCGGCGCCAGACCCGACACGGTGATGCTGGAGCACGCCCCGGCCTTCGCCGGCTTCCCCGGCGTGCTCACCGAGCAGGTGACCTGACCTCCACCAGCGTCCACGGTGAACGTCACAGTCGCCGACGTGGCCGTCGCCGACGAGCCGGTCACCGTGACCCGCGGCTCGGCGACCGTACGCGCGGTGGCCGTCGCCTCCGGGCCAGCCCCCGCCTCGTTGACCGCCTTCACCTTCACCGTGACGTTCTGGCCGTTGCCCAACCCGGTGACGGTCGTGCGGGTGTCGGCCACCTCGCTGACGCGCCCACCAACGTCCACCAGGTACTTCGTCACCGGGCGGCCGTTCGCCTCGGCCGGCGACCACTGCACCGTGACCGCACCCGGCTGGTTGGCGACCGTGCCGGCGCTCAGGTCGAGCGGCCGACCGGGCGCCGCGAAGGGCACCACCGTGTTGCTGACCGGCGACGCCGCCGACCCGGCGCCCTTGTCGTTGACCGTCACCACGGTGAACGCGTACTGGGTGCCGAACTCCAACTCGCCGGCGGGCACCACCAGCTCCGTCTTCGTCGACTCACCGGCCGGCGCGTTCGCCCCCGCCGAACTGGCCGTGACCGCGTACTTCGCGATCTTGTTGCCCTGCCCGTTCGCCGCCGGCCACTTCACCAGCACCGTGCCGTCGGGCCGCTCCTGGGCGGTGACGCTGGCCGGCGGGTCGGGCACCGCAGCGGTCGGGGTCACCGGGTTGCTGTTGCGCGACGGACCGTCGCCCTTGGCGTTGACGGCGTGCACCGCGAACCGGTACGTCTCGCCGTTGGTCAGACCCTTGACCTCCACCGCACGCTGGTTGGCGCCCACCTCCAGGCGCTGGCCGGCGCCCTCCACCACGTACTTGATGATCTCCGCGCCGTTGGCGGCGGCCGGCCGCCAGCTCACCCGCGCCTGAGCGTTGCCAGCGGCGGCGGTGACGCTGCGCGGCGCGCTCGGCTTGCCCACCCGGGGCTTCTTCGGCGGGGGCGGCGGCGGAGCAACCGGTGGCGGGTCGCCGCCGAGCACGTCGTTGGCGTACTTGTTGACCTCACGCACCTGGTGCTTGTCGTCCACCACCCGAGCGGTCGCCGCGTCCGGGGAGTTGATGAACAGGTGATTCTCCCGTACTTCCAGCTCCATCGGCCCGTTCGCCCGCCCGCGGATGGTCTCGACCAGCTGACCGCCCGCATCGAAGGCGTAGATCGTGCCGGTGGCCTCGTCGGCGCAGTAGAACCGGTCCGCCCAGGCCACCGCCGGGCTGAGTCGGTCACCCTCGCCCGGCACCGTGAACGCCCGCTCCTCACCACCGTCACCCACCACCAGCACCCGCCGCTCGGCAGGCACGGTGACCGGAACCCGCTGCCCGCTGGTGCGCGCGGGTAGCGCCGCCGGACCGGACAGCGTCAACGGCGTCGGGTGAACCTCGCCCCGCTGCACCCGCACCAGCTTCCCGGCCGTGCGATCGAGCACCGCCACACCCTCGTCCAGGGTGGACACCACCAGCTCGTGGCTGGCCTCGGCGACGTCGTACGACTCGACACGCTTCGGGCTGAGCCCCGCTCCAGCGGGCGCGGCCGAGGCCGGCGCGGACGGCAACGTGGCGGCGGTGATCGCCGAGACGGTGCCCTGGCTGGGAACCGCGATCCAGAGCCGACCCTTGCCGTCGAAGGTGCCGCCGGTGATGCCCGGGGGATAGCGCACCGGCTCGCCGACCGGGGTCAGCGACCGCGGGTCGAGCTGCCGCACGATGCCCTGCACGGCATCGACGACGAACGCCGAATCCTCGTGCAGGGCGACACTCACGCCCAGGCCAGGAGTGGTCTTGGTGGTCGCGCTGAGCTGCAGGGTGGCCAGGTCCAGTGAGCTGATCTGCCCCGTCTGCAGGTCACGCAGGATCAGCAGCCGGTCGGTCTGGGCGATCTGCATCGGGTGCTGACGGGCACTGGGAATCTCGGTGCGGGTGTCCACCCGGGCGGTGACCCCGTTGACCCGGGCCAGCTCGCTGCGTGCCGTGCTCCAGAGCCAGGAACTCGCGTCGTAATTCGCCACCGCGTTGTCGGCTGCGCCCAGCCCGAGGACGGTCAACCCCATGGCGGCCAGCAGCGCGGTCACCGTGCCAACGGTCACCAGCCCGCCCCGAAGTCGAGACCGGGAGCGAGGGGCGTTGGTCCGTTCGGCGTCGTCGATGCTGGCCACAGCCGGCTGCCTCCCCTGAGTCGTGGCAGGTGGCGCGCCTCGCGGCGACCCCTCCCCTGAGCCGGGTGCCATCATATGGGGATGCTGGTGACGGGGGAACCCGCACCGTCACCCCTGTGGATACCGAGCGTGTGCGCTGTGGACGCCCAGCTCAGCCCGGTTCAACCCCAGCTCGCCTCAGCTCGCCGTCGGCCGGGCCGAGGGTTTGCCGCTCGACGGGGTGGTGCGCTCCCGAGCCGTGCAGACCTGTGCCGAGGTCGCGAAGGTGTCGGTGGAGTAGACCGCCAACACCGTGAAGCAGTGATCCACCCGCGAGTTCAACCCGTTGACCGTGTAGCTGGTCTTACCCGGGTCCACGGTGGCCATCACTCCCAGGGGCTGCCCGGCCCGACCGGCGGCGACCATGAACGGCACCGCGCCGCCGGACGGGTCCGTCCAGGTCAGCGTGATCGTGGTCAGGTCATCGCGGAGCTTCAGATCCCCGGGCGGAGGCCCGGCCGCCGTCGGTCCCGCCGCCGTCGGTCCCGCCGCCGTCGGCGCGGCCCCGGAGGGCGGCGGAT
Organism: Micromonospora arborensis; assembly: GCF_003205615.1. Lineage (GTDB taxonomy): Bacteria > Actinomycetota > Actinomycetes > Mycobacteriales > Micromonosporaceae > Micromonospora > Micromonospora arborensis. The sequence continues at coordinate 7,138 of NZ_PYBV01000002.1, read as the reverse complement.
CGTCGCGGGTCAACACCACCGCACCCAGGCCGGCGACTGCCACGACGGCCACCCCGGCAGCTACCACCGCGCCGATCAGCGTCGCACGGCTGCGGCCCGTCGACCCTCCCTCATCGGCGTACGCCGGCCGGTACGCGTCCTGCACCGGGTGGTACTGCTGACCCGGGTACGGCGCCTGGGTCGGGTACTGATTCTGGATCGGGTACTGATCCTGAGCTGGGTACTGGGGTGGGTACTGGTCCTGGTGGTACTGCGGAGTGGGTCGCGGGGCGGCTGGCCACGGCCCTGCCGGGTCGGTGCCGTTCTCCGGTGACCAGGCTGCCGGGATCGGCTCGGCCGATCCCGCCCGCGGGCTCGATTGTGCGGTGAGCGTGTTCGGCTGCGCGGCTGTCGGGCTCGGTGGTGCGGTGAGCGTGTTCGGTTGTGCGGCCGTCGGGCTCGGTGGTGCGGTGAGCGTGTTCGGTTGTGCGGCCGTCGGGCTCGGTGGTGCGGTGAGCGTGTCGGGCTGTGCGGCCGTCGGGACCGGCTGCGCGGCGATGGGCTGGCTCGGACTGGTGTCACCCCTGGGCGGACCACTGTCCGGCTGGACGGCCGGGAACACCACGGTCTGGTCGGACGGCGCGACCCCGGCCTGCCGTGTCGGCACGACCCCGGCGTCGGCGCCGCCCAGCCCGAGCTGATCGTCAACGCCGGCGCCCACCGCGTCCACCGGGGGCAGCTCAGCGGAGTCGGCACCGGGAGCCGCCAGGGGTTGCGGTGGAGCGTTGAGGCTCCACGGCGGCGCGGTCATCCCCCACGGCGGTACCGGTGGTGCGCTCACCGGCGGAGCGGACACGGGTTGTCCGTAAGGCGGCGCGGAGACTGATTGCCCGGAACCGGGCGGGGCGGACACCGGATAGGTGTGCCCGGGTGGTGCGGACACCGGCGGCCCATAGCCCGGTGGCGCGGAGACGGGGTATGCCTGGCCGGGTGGTCCGGAGACCGGATATGCCTGGCCGGGTGGTCCGGAGACGGGGTACGGCTGGCCGGGTGGTGCGGACACGGGTGGCCCATAGCCGGGTGGCGCGGAGACCGGGTACGGCTGGGCCGGTGGCCCGGAGACCGGGTACGGCTGGCCGGGTGGCGCGGAGACCGGCTGTGGAGGAACGGGTGGCCCGCTGACCGGATGGGCTGGCGCGCCGCTCACCGGATGCGCCGATCCTGGCTGCCTGTCGGCGGAGGACGGCCACCCTGGCGATGTCGCCTCGGCGCGGGACGCGTCGACCGATCCGCCCACCTCGGTTGGTCTGGCTGCGGCGTGGGCAGCCTCCTCGGCGAGTAGCGGTTCGATCTGTCGTACCTGGATCGTGGGGTTGTCCCAGCGTGGTGCCGGCACCATCGACGCTGGCGCGGCGGCGGTCGGCGGCGGAGCGGACGGGCTGGACGGCTGGCGGGGCAGGTCGACCGCCGGGTGGTTCGCCGGGTCGCCCATGCGCTGACGGGGCGCTACGGCTGGCCCAGACGGCGGTCGCTGCGGTGGCCGCTGACCGGACGGCTGGGGCGGCCGGCTCTCGGCCCTCGGCTGGGGTGGCTGGCTCTCGGCCCTCGGCTGGCTCTCGGCCCTCGGCTGGCTCTCGGCCCTCGGCTGGCTCTCGGCCCTCGGCTGGGGTGGCTGGCCGGCCGTTGACCGGTCGGTCCCGGGCGGTTGGTGGTTGGCGCGTTGGCGCGGCGGCAGCGAGGGCCTGGATTCGGCGCGCGGCGGGCTGGGCTGCGTCGGCGTGATCGAGGAAGGTGCCGGCTGGGCGGGCGTCAGCCGGGAAACCGGAGCCGGCGCGGTGGTGACGTTGGTGGGCGCGGCGGGTCCGCGTACCCCAGGAGGGGTTGCTCGGGGTGTGGCCGGCGGTTGCGGCGGAGCCCACGGCGAACTGGTGGCCGGCGGGCCGCCAGCGGAGGGCCGCATCGCGGCCAGGGTCGCCATGGACAGGGTCGGGCCGGACAGGGCCGACCGGGTGGCCGACTCGGTCGCCGTGGCGGCCTGGCCCGGACCGGGCGTCGGCGGCGGGGCGTGTTGCTCGTTCGGCGCTGGCGCGGACGGCCCGAGGTAGTGGCGGGCCGCGCGTACCGCCGGGTGGTGCTCCCCGAGCGTGGCGGGCCCGGCGGTGGCTACGCGGGTGTAGTTGCGGCGGGCCTCGTGCCGGTTGCCCAACTCCTCCGCCAACTCGCCGAGTTCGAAGGCGAGGGCGAGCAGCACCGGGTTGGAGTGCTCCCAGCGCCGCTCGCCCGCCGCGAACGCCTCCTCCAGCACCCGGCGGGCGGCGAGCAGGTCGTCCGCCTCGCGGTGCAGCCGGGCCAACAGGTGCGCGGTGTGCAGCATCTCGGGGTGGTCGGCGGCGTACGGCGGGGGAGCGGATCCGACGGCCTCCGCGAGCAGCTGCCGCGAGGCGCTGAGATCGCCCGCGGCGCGCAGGGCGAGGGCCCGGTGCTGAGCGGCTGCCAGGGGGGAGGGATGAGGCACGTGGCAATGCTGCCGCCAGAGGGCCGCCGAACGCTAGCCGGACACGCCCCGGAGTGGTGTCGATGAGCGCGTGCGAGGTGGTTTGAGCAGCGGCTGAAGCGCTGGGGGAGGGGTGCCGGATGGCGATGTGCATGATCCACGAGTGGCGTGTACAGTAACTCCCCGTGCGGCCCGCTGTGCCGACATCGGATGGAAAGATCATCTGGGTCGGCGAGGTAGGCTGAACGTGTAGGTCCGGGTGGCGGAATGGCAGACGCGCTAGCTTGAGGTGCTAGTGCCCGTATAGGGCGTGGGGGTTCAAGTCCCCCCTCGGACACCAAAGTTCGTGGATATTCACGCGAGAAGAAGTTGATCTCGCGTGGATATCCACGCGAGATCAACTTCTTCTCGCGTGGGGACGCGAGCCGCGACGACTCATATGTGCGCACCGACCCCAGGGAGCCGGCGCCACCTGCGCTGACTCCCTCGCCCTCGTGCTGGCGGGGGGCCTAGGTGATCCCCGGCAGGCCGCGCCCTCGCCGGCCCGACGAGCAGCTCGTCGAGGCGCTCATACCCACCCCACTGCCGGTCGCATCGCCGGAGCCGGCACCGCTGCCGACATTGCCCGCGCCCGCCGCCCGCACGAGTGATGGCGTGCTGTTCGACGTGGGCCGCCCCGACGCCACCGGCCGCATCACCGCTCGTGCACTGTTGCGGGCCTTGGGCTGGACACCGGGCCTCACGCTGCATGTCGATGTCGTGACCGGCGCAATCCTGATCACCCCGGCCGCCGACGGCGCGCACGTCGTGGGCACCCGCGAGGAGCTGCCCCTACCGTCCGCCGCCCGACACCTGTGCGGCATCGCCACCGGCGAACCCGTCCTCCTGGCTGCCCTGCCACGGCAGAACCGCATTGTCGTGCACCCCTCAAACACCATCACGGCGGTCCTGGTCGACCTGCACGCCCGCGTCCTTGGAGAGCCCTCATGACCATGGATCCCGATCGTGTTGCCACCGCCCGAGCGCTGCTCGAGCACCTCGGCCTCACCGCGGCCGACCTCACCGGCAGTAACCGGCCTGCCGTGCCGACAGTCGCCGAGTACCTTCCTGTTGTGGTCGCGGCGGCGAGCCCGGGCACCCGACGCACCTACGGCAGCTCCTGGCGACGGATGGTCGCCGCCCTCGGCGATTGGCGCATTGACGCGGTGCGGGCCAGCGACCTCGAAGCCCTCATGCGACAGGCCGCCGCAGGCGCCCGCCCTCGCCGCAACTCCCGAAACGGCCGGCACGCCGGCGAGCACCTCATCGCCGCCGCCCGCGCCTTCTACAACCGCGCCATCGCCGACGGCTACCTGACCATCGCGGACAGCCCTGCCCACCGGGTCCGCAAACCTCGCCGGCTGCCCAACACCCGCCGCGCCCTCACCCCCGACGAACTGTCCGACATCAACGCCGCCGCCCGCAGCGGCGGCAACGACATCGTGCTCGACGCCCTGATCCTGCGCCTGCACACCGAAACCGCCTGCCGACGCGGCGGCGCTCTCGCGCTACGCCTGACCGACCTGGACACCGACCACGCGCTGATCCGCCTGTCCGAGAAGGGCGGCACGCAACGGTGGCAGCCCATCACACCGATGCTCGCCAGCCGGTTGGATGACCATGCCCGAGCCCGCGGCGCTGTCGCACCGACCGATGCGCTGCTGCGCTACCGCAACGGCCAACCCGCCACCTACCGGCGCTACGACCTGATGTGGAAACGCATCGGCCGACAGTTGCCGTGGGTCGCCGCCCAGGGAATCACCACGCATTGGCTGCGTCACACCACCCTCACCTGGGTCGAGCGGCACTTCGGCTACGCCGTCGCCCGCGCCTACGCCGGGCATACCGACCGCCGCGGACCCGCCACCACCACCTACATCAAGGCGGACCTCCAAACCGTCGCTACCGCCCTGGCAGCTCTTACCGGTCAGCCACACCCACTGGCCGTCGAACAGCGAGGGCGCCCACGGCCTTCGGTGCAGCCTGTCGAGCCGCCGATCCGGTGAACGTGATCAGGTCGAACGCCACCGATCCGCGTCACAAACGAGGCCGCTGAACTCGATGACCGGCGCGTCACGCCGGCCGGCTCGAACGACCGGTCGTGGTCGCCCCCGGACGGGGACAGCAGCACGTCGAGGTCGTGGCCTGCGGCCGCCTCGACGACGCTGGCGACGAAGCCCAGCTGCATGTCGGTCAACCGCTGGCTCGCCGGGGGAATCACCAGCCCGAGGGTGCGGGTGCGTCCCTCCTTGAGCGCGCGGGCGCTGGCGTTCGGTCGGTAGTCCAGCTCGTCGATGACCGCCTGGATCCGCTGCCGGGTCCCCTCCGACACGGTCCGTTTCCCGCTCAGGACGTAGGAGACGGTGCTGCGGGACACCCCCGCCCGGCGGGCGATCTCCCCGATGTTCATGCCGCGCCCTCGAATCGATTCTTGCCCCGAAACGGGCACGCACCCTCTTCCCTGCCGAGCATATCCGTCCGGACCCAAGCCCCGAGGCAGCAAGTTCCCCGGCCAGCGGGGCGTCGACCGGGTCGGATGCGACGGCCCGCGCCCGGTAGCGCGACGAATGGACGGGCATTAATGTAAACAGGTATGACGTGTGACGTCGGTCTGGGTCGGTAGCGAGGCTCGAACCACCGCCGCCCACGCCACCAACCGTATCGAACTGGATCGGTTCGGCAGCACAGGCTCAACCCGCCACCACCACGCTCCACCACACCGCCGAGAGGATCCGATGAATGTGAAGAGACGACTGAGTCGTCTGCTCGCCGCGACGGGAACCCTGCTGGTTCTCGCTGTCGGCGCCAGCATCTACGTGGTCTCGGACGCGCCGGGTGTCGCCCGCGCCGCCGGCACGGGACCGTGCGACATCTACGCCTCGGGCGGCACCCCGTGCGTCGCCGCGCACAGCACCACCCGCGCGCTGTACGGCGCGTACAACGGCCCGCTTTACCAGGTTCGCCGCTCGTCGGACAACACCACTCGCGACGTCGGCGTGCTGAGTGCGGGCGGCTACGCCGACGCCGCCACGCAGGACACGTTCTGCACCAACACCAACTGCGTCATCACGATCATCTACGACCAGACCGGCCGCAACAACCGCCTCACCCAGGCCATGGGTGGCGGCGTGCCGGGCCCCGGCCCTGGCGGGTCGGACAACCTTGCCGACGCGAAGGCGGCGCCGATCACGATCGGCGGCCAGAAGGCGTACGGCGTCTACATCGCCCCGGGCACCGGCTACCGCAACAACAACACCAACGGCATCGCGACCGGCGACCAGCCCGAGGGCATCTACGCCGTCCTCGACGGCACGCACTACAACAACGGGTGCTGCTTCGACTACGGCAACGCGCAGACGAACGCCATGGCCGACGACATCGGCATCATGGAGACCATCTACTTCGGCAACAACAAGGTGTGGGGCTACGGGGACGGCAACGGCCCCTGGATCATGATGGACATGGAGTGGGGACTGTTCTCCGGGGTGAACGCGCGGTACAACCCCATGCCCCCCATCAGCCACCGCTTCCTGACGGCCATCGTCAAGGGCGAGCCCAACCACTGGGCGGTCCGCGGCGGCAACGCGCAGTCCGGCGGCCTGACGACCTACTTCGACGGACGCCGCCCCAACGGCTACCACCCGATGAAGAAGGAAGGCGCCATCCTGCTCGGCATCGGCGGCGACAACAGCAACACCGGCCGAGGCACCTTCTACGAGGGCGTGATGACCTCCGGCTACCCGACCGCGGCGACCGAGGACGCGGTACAGGCGAACATCGCCGCTGCCGCGTACGCGCCGTCCGGTGGCGGTAACCCGACACAGGGCGTCCAACTCGTCGGTGGCCAGTCCAACCGCTGCGTCGACGTGCCGAACGGCACCACCACCAACGGCACCCAGGTCCAACTCTGGGACTGCGTCGGCAACACCGCCCAACGCTGGACCCACACGGCCGGCAAGCAACTGCAGGTGTTGGGCAACAAGTGCCTCGACGCCAGCGGCCAGGGCACCACCAACGGCACCCAGGCCATCATCTGGGACTGCCACGGTGGCACCAACCAACAATGGAACATCAACTCCAACGGCACCATCACCGGCGTCCAGTCCGGGCTCTGCCTCGACGCCAGCGGCGCCGGGACCGCCAACGGCACCAAGCTCCTCCTCTGGGCCTGCAACGGGCAACAGAACCAGCGCTGGTCCACCCGCAGCTGATCCGTACCACCACCCGATCGGCGGTGCCGCCTCCGCGAGTCTCGCGGAGGCGGCACCGCCCGTGGTGCGGCTCATGCGCGGCGAGTGGGGGCGTCAGCACCCGCAGCGCCCAGCGCGAGAGACCCTCAAACGCGGGGGCAGGCCATCTTGGGACCATCACGATGCAGACGCGAAGGCCGCCGATGTCAACGCCCATGTTGAGCGGACATAGGACGACGCCGGCGGGATTACTCGGCAACCACGGACTGTGTCGACGCCGTCGGGGCCTTAGGGACTTGTGTTCTCACCCAGCACCAATGCCGGTCAGATACGCCGACGCGAGTGAGCTAAGACGGGTAGACAAGGCAAAGGACGTGGCACAGCGAGCAGGATCCCTACTTCCGGGCGCTCCACGAGAGGTTGCGTCCACGGGAGT
>NZ_PYBV01000173.1 GCF_003205615.1 Micromonospora arborensis | reverse complement strand
ACCTGAGCTCCGACTCCGGGCAGTCCCGGCCTTTATCGAGGGAAGGATTCCATTGAGCGACACCACCGACGTGACGTCGGATGTTTCCAACGTCGCTGGCGATGCCACCGCCGCCGCTCCCGCCCGTCGGCGGCGTAGCGGCACCGGTCTGTCGGCGATGCTGCTGCCAGAGCTGCAGAGCCTGGCCGCGTCGCTCGGCATCTCCGGCACGGCTCGCATGCGTAAGGGCGAGCTGATCGCCGCGATCTCCGAGCGGCAGGGCGGCA
>NZ_PYBV01000172.1 GCF_003205615.1 Micromonospora arborensis | reverse complement strand
AGCAGGCCGGCGCGGACGGCGGTGAGGCCGGAGGTCGTCGTTGTCACGGCGTCCAGCCTAGTCCCGCTACCGGCGATCGTCCCTGGTGAGCCGCCTCACCAGGGCAGGGTCAGGCCGGCGGGATGCGCCAGAGCCAGACGTCGTCGACCCGCTGCGGCTCGCCGAAGAGGGCGGTGGCGGTACGCCGGACCGCCTCCTCGTCGACCTCGAACTTCGCGCCGTGCACCTGGTCGGCGAGCACCACCGTCTCGATCCGCCAGTGCCGCAGGTCGGAGTCGACCTCCCGGATGGTTCCGTCGGTGACGATCGGCA
>NZ_PYBV01000171.1 GCF_003205615.1 Micromonospora arborensis | reverse complement strand
GATGACCAGCACCCGCGGGTCCTTGGCCATCGCCACGACCATCTTGCGGATCGTCTCGGCCTTGGCCGCGTCGCCCAGCTTGACCTTGTCCAGCTTCGTGACGCCGTCGACCAGCAGGGCCACCTCGCCACCGAAGTCGGCGCGCATCGCGTCGAGGGTGTATTCGGTGTCCTCGATGGTGTCGTGCAGCAATGCCGCGACCAGCGTGGTGG
>NZ_PYBV01000170.1 GCF_003205615.1 Micromonospora arborensis | reverse complement strand
TCGACGCGTGGTTGGTCTGCCCGCACGACGACGCGGACGGCTGTGACTGCCGCAAGCCGGCGCCCGGCCTGGTGCACGCCGCCGCCCGGGAGTTGGGTACGACACCGTCCCGGTGCGTACTGGTGGGTGACATCGGCCGGGACGTCGCCGCCTCGCTGGCCGCGGGTGCCGCGGGGGTGCTGGTGCCGACACCGGTGACCCGGCCGGAGGAGGTCGCCGCCGCCGGATGGGTGGCCAACGACCTGCCGGCGGCGGTGGAGGAGATCCTGCGCCGCCAAGAAGCCGTGCAGCCCGCCACCCCACCCGGCGGTCCGGTGCGCAC
>NZ_PYBV01000169.1 GCF_003205615.1 Micromonospora arborensis | reverse complement strand
ACCGTCCCGGCCAGCCGGCGGAGCACCGTCGCCGACTGGCAGCCACCGAACCCGCTGCCCACCGACAGCGCGACGTCCACGGGGACCTCCCGTGCCTCGTTCGGAACGTAGTCCATGTCGCACTCGGGGTCCCGGGTGCTCCAGTTCGCCGTCGGCGGCACCACACCGAACTCGATGGCCAGCGCGCAGGCGGCCATCTCGATCGACCCGATCGCGCCGAGCGAATGCCCGACCATCGATTTGATCGAGCTGATCGGTACCCGGTAGGCGGCCTGGCCCAGCGCCCGTTTGAACGCGGCCGTCTCGTGCCGG
>NZ_PYBV01000168.1 GCF_003205615.1 Micromonospora arborensis | reverse complement strand
GCCCGCGCGCCCTCCGCCGTAGCGTGCTCGTCGTTCGCCGCGCCCACCGCGGCACGGACCGTGTCGGCCTCGCCGGACAGCCGATCCCGATCGTCGTACGCCCGCAGCAGCAGTCGCACCGCGCTCTCGTCGCCGGCACCGGCCAGCTCGCCGCGCAGCTTCTCCTCCCGTTCCTCGGCCAGCGACACCGCGGTCGCCGCCGCCTCGGCCTCGGCCCGCGCCGCCGTGACCGCCCGGGCCACCTCCGCCACTCCGCCCGGCGCGCGCACACCGGTCCACACGGTCAGCTCGTCGTCGAGGGCGGTCAGCGCCGCCGCCGCCTCCCCGGCGGTGGCCCCGGCCGCCGCCAGCTCCGTCACCGCGGCGGTCACCGCGGCGGCCAGCTCGGCCCTCCCTTCGACCCGGGCGTCTGCCTCGGCCAACGCC
>NZ_PYBV01000019.1:192414-265137 GCF_003205615.1 Micromonospora arborensis | reverse complement strand
ACAACCACTTGAGCCCAAGGCCTCGAATACCGCAATATCGGCGATATGGAGTGGATCTTGTCCCGGGACAGGCCACGCGAACCCAAGCGATACCGGCCTTGGGCGATTTGTCTGCCTTGTGGATGTCATGCCTGGCCAACCTCGCCGCGTACGTGGTTAATGGTCCGGACGCGGGTCGCTCGTCGGTGCCCAGCTCCTGATGTGTGTCGGGTGGGTGCGCCCGTCTGGGCCGGGATGCGTCTGGTCGTGCATCGGCATGGGCGGGTCGTCCGCGCCAGGGTGGGCCCGCCGTCTGCCGGCGTGAGCCGCCCCTGAGCCTGCCGTCCGCCAGGGTGGGCCGCGCCCCGCCAGGGTGGGCCCGCCGTCCGCCAGGGTGGGCCGCGCCCCGCCAGGGTGGGCCCGCCGTCCGCCAGGGTGGGCCGCGCCCCGCCAGGGTGGGCCCGCCGTCCGCCAGGGTGGGCCGCACTCCGCCAGGGTGGGCCCGCCGTCTGCCGGGGTGGGCCCGCCGTCTGCCAGGTGAGCCTGGCCGTCCGCAGAGTGCTGGGGCACTGCGTGCCGGCTCGGTACACCCGCTGTCGTGCCCCACTGACGGGGCAGCTCTACAGGCGCTGACGAAGGGATGTACACAGCGGCGGAGACACTATCCACAGGGTTGTCCACAGGTGGACGGGTCCTGTTGACGGCGCGAGCTGAGCGGAAAACCATGGACGGGTGGCTGCGGACCTGGGTGCGATCGACGTGGGGGCAACCCTGCGGGATCTTCGTCGACGTGCCGACCTGAGCCAGCGCGAGTTGGCCGAGAGGTCCGGGGTCCCGAAGAGCACGTTGGCGCGGATCGAGGCGGGGCAGGGCGCCGGGCCGGCGTTCCGCACGGTGGAGCGGCTGGTCCGTGCGGCGGGCGGTGAGGTCATTCTCAAGCTTCCCAACGCCCACTCCTCTGCGGCGGCCGACGAGTCACCGCAGGCGCCAAACAACGCGCTGCGTGACGAGCCGCAGGATGAGCTGCGGGACGAGGCCGGCCGCCGGTACCCAGCGCACCTCGACGTCCGCCGAGTCCTGACCCTCAAGGACTGGCCGGCCGCCTGGTGGGTGCACTCCTACACCCTCCCGCAGCGCTTGTGGCCGGTGCGCGTCCCGGAGCTGACCTATGACCTCGATCGAGCACGACGTGACGAGCGGCGGTTGCGGGACCAGACACGGGCACAGGTGCGGTTTCGCCGCGCGTTCGAAGGGCTGCCGGCCACCTCATGGCGCTTCCTGGCCGAGGTGCCAGAGGCCGGGCCGGTCGGTGAGTTGAGGGCCCACGAGCGCAGCTTGGACCTCCTCCTTGGCGAGGATTGGGGCGACCGGCGTGAGCTGGTGTTGGAGAGCGTTGTCGTTGCTCCCGGCCTACGGACCCTGGGCATGGGGCGTCAGCTGATCGAGCTGCTGGCCAGGGAGATGGCGGTCGCCGGCATCCGGACCATCCACGCGATAGCCGACGGCGGCAACGTCGAGTTTCTGCTCGCCTGCGGGTTCGAGCTGCAGGCGGGTCGCCCGTCGGCGCTCACGCTCGAAGTCCGTCCGCCTCGGCCATAGTCAGCGCAGCGCCGGGGCCGCTGCGGTCAGCGCGGTGAGAGCTTCGCGCAGACGCCAGGCGTCGCGGTCACGAGGGCCGATCGGGTTGGAGATGGTGCGCAGTTCGGCGAAGGGCACCCCGGCCTGCGCTGCGGCGACCGCCACGCCGTACCCCTCCATGGCCTCGGCGACCGCCTCCGGATGCCTCCGGCGCAGCTCCTCCGTGCTGGCTGTGGTGCCGGTGACGGTGCTGACCGTGAGCACCGGGCCGGTCGTGGCCGCCGGAAGGGCGGCCCGCAGCGCCGCCAGCAGGCCCGGGTCGGCCCGCACCACACTGCCGGCACCGAGCAGCGCGAGCGGCATGCCCAACTCGTCGACAGGGATGAAACCGTCCGGTGACTCGGCACCCAGGTCAGCGGCGATGCTGGCGGTGCCGAGCACCGTGTCGCCGACCTCGGCCCGCCCGACGAAGCCGCCGGCAACGCCGGCGCTGACCACCGCACGGTACGGGCGTCCCGCGGCCTCGGCCAGCGCCAACAGCCGGGCCGTGGCCGCGCCGGCGACGGCCGGGCCCACGCCGACCGGTGCGACGGTCACGGTGGAGTCGGCCAGCCCGGCACGAACGGCGTCCGCCTCGGCTGGCACCGCCGTCACCACCAACAGGCCGGTCACGAGAGTGAGCCGGGAGATTCGCGGCGGGTCTCGTCGTCCGCGCCGCCGCCCGGGCCGCCGACGGCCGAGGACGGCCGGTAGATGTGGTAGCCCGGCGGGGTCAGGCCCGGTTCTTCGAACTGCGGGGACGTGGTCTGGGTCGGTGCCGGCGAGGTGGGCGCGGAGGCTTCGGGCTCGTCCGCCGGCTCGTCGTCGGTCAGCTCGTCATCGCCGAGCGGCCGGCCGGCCAGTTTCTCGCCGCGCAGTCGGGCCGCGACCAGCACACCCCGGATCGCGGCCAGGACGCCGACCCCGGCGGCGACGGCGATGCCCATCCGACCGTCGAACGGCACCAATCCGAGCCCGCCGCCGGCGACGAAGGCGAGCATCAGCACCGTCTCGGAATGGGCGAAGGAGCTGGCTCGCAGCCGTTCCGGGATGCGCTCCTGGATCGAAGCGTCCACGGCCAGCTTCGCCACCCCGCTGACCAGCGCGGCGACCAGGCAGAGCAGGGCGACCATCAGGAGCGAGAACTGGATGACGGCGAGCACCGCCACCCCGGCCACGATGATCATGCTGCTGGACTGGATGGCGGTCGGCCGGTGGATGCGCAGGCGGGTGCCGACGGCGGTGGCCAGGAAACTGCCGACCGCGAGCGCGGCACCGACCGCCCCCAACGCCCATTCGGCGCCCAGGTCCCGGCCGAACACCACAGTGGTCAGATCGCCCTTCTTGATCGCGAACGCGAGGAAGAGCAGCAGGAAGCCGTACACCGCGCGCAGGGTCGCGGCGCCGATCAGGGTGGCGATCACCACGCGCCCGGCGGGACGACCCCGGCCCAGCGGACGATCGCCACGGCGACGGCCCAGCGCGCGCAGCGGCCGGGGAACCCGCTCCGGTGGCTCCGAGTCGGCCTTCGGCGGCAACCGTAGGGAGATCACCATGCCGATCAGGAAGATCACCGACGCGACGCGCAGCGGCCACTGCGGCCCGAACCAGAACGCGGCCAACCCGATCGGCGCCACCAGCGCGCCCGCGACCGTGCCGTAGACGCTGGCCCGGGCACCCACCTGGGAGAGGCCGAGGCCCTCTGGCAGCAACCGGGGCACCGCGGCGGACCGGGCCACGCCGTACGCCCGGGACAGCGCGAGCACCCCGAACGCGGCCGGATAGAGCCCGAAGCCGTGGATGTAGTCGGAGATCAACCAGGCCAGGAACGCGCGACCGAGCATCGTGGCGGCCAGCGCGTACCGCCGGCCGTGCCGGAAGTGGTCCAGCAGCGGGCCCACCACCGGGGCGAGCATCGCGAACGGCACCATGGTCACCAGCAGGTAGAGCGCGACCTTGCTGCGGGCCTCGCCCAGCGGCACGTTGAAGAAGATCGTCCCGGCCAGGCCGATGGCGATCAGAGTGTCACCGGCACAGGAGACCGCGTGCAGGTCGAACAGGCGAACCATGCCGACCTCGCCGCCGGCGCCCCGGGTGCGGGCCCGACCGGCCCGGCGGGTCACCCAGCGACCGCTGCCCACCGAACCGCGCAGCAGCAGACGAACGGCGCGAATGCTGGTGCCGACGGTCCGCCCGAGGACGGATCGCCCGGAGCGGGAGTACGACGGCATGTGCACCATCCTCGCCCATCTGATCCAGGTACGCCGCACCACTGCGGGGAAAGGTTCCCCGGGAGTCCCTGTCACCCCTGCGGGACGCATGGGGAACAATGGGGAAGTGACCAGGCCCGCCTCCACCCGCGCCGCCCGTCTCGACCAGGTCTGTGCCGCCGCCGTCGAGGTGGCCCGCGCTGGCATAACCGAGGTGGACGCTGACGACGTCGGCGACCACCTGCAGGTCGTCGCCGAGGGTGAACGGCTGGTCACCCACTACTTTGAGTGCCGCCTCGCCGGCTATCGCGGCTGGCGGTGGGCGGTCACCGTCACGCGGGTGTCGCGCAGCAAGACGGTCACCATCTGCGAGACGGTGTTGCTGCCCGGCCCGGACGCGCTGCTCGCGCCCGGCTGGCTGCCCTGGCAGGAGCGGCTCAAGCCGGGCGATCTCGGTCCGGGTGATCTGCTGCCGACCTCGCCGGACGACGATCGGCTGGTCCCCGGTTACCTGCTCTCCGACGACCCGGCGGTCGAGGAGACGGCGTGGGAGCTGGGCCTCGGGCGAGCACGCGTGCTCTCCCGGGAGGGCCGCATCGAAGCGGCGCAGCGCTGGTATGACGGCGACCACGGCCCCGCCGCGCCCATCTCCACCGCCGCGCCGGCCGCCGCCCGTTGTGGCACCTGCGGCTTCTACCTGCCACTGGCTGGTGCGATGCGGCAGGCCTTCGGGGCGTGTGGCAACTTCTACGCCCCGGATGACGGCCGGGTGGTGAGTGCCGACCACGGTTGCGGCGCCCACTCCGAGACGCTGATCGAGGCCGCCGAGACCGCTGTCGAAGAGCTACCCACGGTGTACGACGACAGCGCGGTGGAGGCCATGTCGGTCAGCCGCGCCCCGGGCTCGGTGGAGACAGCCGAGCCGGCGGAGCCGTACGGGCACTCCTGATCGTTTCGCGTCGGGTTTGCCCGGCGCGGTGGTCAGGTCAGCTCGCGCGGCGGCGGCGTCGGTTGGCGTCGTGCCGCATCATCACGGCGAGGCCAGGGAAGCCCCACAGGAAACCGGCGAGGCAGGTCCAGAGCCAGTTCTCGTGACCGTTGTCGGTCAGCCAACCCCGGAAGAAGATCAGCAGGACCAGCCCGACCACCGCCCAGGCGATCAGCCCGGCGAGGGCGAACGGCACCATCGGCGGGTCCAGTGGTGCGGGCCGCGGTGGCTGCTCGTTCGGCATTCGGCAAGCGTACGCGATCTACTTTCCCTGCCCGCCGCTGATCTGGGACGATGCGCGCGACAACTGGAAGATCACCTGCGAGGACCTGATGGCAGTAGCGCCGCCCGACAACGGCACACCTCCCCAACCCGCCAACCCGCGTAACGGCTTCGACCGGTTCTTCGAGATCTCTGCCCGTGGCTCGACGTTGAGCCGGGAGGTACGCGGCGGCCTGGCGACCTTCTTCACGATGGCGTACATCGTGGTGCTCAACCCGCTGATCCTGGGCGGTGCTGTCGATGGTGACGGCAAGACCCTGCCGATTCCCGCGCTGGCTGCCGCGACCGCGCTGGTCGCCGGCCTGATGACCATCCTGATGGGGGTGGTCGGTCGGTTCCCGCTGGCGCTCGCCGCGGGTCTGGGCGTCAACGCCCTGGTGGCGTACGAGATCGCTCCCGAGATGACCTGGGCCGACGCGATGGGCCTGGTGGTGATCGAGGGTGTGATCATCGCGGTGCTGGTGCTGACCGGTCTGCGGACTGCGGTGTTCCGCGCGGTGCCGACGCAGATGAAGACCGCGATCGGGGTCGGCATCGGGCTGTTCCTGACCATCATCGGCCTGGTGGACGCCGGCTTCGTCCGGCGGGTCCCGGACGTCGCGAACACCACCGTGCCGGTCGGCCTGGGCATCGGCGGCAAGTTGGTGAGCTGGCCGCTGCTGGTCTTCGTGCTGGGCCTGCTGCTCACACTGGTGCTGGTGGTGCGCCGGGTGAGGGGGGCGATCCTGATCGGGATCCTGACCTCCACCGTGCTGGCGGTCATCGTCGAGGCGGTCGCCAACATCGGCCCGTCGTTCGTCGACGGGAAGCCCAACCCGAAGGGCTGGGCACTCAACGTGCCGGAGCTGCCCAAGACGGTGGTGGACGTGCCGGACCTGTCGCTGCTCGGCAAGTTCAACGTGCTCGACTCGTGGGGCCGGGCCGGCTGGGTGGTCGTGCTGATGTTCGTCTTCACCCTGTTGATCACGGACTTCTTCGACACCATGGGCACGATGGTGGCGGTCGGCCAGGAGGGTGGCCTGCTCGACGAGCGGGGCACCCCGCCGAGGGCCAAGGAGATCCTGCTGGTCGACTCGATCGCCGCGGCGGCCGGCGGTGCGGCCAGCACCTCCAGCAACACGTCGTACATCGAGAGTGCCGCCGGTGTCGGGGAGGGCGCCCGGACCGGCGTGGCCAGCCTGGTCACCGGCGTGCTCTTCCTGCTGGCGATGTTCCTTGCGCCGCTGGTGGTGGTCGTGCCGTTCGAGGCGGCCTCGACGGCCCTGGTGGTGGTCGGTTTCCTGATGATGACCGCGGTACGGACGATCGACTGGTCCGATTACGAGATCGCCATTCCGGCGTTCCTCACGATCGTGTTGATGCCGTTCACCTACTCGATTTCCAATGGGATCGGCGCCGGCCTGATCACTTTCGTCGTGGTCAAGCTGGCCCGGGGTAAGGCCCGGGAGATCCACCCCTTGCTGTACGGGGTGGCAGCGCTGTTCGTGCTGTACTTCCTGCGTGGGCCGATCGAGTCTCTGGTGCTCTGACGGGGTGTCGGGGCGGGGAGTCGATCCGGATTCCCCGCCCGTAACATCATGAATCCTCTCGTGAGCCTGGTCATAACAGATGTCGTTAGCCATGCTCATTAGTTAAGCTAACTACTGTGACGGAGCGGACGGTGACGGCGAAACGCGTGCCACCGGCGCAGTTGGCCCCTCAGCTGCGTGATGCGATCACTCGACTCAACCGGCGGGTCCGCCAGGCCCGACCGGTCGGCGACCTCACGGTCACCCAGGTCTCCGCGCTCACCAGCCTGCGGCTGGCGGGTGCGATGACGCCCCGGGAGCTGGCCGACGTCGAGCGGGTGCAGCCACCGACGATGACCAAGATCGTCGGGAAGTTGGAGGACCGTGGCCTTGTGCGGCGGACACCCCATCCGACCGACGGCCGGCAGGTCATCCTCGAGGCGACCGAGGGAGGGGAGGCCGTGCTCGACCAGTTCGAGCGGGCCCGCGACGAGTGGCTGGCTCACCGGCTGGCCGCACTGGACGAGGACGAACGGGAGACCCTGCAGAGGGCCGCCGAGATTCTTCAGCAGGTCGCTCGCGCCTGAGCCGCGCCCGCGCCACCGGGTCCGTGCCGTCACCTGTCGATGACGCGTACGGCCGGAGGAGGCGCACCAAGAGTGCAGGCGAAGCTGAGCACGATGTTCCAGTCCCTACAGGTCCGCAACTACCGCCTTTTCGCATCCGGGCAGCTGATCAAGTTGATCGGCGTCTGGATGATGTTCATCGCCCAGGACTGGCTCGTCCTCGATCTCTCCAACAACTCGGCCACCGCGCTCGGCGTGGTCACCGCCTGTCAGTTCACCCCGGTGCTGCTGCTCACCCTGCTCTCCGGCCGGCTCGCCGACCGGTACGACAAGCGGGTGCTGCTCTTCGCCGCCAACTCCTTCTGGAGCCTGCTGGCGCTCGGTATGTCCCTGCTGGTCCTCACCGACCTGGTGCAGCTCTGGCACGTCTTCGCCTTCGCCGCGCTGCTCGGCACGGCCAACGCCGTGGAGACCCCGGTCCGTCAGGCGTTCGTCTCCGAACTCGTCGGCACGCCCCTGCTGCCCAACGCGCTGTCGCTGAACGCCGCCGTGTTCAACTCCGCCCGGATCGTCGGCCCGGCCGTCGCCGGGCTGGCCATCGCCGCGTTCGACGTCGGCCCGGTCTTCCTCTTCACCGCGGTCAGCTCCATCGCGCCCCTGGTCAACGTGGTCCGGATGCGGACGTCCGAGCTGCAACGCGACGCCCTGCTGCCGCGCGACGAGCGGGCGTCCGCACGGGTCATCGACGGGCTGCGGTACGTGTGGCGTCGACCCGACCTGCTCTTGCCGATGGCGGTGATGTCGGTGATCGGCATGTCGCTCTTCAACTTCCAGCTCACCCTGGCCGCGCTGGCGAAGACGGTCTTCAACACCGGTGCCGCCTCCTTCGGCCTGTTCAGCACGGCGTTGGCCGTCGGTGCCCTCGGCGGCGCGCTCAGCGGCACCGGCCGGCGCAGTCGCCCGTCGATCTGGGTGGTGCTCGGCGCCGCGATCGCCTGCGCCAGCTTCGGCACCCTGGTCGGCCTGGCGTCGGTGTACTGGCTGGTCGTGGTGCTGCTGGTGCCGACCGGCTTCTTCATGGTCTTCTTCGCTCAGGCCGCCAACCAGCGGGTCCAGTTGGGGGTGGACGCGGCCTTCCGGGGTCGGGTGATGTCCCTGTGGGTGTTGGTCTTCCTGGGCACCAATCCGGTCGGCGCGCCGCTCATCGGCTGGGTCGCGGAGCATTTCGGCGCCGGTGCCAGCATCTGGATGGGTGCGTTGATCTCGCTGGCCGCCGCGCTGATCGCCCTCACCTGGCAGCTGCGCCGCTCCGGCGCCCGGCTGCGCTTCCGGATCCTCCCGATGCCCCGCTTCTACGTGACCTCCACCGACTGCTGACGCTTGGGAAAAGGGGCCCTCTCTTATCGGACATTCCGGAAGAGGGGCCCCTTTTCGGTAGCCGGCGGACCCGGGGTCGGTCTCGTTGGACGGATTGTGTGGATGCGGCCAAATCGCTGGCGGGGTGGCACGACGGGGCTTAGCGTCGATACGTGGGAGTCGGACGTGCGCTGATGCTGGCCCTGGCGTTCCTCGCCGTGGCCAGTCTGCCGGCGGCATTCGCCCTGATCTTCTGCTACGACGAGATCCTCGACCGGGTGGTCTGCGGCTGGTCCGAATGGCGTGAGCGCAGTCGAGAGAAACGCACCATCGCCCGTCTCGACCGGGCCATCGAGGCAGACGCGTTGACCCGGGACATCGACCTCAGTGGGTTCGACCGCGCCGACCGGCGGCCCCTGGACCAGCTCGCCGCCGACCTGCGCCGCCTCGGCGGCGAACGCCTCGGCGGCACCGGCCGGTCGATGGTTTGGCACAGCGCGCTGCTCCAGGCGTACGACGACAGACTCCGGCTGGCCTGCCGTGCCCTCGGCATCACCGAGCACCTCGCCGAGTTGGAGGGCGTCGACCAGGAGATCGAGCGGGTCCGGGTGGAGGGTGTGCTGCACGCCTCCGGGCTGACCCTGCCGGCGGCCCGGGCCGGGCACCGGCAACGGCACCGCTGAGCGACGGTTGCGGCTCTTCGTCGCGGTCTACCCGCCCCCCGAGCCGGTCGACCACCTCGGCGCGCAGGTCGCGCGACTACGGGTTTCCGCAGCGGCTGCTGCCGGCGTCAACGTCCGGCTCGCCGATCCGGCCCATCTGCACGTCACCCTGGCCTTCCTCGGCGACGTCGAGGCGGCCCGGCTGGTCGAGGTGGAGAGCGCGCTCGGGCTGGCCGCCGAGTGGTTCCGCGACGGCCGGAACGCCCTGCCCCGGTTCAGTCTCGGTGGCGGTGGTCGGTTCGGTCAGGGTCGGTCCACTGTGCTCTGGGTGGGCCTGCGAGGCGAGGTCGAGGCACTGCACGTGCTTGCCGGCCTGGTCCGGTCCCGGTTGCGGCAGACCCGGCTGCCGTGCGACGACGCCAGGCCGTTCCGCCCGCACCTGACCGTGGCCCGGCCCGGTGATCGGATGGACCTGGCCGACATCGAGGCGGACCAGGCCGACCTGGACGACTACCAGGGACCGGAGTGGCCGGCGATCGAGCTGCTGCTGATGCGCAGCCACCTCGACTCGCGACCATCGCGCTACGACCGGCTCGCCGCCTGGCCGCTCTGACCCGGCACTCTCGTCAGGGCGTCCCCGGCTGGTCCTGGTGCGGGCTCGGCTGGGCAGTGGCCGCCGCGGGTCTGCTGTGCAGGACCTCGCGGGCCTGTTCGGCGGCGCGGACGATGCTCTCGCTGATGAAGTCGAGGAAGCGGGCGATGTTCTCCAGGCGGGCGGCGGCCGGGGTGTGCGGGCCGAGGAGGGCGACGCCCTGCCGCGCGGTCTCGACGAGTTGGTCGTTGGCTCGGGCGCTGGCGATCGTGGCCTGGTAGAAGAGTTCGTCGTCGACGACGTAGCGGTCACGGCGGCGTTCGTCGCGCTCGCGGCGAACCAGGCTCTGACCCTCCAGGAAGGTGATCGCCTTGGAGATGGACGCTGGGCTGACCTGGAGGCGCTGAGCGAGCTCGGACGCGGTGAGTCTGCTCGAGTCGGTGGTGAACAGGCAGGTCAACACGCGGGCCGCCATCTTGCTCAGACCCGACGCCATGAGGACGGTGGTGAACGTCTCCTCGTATTCGGCCACGGCCTCGGCGTCACGGCCCTGGGGCTGTGCGACTGACTCCGTCGTGCGGGAGGAGGCCGACCTGCGTCGGTGGGCGCGGCGTTCGGTGGCGCGGTGGGCCAGGTCGGCGCGGTAGGCCAGGGGGCCGCCGTTGCGCATCACCTCGCGGGTGATCGTCGAGGTGGGACGCTCGAGTCGTCGGGCGATCTCCGCGTAGGGGAGGTCGTCGACCAGCCCCAGCGCGATCTGCTGGCGCTCCTGCTGGGTGAGTCTGCCTCCCGGCATCGTGATCTCCCTCGTGGTCCTTCGTGGGCGGCCCGTGGTGCCTCCACCATAGCGTTCACTTCTGGCCCATTGCAACACTGGCCTGCGGGGAGCGTTGCGTTACTTCCCGGGCGGTTGCAACAGTTGCGAGGATTCTAGCTGGGAAAACGTTCTGGTAACGCAACGCGCTTGTTGCCGGGATGTGGAAAGCAACGTAGCGTTTCCGATATCAGAAACGCTGTACGAGCACGGGAGAGCATGATGAAGACGTTCGACACCCCCGCCCCCATCTCCGCCGTCCTGAACATCCCCTCCGGTCGCATCCAGTTCATCGCCGCGGACCGCGTCGACACGACGGTCGAGGTGCTGCCGACCGACCCCGCCAAGAGTCGCGACACCAGGGCCGCCGAGCAGACCACCGTCGCGTACTCCGACGGGGTCCTGCGGATCGCGGCCGCGACACCCGGCAACCCGCTCGTCGGTCCCTCCGGATCCGTGCAGGTCACCGTCCGGTTGCCTGCCGACTCCCGCGTCGAGGCCAAGGCCGCCAGCGCCGAGCTGCGTGGTGTCGGGCGTCTCGGCGACGTCACCTTCGACGGCGCGTACCGCCAGATCAAGATCGACGAGGCGGCGAGCGTGCGCCTCACCGCGATCGACGGCGACGTGGAGGTCGGGCGGCTCACCGGTCCCGCGGAGATCAGCACCGCGAGGGGTGACATCCGGATCGCCGAAGCCGTGCGCGGCACCGTCGTGCTGACCACTCAGTCCGGCGACATCTCGGTCGGCGCCGCCGCAGGCGTGTCGGCCGCACTGGACGCCGGCACCGGCCACGGCCGGGTCAGCAACGCCCTCAAAAACGACGGCACCACCGCACTCGACATCCGCGCCACCACCTCCCACGGCGACATCACCGCCCGCAGCCTCTGATCCCGACCGAACGCCCGACGCGACCAGGAGTGCAGACATGGCAATGAACAACGCTTCCGCGACGAGTGCGTCCTGGACCGGCATGGTGCCGGTCGACGACACGGCCCTGGCCGTCACCGACACCGGCGGTCCCGGGGTCCCCGTGGTCTACCTCAACGGCCAGTTCGCCACCCAGGGGTACTGGCGGCGGGTCATCGCCGAACTGGGCACCGGGTGGCGGCACATCACCTACGACGAGCGGGCTCGCGGCAGGAAGTCGAAGCGTTCAGCGGACTACTCCTTCGAGGCGGCCGTCCGGGATGTCGATGCCGTCCTCGCAGCCAGGGGCGTGCACCGCGCGCTCGTGGTGGGCTGGTCCTACGGAGCGGTTGTCGGGGCGCACTGGGCCAGCCGCAACCCGGAGCGTGCCCTGGGCGCGGTCCTGGTCGACGGCGCGTTCCCGCACGACTGGCTCGACGAAGCCATGGCGCAACGGATCCGCAAGATGTTCCGACGGATGAACCTCTTCATGCCGCTGCTGCGCCCGACCGGTCTGACCCCTCGGATGAACGCCGACCAGATGGCCGACAGCAACATCGAGCTCGGCAAGCTCTCCCGCGAGCGCGAGCTGGGCCCCGTGCTGGACACCATCACGGTGCCGGTGCGGTACGTGGTCGCCTCGGGGACGTCCCTGGGGAGCCGCGGTGACGAGCAGGAACAGATCCGCGCCAGCCTCGACGCGGTGATCGCCCGGAACCCGCACATCCGGATCGGGGCGAAGGTAGCCAGCAACCACGGTGCGATCCTCAAGAAGGACTTCCCGGCCGTCGCCGAGGCCGTACGCGAGGTCGCCGGCCTCGACCGCGAGGACGCCGAAGACCGTCGATGAGGCTCACGTGTTTCGTGTTGGCGGGTGGCAATCGGCCACCCGTCAACACGAAGCGTCAGGAGGACTCGCGCGCCGCCGGACCGCTGCCGAAGAGCACGTCGTCCCAGCTCGGCAGGCGCTTACGCGGCTTGCCGTTGGCATCGGTGGCCTCGCCGCCAGCGGCGGCCGCAGCGCCCGTCCGGCGGGGCCGCAGCACCGCCAGCGACGGCACGGCCGGCACCTCCTTGGGTGCGTCCGAGTCGTCGTCGAAGGCCGACCCCTGGCCGCCGCCGAGCAGTGCGGCAGCGCCCCCGCCGACCGGCCGCTGCCGGGGCGCGTCCGACCCGCCAAGAGCGGCAGGGGTACGCGGCTCAAGGCCACGACCCGACGACGCGCCGAGCGGGCGGTCCAGTGAGGCGAGCAGCGCGTCGCGGCCGGCCCGGATCGGGTCCCGGCCAGAGCGCGGGTGCTCGGACGCAGCCGGCAACCCGTGCCCACCACGGCTCGGCTCGCCGCGCGACGGACCGGGCAGGCCGTGCCCGCCCCGCTCCGGCGCCGGCTCCTGGCCGAGGATCGGCGTGGGCCGCTCGGCGCACAGGTACTGCGCCATGTCGTCGTGCGGGGTGACCGACTGCCGGGTCTTGTCGAGATCCCAGATGGCCTGCGCGGTGGCCTTGCCGGACGGCCAGGTGGCGATGATCCGCCAGGTGCCGTCGTCACGCCGGTACGCGTCCCAGGAAATCTTCTCGGTGTCGATGCCATGCTGGCTCAGCCGACCGTTGACCACCTCGGCGAGCGGGGTGGGCTTCTCCGCGCCCTTCAGACGGGTGCGGCGGGCGTGCTGGGCGAGCATCGCCCGCTCCTGCAGAACCGGGCCGGCGTAGCGCAGCACCCGGTCGACCGGCACCCCGGCGATCCGGGCGACATCCTCGGCGGACTCACCGGAGCGGATGCGGGCCTGAATGTCCCGAGGAGACAGTGAGGGAACCGGGTCGGCCGCGGTCGGCGCCACCGCGAGCGGCGGCGCACCGGGCTCGGCGTGCAACGCCCCCGAGATCCGGTCGTCGATCGGTAGTGCGAGCAGTCGCCCGACCTCGTCAGCGAGAACCAGGGCATGGCCGTCCTCGGAGAGGGCGACGAAGCGTACTGGGCGCATAGCGTTGCCTCCGTCCCGCTTCGCTGGCCGCACGCCACGAGTCGGCCACCCAGGCGTCTCGGACCACCGTACGCGCATCTGCCTCGGGGTGGGGGAAGCGACACCCCGCATGTCATGACTGAGCTGCAACGATGATCACGGTCGGTGTCCGTGGGAGCCCCAACGGACACCGACCGTGACGAACCTCAGAGTCGCTCGACCACGTAGTCGATGGACGCGGTCAGCGCCTCGACATCGGCCGGCTCGACGGCCGGGAACAACGCCACCCGCAACTGGTTGCGACCGAGCTTGCGGTACGGCTCGGTGTCCACGATGCCGTTGGCGCGCAGCACCTTCGCGATCGCGGTGGCGTCCACCCCGTCGGCGAAGTCGATCGTGGCGACCACGTTGGACCGCAGCGCCGGGTCGCCGACGAACGGGCTGGCCACGCTGGACCGCTCCGCCCAGCCGTACACCGTGGCGGCGCTCTCGGCGGTGCGCTTGGCCGCCCAGGCCAGGCCACCCTGCGCGTTCATCCAGTCGGTCTGCTCCGCGGCCAGGAAGATGGTGGCCAGCGCCGGGGTGTTGTAGGTCTGCTCCAGCCGCGAGTTGTCGATCGCGGTGACCAGGTCGAGGAAGGCGGGGATGTAGCGCCCGGACGCCTTGATCTCGGCGGCGCGATCCAGTGCGGCCGGTGACATCAGGGCCAGCCAGAGACCGCCGTCGGAGCCGAAGCACTTCTGCGGAGCGAAGTAGTAGACGTCGGTCTCGCCGACGTTGACCTCCAGGCCCCCCGCCCCGGAGGTCGCGTCGACCAGCAGCAGCGCGCCCTCGTCGGCGCCGGCCACCCGGCTGATCGGGACGGCCACACCCGTCGACGTCTCGTTCTGGGGCGTCGCGTACGCGTCCACGCCGGACTCGGCGACGAGGGTCGGCGCGCTGCCCGCGTCGGCCTTGCGGACGGTCGGCTCGCCCAGGAACGGCGCGTCCTTGACCGACTTGGCGAACTTGGCACCGAACTCGCCGAAGCTGGCGAACTGGGCCCGGTCGCGGATCAGGCCGAAGGTGGCGACCTCCCAGAACGCGGTGGTGCCACCGTTGCCGATCACGACCTCGTAGCCCTCGGGCAACGAGAAGAACTCGGCGATGCCGGAGCGCAGCCGGGACACCTGGTCGCGGACCGTCTTCTGCCGGTGCGAGGTGCCCAGGTAGCTGGTCGCGACCTCGGCAAGTGCGGACACGGCCGCTGGGCGGACCTTGGACGGGCCGCAGCCGAAGCGTCCGTCGGCGGGCTTGATCTCATCGGGAATCCGGATGGTCGGTGCGTCAGCCACGATCTTGAAGATCCTTCCGCAAGGGCGAGGGCGGGCCCGGCGACACTGCCGGCCCTCATCCTCGCACTCGGACCCATCGGTGCAAGCCGGGCCCCCGAGGGCTGGGCTGAGTCCTTCGCCACACCTCGGCGGCAGCCCCTTGCTGTACGTCAAAAGGGGCCCCGCCCATCGCCAGGCGATGAGTGGGGCCCCTTCGGTACCGCTCAGACGCCGTGCGGGATGGCCGCCCAGCCCTCGACGTCGGACGGCTTGCGGGTCTCCGGGCCCAGGTAGCGGGCGGACGGGCGGACCAGCCGCTGCAGGCGCTTCTGCTCCAGGATGTGCGCGCTCCAGCCGCCCATCCGTGCGCAGGTGAACATCGAGGTGAACATGTGCGCCGGCACCTCGGCGAAGTCCAGTACGACGGCCGACCAGAACTCGACGTTGGTGGCCAGCACCCGGTCCGGGCGGCGGGCCTGCAACTCGGCGAGGGCGGCCTTCTCCAGCGCCTCGGCGATCTCGAAGCGCGGCGCACCCAGCTCCTTCGCCGTGCGCCGGAGCACCCGGGCGCGCGGGTCCTCGGCCCGGTAGACGCGGTGGCCGAAGCCCATCAACCGCTCACCGCGATCGAGCACGCCCTTGACGTAGCCCTCCGCGTCGCCGCTGCGCTCCACCGCCTCCAGCATGCTGAGCACCCGGGACGGGGCGCCGCCGTGCAGCGGGCCGGAGAGGGCGCCGATGCCGGAGGAGATGCAGGCAGCCGCGTCCGCGCCGGTCGAGGCGACGATGCGAGCGGTGAAGGTGGACGCGTTCAGACCGTGCTCGGCGGCCGAGATGAAGTACGCGTCGACGGCCTTGACGTGCCGCGGGTCGGGCTCGCCGCGCCAACGCTTCATGAACCGCTCGACGATGGTCTGTGCCTTGTCGATCTCCTTCTGCGGCACCGCCGGCAGGCCGAGGCCCCGGGCGGACTGGGCGACGAAGGAGAGCGCGGTCACCGAGACCCGGGCGAGGTCCTCGCGGGCCTGCTCGTCGGAGATGTCCAGCAGTTGGTTGAGCCCCCAGTACGGGGCCAGCATGGCGACCGCGGACTGCACGTCGACGCGGATGTCACCGGAGTGCACCGGCACCGGGAACGGCTCCGCCGGCGGCAGGCCCGGCCCGAACCGGCCGTCGACCAGGAGCGCCCACACATTGCCGAACGACACCTGGCCGATCAGATCCTCGATGTCGACGCCGCGATAGCGCAGCGCGCCACCCTCACGGTCAGGTTCGGCGATCTCGGTCTCGAAGGCGACGACGCCCTCCAGCCCGGGTTTGAAATCGGCCATGTGGCTCTCCTGGATCTGGTCGGTGCGCCCGGTCAGCTCATCCGGCCCGGTCGGCCGAGCGCCTCAGGCGACCCTCAGGGATGTGTTCGGAACATACTGCCTGCTGAGTAAGGGATACGCGACCCGCTGCGACTGTGCTGCACGCGACATCTTCGGACGCGCATTCTCGACGCCACTCGACGAAACTGGGCGGTGCGGTCTGGCCAGCGCGGGAGGGCGTTGGCCGGGTCGCCGAGAAGGAGTGAGGACGTGACGGGCGACACACCCGCCCCGGCTGCGATGCGTAACGAGTACGCCGCGGACCTGGGCCTGACAGAGGCTGACCTGGCCGTCGACTGGTACACCCAGTTCGACAGGTGGTTCACCGACGCGGTGGCTTTCGGGCTGTCCGAACCCAACGCGATGGTGGTGGGCACCGCGGATTCGGCCGGACGGCCGAGCGGACGGACGGTGCTGCTGAAGGGGTACGACCCGGAGGGGTTCGTCTTCTTCACCAACCACCTGTCGCGCAAGGGCGTCGAGGCGTCCGCCAACCCGTACGCCAGCCTGGTCTTTCCGTGGTTCGCCATGCAGCGTCAGGTGGTGGTCGCCGGGCAGGTGACGCACGTGGACCGCGCGATGAGTGAGGCGTACTTCGCCAGCCGGCCGCGCGCCTCCCAACTGGGTGCCTGGGCCAGCCCGCAGTCGCAGGTGGTCCCGGGCCGGGCGGCGCTGGAGGAGCGCTACCAGGAGGTGACCGGGCGGTTCGCCGACGAGGCGGAGATCCCGACCCCGCCGCACTGGGGTGGGTTGCGGGTCCGACCCGAGTCGGTGGAGTTCTGGCAGGGCCGGGCCGGCCGGTTGCACGACCGGCTCCGCTTCCGCCACCTCGACCAGGGTGGCTGGATCGTCGAGCGGTTGGCGCCGTGACGGGTGTGCAGGAGGCTCGGCCGCGCGGACTGCGCCGCTGGGCGATCGACGTACGTCCGCTGCGGGTGCCCGCGTACCGGCGGCTCTGGCTCGGCAACACCGTGGCGATGTTCGGTTTCCAGTTCACCGCCGTCGCGGTTCCGGTGGAGATGTACGCCCTGACCCGGGACTCGTTCTGGGTGGGCCTGCTGGGCGTGGCGGCCTTCGTACCGTTGCTGATCTTCGGTCTCTGGGGCGGCGCGGTCGCCGACGCCCGTGACCGCCGTGCCGTGCTGCTCGGCGGGTCGGTGCTGCTCTGGGCGTCCACCCTCGGGCTGCTGGCCCAGGCGTTGCTGAACGTGGGCAGCCCGGTGCTGCTGTTGGCGTTGATGGCGCTGCAGTCGGTGGCGTTCGCGATCACCGCGCCGGCCCGCAGCGCCATGCTGCCCCGGCTGGTGCCGGACGATCTGGTGCCGGCCGCCAGCACGCTCAACTACACGACCTTCACCGCGGCCTCGGTCGCCGGCCCGCTCGTCGCCGGCCTGATCCTCTCCGCCTCGCCGGACACCACTGTCGTCCTGCCCATCGCGTACGGCGTGGACGCGGTGCTGTTCACCGCGATGCTCTGGGCGGCGCTGCGCCTGCCCGCGCTGCCGCCCGAGCCGACCACCGACGGTCAGGCCCGCCGTGCCGGCCTCGCCAGCGTGATCGACGGGTTCCGCTACCTCGCCACCACACCCGTACTCCTGCTGTCCTTCGGGGTGGATCTGATCGCGATGATCCTCGCCATGCCGCGGGCGCTCTTCCCGGAGATCGCGCACGAGCGGTTCGGCGGCGGCGGGGCGGTCGGGCTGCTCTACAGCGCCATCGCGATCGGCTCGATGGTCGGAGGGCTGACCTCCGGCTGGATCGGCCGGCTCCGCCGGCAGGGGCTCGGCCTGGTGCTCGCCGTCGTCGCCTGGGGAGTCGCGATCGCCGCGGCGGGGTTGGCCCACCAGCTCTGGCTGATGGTCCTGCTGCTCGCCGTCGCCGGCGCCGCCGACCTGGTGAGCGCGGTGCTGCGCCAGTCGATGATGCTGGTCTACGCGCCGGACCGGATGCGCGGCCGGCTTCAGGGCGTCAACACGGTCGTGGTGGCGGGTGGCCCGCGGCTGGGCGATCTGCGAGCCGGCACCATGGCCGCCGGGTTCGGTGGCGGGGTGGCCTGGGTGGCTGGTGGCCTCGCCTCGGCGGTCCTCGTGGTGGTGCTCGCGGTCGCGTTCCCGGCACTGCTGCGCTACCGGGCGGCGACGGCGTCGAGCGGTGACCGGACATGACCGGTTAGGGTCGCCGACATGGAAAGCCCCGAGCAGCGCCCGTTCTCCGGCGCCCAGTGGACCATCTCCGCCGCCGGCCACGAGGCCGTCATCGTGGAGGTGGGCGGTGGGCTTCGGACGTACCGGCACGACGGCGTCGACCTGGTCGACGGGTACCAGACCGACGAGGTCTGCCCCGGCTGCACCGGGCAGGTGCTGGCACCCTGGCCGAACCGGATCCGCGACGGCCGCTACTCGTTCGGGGAGCGGACGCACCAGCTCCCGCTGACCGAACCGGAGCGGCACGTGGCCATCCACGGGCTGGTCAACTGGGTGCCGTGGCGTCTGTTGGAGCAGTCCGAGGACGCGGTGACGGTCGGCTACGACCTTCCGCCGCAGCCCGGCTACCCGTGGCCGTTGCGGTTGGTCAGCCGGTGGAGCGTCAGCGCGGACGGGCTGCGCGCCGAGCACGAGGTGACCAACATCGGCGGGGAGGTCGCGCCGTTCGGCTTCTCCGTGCACCCGTACCTGCAGTTGCCCGGCGTCGCGGTCGACGACCTGGTGATGCGGCTGCCGGCACAGACCCGGCTGTTGGTGGACGGCCGGCTGCTGCCGGTCGGCGCGACGCCGGTGGCCGGCACCGAGTACGACTGGACCAGCCCACGCCGGATCGGTGCCGCCGAGTTGGACCTCTGCTTCGGCCAGGTGATCCGCGACGCCGACGGGGGCTCGTCGGTGAGCCTGTCCGCGCCGGACGCTTCGGCGGGGGTGAGCATCTGGGCGGACGCGGAGTTCGGCTGGTGGCAGGTGTTCACCGGGGATGCGCTCGTCGGTGAGCGGCACCGCCGCTCGGTGGCGATCGAGCCGATGACCTGCCCACCGGACGCGTTCCGCTCGGGCAAGGACGTGCTCACGCTCAAGCCCGGCACGACCTGGCGGGGTGCCTGGGGCATCCGGCCCGGGGCCTGATGGAGTTCGCCGAGGTCGTCCGGCGTCGGCGGATGGTGCGCAACTACGACCCGGACCGCCCGGTCCCGCCCGACGTGGTGGACCGGCTGCTCGACCACGCGGTCCGCGCGCCGTCGGCCGGGTTCGCCCAGGGCTGGGGTTTCCTGGTGCTGGAGGAGCCGGCCGACCGGGAGCGGTTCTGGGCCGCGACCACACCCGAGGGTGGTGGTCGGGAGCGTTGGCTGGCGGGGATGCGCCGTGCGCCCCTGATCGTGGTGCCGCACGCCAACGAGTCGGCCTATCTGCAGCGCTACGCGGAGCCGGACAAGGGTTGGACGGACCGGTCGACCGACCGCTGGTCGGTGCCGTACTGGCACGTGGACACGGGATTCGCCGCGATGCTGATGCTGCTCACCGCCGTGGACGAGGGGCTGGGGGCGTGTTTCTTCGGCATCGCGCCGCAGCGGCTCGCCTCCTACCGGGACGCGTTCGGCGTGCCGGCGGAGTACCAACCCATCGGAGCCGTCACAATCGGTTACCGGGCACCCGACCATCGGTCACCGTCGCTGCGCCGTGGGCGTCGCGGAGTGGACGAGGTGGTGCGGCGCGGCCGGTGGAGCTGAGAATGACGTCCTGTTCGTCCGGTTGAGGATCGGACGATCGGTAGCGAAACTGACATCAGGGAGCAGAACGCAGCGTGCGCTGGGCGGCTAGGCTGGCACGGTCATCGGTGCCGCGCCGCGCGGTGCCCGCCGCGGCCCGGCTCGGCGCTGTCGGTCGGCCCGGCCACGGGGAGGGGAGCGTGCCGTCGTGATCTTCAGAGCGGTCCGGGACGGGCGTCCCTACCCGGAGCACAACCTGACCCTGAAGCAGTGGGCGGAGATCCCGCCCCGTCCGCTGCGTCTGGACCAGATGATCACCACCAAGCGTGAGTTGGCGCTCGACAAGCTCCTCGCCGAGGACTCCACCTTCTACGGTGACCTCTTCCCGCACGTGGTGCAGTGGAACGGCGGGCTCTACCTGGAGGACGGGCTGCACCGGGCGTTGCGTGCCGCCCTGCAACAGCGCAACCAGATCCACGCGCGGGTGCTGGTGCTCTCCGAGCCGATCGAGTGACGAGCCCTTCTGTCGCTCGCTGAACCTTCGTTAGGGTGGCGTCCATGACCGCTCCGCTGGACCTGCTCGATCTGGACCCGTCGCTCACCGACGAAGAGCGACAGATCCGCGACGTCGTCCGCCAACTCCTCGACGACCGGGTGCGCCCGCACGTCGCCGACTGGTACGAGGACGGCCGGGTGCCCGCCCGGGAGCTGGCCCGCGAGTTCGGCAAGCTCGGCCTGCTCGGCATGCACCTCACCGGCTACGGCTGCGCCGGCGCCTCCGCGGTCGCCTACGGGCTGGCCTGTCAGGAGCTGGAAGCGGCCGACTCCGGCGTCCGTTCCCTGGTCTCGGTGCAGGGCTCGCTCGCCATGTTCGCCATCTGGCGCTACGGCAACGAGGAGCAGAAGCAACACTGGCTGCCGTCGATGGCCACCGGCGAGGCGATCGGCTGCTTCGGCCTGACCGAACCGGACCACGGCTCCGACCCTGCGTCGATGGCCACCCGGGCCCGCCGCGACGGCGACGACTGGGTGCTCACCGGCGGAAAGATGTGGATCACCAACGCGCCGATCGCCGACGTCGCGGTGATCTGGGCGCGCACCGACGAGGGCGTCCGCGGCTTCCTCGTCCCCATGGACACACCCGGTGTCACGGCCCGGGAGATCCGCCGCAAGATGTCGCTGCGCGCGTCGGTGACCGGCGAGATCGTGCTCGACGACGTCCGGCTCCCGGCGGACGCCCGACTTCCCGAGGCGATCGGGCTCAAGGCACCCCTGAGCTGCCTCACCGAGGCCAGGTACGGCATCGTCTGGGGCTCGGTCGGCGCCGCCCGTGACTGTCTGGAAACCACCCTGGCGTACGCCACCACCCGCACCCAGTTCGGCCGCCCGCTGGCCGGCTTCCAACTCACCCAGGCGAAACTCGCCGACATGGCCGTCGAGCTGGTGAAGGGGCAACTGCTCGCGCTGCACCTGGGCCGGCTCGCCGACGCCCACCGGTTGCGGCCCGAGCAGGTCAGCGTGGGCAAGCTGAACAACGTGCGGGAGGCGCTGGCCATCGCCCGGCAGTGCCGCACCATCCTCGGCGCCAACGGCGTCTCCGGTGAGTACCCGGTGATGCGGCACGCCAACAACCTGGAGAGCGTGCTGACGTACGAGGGCACCTCCGAGATCCACCAACTGGTCGTCGGGCAGCGGCTCACCGGGCTCTCCGCTTTCGCCTGACCTGCCCGTTTACGTTTTTCGTCCGCTCGACGCGCGACTGTCGTACGGGGGCCGTACCGTCATTGACAGACGACGTGTCTGACGAGGACGGTGAGCGTGATGGCCCGCGACGCTGGCATCAACGAGCCCACGAGGGAGTTCCCCGGTTACCCGACCGGCGACGATCTCAAGGAGCGGTCGGCCGCGACACCCGAGCCGACCACGGATACACCGGGGGGCTCCGGGGGCTCCGGAAATTTTGACGGCTCCGGCGGCCCGACGACCGGTGGTGGTGGGACGGCGCGTGGCCTGCTCCTGCTGCTCGGCGCTGCCGCACTGGCCGTTGTCGTGCTGCTCGGCATTCAGGCGACCGGCTTCCTGCCGGAGTTCCGCAACCCGTTCGCCAAGGAGCAGACCGACCGCAGCCAGCCGCCGCTGCTGAAGTCGATCCAGGACCTCAGCCGCTACGTGGCAGCCGAGGGCAACTTCCAGGTCGTGGTCGACACCCAGAACGACCGGCGCAACGTTCCAGACTTCCTGCTCAACGAGCGCACCCTGTTCGTCGGTGCCGGCAGCGTCGAGGCGTACGTCGACTTCACCAAGATCGGTGAGGGTGCCATCGTCCAGTCCGCCGACGGCAAGTCCGTCGAGATCAAGCTGCCCGCGCCGCAGCTCGGCGAGACCAACCTCGACATGGAGAAGAGCTACGTCTTCGCCGAGCAGCGTGGTCTGCTCAACCGGCTCGGTGACCTGGTCGGCAACGATCCCAACCGACAGCAGCAGATCTACCTGCTCGCCGAGGACCGGATCACCAGCGCCGCCCGGGACAGCGGGCTCGCCGCCCGAGCGCAGGACAACACCCGCAAGATGCTGGAGGGGCTGCTGCGCTCTCTCGGCTTCCAGCAGATCACGGTCACCTACACGGCACCCTGAGCTGCCACACCCCGTAACGCCGAAGCGCCCGCTCCGACTGTCGTCGGAGCGGGCGCTTCCATTCCGGCCTGCCCGACCAGCCGTGCGCCACCGATCGAGCGTGTGCTCAGCCGCGTTCGGCGTTCAGCATGATCGACACGACATCGGCGACCCGGGGGTATCACGGTGCCGGGATACCCCCACGTCGCCGAAACGGAGTGGATCAGTGGGGCGGGGGATCAGTGGGGCGGTGGGGCGGTGGGGCGGCGAGGATCAGTGCTGGGTGGAGGCCAGGTAGCGGTCCTCGTTCGGCATCAGGACCCACAGCACGAGGTAGACGATCACCTGGGTGCCGGGCAGTAGCAGGGACAGCAGGAACAGAAGCCGAACCATGAACGGCGACATGTTGAACCGGCGAGCCAGGCCGGCGCAGACACCGGCGATCATGCGTCCCTCGCGGGGTCGGACCAGTTTGCGACTCATCGTCGTACTCCCACTCTGCGGCGGTGCGCCGCGTCTGCAATCCACGGTAGACAGGGGTGGCCAGCTCGCCCTCAGTCCCGAGGAGGATCGGCAACCCGTGGACCCGTAGGTGCATTACCCCGGCAGCCCCTCCCCGACGCCCCGAAGCCGAACCCGAAGCCGGTCAAGAACCCGCAGCCGAAGCCGGTCAAGATCGTGCTCGATCCTGGATGTAGTGGCTTCGGGGGCGGCGGAGGCCACTCGAACCTGGATGTAGTGGCCTCGGGCCGGGTGGATCGAGTGTGATCATCCGGTGGCGGGCAGGCGACGGTCGGGTACCTGCGTTCGAGCGGCCGGTTGGGCGCTGAGCTGGGCGGGTAGGCTGGCTGATCGGGCACCCACACCCCCGGGTGACCGGCACCACACAGCCACGAGCGGGGCCGCCAGATCGGTGGTCACGATCGGGTCGGTTCCCGTACGCCGGACCGACGGCGAGGAAGCGCAGCCATGATCAGTGTTTTCGACCTTTTCAGTGTCGGCATCGGGCCGTCCAGCTCGCACACGGTGGGGCCGATGCGGGCCGCGCGCACGTTCGTGGCCGGGCTCAAGGCCGACGGGTTGCTGACCGACACCGCGCGGGTGCAGGCTGAGCTGTTCGGCTCGCTGGGCGCCACCGGGCACGGCCACGGCAGCGACCGGGCGGTGCTGCTCGGGTTGGCCGGCGAGTCCCCGGAGACGGTCGACACGGACACCGTCGGCTCTCGGGTGGAGCGGATCCGGGCCGAGCGGCGGATCAACATCCTGGACGCGCACGAGATCGACTTCGACCCGGACCGGGATCTGACGCTGCACCGCCGCCGTTCGCTGCCGTACCACCCGAACGGGATGACCTTCGTGGCGTACGACCGTGACGGCGTCGAGGTGCGCAGCCGCACCTACTACTCCGTCGGTGGCGGTTTCGTGGTGGACGAGGCGGCGGCCGGGGCGGACCGGATCAAGCCGGACAGCACGGCGGTGCGGTACCCCTTCCTGACCGGGGCGCAACTGCTGGCGCAGACCACCGCGACCGGCCTGTCGATCAGCGAGGTGATGCTGGCCAACGAGCGTTCCTGGCGCAGCGAGGCGGACATCCGGGCCGGCCTGCTGGAGATCTGGCGGGTCATGCAGGAGTGCGTGCAGGCTGGTTGCGAGCGGGACGGCGTACTCCCTGGGGGGTTGAAGGTCCGGCGGCGCGCGGCGGAGCTGCGGCGTGGCCTGGAGGCGGACGCCGGGACGGCCGACCCGCTGCACGCGATGGACTGGGTGACGCTGTTCGCCCTCGCGGTCAACGAGGAGAACGCCGCGGGTGGTCGGGTGGTCACCGCGCCGACCAACGGCGCGGCCGGGATCATTCCGGCGGTGCTGCACTACTACACCCGGTTCGTGCCGGGCGCCGATGATGACGGCGTCGTGCGGTTCCTGCTGGCGGCCGGCGCGATCGGCGTGCTGTTCAAGGAGAACGCGTCGATCTCCGGCGCGGAGGTCGGCTGCCAGGGTGAGGTTGGCTCGGCGTGTTCGATGGCGGCGGCTGGGCTGGCCGAGGCGCTCGGTGGCACCCCGGAGCAGGTCGAGAACGCGGCCGAGATCGGGATGGAGCACAACCTCGGGTTGACCTGTGACCCGGTGGGTGGCCTGGTGCAGATCCCCTGCATCGAGCGGAACGCGGTGGCTAGCATCAAGGCGATCACGGCCGCCCGGCTGGCGCTGCGCGGCGACGGTGTGCACAAGGTCTCGCTGGACAAGGTCATCAAGACCATGCGGGAGACGGGCGCCGACATGAAGGTCAAATACAAGGAGACGGCGCGTGGCGGTCTGGCCGTCAACGTGATCGAGTGCTGAGTCCGGCTGATTCGGGGCATTCGTTCACCGACTGCTAACCTGTCGTCCGTTTCAGGAGGCGGGAGGCTCGCGGTGACCTCTGGCGTCGCGGCCCTGTGGTCGCACCGTAACTCGCTGCGCATCCTGGTCAGGCGGGACCTGGCGGTCAAGTACCAGCAGTCGGTGCTGGGCTACTTCTGGTCGTTGATCGAGCCGCTCGGCATGGGCGCCATCTACTGGTTCGTGTTCGGGGTGCTCTACTCCTCCGACACCGGTCGGCACCTCGGCGAGGCGGCCGGGTCGTACCCGCTGTTCCTGATCACCGGGATCTTCGCCTGGATGTGGACCAGTTCGGCGCTGAGCGAGGCGACGAACGCGCTGACCGGCCAGTCCCGGCTGATCACCACGATGAACGTGCCGCGGCAGGTCTTCCCGATCGGCCGGGTCACCGGCCGGTTCGCCGAGTACGCGGCCGGCCTGCCGATCCTGATCGGCATCGCGGTGATCTACGCGGTGCACGGTCGGATCCACCCGGGCTGGTCGCTGCTCTCCCTCCCGCTCGCGGTGGCGCTCCAGGGGATCCTGTTGACCGGGCTCGCACTGCTGCTGTCCGCGTGGAACGTGCTGATGCGCGACGTGGAACGGTTCATGCGGTTGATCATCCGGGTGCTCTTCTACGCCACGCCGATCATCTATCCGCTCAGCCTGGTCCGGGAGTCCGGCCTGCCCGGTTGGCTGAAGGTGGTGTACGAGTTGAACCCGCTGGTCGGGATCTTCCAACTGCACCACGCGATCTGGTACCCGGACGAGTTCCCGGACGCCCGACTGCTCGCCAGCACGGTCGTCGGCAGCCTGCTGGTGCTGGCCGCCGGCTGGTGGTCGTTCCGCCGGTTGGAACCCGCCGTGCTCAAGGAACTCTGATGGCCGCGCCGATCATCGAGGCCGACGGCCTGGGCATCCGGTTCGTCCGCAACCGTCGCCGCCAACTGCGGCTGCGGGAGCTGTTCATCCACCGGGGTGGGCGTGGCGCCCTGCCCGGCCAGTTCTGGCCGCTGCGCGACGTGTCGTTCACCGTCGAGCCCGGCGAGACCATCGGAGTGATCGGCCGCAACGGCACCGGCAAGAGCACCCTGCTGCGGCTGATCGCCGGGGTGCTCATCCCGGACGAGGGCACCATCCGGGTGCACGGTGCGGTGGCACCGTTGCTGGAGTTGTCCGCCGGTTTCTCCAACGACCTGACCGGGCGGGAGAACCTGCACCTGGTCGGTGGGCTGCACGGACTGTCGACGAGCTATCTGAAGCGGCACTTCGACGAGATCGTCGAGTTCGCCGGTGAGCAGGTGGAACGGGCCATCGACACGTCGGTGCGGCACTACTCGTCGGGGATGAAGGTACGGCTGGGCTTCGCGATCATCTCGCACCTGCCGCACCCGATCCTGCTGATGGACGAGGTGACCGCGGTCGGAGACGCGGAGTTCCGCAAGAAGTGCTACGCGACAATTGATCGTCTGCTCGGGGAGGGGCGCACACTGGTGCTGGTGTCACACAACGAAAAGGACCTGACCCGGTTCTGCCGTCGGGGGTTGTACCTCGACGCGGGCCGGTTGACGCTCGACGGCACCATCGCCGAGGCACTCGACGCGTACCACGCCGCGGTTCCGCGGTGACGCTCGCGATCGTGCTCGCCGCCGGGACGCCCGCGGCGGGCCTGACCACCGCGACCGGAGAGTCGCTGGCCGACCGCCTGGCCGCGCAGATGCGCCGGGCCGGGGCGGACGAGGTGCGCTTCGCCGCCGACCTCGACGAGTTGGCCGCGCTCGTCGACACCGCCACCGCCCCCGTTCTGATCACCGGAACGGACCTGGTCGCGCACACCGCCGTACTGCGGCACCTGGCCACCAGCCCGGTGGGCCCGACGGTGACGCTGGTGCTCGGCGACCCGCCGGTGCCCGGGCGGAGCGCCGTGCGGGAGGAACGCGGCCAGGTGGTCGACGCCGGCGCGGTGGACGCCCTCGACGGGGACGCCACCGGCGTGTTCGGCGGCGCGCTGCGGGTCGGCGTGGACGACCTCCCGACCCTCGCCGCGGCGGCGCGGGCGGCGGGTGGCCCCGGGCCCGCCGTGGACCGGCTCTTCGCGGGCCTCGCGGCGCTCGGCACCCTGATCTTCGCCCAGCGGGTACGCCTGCTCGTCGCGCACCGGGTCGAGGACGCCTCCGGGCTCGCCGCTGCCGAGGCGGCGGTGAGCGCGGTCGACGAAGATCGGGCCGAGCTGCGGCTGTCGGTGAAGGAGAAGGACGACTTCTTCACCACCTACTTCGTCAGCACCTGGTCGCCGCAGGTGGTGCGGTTGTCGGCCCGGCTCCGGCTCACTCCGACCGGGGTGACGGCGATCTCGGTGCTCTTCGCGCTGGCCGCGGCGGTGCTGTTCGGGGTCGGTGGGCGACCCGCGCTGGTCGGCGGTGCGGTGCTGCTCTACCTCGGCTTCGTGCTGGACTGCGTGGACGGCCAGTTGGCCCGCTACACCCGGCACTTCAGCGCCTGGGGTGGCTGGCTGGACACGATGGCGGACCGGGCCAAGGAATACCTGGTCTACGCCGGTCTGGGCTTCGGGGTCAGCCACGCCGGGCTGGGCAACGGGTGGGCGCTCGCGATCGCGGCGATGACCTTGCAGACCGTCCGGCACATGACCGACACCTGGTACGGGGTGCTGCACGACGAGGCGGCCCGTCGACCGCGTACGCCGACGGGTGCCGGCGGTGGGATCGGCGACCGGCTCAACGCGGCGTCGACCCGGGTGCAGGCCGACACCGGCTCGGTGTCCTACTGGCTGAAGCGGACCGTCGTCTTCCCGATCGGTGAGCGGTGGGCGCTCATCGCGCTGACCGTGGCGCTGTTCAACCCGCTGGTCAGCCTGATCGCGGTGCTGGTCTGGGGTGCGTTGGCGTTCGCGTACACCGGGGCGCTGCGGACGCTGCGCGCCCGCTGGATGTGGGTGCCGGTGCTGGACACGGTCGACGCCACCCTGCACCGCGACGACGGCCCGCTGGCCCGCCGGCTGCCGGTGGTCCGCCCGATGGGGCCGCTCACCCTGGCGGTGATCGCCGCGCTCGGCCCGGCGGTGCTGCTGGTCGCGGCGTTGCTGAGCGACGCGCCCGCCGGGCTGCGCTGGGCGGTGCCGGTGGCGCTGCTGGTGCTGCTGGTCGGTGGCCTGGGTGCCGGCGCGGCGCACAACGGGCCGCTGGACTGGCTGGTGCCCGCGGCACTGCGGGCCGCCGAGTACCTGTTCGCCATCGCGGTCGGGGTGGTCGGCGACGTGCCGGGTTGGCTGATCTTCGGGTACGTTTTCGTGCTCACCGTGCACCACTACGACCTGACCGCCCGGTTGGAGAAACGGCAGGCGGCACCGCCTCTGCACGGGGCCACGCTGGGCTGGGAGGGGCGCTCGGCGCTGCTGGCCCTCGCGGCGATTGTCGGCACGGCAGGTGCCGGGCTGGCTACACTCGGTGCGTACCTTCTGGTGGTTTTCGTGGTGAGCGTCGTCCTGGCCTGGTTCGTCCGACCGGCCCGTAGCACGCGGGCGTCGGTCGCGCCGGTGGGCGCTGGAGGTGCCGCGCCACGCTGACGGAGGGACGGCCGGGTGACCCTGATCAGTTTCGTGGTGCCGGCCTTCCGGGTGCAGGGATACCTGCGCGAATGCCTGGACTCGATCCTCGGTCAGCCGGAGACCGACATCGAGGTGATCGCCGTCGACGACTGCTCGCCGGATGCCAGCGGCGACATCATCGACGAGTACGCGGCCCGCGACCAGCGGGTCCACCCGGTCCGGCTGCCGGAGAACGTGGGCCTCGGTCCAGCCCGCAACATCGGGCTGGACCGGGCCGTCGGCGAGTACGTGTGGTTCCTCGACGGCGACGACTGGCTGAAGCCGGAGTGCCTGACGGAGGTCGCCGAGCGGTTGCGCGGCACCCACCCGGACGTGCTGCTGGTCGATCATGTCCGTACCCACTGGAACGACACCGCCACGCGCAGTGCGATGGCCGAGGTGTTCCCGGAGTCACCCGGTACGGGCACCTTCCGGCTGCGGGACCGGCCGGAGGCGATGCGGCTGCTGCACACGGCGTGGAACCGGCTGGTCCGCCGGGAGTTCCTGGTCGACCTGGATCTGCGCTTCGCGCCCGGCTGGTACGAGGACGTCTCGTTCAGCTACCCGGTCCTGATGGCGGCGCAGCGGATCGGCGTACTGGATCGGGTCTGCGTCAACTACCGGCAACGCCGCGTCGGCGCGATCACCCGGACCCGGGGGGACCGGCACTTCGAGGTCTTCCCCCAGTGGCACCGGGTCTTCCACCTGATG
This sequence comes from Micromonospora arborensis, assembly GCF_003205615.1. Taxonomy (GTDB): domain Bacteria; phylum Actinomycetota; class Actinomycetes; order Mycobacteriales; family Micromonosporaceae; genus Micromonospora; species Micromonospora arborensis. The sequence continues at coordinate 236,030 of NZ_PYBV01000019.1, read as the reverse complement.
GATTCGTGGGGGTCGGCGACGGAGGCCCTGCGGCCGGCGGTCTTCGAGCGGATGATCTGGCACTACCTGACCGTGCTCGGCAACGGCCAGCGGATCGCCCCGGAGTTGCGGCCGGCGTTCTTCGCGCAGATCACCGCCGACTACGAACGGTGGCTGCCGCCCGGCGGCTATCCGGTGCCCGACGGCGTGGAGGGAATCAAGCACCGGCTCGTCGCCGCCGGCCGCTGGCGCACCTTCAGCGCGTTGCGGGCGGCCAGCCGGGCCCGTGACACCGCGCGCAGGAAGACCCGTACCGCCCGGCGCCGGGTCGGCCCGGTCGCTCGGCGCGGTGCCCGGCTGACCCGCGACGGCCTGCTGCGCGAGTACTACCGGGCCGAGCTGCGTCGGCCGGTCGATCCGACCCTCGCGGTGTTCGCCGCCTACTGGTACCGGGGTTACTCCTGCAACCCGGCGGCGATCTACGAGGTCGCCCGCCGGTTGGCGCCGGGGGTGCGCGGGGTGTGGATCGTGCGTCGGGACCGGGTGGACACCGTGCCGTCCGGGGTGGAGTACGTGGTCGCGGGCACCCCGGCGTACTTCCGGGTGCTCGCCCGCGCCCGGTGGTTGGTCAACAACGTCAACTTTCCGGACTTCGTCCGGAAGCGACCCGAGCAGGTGCACCTGCAGACCCACCACGGCACACCGGTCAAGGTGATGGGCCTCGATCAGCAGCGCTATCCGATCGGCGCGGGCCGGATGGACTTCGCCGGGCTGCTGCGCCGGGTGGACCGCTGGGACTACAGCGTCAGCGCGAACAGCTTCTCCACCCAGATGTGGGATCGGGCGTACCCGGCCACGTACACGACCCTGGAGGTGGGCTACCCGCGCAACGACCGCCTGGTGACCGCCGGCCCGGACGAGGTGCGCCGGCTCCGCGCGGAGCTCGGCCTCGGCCCCGACGAGCAGGTCGTGCTGTACGCCCCGACGCACCGCGAGCATCTCCCCGGTTACCGGCCGCCGTTCGACCCGGACCGGTTCGTGCGGGCGCTGGGTGACTCGGGTCGGCTGCTGATGCGCAGCCACTACTTCCACGATCGTGATCGGCGTCCCGGCCGGCCGGTGGACTGGGAGCGGGTTCGCGACGTCAGCGGCTACCAGCGGGTGGAGGATCTCTACCTGATGGCGGACGTGTTGGTCACCGACTATTCGTCGGCGATGTTCGACTACGCGGTGCTGGACCGGCCCATCGTGCTCTACGCCCCGGACTGGGAGGCGTACCGGCTGGCCCGGGGTGTCTACTTCGACGTGACTGCCGAGCCGCCCGGGGCGGTGGCCACCACCTTCGCTGATCTGCTCGACCTGTTCCGTACCGACGCCGTGCGCTCGGAAGCGGCGACCAGGGCCCGAGGGCTGTTCCGGGGCCGGTTCTGCACATTGGACGACGGGCGGGCGGCCGAGCGAGTGGTGCGCCAGGTGTTTCTGGGGGAGCCGGGCGAGCGATCATCGCGCTGCTGATTGCCCGGGCTGTCGTTTAATAGCAGCGTCATTTGCCGAACATAAGACGTTTACCCGATGTGCTAAACCGATGATCCTGGTCACAGTCTTGTGGGGTTTGGCAACGACCGGGGGAGGCGTCGGTGAGCACCGTCACGCTCAAGGATGTGACGAAGGTCTTCAGGGATGGCACGGTGGCCGTCGACAGCATCAACCTGGATGTGAACGACGGCGAGTTCATGGTGCTGCTTGGGCCGTCCGGCTGCGGGAAGTCCACGGTGCTGCGGATGATCGCCGGTCTGGAGGACCCGAGCACGGGTGCGGTCATGCTCGATGGTGAGTTGGCGAACGACCTGCCTCCACGGGATCGCAAGATCGCTATGGTCTTCCAGGATTTCGCGCTCTACCCGCACATGACCGTCGGCGACAACATCGCCTTCCCACTGCGGCTTGCCGGGGTGGAGCCGGAACCGCGCGGTGAGCGGGTCGGTGACGTGGCCAGCGCGCTGGGCATCGGTGACGTGTTGGCCCGCAAGCCGGGTCAGCTCTCCGGTGGGCAGCGCCAGCGGGTCGCGATGGGCCGGGCGATCGTCCGTCGGCCCGGCCTGTTCCTCATGGACGAGCCACTGTCCAACCTGGACAGCGGCCTCCGCGCCGAGCTGCGCGCGGAGATCTCGGGCCTGACCCGGGAGCTGGGCGTCACCACCGTCTACGTCACCCACGACCAGGCCGAGGCGCTCACCATGGCGGACCGGGTCGCGATCATGCGTCGGGGCGTGCTCCAGGACGTGGGCACACCCACCCAGGTGTACGGCCGGCCGGCGACGCTCTACGTGGCCGCCTTCCTGGGTAGCCCGCGGATGAACCTGCTGGAGGCGTCGGTCTACGTCCACCTCGACCGGTACGTCACGCTCAACCTCGGTGAGCAGTCGCTCTACCTGCCCTGGAACGACATTCGCAGTCGGGCGGTGGCGCACTACCACGGTGAGCGGATCGTGGTCGGCATGCGAGCCGAGGCGCTCACCCCGGTCGCCCCGGACAGCCCCGGCGACGTGCTGCGCGGGCGGATCCGCTACCTGGAGCACCACGGGCACGAGTCGCTGGCGTTCCTCGACATCGGCGCGACCGCGATCATGGTCGACGAGATGGGTGCGCCGCTCGAACCGCCGCCGGTGGGTCAGCGTGGCCTGCGTCGGTTCGGTTCGGTGATGCAGCGCCTCACCGGCAAGCCGGTGGAGCCGCTGGACGTCCCGAGTAGCGGCACCCAGACCAGCGTGCTTCCCGATCCGGGCCGGCACCACCGCCGCCCGGCGGAGCTGGCGGTGCGGCTGGCACCGTACCCGGCGGTCAGCGCCGGTCACTCGCTCGCCGTCTCGGTTCGGATGGACGCACTGCACTTCTTCGACGAGCGTGGCGCCCGGATCGACGTGGGTTGGCGCTGACGACTCGCCGGAGCGGGGTGGCGGGCGTGCCACCTGGTGTCCTACCGTCTGCCCACCCAGTCCACAGTGAAATTCACCGAGAGGGGTGCACCCGTGTCGGGTGACCGTCCCAGCCCGCTCGTCATCGAGCGCATCCTGCGGGATCGCGCGGGCATCTGGCAGCAGGTCGTGGCCGAGCGTGACCTCAACGCGCTGACCGGGCGGATGCTGGCCAGTTCCGCCATCGCGCTGGCCTGCTACGGGGCGGTGCTGGGCGCCTTCCACAGCCCGCTCATGGCGCTGACCTCGGCGCTGAAACTGCCACTGCTGTTCCTGGTCACGCTGGCCATCTGCCTGCCCACGCTCTACCTGTTCAACCTGGTCTTCGGCGCCCGGCTCTCGGTGCGTCAGTCGTTGGCGCTGGTGATGGTGGCGATCACGGTCACCTCGATGCTCGCGGTGGCGTTCGCGCCGATCAGCCTCTTCTTCCTGATCACCGCGCCCGACTACGGGTTCTTCAAGCTGCTCAACGTGGCGATCCTGACCCTGTCGGCGCTGGTCGGGCTGCGCTTTCTGACCGGCGGGATGCAGGTGCTCAACGATCACGGCCTGCTCGCTCCCGAGGTTGCCACGGCCCAGGTCGACGCGCAGGCGGTGCCCGCCGCGTCGACGCCCGCCGCGGTGCCTGCCGCCGCCACGCCGGCTGCCGCGCCGGCCACCGGTCAGAGTGCCGAGCCGGTCGCCGTGCCGGCCGGAGTTGCGCTGGCCGAGTCGACGTCGAACGGTGCCACGACCACCGCGCCGGTCCCGGCTCACGTTCCGGCGCAGTGGAGCGGCCAGCCGGCCGGCGCCCCGCTTCCGCCCGGCTACCCGGTGGCGCAACGTCCGTGGGGCACGCCGCCGGTGCGACGGGGCGAGCCGACGCAGCGGCCGGCGAGCATGACCCTGCTCTACATCTGGATCCTGCTCTTCGGGTTCGTCGGCACCCAGCTGGCGTGGACGCTGCGCCCGTTCTTCGGCGACCCGGGTCAGGATTTCGCCTTCTTCCGCAGCATCGACGGCAACTTCTACGCGGAGATCCTGCGGACGATCGCCAACCTCTGAGCATCGGCGACAACCGAGGAAATCCCTGGTTGCTGGCCTGATTACCGACGAGTAACGTCAGGCCATGACCATCGACTCCCGCCAGGTGGCAGCCGGCATGCTCGACGCGGTGCCCTTCGCCCGTACGCTCGGCTTCGAATTCGTCGAGGTGGCACCCGAGGCGAAGGGCGGCGTGCGGGCGGTCGTCCGGATGCCCGACTCGTCAGCCACCCACAACCACGTCGGCGGCCCACACGCGGGCGCCATCTTCACGCTCGGCGAGACCGCCTCCGGCGCGGTCGTGCTGGCCGCCTTCGGGCAGTTGCTCGACCGGGCCGTGCCGCTCGCCGTCCGGGCCGAGATCGCCTACCGCAAACTCGCCATGGGCCCGGTGCTGGCCACCGCGCGGCTCGCCCGGCCGGCCCTCGACGTGATCGAGGAGTTGGAGTCCGGCCGGCGGCCGGAGTTCGACGTCGTGGTGGAGATCGAGACTGAAGACGGCAAACCCACCTCGGCCATGACCGTGGTCTGGACGCTGCGACCGAACTGAACCGGACGGGGGCGGCGGAAACGGGTTTGCGGACCCGGCAGAGTGGATAGATTCGTACCGTGCTGGGCTTACCTGGTCACGTGACCGCCTGTCTCTTCGATCTGGACGGTGTGCTGACGCAGACCGCCCGCGTGCACAACGCTGCCTGGAAGCAGACGTTCGACGAGTTTCTCCGGCAGCGCGCCACGGCCTCCGGCGAACCGTTCCAACCCTTCGACCCCGGCCCCGACTACAACCGCTACGTCGACGGCCGGCCCCGCGCCGACGGCGTCCGGTCGTTCCTCGCCTCCCGCGGGATCGTGCTGCCCGAGGGAGACCCAAACGACCCGCCGGACGCCGACACCGTCAACGGTGTGGGCAACCGCAAGAACATTCTGCTGCTGCAGCGCCTGCGCGACTCCGGCGTCGAGGTGTACCCAGGGTCGGTGCGCTACCTGCAGGAGGCGACATCCGCCGGGCTGCACCGAGCCGTCGTGACCGCGAGCGCCAACGGGGCGGAGGTGGTCGCCGCCGCCGGCCTGGAGTCGCTGTTGGAGGCCAGAGTCGACGGGTTGGTCGCCCGCGCTCAGGGCCTGCGCGGAAAACCGCACCCGGACACCTTCATCGCCGGAGCCAGGCTGCTCGGCGTGGACCCGACGCAGGCCGCCGTCTTCGAGGACGCGCTCTCCGGGGTGGCCGCCGGCCGTGCCGGAGGGTTTGGTTACGTGGTCGGCGTCGACCGGGTCGGGCAGGCTGACGAGTTGCTCGCGCACGGTGCCGACATCGTGGTGAAGGACCTCGCCGAACTGCTCGACACCGCCGATCGGCCGGTGTCTACCGGCAACGCTGCCGCGCACCGCTCGGCCGCCGATCGGGACTCCGCGTGATCCGGGAGCGGGCCTATCCGGTCGAGCCGTGGCACGTCCGCGAGACCCGGCTGGACATGGACGTGCTGGCGCAGTCGGAGTCCGTCTTCGCGCTCTCCAACGGGCACGTCGGGCTGCGGGGCAACCTCGACGAGGGCGAACCGCACGGCCTGCCCGGCACCTACCTCAACTCGTTCTACGAGCTGCGTCCGCTGCCGTACGCCGAGGCGGGCTACGGCTTTCCCGAGTCCGGGCAGACCATCGTCAACGTCACCAACGGCAAACTGATCCGCCTGCTCGTCGACGACGAACCGCTCGACGTGCGCTACGGGCAGCTGCTGGCGCACGAGCGGATCCTCGACCTGCGCGCCGGCACCCTCCACCGGGAACTGCACTGGCGCTCGCCCGCCGGCCGGGAGGTCAAGGTCCGCAGCACCCGCCTGGTCTCGTTCACCCAGCGGTCGGTCGCCGCCATCAGCTACGAGGTGGAGGCCGTCGACGGTCCGCTGCGGCTGATCGTGCAGTCCGAGTTGGTGGCCAACGAGTCGCTGCCCGCGCAGAGCAAGGACCCCCGCGTCGCGGCGGTGCTCGAGTCACCTCTGCAGGCCGAGGAGGAGCTGACCACCCCGGACGGCGGGCAACTCATCCACCGCACCAAGGTCTCCGGGCTGCGGGTCGCCGCCGCGATGGAGCACGAGGTGCACGGCCCGGACCACACCACCATCGAGTCCGAGGGATACCAGGACTGGGTACGCACCACGATCGGCTGCGTGCTCCAACCCGGCGAGAAGCTGCGGGTGGTCAAGTACCTGACGTACAGCTGGTCGAGCCGACGGTCGCTACCCGCCCTGCGTGACCAGGTGGGTGCGGCACTCGCCGGCGCCCGGTTGGACGGCTGGGACGGGCTCCACCGGGAGCAGCGCAACTACCTCGACGCGTTCTGGGACGCTGCCGACGTGTTGGTCGAGGGCGATCCGGAAGTGCAGCAGGCGGTCCGGTTCGGTCTCTTCCACGTGCTTCAGGCCGGTGCCCGGGCCGAGCAGCGGCCGATCTCGGCGAAAGGGCTGACCGGCCCCGGCTACGACGGGCACGCGTTCTGGGACACCGAGATGTTCGTCCTGCCGGTTCTCACGTACACCCAGCCGAGCGCGGTGCGCAGCGCGTTGCAGTGGCGGCACAGCACACTGGACTCGGCGCGGGAGCGCGCCGAAACGCTCAACCTCGCCGGTGCCGCGTTTCCCTGGCGGACCATCGAAGGACCGGAATCCTCCGGTTACTGGCCGGCCGGCACGGCGGCCTTCCACATTGCCGCCGACATCGCCGACGCCAGTCGCCGCTACGTGATGGCCACCGGAGACACCCAGTTCGAGCGGGAGGTCGGGCTGGAGCTGCTGGTGGAGACCGCCCGGCTGTGGCGGTCGATCGGTCACCACGACCGGCACGGGCAGTTCCATATCGACGGCGTCACCGGCCCGGACGAATACACGGCCGTGAAGAACGACAACGTCTACACCAACCTGATGGCGCAGCGGAACCTGCTGTCGGCCGCCGAGGTGGTGATGCGCTACCGGGACGAGGCGTTCCACCTCGGGGTCACCGACGAGGAGGCGGCGAGCTGGCGGGACGCCGCCACCTCCATGCACGTCCCGTACGACGAGGAGCTCGACGTCCACCAGCAGGTGGAGGGCTTCACCCGCCTCCAGGAGTGGGACTTCACGCACACGCCGGCGGAGAAGTACCCGCTGCTGCTGCACTACCCCTACTTCGAGCTGTACCGCAAGCAGGTGGTCAAACAGGCCGACCTGGTCCTCGCCATGCACTGGCGAGGGGACGCGTTCACGCCAGAGCAGAAGGTGCGCAACTTCCTCTACTACGAGCGCCGCACCGTACGCGACTCGTCGTTGTCGGCCTGCACCCAGGCGGTGCTCGCCGCCGAGGTGGGCCACCCGGAGTTGGCGCACACCTACCTGCGCGAGGCCGCGTTGATGGACCTGCACGACCTCAACGAGAACACCCGCGACGGCGTGCACATGGCGTCGTTGGCCGGCGCGTGGCTCGCCCTGGTCGGTGGGCTCGGCGGTCTGCGCGACCACCACGGTGAGCTGTCCTTCGCGCCCCGACTGTCCAGCAGACTCAATCGGCTGGAGTTCTCCCTGCAATGGCGGGGGCTGTCGTTGCGGGTGGATGTCCGGCCGCACCAGACGACGTACTCGCTGCGTCATGGCAGCCCCGACGACGTGGTGGAACTGCGCCACCATGACCAGGTGCTGCGGGTCAGCTGCGACGAGCCGGTGACCGTGCCGGTGCCGCCGGCCGAACCGTCCGGCCCTCTGCCCGAGCAGCCACCGGGCAGGTCGCCGCTGCTGCGGTTGCCCGAACACGTCACCCAGCAGTGACGGTCGGGGTGGGAGTGCTCCCGCCCCGACCGCCAGCGCCTACGTCACGTCAGACGGGTTCGCCGGTCGATGGACGCCCAATCGCGTCCCGGGGCGCCATCGCCCGGGGATCGTCGGGCAGGCGGGCCTCGACGGCCCGGTCCCCAAAGTCCTTGTTGCGCTCGACGTCCTGTTCGCGCCGGTTCCGTTCGTCCATCTGCTGCTGTCGGGACATCTGCTGCTTGGCCATGGCGATCCTCGCGATCCGTCGGGGCGCGGTTGCGCCGACACGGTCTGCGGTCGCTCGTCGCGTACCCGATGGTCTTTTGGGCAAACGCGGCCCGCAGCGGGGGCCGCTCGGGTGCGTGCGGTCCGGTGGGCGGGGTACCCGGGGCACAGGCGAGCAGGCGGAGGTGGGGCATGGACGAGCAACGCAGCACGGTGACCATTCCGGTGGGGGACGCGCAACTCCCCGCCGACCTGATGCTGCCCGCTCAGCCGGGCGGTGTGGTGCTCTTCGCGCACGGTAGCGGCAGCTCCCGGCACAGCCCCCGCAACGTGGCGGTGGCCCGCGCACTCAACGGTCGAGGGCTCGGCACGGTGCTGGTGGACCTGCTCAGCCCGGTCGAGGACGAGATCGACGCCCGCACCGCCGAACTGCGCTTCGACATCGGGCTGCTGGCCAGTCGGCTGGCCGGGATAGTCGACTGGTTGGCGGTGCAGCGACCCGCCGGTGACGTTCCGATCGGCCTGTTCGGGGCCAGCACGGGGGCCGCCGCCGCCCTGGTCGCGGCGGTGTCCCGCGCGGACCGGGTGGGTGCCGTGGTCAGCCGCGGCGGTCGGCCGGACCTCGCCGGAGACGCGCTGGCCCAGGTGCGCACCCCGACGTTGCTGCTGGTCGGCGGCCTGGACGAAGAAGTGATCACACTCAACAAGCGTGCGCTGGCTGAGCTGGGGGAGGTCGGCGAGCTGCGGGTGATCCCCGGTGCCACCCACCTCTTCGAGGAACCCGGCACCCTGGAACAGGTCGCCGACGAGGCCGGCACCTGGTTCACCACCCACCTCGCTTGATGATCAACCTGCCGAGGTGAGGGCCGAGGTGGAGCGATGCTGTTGGACGGTGTCGATGATGCGCCAGAGGACGGCGGTGATGGGGACGCTGACGAAGGCGCCGGCTATCCCCGCGACAAGCGTGCCCGCGGTCACCGCCACCAGGATCACCGCCGGGTGCAGTCGGACCTGCCGCTTCATGACCAGCGGCTCCAGCAGGTTGCCCTCGATCTGCTGCACGGCGACCACCGCGGCAAGGGTGAGCAGCGCCGTGGTGGGGCCGTTCGCGGCCAGCGCCACCAGCACCGCCACCGCGCCGGCCACCGTCGCCCCGATGATCGGCACGAAACCGCCGAGGAAGGTGATCAGCGCCAGCGGTAGGGCGAGCGGCACTCGCAGCACCACCAGAGCCAACCCGATGCCGAGCGCGTCGATCGCGGCGATCAGCATGGTGCCCCGGCTGTACGCACCCAACGTCTGCCAACCGGCCCGGCCGGCCTCGGCCAGCACGGGCTGATTCGGGCCGGACACCCGCGACAGCACCCAGTGCCACATCGACCGGCCGTCCTTGAGCAGGAAGAAGAGCAGCACCAGGGCGAGCAGCGCGGAGCCGAACACCTCGGTGGCGGTCCGGGCACCCGCCACCGGGTCCGGAGAGCTGCCGCTCAGCCCCTGCCGGGCCTGGTCGACCAGCCGGTCCAACTGCGCGTCGGTGACCGGCAGCGTGGACGTCACGAAGTCCCGACTGCGCTCCACCCCCTGCGTCAACTCCTGGCTGAGCTGGTCGAACTGACTGGCGGTCAGGTTCCACACCAACGCGCCGACCCCGACCAGAATGCCGAGCAGCAGCAGTACGGTGCAGAGCGCGGCGAGCGCCGCCGGAAAACGCAGCCGACGCAGCAGCAGGAGTACCGGGTCGAGCAGCGCAGTGAGGAAGATGGTGGCGGCCAACGCGATGGCCAGCGGCGCCAGCAGGACGGCGATCCGGCCCAGCAGGTACAACCCGGCGACGATCACCACCAGGCAGGCGCTCCACAACACCGCGGTCCGGATCAACCAGGGAAGCGCCTCCCATGTCTGGCGCGGCCCGGGGCCGCCTGCCGTCGCTCCGGGTCCGTCTGCCGCCATGTCGGTCCTCCTCGATCTCGGCGAATCCCTACCCGCCCGGGCGCTCGCCGACACCCCTGTCGCCCAACGTCGGAGGACGGGCCGGTGTCGTGGGTCGCCGTACGGTCGGCTCGGCGCGGATGCCCGCGGCCGGCGGTCGGCGCCGAACCGGCAGGATTGCCCTGCCGTCGCCGGGGTAACCGCCGCCATGGCCGACGACCGCGCACCCGCCGACCGCGAGCAGTCGCGGCTCGACGAGGCAGCCGAGCGGAGCGGCCGGGCGGTCCAACGGGTGCGACACCGCAGCGGCGAGGCCGGGCGGATCCGGGCCCGGCAGTGGGAGGTCACCCTGGTGATCTCCCTCCAGGCCGGGCTGGCTGCGGCGATCGCTGCCCTGCTCGCCAAGAACCTGCTCGGCCCTGGCTCGCACGTCTTCGCTCCCGCTGCCGCCGTCGGTACGATCGCCACCGCCATCGGGCAGCGGGCCCGACGCACCTTCGCACTGTTGAGCGGCGTGGCCCTGGGCATCATCATCGGCGACACGCTGCGTTTCATTCTCGGCTCGGGCCCGTGGCAGACCGGCGTGGTGGTCGCGCTGGCCATTGCCGCCGCGTTGCTGGTGGCCGGGAAGGGCGGTCCGCTGGTCGGTCAGGCCGGCGGTACCGCCGTGCTGATCGCCACGCTGGCCCCGATGGACAGGGGCCTGGAGGTGCCCCGGATCTTCGACGCGCTCGTCGGCGGGGTGGTCGGACTGGTGGTGGTCGCGCTGCTGTTACCGGTCAACCCGATTCGAGTGCTGGACCGGGCCGCGGCGCCGATCTACGCGATTCTCTGCGAGCAGCTCCACGAGTTGGCGCAGGCGATCCGGACACGTGATGAAGACCGGACTCTGCGCGTCCTGGAACGCTTCCGTGGCACCGAGGACGACCTGAGTCGGCTGCACGACGCGCTCAGCGGAGCGGAGGAGGTGGTGACGATCGCACCGGCCCGTTGGCACCGCCGCGAGCAGTACCACCGGTACGCCCGCAGCGCGGATCACCTCGAACGGTTGATGCTGGACAGCCGCGCCATGGCCCGCTGGTCGACGACCGCGCTGCAGTACAACGAGCCGCTCCCGCCGGAACTGTCGGACGCGATCAGCCGATTGGGTCAGGCGGTGGCCGAGATGCGAAGGGAGCGCAAATACGGTGACGACCCCCAGCGCACCCACCGGTTGATCGAACAGTGCGCCGAGTTGGCCGGGCGAGCCTCCGCGAAGGGGGTCGAGTCGTTCGGCGAGTCACTCGTCACCGGGCTACGTACCGCCGCCAGCGACCTGCTCCGGGCATGCGGGTACGAACCCGATGACGCCAACCGGGTCGTGCGCCGGGCGGCCGGCGCCGGCGAGGCCGAAGTCCACCCGCCGGCGCGGCGACAAATGGTCCGAGCCCGGCCGACGCGCGGCGCCCGGGCTCGGCGACGCGCGCACCAGGCTGCCGCCCGGAGGCGCAACGACGGCCGGGCCGGCCTTCCCGCAAGGGAGAGACCGGCCCGGTGAACCATCACGGTCAGGAGGAGTAGCCGCGCTCGGCGATCCAGTTGGCGACCTTCGGCAGGCTCACCCAGTACTCGCCCAGCGCCGGGTCGGCCGGGTCGGCGACCCGGATGGTGTCGCCACCGTCCCGGTAGCCGACGAGGGTGACGTAGTGGCCGCCCTCGTACGAGTGCGGGTTGCCGTCGGTGTCCACCGTCGTGCCCTTGATGTTGGCCACCACCGGTCGGCCCGCGTCGACTGCGGCCCGCACGTCCCGGCGCAGCTGCTCGACCTGATCGGGACGGGCCACCGAGTCACGAATTTCGGTGGTCCGGTACTTCCCGCCGGTCAGCTCGTTCAGCACTCGCGTGGTGTCCAGGGCCGACGGGGTGCCCGCCTCGGTGGTGCCCAACAGCTTGGCCACCTCGTCCTGGGAGAGCGCCTTGCCCTGTGCGGACAATGCGATCCGGGTCGCGGCCGGGCCACAGTAGTAGAAGTTCGGCTGAGCCTGGTAGTCGACGCCGAGGACCCGCTCGGCGGACCGGTCGGTCTGGCTCGACGAGGTCGGGGCAGCCTGCACCGGGGCGGCCTGCGCGGCTACCGCCGGACCGAGGGCGCAACCGCCGGCGACCAGCAGGCCGACGACGGACAGACCACTCTTCTGGACGATCGGGTTCATGATCGAGTCTCCGTTCAGGGGGTTGGCGCCTCCGACCGGCGGAGGACGGCAGCACCGGGAATGGCGCTCGCTCAGCACAGGGGCGACGACCTGCGGCCGATCTCGGCCGTGGGCGTACCGGATGGGTAACGGCTCTACTCCGGCCGGCATTCCGCCGGCGCCGGTGTAGGCGTCGCGACCAGGTGTAACGGCTGCCGGCTGGGCGGGATTCCGCTGGGCCCCTCGCCGTCGGTCTCGCGAGTGGTGGGGGGACAGCTCGGACCGAGAGCTCTCCGGCCTGCCCTAAGAGCACAATATTGCCCAGACAGGCACGAATCCGGCATCGGGTCGTGGCGTCAGAGGCTCCCCAGCAGCCCGGTCACCGTGATCTCGATGACGACCCGTTCCGGATTCGGGCGTGGGGTCCGATAACGCTCGGCGTAGCGGCGCTCCGCCTCCGCCACGGAGGCCCGATCCGCCCGGACGACCGCGCGGCCCTCGATGGTCAGCCAACGGCGGCCATCCACGTGGCACACGGCCACCGCCGCGCCCGCCGCGCCGGCGGCGGCCACCTGGCGGGCCTTGCGCGAGCCGCCGGAGGTGATGACGCGGGCCAGCCCGGCCGTCGGGTCGAGGGTCACCCCGACGGGTACGACGTGCGGAGTGCCGTCCGCGCGCAGCGTTGTCAGCGTCGCGAGGTGCCGTTCCGCGCAGAAGGCGACAACACGCTCATCGTGCACAGTCAACCGATGATCGCCCGCCATGCCCGTCCCCTGTCCACCGAACCGACCACGATCATGGCACGCGGCGGCCGACGCGGTCCCGATCCGGCTCGCCGCCCGGCCGACCGGCCAGTTGGCCGCCGGCCGCCCGGCGCTTCTGCACCAGCCGGGTGAGGTAGATCAGCGCGGCGGCCAGGACACCCATGTCATCGAGGTAGATCGGATCCGGAAGCACGTCCACCGGGAAGATCGTGTAGATCAGCGCCCCGTAGAAGGCGACCTTGCCGCCCGCGCCGAGCCCGGTCAGCAGTCGTCGCGTACGCACCACCCGCACCGCCAGCACCACGGCACCGACAAGTGTGGCGAGCGCCAGGATTGCGGCGAGCACCACGAGGACCCACGCCTCTCGGGACATGCCGTCACGCTAACCCACTCGACGTCCCGCGGCTCAGAACGCGGCCACCGTCGCGCGCCCGCGGGCGATGACCTTGTTTTCCCGGGTCTGCTCGGCCGACGGCCGGGCAACCTCACTGAGCGGCAGCACCGACGCCGACTCCGCGACCCGTCGCCCGGTAGCGGCGTGAGCTTCCTCGCGCAGACTCCGAGCCGCCGCCACAGCCAGCTCCGCCGCACGCCACGCAACCTGCTCCCGCTCACGGGCAGCGGCGTGCCGGGCTGCCAGATTGTCGCGAATCGCGCGCTGCAGCACCAGCTCCTGCTCGACCGGATGCAGCCGCGGATCCCAGCCGTCGCGGTGCGCGAAGACCTCGCTGAGCTGCTCCACCGACAACTCCCGCCGCCAGTACGCATCCAGCGCGGCACGGTGCAGGTAGCGCTCGCGGTCCACGTACTCGGCGGGGGTTCGGGCGGTGTGCGGAAGCGGCATCGCCGCTGCGGCACCGAGCCGCCGGACGGCAGCCTCGGCAGCCTGGTACGTCTGCCAGGCTGCCTCGACCGCCTCCTGTGCGGTCACCCACTCCGCGCGTCGGCGCTGTGCGGTGGTGGTCGCCCGTGCAGCGGCCACCGCGATCTCCTGGGCGTAGCGGATCTGCTCCCGTTCGTCCTGCGCCCGTTCGAGTTGGCTCGGCATGGCCGCGCGGCGGATCCGGGCGCCCGGGTCGAGGCGGAAGCGGCCGGGACGCAGCAGGAGAACAGAGACGACAACCCCCACCACCCCGAGCAGGCTCAGCCAGATGACGACAGCTCGGGACAGGTCGGGCAGGGCGGCGGAGAGAATGGATTGCATGATCAGCACCTCGCGGTCGAAGGCGGGTATCGACGGGGGCAGGAGAGGCCCGACAGCACCGGTCGGCCGAATCGCGGAGTGATCCGTCGAAGGGCGACTCAGCTGCCGCGACGGATCACCCGGGATCGGGCCCCGGGGATCGTCGGGCCTGGATCAGCGGGTGGGCGGGCCGCGTCGGGCCGGAACGCCACGGCCGGGATCGATGGCCGGCGCGTGCCCCGGGCCGTCCGCGATCGGACCGGTCACCGAGGCGGCGTCGACCGTGCCAACCGGCCGGCCGGCAACGGGCTGGCCGGCCTGTTCGGCGGACACCGCGGCATCGGGGCGGGCAGCGGCATCGGGGCGGACCGTGGCCACCCGGCTGCTCACGGCGCTGGGCCCTAGCTGCGTCGGGGTAGGCGGTGCGGTCGCAGCGAGAACGCCGCCGAGGCCGACCGCGAGCACCAGCGCAGTGACCGCCAGTCGGGTCAGCTCACGCAGAGAACGCAGCACTGCCCAGCGGGCTGGGCGGACGGGCGCTGCGGACGACACCTGACCAACCTATCGCCCGCCCCGGCATGTCGCAGCACGGTGACGGCCCGGCCTGGCGTGACCGCCACCACCATGCACACTGTGGACGCATCGATCGACGGCGCCCCGGAACGGGCAGTGCCCCGGCCGGATCGGAACCGGCCGGGGCACACGCATCGTTCGCTACGGCATCGTCGGTGGTGAAGGCTCACCCGCGGCGGATCGCGGTCAGTCGCCGCTGCCGAGCACCGGCGGCGCGGCTTTCCCGCCATCCCGCCAGACCATCTCGTCCTCGGTCAACCAGGTCAGCCGCTCGTCGGAGTCGTCATCCTGAGATCGCCCGCGCCCGCCGAGCACCCCGCCGTTGCCACCCGCCCCGCGACCGGAGCCCGACCCGCCACGCTGGCCGTCAATGCTGCGCCCGACCCCACTGGCGGAGCGACCGTCAGCCGGGGGCGCGCCACCGGCCGGACGAGCCGAGGGGGCTGGTGCGCTGCTGCCGCCCGAACCGGCGAGCGCCGCCGTGCGCAGCACCCCGCCGGCCGGTGCCCCGCCCTGCGCTCCGAAGAGCAGGCCGGGGCCGGTGCCGGCGCCAGCGGGCGGCGTGCCCGGCCCGGACAGGCCGGTCAACCCGGCGGCACCACCGGTGAGCAGCGCGCCGCCGGTCAGCGAATCCGCACCGGCGAGGAAGGTGCCGGGGGTGTCGGAGCCGTTGCCAGTGCCGACCGGGCCGACAGCGATGGCCGGCGTGCCACCGGTGCCCGAGCCATGCTCGCCAGGCACCGAGTTGTCACCGACGGTCGGCGGTGGGGCAACGCGCTCGGCTCTCGCGATGGTCGCGTCGCCGGTGTGCGCGGTGAGACCGGTGCTGGTGGGCCCGTTGCTCACCTTGGCAATGGGCGAAACGCTCTGCGGCGTCGTCGGATCGTTGTTGACCCTGTCCGGGGTCTCCGGGTCGATCGGGGGCGGATCGACCACTCGGTCGTAGGCGGAGATTTCGTAACTGCTGGCCAAGTCGGCCACCAGGTTCACCATCCGCTGGTGGGCCTTCTCCTGCTCTTCCTTGTCCTGCTGGTGACCCGCCATGCCCATGATCAGCGCGCCAGGCAGGCCGAAGGTGGCCGCACCCTTGATCGTGCCGGAGATCGCCTTGTCGTTGTCGTCGGTCTTCTCTGGGCTCTCGGCCTGCTTGTGGGCGCTGCGCAGATGGTCGGCCATCATGGTCAGCCCCTGCTTGATGCCGGCCATCCCTTCGCCGAGCGCGTCGGTGTGGGCGACGATCAGGCCGAGTCGCCGGTGGAACTCCCGACCTGCCGAGCCCGTCCAGGTGTTGCCCAGCTTCTCGAGGTCGCCGCCCAGATCCCGACCGACACCGTCCAGGATTCCCTTGAGCTCGGCCCACTGGGTGGCGACGCCCTCGATCTGCTCGGGCTTGCCGGCCATCAGGCCGTCGTACAGCTCCTGATGGCTGCTGCCCTGGTAGCGCTGGGTGTACTCAGACACGCCCGTCCTCCTTCGGCTGCAACGCCCGGTCGACCCCGTCCAGCGCCGCGGTGACGTCGGTGGCGTTGGCGGCGTTACGCGCCTCGGCAGTGCGGTAATTGGTCAGGATCGTGCTGGTCGCCTGCTGTGCCGCCAGCACCGCCCGCCGGATCCTCTCGGCCTGCTCGACATAGGACTGATGCACCTCGCTGTAGCGGCGCGCCTTGTCGGTCGCATCGAAGAACGTGCCCAACGCCGGAGGGCGGCACTGCATCTCTGTGTTGAGCTTGCGCAGCACCGACTCGACCTGGGTCAACCGCGACGCCAGGTGCTGGTGGAAGTCCTCTAGGGACAGCAGGTCGACTTCCGTACGCCCCGTCATGGCAAACATCCCCGTCGTTCTGATTGACAGCCGTCAGCGGTATTCAGATTAGTCCACCCGAGCTAGTCTGGGCGACCCGTCATTGCTGCTCAGCTGTCGGCTCCTGTCACCCAACGGGCATCCCGCCGCCCGCCCCGCCGCTCGGTGGTGCGGACGAGGGTGGCGCCGTCGTCGGCGGCGCCGTCGTCGGCGGTGCCGTCGTCGGCGGTGCGGCCGGGGCCGGCGCGTCGGGTGCGAAGACGGCCATCGCGTCCTCGGAGTCCAGGGTGGGCCCGGTCGGGATCAGTGCGAGCAGAGAGCCGGGCACCGCCAGTGGGGTGACCCCGCCGTACCCGAGCACGTCCAGCGTCGCCGCCGAGCCGAGTGGGTACCGGATGCCCTGCGGGCTGATCAGGTAGATCGTCGACCCGGCGGCACCGGACCCGCTGGTCCCGGCACCGGGCGAGGCCTGCGCGATGACGCCCTTGCCACCGGGCAGCAGCACCGCCTCGGCGGTGCGTACGGCATCCCGCCTGGTCTGGGGCACCGGCACCGCGCCCGCTTCGCTCGCGGTCAGCTCGGCGGGCGCCCGGTCGAAGACCTCCAGGGTGGTGATCGGCGGGCCGCCTCCGCTGCCGGCCCGGTACGTCGCGCAGAGCGTGGTCTGACCCGACCTGGCCTGGTAGATGGTGGGCATGGTGGTCGGCAGCCCTTCCTCGTCCACCCGCTTCTCGACATAGAACTCGCCAGCCTGATCCGGGGTGATCTCGGTGATCGCGCCGCCACCGCGGACCATCAGCAGAGCGGTGATCTCACTGATCGGGACGAGACCCTCCCGGGTCAGCACGTAGTGCCGCCCGGCGGCCTTGAACACCCGGCCGATGGTGGACGGTCGACCGGCCACGTTCCGCGTGCTGCTCTCGCCCTCGCCGGGCAGCTTCGGCTTGCGCAGCGGTGGCCCGGCCGGGATGGCGTTGAGCAGTTGCTGCCCGACCCGCAGCTGGGTGGCGCCGGCCAACTTCAGCGCGGTGATCGTCTGGTCCCCGTCGAGCACCTGGAGCCGTGCGTTGTTGGTGAGGAGGTAGCGCTGCCCGTCCACCATGACCAGCGCCGCGCGGTCGCCCAGCGGCACGCCGCCGGGCAGCGCCCGGTCGATGACCAGACGCGTGCTGGAGCGCGCGGGGTCGACCGGGTCGGGCACGTCGCAGACCGACCAGGGCAGCCCGGTCAGCGACTTGCGGTCGGGCAGGGCGTCCGGTGCCCCGACGATGCCGAGGGTGACCCCGCGCGGTCGGTCCCGCAGTGACGCCTGGGACATCGTCCGCACCTCCGCGTCCGGCTCGTTCAGGATCAGGCGGGCCGAGGCGTAGTTGAGCGTTGGATGCAACTGGCCTTGCAGGTACACGTACGTCGCGCCGGTCTCCCGTTCGATGACCAGGCTCTGGTCATTCAGTGGCGCGGCGCGGGATGTCAACTGGCCGTAGGCACCCACCCCGCCGAGGACGACGGCGGCGGCGACGACACTGCCGAAGACGGCCATGCCGAGCCGTCGCATCGGCAGGTTGGTGGTCTCCGGGTCGCCCGACAGCAGAGCGGAGACGATCCGGCGTGTGACGAAGCGGTACGCCTGCACCTGATCGCGGCGGGTCCGCATGACTTACCTCCGGCGGGGTGGATCCGCGACGATCAGGTCGGGGTGCCGTCGCGGGCTTCCCTACGATAAGGGGCCGACGATGGTTCGTCGGGACCACCGTTCGTGGCCGGCACCGGACCGACCCGGTGCAGAGTCGTACCGTGCAGGAGGGACAGTCAGCGATGACGCAGATTCAGGCGCGACCCGCCCGAGCGGCCACGGACCCGTCCGACGTTGCGACGAGGCCGTCGTCGTCGACCGACCGACCCGGCCGTGGGCGGGTCGGCCCGGTGTTCGTCGGCCAGCTCGTCGTGCTGGAGTTGTGCGTCGTCGGCGTCTGGGCAGCGTCGGCCGGGCCCAGCTGGCTGCTCCCCGCGGCGGGCGGTGTCGCGCTGCTGATCGCCCTGGCCACCTTCGCCCGACGAGGTGGCCGTTGGTGGTTCGAGGACCTGCTGCTGCGCCGGCGGATGCGACGCCGCGGCGAGCGCGCGTCGGCCGTGCCGGGCGGTAAGCCCGTCGACCCGCGGTTGACCGCGCTCGCCCCCGAGTTGAGCATCATCGAGTTGACCGACCGGGGCACCCGGCTGGGCATCGGGCAGGACGACCAGGGCTGGTTCGCCGCTGTCGCGTTGCAGTCGGTCAGCGGTGCGACGGTCGGTTCGGTGAGTGCCTCGGCGGTCGACCGCGTTCTGGAGGTGCTCGCGGACTTCAGCGCCCCGGTCTCCCGGACCCAGGTCGTCGCACACACCATGGTCTGGTATCCGGCACCCGGTGCCCCGCCTGCGGCGCACCGGACCGTCTGGGTGGCGCTGCGGCTCAGCGTCCGCGACGCCCGGGTGGAGGCGGTGAGCCGGGGCGGCGGGCTCCCCGGTGTGCACCGGACCGTGGCTGCCGGGATCGGTCGGCTGGGCAAGGCGCTGACCTCCGCGGGCCTGGCCTATCGGCCGCTCGGGCGGGAGGAGTTGCGCGCGGCCATCGTCTCGGCGGCCGGGTTGGACCTGGGGATGGAGGCGCCGGCGGAAACCTGGCTGGGGCTGCGCGGCGGTGGCTGGACCCACCGTTGCATGGTTCTGCGCGGCCGTTCGGACGTGCGCCTCGGCCCACTGGTGGACGCGATCACCGCGACCTCGGCGCCGTCGCACACCGTGGCCGCCACGGTATCGGTGGACGGTCGGGTGGCGGCGCCGCTGTTGCGGGTCGCGGCGATGGACAACCACGTCGAAGCGCTGGTCAAGGTCGTCCGAGACGTCGCGCAACGCACGGGCACGTCCCCCCGCCCCATGGATGGCCAGCACGGTCCGGGCGTCTACGCGACCGCTCCGGTCGCGTCGGCGCTGGGCGTCTCGACCCGTCCGCAACCGCGCTGACCCGCGGGGCGGTCGCGGACGCAACCGCGCTGACCCGCGGGGCGGTCGCGGACGCAACCGCGCTGACCGGCGGCGCGGTCGCGGGCACGACCGCGCCGCCGATGGGCGGTTGCGGGGCGGTCAGGGCCGCAGGTTGACGATCCAGCCGTACAGACCGCAGACCCAGAAGGCGAGCGGGACCAGCGAGATGATGAGCAGGATCTCGGCGATGTCGAGCAGCCGGCCCCAGACCGGCGAGATGCGCTTGCCGGCGACGGACAGTCCGTAGATCAGGCTGATGACCGCGGCGAGCACCAGCCCGCCGAGGATCAGACCGAGCCGGACCGGCAGCGACCCGCCGGCGAAGGCGCTCGCGGCGGCCAGGCCCAGCCCGACGGTGCCGGCCAGCAGCACGGGGGTGCGCTGGGCGCGGCCCAGCAGCGGTCGTGCCCGCAGCAGCGACAGCAGGGCCAGCACCAGGCACAGCAGCACCGTCGACAGACGCCTGTCCAGGGCCAGCACGAACTGCGCGCCGAGCACCAGCAGCGAGACGGTCCACAGCAGGCCGGTCATGAACTGGTCGGCGCGTTCGCTGCGCTGGAGCACCTGCCGGCCGTCCACCGACTCGCTGTCGGTCTTCAGGTCCTCCGGACCGGTCGGGATCGACGGTACCGGCAGTCTCGCCAGGCGGTAGGCCGCCATCGGCAGGGCCGGCAGGATGCCGAACGCGACCGCCGCCACCACCGCGGCGGCGGCCGGCGCGTCGAGGCCGAAGACCAGACAGAGCAGCGCGCCGAACCCGGTCGCGGCCCCCACCCCGATCGCGGCGAAGAAGAGGGGGTACCGGTCGCCGACCGCCAGCACGGCCACCGCTCCGGCGACCACGGCGGCGGTCGCCGCGAGCAGGACGTGCGGGCTGGCCAGATCGGTCAGTGGCCGGTCGCCAGCGAGGAGCAACAGGCCGCCGGTGGCGGCATGCCCCAGGCCGACGAGGGCCAGCAACGCGCCGGTGCGGCTGTCACCGGCGGCCCTGGACAGCACCGCCGCGCCCACCAGCAGCGCGACCGCGACCAGCAGGGCCGCCAACGCCCCGGGCAGGTGCGGCGGACCGGCGAAGAGCGCGGCCAGCGCGCCGGCGCCGAGCGCAGCCGCGGCGAAGACCACCGCGAAGGACCGGGTCGCGTCGACCTGCCAGGCGCCGGGGCGTTGGTTGGTCGCGGTGGCGACGGCATCCACCACGTCGTCGAAGACGATCTCCGGTGCTGCCGCCGACCGGGGGTTGAAGTAGAGCACCTCCCCGTCGCGGACGCTGAGCTGCGCGGCGGTGCGCCCGCCGTCCAGGGGCGCCCCACCCAACCGGGACAGGGCCCAGCCGCCGTGCCGCGCGCCCTCGTCGGCCATGTCCTCGCCGGCGTAGCGCAGCAGGGTGGGGAGCAGGTCGGCCATCGGGATGTCCGACGGCAGCGCCAGGTCCATTCGGGTACGTGGAGCCACGATGGTGATTCGGCTCAAACCGCCGGTCGCCGTCTTCGTCGCCACAGTGGCCTCCAGGTGTGCGTCTGTGATCGGCTGGCCGCGATGCCACGCTCCGGGTCCACCGCGCCCACGGCAGATTACCTACGATGACGGGCACGTACGATGCCCACCCGCGGGCTTCGGTCCGCGCGGGCACGTCATCAAGGCCGCTTCTGGGGAGGAGACAGCCGTGAGCACGGTGGTGTTCCGCCGGCTTCCGCGTCAGCCGGGACCGGCTTTACCGCGCGGCGAGGTGCTGCTGGAGTCGCCTCCCGAGCTGCCCGAGCCAACGCCCCGCGGGATGGGGCAACTGCTCATGATCCTGCCGATGTTCTGCGGGGTCGGTGCGATGGCGTTCCTCTACGCCGGCAAGGGCGGCGGCATGATGACGTACGTCGCCGGTGGGCTCTTCGGCGTCTCGATGCTCGGCATGGCGATCGGGTCACTGGCCAACAGCGGTGGCAAGGACAAGGCCGAGCTGAACGCCGACCGGCGCGACTACATGCGCTACCTGGCGCAGATGCGCAAGCGCACCCGCCGGGCCGCTGAGCAGCAGCGGGCGGCGATGGCGTGGCGGCACCCGGAGCCCGACGCGCTCTGGTCGATCGCGGCCTCCCGGCGACTCTGGGAGCGACGGATCACCGAGGACGACTTCGGCGAGACGCGGATCGCGCTGGGCCCGCAGCGACTGGCGGTGGAGATCGTCCCGCCGGAGACGAAGCCGGTGGAGGATCTGGAGCCGATGAGCGCCATCGCGCTTCGCCGGTTCGTCCGCGCACACTCCACCGTGCCCGAGTTGCCGACCGCGCTGTCGGTGCGCGCGTTCAGCCGGGTGGTGCTGCGCGGTGACCGCGCGCCCGTGCTCGACCTGACCCGGGCGGCGCTCGGGCAACTGGCGACCTTCCACGCCCCGGACGACCTCATGGTCGTGGTGGTCGCCGCGCCCGACCGGCAGTCCTCCTGGGGCTGGGTGAAGTGGCTGCCACACGCGCACCACAGTGGTCGTACGGACGCCGCCGGTGCCCGCCGTCTGGTCTTCGCCAGTCTGGCCGAAGCCGAGGCGTCGCTCGCGAGTGAGCTGGCGGGACGACCTCGTTTCGCGCCCGAGGCCAAGCCACTGACCACCGCCCCGCACCTGGTCGTGGTGATCGACGGTGGCGAGATCTCAGCGACCTGCCAGCTGGTGGGTCCGGGGTTGCTCGGCACCACGGTGATCGACCTCTCCGGCACGGTGCCGCGCGATGCCGGGCGCTGGCTGCTCTGCCTCGACGTGGCCGACGGAAGCTCGCTCGACCTGGTCCGGGGCAGCACCTCGTCGCCGCTGGGTCGCCCCGACCAGCTCAGCGCCGAGGCGGCCGAGGGGCTGGCTCGACAGATCGCCCCCTACCGGCTGTCCCAGCAGCAGACCAGCAGCGACGAGCCGCTGGCCCGCAGCACGGAACTGCCGGACCTGCTCGGCGTGGGTGATGCCGCGACGGTGGACGTACAGAACACCTGGCGCCCGCGCGGTCACCGGGACCGGCTGCGCATCCCGCTCGGTGTCGGACCGGACGGCAACGTGGTCGAGCTCGACTTCAAGGAGTCGGCGCACGAGGGCATGGGCCCGCACGGTCTGGTGATCGGTGCCACCGGGTCCGGCAAGAGCGAGCTGCTCCGTACGGTGGTGGCCGCGTTGGCGGTGACCCACTCGTCGGAGGAACTGAACTTCGTCCTGGTGGACTTCAAGGGCGGCGCGACGTTCGCCTCGCTGGAGGCGCTGCCGCACACCAGCGCGGTGATCACCAACCTGGCCGACGAGTTGCCGCTGGTCGACCGGATGCGCGACGCGCTCGCTGGTGAGATGGTGCGCCGGCAGGAACTGCTGCGGGCGGCCGGCAACTACGTCTCCCGCTTCGAGTACGAGAAGGCCCGGGCGGCCGGCGAGCCGCTGGCCCCGATGCCCAGCCTGTTGATCATCTGTGACGAGTTCAGCGAGTTGCTCGCCGCCAAGCCCGACTTCATCGACCTGTTCGTGATGATCGGCCGGTTGGGTCGCTCGCTCGGCGTGCACCTGCTGCTGGCCAGCCAGCGGCTCGAAGAGGGCAAGCTGCGTGGCCTGGACACCCACCTGTCGTACCGGATCGGTCTGCGTACCTTCTCCGCGGTGGAGAGCCGGATCGTGCTGGGTGTCCCGGACGCGTACGAGTTGCCGAACGCACCGGGCCACGGCTATCTGAAGACGGACACCAGCACGATGCTGCGGTTCCGGGCGGCGTACGTGTCGGGGGCCTACCGGGCACCGGGCCAGCAGGCCGCCACGTCGCAGGCGCTGGTGCAGCGTCGGATCGTGCCGTACGGCCTGGACTTCATCGCGGCGCAGGTCCCGCAGGTGCCGGTGGACACCACTCCGGAGCCCGAGCAGCCGGCCGACGGCAAGGCCGTGGCGATGCTCGACGTGCTGATCGACCAGCTCAAGGGACGGGGCCGCCCGGCCCACCAGGTGTGGCTCCCGCCGCTGTCCGACCCGCCGGGCCTGGGCGAGCTGCTCGGCCAGTTGGCGGTCGACCCGACCTACGGGCTGTGCACCGCGTCCTGGCCCGGGCGCGGGCGGCTGACCGTGCCGGTCGGGGTGGTGGACCGCCCGTACGAGCAGCGCCGTGACCCGATGATGGTGGAGTTGGCCGGGGCCGGCGGCAACGTGGTCATCGTCGGCCGGTCGATGAGTGGCAAGAGCACGATGCTGCGTACGCTGCTCGCCTCGCTGTCGCTCACCCACACGCCACGTGAGGTGCAGTTCTTCTGCCTGGACTTCGGCGGTGGCGCGCTGCGCAGCCTGGAGCGTCTGCCGCACATGGCCGGGGTGGCCGGTCGGCGGGACGTCGAGGCGGTACGCCGGACGGTGGCTGAGGTGGTCGCCGTCCTGGACGAGCGGGAGGCGCGCTTCGCCCAGCACGGCATCGACTCGGTGGCCAGCTACCGTCGTCGCCGTGCCGCGGGCGAGTTCGCCGACGACCCGTTCGGTGACGTGTTCCTGGTGGTGGATGGTTGGAACACACTGCGCCAGGAGTACGAGGAGCTGGAGCAGACCATCACCACGCTGGCCAACCGGGGCCTCGGCTTCGGCGTGCACGTGGTGCTCACCGCGGTGCGGTGGGCGGAGATCCGGATCAACATGCGTGATCTGCTCGGCACCAAGCTGGAGCTGCGCCTCGGTGACGCGTCCGAGTCCGAGATCGACCGTCGGGCGGCGACGAACGTGCCGGAGAAGTCGCCCGGTCGCGGCCTGACCCGGGACAAGCTGCACTTCCTCACCGCCGTCTCGCGCCTGGATGGCCGTCGGGACATCGAGGACCTCAGCGAGGCGTCGGTGGCCCTGGCCGGGCACGTGGCGGCGAACTGGCCGGGCCGTCCGGCGCCGAAGGTGCGGCTGCTGCCGCGCAAGATGTCGGTGACCGAGCTGGCCCGGATCATCGACCGGTCGGCACCCGGTCTGCCGGTCGGGGTCAACGAGTCGGCGCTCGCGCCGGTCTACCTGGACCTGGTCAACGAGCCGCACCTGACGGTCTTCGGCGACGCCGAGTGCGGCAAGACCAACCTGCTGCGGCTGATTGCCCGGGGCATCACCGAGCGGTACACGCCGGCCCAGGCCCGGTTGGTGATCGCCGACTACCGGCGTGGCCTGCTGGGGGCGGTGGAGGGCGACCACCTGCTCGACTACGCCCCGTCGAATCAGGCGTTCGCCCAGGGGCTCGGTTCGATTCGCAGCGCCTTGTCCAACCGGTTGCCCGGCCCGGACGTGACCACCGCCCAGCTACGCGATCGCAGTTGGTGGAAGGGCCCGGACCTGTACATCCTGGTGGACGACTACGACCTGGTGGCCTCCGGTGGCAGCAACCCGCTCAGCGCCCTGCACGAGTTGTTGCCGCAGGCCCGCGACATCGGTCTGCACCTGATCATCACGCGTCGGGTCGGTGGGGTGTCCCGGGCGCTCTACGAGCCGGTGCTGCAGCGACTGCGCGAGCTGGACTCGCCGGGTCTGCTGATGTCCGGAAACCGGGAGGAGGGCGCGGTCTTCGGCACGTTGCGACCGAGCCCACAACCGCCCGGCCGGGGCACCCTGGTCCGTCGACGCGATGGCCAGCAACTGATCCAGACCGCATGGTCCGAGCCGTCCTGAGTGGGCTCGGTCGTTCGGTGGTGGTGGTGAGCCATCTTGGTCCGATTCACCGCTATCCATCGAACGCCCCGGGTCAGGGCTGCGAAGGCTCGACTGGTTCGGCTACGGTCTTCTCAGGAGTGTCCGTCGGTGGGGTGTTGGTGCCTTGCCGCGGGGGAGGGGTGCGGCAAAGCCGCCACCACAACATGACGGAAGGGTGTGAAGCATGGCGTTCGAGGTCGAAGCTGCGACTCTACATACCGCCGCGAGTGACGTGCGGTCCACGCGCAGCGAGGTCGACGGCGAGCTCAAGAAGCTGTGGAACGTGGTCGACGACCTGGCCATGGCGTGGAAGGGTCAGGCGTCCACGGGATTCCAGTCGTTGATGACGCGCTGGAACGAGGACACCGTCAAACTGCTGACGGCGATGGACAACATCGCGGACCTGCTCGATCAGTCGGGTACGACGCACCAGGTCAACGACGAAGAGCAGCAGCAGATGCTGGACAAGTTCCACTCTGCTCTCAACCCGTGATCCGCAGTCAGCAGAGGAGGAAATCGTGACGATCAAAGTTGACTACGCTGTCCTCGAGAGCAGCAACCAGCAGATGCAGGCCATCTCGAAGACCCTCGAGGAGAAGCTCGACACGCTGCGGTCGATGCTGTCCAAGCTCCAGTGGGACGGCGAGGACCGGGTTGCCTACGAGCAGCACCAGGCAAAGTGGGACACGGCGGTCCGGGACATCAACCGGATTCTGAACGAGATCGGCGGTGCCGTCGGCATCGCCCGCGAAAACTACCTCAGCACCGAGATGAGCAACTCCAAGGTGTGGGATGGCGGCGGTCGCCGCGGCTGACCAGCTCCGCCGAGCAGGTTGAGGCATTCGCCGATGCGGCTCCGGTCCGGTTCACCCGGGCCGGAGCCGCATTGTGTTTGGCGTCACCGCGCCAGCGGTCAGCCGGCAGCCGGTGAGTCGGTGCGTCGGCCAGGGCGCCAGCCACGCTGGCGGCCCCGAGCCACGATCGGTCGTGCGATCAGCAGCAGCACGGTGAGCAGCCCGCCGACCGCCGCCGCCCAGATCGCGGCAGGGCGTTGCCAGCCCAGTGGGTCGTCGCGCACGACGGGTGCCGCGATCGCGGCGACCGGCTGGTTCTTCCGGGTGCCCAGCAGGCTCGACACCGCCCGGTACGGGTTGACGACGCCGTAACCGATGTCGGCGTTGTGGCCCTCCGGAGGGTTGTCGGCCGTGCGTTCCATTCGTTCGGCGACCTGCTGCGGGTCGAGATTCGGGTAGGCGGCTCGGACGAGCGCGGCCACTCCCGAGACGTACGCCGCCGCGAAGCTGGTGCCACCGGTCGGCTCGGCGCGGTAGCCGGGCCCCTGGGGTGCCGGCCCGATGATGTTCAACCCCGGTGCGGCGATGTCGACGTAGTCGCCGCTGATCGAGCTGCCGACGTGGCCGCCCTGCTCGTCCACCCCACCGACAGCGATCACGCCGGGGTAGGCGGCCGGGTATCCCGGCCTGTTCTGCTGGTCCTCCGTCCGGTTGCCAGCGGCAGCGACCAGCACCACCCCCTTGGACAGCGCACGGTCGACGGCCGCTGTCAGTTCGGGGAGGGGGATCGTCGTCAGGGACAGGTTGATCACGTCGGCGCCCTGCTCGACCGCCCAGTCGATCGCTGCGGCGATCTCCACGGGCAGCCGTAGGTCCGTGGTGTCCTTGAGGCTTGGCAGCACCCGGATCGGCAGGATGCGGGCGCCCGGGGCGACGCCGCTGAACGGGACGCCCGTGCCCTCCCGGCCGGCGATGATGCCGGCGATCATCGTGCCGTGCCCGACCAGGTCGCACTGGCCCTGGTTGTCCGGCAGGTCGTTGAAGTCGCGCCCCTCGAGCACCTGGCCGGAGAGGAGCGGATGAGTGGCGGAGACCCCGGAGTCGATCACCGCGACCGTCACTCCGGCGCCCCGGGTCAACGGCCACGCCGAGGACGGCTCCAGCCGGCGCAACCCCCACGGCATCGCGGACAGGCCCTCCTCGCCGGTTGGGCCGCACGTGGGCGGTGCAGCCCTCGCCGGGGCGGGTGCCACCAGGGCGGCGCCGAGCAGAGCCGCCAGGGCTCCACTGAGGACGCCGCGGGTGGCACGGCCGGTATTGCGGAACATGTTGGTCGCGCTCAACGGCGGGCATTCGCGCACCCGCAGAGATTACCGCTGTGACCCGTCGGGCAGCGGCCCGGCGATGAGGGTCAGGCCGGAGGGCTGACCTTGGTGGCGGGTGTTTCGGCGAACAGCGCGAGCAGGTCGCCGACTTGGCGGTCGGCCTCGGCGGGGTGCCGGAACCGGCCGGCCGGGTTGAGGGTGTATTCGTTGCGCCGCCCGACGCGGGTGCGGTGCAGGTACCCGCCCGCCTCCAGGTCGGCGACGATCGCCTGCGCGGCCCGTTCGGTCACGCCGACCTCGGCCGCGACATCGCGCAGCCGGGCGGTGGGGTCGCGGGCGATGGCCAGCAGGACGTGCCCGTGGTTGGTGAGGAACGTCCAGTTCCGCCCGCCGCCGGTGTCGCCCGTCGCAGTGCTCGCCATCGTGTGACCGCCTCTTTGGGTGCGTCGCCCAGGGTCGACCCGGGAGTCAACGTATGAAATCTATATCACGCATACCTTGACGCAACTTACGGTGCGTGTGACGGTGGAGCCCGAGCCAGCGCCCGCCGCCGGCCCGGCTGAAGAGCCGGTTGACCAGGTAAAATGCGTGAAGACGAGGTGCGGGGATGAGTCGTCCCGGAACGCCCGGCGGGCAGCCGGGTCCGCAGCGGACCACCGACGGGGCGTCCGCGACCAGCGAGCCGGCCCGGGCGTACGCCGAGCTGACCGCCGGAAACCGGCGCTTTGTCAGCGGTGCCCCACGCCATCCCAATCAGGACGCCGGGCACCGGGCCGCCGTGGCCGACGGACAGCACCCCTTCGCGGTGATCGTCGGCTGCTCCGACTCCCGGCTGGCCGCCGAGATCATCTTTGATCGAGGGCTCGGCGACCTGTTCGTGGTCCGCACGGCCGGGCACACCGCCGGCCCGGAGGTGCTCGGCAGCGTGGAGTACGCGGTGACCGTGCTCGGCACTCCGCTGGTGGTGGTGCTCGGTCACGACTCGTGCGGCGCGGTCCAGGCGGCGCGTGAGTCCGCCGCCACCGGCGCTCAACCCAGCGGCCATCTGCGCGCGGTGGTCGACGCTGTGCTGCCCAGCCTGCGCCGGGCCGAGGCCGAGGGCGTGGACGACATCGACGGCATCGTCGACATTCACATCGCGCAGACCGTTGAGACGCTGCTCGGGCAGTCGCCCGTGCTGGCCGAGGCGGTGGCGCAGGGGCGGTGCGCGGTGGTGGGGGTGTCCTACCGGCTCGCCGCCGGGGTGGTGCGCCCGGTGACCGCGGTGCCGTCCGGCCTCGCGTCGCTCGACGTGCCGAACGCGGCGACCGATCCGGCCGCCGCCTGACGTGACGAGGGCCGTTCCGCGCTACGCGGAACGGCCCTCGACGACGCGGGATCCTGCGGGTCAGAGCAGCGACATGTGGACGTGGTCGGTGTGGTTCGACGGCCCGCTGTACGACTTCCAGCCGGTCGCCGGGAACCAGATCTGCCGGTTCCAGATCACGTAGTAGATGCCGAGTCGGTCGGCGTTACGGATGAGGAACGCGGCCACGTTGTTGCCGTACATCCGGGTGTCGTCGTTGTGCCACGGTGCGAAGCCGCTCTTCTGCAACGACCAGTCGCAGGCGCGGCCCTTCGGGTGCTCCCATGGCCCGCCGGAGCGGTAGCAGCCGACGAACCGGTTGAAGCCGGCCCGCTTGACCTCCTTGTACGCGTGCAGCGTGCGGGGCGTGATGCAACCGGACGTGGTGGGGTCGTCCTCGCTGCACGACTGGGGCTTCCACTCACCGTCGGCGGTGCGACCCGGGCCGATCTTGGCGACCGGCGAGGTGGCGTCCACCAGGCCGCCGGTGAAGCCCTTCCCGCCGACGAGGGCGAGCGCCTTGTCTGCCTCGCTCTTCCGCTTCGCCATCAGTGCGGTCTGCTTCTGCTGCTCACGGACTTCGGTGTCGAGGGCCAGCTTCGCCTGCTCGGCGCGGGCCTTCGCCTCATTGACCTTGGAGAGCTTCTGCTCGTTGACCATGTTCATCTCGTCGAGCGCCGCGGCACGTTGGACGAACGTGTCAGGGGCGTTGCTCTCGAGCAGCATCGCGAGGGCGCCCATCCGGCCGGTTCGATACGACTGGGCGGCGATCTGCCCGACCTGTGGGGCCAGCGCGTCCAGGTCGGCCTTGGCCCGGTCGACCTCCAGCGCCAGCTCCAGTTGCCGCTTCTTCGACTTGTCCAGTCTGGACTTGGCGGCGGAGTAGTCGCGGTTGGCCTGCTCGATGACGTCGGTGATCAGCTGGGGCTCGTTGTCCTCCTCGTGCCCGGACGGTGTGGGAGTCGTCGGGGCGGCGTGGGCAGGGAGGGGCCCAGCGAGCACGGTCAGTGCGGCGATCACGGCCACCACGGGTGTCAGCCAGCGGCGTAGGGGTGCCGTCACAATGTTCCCTTCCGTCGACCGCCGACCGGGTTAGCTGACGGGTTCGGGGCGGAAGTGGCCCCTACCGCTGACGCGGATTCACCCCACGTACCTGGGTCCCCGGTTCGCCGGTTGGCGATTGGGCGGCGGCACCGCAGGCGCCGCTTCGCGCCTTCATCGGTAACCGGCAGCGAGGTTACCCGAGAGCCGACCTACTGAGCTACGCCTGGCTGCCGACGAAAAGTGTCTTTTCGCCATAGCGTTGCGTGACCAGTGACGCGGTTCTCACGTTGGCTGCTCATCTGGTCACGCTGCGGAGTGTCACCATGCCGGATCCGTGCTCCTGCCCGACTCCGGCCATCCGCCGGTGGCGGAGGACGGGGGTGGCGTCCGCGTCTGATCCGGCTCGTCGGGGTGACCCGTTCGCGGTGCGACGAGTGCGGCCAGTGCCTCCGCGCGGTCCGGTTGGGGCCGCGAGGCGGGAGCGTCGGTGGACGGTGGGGAAGCCGTACGCCCGGCGGCGGTCACCACCGCGGCCAGCCCGGTGGTCAGCGGCACGGCGGCGATCAGACCGAGTGTGGCGACCGCGCTGCGGACGATCTCCTGCGCGAGGAACTCACTGGTGAGGAGCTGCCCGATCGGCCGCGAGTCGGCGGTGAGCAGGAGCAGCAGGGGTAGCGACGCGCCCGCGTACGCCAGCACGATGGTGTTGACAGTGGAGGCGATGTGCGCGCGGCCAACCCGGGTGGCCGCGCGGTAGAGCTGCAACCGGGTCAGCCCGGGGTTGGCGTTCGCCAGCTCGGTGACGGTGGCCGCCTGGGTGACCGTCACGTCGTCGAGTACCCCGAGCGATCCGATGATGATCCCGGCGAGCAGCAGACCGTGCAGGTCCACGTCGCCCTGGAACATCGACAGGGTGGTGGCGTCTTCGCTGCCGAAGCCGGTGAGGTGGGTCGTGGCCGTGGCGATGGTGGCGAGCACCCCGGTCAGCACCAGGCTGCCCAGGGTGCCGAGCACCGCGACCGAGGTCTGCGCGGTGACCCCGTGCGTCAGATAGAGCACCACGAACATGATCAGGGCCGCGCCGACCACCGCCACCAGTAGTGGTGATCTACCAGCGCCGATGCCCGGCAGCACGAACGTCAGCAGAATGGCGAAGCTGGCGGCCAACCCGGCGAGCGCGGCCAGACCCCGCCACCGACCGAACGCGACGATCGCGGCCGCGAAGACCACCGCCAGCCACACCATCGGGGTGCCGCGCTGGTGCTCGGCGATGTTCCAGTTGCTGACTGTGGGATCGGTCGGATCGGTCAGCTCGACCAGGATGACCTCGTCGCCGACGTCGACCCGAGGTGCGCCGGGCCCGTCGGGCACCGGTGTCCGCACCTGCCGGCCGGCGGTCGGCCCGTCGTCCACCCGGACGTCGACCGTGCCGCACCGCCCGCCGCCGGCCGTCGGTGTGCCCTCGGGGGCCGACGGTGTCGGCGGGCACGGCTCGGTCACCACCCGGGTCACCGTGCCGGGATAACGCGGCACGTCCGCACCGCCATCGGTCTGCGGTGACCCACCGCGTGGCCAGAGCAGCACCGCGGCGAGCACGGTGGCGACGAAGAGGGGCACCACCGTCAGGACGAGGATCCGTCGTACCCGGGGCGGGGCGGACGAAGCGGTGTGGGTGTGGCCGGAACCCAAGGTGAGACTCCCAACGTTCCGGTGCGGGTACGTGTCGGCGGGCTGGTCGGCTCACTGTCGGAGGGAATGCTAACCGGCGCGGATCGGGCATGCCGGTCGTCACCGGGGGTGTCGGTGGCTGAACCGCCCGCGTGCCGGTCCCCGGCCGGGCATGTTGGAGGAATGCCCGCTTCGTCGCCGCCCGACCCCGGCCGCCAGCAGCACGATGCCCCGGGCGCGACTGTCCAGCACGCCGGGCACGACAGGCACGCCGGGCACGATCCGGAGTTGTTCCGTCTCCGGTTCTGGGCCTGCCTGGTGCTCACCGTTCCGGTGGTCCTGGCCAGTCACCTCGTGGCGGATCAGCTCGGTCTGAACTGGGACGTCCCGGCCCGTTCCTGGGTTGGCCCGGTGCTCGGCTCGGTGGTGTTCTGGTGGGGCGGTTGGCCGTTCCTGGTCGGTGCTGTGCGGGAGGTGCGGGACCGGTCGCCCGGCATGATGTTGCTGGTCGCGATGGCGATCACCGTCGCGTACACCGCGTCACTGGCCACCAGCGTGGGGGTCTTCGACCTGGACTTCTGGTGGGAGTTGGCCGCGCTGGTCACCATCATGCTGCTCGGGCACTGGCAGGAGATGAAGGCCATCGGGCAGGCCCGGGGGGCGCTCGCGGCGCTGGCCGCGCTGCTGCCGGACGAGGCCGAGCGGGTGGCCGCCGACGGACGGGTCGAGGCGGTTCCGGTGACCGGCCTGCGCGTCGGCGACGTGGTGCTGGTCCGCCCGGGAAGTCGGGTGCCGGCGGACGGTCGGATCGTGAACGGCGCTGCGGAATTGGACGAGTCGATGATCACCGGCGAGTCGCGACCGGTCGTCCGGTCGGTGGGCGATCGGGTGGTGGCCGGCACCGTCGCCACCGACTCGGTGGTCCGGGTCCGCGTCGAGGCGGTGGGTGAGCAGACCGCGCTCGCCGGCATCCAGCGCATGGTCGCGCAGGCCCAGGGTTCCGGCGGGCGGGCCCAACTGCTCGCCGATCGGTTCGCCGCGGCGCTGTTCTACGTGGCCACCGGTACCGCAGTGTTGACCGTGCTGGTGTGGACCGCGCTCGGCGATCCCGACGAGGCGGTGGTCCGCGCGGTCACCGTCCTGGTCATCGCCTGCCCGCACGCACTGGGTCTGGCCATCCCGCTGGTCGTCGCACTCTCCACCGCGCTGGCCGCGCGGTCCGGAATCCTGGTCAAGGACCGGTTGGCGTTGGAGCGGATGCGGACGGTCGACGCGGTGCTCTTCGACAAGACCGGCACGCTGACCCGGGGCGAGCACGCCGTCACGGACCTGGTGCCGGCCTCCGGCGCCGAGCGGGACGAGGTGCTGCGGATCGCGGCTGGCGTCGAGTCGGACAGTGAGCATCCGCTGGCTCGGGCGATCGTGGCGGCGGCGGGGGCCGCCGGCCCGGCCCCCGCCGCCGGGTTCCGGTCATTGCCGGGCCGCGGGGTGCAGGCCACCATCGAGGGTACGGAGTACGCGGTGGGTGGGCCGGCGCTGCTGCGGGAACTGGGCCTGTCGCTCCCGGCGGAGTTGGAGGCGGCGACCGCGCGGTGGTCGGCGCGGGGCGCCGCGGTGCTGCACCTGGTGCGCCTGCCGGAGACCGTGCTCGGCGCGTTCGCGTTGACCGACGAGGTGCGTCCGGAGGCTCGGCGGGCCGTCGACGAGCTGCGTGCCGCAGGTGTTCGGACCATCGCCATGATCACGGGTGACGCCCGGTCGGTGGCCGACGCGGTCGCGGCCGACCTCGGCTTCCGGCCCGGCGTCGACGAGGTCTTCGCCGAGGTGCTGCCGGCGGAGAAAGATGAACGGGTGGCCGAGCTTCAGCGGCGGGGGTTGACCGTGGCGATGGTCGGCGACGGGGTGAACGACGCGCCCGCGTTGGCCCGAGCGGACGTCGGCATCGCGATCGGCGCGGGCACCGACGTGGCGATCGAGTCCGCGGGCGTGGTGCTGGCTTCGTCGGACCCGCGCGGGGTCGGTGCCGTCTTACGGATGTCCCGGGCGTCCTACCAGAAGATGCGCCAGAACCTGGCCTGGGCGGCGGGCTACAACGTGGTGGCGCTGCCGCTGGCGGCGGGGGTGTTGGCCGGGGGCGGCGTGGCGTTGAGCCCGGCGCTTGCCGCGCTGCTGATGTCCGCCTCCACCATCGTGGTGGCGCTCAACGCGCAGTTGCTGCGTCGGGTGCGTCTTGGCCCGGGGCCGGGCTGACGGCCCTCGGCTCGGCACCGGACTGAGGGCCGTCAGCCGCGCTTCATCAGTCGGCCGACTGCCGCCATCATCTCGGTCGCCATCTCATCGGCCCTGCCCTCGGCCGCCCCCTCGTGCATGCAGTGCCGGGCGTGCCCGTCGAGCAGCCCCAGCGCCACCTTGTCGAGTGCGGCCTGGATCGCGGAGATCTGGGTGAGCACGTCGATGCAGTAGCGGTCGTCGTCGACCATCTTCTCGATGCCACGGACCTGCCCCTCGACTCGGCGGAGTCGCGCGAGCAGCTGGTCCTTGCTGGCGGTGTACCCGCGGATCGGGGTGGGAGCGGTCATGGCGACCAGGATAGCCTACCCCTGGGGGGTATGGTACGGTGCATTGCTGGTGGGATACCCCCACCGGGTACCGGTACCTCTTAGGGAGACGATCCGATGGTCAACACGACGTACCAGGTGCAGGGCATGACCTGTGGGCACTGCGTCAGCGCGGTCAGCGCCGAGGTCGGCGCCATCGCGGGTGTGCGTGACGTCCAGGTCGACCTCGCCGCCGGCCGGGTCACCGTCAGCAGCGACGAGCCGCTGGACGTGCAGGTCGTCCGGGCCGCTGTCGACGAGGCCGGCTACGACCTCGTCGACGCGTGAGCAGAGGGCCGGCATGCGCACGGTGACGAGACTGGCCGGGTTCGCTGTCGGCCTCGCGGCGGTCTTCAGCGCGACCTACGGGATCGGCCGCGCGGTCGACCGCGCCCCCGTCGTCGAGGGCCGGCACGACGGTGCTGCCGCCAGCGCGACGGAAGAACCGGACGAGGCAGCCGACCGGCTCCCCGGCGGCCTGCTCGTCTCCGACCGCGGCTACACCCTCGACCCGGTCGACGCCCAGGCCGACGAGTTCGCCTTCCGGATCACCGGGCCGGACGGCCAGCCGGTGACCCGGTACGACGTGGCGCACGACAAGCAGATGCACCTGATCGTCGCCCGACGGGACCTCTCCGGTTTCCGCCACGTGCACCCCGACCTGGCCACCGACGGCACCTGGCGGGTCGCCACCCCACTGGCTGGCCCAGGGCAGTGGCGGGCGTTCGCCGACTTCACCCCGACCGGGGGTGACCCGCTGACCCTCGGCGTGGACGTGACCATCCCCGGTGCGCTGACCGAACGGCCGTTGCCCGCCCCGGCTACCAGCACCACCGTCGACGGCTACACGGTCACCCTGACCGGCACGCCGCAGCCCGGCCGCACGTCACCGCTCACCCTCAGCATCAGCCGGAACGGGCAGCCGGTCACCGACCTGGAGCCCTACCTGGGCGCGTACGGGCACCTGGTGGCACTGCGCCGGGGTGACCTGGCATACCTGCATGTGCACCCGGACGGGACGCCGGGCGACGGACGGACCCGGCCCGGCCCGGCCGTCACCTTCCTCGCCGAGGTGCCCTCGGTGGGCAGCTATCGGCTCTACCTCGACTTCCGGCACGGTGGAGCGGTGCACACCGCCGAGTTCACCGTCAGCACCGGCACCCCGCCGGCCGACGCCCCGCCGACCGGAAGCAACCCGAGCGGACCCGCGCCGACCGGCGGTGCCGACCATGGCACCCCCGGGCACGGGCACAACTGACGGGACCAGACGATGACCACCACCGGCAGACCGCTGCCCGAGGCGCCGAACCGGATCGAGTTGGCGATCGGCGGGATGACCTGTGCCGCCTGCGCCGCCCGGATCGAAAAGAAGCTCAACCGGATGGACGGGGTGAGCGCCACCGTCAACTACGCCACCGAGAAGGCGACCGTCCGGTACGCCGACGGCGTCACGCCGGACGACCTGATCGAGACCGTGCAGAAGACCGGCTACCAGGCTGCGCTGCCGGCCCCACCGACCGCCGAGCCGGCGGCGGATCCGTTGGAGGGCCCGCGTACCCGGCTCTGGGTCTCGGTGGCGCTGAGCGTGCCGGTGGTCCTGCTGGCCATGGTCCCGGCCTGGCAGTTCGACTACTGGCAGTGGCTGTCGCTGACCCTGGCCGCCCCGGTGGTGGTCTGGGGTGGGCTGCCGTTCCACCGGGCCGCCTGGACGAACCTGCGGCACGGCGCGGCAACCATGGACACGCTGGTCTCACTCGGCACCCTGGCCGCGTTCGGCTGGTCGCTCTGGGCGCTCTTCTTCGGTGACGCCGGCATGCCGGGGATGACGCACCCGTTCCGCCTCGACATCACCCGCACCGACGGCGCCGGCAACATCTACCTGGAGGCGGCCGCCGGGGTGACCGTGTTCATCCTGGCCGGCCGCTACTTCGAGGCGCGATCCAAGCGGACCGCCGGTGCGGCCCTGCGCGCCCTGCTCGAACTCGGCGCCAAGGAGGTGGCGGTGCTGCGCGACGGGGTGGAGACCCTGATCCCCGTGGAGCAGCTCACCGTCGGTGACCGGTTCGTGGTCCGCCCCGGGGAAAAGATCGCCACCGACGGCGTGGTCGACGAGGGTAGCTCCGCCGTCGACGCCAGCATGCTCACCGGCGAGTCGGTGCCGGTCGAGGTCGGTCCGGGTGACGGTGTGGTCGGCGCCACCATCAACGCGGGCGGTCGGCTGATCGTCAGCGCCACCCGGGTCGGCGCGGACACCCAGCTCGCCCGAATGGCCGACCTGGTCGAGCAGGCGCAGAGCGGCAAGGCGGCCGTGCAGCGGTTGGCGGACCGGATCTCCGGCGTCTTCGTGCCGATCGTCATCACCCTCGCCGTCGGCACGCTCGGCTGGTGGCTCGGTAACGGGGCCGGCCCGACCGCGGCGTTCACCGCCGCCGTGGCCGTGCTGATCATCGCCTGCCCCTGCGCGCTCGGCCTGGCCACCCCGACCGCGTTGCTGGTCGGCACCGGCCGGGGCGCCCAACTCGGTGTGCTGATCAAGGGGCCGGAGGTGCTGGAGTCGACCCGCCGGGTGGACACCGTGGTGCTGGACAAGACCGGCACCGTCACGTCCGGCCGGATGACCCTGGTGGACGTGGTGCCGGCGAGTGGCGAGGACCGGGCCGAGCTGCTCCGGCTCGCGGGGGCGGTCGAGGCCGCCTCCGAGCATCCGATCGCCCGAGCGGTCGCGGCGGGCGCCTCCGAGGCCGGGCCGCTGACCCCCGTGACGGGCTTCACCAACCTCGAAGGGCTGGGCGTGACCGGCACGGTCGACGGGCGTGTCGTGCTGGTCGGCCGTGCCCGGCTGCTGCGTGCGCGCGAGATCGACGTACCGCCGGAGGTCGAGCGGGCTGTCAGCGAGGCGGAGGCCGCCGGTCGTACGGCGATCGTCGCGGGTTGGGACGGCCGGGCCCGAGGCGTGCTCGCGGTCGCCGACGTGGTTCGGCCGACCAGCCGGGCGGCGGTGGCCCGGCTGCGGGCGCTGGGGCTCACCCCGGTCCTGCTGACCGGGGACAACACCACGGTGGCTCGCGCGATCGCCGCCGAGGTGGGCATCGACGAGGTGATCGCCGAGGTGCTGCCGGCCGGAAAGGTCGACGTGGTCAAGCGGCTCCAGGCGCAGGGGCGGTCGGTGGCGATGGTCGGTGACGGGGTCAACGACGCCCCGGCGCTGGCCCAGGCCGACCTGGGGCTGGCCATGGGCACCGGCACCGATGTCGCGATCGAGGCGTCCGACCTCACCCTCGTTCGAGGTGACCTGGACGCCGCCGTGGACGCCATCCGGTTGTCCCGGCGCACGCTCGGCATCATCCGGGGCAACCTGTTCTGGGCGTTCGGCTACAACGTGGCGGCCCTGCCGCTGGCCGCCGCCGGGCTGCTCAACCCGATGATCGCCGGTGCCGCGATGGCGCTGTCCTCGGTCTTCGTGGTGGCCAACAGTCTGCGGCTGCGCCGGTTCCGTCCGGCTGCCGACGATCGCGGACTGTGACGGCGGTAATGGTTGGACCGGCGTCGGCGGGGGTACTGGTGGTGTTGTAGCGACGCTTGCGATGGAGGTTGGCAATGGGTATCGACGACAAGATCAACAACGCCACCGAGGACGCGGCCGGCAAGCTGAAGGAAGGCGCTGGTCGCGCCACCGATAACGAGCAGCTCGAGGCCGAGGGTCGCGCTGACCAGTCCACGGCCAAGCTCAAGCAGGCGGGCGAGAAGATCAAGGACGCCTTCAAGAGCTGACGTACGACGTACCCGCGCGCCGGGCCGGTGATCACTCACCGGCCCGGCGTTCTGTGTGTCCGGCCCTGCGGGTGACCCTGAGAACCCCCTGATTTCGCCGCCCGTTCGCACCACCACGCGCCGATACCTGCTAACTTCTCTTGGCATGTGCGAGGGCCGGTTATGAGCAGAGCTTCACCGCTGACCGGTGACGACCTGATTCGGGTGCTGGCGGCGTTGTCCAACCCGCACCGGCTGCGGGTCGTCGCCGCGCTGGCCCACGAGCGTGCCTACGTCAGCGGGCTGGCCCGACAACTGGGCATCAGCCGAGCGCTGCTGCAGGTCCACCTACGGAAGCTGGCAGCGGCCGGGTTGGTCACCGCCAGCCTGGAGTTGTCGGAGGACGGGAAGGCCATGAACTACTACGAGGTGGAGCCGTTCGTGCTCACACTCACCCCCGAGGTCATCGCGGCGGCAGTCGAGACGCTGACCGTGCCCGACTCGGCCGAACAACCAGGAGCGGACCGATGACCGGAATGAGCGACCACGACTGGACCGAGGTGGTCGGCGCGATCGGCATCTTCGCCCTGCTGATCAGCGTGTTCACGGTGACCGTCGTCCAGTTCGCCAAGACCCGGCGGGCCCGGCTCGAGTCGGCCCGCGCGGACGACTACCGCCGGCTCGCCGAAACGGCAACTCAGGCCCAGGCGGAGAACGCCCGACTGCTCGCCGCCATGGATGGCCGGCTGGGCGGGATGGAGACCCGGATGAGCACTGTCGAACGCGTCCTGAGCGACGTCGACTGACCTCGGCGACGAAGGTCCCGGGCCGTCGAGCGGCTACTCGACGGCCCGGGCGGAAGCAGCATCACCTCGCCCACTGGGCGAGTTCACCGGCAACGCTCCTTCAAGGAGAGGACAGCACCTCATGCTGCGCGTACGCAAATCTGCCGTCGGCTGGGCGGTCGCCCTGGCCCTCACGGCCGCCGGCCTGACCCCGGCGAGCCCGGCCGCCGCCCGCCCCACCATCGACTGGCAACCCTGCCCGAAGGACGCCACCGCCGAGTGCGGCACCCTGTCGCTGCCGGTGGACTGGAACCGACCCCGAGGTGAGCGCTTCGACCTGGCGTTGGCTCGCCGGGTCGCCACCGATCCGGCCGCCCGGCAAGGTTCGCTGGTCTTCGGCCCCGGCGGGCCGGGCGACAGTGGAGTCGACCGGGTGGTGAACGGCAGTTCCCGGTTCAGCGCCGACCTGCGCCGCCGATTCGACATCGTCAGCTTCGACCCGCGCGGCACCGGCGGCAGCCACCCGGTGGTCTGTTCCCGGGACCTGCTCTCCCGGCAACCGCAACTGATCGCCGACCAGGCTCAGTTCGACGCCACCCTGGCCGGCAACGCACTGCTGCGCGCCGACTGCCGGGCCCGTACCGGGGCGCTCTACGACCACGTGGACACGACCAGCGCCGCCCGCGACCTGGACGCGATCCGCAGCGCGCTCGGCGAGCGGCAGTTGACCTTTCACGGCAGTTCGTACGGCACCCTGCTCGGCGAGCGGTACGCCGAGCTGTACCCCGACCGGGTCCGCGCCATGGTGCTGGAGGCCGCGATGGACCACAGCGGCGACACCCGCGCGTTCCTCGACAGCCAGGCGGTCACCGCGGAGGACGCGTTCGACGAGTTCGTGGCCTGGTGTGACCGGTCCAGCGCCTGCGCCCTGCACGGTCGGGACTTCCGGGCGATCTGGGCCGGGCTGCGTACGCGGGCCGAGCGCGGCACGCTCACCGATCCGAAGCGCCCCGGGATCGTGCTGACCCCGTTCGAGTTGGCCCGGCTCACCCACAAGGAGTTCTACGACACCGGGCGGTGGCCGGGGCTGGCCGAATGGCTCGGCACGATGGAGACCTCCGCCTCGCCGGCCACCGCGCTATCGGCCGCAGCCGGACCGACCGCCGAGGCCGTGGCGTCGTACCCCTTCGCGGTCTTCTGCCAGGACTGGAGCCTGCCCGTCCGCGACTACCGGGAGTACGCCGGACACCTGCGCCGGGTGGCCCGCCTCGCGCCCGACCTGCGCTATCCGACGGCGCTGTTCGCCCTCGCGACCTGCCTGGGCACGCCGCAGCCGGTCGCCAACCCGCAGCACCGCCTGCGGGTCCGCACCGCCGTGCCGCTGCTGCTCGCCGCCACCGTGCACGACCCGGCCAGCGGGTACGGCTGGGCCACCAACGTGGCGCGGCAGTTGGGCAGGCACGGCGTGCTGCTCACCTATCAGGGGTGGGGGCACGGTAGCTACACCACCAGCCCGTGCGTGGGGCAGGCTGTCGATGCCTACCTGATCGACCAAGTGGTGCCGGCCCGGGGCACCAACTGCCCGGCCATCGAACCCGAAGTCTGACCGTCGGCCGCCGGGTGGGTCAGTCCCGCCCGGTGGTCGAGGGCGTGATCAGGGGCGTCGCGTGGCGCGTACGACGTGGGCGGCGCGGGCGAGCGCGACGGGAGCGAGCGCTGGCGGACCTCAGCGTTGCCCCGTCAGCCGGGCGGCCTTCAGCTCCAGGTACCGCTGCTCCGGCAGGCTGGTCGTGCCGCGTGCCGCCGCCAGGTACGCCTCCCGCGCCGCGCCGCCCTCCCCGGCCAACTCCAACAGGTGGGCCCGGACGGCGACGAGCCGGTGGTGGCCGGCGGTGCGCTCGTCGGCGTCCAACGACGTGAGCTG
Organism: Micromonospora arborensis; assembly: GCF_003205615.1. GTDB lineage: Bacteria > Actinomycetota > Actinomycetes > Mycobacteriales > Micromonosporaceae > Micromonospora > Micromonospora arborensis. The sequence goes on along the minus strand of NZ_PYBV01000019.1, from coordinate 195,731 downwards.
GGCGAGACCCGCCCGTGGCCCGTCCACCATGGCAACCGCCACCGCCTGGTTGAGGGTGACCATCGGGTTCGGCGCGATCCGGGCCAGCAGCCGGTACAGCACGACGATCTGCCGCCAGTCCGTCTCCGCCGCCGTCGGCGCCTCGGCGTGCACCGCGGCGATCGCCGCCTGAAGCTGGTACGGGCCGGGCGGTGACCACGTCAACGCCTCGGTGATCAGCGCGATCCCCTCCGTGATGGCAGTCGCGTCCCACCGGGTGCGGTCCTGCTCGGCCAGCGGCACCAGCTCACCGTCCGGGCCGAGCCGAGCCGCCCGGTGCGAGTCGGTGAGCAGCATCAGCGCCAACAACCCGGCCACCTCGCCGTCGTCGGGCAGCAGCCCATGCAGGATGCGGGCCAACCGGATCGCCTCCCCGGTCAACTCGGCCCGGTGCAGGTCCGGCCCACTCGACGCGGTGTACCCCTCGTTGAAGATCAGGTAGAGCACCCGGAGCACCGTGCGCAGCCGCTCGTCCCGCTCACCCGGCTCGGGCATGGTGAACCGGGCACCAGCCGCCTCGATCCGCTGCTTGGCCCGGCGGATCCGTTGGCTCATCGTCGCCTCCGGCACCAGGTGCGCCCGAGCGATCTGGGCGGTGCTGAGACCGCCGACCGCGCGCAGGGTGAGCGTCACCTGCGTCGATCCGGTCAGCGCCGGGTGGCAGCAGAGAAACAGCAAGGTGAGGGTGTCGTCGGCGTCCGCCACCGCCGGCTCCGCGTCGGCCGGCGGAGCCACCCCGGCGTACGCCGGCTCGCGCCGCGCCACCGCCACCTCGCGGTCCCGGCGAGCGCTCTCGCTGCGCCACTCGTCGGTGAGCCGGCGGGTGGCCACGGTGAGCAACCACGCGCGCGGACTATCCGGTACGCCCTGCCCCGGCCACTGCGTCGCGGCGGCCAACAGCGCCTCCTGGACCGCGTCCTCGCACCTGTCGAACTGCCCGTACCGGCGGACCAGCAGGCCGAGGACCTGCGGCGCGAGCATGCGCAGCAGGTCCTCGACCGTCCGGTCGTCGGTCACATCTCCGTCCCGGCCTCGTTCATGATCGGGCGGACCTCCATCGCGCCGCCGTAGCGCACGTCCGGCCAGCGGGCGGCGATCTCGGCGGCCCGCTGCGGACTGTCGCAGTCGACGGTCAGGTAGCCGGCGAACTGTTCCTTGCTCTCCATGAACGGCCCGTCGATGACCTCGGCGTTGCCGTCCACGAGCCGAACCGTCAACGTCTGCGACGGGTTGGCCAACGCCTGCCCGTCCACCAGCTCGCCGGTCTCGGTCAGCTCCTTCATGATCTCGTCGACCTCGCCGAACAGAGCCAGGCGGTCCTGCTCGGTCAGCTCCTCGGTGAAGCCGGGACGGTTCCAGATCAGCAGCATGTACTTCACGGCGGATGCTCCTCAAGCCTCGGTCACACCCCGGCCGGGGCGCGACTCACCGGAGGGTCGGAGCCGAAACCCCGTTCCCTACCGCGTACCGAAGAAAATCGCAGAAAGTTGCGCCAGCGGTGGTCCCACGCCGGTCGGGTCGGCGCGAGCGTGGTCCCAGGCCGGTCGGGTCGGCGCCGGTCGGGTCAGCGCCGGTCGGGTCGGCGCCGGTCGGGTCGGCGTCGGTCGGGTCAGCGCCGGTCGTCGGGTCGGCCGGGCACCTGCCGGGGTCTACGCCCGCCGCCGACGTCCAACGACGCGCGGTCGGCGGCCGAGGTGCCGGACGACCAACCCTCGGCGTCGCGGACGCTGAGCCGGTGCCGGGTCACGCCCGGGAAGAGCGTGTCCAGCCGCTCCCGGACCGCCTCGCCCCGCGCGGCGAGCACCGGCAACAACCGCTCCGCCCCGGCCGTCTCGGCCGCCGCCTGGTCCGCCGCGTCGGTTGCCGCCTCGGTGGCCGCACGCAGCCGTTCGCCGATCCGCAGCGCGAACGCGTTGAGGAAGGACTCGTCCCAGACCTTCGTCCGCCGCCCCGACCCCGCCCGCCGTTCGGCGCGACCACGCAGCATCGCCGCGGTCGCCTGCACCAGCAGGGAGGTGTAGAGCAACTCCACCGCCACCAGGTCGGCCGGCCAGCCCAGCACGGTCGCGAAGCCGAGATCGTCGGACCAGACCGCCTCGCACCGGTTCGCCGCCGCCACCTCCTGCACCAGCAGCGCCTTGGCCCCCGCGTACGGGGTGTCGGTGCTCAGGCGTACCCCGCCGGGCACGTCGCCGCGCTCCGACCCGGCGGCCAGCAGCGCCTCGTCGATGCTGTGCCGGGCGATCAACTCCTGGGCCTTCCCGGTCAGCGCCTCCGCCTCGGCCGGGAACGTCGTCGACTCGGCCTTGGCCAGCAACGCCCGTACCCGGTCCAGCATCGGCGACCCGCTGCGGGCCGTACCGGCCGGTCGGGCGGTCGCCGCGCCGGTCGTGCCCGGGGGCGGGCGCAGCACCGCGATCGGCGGCAGGCTCTCCACCAGCGCGAGGACGTCCACCGCCGCACGGAGCGCGTCGGCCCGGTCCAGCGACTCCCGCCCCGACCAGGCGGCCAGCACGTTCTCGACGTCCGCCCGTACCTCGCTGGCCAGCTCGCGCAACTGCTCGTCAAACCAGGCCGGGACCGGATCCGACTGCCCGCGCCGCTGGACGGCCATCGCGTCCCGGACCAACCGCGCCGCGCGGGGGTCGATCCGCCGGCTGGTGATCCGGTCCACGTCGACCGGCTGCCAGCCACGCGGCCAGAGCCGCCCCAGGCCGCGGACCAGGCGACGCACCAGCGCGGCGTCCACCGCCGTGGTGCCGTCCGCCGCGCCGGTGCCGACCATCAGTTGGTCCAGCTGCCGTTCGGCCAGCCGTACGTCGGTGCCGCGCACCGCCGCGAGCGCGTTGGCGACGAGTTCGTCCGCGTCCGGCACGGGCACCTCCTCCACTTCTCGGTTGTCTTCTCGGGCTCGGTTGCCGTCGGGTTTCGTTGCCCCTCGGGTTCCGTTGCCCCTCAGGTTCGGTTGGCCCTCGGGTTCCGTTGCCCCTCGGGTTCGGTTGGCCTTTCGGGATTTGTCGCACCTTCAGGCTCCATGATCATGCCGCGAGCCGTGCGGGAGTCGCGAAACGGGGAGGTCCCGCCCCGCCCAGACGCGCCTGACTACGGATCCCGCTTTGATCAACACAAGATCGGCGATGTTGCGGTATCAACCAGGCCGGATGCCGCAACATCGCCGACCTCGTGTTGATCAGCGCCGGATGCACGCCCGGATGGGCTTTGGGTCGGCACATTTCGTCCAGTTCAGGGTAGTTTGGCCCCGACCGACCGACCGACCG
>NZ_PYBV01000019.1:187006-192121 GCF_003205615.1 Micromonospora arborensis | reverse complement strand
CCCGATGAACCCGATCCGACGAGGAAGTGAGGTGTTTGATGGCCGACTCGATCGTGCCGCGTACGCGTACCGCTGACGTGCCGGACGGCCGGTCTTCCGCGTTCGCCGGCGTCCTGATCGGTGTCGCGATCATGGCTGCGGTGGACGAGATCGTCTTCCACCAGTTGCTGGCCTGGCACCATTTCTATGACCGGTCCACCCCGTCGGTGGCCCTGCTGTCGGACGGGCTGCTGCACGCCGCCGAGGTGATCGCCCTGGTGGGCGGGTTCTTCTGGTTCGCCGACCTGCGCCGACGGCGCGCTCTGTCGGACCGGCTGGCCTGGGGCGGCTTCCTGCTTGGCGCCGGAGGGTTCCAGCTCTTCGACGGGTTGATCGACCACAAGGTGCTTCGGCTGCACCAGATCCGCTACGGCGTACACCTGGTGCCGTACGACGTGGTGTGGAACGTGGCCGGCTCGGTGCTGCTGCTGGCTGGCGTCGCGGTGGTGTGGTGGTCCCGGTCCCGGCAGCCTGGCGACGGCCCGAGGTGACGGCGGCTCCTTCCGGCCCGCCGGGCTGGTTCGGGCCGCCCGCGTTCGCGGACGGTGGGCACGGGTCGGGCGGGCCTGGGCCGCTCCCCGTCGCGGATGCGGGGCCGGGGGCGGACGGGGCCGGCTGGTTCGGGGCGACCCCGTTCGCGCATGGTGGGCACGGGGTGGATGGGTCGGGCTGGTTGCCGCTGGTCCCGGTCGCGTTGCTGGCGGGCAGTTATCTGCTGGCTGCCGTGCGTGACCCGAGGGGTTGGGATTGCCGGCGCACCGCCGCCTGGCTCGGCGGGTCCGCGTTGCTGGCGGTTGCCGTGGGTCCGCTGGCCCAGCTCCCCGACGATCCGCGCGGGCACATGGCGCAGCACCTTCTGCTTGGCATGCTCGCCCCGCTCGGGCTGGTACTCGGCGCCCCGGTGACCCTGCTGCTGCGCGTCGCCCCGCCGCCCGTACGCCGGGTGGTGGGCCGGCTGCTGCGCGCCCGTCTCCTGCACCTAATCGCCCACCCGGTCGCCGCCGCACTGCTCAGCACGGGTGGGCTGACGCTGGTGCTGCTCACCCCGCTGTATGCGGCGGCCGAACGAAACTCTGTGCTGCACCACGCCCTGCATCTGCACTATGTCGCCGCCGGCTATCTCTTCGCCTGGACCCTGGCCGGGCCGGACCCGGCGCCGCGCCGCCCCGGCCAGGCCGTACGGGTGGGCGCGCTGCTGGGGGCGGCGGCCGGTCACGCCGTGCTGGCCAAATACCTGTACGCGAACGCCGGGACCCTGCCGCCCGGCCTCACCGACCGGGATCCGGCGGCGTTCCAGTCGGCCGCCCAGCTCATGTACTACGGCGGTGACCTGGCGGAGTTGCTCCTGGCGGTGGCCCTCTTCGCCACCTGGTACAACCGCCCCGCCCGTCCCCACCCACCCCACCCACCCACCCACCCGCCCACCCGCCCACCCCGGTTGATCAAGAAGTTTGCGTCACCAGGGAACGGTTCCGTGACGCGAACTTCTTGATCAACTTGGCGGGGTGGGCGTCGCCAGGGTGGTGGAGAGCCGGTTGAGGAAGGTGCGGATGCTCTGCTCGCTGTGGTGGGTTTCGATCTCGTGGTTCAGGGGGCCGGGGTGCCGCAGTGCGTGATTCAGCGCGTCCCGCGTCTCGGCCCGGTCACCCGGGTAGAGCCCGGCGGCCACCCCGTCGGCGACCCGGGCCACCACCGTGTCGTCGAGCGTCTCGTCGAACTGGATCCCGTAGAGGATTCCGTTGACGTGGCCCATCCAACTGTCCGCACCCATGTTGTCGACTCCCTAGAGGATCTCCCGGCGTCACCGCCACCCGACCAGGATCTCCTCGACCGGCAGAACGTCCTGTTCCGGGTCCGGCGCGGGGGTCGGGCGGGCAGCCGGTGTGCGGCCGAAGCGGGGCGCCGGGGCCGGCTGGATCTCGCCGCCCACCTCCACGAAGGTGCCCCGGGCGGCGTTGTGCGGGTGCTGGTGCGCCTCGCCGGGGGCGAGCACCGGTGCGACGCAGGCGTCCAGGTCGGCGAAGACCGCCGTCCACTCGTCGCGGGTCCGTTCGGCGAACCGCTCGGTGAACCGGCGGCGCAGCTCGTCCCAGCCGCTCGGGTCGTACTGGGTGGGCAGGTCCGGGTCGTCGGCGAGGTCGAGGCCGGTGAGCAGTACGGCGTAGAAGGCTGGTTCCATCGCGCCGACGGCCATGAATCCAGCGTCGGAGGTGCGGTACGTGTCGTAGAACGGTGCCCCACCGTCGAACATGTTGCGCCCGCGCGGCGCGGCCCACAGGCCGCTGCCGAGCAGCCCGTGCAGGAACGACGTGAGCAGCGCCGACCCGTCCACCATCGCCGCGTCGACCACCTGGCCGACGCCGGAGCGTTCCCGTTCTAGCAGTGCTGCCAGCACGCCGACGGCGAGCAGCATGCCGCCCCCGCCGAAGTCGCCGAGCAGGTTCATCGGCGCGTACGGGCGCTCGCCGGCCCGGCCCAGCGGCTCCAACGCCCCGGCCACCGCGATGTAGTCGATGTCGTGCCCGGCTCGGGTCGCCAGCGGGCCGTCCTGACCCCAGCCGGTCATCCGCGCGTACACCAGTCGGGGGTTGCGGGCCGAGCAGATCTCCGGCCCGAAGCCGAGCCGCTCGGCCACCCCCGGCCGGTACGCCTCGACGAGCACGTCCGCCCGCTCGGCCAGGCGCAGCAGGTCCGCCACCCCGGCCGGGGACTTCAGGTCCAGTGCGGTGATCCGCCGTCCGCGCTGTAACGGCCCGCCGGTCGGCGCGGCGAGCCGTCCCGCTCCCGGGGCGCCCGGCCGGTCCACCCGCACCACGTCCGCGCCGAGGTCGGCGAGCACCATGCAGCCGAACGGTGCCGGGGCGAGACTTGCCAGCTCGACGACCCGTACCCCGGCGAGCGGCCCGGTGTTCCGGCCGTGCCCGTGCGGGGTGCGGACCGCGTACGCCTCAGAGGGCACGGGCGATCAACTCCTTCATGATCTCGTTGGTCCCGCCGTAGATCTTCTGAACGCGAGCGTCGGCGTACATCCGGGCGATCGGGTACTCCGTCGTGTAGCCGTAGCCGCCGAAGAGCTGAAGGCACCGGTCGACGACCTCGCACTGCCCGTCGGTGAGCCAGGACTTCGCCATCGCCGCGGTCGCCACGTCCAGGTCGCCGCGCGTGTGTCGGACGATGCAGTCGTCCAGGAAGACCCGGCTGACCCGGGTGCGGGTGGCGCACTCGGCGAGCACCATCCGGGTGTTCTGATGGCCCATCAGCGTCTTGCCGAAGGCGGTGCGCTCCTTGGCGTACGCAACGGTCAGCTCGACGGCCCGTTCCATCGCCGCGACCGCGCCGACACCGATGACCAGCCGTTCCTGCGGAAGCTGCCGCATGAGCTGGATGAAGCCCAGCCCCTCGGCGTCGCCGAGCAGGTTGGCCGCCGGCACCCGGAACTCGTCGAAGAACAGCTCGGCGGTGTCGTTGGCGTGCAGCCCGATCTTGGACAGCAGTCGGCCCCGACGGAAGCCCTCCGGGTCACCACCGACCTCGCAGACCAGCAGCGAAACGCCGGCCGCCCGCTGCTCGGGGTCGGTCTTCACGGCCACGATGACCAGATCGGCCAGGCCGCCGTTGGTGATGAACGTCTTCGCGCCGGTGACGAGGTAGTCGTCTCCGTCGCGGACCGCCCGGCTACGCATCGCCTGTAGATCGGAGCCGCCGTCGGGCTCGGTCATCGCGATCGCGCCGACCAGTTCACCGCTGCACAGGCCGGGCAACCACCGTCGCTTCTGTTCCTCGCTGCCGTACGCCACCAGGTAGCCGGTGACGATGCCGCTGTGGACGGCCAAGCCGAGGCTGCTCTCCCCGGTGTACGCCTGCTCGTGCAGCAGTACGGCCTCGTGGGTGAACCGGCCGCCCCCGCCGCCGTACTCCTCGGGGACGGACAGGCCGAGCAGCCCCAGCTCACCGGCGCGCCGGTAGTGCTCGCGATCCGGGTGCCCCTGGGCCAGCAGGCGGTCGGTGTGCGGCAGCACGTCCTTGGTGAAGAAGGTGCGGGCCAGCTCGGCCAGATCGTCGTGCTCCGGCTCGCGCCAGGGTGCGGGGGAGCCATCGAGCGAGGGCGTCGGCATGTGCACCACCCTCGCGCCCTGTTGGCGGCCTGTCAATAAGCCGTGATCGGCGGCTGGCCCGCGGCCATCGGGGCGTCCGGGGACGTCAGGCGTGAGCCCGCTACGACGAGGCCGCCACAGCGTTCTACCTCTTCTACTGCACCGACTGCTGCGAAGTCGTGACGGACACCTGGCATCCAATGGAGATGGACGCTGTCGCTCAGGCGGAGGTCGAGTTCGGGGACGTGACGTTCATGTCGATGGCGGCAGCCGGCCATGGTGGCCGGGAGGCGTAGCGTCCGGCTGTCTTGAACAGCCTCGCCGCTGAGTGATGGCCGAGCCGAGGGGCTACTCGGCCTCGTCGCCGTCGGTCGGGCGCGGCGGGCGGTGCTCGGCGATCCACGCCTCCACATCGGCGCGCAGCCAGACCGTCGTACCGTGCAGCCGTTGGAACGGCGCGGGGAAGGTCGGATAGCGGATGAGTTGCCGCATGCGGGTGCGGCTCACGCCGAGCAGGTCTTGCACCTCGTGCGGACCGACCAGCGGACCCGGGACTTCACCCATCACTCGACGGTAGGGCGATCAGGCATGCCTAATTGCGCCTACCTACTTGCGCAGTCCTCCCGAATGGGTGAGGGTGAACACGACGGTCCAGACAGAGGCCGGGCTGCCTGGGTGGCGATCGCGAGCGATGGGAGGGGTGCCCATGGATCAGGCGACGGAGTTGGCGTGGTTGCGGGAGCGGGTCGGGGGACTGGAGACGGCGCTGCACTGTGCGCGGAGGGAGTTGTTCGATCTCCGTTGTCGACTGGCGTTGATCGGCCGGGTGGTCCAGGACGTCGACCGAGTGCAGCGGGCGCCCGGGGTTGCCGTCGGTGCGATCAACGCGGCGCTCTACTCCGAGACATCCAATCTGCGCAATCTGGGCCGCCACCTGGTTCGGCGACGTCAGGGCCTGCGGTGATCAAGTGATGAGAAGTAG
>NZ_PYBV01000019.1:152114-186944 GCF_003205615.1 Micromonospora arborensis | reverse complement strand
CTACTTCTCATCACTTGATCGAGGTGGGGCGGTGGTTGACGCTAGGCCTGGCGCGGTGAGCGGCCGATAGGGTCGGGCAGGTGAGTGTCGAGACGGCTCCTCGCCGCCGCCGTTTGGAGCCGGACGCCCGGCGCGGGCAGATCCTGGCCTGCGCGGTCCGGCTGTTCGGCGAGCGCCCGTACGCGGACGTGTCGACCACCGACGTCGCCCGGGAGGCCGGCGTCGCCCGGGGTCTGGTCAACCACTACTTCGGCGCGAAGAAGGACCTCTACCTGGAGGTCGTCCGGGTCATGGTGACCATCCCGGAGGTTGCCCTGGAGCGGTTGCCCAAGGGTGATCTGCGGAGCCGGGTCGATGCCAGCGTCTCCTGGTTCCTCGACGTGGTGTCCCGGCACAGCACCTCCTGGTTGGCCGCCGTCACCGCCCGGGGAATGGGCGGCGACGCCGACGTGGAGCGGGTGCTCGCCGAAGCCGAGGAGGTTGCCGCGGACCGCATGCTCGTCGCCGTCGGCCTGGCCGGCGAGGCGGAGCATCGCGAGGAGTTGCGCGGGATGGTCCGGGCGTACGGCGGGTTGGCCACGTCGACCGCCCGGGAGTGGCTCCAGCGGGGGGTGTTGACCCGCGCCCAGGTGCACCTGCTGCTCACCACCACCCTGCTGACCATCGTCGAACAGGTCATCCCGCAGGTCATCGCCGGTGCTGGTCCGACCGGCCAGTGACGCGGACCACGGGGGCGATGGCGCTCCTGAAATAGGCATAGCGGCTATGGTTATTTCAGCGAGTGGCGGGTACGTCAGTGCCCGCGACACGTCGGTCATCGCACAGCCGAGGGGGAGACATGACCACATCTGACCTGTCCTACGAGGTTTTCGTCGTCGATGGTCCGGTTCGGGCGGGCGACCAGCGCATGCCGGACGGGTCGCGGATCAACTGGAATCCCACTGCGTCCACGCTGATCTTCGGGGCCGAGGAGGCCCTCCTGGTGGACCCGCCGTTCACCCACGAGCAGATCGCGAAGGTGGGTGACTGGATCGCACGGTCGGGCAAGCGGCTGACGTACATCTACGCCACCCACGGGCACGGCGACCACTGGTTCGGCGCCGGTGAGCTGGTCAAGCGCTTCCCTGGCGCGGTCACCTACGCGACGCCCGGCACCATCGAGGTGATGCACCAGCAGGCCACCGTCGGGCGGAGCCAGTTGTTCGACGTGGTCTTCCCTGGCCTGATCCCGGAATCGCCGGTCATCGCCGTGCCCGTGCCGACCGAAGGATTCCTGCTTGAGGGCAATCTCATCCAGGCGGTCGAGACCGGACACACCGACACCGATCAGACCACCGTCCTGCACGTGCCATCGATCGGCCTCGTGGTGGCCGGTGACGTCGTCTACAACGGGGTTCACCAGTACATCGTGGAGACGGTCGACGGTGGCCTGCGGGAATGGCTCAAAGCCCTGGACCGCGTCGAAGCCCTCGCGCCGCGCGCGGTCGTCGCCGGCCACAAGAATCGGGACCGCTCCGACGACCCGGCCTGCATCGACCAGACCCGGCAGTATCTGCTGAACGTGGAACGGCTGCTGGCCGAGAAGTCGACCGCCCGCGAGTTCTACGACGAGATGGTGCGGCTCTACCCAGACTGGGTGAACCCGGGCCCGGCGTGGTACGGCGCGCTCGCCCTGCTCGGAAAGTGACCTGATCATGCCCTCGGTCCCCGACCGCACGACAGAGCCCGACCGCACGACAGAGCCCGACCGTACGACAGAGGTGGTCTCCGCGCCGTGGGTCGCCACCGCGAGGTACGACATCGACCCGGCTCCAGGCGGCCTCGGGCTCGTTCAGGATCTGCTCAACACGATCTCGGCCGGTGTGCCACGGCAGCCGGACCTCCTTGACGACCTGACCAGCGCCACGGTGTGGGCACACGATGCCGCCTCCCGGTGGTCGACGGCCACCGGGAGGCCGGCACCCGAGGTCACGCTCGACGACGCGGGGCTCCAGGCGCTGCGGAGTTTTCGCGACGAGCTGCGGGAAGCGAGCGATGCGCGACTACGTGGCACTCCGGACGTCGAGCCTCTCGTCCCCGAGGTGCCGGACCGCGCCCCGAGCGGATGGCGTACCGCCGGTGCCACGCTCCGAGTCGACCGGAACGGATCCGTGCGCCTCGACCCCGCCGGGGCCGGGGCCGATCTGTTGATCTCGCTCGTCCTCGCGGCGCTGTTCGAGGCGCAACTCGCCGGCGTCCGGCGGCGGCTCAAGACCTGCCGCAACCCGCGCTGCGGGGTGGCGTTCTACGACCGCTCGAACAACAACAGTGGGGCCTGGCACTCCGTACGCGTCTGTGGGAACCCGGCCAACCTGCGCGCCCACCGCGCGCGCCAGCGGGAGGCGGATTGACCCGGAGGGGGTGCCGCCGACGATCAGGCGGCGCGGCGTTCGCCGGCCTGGCCGACTCTCGCCGCAGGGGCGGCGTTGCGGTCGGCGGCCTGCGCCGGGTACGACTCGGGGCGGACCACCCGCAGCGGCCGGTCCGCCTCGTCGGCGCGGAACCGCCAGTGTGACGGTGCCGGTTGCCGCTGCGGCGCGGGTCCGCCGGGGCGCAGGCCGGGCCGGGACAGCAGCACGGTGATCAGGTAACCGACCACCAGGAAGCCGTGGCTGACCAGCCGCTCCCCGCCCACCGATCCGGTGGCCAGGTCGTTGACCGAGAGCAGCAGCAACGTGCCGACGAACGCGCTGAGCATCGGCAGCAGCCCGGCCGGCGGGCTGCGGCGCACTGCCACGAAGAGGAAACCGGCGCCCACCGCCACGTTCCAGGCGGCCGACTCGTGCCAGAGGTGTTGGCCGGTGGGGTGCAGGTGATCGGCGGTCGCGCCCCTGCCCACCTGGGCCAGGCCGAGCACCAACTGCACCGCGCCGAGCAGTCCGAGCGCCGCGCGCAGCCCGGCGACCAGACGGCCGCGCCCGGCCATGCGCCGCCACCACGACCGGCGGGCCGGCTCGGCGGTGACGGCGGCCAGGATCGCCGCGGTCCGGTCGGGCACATCGACCACCAAACGGGTACGAACCCGACGGGTCACCGCGGTCGCTGCCGTGAACCAGGCCCGGCACTCGGCACACCCGTCGAGGTGCCCCTGCGCCGCCGTCAGTTCGGCGGCGGTCTCCTCCCCGTCCAGCTGCGCGGACAGGATCTCCCGCCACTGCTCACACCCCATGTATCGGTAGTCGCTCCAGCGGCCGCTCCGGTTCCCGGCGACCGGGGCCGGTTGTGGAATACTCGCCGGATCATGACGCGTTACGGCCTGCTCATCCTGCCCGCCACCAACCGGGTGTACGCCCGCTCCGCTGTCGACCTCACCCGGGCCGAGCTGGAGATCTTCGGCCGTTCGGCGCTCGACGGCCGGATCGGCGAGCTGGACACCGAGGTCGTCGGTGGGGCCTCCTACGTGACGTTCACCGGTGACGGGCTGACCGAGCGGGACCTGAGCGTGCTCGGCAACCTCTCCGCGGGGTACGCGCTGTTCGAGATCGTCGGTGAGCTGCTGCGGCCGGTCGAGTGGAGTCGGCTGGACCGTTACGACGACGACCTGCTCACCATCCAGAAGTACCCCGGCAAGACCAACGAGCAGTTCACCAAGCTGCTGCTCAACGTCACCCTGCTCGCCTCGGACTGGGCTGGCGAGCTGACCAGTCGGCGGTTCCGGGTGCTCGACCCGCTCTGCGGTCGGGGCACCACCCTCAACCAGGCCCTGATGTACGGGTTCGACGCCGCCGGGATCGAGCGCGACCAGAAGGACGTCGAGGCGTACCGGGCGTTCATCACCACCTGGCTGAAGCAGAAGCGGGTCAAGCACCGGGTGCTGGAGTCGGGTCCGGTGCGACGGGAGCGCAAGGTCGTCGGCCGGCGGGTGCGGATCGAGTTGGCGCCCACCCGCGAGGAGCACAAGGCCGGCCAGACCCAACTGCTGGACGTGGTGAACGCCGACACGGCCCGCTCGGCGGAGTTCTTCCGCCCGGAGACCGTCGATCTGGTCGTCGCCGACGCCCCGTACGGCGTGCAGCACGGCAGTCGTACCGCCGATCAGGGGTTGACCCGTGACCCGCTGGCGTTGCTCGCGGACGCCGCGCCGGTCTGGGCGCGGCTGCTGCGTCCCGGTGGTGCGCTCGGTATCTCGTGGAACACCCACGTCGCCAGCCGCGAGGACGCGGCGGCGGCGCTGGCCGACGCCGGCCTGACCGTGGTCGACGAGGAGCCCTACCGGGCGCTGCGGCACCGGGTGGACCAGTCGATCATGCGCGACGTGCTGGTGGCCCGCCGCCCGGCCTGATCGGCTCACCGCCCTCAGCTCAGCACCGCCGGTAGGTCCGGTGCCCTTTCCGCGACTTCTCGCGCTGCCCTCCTGAGGGCTCAGTGCCGCATTTCACCTGATCAGTGGGTGGGTGTGAAAACCACGTCAAGAAAAGGTTCGCCTCCGTCATGGTCGCGTTATGACCCCTGTCGTCCGGCAGGTGGTGGGGCTTTGATTGCCCGGCGCGACCGGAAGGCGGTCGCGACGAACCTTTCCGGTATGAGGAGTCAGCGTGTCTGACGTGGTGTTCGTGGTCCTGACGGTGGCGCTGTTCGCAGTGCTCGCCCTGGTGGTCCGGGCGGTGGAGAAGCTGTGAACGCGGTAAACGCCGTCGGTCTGGTGCTCGCGATCGTCCTGGGCGCGTTCCTGGTGTTCGCCCTGTTGTTTCCGGAGCGCTTCTGATGACCATGACAACAGCAGGCGTCATCTTTGTGCTGACGCTGGTGGCCGCCCTGGTCGCCGTATACAAGCCGTTCGGCGACTACATGTTCCGGGCGGTCTCCGGAACGAAGCAGTCGAAGGTCGAGCGGGGGATCTTCCGACTGGTCGGGGTCAACCCGGCAGCCGAGCAGACCTGGGGCGTGTACGCCCGCAGTGTGCTGGCGTTCTCGGCGATCTCGATCCTGTTCCTGTACCTGTTCCAGCGGGTGCAGAACCACCTGTGGCTGTCCCTGGGCTTCGACCCGGTGGTGCCGCACGGCGCGTGGAACACGGCCGTGTCGTTCGTGTCCAACACCAACTGGCAGTCGTACTCGGGTGAGTCGACGATGGGCCACCTGGTGCAGATGGCCGGTCTGGCCGTGCAGAACTTCGTGTCTGCGGCGGTCGGCATCGCGGTGGCGGTCGCGCTCGTACGCGGCTTCGCCCGCAGCCGCACCGGGCAGCTCGGCAACTTCTGGGTCGACCTGACCCGGATCGTGCTGCGGATCCTGGTGCCGATCGCGGTGCTCGGCGCGATCGCGCTGATGATCGGCGGGGCGGTGCAGAACCTCTCGGCCGGCACCGACGTGAGCACGCTGACCGGCGGCACCCAGACCATCACCGGTGGTCCGGTCGCCAGCCAGGAAGTGATCAAGGAGCTGGGCACCAACGGTGGCGGCTTCTACAACGTCAACAGCGCGCACCCGTTCGAGAACCCCACCAGCTGGACGAACTGGCTCCAGATCTTCCTGATCTTCCTGATCCCGTTCAGCCTGCCCCGGGTCTTCGGCCGGATGGTCGGGCAGAACCGGCAGGGCTACGCCATCGCCGCGGTGATGGGCATCCTCGCGTTCATCAGCGTCGCCATCACCAACGTCTTCGAGTTGGCCGGCCACGGCACGGTGCCGCAGGCGATCGGCGCGGCCATGGAGGGCAAGGAGGTGCGGTTCGACGTGTCGAACTCGGCCACCTTCGCCGCCGCCACCACGCTGACCTCGACCGGAGCGGTGAACTCGTTCCACGACTCGTTCACCTCGCTCGGCGGCATGATGACCATGGTCAACATGATGCTCGGCGAGGTAGCGCCGGGCGGTACCGGTTCCGGTATGTACGGCCTGCTCATCCTCGCGGTGATCACGGTCTTCGTGGCTGGCCTGATGGTGGGCCGCACCCCCGAGTACCTGGGCAAGAAGATCGGCGCGCGGGAGATCAAGTTCGCTTCGCTCTACTTCCTGATCACGCCGATCCTGGTGCTGGTCGGCACGGCGGCCGCGTTCGCCACCGGCAACAACTCCACCGCGCTCAACGTCGGCCCGCACGGCCTCTCCGAGGTGCTGTACGCGTTCACCTCGGCCAGCAACAACAACGGCTCCGCCTTCGGCGGCATCACGGTCAACACCACCTGGTGGGACACCGCGCTCGGGTTGTGCATGCTGCTGGGTCGCTTCCTGCCGATCATCTTCGTGCTCGCGCTGGCCGGCTCGCTGGCCCGCCAGGCACCCACCCCTGCGTCCGAGGGCACCCTGCCGACCCACCGACCGCTGTTCATCGGCATGGTCGTCGGCGTCACGGTGGTCCTCGTCGCGCTGACCTTCCTGCCCGCGCTCGCGCTCGGTCCGCTGGCAGAGGGGCTCTGACCATCATGAGGAACGAGGACATGTCCGTCACGTCCGCCCCAACAGAGCAACTCCCCGGCACGCCCGCCACCCAGGGCAACCGGATCGGCGGGGGCCTGCTCGACCCCAAGCAGTTGATCCGCTCCCTGCCGGACGCGGTCCGCAAGCTCAACCCGACCACCCTGTGGCGTAACCCGGTGATGCTGCTCGTGGAGGTCGGCGCGGCCTTCACCACCGTCCTGGCGGTGACCAACCCGTCGGTGTTCGCCTGGGCGATCACCATCTGGCTCTGGCTGACCGTGGTCTTCGCCAACCTGGCCGAAGCGGTCGCCGAAGGTCGGGGCAAGGCCCAGGCCGCGACGCTGCGCCAGGCGAAGAAGGACACCATCGCCACGCGGCTGATCGACTGGAAGCCCGGCGCGAAGGCCAACGCCTACCGCGATGAGGCGGTGCCCGCACCGGAGCTGCGCCAGGGCGACTTCGTGCTGGTCGAGGCGGGCGGGATCATCCCCGGTGACGGAGACATCGTCGAGGGCATCGCCAGCGTCGACGAGTCCGCCATCACCGGCGAGTCGGCCCCGGTCATCCGGGAATCCGGTGGTGACCGCAGCGCGGTCACCGGTGGCACCAAGGTGCTCTCCGACCAGATCATCGTCAAGATCACCCAGAAGCCGGGGGAGAGCTTCATCGACCGGATGATCGCCCTGGTCGAGGGTGCCAACCGGCAGAAGACGCCGAACGAGATCGCACTGAACATCCTGCTCGCCGCGCTCACGATCATCTTCCTGCTGGCCGTGGTCACCCTTCAGCCGCTGGCCATCTTCTCCAAGGCGTACCAGGCGGCCGCGCCGGACACCGGCGCGATCACCGGCTCCGGCGTCACCGGAGTGGTGCTGATCTCGCTGCTGGTCTGCCTGATCCCCACCACCATCGGCGCGCTGCTCTCCGCCATCGGCATCGCCGGCATGGACCGGCTGGTGCAGCGCAACGTCCTGGCTATGAGTGGCCGGGCCGTCGAGGCGGCCGGCGATGTCAACACCCTGCTGCTGGACAAGACCGGCACCATCACGCTGGGCAACCGGCAGGCCGCCGAGTTCGTACCTGTCGAAGGGGTCACCGCCGCGACCGTGGCCGACGCCGCGCAACTGTCCAGCCTGGCCGACGAGACCCCGGAGGGGCGCTCGGTGGTCGTGCTGGCGAAGAACGAGTTCGGGCTGCGCGAGCGCGAGCCCGGCGTGATGCCGCACGCCACCTTCGTACCGTTCACCGCCCAGACCCGGATGAGCGGCGTCGACCTGGCGCCGGACGCCAGCGTGGACGCCGGGGTTGCCGGAACGGGGCGTCGGGTCCGCAAGGGCGCCGCCGCCGCGGTGATGAAGTGGGTACGCGAGAACGGTGGGCACCCGACCGAGCAGGTCGGCGAGATCGTGGACGGGATCAGCAGCACCGGCGGCACCCCGCTGGTCGTCGCCGAGCACGTCGACGGTGAGCCCGCCCGCGCCCTGGGCGTCATCCACCTGAAGGACGTCGTCAAGTCCGGCATGCGGGAGCGGTTCGACGAGATGCGCCGGATGGGCATCCGGACCGTGATGATCACCGGTGACAACCCGCGTACCGCGAAGGCGATCGCCGACGAGGCCGGGGTGGACGACTTCCTGGCCGAGGCGACGCCGGAGGACAAGCTCGCGCTGATCAAGCGGGAGCAGGAGGGTGGTCGGCTGGTCGCGATGACCGGTGACGGCACCAACGACGCGCCGGCGCTCGCCCAGGCCGACGTCGGGGTGGCGATGAACACCGGTACGTCGGCCGCCAAGGAGGCCGGCAACATGGTCGACCTCGACTCCGACCCGACGAAGCTGATCGAGATCGTGGAGATCGGCAAGCAGTTGCTGATCACCCGCGGCGCGTTGACCACGTTCAGCATCGCCAACGACATCGCGAAGTACTTCGCGATCATCCCGGCCATGTTCGCCGGCCTCTACCCGAGTCTGGACGCGCTGAACATCATGCGGCTGTCCAGCCCGGAGTCGGCGATCCTGTCCGCGGTCATCTTCAACGCCCTGGTGATCATCGCGCTGATCCCGCTCGCCCTGCGGGGCGTGCGGTACCGGCCGGCCGCCGCGTCGAAGCTGCTCAGCCGCAACCTGCTGGTGTACGGATTGGGCGGCATCATCGTGCCGTTCATCGGGATCAAGATCATCGACCTGCTCATCCAGTTCATCCCGGGGATTTCGTGATGCGCCTACCCAACTGGCTCGCCCAACACCTCGCCGCCCTGCGCGCTGTGCTCGTCTTCACCGTGCTGCTCGGCCTGGTCTACCCGCTGGCCCTGGTAGCGGTTGGTCAGCTACCCGGCCTCAACCACAAGGCCGACGGCTCGCTCATCTCCTCCGGCGGAACGACGGTCGGCAGCGCGCTGATCGGCCAGTCCTTCACCGACGCGGACGGCAACCCCGTCGCCCGCTACTTCCAGTCCCGCCCCTCCGCCGCCGGCGACGGCTACGACCCGACCGCTACCTCGGCCAGCAACCTGGGCCCGGAGAGCGTCGTCGACACCATCGCCACCGACCCGGAGGAGTCCAGCGAGAGCCTGCTCACCCAGGTGTGCGGGCGCAGCAAGTCCGTCGGCGAGCTCAACGGCGTCGACGGTCGGCGCCCGTTCTGCACCGACGACGGGGTGGGCGCCGTGCTCGCGGTCTTCCGCGCCGACGGTCTGACCGGCCCGGTCACCCGGGTGGTCAGCGTCAACCAGGTCGCCCCGGCCACCCCGTTCGTCACCTCGTACGAGGGGGTTGCGGTGGAGTTGGCCCAGCCCGGCGAGGACTACGTGGCCGACGGCGGGGTGGTCACCCCGATCCGGGGCGACGCGCCCGCCGACCCGGCAGTGCCCGCCGACGCGGTCACCGCCAGCGCCAGCGGCCTCGACCCGCAGATCAGCCCGGCGTACGCCGAGCTGCAGGTGAACCGGGTCGCGCGGGAGCGCGGCGCGGACCCGGCGGCGGTCCGCAAGCTGGTCGACGAGCACACCGGCGGCCGAGCGCTCGGCTTCATGGGCGAGCCGGGGGTCAACGTGCTGGAGCTCAACATCGCTCTCGACAAGCAGTTCGCGGCACGCTGAGCACTCTCGCGGGCGGGGCCGTGCCAACCGGCGCGGCCCCGCCCGCCGACTCTGACCAGGGAGGATTGTCCCCGTGGCACGCGGAGAACTGCGCATCTATCTCGGGGCCGCCCCCGGCGTCGGCAAGACGTACGCCGTGTTGGAGGAGGCCCAGCGGCGTGCCGCCCGCGGCACCGACGTGGTGATCGGCTTCGTGGAGACCCACGGCCGCCCGCACACCGCCGCGATGCTCGGCGACATCGAGCAGGTGCCCCGCCGCACGATGGACTACCGCGGCGCCGAGTTCACCGAGATGGACCTGGACGCGGTGCTGGCCCGCCGGCCGGAGGTCGCGGTGGTCGACGAGTTGGCGCACAGCAACGTGCCCGGTTCCCGCCACGACAAGCGTTGGCAGGACGTGCAGGAGTTGCTCGACGCGGGGATCGACGTGCTGTCCACGGTCAACGTGCAGCACCTGGATTCGGTCAACGACGTCGTCGCCCAGATCACCGGCACCACCCAGCGGGAGACCGTGCCGGACGAGATCGTCCGCGCCGCCGAGCAGGTCGAACTTGTCGACATGACCCCCGAGGCGCTGCGCCGACGGATGGCGCACGGCAACATCTACCGCCCCGACAAGATCGACGCCGCCCTGGGTAACTACTTCCGGGTCGGCAACCTCACCGCGCTGCGCGAACTCGCGCTGCTCTGGCTGGCCGACAAGGTCGACGAGCAACTCGACCGCTACCGCAGCCAGCAGGGCATCGCCGCCACCTGGGAAGCCCGGGAACGGGTCGTGGTCGCGTTGACCGGCGGCCCGGAGGGCGAGACGCTGATCCGCCGGGCGGCCCGAGTCGCGGCCCGCAGCAAGGGCGCCGACCTACTCGCCGTACACGTGGCCCGCAGCGACGGCCTGGCCGGTGCCGACCCAGCCCAACTGGCCCGCCAGCGGGTGCTGGTGGAGAGCCTCGGTGGCACGTACCACCAGGTGCTCGGCACCGACGTGCCGGCCGCGCTGCTGGACTTCGCCCAGGGCGTGAACGCCACCCAGCTGGTGCTCGGCGCCAGCCGGCGAGGTCGCTTCGCGCAAATCTTCGCCCGGGGCGTCGGGGTGACCACCACCGCGCTCTCCGGGTCGATCGACGTGCACCTGGTCACCCACAAGCAGGCCGGCAAGGGTCGTCGGGCGGCAGCCGTCCCGGCGGCGCTGTCCCGGCGGCGTCGGCTGCTCGGCTTCGCACTGGCCGTGCTGGGCATGCCGCTGCTCACCCTGCTGCTGAAGACCCTGCCCGACCTGACGCTGACCAACGACATCCTGCTGTTCCTCGCCGGGGTCGTCGGGGTCGCGCTGGCCGGCGGGGTGTGGCCGGCCCTGGTCGCCGCACTCGGCGGCAGTCTGCTGCTCAACTGGTTCTTCACCCCGCCCTACCGCACCCTGACCATCGCCGAGGCGGACAACCTGCTCGCCCTGGCCGTCTTCGTCGGTGTGGCCCTCGCGGTGAGCTGGGTCGTCGACGTGGCCGCCCGGCGTACCCGGGAGGCCGCCCGCGCCGCCGCCGACGCGCAGACCCTCGCCGCCGTCGCCGGTGGCGTGCTGCGCGGCGAACGCCCACTGCCCGCACTGCTGGAACAGCTCCGGGAAACCTTCGGGCTGCGCGCCGTGAGCGTGCTGGAGTTGGCCGAAGACGCCAGCGGGCGCCCGGAACGAGCCCGCGAAAAACACGCCTGGTGTGTCGTGGCCAGCGTCGGCGACCAGCCACCCTGCACCCCCGAAAGCGGTGAGACGGCGGTACCGGTCGACGACCGGATCACCGTCGTCCTCTGCGGCCGACGGTTGGAGGCCGCCGACCGGCGCATCGTCGAGGCGTTCGCCGCCCAGGCCGCCGTCGCGCTCCGCCAGGAGCGACTCGCCGAGGAGGCCGCCACCGCCCGGCCCCTCGCCGCGGCGGACCGGATGCGCACCGCGCTGCTCGCCGCGGTCAGCCACGACCTGCGTACGCCGCTGGCGTCCGCGAAGGCGGCCGTGACCAGCCTGCGTAGCCACGACATCGAGTTCGACGAGCACGACCGCGAGGAGTTGCTGGAAACCGCCGAGGAGTCACTGGACCGCCTCGCCCGGCTGGTCGCCAACCTCCTGGACATGAGCCGACTTCAGGCCGGCGTCCTCGGCATCACGGAGACCGCGATCGGCCTGGAGGACGCCGTACCCCTGGCGTTGGACGAACTTGGCCCGGCGGCCGCGACCGTCGGCACGGACATCCCAGCCGACCTGCCGGCCGCCACCGCCGACCCGGGCCTGCTGGAACGGGTGCTGGTCAACATCATCGCCAACGCGCTGCGCTACAGCCCACCCGACCAACCCCCGACGATCACCGCCAGCGCGCACGCCGGCCAGGTCGAGCTACGGGTGATCGACCGAGGGCCGGGCATCCCGGAGGACCAGTGGGAGCACGTCTTCCTACCGTTCCAACGCCTCGGCGACCGGGACAACCAGACCGGTGTCGGTCTCGGTCTTGCGCTGTCGCGTGGGTTGGCCGAGGCGATGGGTGGCACCATCACCCCCGAGACCACCCCCGGCGGTGGGCTCACCATGGTGCTGCGGCTGCCCGCCGCGCAGACCGCCTCCGAGGAGCCGCAGGAATGACGCGCATCCTGGTCGTCGACGACGAACCGCAGATCCTGCGCGCCCTGCGGATCAACCTGCGCGCCCGCCGCTACGACGTGGACATCGCCGGAAGCGGTGCCGCCGCGCTGAAGGCCGCCGCCAGTCACCCGCCGGACCTGGTGGTGCTGGACCTCGGCCTGCCCGACATCGACGGGGTGGAGGTGATCCGGGGCCTACGCGGGTGGACCGCCGTGCCGATCATCGTGCTGTCCGGCCGGGCCGGCAGCGAGGACAAGGTGGCGGCGCTCGACGCCGGTGCGGACGACTACGTCACCAAGCCGTTCGGGGTGGAGGAGCTGCTGGCCCGCATCCGCGCGGTGACCCGCCGACTCGGCGCGTCCACCGAGGCGGTGCCGGCGCTGCGGATCGGCCAGCACACCGTCGACCTGGCCGACCACCGCGTGCTGCGGGACGACGGCACCGAGGTCAAACTGACCCCCACCCAGTGGAGCGTGCTGGAGAAGCTGCTGCGCCACCCCGGCAAGCTGGTCAGCCAGCGTCAGCTCCTGCAGGACGTGTGGGGGCCGGAATACCAGAACGAGACCAACTACCTGCGGCAGTACCTGGCCCAGTTGCGGCGCAAGCTGGAGGACGACCCGGCCCGGCCCCGTCACCTCATCACCGAGCCGGGCATGGGCTACCGCTACCGGCCGTGAGCGAAGACCGCTCCGGTGCCGATCGGGACCGGGCGTGCCGCAGGCCGTGGGTCGACGGGAGCGGCCGGAACCCGCGCCGGCACGGTCGGCGCGGCGCGGTCGCCGACGCTCGGGTCGAGCGGCGGCGCGACCAGCAGCGGGTCGACCTGGATCACGTCGATGCCGAGCGGCCGCAGCATGCCGCGCAGGGCGGACTCGCACAGCTCTTCCCACGGCTGATCCGTGCCCATCGCGGCGATCAGCAACTCCGGTCGGGTGAAGGCGATGCCCACCCGATGCCCCTGTGGCGAACGGCCGGTACGCACCGTCCGCACCAGCCGTCCCGGCAGATCGCGCACCGGAACGGCGTAGATTATCGGGGCCTCGTCCATGATCGGGTTGGTCCTTTCCATTCGTGCCACCGTTTTGGCGGCGGTCCTCCGTTGTGCTGCCGCAGAGGCGGTCATCGGCTGAATCGTTCGAGGTCGCGGGCAAAGCGGCGGATCGTCGCGGCCCGGGCCCAGGACGGGGCGGGCACCGCGATGACCGGCACGGCGGCCCGTTCCACGCAGTACCGGGTGACGTGCCCGCGCGACCGGCCGAACCGCCCCCGTTCCGGGCTGCCGAGGACGAGCACGTCGGACTCCCGGTGCGCGTGGTCGACCAGCACCTGCCCGGCGTACCCCTGGGTCACCACCAGCCGCACGGCCACGTCCCGGGGCAGGCCACCGAGTGCCGCGTCGAAGACGCCGCGCAGGTAGACCTGGGCGGCCCGGTCGCACTCGTCCTGCCAGCGCCAGGTCAGGGTGCCGGGCCGCCAGGTCGGCGCGAAGACCCACGCGCGTACGGCGTCCACCTGCGCGCCGTCGCGGCGGGCCAACTGCACCGCGCGCCGTAGCGCCTGCATCCCGGCGAACGACCGGTCGACGCCCACCACGATCCGTCGGGCGGCTGCTGGGTGGTTCATGCCGCGGGCACCACCAACGCGGGGGCGCCCTTCGCGGTACGCGGGTCCGCCATCGTGGTCAGGTCCAGCGCGCGGAGGATGTAGTTCGCCACCGCCACCTCGACCCCGGCGCGGCGGCGCAGATCGGCCACGGCGCGGTGCAGCACGGTCATGCTGTCGGCGGAGAGCCGCACCACGGCGTCGACGTCGGCCGCGATCCACCACGCGTCGACGGCACAGGGCTCGTGCCGCAGGTACTCCACCAGGTGACTGCCGGGCGCGGACGGGCCCAGCCGGACGCTGACCAGCGCCTCGTGTCGGCGGGTGGGCTCGTCGGCCCTGGTCGCGGGGGGCATCGGCTGCTCGCCGGGGCTGCCGCCCGTGTCGGTGCCGGGTGGCCGGTCTCCGCGTTCCCAGCGTGTCATCCGCCAAGGACTCATGGACCCATCGTCACCACCGGGCGACGGCGGTGCGCCCGTCGATACGCCGTTTCGACGGGCCACCGCCAATTCTTGACGCCCCGTTCACGCGACGCGCGCCCCCGGTCAGTTACCGGGGAACCGCACGCCCACCAGCCGCTCTTGTCCACGGATCGGTGGTCCCTACCTCGGGTGTCGGAGAAGTCCGGCCGCACAGCGAGTAGCGTTCTAGACGATCAACAACTCGCGTACGAGGAGGCTCGATGCAGACGACGACGGTGGACATTCGCACGGATGACGGAGTCGCGGACGCGTCCCTCAC
This sequence comes from Micromonospora arborensis, assembly GCF_003205615.1. Classification (GTDB taxonomy): domain Bacteria; phylum Actinomycetota; class Actinomycetes; order Mycobacteriales; family Micromonosporaceae; genus Micromonospora; species Micromonospora arborensis. The sequence goes on along the minus strand of NZ_PYBV01000019.1, from coordinate 172,482 downwards.
CCGGCCCGAGGGCAACGGCCCGTTCCCGGCGGTGCTGCTCTTCATGGACGCCTTCGGGTCGCGCCCGCGCCTGGTGGAGATGGCGGAGCACATTGCGGCCCGGGGTTACCTGGTGCTGACGCCCAACCTGTTCTACCGGGCTGGCCGGGCGCCGCTGTTCGACCTGTCCCCGCTCGCCGAACCAGACCAGCGCGGTGCGCTCTTCGAGAAGATCATGCCGCTGATCAGCGCGTTGACCCCCGACGTGATCAGCCGGGACACCACCGCGTACCTCGACTTCCTTGCCGCCCGCGACGACGTCCGGCCAGGTCCGGTCGCGATCACCGGTTACTGCATGGGCGGCACGAACGCGCTGCGGGCCATCGAGGCGCACCCGGACCGCATCGCCGCGATCGCCAGCTTCCACGGCGGGCGCATCGTCACCGACGCGCCGGACAGCCCACACCTGGGCGTCGATTCGATCACCGGCGAGGTGTACTTCGGGCACGCCGACCAGGACCAGTCGATGACGCCCGAGCAGATCGCCACGCTGGAGAAGGCGCTCGACGCCGCCGGCGTGCGATACCGCTCCGAGGTGTACGAGGGCGCCCCCCACGGTTTCACCATGGCCGACACCCCGATGTACCACGAGCAGGCCACCGAGCGGCACTGGGTCGCCCTGTTCGACCTGCTGAACCGCACCCTGCCGACCACCTGAGGGTTGCTGCTGCGGCGCCGCGGTCAGCGGCGCAGCAGCACCGGGCCGGCGTCGATGCGGGTACGGAACAGCGCGTACGGCTTGCGCCGTAGATCCTGGCCACGCTGGTACTGCGCCTGCCGGTGCAGTTGGTTGGCGGTGACGTAGAGGTACCCGTCGGCGGCCACCGACATGGTGTCCGGCCAGAGCAGCCGCGGGTCGTGGACCACTGTCTCGTACTCGCCGTCCGGCAGCCGGCGCAGCACCGCGTTGTGCTCGTACGAGGTGAGGTAGAGCCGCCCCGCGTCGTCGGACTCCAACCCGTCCGAGGCGGTGCCCTTGTCGCCCTCGTCGACGACGCTCGCCGCGACCGCCTCCTGGGTGACGCCCGGGTCGGCCAACGCCTCGGTGGAGACGCTGTACCAACGCCGGGATGCCAGCGGGCAGTAGTGCAGCCGGTTGCCGTCGGCCGAGATGGCGATGCCGTCGGAGCCCATGCTCACCGGCTTCGGCGGCCCGTCCGCCGGCCGTTCCAGGAACGGCCGGCCCTCGACCACCGGGCGGAACGTCGCCAGCATCTCCGCCTTGGTGGACGGGTGGTCGTGCAGCCGCCGCCAGGAGGCACCGCTGGCCAGGTCCACCACGATGATCCCGTTCGGCCCGGACGCCGCCGAGTCGGTGATGTACGCGACCCCCGACTCGCCCCGCCGCAGGTCGAAGCGGACGTCGTTGAGGTACGTCGTCGGCAGCGCCACGTCCGCCGGGAAGGTAATCACCTGGGCGACCGTGTTGGTGTCCAGGTCGACCCGGACCAGTTTCGGGCCGCCCGGCTTCGTCGGCTGGAACATCGGGCTGCCGGTGTCCAGCACCCAGAGTCGGTCGGCGGGGTCCACGACGATGCTCTGCACCGACACGAACGCGCCCGCGTCGTCGTCGCCGGACGGGTCGTTCCACGCCTGGTCGGGGTAGGGCACCTCCCGGCCGTCCCGCAACTCGACGACGGTGGCCGGCACCTCGTCGCCCCACTTCGGGAAGTTGACGAAGATCCGGCCCCGGTGCGAGACGCTCACCCCGGTCGGCATCGGGCCGGTGAAGGTGTGCACCAGTTCCAGTTCGCCGAGCGGCTCGTCGCCGACCGGCCCGTTCACGACGCCCGTCCCACGGTGTCCATCGTCCCGCCCCCTGTCCGGCCGGCCCGTCGCCGCACCCGGTGCGGTTATTCCCGCCCTGGCGTCCGGTATGCCTCCGGTCAGCCCGCGTCGGGGCTGGTGGCGTGTGCGACGGGCAGGCCGGGGACCTCGACGTCCACCGCGAGCAGCGCACCGTCCACCGGGCCCGCCGCGGCCAGCCCCACGCGGGCGGTGCCGATGAAGAGTCGACGCAGGTCGGGGCCGCCCAGGCAGATGCCGGCGGGCTGCTTCGCCGGCAGCCGGATCTCCCGTTCCAGCGTGCCGTCCGGACGGTAGCGGCGGACCGCCGAGCCGCCCCAGAGCGCGATCCAGAGGTGGCCGGCCGCGTCGACCGTCATCCCGTCCGGGCCGCCGTCGGCGGGGGACAGCCGCAGGAACGGCTCCCGCCCGTGCAGGGCCCCGGTGTCGGGGTCGACGGTGAACCGGTCGATCTCGCCGCGTGGCGTGTCGGCGAGGTACATGGTGGTGCCCGTGGCGTCGAACGCCGGCCCGTTCGGAATGGTCAGCCCGGTCACCGCGGGCACCGGCGCCGCGCCCGGTACCAGCCGGTACAGCGTGCCCCCACCGGGCACCGCGGCGTACGTCATGCTGCCGGCCCAGAAACGGCCGTGCGGGTCGGCGACCGCGTCGTTCATCCGGGTCGGCTCGGGCGCGTCGGCGACCAGGTCGGCGACCGGTCGGGGGTCGCCGGTGGCGGGCAGCAGGGTGACGCCGGTCCCGGCGGCTGCCAGCCAGTCGCCGGGACGGTCGGCAACCGGGGCGACCGCACCGAGCGGAACGTCGAGGCGGCGCAGTTCCCGCAGTGGGCTCGGCGCGTCGCCGTCGGTCTCCAGCAGCCGGCCGGCCAGCAGGTCGACGAGGACCAGCCGGTCGTCGACCCAGCGCAGCCCTTCGCCCAGCTCCAACCGGTCGGTGCTCCAGACGGTCGGTTCGGTCAGCTCCATCTCGCTCCTCCAACAGATCTCCGGCGGCGATCGGTGGCCGCACCGGTCGACGACGAACGGCGGCCGTGCCGCTGCGCCGTTCAGCGGACGGTACCGCCGGGCCCGTGCTCGAGCAGCGTCAGCTCCGCCCGGTCGGGCAGCCCCTCCCAGTCGCCCCTGGTGGCGACCGCGAACGCGCCGGTGGTGACGGCCCGGTCCAGCCGGGCTGGCGCGTCGGCGCCGTCGAGCCAGGCGGAGAGCAGCCCGGCCACGAAGGCGTCACCCGCACCGACGGTGTCCACCACCGGCACCGTCCGGGCTGGACGGTGCACCGTCCCGGTCGCGCGGTGACTGGTCGCCCCACCGGCGCCGTGCTTGACCACTACCTCGGTCACACCGGCCGAGAGGAGCGCCGAAACCGGGTCGGTCGCGTCGGTCAGCACGGCCAACTCGTCGTCGGAGGCGACGACCAGGTCGATCGAGGGCAGCAGGGGCCGGAGCGCGGTGGCGGCATCGGAGACCGACCAGAGCCGGTTGCGGTGGTTGACGTCCAGGCAGATCGTGCTGCCCGTCGCGTGTGCGCGCCGCACCGCCTCCACCACCGCCTGGTACGGCTCGACGCCCAGCGCGCAGGTGATACCGGTGACGTGCAACAGCCGGGGCGGCGACCCGGGCGCGTCGAAGGCGTCGGTCACGTCGGCCGGGCGCAGCCGGGAACCGGCCGAGCCGGCGCGGTGGTAGGTGACCCGGTTGATGTCGGCGACGCGGTTCTCGAAGAGGATCAGCCCGGTGGGCGCGGCCGGGTCGATCCGGGACCAGGTCAGGTCGACACCCTCCGCCCGCAGCGTACGGCGGATGAGCTCGCCGGGCTCGTCGCTGCCGGTGACCCCGATCCAGGCGGCCCGGTGGCCGAGCCGGGCCAGCCCGATCGCCACCGTCGACTCGGACCCGGCAACGGATATCCCGGCGGTGCCGCCCAGCCGCAGCGGGCCGGTGGTGCGGAAAGCCGCCATCGTCTCGCCGAGCGTGAGTAGGTCGGTCACTGCCCGACCGCCGCGAGGAAAGCCGCGGCGCGCTCACGCAGCGCCGCCGGGTCGCCGCCGCGGACGGCGTCACCCAGCAGCGGGGAGCCGACGCCGACGGCTACCGCTCCCCGGTCGAGGTAACGCCGGGCGCCGTCCGCGTCGACCCCACCGACCGGCACGAACGCGGTGCCGGGGAACGGGTCGCGCAGCGCGCCGAGATAGTCGGGCCCACCGAGGGACGCCGGGAAGAGCTTGACCGCGGTGGCCCCGCCACTGCTGGCCTGCACCACCTCGGTCGGGGTGAGCGCGCCGGCGAGCACCGGCAGCCCCAGTCGACCGGCCTCGGCGAGGCTCGGTGCGAGTGCCGGGGTGACCAGGAAGCCGGCGCCGGCGTCGGCCGCGGCGCGGGCATCGTCGGCGCTGAGCACGGTGCCCGCACCCAGTCCGTAGTCAGGCCCGAGGGCGGCCCGGGCGCCTCGGATGATGCCGAGCGCGTCGGCGCTGGTCAGCGAGACCTCGACCAGTGCCACGCCGCTCTCGGCCAGGGTGAGCACGGCGGTCAGCGCGGCGGCCGGGTCCGGGCCGCGCACGATGGCCAGCAGCCGGTGGGTACGCAGCTCGTCGAGCAGGTTCATCGCGGATGTCCTCAGTGGATGCGGTGGGCGGAGATGGTGAGACGCCAGGCGATTTCACCGACGGGTGGGACGACCGCCGCGTCGGCTGGGCCGGCGTCGGCCAGGTCGAAGGCGGCACCGAGCATCGGTTCGACGCCGATGCTGCGGTAGGGGCGGTCGGTCGGCCAGCCACCCAGGTTGCGCCAGAGTGCCGTGCTGCGGGGCTGGTCGTCGCACTCCAGCTCCAGGGTCAGCCGGTCGACGCCGTCGATCACCTGGACCCGGGGGCAGTCGAGCAGTACCGCGCCGAGCGCGGTCCCGTCGTCCGGGCCGAGCGTGTCCAGGGTCAGCCCGGCGGGGGCCGGCCACGGCCCGGTCAGCCAGGGGGCACCGGTGGGCCAGGTGCCCGGCGGCAGGAGCGCCGCGGCTTCCGGGTGCAGCCGGGTCAGCGTGCCGGTGGGCGCGTCGAGGCGGGCCGAGGGGGAGAGGTCGAGCAATGCGTGCGCGGCCCAGACGAACCGGTGACCGGGATCGGCGGCCAGTCGGTAGTCGGCCACCACCACGCCGTCGGAGTCGGTGATCCGGCGGGTCAGGAGGAACGTCGGCCGCTGCACGACCACGGTGCCGGTGCCGGCGGTGCGCCACGGCCGCGACCACACCTCGCCGTGATCGGGCCGACCGCGCACGGTGGGCAGGCACTCCTCCAGCCCGCCGGCGTCGATGAACGCGTCGTCGGGGCGTACGTCGTGCCGGCCGGGCTCGGGGCCGCGCCAGAGCCACTCCCGACCGCCGCCGCGCAGGCTGGTCCACCGACCGCCGCGCGCCGCGTCGTACGCCGCGCGCAGCGGCACCGGCTCCGCGCCGGTCACCATTCCGCGAACGACCCGTCGGCGTGCTGCCAGACCGGGTTGCGCCAGGCATGCGGGGTCTGCGCGGCCTTCCGGACCGCCGCCTCGTCCACGGTGATGCCCAGGCCGGGCCGGTCGAGGCGGGCGATGTGCCCGTCCACGAACCGGAACGGCTCCGGGTCGACCAGGTAGTCCAGCAGCTCCGACCCGGCGTTGTAGTGGATGCCGATGCTCTGTTCCTGGATCAGGAAGTTCGGCGTCGCGAAGGCCACCTGGAGGCTGGCCGCCAGCGAGATCGGGCCGAGCGGGCAGTGCGGGGCGAGCAGCGCGCCGTACGTCTCGGCCAGCGCGGCGATCCGGCGGACCTCGGAGATCCCACCGGCGTGCGACAGGTCCGGCTGGACCACGGTGACGCCGGCCTGCAACGGACCGAGGAACTCGGTGCGACCGTAGAGCCGCTCACCGGTGGCCACCGGGATCGGCGTGCTGGCGACGATGTCGCGCAGGTGGTGGGCCTGGTCGGGGAGGACCGGCTCCTCCACGAAGAACGGGCGCAGGCCGACCAGCTCGGGCAGGATCCGGCGTACCGCGGCCAGCCCGGCCCGGCCGTGGAAGTCCAGCGCGATGTCCCGGTCTGGGCCGAGCACCTCCCGGGCGGCGGCGACCCGGCCGACCACCTCGTCCACCTCGGCCGAGGTGGGGATGGGGGAGAGGCGACCGCAGGCGTTCATCTTGACGCCGGTGAGACCGGCGGCGATCTGCGCGGCGGCGGCGTCGGCCACCTCGTTGGGCTCGTCCCCGCCGATCCAGGAGTAGATCCGTACGCGGTCGCGCACCGGCCCCCCGAGCAGCGCGTGCACCGGCGCACCGTACGCCTGCCCGGCGATGTCCCAGAGTGCCTGGTCGAGACCGGCGACCGCGCTGGAGAGGATCGGGCCGCCCCGGTAGAAGCCACCCTTGGTGAGCACCTGCCAGTGCTGCTCGATGCGGAGTGGATCCGCACCGATCAGGTATTCGGAGAGCACCTCGACGGCACTGCGCACCACTTCGGCACGCCCCTCCACCACCGGTTCACCCCACCCGACCAGCCCGTCGTCGGTCTCCACCCGGCAGAACAACCACCGTGGCGCGACGAGGAAGGTCTCGATCCGTTCGATCTTCACTGACTGCCCCTCTGTCCCCGTACCTTCGCGACGTCCCGGACGGCCTTGTCCAGCAACTCACGCATGGCGGTCTCGGCCGCCGTCTCGTCCCGCTCGCGCAGCGCGTCGACGACGGCACGGTGGCTGGGCACCGGGTCGTCGTGCGCGGCGCCGCCGTGCACCAGCCGGTCCCGTTCGGCGAGCCCGGTCTCCATCACCACCTCCATCCGCTCCAACAACTCGTTGTGGGTGGCGGTGAGCAGCGCGCGGTGGAAGGCGAGGTCGGCGGCGACGGCGGCGGCGGGATCACCGACGGCCTCGGCCATCTCGGCAAGCGCCCGGTCGAGGGCGGCCACGTCGTCCTCGGTCGCGCGGGTGGCGGCCAGCCGTGCGGCGGCCGGCTCGATGATGGCGCGTACCTCGTGCAGTTGGTCGAGCAGCCGCTGGTCGGCGCCCTCGGCGAACTGCCAGCGGATCACGTCACCGTCGAGCAGGTTCCAGTCGGCGCGGGGTCGGACGAAGGTGCCGCGTTTCTGCCGGGCGTCGACGATGCCCTTGGCCGAGAGGACCTTCAGCGCCTCGCGGAGCGCCGTCAGGCTGACGTCGAACTCCTCCTGCAACGCGACGAGGTTCAGGGTCGCGCCGGCGGCGATCTCACCGGTGAGGATGCGACGGGCGATTGCCTCGACGGTCTGCCCGTGGATGCCGCGGCGTGCGTACTGTGCCAATGCTCCTGGCCTTTTCGCTGGTCGGTATCGATCTCTCAGGCCGAGGCTTTCACCGCTGTCCAGCCACCGTCCACCACAAGGCTCGCGCCGGTGATGTAGGCGGCGTCCGGTGAGACCAGGAAGGCGACGGTCGAGGCCACCTCGTCCGGTGTGCCGAAGCGCTTCGCGACAGTCTCCGCGATGCTGCGTTCCCGGTCCTCTTCGGACACGTCCGCCCAGGCACCGGTGAGGATGGGCCCGGGCAGCACGGTGTTGACGCGCACCTGGGGGCCGTACTCCACGGCGAGTTGGCGGCCGAGCGCGACCAGGCCGCCCTTGGCGGCGGCGTACGCGGGCCGGCCGGGCAACCCGACAAGCGCGTGCACCGAGGAGATCAGTACGACCGCGCCCGAGCGTGCCCGCAGGTCGTCGAGGCAGGCGCGGACGCCGAGGAACGAGCCGGTGAGGCTGACGCCGAGCTGGTGGTCCCAGGACTGCCGGCTGGTCTCGTGGGCCGGCGCGACCTGCACGGCGTACGCGTTGCTGACCAGGATGTCGATGGGGCCGAGGCTGGCGCGTGCGGCCGACACCGCGGTCGCCCAGTCACTCTCCTCGCTGACATCGACCACTACGGAAAGTGCTCGGTCGCCACGGGCGGTCAGTTCGTCGGCCAGTGGGGTCGGGTCGTGCACGTCGAGCAGTGCGACAGCTGCCCCCTCGGCGGCGAGCCGCCGGGCCGTGGCCGAACCGATGCCGCCCATCGCGCCGGTGATCAGCGCGTTCTTGCCTTCAAGCCGGCGCATACGCTGATCCACCTGACCTCCGCCATGGTCTCGTCTAATCATTAATTACGAAGATATCTTGACAGTCGGCGACGACCGATGCAACCTTCTCGTCACAGCATTCACATGGACGACACATCGCGCAGTGACGCTACGTGTCGTAGAGGAAGGGATACCTCCGTGAGCGACTTCGACCCCGGTCGCCGGCGATTCCTGGGCCACCTTGGGCTCGCCGGCCTGGGTGCACTCGGCGCCAGCTCGTTCCTCAGCGCGTGCGCCAGTTCCGCGAGCGGACCGACGACGGGCAAGGGCTCGGGCGCGGTCACCATCCAGTCCAACCTCTCCTCGCCGCAGGCCAAGGAGGCGATGGAGAAGCTGATCGCGAACTTCAACGCCCAGGGCAAGGGCTCGGCGAGCCTCAACACGATCGCCTCGGAGACCTTCCGGACCCAGCTCCCCACGTACCTGACCTCGGCGAACCCGCCGGACCTCTACACCTGGTACGCCGGCTCGGTCGCCAACGACTACGCCAGCAAGAACCTGCTGCTGGACGTCTCCGACGTGTGGAAGTCGATGGGCGACTACCCCCAGTCGCTGCGCACCCTCTCCACCGAAGCCAGCGGCAAGCAGATCTTCATGCCGATGAACAACTACTGGTGGGGCTTCTTCTACCGCAAGTCCAACTTCGCGAAGTGGGGCGTGCAGGAGCCGAAGACCTGGACCGAATTCCTGGCCCTGTGCGAGACGTTGAAGAGCAAGGGCGTTCCGCCGATCGGCATCGGTCTCGGCGACACCCCGTGGGTGGCCTCGGCCTGGTTCGACTACCTCAACATCCGGATCAACGGTGCGCCGTTCCACCGCGAGCTGCTCGCCGGCAAGCAGCGCTTCGACGACCCCAAGGTCAAGGCGGTCTTCACCCGCTGGCGCGAGGCCCTGCCCTACTTCGACCCCAAGGGCAAGGCGTACCCGTTCCAGGAGGCGACCACCGCGCTCCTGGCCGGCAAGACCGGCATGTTCCTGATCGGCACGTTCTTCGCCGACGCGGCACCCAAGGACGCCCTCGGCGACCTGGACTTCTTCCGGTTCCCGATCATCGACCCGGCGGTGCCGCTGGCCGAGGAGGCCCCGACGGACGGCTTCTTCGCGAGCGCGAAGACCGCCAACCCGGCCGGCACCAAGGCCCTGCTCACCTACCTCTCCGGGGTCGAGGCCCAGGAGGCGTACGTCAAGGCCAGCTCCGGCATCGTGCTGCCGGCCAACCCCAAGGCCAAGGCCTCCGACTCCCCGCTCGTCGTCAAGGGCAAGGCGATGCTGGACGAGGCCAAGGAGCTGACCCAGTTCTTCAACCGCGACTCGAGCGACGCTCTCCAGCCGACCGCGGACACCGCGCTTACCAAGTTCCTCGACAAGCCGGACCAGATCGACGCGATCCTGCGGGAGTGGCAGGCCGGCGCCGAGAAGGTCTTCAAGGGCTGACGTGACGGCAACAGTCTCCACGACTTCGGTCACACCCACCCGGCTGCGGCGACGGTCTGCTCGACTGTCGCCGCTGCTGGTGGCGTTCGTCCTGGTGCCGTTCGCGGTCGAGAGCATCTGGGTCTTCTGGCCCGCGCTCCAGGGCTTCTGGTTCTCCCTGACCCGCTGGGACGGGATGTCGCCGCCGACCTTCGTCGGCACCGACAACTACGTCGAGCTGGCCGGCGACGCCACCTTCCGGGGTGCGTTGCTCAACACGGTGATCTGGCTGGTGCTCTTCGGTGGCCTCTCCGTGCTGGGCGGCTTCGGCATGGCGCTGGTCCTGCAGAAGGAGCGGCGGGGCGTCGGCTTCTACCGGGCCGCGCTGTTCACCCCGGTGGTGTTCTCGCTGGTGGTGACCGCGTTGGTGTGGCGGGTGTTCTACCAGCCCGACGGCATCGCCGACACGCTACTGCGGGCCGTCGGCCTGGAGCACCTGATCCGGCCCTGGCTCGCCGACCCGCAGACCGCCCTGTACGCGGTGATCCTGCCCGCCCTGTGGCGGCAGATCGGGTACGTCATGGTGCTGTTCCTGGCCGGGTTGAAGGCGATCGACCCGGCGCTGCACGAGGCGGCCCGGATGGACGGCGCCAACTCCTGGCAGCGGCTGCGACACGTCACCATCCCCCAGCTCAAAGGGGTCAACGCCGTCGTGCTGTCGGTCATCGTGATCGACTCGCTGCGCTCGTTCGACATCGTCTGGTCGCTGACCAAGGGTGGGCCGTACCACTCGTCGGAGCTGCTCAGCACCTACATGTACTCGACCGCGTTCCAGAGCCTGCGGCTGGGCTACGCCTCCGCGATCGCCGTCGTGATCTTCGTGCTCGCGCTGGCCGTCATCCTCGGCTACCTGGTTCGCGCGTTCCGGGAGGAAGCGTGATGAACAAGCTCCGCACCGGTTCCTTCCACGCCGGGATGATCCTGCTCTCGCTGCTCTGGCTGGGCCCGGTGCTCTGGGTCGTGGTGATGTCCACCCGATCGTTCGACGACATCGCCGCGCACGGCGTGGGCAGCCTGCCCCAGTCGTTCACCCTGGACACCTACCGGCAGGCCTGGACCGACGGCGGCGAACTGCGCGCCCTGATCAACAGCATGCTGGTCACGGTCCCGTCGGTGGCGTTGAGCCTGTGCCTGGCCGCGATGGCCGCGTTCGCGCTGAGTCGCTTCCGGATCCCCGGGCGGCGGACCATGCTGCTGCTGATGCTCGCCGGCAACCTGCTGCCACCGCAGATCCTGCTCATCCCGGTGTCCAAGTTCAGCGAGTTGACCGGTCTGTACGACACGCTCTGGGCGCTGATCACGGTGCAGGTCGGCTTCGGGCTCGGCTTCTACACGTTCGTCCTGCACGGCTTCATGCGGGACCTGCCGGGTGAGATCCAGGAAGCGGCCACGATCGACGGCGCCGGCACCGGGCAGATCTTCACCCGGATCATGCTGCCGCTGACCCGGCCCGCGCTGGCCGCCCTCGGGGCGCTCTCCTTCACCTGGATCTTCAACGATCTGCTCTGGGCGATCACCGTGCTGCGTACCGACGACAACATGCCGGTCACCCCGGCGCTGCTCGGTCTGCAGGGGCAGTTCGTCTCGTCCTGGAACGTCATCGCCGCCGGCACGGTCATCGCGGCCGTCCCCACCGTCGCGGTCTTCCTGCGCTTCCAGCGGCATTTCGTCGGAGGCCTGGCTCTCGGAGCGGTCAAGTGACCGCCGCGACGCCGCAGCGCTGGACGCTGCGCGGCGCGCACACCGAATACACGGTGACCGTCCCGGCGCACGGCCGCTGGCTCGAGCTGGTCGCGTGGGGCCCGCACGGCGTGTCCGACGGGCCGTCGCCGGTCGCCTACGACGGTCCGGTGCCGTTCCTCACCGCCGGGGACGCCGCCCCCATCGAGTACGCCACCGACGCCGACCGTCCGTTCAGCGGCGCCGACCTGGTGATCGAAACCCCCGCCGGGGAGCGTCGGGTCGGCTTCGTCCACACCGACGTGCGGGTCGACGCCGACGGGCGGGAGCTGGCTGTCGACTTCGCCGACGCGGTGACCGGGCTGCGGGCCACCGTGCACTACCGGGTCCCCGCCGACACGGACGTGGTGCAGCGGTGGGTCGAGCTGACCAACGACGGCACCGACCCACTGCGGGTCGTGCGGGCCGGATCGGGCGGGTTCTGCGTACCGACGCCGCACGGCGCGCTGCTCAGCCACCAGTGGGGGCAGTGGGCGCAGGAGTTCCAGCTCTCGCACGTCGAGTTGGGGCACGGCGCGTTCAGCATCGGCAGCTCCCAGGGCGTACCAGGGCATTTGCACGTGCCCTGGCTGGCCGTGCGGGACACCGCCGAGCCGGCCGGCCCGGCCTGGGGGATGGCGCTGGCCTGGACCGGTTCGTGGGAGATCAGCGCCGAGCGGGACACCGGGGGCCTGACCCGGGTACGGGTCGGCCGTCACCTGGCCGACGGCCCGCTCGAACTGGCTGCGGGAGCGGGGCTGGCCCTGCCGGTGATCACCGGGGCGTACAGCGCGGACGGTCTGGACGGGTTGGCCCGGGTCTGGCACACCCACCAGCGGTTGCTCGCAGGTAGGCGGCTCACCCCGCGCCCGGTGCTCTACAACTCCTGGGAGGCCACCTACTTCGCGGTCGAGGCGGAGAGTCAGCTCGCCCTCGCCCGGATCGCCGCCGAGTTGGGTGTGGAGACGTTCGTCGTGGACGACGGCTGGTTCGTCGGACGCAACGACGACACCGCCGGCCTGGGCGACTGGACGCCCGATCCGGCGAAGTTCCCGGCCGGGTTCGACGCGTTCATCGCCGACGTGCGGGCGCTCGGGATGAACTTCGGGCTCTGGGTCGAGCCCGAGTGCGTCAACCCGAAGTCGACCCTCTACGCCGAGCACCCGGAGTGGGTCTACTCCGTCGACGGTCGGCCGCTCACCCCGGTACGCAACCAGTACCTGCTCGACCTGGGCCGACCGGAGGTGGCCGAGTTCGTTCACTCCACGGTGGATGGTCTGCTGCGTCGGTACGACATCGACTACCTGAAGTGGGACTTCAACCGGCCGCGTACCGAGCCGGGGCGGCCGGGCGGGATCGCGCCGCTCGACCTCGACGGCGCGCACGTGGCCAACCTGCACCGGATCTACGAGCGGCTGCGCCGGGACCACCCCGGGGTGCTGATCGAGGCCTGTGCCGGTGGTGGTGGGCGAACCGACCTGGCGATGGCCGCCCGCGCCGACGTCTTCTGGCCCAGCGACAACACGGGCCCGCTGGACCGGCTGGCCATCCAGTACGGCTTCCTGCACGCCAATGCCCCGCACCTGCTCAGCTCCTGGGTCACCGACGCGCCCGGCCTGTTCGACCCCCGACCGCGAACGCTTGCGTTCCGGTTCGTCCTGGCGATGGCCGGTGTGCTCGGCATCGGCGCGGACATCCGGGCCTGGACAGCCGCCGAGCGGGCCGAGGCGGCCGGCTGGATCGCCCGCTACAAGGAGATCCGGGACGTCGTCACGCACGGCGACGTGCACCTGATCGGGGGCCCCGACCAGGCCCGCTGCGCCGTGCAGTACACCGCGCCGGACGCGCGCCAGGTAGTCGTGCTGGCCTGGCACACCGGACGGCTCGACGGTGCCGGCCTGCTGCCGTCCCGCCCGGTCCGGCTGCCGCTGCGCGGCCTCGACCCGGCGGCCCGTTACCGGCACGGCGACCGGCACTACTCGGGCAGCCACCTCGGTGCGCTCGGCCTGCCCGTGCAGTGGAGCCCGACCCACGACGCCGACCTCATCGTGCTGACCCGCGACTGAGGCCGGAGCACCACAGTAGGAACACCTACTTCGGCCTCGGTGGCGATCCCGCCGAGGCCGAAGTCAGGTCGGTCGCCGGCCACCTGGTCGGCAGCCTGCGGGTCGCCGGCCACAACTGCGTGGCTGGCGGCCCGCCACCGGCGCCATCCGGGTTGGCTCAGGCGGGGACGAGTTCCCGGCACCGGCGCAGGGCGGTCAGGGCGAGCGGCGCGTCGCGGCCTGCGATCCCGACTTCCAGCTCGGTCACGGCTGCCGCGGCCCGCCCCGGCTCACCCGCTGCCACTGCGGCCTCGGCCAGCACCAGCACGGCCTCGGCCGCCCACGCCAGGATTCCCTTGCCGCGTACCAGCGTCAGTGCTTGGGTCGCGTGCCGGACCGCCTCGTCCGGCCTCTCGGCCAGCGTCAGCCGGGCCAGCGCCGAGAGCGCCTGCACCAGCGGCCAGATCGCACCGACCCGCGAGGCGTCGGCCACCACCTCGCGCAGCGCCCGTTCAGCCAACTCCACCTGATCGCCGCTCCCGCTGTCACCAGCACCGCTGTCAGCGCCAGCGTCGCCAGCGCCAGCGCCGTAGTCGGCGGCGGTGGCGGTGTCGGCGGTTTCGGTGGCGGCGGCGTCGTCGGTGGCGGTGGTGGCGGTGCGGGCCAGCACGGTGGCCAGTTCGGCCCGCGCGTCGAGCAGGGTGACCGGCATCCGCTCAGCGCTGGCAACCAGTCGGGTGAGGCGCTCGGCGAGCCCGTCCAGCCGCCCGGCGGCTCGGTCCAGCGACAGTTCGGTCGCCTCGACCAGGGAGGCCAGCCGCTCGTACCCGGTCTCGTCGACAAGCGCCCGGCCAGCCGCCAGGAGCGCTTCCGCCTGCCCCGGGTGCCCGGCGTGCAACGCGCCCTGCGCCCAGTTCAGGCAGGCCCGCGCATGTTCCCGGGGCCGGTCGGCCAACTCGGCGGACGCCCGCAGCTCGGTGATGATCGCCCAGGCTGCCGGATCGCCCAGTTCCAGTAGCAGCGAGGCGCGGGCGATGCGTACCGCGAGGTGCGCCCCCGGGTCCCCGCTGGCCGCCGCGGCGCTCTCCGCCTCCGCACAGCGGGCCAGGTGGTCGTCGACGTGCCGGCCGACGACGGTGTCCGGGGCCGCCAACACCGCGAGTGCCGGGGCCTTGCGTCGCGGTGCGCGCAGGTACGGCACAGCACGTTCGATCTCGGTGTACCCGCGCAGCGCCTCGCCCTGCTGGCGCAGCATCCGCCCGAGCACCAGACCCAGTTCGCCGCGGGCTCCGGGCGGCAACCGCCGGTCGGCGAGCAGCCGTTCCAGCACCGGGATCGCCTCCGCCTGGCTGAGCCCGTCGATGGCCGAGCGGCCCAGCTTGGCGGCGAGCCGTACCCGTACCGGTCGGGGAAGCTCGGCGACGTCCATCGTCTGGAGCAGGAAGCTGGCGGCGGTCGCGTCGTCGCCGCGCTCGGTGGCCAGGTCGGCGGCCGCCTCGGCGTTGCGGACGAAGTCGGCCCCGCTGCCGGCCCGGCGGTAGTGGTGCGCCAGTTGGGCGACCGGCCTCGGCAGTTCCTGCTCCAACACCCGTGCGATGCGCAGGTGCAGCCACTCACGGTTCTCCCGGGGCACCAGGTCGTACACCACCTGTCGGGCCAGGTCGTGACGGAACCGCAGGCCGTCTCCGGCGTCGTGCAGCAGGCCCGCCCGGTGGGCCGCGCTCAGTGCCGCGCCGACCGCCACCCGGTCCAGGCTGAGCACCGAGGCGAGGATGCGCTGGTCCGGTGCCAGACCCAGCACGGCAGCGGCGCCAAGCACCTCCCGGGTGGCCCCGTCGAGCGGGCGCAGCCGCCAGAGCAGCACGTCACGCAGGACGAACGGGACGCTGTCGTCGGCCAACGGGTCGCCGCCCCGCTCGGCGAGCGTACGCAGCACCTCCTCGACCACGAACGGGATGCCGGCGGTACGGTCGAGCAGGGTCGCCGTCAGTTGCTGCGGCGGATCGTCGAGGCGCAGGGTCCGGGCGGCCAACCGGCGTACGTCATCGGCGTCCAGTGGGCTGAGCGCGACACGGGTGACGCTCCACGGTGGGGTTCGGGCCAACGCGTCGTGGATCGGCGTACTGCCTCCCGGCGTCGGCGTGCGGGCGGTCAGCACCACGGCCAGCCCGTCGACCGGGTGGGTGCTCAGGTAGCCGAGGAGTTCGCAGGTCGCCGGGTCGGCCCAGTGCAGGTCCTCGAGCAGCAACGTGGCGGGACTCAGCGCGGCCAGCACCGCGGCGACGGCCCGGAGCAGGCGGTGCCGCTCGGCAGCCGGGTCGGTCAACGGGGGTGGCGCGTCGGGCAGCACGTCCGCCAGTTCGGGCAGCAGCGGTGCGAGGGCGCCGGCCACCGGGCTGAGCGCGCCGAGTCGATCGGCGCTGCCACGGATCGCGTCCAGCAGCACGCCGAGTGGAAAGGGTTCCGGCACGTCGTCGCACTCGCCGACGAGGTGGTGCCCGGGGAGTTCGGCGAGCAGTTCGGCGACCAACCGGCTCTTGCCGATCCCGGGTTCGCCCTCCAACAGGATCAGGCACGGCGGGGCTTCGACGAGCCGGCGTAACTGGGCCAACTCCATTGCTCGTCCGACGAACTCGACGGGTCCGCGCAGACGTTCGGGGCGGACGGGAACTGGGCCCCCGCCGCCCCGCGTCTTGTCCTTGCCGCCGCCGATCACCGTGGGGTCGAGCAGATCACCCCCACCGGCGCGAACGTCCGGCCGGCGGACCGACGATGACCTGGGTCACACGTCGGGCCGCCGGCGCGTCGACACCGTCAGGACTGGACGGTGACCGGGACGGTCTTCAGGGAGCCGTCACCGTTGCGGAACTCCAGCACCCCGAGGTAGCGCTTCGCCGGTGCGAGGCCGGACCAGCGCAGGGTCAGGTTCGCCGTCGCACCCGGCTGCACGCTGCGCTGCTTCGGGTCGATGGTGAACCGGCCGGTGGAGGTGCCCGGCGCCCCCGGCAGGTAACTGGTGATGGTGTACGCGTTCGCGCCGGACGGGATGTTCTCGGTGAACCCCTGCTCGACGACGACGATGTAGTCGCCAGCGCCCTCCGGCAACGTCACCTTGGCGCCGTCCCGACCACTGACCGTGGCGGTGACGAACTTCCCGTCCTTGTCATAGACGTTGAGGCTGAACTCGGTGCACTCCATCACCCCCTCCTCGTCGTCCCAGTCGATGTGGGAGCAGGTGGGCCGCTCCGACGTGACCTGGATGAGCGGGCTGCGGGTGCCGGCCGGCACGTGCAGGGTGGTCCTGCTGATCGATGCGGGCAGTGGCACCGGCAGGTTGTTCGACGTGCTCCAGTCCCAACTCGGTCCGTCACCCTGCAGGGTGACGGTGCTGCTGGTGCCCGCGGTCAGGCCGGAGAGCTGGGAGATCAGCTGACCCTTGTAACCGACCTCGGCGGCGATCGGAACGCTGCCGGAGGTGCCCTTGCCGGTGATGGCGTCGGGGGCGACCAGCCCGGAGTTGTGCACGACAAGTGGGCTGCGTACCTCGTGCTTGAACTGGTCACGCCAGGTCAGCGAGCCGTCCGCCCAGGTGTCGAACGCGCCGCCGGTGTTGGTCACCTCCACGGTGAAGCGAGCCGACTTGCCGGGACGGATCTGCATCTTGGCCGGGGTGACCTTGACCTTGTAACCCGGCGGGGCCTGCACCGACGAGGTGTAGGTGCTGGTCTTGTCGCTGACGTTGGTGACGGTGCGGGTGACCGTCTGCTTGCCCACCATCCGGCCCAGCGAGATCGACGGGTAGTTGAGCTGGGCCGTCTCGATCGAGCCGATCGTGTCGCAGCCCTCCGGGTCGAGGCCGTAGTCGCTGCCCCGGTCGGTGGACACCCCACACAGGTACTGGCTCCAGTCCTGCTGGTTGGAGTCGTAGACCAGGCCGGGGTCGAAGGCGCTGCCCGGCTCGACCTGGCCGGCGCCGTAGTTCAGCGGCGTGGCGTCGTACGTGCCGATCTTGATCGGGTTGCCCTTGTCGGTCTTGTCCACCGCGCTGGTCATCAGTGCCGAGCGGACCGCCGCCGGCGACCAGTTGGGGTGCTTGGCCAGCAGCAGGGCGGCGATACCGGCGATGTGCGGTGCCGCCATCGAGGTGCCCGACTCCAGGGCGAAGTCGTTCCCGCCGATGGACGGGGAGAACGCCGCGACGATGTCCTGACCGGGCGCGCTGATGTCCGGCTTGAGCAGCTCGCCGGCGTTCAGGTTCGACGGGCCCGCCGAGGAGAACGCGGCGACCGACGGTGCCTCGACGGTCTCCAGCTTGCTCGGCGAGATGGTCGCCGTGGCGTTGCCCTTCGCGACGTACGCGGTGACCGTGGCCAGGTCGACCTCGTTGATGTGCACGGTCGGCACGGCCTGCACGTCGGCGTTGAGGGAGTTCAGCTCCTCGTTGTACAGGACCATCCCGACGCCGCCGGCCCGGGCCACCTCGATGCTCTTGTCGGTACGGGGAATCTCACCGCGTACGCAGAGCACGATCGCGCCCTTGACCTTGGCCGGATCCAACGTGTCGTCGGCGCAGAGGCCGGCACCGTAGGCACCGTCCGGGTCGAGTGCGCTGTCCTTCGCGAAGACCAGTCGGGCCGGCCCGACGCCGGTCTCACCCATGCCCGCACCGGTGATGGTGGTGCCGTTGCCGAGGGTGAGCTTCCGGTTGTTCTGTCGGTCGGTGGTGCTCGCGGCCACCGTGGTCAGCCATGGCGTCGAGTTGTCGACGGTGTTGGCGAACGGGCCGGAGTTGCCGGCGGCGGCAGCGACGAACACCCCGGCGGCGGCGGCGTTGAAGAACGTCGCGTCGACAGCCCCGAAACGCTCGGTGTCGTCACCGATCGAGTAGTTGATCACGTCGACGCCGTCGGCGACCGCGTCGTCGATGGCGTGCACGATGTCGATGTCGGTACCGGTCGCCCCACCCGCACCGTCGTCGTACAGCGCCTTGTAGATCGCCAGTCGCGCGGCCGGCGCCATGCCGGAGATCACGCCCAGGTCCTGGGTGCCCGACGTCGCCCGAACGCCGTTGAGACCGGCCGCGGTGCTGGCCGTGTGGGTACCGTGGCCGTTGCGGTCACGAGGCGAGGAGTAGTCGTCGGGGAAGGTTTCGGCGATGCCGCTGTCGTTGTACCAGCGGGCCCCGATCACCTTGTTGTTGCAGGCGACCGGCGCCTCGATGCCAACGTCGCAGGTGCCCTTCCACTTGGCGTCGATGATGGCCTGGTCGGGGCGAGGGCTGGGCAGCGGCGCGAAGCTCGCGCTCTCCGGCCAGTAGCCGCTGTCGATGATCCCGACGATGACGCCTTCACCCGCGTGGGAGTCTCCGCCGAACTCCTTCTTCCACACCCCACCCTGGCCGGTCAGGCCCAGGTAGTCGGGGGTGTGCGAGGTGGTCGCGTGTACCTTCCGGCTCTCGTACACCGCCCGCACACCCTGGGTGGCGCGCAGCCGGGCGGCCTGCGGCCCGGTCAGGTCGGCGGCGAAGCCGTTGAACGCGGTCTCCATGGTGACGCGGGTGCGGTCGGCCGGTACGCCGACCCGGTCCAGCACGGACCTGCGCTTCTGGCGCAGGTGATCCCGGTACGCGTTCGCGCTGCCCGACGTGCGGTTCAGTTTGGCACCGTCGGCTGGCTTCGTCGCCGCGATCCCGGGGACACCGCCGGTGTAGGTGGCCAGCGGCTCCTCGTCGAGCTGGACGAGGTAGCGGGCGGTCGGCCCACTGCTGGTCGGCGCGGCGGCGGCGCTGCCGGGCAGGCTGGTCAGTCCGGCCGCGGTCAGGGCCACGGCGGCCAGCATGCTGACCCCGCGCCTGACCCGTCCGGTCCGATGTGTGTTCGGTTGTGGCACGTCGTTGCCTCCACGTTCGGTGCCGGCCGCCACGACTGATGACGGTGGCCGAAACCTAGGATCGGTATTGATCGTCGAGAAGCACTCGTAACCTGGCTGTAACTTGGGAAACAAGCTCGTAACGTAACGGGTACTTTGCGCGTCATTTTGGGTCGCCGACCCCGGCGTGTTCCCGCGTGGCGCTGTCCGTGCCCGGCGCGGTCCCCGCGTGGCGCTGTCCGTGCCCGGCGCGGTCCCCGCGCGACGCTGTCCCTGCCCGGCGCGGTCCCCGCGTGGCGCTGTCCCTGCCCGGCGCGGTCCCCCGGGCGCTGTCCGTGCGTGGCGATGCCACCCGGCGGCGGTGTTCCCGCGCGGCGATCGTCGTCCGTGGGCGGGCGTCGTAGTCTCGTCGGGTGTCCGTGCCAGCTCGCCGGTTGCCCGTGCCATCGATCGAGTCGGCCTTCGTGGTCTTCGACGCTCAGGATTCCGGATGCCTGTCCTACGGAGTCGAGGAGGCGGGCCGGCGCTGGCTCGTCAAGACGGCCACCACTGCGAAAGGGCGAGCGTCCCTCGACCGGGCCTGCACGGTGCACGCCGCAATCCGCCGCCCGGCGATCGTCGGTCCAACGTGGACCGTCCCCGGCGAGGCCGGCCCAACGCTCATCTACCCCTGGTACGACGGCAGCCTGCTGAACCACGCCACCGTGCACGGCACGGACCGTGCCGGGCTGACCCGGTTCCAGCGTCTGCCGGTACCGCAGGTCGAGGAGGCGCTCGACGCGATCCTCGACGCCCACCTCGCCATCATGCCGCCGGCCTGGTCGCTGTCGACCTCTACGACGGCTGCTTCCTGTACGACTTCTCCGTTGGCCGGATGCGGCTGATCGACCTGGACGAGTACCGGCCCGGCCCGTTCGTGCTCGACGCCGACCGGTTGCCCGGGTCACGCAGCTACATGGCCCCGGAGGAGTTCGTTCGTGGCGCGCTGATCGACGAGCGGACCACCGTGCACCTGCTCGGCCGCACCCTGCACCACCTCCTTGATTCAGCCCAGGGCTGGCGCGGCAACGGTGACCAGCGCCGCGTCGTGGACCGGGCGACCGAATCCGCACCTGCCACGCGTTACCCCAACGTGCCGGCACTGGTTCGTGCCTGGCGGCTGGCGGCTGGCGGCTGGCGGCTGGCGGCTCGCGACACCCTGACCCGACGTCGGCGGGCCGAGCGCGCCCTGCAGGCCGACCAGCGTGAAGGCAGTCGATGGATGTTCAGACACGCTCACCGTGCTCACGTCCTCCGGTGGTAGTGGTTGCGGCG
>NZ_PYBV01000019.1:0-151782 GCF_003205615.1 Micromonospora arborensis | reverse complement strand
GTCGAGCCAGGCGGGTGGGATGAATTCGGGGTGGCCGTCGTTGGCGAGGTGGACGGTCCAGTCGCTGTGGTGGAGGTGTCGGTGGTGGTGGCCGCAGAGTAGGACGGCGTTGTCGAGGTTGGTCGGGCCGCCGTTGGCCCAGTGGTGGATGTGGTGGGCGTCGCACCAGCGGGGTGGTCGGTCGCAGCCGGGGAAGGCGCAGCCGCGGTCGCGCAGGACGAGGGCGCGGCGGAGTGGGCCGGTGATGAGGCGGCGTTGTCGGCCGACGTCGAGTGGTTGGCCGTTGCCGCCGAGGATGGCGGGGAGGATGGCGGCGTCGCAGGCGAGGCGGCGCACCGCGTCGGCGCTGAGCTGCCCGCCGGTGTCGAGGGTGCCGGTGGTGAGCTGTTGGCGCAGGACGTCGTAGGTGGTGGTGACGACGAGTTGAGGACGGTCGCCACCGCTTTCGGGGAGGTCGCCGCCGCTCAGGGCGAGCCGGCAGACGTCGGCGAGCGCGTCGTGTCGGCGTTGCCCGGGGGTGCGGGTGTCGTCGGGCCCGGTGGGTGCGGTGAGTGGGTCGATGGTGGCGCGCAGCAGGGCGGCGGCCTCGGTGTCGAGGATGCCGGTGAGGCGTAGTCGGCCGCCGGGCTGTTCGCTGATGGTGAGGTGCCGGTCGCGGGCGGCCCGGGCATCCTGCGCCCGCAGTGCTGCCTCGGTGGCCGCGTCGGCGATCTCGGGGGCGACGTGGTCGAGGATCCGGGTGCCGAGCTTGCGCAACAGTGTGGCGTCGAATTGTGCCGCCCAGTCGACGAGGACCCCGACGGCCTTGTCGGCGGCCGCCGGCCCGGCGGTGGTGTGGACGGTCTCGACCGTCTCGGCGATGACTCGGACCTGCTCGATGTCGACCAATCCGCCGGCCAGGGCGTCGCGCACCTCGGTCGGGCTGGTGTCGAGTGTCGCGGCGAGCGCGACGAGTCGGCGGGCCGCGCCGACGCCGAGGCGTAGCCGGTCGCGCAGCCAGACGGCTGTGCAGGACGCGCCCTGCGCGGTGGCGGTGCCTCGACCGTCCAACTCCCGGACGAGGGTCAGCTTGACCGCCGCCAGGCGTTGCTCAAGGCGGTGCGTGGCATCCAACGCCGCGACGAGATCAGGCTCGGAAGCGGCCCAGGCGGACGCGTCGAAGCAGGCCGCCACTGCGGCTTCGGCCTGCTCCAACGCATCGATCACCACCAGAGAATAGAACAGATGTACGACACTTTCGGCCCAGGCCAAGAAGCAGGTTCAGGCCCAGAAGCAGGCCCGGTAGCAGGCCCAGGCCCAGGCCCGGTAGCAGGCCCAGGCCCAGGCCCGGTAGCAGGTTCAGGCCCAGGCCCAGGCCCAGGCCCAGGCCCAGGCCGAGGTCCAGGTCCAGGCCCAGGCCGAGGTCCAGGTCCAGGTCCAAGCGCAGTCGGCGGCCCGGCCGAGCCCCCTGCCCGGCAGGAGGGCGGACCGAACAGCCTCGGGCAGCTGGCGGCAATGATCCTGCCGGTGTGGCATCCAGGCCGGGCTCGCCGGCGAAGGCTTGAGGCCGCGTCAGTCGCGCCGGATCCGGCCCGGCCCGGCGCTGATGTCGATCTCGCCGTCCGTTATCTCGTGGCCGGCCGCGCAGCGGAGCACCGCGTGGACCGGCTGGCCGCAGTCGTGGTGGCTGGCGATGACGGGCGGGCCGGCGTCGTCGGCGGCCCAGGTGTCGCCCCAGTTGCGCAGCGCGGTGATGACCGGCAGCAGTTCGCGGCCCTTGCGCGTGAGCTGGTACTCGTGGCGGGTGCGTTGCCCCGGCTCCCGGTAGGGGATCCGTTCGAGCAGGTTGGCGGCGACCATCTCCTTGAGCCGGGCGGCCATGGCGGGCTCGCCGACGCCGACCCGGCGGACGAAGTCGTCGAAGCGTCGCGTGCCGAGCAGTGCCTCGCGCATGATCAGGACTGTCGACCTGCTGCCCACGATGTCCATCGCCCGGGCCACCGAGCAGTTCGCATTCGACCAGGAGTCGCGGTCTTCCCGTAGGTCCTCCATGCGGTCAAGCGTACCTGGCTTGCGTCGAGGCTAGTCAGGTGCTTCACTGGGACGCTGCTGACTTCAGCAAACGCAAGTCAGCCCCGGCTCAGCCCGACTATGCCCCGAGGACGCTCAGTGACCACCAGCACCGCAGCCCCGCCCGCACCCGAGTCGGCCAGCACCGCCCGCTCATCCGTCCGCGGATCTCGCACGGTGACCCTGATCGCCATGTGCCTGGGCGCGATGATCACGTTCCTGCAGATCACCGCGACGGTCTCCGCCCTGACCACGATCCAGCAGGATCTGAAGGTCGACCCGACCACCCTGGTCTGGCTCCCCAGCGCCTACACCCTGATGGTGGCCAGCGTGGTGCTGTCCGCCGCCACCCTGGGCAACCGCTACGGACGCAGGCGCATGTTCGGTGCCGGCGTCATCGCGATGATCGTTGGCGCCGCCGTCGTGGCCGGTGCCCCGACCGTGGCCTGGGTCATCGTCGGGCAGTTGGTGGCGGGCCTCGGCGGGGCCCTGATCCTGCCGAACAGCCTCGCGATCCTCGGTGCGACCTTCACCGACCCGCACCGACGGACCGAGGTCATCACCGCCTGGTCGGCGGCCTCCGGCATCGGGCTCGCGATCGGTCCGCTCATCGCCGGCACGCTGCTGCGGCACTACCCGTGGCACAGCGTCTACCTGTCGACGATCGTGCTCGGCGTGATCACCCTCGTCGTCGCCGCCATCGGGGTGGCCGAATCGCGGCCGAGTGCCGCCCGACTCGACGTGCCCGGCCTGTTGCTCGGCACCGTCGCCATTGCCGCCGCCGTCTACGCGATGATCCAGGGCGGCAAGGACGGCTACACCAGCCCGGTGGTGACGGCGGCCTGGATCGTCGCGGTCGTCGCACTGGTCGGATTCGTGCTGGTCGAGCTGCGGGCCAGCGCGCCGATGCTCGACGTACGGCTGTTCCGGTCCGCGTCGTTCAGCGCCGTCATGGTCGTCGCTGCGGTGTCGCTGTTCGGCTTCACCGGCGTGTCGATCCTGCTCGTCCTCTTCCACGAGCGTGCCCAGGCCCTCAGTCCGCTGGACACCGGCTGGCGGATGCTGGTGCTCTTCGGCACCTACGTGGTCGTCGCCTTCGGTGCCGGGCGCGTGATTCGTCGTACCGGCTTCAAGACGCCGCTCACCCTCGGCCTGGTCCTCGGTGCGGTGGCCAGCTTCGCGCTGGCGGCCCAGGGGCCGACCGCGTCATTCGGTCACCGTTGGGCGCTGTTCGCCCTGTTCGGTGCCGCCGGCGGCCTGGTGGTGGCGCCGGCGACCGCCGCGGCGCTGGCCAGCGTCGCGCCCGCCCAGGCGGGCATGGCCTCGGGCGCGGTCAACGCCGCCCGCCAGGTCGGCTCGGTGGTCGGCTCGTCCCTGCTGGGCACGCTGCTCACCACCACGATGCTGGCCGACCTGCCCGACCGGCTCGTCGCCCACCACGTCGACGAACCCACCCGGGCCGTCGTGCAGGCGGCGGCGGCCACCGGTGCCACCGGCGACCAACCGCTGCCCGATTCGGTACGGGCGGCGCTCGCGGAAGCTTTGACCTCCGGGGTGCAGGCCGGGTTGCGAGTCAACGGCATCGTCTTCCTCGTCACCGCCGTGCTCGTGCTCGCGCTCGTCCGCAACCGACCGCACCAACACTAGGAAGCCAAGCTCTCCTGTTCCGGCTGGCTTGACGGCTCTAGTTTGTGAGTGCACACTTACATACATGCGATCGACCGCCGAGGCCCGCCGGGTCACTGTCCTGAACGCCGCAGTGTCGGCGTTCGCGCGAACCGGCTTCCACGCCACCCCGGTCACCACCGTGGCCGCTGCCGCCGGCATCTCCGAGGCGTACGTCTTCCGGCTCTTCTCCGGCAAGCTCGGCCTGTTCGTGGCCGCCGCCGGCGCGTGCTTCGAACGGATCGCCCTCGCGATCGAGGAGGGGGCCGAGCGTGCCGCGGGCGCCAGCCCGGAGGAAATCCTCGACGCGATGGGCGGTGCCTACGCCGAGTTGATCGCCGACCGCGATCTGCTGCTCTTCCAGGTCCAGGCCCAGGCCGTCACGGACATTCCCGAGATCGCCGAGGCGGTGCGGGCTGGCTACCGCCGGGTCGCGACCTTCGTGCAGGACCGGGCCGGCGCCAGCGACGCGCAGGTGCAGCAGTTCTTCGCGTACGGCCAGCTCTGCCATCTGATCGTGACCGCCGGCCTGGAGCAGGTGCCCGAGCCGTGGGCGCGCGCGCTGATCGCCGGCATCCGCCACCCCTGACCCGACCGCCGACCCTGGGCCGCGACAGCGGCCCACCTTTTGGCCTCGATAAGTGTGTGAGTGCACACTTACAAACAAAGGAGTACCCGATGACGACCGACACGATGATCACCGAAGTGGTGCTGCCCGGCGTGGTGGAGCCGCACGGACTCCAACTGCACCGACGCGCCATGCCCGTCCCCACCCGGGGGCATGCGCTCGTCGAGGTCGAGGCCACCGGCATCTCGTACGCCGAGCAGCAGATGCGCCGCGACCGCTACCCCGGCCAGCCGAAGTTCCCGTTCGTGCCCGGCTACGACCTGGTTGGCAGGGTCCGGGCGGTCGGTCCCGACGGCGACGAATCGATTGTCGGCACCCGGGTCGCGGCGGTCACCAAGACCGGCGGCTGGGCCACTCACGCGCTTGTCGACATCGATGTCCTGACCCCCGTACCCGCGGACCTGGATCCCGCGGCCGCCGAGACCGTCGTCGTCAACGGGGTGACCGCGTGGCAGATGCTGCAGGGCGCCAACCTGCGGGCCGGGCAGACCATCCTCGTGCACGGGGCGAACGGCGGCGTCGGAACGGTGCTGGTTCAACTCGGCCGCCACCTCGGCCTGCGGGTCATCGGTACCGCGACCGCACGGCATCACGCCGCGCTGCGCGAACTCGGCGTC
Source organism: Micromonospora arborensis (assembly GCF_003205615.1). Taxonomy (GTDB): domain Bacteria; phylum Actinomycetota; class Actinomycetes; order Mycobacteriales; family Micromonosporaceae; genus Micromonospora; species Micromonospora arborensis. The sequence goes on along the minus strand of NZ_PYBV01000019.1, from coordinate 146,823 downwards.
GAACCGGTGGACTACCGCGACCCGGACCTGGTCGCACGCATCCGAGCGCTGTCGCCGGGCGGTGTCGACGCCGTCTTCGACCCGGTCGCCGGCCCGGGAGTACGCACCTCGTACGGCCTGCTCGCCCCCGGTGGCAAGCTGGTCGTCTACGGCAACGCCGGTGCCCTGGGCTCCGCCCAGTCGGTCGTGTGGGTCTTCGTGAAGCTGCTGACCCGCCTCTACACCTGGAACGCGCTACCGAACGGGCACCGGGCCGGTTTCTACAACTTCTGGGCCGGTCAGCTCACCCGCCGCGCCGCGTTCCGGCGTCGCCTGCGCACCGACCTCGGCATCGTGCTCGACCTCTTGCGGCAAGGAGTGATCGTGCCGCAGATCGCCGCCCGCTACCCGCTCAGCGAGGTCACTGCCGCACTGGTGTTCGCCGAGACGCGCAGTCGAGCGGGCAAGGTGGTGTTGGAGCCCTGACCTCCGACTACGTCGAGGGCATCGGTGGTTCGGGTGGGCTGCCACGGGCCCGGATGCTGTCCGTGACGGCAATCCCGGCGAGTACGAGAGTGGCGGCGAGGCCAGCCACCAGCGCGGGGGTGAGCAGCAGGGCGGGTCCCAGGACCGCCAGCACGAGCAGTGCGACCAGTCGGGAGGGCGAGACGCGGCTGAACACCTCGTACTCGAACCGGGCGCGTCCAAGCAGGAACAATGCCGGCCCGCCGAGGATGACGCCGACCAGCCAGGGCGACGTCTCCGCAGTGGGGTGGTCGATGACGGCTTCGAAGCCGGCGGAGGCGGCCACCACGCCAGCCACCATGAGCAGATGGGTGTTGGGCGCGGACCGCACGAAACCGCCCGGGTCCCGGGAGGCCTCGATGGCGGCCTTCAACAAGGCCCCGGCGCGGTGCACGTAGACCTGCCACAACAGCACGGTCGTGGCGAACCCGATCAGGAGTGCCGCCGTGCGCTGGATCGTCAGGTCGTCGGCGGCGTAGGTGAGGGTGATGACGAGAATGAGATCGCCGAGGGCGAGCGTGAAGATCTGCTGGTAGCGCTCCGCCAAGTGGTCGGCTGCCACCGCGTACTGAGGTGTGGGCAGCCGACCGATCCTCGGCGTGGGGTAACGGAACAGGGCCGCCCCGTAGTCGACGGCGAGCGCGGCGGCCCACAGCAGGCCCCGCGCCGGACCGGTCACGAAGGCGCCGGCGAGCCACGGCACGGCGGACACGCAGTTCCAGAAGAGAAGTCGATTCGAGCGTTGTCGCGCCGATGGGTCGGCCAGCGCGGTGACGAGGACGACGCCACGCCCCATCTGGATCGCCACGTACGCGCCCGCGAACACCAGACCGTGCTCGGCGAAGGCTTTGGGCAGCGCCCCCGCCATCAGAATCGTCCCGAACATGACCCAGACCGTCGTGGCGAAGATCGGGGGTCGGTGGGTGTGGTGAAGCTCGGTCGCCAGCGTGCTCGCGGCCCACACCCACCAGATCGCCATCAGCAGCACCGCGGTCTCGAAGACCCCGACCCAGTCGAGACGTTGTGCCAGGGTGCGCGAGGTCAGGGCGAGTGCGGCGACGAACACCAGGTCGAGGAAGAGTTCCAGCAGGGTCGCCCGCTGGGGTCCCTCATCTTCGCGGGCCAGCCCTACCGCTTGGTCGGTCGTCATCAGGTGCCCGCCTACGCGTCCCGGGCTCTCCATGCTAGTGAGGTTTCGCCCGAAAATCGGGCAAAGTCACTGCCTGGCCCCGCGGGGGGCCGGATCCGGCCGTGCCGCTGGACCGGGGCGACGACGAGCCGGGTTCCGGCAGCCCCGGCTGCCGGTGGATGTGCGGCCGTGCACCGCGAGGGCGTACGGTGAACAGGTCGCCCGGGATCCCGGTGGCCGCCAGACGCCGTCGCCACCAGCCCATCAGGGGCGTTATCGATCGTCATCCCCATCGCCGCGACGTACTGGTCGTGTTGGTTGATCGCCGACCACCCTCCCAGCCGTCGGATTCGCCGCTCGTCGCGGCCGGGACGGCTGGTGGTCCGGATGCGACAAGCGTTCACACCGCTGTCTGTGCGAATGATCGTTCTGAACGCCTTAACCAGGGGAGCACCAGATGAGGATCGCCAGGCACAGGATCGTCAGCGCACTCCGCGACCGGGGCCAGCAGGCCAGGGCCGACTGGGTCGAGCGCGAACTGCCCGAGCGGGTGGACCCGGCCAAGCACACCGGGCTGCTCGCCACCCTGCACCTCGACCCGGCTGATCTCGCCGACGCGCCATCCCCGTGAGGGTTGCGCTGCTCGGACCGATCGCCTGGCGTACGCCCCCGCACCACTACGGGCCGTGGGAGCAGGTGACCGGCCTGCTCGCCGAAGGGCTGGCCAGCCGCGGCGTCGACGTGACGCTCTTCGCGACACTGGACTCCGTCACCTCCGCCCAGCTCGACGGAGTCTGCCCCCGGGGGTACGCGGACGACCCGGACCTGGACGGTCGAGTCTGGGAGGCGCTGCACGTCTCCCACGCGATGGCCCGTTCGGCGCAGTTCGATCTGGTGCACAGCCACCTCGACTGGCTGCCGCTGGCGTTCGCGGAGCACTGCGACGCTCCGCTGCTGACCACAGTGCACGGCTTCTCCGGCGCGGGGATCCTGCCCGCCTACGCCCGCGCCCGCTCGTCGTACGTGTCGATCTCCGACGCGGACCGGGCGCCTGAGCTCGACTACGTCGCCACGGTGCATCACGGCGTCGACCTCGGCGGGCTGCCGTTCAGCAGCGACGCCGGCCCTGGGCTGGCGGCCTTCGGCCGGATCCACCCCGACAAGGGCACCCACACCGCGATCGAGATCGCCCGCGCCGCCGGCCGACCCCTGACCATCTGCGGGATCGTGCAGGACGAGCGGTACTTCGCCGAACAGGTGGCTCCGCACATCGACGGCGATCAGGTCGTCTTCCTCGGGTCGGTGGGCCCGCGGCGGCGTGCCGAGGTGCTGGGAGACAGCACCGCTCTGTTGCACCCGATCGCCTTCGACGAGCCGTTCGGGTTGTCGGTGGTGGAGTCGATGGTCTGCGGCACTCCGGTCGTCGCCTACAAGCGGGGGTCCATGCCGGAGGTCGTCGACGACGGCGTGACGGGCTTCCTCGTCCACACCGTCGACCAGGCCGTCGACGCGGTCACCCGGGTCGCCGGCCTCGATCGGTCCGAGTGCCGGGCGCGGGCTCAGCAGCGCTTCAGCGCGGACCGGATGGTCACCGACTATCTCGCGGTCTACGACCACCTCGTCCACGGCTGAACCACCCCGCCACGCCGGTCACACACGCTGACCGGTGTGCGCCGTCCCCGCGTGAGGCTCGCCCCTGTTCGGGGCCGGCCGACAACCGGAAGGCCCGAGTTTCATGCCCAGCTACGGATTCCTCAGCACCCACCCACCGACCCGGTGCGGACTGGCCACCTTCAACTCCGCCCTCGCCGCCCAGTTGACCGCCGACGGCACACACGGTGGCATCGTCCGGGTCACCGACCACGGCGACGACCAACGGCCGGTGCCCGGGGTCGTGCACACCTGGTCGGCGCGTACCCCGGCCGGCTGGCGGGACGCGGCGGCTGCCCTGAACGCCTTCGACGTGGCGATCGTCCAGCACGAGTACGGCATCTACCCCGGCAGCGACGGCGAGGACGTCCTGCCTCTGCTGCGGCGGCTCACCGTGCCGACGATCGTGGTCCTGCACACCGTGCTCCGGCAGCCCTCCGCCCGACAGAAGTCCCTGTTGGAGCAGATCGTGGCCGCCGCCGGGGCGGTCGTCACGATGACCGACACCGCCCGCGACCGGCTGCTCGTCGGGTACGCCGTCACGGCGAGCAAGGTGACGGTCATCCCGCACGGTGCCGCCGAGCTTGCCGGCGTACCGGTCGAGCGGCGTACCCGCCCGCACCTGCTGACCTGGGGGCTGCTCGGCCCCGGCAAGGGCATCGAGTGGTCGTTGCGGGCCCTCGCGCGGTTGCAGGATCTCGAACCGACGCCGACCTACACGGTGGCCGGGCGGACCCATCCGAAGGTGATCGAGCAGCACGGCGAGTCGTACCGGGCCGGGTTGCACCAGCTCGGCGCCCAGTTGGGCGTCGCGCACGCCGTCGACTACCAGGACGTCTACCACGACCAGGAGGCGTTGGGCCTTCTGATCCGCTCCGCGGACGTGGTCGTCCTGCCCTACGACTCCCGCGAACAGGTCACCTCCGGCGTACTCATCGAAGCGGTCGCCGCCGGGGTGCCCGTCGTGGCGACGGCGTTCCCGCACGCGGTCGAGTTGCTGACCGGTGGTCCGGGACTGGTCGTACCCCACCAGAACCCGGCGGCGCTGGCCGTGGCGATCCGGCGGGTCCTGACCGAACCGGGCCTGACCGCCCGGTTGGCAGGCCGGGTTCGCCCGCTGGCCGCGCATTTGCGCTGGCCGGCGGTGGCGGCCCGGTACGGCACGCTCGCCGAAGAGCTCACGGCCGCCCGCTCGCCTGCCGTCAGCGCGGTGCCGGCGTGACCGCGATCGCCGGCCGCCCCCGGACGCCAACGCGTGGGCGCTGGGTGACGGCACCCGCGCCGAGCTTCGCGCACCTGGCTCGGTTGAGCGACGACACAGGTCTGTTCGAGCATGCCCGGCACGCCATCGTCCGCCGCGAGCACGGCTACTGCACCGACGACGTGGCCCGTGGCCTGGTCGTCATCAGCCGCGAGCCGGAGCCGAGCGAGGAGCTGCTCCGGCTCGCCGAGCGCTATCTCGCATTCCTGACCCATGCGCAGGACGCCGGTGGCGCCTTCCACAACCGGCTCGGGCACGACCGGCGCTGGGCCGACGAACCAGGGCTCGGCGACTGGTGGGGTCGGGCGCTGTGGGGCCTGGGCACGGCCGTCGCCCGCAGCCCCGCCCCCTGGGTACGGGAGGAGGCGCTCGTCGCGTTTAGCCGGGGTGCCACCCGGCGCACCAGGTTCCCGCACGCGATGGCTTTCGCCGGGCTGGGCGCGGCCGAGGTGCTCCGTCGGCACCCGGGCCACGTCGCCGCCGCGTCCCTGCTGTCGGACGCGGCCAGCACGGTTGGCCCGGCGGGGTCCGATCCACGGTGGCCGTGGCCACGGCAGGAGCTGACCTACGCCAGCGCGGCCCTCGCCGAGGTGGTCATCGTCGCCAGTCAACTGCGCGAGGGTGGCCCACCCCTCGACGACGGTCTGCGGATGTTGGCCTGGTTGCGCGATGTCCAGCTCCGCGACGGGCGGCTGTCGGTCGTACCCGTCCGGGGATGGCGGCACGGCGCGGTACGGCTGCGCCACGACCAGCAGCCGATCGAGGTCGCCGCGTTCGCCGATGCCTGCGCCACGGCGGCCACGGTCACCGGCGATCCGCAGTGGGACGACGGGGTGCGGCAGGCGGTCGGGTGGTTCCTCGGCGACAACGACCTCGGCACGCCGATGTGGGATCCGGAGACCGGCGGCGGCTACGACGGGTTGACCGCGCACGGGCCCAACCTCAACCAGGGCGCCGAATCCACCCTCGCACTCGTCTCCACCCTGCAGCACGCCCGGCGGTGGTCGTGACCCCGAGTCTGGCCGTCCGGCAGGAGGTGACGCTCACCCCGGATCCACGTCGGGTCATCGTCAAGCTCTTCGTCCCGGGTGAGGACGCCGCGGTGGTACGCACCCGGGCGCGGGCGCTCATCGACCGGGTCGCGCACCTGGACGAGGAGGAGACCGGCCGGTTGCTGCGGGACACCTTCGACCGCTTCGGCACCCGGCATCGCGACCTGGCCGGCACGTTCCACCACCATTACGATCTCGTCCGGCACCGGGCCGCCCGGGCCCGGGATCTCTCGCCCACCAGCCGCCTGCTGGTCGGTGCCTACTTCAGCCACGAGTACGCCGTCGAGGCCGCCGCCCTCTGCAACCCGTCGATGGTGGCCCACCCCGACCAGACGGATCTCGGCACCGGGCAGCTACGCGTCGCGGTCAGTCTGCGTCAGATCGGCGAGGGGCACGTGTCGTCCATCGGGTTCGCCACCGCGGTCCTCGGACCCGGGCGACAGCTCACTGTCGCCGACCGGGCCGGGCCGCTGACCGTGGGGCAACGATCGGGCGTACGGCACCGTCGGGACCTGCTCGTTGCCGGCCTCGCCGAGGAGGACTGCGACAACGAGGTCACCGCCACCGTGCTGGACGCCCTGCCCGAGCGGTACGACGAGGCCACCTTCGAGCGGGTGCTCGGCAATCTGCCACCTGATCTGCTCTCTCGCAGTACCGGGTTGGGCACCCTCGAACAACTGCGGCGCACCAACGCCGGTAGCTACGCCACGGCATTTCCCGCCGACACCGCCCTGCACCAACGGGTGCTCTGGCCGGCCACCCCGGCCGAGAGCAGTGGCATGGAGGACTCGCGGTTCGTCCGCTTCGTCGATGAGTCCGGGCCGGTGTACCGGGCCACCTATACCGCCTACGACGGCCGGAGCATCGCCACCCGCGCACTGGTCAGCCACGACCTGCGCCGCTTCGAGATGACCCCGATGCGGGGGCCGGGCGCCCGTAACAAGGGTCTCGCGCTGTTCCCGCGTACCGTCGGCGGCCGGCACCTGGCGTTGTGCCGTGCCGACGGGGAGACCATCGGCCTGACCGTCCTGGACGGCGAGAACCGCTGGAGGGCCCCGACCCCGCTGCACGCCCCGAGCGACAGTTGGGAGTTGATCCAGGTCGGTAACTGCGGGTCTCCGATCGAGACCGACGCCGGCTGGCTCGTGCTCACCCACGGTGTCGGGCCGATGCGCCGGTACGCGATCGGCGCGCTCCTGCTCGACCTGCACCGACCGGAGCGGGTCGTCGCGCGCCTTCCCGGTGCGCTCCTGTCGCCCGACGAGAACGACCGGGACGGTTACGTGCCCAACGTCGTCTACTCCTGCGGGGCGGTCATCCACGACGGTGAGCTGTGGTTGCCGTACGGGGCGAGTGACACCCGGGTGGGTTTCGCCACCGTGCCGGTGGGCGCTCTGCTCGCCGCGTTGGTGGAATCCCGAGCGACGCGCGACCGGGACGGCTGACCGTCGCGGGATGGGTGAGACTGGTGGGGCGCAGGGTGCCCGACCGGCCAGAAGTGGGCGATCGGCACGGAGCGAACCCGGCGGGGCAAGGTAGCCTCACCGCTCGTCCTGCCGTGGCCGTACGGTCGGGCAGGGCAAGGGGAGGCGGAGCGTGGTCGACGTCGGCGACATGGTGCGTTGGCTGCAGCTCAACGCGCCCCGAGGTGGGCCGGACGAGCTGTCCCAGTTGGTCGCCCGGGCGGCTCCCGCCATCGACGCCAGCGAGATCGTGATCTATCTCGCCGACTACACGCAGTCTCTCCTCGTGCCACTGCTCGGCGCGGGTCTCGTCCGGGACGAGTTGTCGATCGAGACGACCCTCGCCGGCCGGGCCTTCACCAACCTCGACATCCAGCGCGCGCCCGACAACCCGGATCGGGTCTGGGTGCCGCTGCTGCTCGGGTGCGAACGGATGGGCGTGTTGGAGATCGTCTCTCCGGCAGCCGCCGACGTGGCGATGGACGGGCCGGCCTGGGAGGTGGCGGTCAACATCGCCCAGATCCTGGTCAACCGTCGGCTCTACGGCGACGTGGTCGAGCGGATGCGGCGACGTCTCCCGATGCAGGTCGCGGCCGAGATCGTGTGGGGTCTGCTCCCGCCGCTGACCTTCGCCACCGACGACCTGGTGATCACCGCCATCCTCGAACCCTGTTACGACGTCGGCGGCGACATCTTCGACTACGCGCTGAACGACGACGTGCTCAGTGTCGGGCTCTTCGACACCTGCGGGCACGGCATCAAGGCGAGCACCCTGGCCTCGCTGGTGGTCAGCGCGTACCGCAACGCCCGTCGGTGTGGCCTGGACCTGGTCGACACGGCGATCAGCATCGATCGGTGGGTGCGGTCCGAGCATCCGAACTTCTTCGCGACCGGGCTGCTCATGGAGTTGGACCGCCAGACCGGCCGACTGAGCATGATCAACGCGGGTCATCCCGGTGCGATGTTGCTGCGCGACGGCAAGGCCATTCGGGAGTTGCCGGGACCGACCGCGTTGCCGCTCGGTCTGGGCCACCTGTCCGCCCGCCGCCCGCGGGTGCACGTGGAGGATCTGCATCCGGGCGACCGCATCCTCGCCTACACCGACGGCATCACCGATGCGCGCAGCGCGGACGGGGAGCAGTTCGGGCTGGACCGGCTCGTCGACTTCGTCAACCGTGCCCTCAACGACGGGTTGCCCAGCCCGGAGACGATGCGTCGGCTGGTGCGCGCCGTCGTCGGATACCAGGACGACAAGCTTGAGGACGACGCGACGGCCCTCTTCGTGGAGTGGCAGCCGCCGCACCTGCCGCTCGCGCACCTTCGCGACCTCGCTGCCGGACAGTCCTGACCGTACCCAGTGGGATTTTGCACTCGTAGTGCACTTGTCTCCGCTGGGAGGGCTGTCTAGCGTCACCTCATGGCTGACTCATGGACCTTCGCCGTGGCGCGTGACGACCTCGGGCAGACCACGATCGTCGATGGCGCCACGCCCGCTGTTGTCGACGGCGAGGCGCTGCTGCGCGTGGACCGCGTCGGCCTCACCGCCAACAACGTGACCTACGCGGTGCTCGGCGACTCGATGCGCTACTGGGAGTTCTTCCCGCCAGCGCCCCGTGGGCTCGGGCCGCGGTGGGGCCTTCCGCCGCTCTGGGGCTTCGCCGAGGTGGTCACGTCGACAGTCGCCGGGGTCGAGGTGGGGCAGCGGGTCTACGGCTACCTCCCACCCGCGGGTCACCTGGTGGTGCGACCGGACCGGGTGGACGCTTCCGGGTTCCGTGACGCGAGCCCGCACCGGGCCGAGTTGCCGTCGCCGTACAACGCGTACCGGTCGACCACCGGCGACCCGGCGTACCAGCCCGACCAGGAGGATCTGCTGGTCCTGTTCCGGCCGCTGTTCTTCACCTCGTTCATGCTGGCCGACCAGGTCGTCGACAACGACTTCTACGGGGCCGAGTCACTGCTGGTGTCGTCCGCGTCGAGCAAGACCGCGTACGCCGCCGCGTTCGAACTACGCGGGCGCGGACCGCGTCTGGTCGGGCTCACCGCACCGGGCAACGTGGCCTTCACCCGGTCGCTCGGCTGCTACGACGAGGTCGTCTCGTACGACGACACCGCCACGCTCGACGTGGTCCCGACGGTCTACCTCGACCTGTCCGGCGCGCCCTCGACCCGTGTCGCCCTGCGTCAGCACCTCGGCGACCGGCTCGTCCGGGACATCGCGGTCGGGCTGACCAACCAGACGCCGAACGCCGACGCCGCCGAAGAGGTGTTCTTCGCGCCGGTCCAGATGCGCAAGCGCAGCCACGACTGGGGCCGCGACGGGCTCGACCAGCGCTTCACCGAGGCCTGGCAACGCTTCGCCGCCGTCGTGAGCGGGTGGCTCGACGTCCAGGTCGGTGCCGGGCCGGAGGCCCTCCGACACGCGTGGCTCGACGTCCTCGCGGGTCGTACGCCGCCCCGGGTGGGTCACCTCGTCCAACTGTGACGGTGCCGGCCTCAGAACGCGCTGTGGTCGGAGTCGGTCAGGTGGTGACGCAGCGTGGCCAGCGATCGGGTGATCAGCCGGGAGACGTGCATCTGCGAGACCCCGATCCGGTCGGCGATCTCCGCCTGGGTCAGGTTGCCGTCGAAGCGCAGACTCAGGATCTCGCGTTCGCGCTCCGGCAGTGTGGCGAGGGCCGGGCCGAGGCCGACGCGGATCTCGACGAGGTCGAATTCGTGGTCGTCGCCGCCGAGGGTGTCCCCGAGTTCCCGACTGCCGTCCGCCCCGACGGGGGTGGACAGCGACGTGGCCCGGTAGGCGCGCGCACCCTCCAACCCTTCCAGCACGGTCTCCTCGGACACGTCGAGGTAGGACGCGATGTCGGCCACGGTCGGCGAACGACCGAGGGTTTGGATCAGGGTGCTGTTCGCCGCGGTGATCGAGAGGCGCAGCTCCTGGAGGCGGCGGGGCACGCGCACCGCCCAGGTGCGATCCCGGAAGTACCGCTTGATCTCGCCGATGATGGTGGGGATGGCGTACCCGGAGAAGTCGACACCCCGGCTGTGGTCGAAGTTGTCCACGGCCTTGATGAGCCCGACCGAGGCGGTCTGGGTCAGGTCCTCGTCGGGTGCGCCGCGCCCGGAGTAGCGGCGTGCCAGGTGGCGGGCGAGCGGCAACCATGCCTCGATGGCGCGGTCCCGCAGCGCGGGGCGTCGCGGGTCGTTCACCGGGGTCGCCGCCAGGGCGGCCAGGAGGTCGTCCGGGCTCTGGTCGCCGCTCGGCTGGCCGACGTGGGTGCTGGTCGCGGTTTCGACGATGATGGCCATCGGGGTGGTCCTTCCCGCACATGCCCGTCGAACGGATCGACCGGAAGGATCTCCGAACCGGCTGCCGCCGGAGCGCAGGTACGGGCGAACTGCGCTGTCGCGAGGCCACGAGCACGGGCCTCGCCACCGCGTCATGTCGTTCAATTGATGACCCGGACACTACCCGAAAGACTGATTAATTACTAGCCGAAAGTATGAGCTGCGGGGTGCTCGTGAGCGGTGCGGGCTCGCTGGGTCAGCCGCGCCGATCCGGCTCGTCGGCAGCGGCCGGGGCGTGTGGGGCGGGCTTCACCGCGAACGGGTGGCGCAGCCGCCGCATGGCCTCCTCGCTGCCGTCGAAGGTCACCGCCGACCCGTCGAGCCCGTCGGCGTTCGACGTGGCGAGAAACAGGGCGGGTCGACCGTTGTCGTTCGATGTCATGCAGGAATCCTGTCTTCCATGAAGGAGTGCGTCCGGCCTCGGCAACTCTCGCCGTGCGACCTCGGGACGGTTCGGCGCTCACACTGGCGCCCGATCAGGGTGTCTCGTGCACGGGCGAGCGCCCGGCGACACCGACACCCCGCACCCTACCCGGCGTCGGCGACCCGCACGCACCACCGGCGGCTCCGGGTCGTATCTGGCCCGTCGGGGCCAGACAATTCTGTAATCCAACCTGCTGGTGCAAGTCTCCGATCGTGAGGGCGGTCAGCGCACCCAGCGTTGGATACCGCGCGGATGAGCACACAAGGAGTGACACGTATGTCGTCAGCCGGTCGGGCACTACCCGATGCCGGGTTGGTCGTCGCGGCCCGACAGGGCGACCAGCGCGCTCTCGACGACGTCGTCGCGGCCTCGCTTCCGCTGGTCTACAACATCGTCGGGCGTGCGCTCCGCGGTCACGCCGACGTCGACGACGTGGTCCAGGAGACATTGGTACGGGTCATCCGGTATTTACCCGCGCTCAACGACCCGGCGGCGTACCGGTCCTGGCTGGTGGCGATCACCATCCGCCAGGTGCGCGACTGGGAGCAGCGGCGACGCGTCGCGCTCAACCGCGACGCCGGGCTCGACGCGATCCACAACGTGCCCGACCCCGCCTCCGACTTCGCCGGGCTGACGATCCTCCGGCTCGGCCTCACCGACCAACGACGCGAGGTCGCCGAGGCGACCCGCTGGCTCGACCAGGACGACCAGGAGTTGCTCTCGCTGTGGTGGCTGGAGGAGACCGGCGAGGTCGGCCGAACCGAGGTCGCCGACGCGCTCGGGCTGTCGCTCGGGCACGTCGCGGTGCGGATCCACCGGATGAAGGAGCAGATCCAGAGCGCTCGGGGCGTCGTACGCGCGCTGCGCGTCCGTCCCGGTTGCCCGGAGCTGCGCGCCGTGACCGCCGACTGGGACGGCGTTCCCAGCCCGCTGTGGCGCAAGCGACTGGCCCGACACGTCCGCGAGTGCGCGTCCTGTGGACGGCTGGGCGCCGACCTTCTGCCGATCGACCGGCTGCTCGCCGGCCTGCCGCTGCTGCCACTGCCGGCGGGTCTCAGCGCCCACCTGCCGAGCGCCGCGTCCCCGACGGCCGCGCAGGCCGTCGGGCAGCACCCCCCGGCCCTGCCGGCCGAGCAGACCGCCGGGCAAGCCCCGACGGGCGGTGTGCCCAGCGACGCGGGCGGTGGCCCGAACGTCGTCGACCTTGCGGCGCACCGGCCCCGCGGCCTCGTCCCATCCCTCGCCGCCGGGGTGGTCGCCGCCGTCCTCGCCATCACCCTGGCGGTGGTGCTCCTGCCGAAGGATCCGGCCGCGCCCTCGTGGGCTGCCCCGCCGCCGCCCGCGCCCACCGCCGTCGCCTCCCCGAGCGCCGCGCCGTCGCCGAGCGTCCGACCCTCGTCGAAGGCACCGGTCGCGCCGGCGGTCAGCTCCACGCGCAAGGGCGTCGGAGTGTGGAACTTCGCCGGGGCCAGTCAGGCGTTGGCGAGTTCCACGGCTGGCTGGTATTACACCTGGGGCACCCAGCACCCGGGGATCAGCACTCCGCGGGGTGTGACGTTCGTGCCCATGATCCGCAGCGCGGAGAACGTCACCACGGCGGAGTTGGCCCGGGCCAGGGCGGCCGGGCCGTACCTACTCACCTTCAATGAGCCGGACCTGCCCGAACAGGCGAACATGACCGTCGAGCAGGCGCTGGACCTGTGGCCGCAGTTGATGGCGACGGGCAGCAAGCTGGGCAGCCCGGCGGTCGCCTGGGGTGGCGCGGAGCCGCAGGGTTGGTTGGACCGGTTCATGACCGGCGCCCAGGCCCGCGGTCACCGGGTGGACTTCATCACGCTGCACTGGTTCGGTGCCGACTTCGCGACCAGCACCGCGGTCGACCAGCTACGCCAGTATCTGCAGGCGGTGTACCAGCGGTACCGGAAACCGATCTGGCTGACCGAGTTCGCGCTGATCCGCTTCGACGGCGGCGGTCAACAGTTCCCGCGCCAGGAGCAGCAGGCGGCGTTCCTCACCGCCGCCACCGCCATGCTCGGTCAACTGTCCTACGTGCAGCGTTACGCCTGGTTCGGCCTGCCCGCCACGGACAAGGACCGGTCCGGGTTGTTCAGCGACGGCACCGAGGCGACAGTGGTCGGCCGTGCGTTCCAGGCTGCCCGTTGAGCAGGGGGAACGGCTGCCGTCCCGGGCGGCTGCCCTGCTCCGGGCGTACCTCGCGCAGACCGTGGTGCTGTGCCGGGGCGAGCGGAACGCCGGTGGCAGCCCGGAGCTGAAGGCTCTCGCCGGCCGGATCCAGCAGGCGCGGACCGCGGAGCTGAGCGCGTTGGGCGGTCAGCCCGCTGGGGTCGGGTGATTCGTCGTGAACCGGGCGCGCGTCAGGAACGCGAGTTGGGCACGCTTGTCCGGCATGTCGATCTCCGAGTCGAAGGTGAAGCCCTCGATCTCGAGCCGGCGCAGGGCGAGGTGGTTGCGGACGTCCGGCTCGACCACGATCCGTTGGGCGGCCGGGTCGCCGAACAGGAACCGGGCCAGGGCGGGGCCGACGGCGTTGGTGAGGCCGCGCGCGATGCGGCGGTCCGGGCTGAGCAGCAGGTGCATCCCGATGTCGCCGGGTTGCACCGGGTACCGCTCGCCGACCGGGTCCGCCTCGGGCTGGTAGGTCTGGAACAGGCCGACCGGCTCCGCGTCCACCATGATCAGGTACGCGTGGTGCGTTGGCAGGCCGTCCACGAAGGTGTAGATCTCGCGTACCTCTTCGAGGGTGTGCGAGCCCATGCCCCAGAAGCCGTTGCGGGGGCGGGTGACCCAGTCGTGCAGGAGTGCGGCGTCCCGGTCGGGGTCCACGCTTACCAACGACAACTCACCAAGGCCGGCGATCTTCTCCAGGTGCGTCATCGCGAGCTGTCCTCTGTTCCATCCGGGCCGCAAGTTAGGTTACCCTCCCCTAACCAAGGATGACCTTACCTGGAGGGGTGCGTGAAACGGAACTGGGAGGCCCTGGTCCTCAAGGCCATGGGAGGCCGGGACTTTCGGTTGACCGTGCTGAGCACCGAATCGATCGACGGGCACTACCAGCGGCTTCTCCTCGACGGGGGCGGGCTGCTGGAGGCGTGCGGGGTGCACCCCACGATGTGGATCCGGCTGTGGTTCGACAACGAGGGGCGGGCTCACCAGCGCGCGTACACGCTTGTGGATCCCGACCCGGCCACCGGCCGGTTCACCCTCGAATTCGCCATCCACGACGGCTGCGCCGCCCGCTGGGCCATCACGGCCCAGGCCGGTGACACCATCACCGCGACAGTTCAGGGCAGCGCGTTCGAGCTGCCCGATCCCGCGCCCGAGCACCTCTACCTCGTCGGCGACGCGGCCTCCCTGCCGGCGGTGAACAGCCTGCTCGACGCCGGGGCCGACATCCCGGCGACGGTCTGGCTGGAGTACGCGCACGAGGGCGAGAAGGCGCTCGTGCCCCGGGCCCGGGCGCACCACGACGTCACCTGGGTGCCTCGGCGCGACGCCGGTCAGCACCTCGTCGAGACGGTCTGCGCGGCACTGCCGACCACCGGGGCGGGTCACTACTGGGTGGCCTGCGAGGCGGCCAGCACCCGCGGCATCACCCGACACATCCGGCGGACGCTCGGCGTCGACAAGGACCGGTTGACCTCGCTCGGCTACTGGAAAGCGGCATGAAGGGTCGGCTCGGCACCCTGACCGCGCTGTACGTCACCCAGTACCTCGGCGTCGGCTTCATCACCGTCGGGCTGACCGCGATCCTGCGCGACGGCGGCACCTCACTCGACACGCTGGCGCTGTTGCAGATCGTCGGCCTGATCTGGCCCATCAAGTTCCTCTGGGCGCCGATCCTCGACCGGTACGGCTCACGGCACCGAGGCCACTACCGATCCTGGTTGCTCGTGCTGCAGAGCGCCCTGGTGCTCGCCCTGCTGGCGCTGCTGCCGTTCGCCAACCCGGCCGACGCGCTCGGCCCGATCGTCGCCATCTGCGCCGCGTACGTCTTCTTCTCCGCCACGCAGGACATCGCCGTGGACGCCGTCGCGGTCCGGATGCTCGCCGATTCGGCCCGGGGGACCGGCAACGGCATTCAGGTCGCCGCCAGCTACCTCGGCAACCTGCTGGGCGGCGGCGCCTGCGTCCTGGTCTACGACCAGTTCGGTTGGGCGTCGGCGATCGGCTTGCTGGCCGCGATGACCGCGGTCGGCCTGCTGGTGGTGTGGCGGTTCCGGGAGCCTCCGCGTACCGATCGGGTGGCCCGGGTCGGCACGGCCTACCGGGCGCTGCTGTCGGTGTTCGGCCAGCCGGGTTGCCGCTGGTGGACGTTCGGCGTGGTGCCGCTGGTCTACGTCGGTGCGGGGATGGCGTACGCCCTGGTGACGCCGGCCCTGGTCGACGCGGGGTGGTCGTTGGGTCGGATCGGCGTCGTCACGGGCGTGGTGACCAGCGCCCCGGCGATCGTGGCGGGTCTGGTCGCGGGGCTCGGGATCGGGCGGTTCGGGCGCAGTGGCGTACTCGTGGTCGGCGGCGTGGCCCTCACGGTGTCGACGCTGCTGCTGTTGCCGCTGATGAACGGCCGTGCGCCGCTGGGTGCGACGGTGGCGGCGCTCTGCTGCTTCATGGTGGCCTACACCATCGCCAACGTCGTGCTCTACACGGTCAACATGGACTACTCGCGACCCGACACCGGCGGCACCGACTTCACCGTCCTGTCGTCGTTCGGCCTGGTCTGCTCGTTTGTGGCCGCCTCCGTCGGCCTCGCGGCGGCCGACGGAGGCGGCTACCCGCCGGTCGCGGTCGCCGCCATCGTGCTGGTGGCCGCCGGCGTCGCCCTCGGCCTCGCCCACCAGCGGCGATTCCCGAACCGGCCTGGTCCGGTCGCCGGTTCGGCGGCAGAGCCGGCGACGGTGGATGGCGTCAAGGCTGCGGCGTGACCTCGTCGCCGCCGGGTTTACCGCATCGGGCAGACCATCCCATACCCGTCCAATAAGGGTAGGCTACCCTAATCGCGACAATCGTCGTCGACGACGGAGGCGGTATGCGGCTGTACCTGACCGCGCTCAACCCCACCGACGCCGTCCTGGAAGGGTTCCTCCCAGCGGCGGCGGCGCTCGGGCTGTCGGCCACCGTGCTGACCGACCGACCTGCCCAATGGCCGCCGGACGTGCCGGTGGCGCGGTGCGCGGTGCGGGACGCGACTGCGGTGGTCGCGGCGACAGCGCCAACCCGACCGGTGGCGCTACTGTCCAACAGCGACCACCTCCAGGAGGTCACCGCGATCGCCGCACGGAAGCTCGGCCTGCCCGGCAAGGATCCCGACGCCGCCCGTCTCTGCAAGGACAAGGCTGCGGCGCGCCGGGCGATCGCGGCTGCCGGGCTCGATCTGGTACGCACCGTCACCATCGACCCCGGCGTCGCGCCGGAGGTGCCGGTCGGGATGTTCCCGGCGGTGGTCAAACCCCGCGAGGGGGTGGCCAGCGAGGACGCGTACCTGGTGGCAGACCACCCCGAACTCGCCGCCCGGGTCACCGAGATCCGGGGCCGGCGGCCGGACGTGGCCCTGGTGGTCGAGGAGTATCTCGCCGGGGAGCTGCGAACCTTCGAGACCTTCGGCGACGGCACCGCGCTGGCCTCCCTCGGCGGATGGCGCACCAGCCTCGGCCCGCCACCGACCTTCACCGAGGAGGGTCTCGACTGGGCGCCCCCGGCGGAGTCGGCGAGCAACCAGTTGCGGGCGCGGCTCGACGCGCTCGGGGTCGGCTTCGGCGCCTGCCACACCGAGTACGTCATCTCCGACGGCCGGGTCCGGCTGATCGAAGTCAACTACCGCCTCATCGGCGACCGGATGGACCTGATCCTCGCCGAGCTGCTCGGCGTGCCGTTGTTCGAGCACGTCATCCGGCTGCACCTCGGTGAGCCGCTGGCGGCCCTCAGCCTGCCGACCACCGTCGACCGGTACGCCCAGGTCGAGTACGTGTGCGCGGACACCTCCGGTCGGCTCGTCGCCGCACCGGGCCGACTGGACACCGTGCGCGGCGATGTCCGGCTGGGCTGCCGACCGCTGCGTGCGGTGGGCCGCGTCGCCGAGCGCACCGGGACGAACCGCGACTATCTCGCCGTGCTGCACGCGATCGGCCCCGACCAGGCCACCGTCCGGCAGTCGTTGGCCGCTTTCCGCAGCGACCTGCAGTGGACCATCGTCGAGTGACCGACGACTGCGAGCGGGAGGTGTTCGGCCGGGTGCTCGACGCGCTGCTGCGCGAGGACCACCTCGGTCTGCTCAGCACCGGCCGACTGGACGGGCCAGACCGCAGCACCGGCCGACTGGACGGGCCAGACCGCAGCACCGGCCGACCGGACGGGCCCGGCTGGTGGCAGGTGCCGCGACCCGGTGGCCTGCTGCGCATTCCGGTCCGGGCGGACGGCTTCCAACAGACCCTGCGCAGCGCGGCGCCGATGGTGCTGGTGCTCGCGAACGGCGCCACCCACCGCACGGACACCCTGGAAGGCCTGTTGACGGTGCTCGCCCCGCACGGCAACGCGGAGGCCGAGGCCGGCTGGCGGGACTTCGGCACCGAGTGCCGCGCCGACCTGCGCGCCCGCCAACTCGCAGCCCGCAACCGACCACGGGTGCTCGCCGAGGTGGCCATCGCACGCGCGTTCACCCCGACCGGTCTGCCGGCGGCGCTCCTGGACGACGTGCTCGCCGCCCACCACGGCCACCCGGTCTACCCCACCGACCGGTGCCGGCACGGTCTCAGCGACGACGAACTGCTCCGGTACGCCCCGGAGCACGCCCCGCGTTTCGCGCTGCGGTGGTATGCCGCCCCCACCGAGGACGTCCGGCTCACCGGTGAACTCCCGTCGTGGTGGCCGCGCGCACAGCGACCGGATCAGCTGTTGCTGCCGGCGCATCCGATCACCGCGGTACGCGACGCGCTACCGGTGACGGACCTGCCGTTGATCTCCGTGCGACCCACCCTCTCCATGCGAACGGTGGCGCTCGATGACGACCCGTACCTGCACCTCAAACTGCCGCTGCCGACCGCGAGCCTCGGCGCCCGCAACCGACGCACGCTGCACCCGGGCTCGCTCGCCGACGGCGCGGCCGTCGCCGCGCTGCTGGACCAGATCGCCAGCGCGGAACCCGCCTTCGCCGGTCGGATCCGTCATGTCGACGAGAGCACCTGGGCGCACGTCGACGGCGACGAGCGGCGCAGCTTCCTGCTGCGCCGATTCCCGCGCGATCTGGCCGGCGTCCACGTGGTTCCGGTCGCGGCCCTCGCCGCGGCCGACCCGGTCGCCGGCACGGTCCTCGAACGGATCAGCCCCGAGCGGCCCGGGACGCTGCTGGAGTCCTACCTGGACCTGCTGCTCGACTGGCACGTCTTCCTGTGGCTACGCCACGGGATCGCCCTGGAGGCGCACCCGCAGAACATCCACCTGCTGGTGCACCCCGACGGTACGGTCGGCCTGCTCTACAAGGACAACGACGGTGCCCGACTCGACGCGCGGCACGGCGGTCCGGGCGGGCTCGTCCTGGCCGACGACCGGATGTGGGCGGACGATCCGCAGGAGCTGGCCGACGTGTTCATCACCATCACCCTGCACCTGGCCGCCGCCGCGCCCCTGATCGCCCTGGCCGCCCGGGGGCTGCCCGTGCCGACCCCCGCCGCAGCGCTGGCACCCCGCCTCGCCGCCGCCCGCGACCGGTGGGGCGACGGCGAGGCGGCACGAACCTTCACCGAGCGGGTCCTGCGGGCCGCCCACCTGCCCATCAAGGCGATGCTCACCGCCGGCACCCTGCTGCCCAAACAGCGGCTGGGCTGCGCCGACATCAACAAGTACTACCTGCGTACCGGCCCGAACTACCTCCGGGAGACACGATGACGCGCGCACAGTTGTGCTCCCGACCAGCCAGCGCCACCAGCCAGCTCGCCGACCTGGCCGCGGCCCACACCGTCTTCGGCTGCCTGATCCGTGAACTTGCCCTGCCGGACGGCGCAGCGGGCGTGGTCGACGGCGCGGTACGTCTGCTGCTGCGGCACCTCGGCGTCACGGTGCGCTGCGCCGTCGCCCGACCCTCGCCGCTCGGCGCGCACCGCTACGCCGGCCCGGTGCAGCGGATGACCGACGACGGGCGGTGGGAGGACCTGGACGCGGACGGCCTGGCCAGTCTGGTCGCGGCGGAACTCACCACTCGTACCGGCCTGGTGAACGACGAGTTCGTCGAGCAGGTCCGGGCCAGCCGGGACACCGTGGCCCGCCTGCTGGCCGAGCGACCGGCCGAGGATCCGACCCCCACCGGTGAGCCTGCCATCGACGCGTACGTCGACTCCGAGCAGTCACTGGTCTTCGGGCACCCGCACCACCCCACCCCGAAGTGGCGCAGCGGTGACCCGGGCAGTTGGCGGGCGTACGCGCCGGAGCTGCGCACGTCGTTCCGGCTGCACTGGCTCGCCGTACCGGACGATCTGGTCGTCGGCGCCGGGCCGTTCGATCCGCTCGTGGCTGCCCTCGACCCGCCGCGGCCCCCGGTCGGGCACCACGTCCTGCCGGTGCATCCCTGGCAGCTCTCGCTCATCCCCCCGGCGCACCCGTGGCTGCGTGACCTGGGGCCAGCCGGTGTGCCGGTACGTCCGACGGCGAGCGTCCGCACCCTCTACGCCCCCGACGCCGACCTGTTCGTCAAGACCAGCCTGCACGTGCGAATCACCAACTGCCTGCGCAAGAACGCCCGCTACGAACTCGCGGGCGCGGTCGCCCTGACCGACCTGCTGGCCCGGGTGCCGTTGCCGGACGGGGTCAGGCTGCTCGCCGAGCCCGCCTACCGCACGGTCGACGTTCCCGGCCCGGACGAGGCGTACGGGACGATCCTGCGCGGCGGCCTACGCCCGCACCTGCGTCCCGGGGACATCCCGATGCTGGCGGCGGCGCTGGCCGCCACGCCACTGGTGACCCCGGACCCGGTGGCCTGGTGGCGCGCGTACGTCGGGCTGCTGGTGCCGGCGGTGCTGCGCTGCTGGCTCAGCCACGGCGTGGTGCACGAGGCCCACCTGCAGAACGTGGTCGTCGTGCTCGACCGTGACCGCCACCCGGTACGCATGCTGCTGCGCGATCTGGAGGGGGTCAAGCTCGACACCGAACGGTGGACCACCTGGCCGGACGACGTCCCGGCGCAGGTTCGCTACGGTCCCCGGGACGCCCGCCGCCGGATCGTCTACTGCCTGTTCGTCAATCACCTCGCTGGCATCTGCGGTGCCCTCGCCGACGCGCGACCGGGCATCGAACGGAAGCTGTGGCACGAGGTGCGGGCCGTCGTCGAGGCGGTGGCCGCCGACCTCGACGATCCGCCCGAGCTGCGCGCGCTGCTGCACGGTGAGCCGCTGGTGGCCAAGGCGAACCTGCTGGTCCGGTGGCGGCGCGACGCGGACCGGAAGGCACCGTTCGTGCCGGTGCCCAACCCGATGGGCGGGCCACGGTGACGAGACCCGTCTACGTCCATGACCTCGACGCGCTGACCGTGCAGGCCGAAACCATCCGGGCGGCGCTGCCCCGGCAGGTCGAGCTGCTCTACGCGGTCAAGGCCAACCCCGACCCGGGCGTGCTGCGTACCCTCGCTCCGGTCGTCGACGGGTTCGAGGCAGCGAGCCGTGGCGAGCTGTGCAGATTGGCCGAGGTGCTGCCGGGCCGGGCCCCGGCCGCGTACGCCGGGCCGGGCAAGACCGACGCGGACCTCGCCGCCGCCCTCGCCGCCGACGTGCACCGCATCCACGTCGAGTCGCCCGCCGAGCTTCGGCGACTCGGCGCGCTGGCCACCGCCTCGGGCCGGTCGGCCCAGGTGCTGCTGCGGGTGAACCTGCCGGTCGACGCGCCCGGCGCGAGCCTGGTCATGGGTGGCGGACCCAGCCCGTTCGGCATGGATCCGGCCGACGCGGTCGAGTGCGCCCGCCGCCCGCCCGCGGGCATCGACGTACGCGGAATCCACGCGCACCTGGCCAGCGGGCTGGACGCACCGCTCGCCGCGACGGTCGCCGCCGCCGTGGTCCGCTGGGCCGTCGCCGAGGTGGGCGCCGACGAGGTCGACGTCGGCGGAGGCATGGCCGTGGACTACGCCGACCCGGCGGCACGCTTCGACTGGGTGGACTACGGCCGGGCCCTGGCCGGCGTCCTCGACAGGCACCCGGGGGTGCGGCTGCGCATCGAGCCGGGCCGGTCGGTGACCGCCTACTGCGGGGCGTACCTCACCGAGGTCATCGACGTGAAGCGCTCCTACGGCGAGTGGTTCGTGGTGGTGGCCGGTGGCACCCACCACCTGCGCACGCCGGCGGCGAAGGGGCACTCGCAGCCGTTCACCGTGCACCGGCGGCGCGGCCCGGACGGCCCGCACACCGACGGCCCGCACACCGACGGGGGGCCGGTCACCGTGGTCGGTCAGCTCTGCACCCCGAAGGACGTGCTGTCCCGATCGGCCACCGCCGGGCCGATCGGCGTGGGTGACGTGCTGGCCTTCGCCATGGCCGGCGCGTACGCCTGGAACATCAGCCACCGCGACTTCCTGCTGCACGAACCGCCGCTCTTTCGCACCGGTGACCCGGAGGAACTGGCCGACGAGTGGGCTGCCCTGCCGTCGGGGTCGTGACCCCAGACCGATCGGCCACACAGTGGATTCACGGGCCGAAAATGCGTGCGGGCCGTCGATACGATGACGCCGATCGGCGCCGACACAGGCGCCGTCAAACGGAGGTCGACGTCTAGATGAAACGCATCGGCGCAGCGATGCTGGCAATGGCGGTAGGCGCCGCCACCGCCGTCCTGGCTACCGGCCAGCCGGCCCTCGCCGCCACCTCGGCCAATTCACCCCTGTTGAGCTGGGCGTACCTCGACTCGCAAAGTCCGACGAAGAAGTTCGTCAACCCGGCTGTTCCGCCGCCCGTCGGCACGCTTGTCGACAGCGCGAACAAGGCCCATACCTACCGCTCCTACTTCACCTACGACCTGACC
This sequence comes from Micromonospora arborensis, assembly GCF_003205615.1. GTDB lineage: Bacteria > Actinomycetota > Actinomycetes > Mycobacteriales > Micromonosporaceae > Micromonospora > Micromonospora arborensis. The sequence goes on along the minus strand of NZ_PYBV01000019.1, from coordinate 124,979 downwards.
CAGCTCAAGGGCGCGGTGGTGCACAACTCGTACCTCTACACAAATGAGGAAACGGTCACCGACTGCTCCGCCGCCGCGACGATCGAGGTGTGGCGTACCGCTGCGGTCAAGTCCGGGACGACCTGGAACAACCCGCCCGCCGAGCTTGAGAAGCTGATTTCCGCCGACCGCGGCCCGGATTCCATCTACTGCCCCGGCTACCTGGGCATCGACATGGTGTCGACCCTCAACGCCGCGCTCACCCGGCACGAGAAGTCGATCACCATCGAATACCGGATCACGGCAGCCCAGGAGACGGACCCGCGCGCCGGCCGCACCTTCCAGCAGCCGACACTGAGCTCCACCTCCAACTACCCGCCGACCGTGACCGACCCGCGCCTGGAGGCTCCGGACCGGCCGTGCGGCACCGTCACCAAGCCGTCGCCGGCAGCGGCCTCAACCCTGTTCAGGGCTACCGCGAACGACCCCGACGAGGCCGACTACCCGTCGATCCTCTACGCGATCTGGCCGGTCGACCACCCGGACCAGCGCCGTGAGTTCTACAGCTACAACTTCCCCACGGACCTGAGCCAGTACGCCCACGGTGAACTCCTCGCCTGGCAGGCCCGCGCCAGTGACTACTACGACGCCGGGCCGTGGAGCAAGATCTGCTACGTCGTCATGGACAAGACGGCACCGGCGAACCCACCGGGCGTCTTCTCGAAGCTCTACCCCGAGGGCGGAACGCCCGGTGGCGGCAGTGGCCTCAAGGGCAAGTTCCGCTTCGACGCGGACGGCGACCGTGACGTGGTCGCCTTCGCCTGGCGTGACTCGATGGGAGACTCCGGTCGGGTCAAGGCGCGTCGCCCCGGCGGCTCGGCCATCCTCGAATACACGCCGAAGCGGGACTGGTTCGAGGAGCTCTACGTCAACTCGATCGACGCGGCGGGCAACTACGGGCCGGAGAAGACCTACCGGTTCTGGATCGCCGACACCGCGCCGAGCGCGGAGATCGAGCTGGGTGGGGTCGGGCTGCCGAGCACGATCACGCTGACCGCGCCGAAGCCCGAGACGACCGCCTTCGGCTATCAGATCAAGGGCGGCCCCGAGTCCCGGGTGCCGGCCGTCGACGGCAAGGCGACCGGGCAGCTCACCTTCACCGAGGTCGGCGAGGTCGAGGTCGTCGTCAGCAGCTACGCGAAGAACAAGCTGATCGGGCAGGACACCCTGCGGATCATGGTCACCGACGCCCCCGGGGTCGAGTCCGCCGAGTTCAACTTCGACAGCGAGCCGATTGCCGGTAAGACCGGTTCGTTCACGTTCACGCCGCGCAACGCCGACGTCGTGTCCTACGAGTACGTCCTGGACGACACCACGCAGACCGTCCCAGCGGCGGCCGACGACACCGCCGTGGTGCCGTGGACGGCTACCGCAGGGTGGCACACCCTGATCGTACGGTCGGTGCGGGCGGACGGCTCGAAGTCCCTGGAGACCTACTACCAGTTCAGCGTCCTCGATCCGGTGCCGTCCGCGTACTCGCCGACGCTGGAACACCTGACGCGGATCGACGGCGTCGGCCTGCCGGTGGAGTTCTATCTGAACAGCCAACTGCCGAACGTGACCGGCTTCGTCTACCGCTTCGACGGCGGCCCGGAAACCGTCGTCAACTCCTACGGCACCAGCGTGACAATCAGCGTCACGCCGGTGCACACCGGCGACAACACGCTGCTCGTCCGGGCGCTGCTGGCCGACGGCACCCGGTCGCCCGAGAAGAGCTTCACCTGGCAGCCGTTCGAGGCGCCGGTCATCAGCACCGACCCGCCGAACGGTGGTGCGGCCGCTCAGCCGATGACGCTGACGTTCCGTTCGGCGCTACCGGACACCAAGGAGTTCCGCTATTCGCTGGACTTCGGCGAATACCAGATCATCGCGGCGGGGCCGGACGGCACGGCGACCGTGTCGTTCACCCCGCAGTGGGATGGCTGGTTCTCGGCCCGGGTCACCGGCATCGCTCAGGACGGCACGACGTCGCCGGAACGCGAGATGACCGTCCCGGTCCGCGACACCCGGGTCTCGGTGTGGAGCCAGTACAACGAGTGGAGCCCGCGGGGCGGCATCGGTGTGCCTGGTGAGTTCGCCCTCAGCACCTCCTGGACGCCGGAGGTGGTGGAGTACCGCTACCGGCTCAACGACGGCCCAGAGTTGAGCGCTCCCCGAGCGGACAACTGGAACACCCTGGTCACGGTCGTACCGGACCGTAACGGGCTCAACACTCTCACCGTGCAGGGTCGCACCTCGGACGGCCGGCTCTCTCCGGTCACCGAATACCGGTTCCAGGTCGGCACCGCGCCGCACGTCTTCTCCGAGACGTATCCGCGGGACACGCCCGGCGGGGGAGTCGGCATCGAGGGCCGCTTCGAGTTCAGTGGCGGCACGGCGGGGATCATGTCCTTCGAGTACACGATCGGCGGCACCGCAGGCACGGTCGCCGCCGACGCGCAGGGCCGTGCGTCGATCACCTGGACCCCGACCGAGGCGACCAACCTCTACCTGGTCGTCAAGGGGCGTAAGGCGGACGGCAGCACGACCGACGAGGCCGGGTACTACATCTCGGTGAATCCGAGCTGACCGATCCTGAATTCGTCCCAGCTCCACAGTTGATCGGTTGACGCCCCGCAGGCCCGGTGAGGCCTGCGGGGCGTCACCGGTTCGACCCACTGCCGTCTCCGCGCCGAGGCCGCACGTCGACGAGCGATCCGAGCGGATTTCTGGCACCGTTGGTACGCGCGCAGTGTCGCCGAGCTGCCGGTGACGCCGTATCGAGGGGGTTTCGTGGACTTCACGCTGTCGACGCGGCAGGGGCGGATCGGCACAGTGGTAGAGGTCGCCGGCGACTTGGACATGAGCACCACACCCGAGTTGCGTGACCAACTGCGCACGCTGGTGGAGAGCGACGCCCAGTTGGTGGTGGTCGACCTGACCGGTGTCGGATTCATGGACTCCAGTGGCCTCGGCGTGCTCGTGGTCGCCTTCAAGGACCTGCGGGAACGCAACGGCCGGCTCGCCCTGGCCGGAGCCAGTCAGCCGGTGCGTACGGTGTTGTCGATCACCTCGGTGGACCGGGTCATCGGCGTCTTCGAGACGGTGCACGACGCCGAGGAGGCGTCCTCGGCGGTGTCGTGAGCACCCTCACTACGGGAGGCTGCTGGCGCGGGCGGTGTCCGCGCCAGCGGTGCTCGCTCGCGGCCCGTGGCCGCCGTACCAGTCGACGATGAGCAGGGTGGCGTCGTCGGCCAGGACCGGCCCGGCGGTTGCCAGCACCGCGTCCGACAGCGCCCGGACCGCCTCACGGGGATGCAGGTGGGCGATGCGGAGCAGGGCGGCGGGCAGGTCCAGGTCGGCGGCGTTGCGTTCCCGCATCCCGTCGGTGACGATGACCAGCCGGTCACCGGGCAGCAGGGTGACCTCACCGCTGCGGTAGCGCTCGTCGGGAAACATGCCCAGCGGGAAGTTGGCGGGCAGCTCCAGCGACGCGGCCCGACCCTGCCGGACCAGCATCGGCGGAACGTGCCCGGCATTGAGCAGCTCGCAACGCCCGGTGGTCAGGTCGACGCGGCCGAGTACGGCCGTCACGTAGGCACCGCGTACGTTGGCGTGCTCGGCGACGGCACGGTTGGCCAACTCCGCCTGGGCGATGAGGCTGTCGCCGTGGCGGCGGGTGTTGCGCAGGCTGCCCACCCCGAGGGTGGCGGTCAGAGCGCTGGCCACGCCGTGGCCCATCGCGTCGGTGACGCTGACGTGCAGAGTGTCGCGGGCCACGCTGTAGTCGAAGGTGTCCCCGCCGATGCTCGCGGCGGGCTCCAGCCAACCGGAGAGGGCGAACGCGCTGGCCTCGCAGGTGAACGAGGCAGGCAGTAGGCGGCGTTGGATCTCGGCGGAGAGGGTGAACGGAGCGCTGCGCTGCCCCCACTCGAACAGGTCGGTGTGTCGGCGGTTGGCGATGACCACGAACGCCAACGCGTGCGCGGTGCGGGCGATCCGTGCGGTCACAGCGTCGTCCGGCTCGTCCGGCAGGTCGATCTCCAGCAGGCCGATGGCCTCGCCGCGTTCGGTGATGGGCGCGAGCACCGTCCACCGGTCGTCGCCGGGTAGCACCACGGCGGTCTGTTGGCGCAGTGCCTGCTCGTAGGGCCCGCCGTCGAAGGGGAGAACCTCGGCGGTCTCATCGCCCTGACGCCGGCCGGGGTGGCCGACGGCCGGCTGGTGGGTCAGGCGGACCAGTGCCCGACCGCTGAGGTCGGCGATGAGCAGCGAGACGCCGAGCGCGTTCAACGCCGCGACGATGGCGCCGGTGACGGCCTGCACTGCCTCGACCGGCGCGGCTTCCTCGGCCGCCTGCAGCATCTCGGTCAGCAGGGCCTGTTCGTTCTCCTCCACCCGTCGAGCATAGGCAACTGCTGGTCCGGGCGTCTCGACCCGATTGACTGCGAGTGATCCGCCCGTCGCCGAGCCACCCACGTGTGGCCGGCATCCGGTCCCGTCACCGGTCCGATCGTGTTGATCGAACCGGTGCGGGACCGGATGCTCCTCCGTGTTCCGTTACCTCGTACCGCCTGACTGTCGGGAGATCCGATGATCAGCCGAAGCAGTTGGGAACAGGGGGTGAGCTGGGTGTGCAGTTGGTGGGCCGGTTGCCGCTGATGGCCGACTTCTGGTCCACGGTGACCTGGCCGCCGTCGTTGAAGATCCCGCCGGGTGCCAGGGTGGAGATGTTGTCCGTCACCTTGGTTTCGGTGAGGTTGAGTGTGCTGTTGTTGTAGATCCCGCCGGCCTGCGAACTCGAACCCACGGCCCTGTTCCGTTCGACGTGGCTGCGCCGCAGGATGACGGTGCCGCTGCCGTTGTAGATGCCGCCGCCGTGTTCGATGGTGCTGTTCGTGCTGGCGGTGTTCTCGCTGATCCGGCTCTCTTCGGCCGTGAACTGGCCGATCTGGTTGTAGACGCCGCCGCCGCGTTGGCCAGCCTCGTTGTGGTGCACGTTGCCGTGCTTGAGGTAGAAGGCGCCGTCGGTGAAGATTCCGCCGCCCTCGCTGCCGGCTCGGTTGTCGTTGACCTCGATGTTCTTGGCCTCGGTGGTGGAGTTGAGGCCGCCCCGGATACCGCCGCCGCGGAAGCCCGCGGTGTTGTTGTCCAGGCGGACGTTGTCGAGGATGGCGCTCCGGCTGTTCGACAGCCCGCCACCCGCGCCACCGAGCGGCAGGGTGACGAAGGTCCCGATCGTGTTGTTGTAACTCAGTCGGGTGTTCTCCACGGTGAGGGTGCCGTTGTTGTGGATGCCCCCGCCGTCGAACAAAGCGCTGTTGTTGCTGATGTTGCTGCCGTCGTCCTTCTTCTCCTTGTCTTTGTCCTTGTCGTCCCAGTCCTTGCCGTACTCGCTCCGGCCGAGGATCTTCGCGACGCCGAAGTTGGCGATTCCGCCACCGAGGCCGTTGGTCTGGTTGTAGACCACGTCGGTGTTCTCGATGGTGGCCCTACCGCCGATATCGATGCGGATGCCACCGCCGCCGGCACCGAACCCACCGTCGGCCTGGCCGCCCTTGATGGTGACGTCGCGCAACGTCAAATCTCCGCCGGATCCAACCTCGAGGATCCGAAACGGTGTGGCGTTGGCCGCGCGCACGATGGTGGACCCGTTCCCGTCGATCGTTACCGATTGGGTGATGATCGGCAGGCCGACGGCCCCGAAGGGCACGGGTGGCTGGGGTGCGGACCTGGTGAGCGTGTAGGTGCACTTCTCAGCGAGCCGGAGCTTCGCCCCGGAGCCGGCGTTCCCGCGCACGATAGCCGCGATCAGCTCGTCGGCGCTGCAGGGCACGGATCGAAACTCATCACCCTTGCTGTCCCTGTGGTCGTTGTCTTTCCCGTGGTCCTTGCCGTCGCGTCCGCCGGGATCCTGTCCTCCCTTGTCGTCGCCGGCGGTCCGGCTGTCGTCGACGAGGACCTGCGCTCCGGCGTTCGACAGGCTGCCGCCCATTCCGAACGCTCCGCTCACTCCCGGCGCGAAGGCGGCCAGGCCGGCAACGCCGGTCAGACCGGCCACCCCGGCGACGAGCCAGCGTGCCCGGCGCTTTTTCGGCGGGCGTGGCTGATCTGCCGCTACCTCGCTGATGTTCGGGTGTAGATAGTTGGACATCGAGCTACCTAGCCCTTCTCCGCACACCATGTCTCTGCACGTCACAAGCAGTGCAGACAGCGACAAATCGGTTTGTCGCTACCAAGGCGAACGTAGTCGAGCATTACTCGCATCAAACGGTCTTATGCGAAAAATGCCCTCATTCGGCGTAGGCGTCACTAACGCCCCGAAGGCACCATCGCCCCCATCCGTACCGCCGACGGCTCAGCCGCTCTCGTCCACGAACTTGTAGTAGCTCATCCGGAAGCGTTGCAGCAGGGCACGCATGAACTCCGGACCGGCCTCCGGTGGCACCCGCCCGGAGCCGACCGGCACGCCGTTGTCGTAGAAGTCCTGAGCGAGCGCACCCCACTCGGGGTCGAGGACGGTCAGCGACACCGCTTGGCCCGGCTGCCAACGGAACTCGGCAACCCGCCGGTTGGTGTGCTGGGCGAACGTGTACAGCGCCACGCGGGTCAGCGCCTGCTCGGTCATGCCTGCCTCCTGGTTCACCACGGCTCCTCCGGTCACCAAGCACTCGGCGGACGGAAGGCGTTCCATGCCTCGCCCGTGATCGCGGTGTCGATCGCCTCGGCGATCCGGTCGACGGAGCGGGCGTGCTTGGTCAACGCCGCCGTGGTGACCTCGAACCCGGCTGCCTCAGCGCCCACGGCCACCCCTCGGCGGGTACCCAGGATCGGTCTCCTCGGCCACCTCGGGGAAACGCGACTCGTAGCTGCCGACGACAGCCCGGGCGGTCTCGGAGTCGGCGCCGACCGTTGCCGCCGCGGCCTCCGCCACCTGCGCGGGCAACCGCCCCTGCGCCCGGCGCATCACCGACAGCACCTCGGCGGCGATCTCGTCCGCCCGCCAGCGCAGCACCCGGTCGTCGAGCCGGAGGTCGGTCATGGCGCCGGACGAGGCGACTGTCACCTGGACCGCGCCGTGCGCACCCTCAGCGGTCGCCGACATCGCCGCCACGCGCTCGGACAACTCCTGCGCCCGGGCGGCCCGCTCGGAGATGCCCGCGGCCCAGGAGTCGACGAACCGCTCGGTCGCCCCTTCGAAATCACCGCCAGGAAACTGCGCCATCAGACCTCCCCCGTGTGACGGCTGCCGGCCGCATCGAGGTGGACATCGGTGCGGCGCGGCGCAATCACGATACGCCGGTGCCCTCCGATATGGAGTCCGCCGAAACGCCGGCCCCGCCCGCTGCCGCTCGCACGATGCCCGAGTCGTAGGCGCGGGTGCTGACGGGCGCGAGTTGTCATTGGGCATTACCTGCGGTGCGAACCGTCTGCGCGGGGTTGCCGAAAAACTGTGGAGAAAAATTCCGGTCGGCGGCAACCTGCGGGCGACGGATCGCATGTACCCCGGTGTAAGCGATGCTCGCCACGATCCATAGGGGTCCGGAAATGTCTGCACGTCACCTCCTGCTGCCCGCCGCCGCCGTCCTGCTCGGACTCTCTGCTTGCGGCTCCACGGCGGAGCCCAAGCCGGGCCCAACCGCATCCGCTCCGACGTCGGCCGCTGCGGCCAATGGCACCGTCAGTGCTTCCCCCGCGGTGGCTACCCCGGCGGCCACGAGTGCCAAGTGCCCCTCGGCGAAGACTCTCGAGACCCTTGTCGAGCTTCCGAAGGGCTGGACGTTCGGCAGTGTCGAGTGCGTCAAGGACTGGGCCGGAGCTGATCCGCAGGGCCCGACTGCCGGTGACGGCGTCTACCTGTTCCACCTCGTGACCGACACGGGCTGGAAGTACTACGGCGACGGCAGCGGATATGACTGCAAGGATCTCGGCCTCAGCGAGCCGGCGCCATTCTGCATTTCCTGACCGGGTTGACCGTGGTCGCTTGCTGCGGCGCACACCGGCTATGGTGTGCGCCACAGTCGACCGGCCGCCGCTGCCGCTGCCGCTGCCGCTGCCGAAGGACTTTGGGGTACGTGGAGGGAACGAGCGGGGCATGGCGGACTCCATAGACGATCTTTTCTGTGAGTTCGTTCGGGCCCGCTCGCCGGCGTTGCTACGGACGGCGTTCCTGCTGACCGGTGACCGGCACCTCGCCGAGGACCTGGTGCAGGATGCGCTGGCCCGTACCCATCGGGGCCGGCGTCGGCTGGATGATCCCGGGCACTTCGAGGCGTACACCCGCACAGCCATGTATCACCAGCATGTGAGCTGGTGGCGGCGCCGCAAGGTGGCCGAGTCCCTGCCCGGGGAACTGGCCGACGTGGCTCAACCCGGTAGTGACCATGCGCGCCGTACCGATCTCAAGGTTGCCCTGCACCAGGCCCTCGCCCAACTCACCAAGCGGCAACGGGCCGTGCTGGTGGTGCGGTTCTTCGAGGACCGCAGCGAGGCCGAGGCCGCGGATCTGCTGCAGTGCTCGGTCGGCACGATCAAGAGTCAGACCAGCAAGGCACTGGCCCGCATGCGGCAGATAGCGCCGGAGCTGCTCTCGGCCGTGATGGAGGAGGCCTGATGACCGACCACCTTGGGCCTCTGCGTCAGGCCATGTCCGATCTGAGCGAGCACGGCGGCACCGCCGACATGTACGAGCGGGCCCTGCACAAGTCGCGGCAGACACAACGACGGAGGGCGCTCACCACCGGCGCCGCGGCCGCGGCGGTGGTGTTCGCCATCGGCGGGACGGTGGCCTTCGCCACCCGCCACCGGCCCGACCTGTTGACGCCACCCGCATCCACCCCCACCAGTGCCGGACCCCAAAATCCCACCTGTCCGTCGACGCAGACCCTCGGGACCATGGTCGAACTGCCGGCAGGCTGGTCTTTCGCCTCCAGGGGAGTGGAGTGCGTCGAGGCTTGGGCGGCGGCCGACGTGCAGCGTCCGGACGGCGGCGGCGTCATCTACCTGTTCCATTACACGGCCGGCCTGGGCTGGCGATTCCACGACCAGGGCACCGGATGGGACTGCACGGACCTCGGCCTGACCGAGCCGGCGTCGTTCTGCACGTCCTGACCACCTGCCTGGGGCATCCACGACGCCATGCGAACTCGCGTCGCGCTGGGTCGGTATCAAGGTCCTGGCAGTCAACCCCACCGACCGCGATGCGGCTATCGTCGGCGTTGAGCTGCATATCGCCTACACCTTGCCGACCGGTTACGCGATGACGGGAGTCCACCGGAGGCCTCTTCAGTTGTCGATCACCGCCACGCCGTGACCCAGACCGGCCAACCCCAACTTACGAAACACGCCTTAGCCGACCCGCTCTATCCGACTCCCCTGACCCGCGCGACGAGCGCCCCCGGATCGACGTGAGTCGGTCCGGGGGCGACCATGGCTGTGCTGTGCTGTTTTGGTCGGTCCGCAGTGCGGAGAGGGGGTACTGCTCTCCGCTGAGGCTCCGGGGATCCGTCAGGACGGCGGCAGGATGCCGACGTCGACCGCCGTCTCCGCGCCGTCCCGGATCTCGACCACGGCGCTCCAGCCCTGGTTGTAGTAGCCGCCGCTACTGCCAATGATGTCCGAGTCAGTGGCATCGTCGCCTTGGTCGGGGGTGGTGAACTGGAAGGTGCTGCCCGACGGCAGGCTGACCTGCAGGGTGTACCGGCCCGGCCTGAGTCGTCCCCAGAACGTTCCGGCCATTTCGTTGCCGCCCACGTACCCCTCGCCCCACGGCAGCTGGCCGGTCTCCGGCATGACACTGAGGGAGGTCTTGTCCACAGCCTTCGGCTCGTCGGCGTCGCGCTGGCCGTCGCGGTCGAGGTCGAGCCAGACGTGACCGGTGATGGCGCCCTCGGCGACGTAGGTGACGCTGTCGGTGGCGGTGTTGTTCTCCAGCGACGCCTCCGGCGTGGACGTGGACGCGGTCGCGGTGAAGGTCAGCGGACCGTCGGGGGTTCCCGCGTTCGCCTTCAGCTTGAGCAGCAGCTCGCCGTTGGACGTGCCGATGTCCCAGAAGGGGCGCGTGCACTCGACGAAGCGGTCGTCCGCCGTGTCGTTGAGTCGGCAGGTCCAGTTGGCGTCACCGGGGTCGAGGGAGGTCAGCTCGACCGTCGCCGGAAGTGGCACCCGCACGGCGGTGTTCTCCGACGGGGAACCGCCCCGGAGGTTGACCGAGACGGACAGGTCGAACTCCTCGTTTGCCCGCAGCTCATCGCGGCCGACCACGGCGATCCCGTACATCTCAACGTCGGCGGGGGGTGGCACGACGTAGGTGAAGGTGGTTGTGCCGCTGTTGTTCGCCAGCGACCGCTCGGGGGCCGAGGTCGACACCGAAGCGGTCACCGTCCTGGTGTCGCCCACCGTTCCGGCCGGGAAGTACGGGTAGAAGTTGAGGAAGGCCATCCCTCCCGGCGGGATGTCCCGGTCGTTGTCACAGACCCAGGTGGAGGTGGAGAAGTCACAGTTCCACTCCGGGTCCGTCGTCCAGGCGCCGGCGAAGGCGTCTGGCGGCATCTGGAACGTGAAGCGGGCGCCGGGCGCCGGAGTGGTGCCGATGTTGGTCGCCCGGGCCTGGGCCATGCCACGCGCGCCGTTGCCGCCCAGGTAGGAGATGTCGCCGACGGCGAACTCGAACGAGAAGGCGAGGTCCGGCTTGGCGACGTACTCGATGTTCGCCGACGCGGTGTTGTTCGTGGTCGACGACTCGCGAGTCTGCGTGGTGGCCGTCGCTGTCACCTTCGTCTTCTGGCCGTCCGCGCCGGCCGGCAGGGTGACGCCCAGGACGAAGTCGGTATCAGTGCCGGCCGCCAGAATGGCGTACTTGCACTTGGCGGCCGCGGCGTCGCAGGTCCAGCCGCCCAGGGAGTCACCGACGTCGAGGGTGGCACCGGACGGCAGGCTTAGCTTCAGGGTGGTGTCGGTGGCCTCGGCGCCCCCGGCGTTGCGGACCGAGACAGCCAGATGTACCCGGCCACCGGCCGGTCCCATCTGGCCCGGGTTGGCGATGACGCCGACGACGACATCAGCGGTATTCGGAGCGGCGGAGGCCGCGCCGGGAACAGCGGCAAGCAGTGACGCGACGACAGCGGTCGCCAGGGACCCCGCCTGCAGCGCGCGGACGGTCCCAGTACGAAGGTTGTGGTTGACCATCAATTCCCTGTCTGGTCGGGATTGGCGACGGCCGGAGACGCACGGATGCGTCCACCGGCCCTTCGGGATCTTGTCCCGCTCGATCAACCAGGCGTCCCGGTGTCCAATAGCGTCACACCCGCACCGAAGCCGACAGCGCGAAAGCAGCCACGACGAGTGCTCCCAACCACCAGTCGACGTGTACGACACCCCACGCCGGCAGCATGTCCCGTGGCACGACAGGGACCGTCGCCGCTGTCGCCGCGCACCGCCGAGTATTGGTTCTCTCCACAAGCTTCACGGCAACCCGCAAAGCCGGCCACAACCTGCCCGCTCCCAGCGTGCTGGCACCGACGCCATCCGTCTGGTGCGCAAGGCGCGGCCCGTACAGCAGCGTCGGGCGAGCCGGGGCCGACCGCGGCAGTCACGCGAGAGCTACCCCTGGTGGCCGGGCGGGACCTGCCGGATCTGGTAAGCACCGCGGCGAGCCGCACCACACCACCCGTCGCGGCCCCCGCCGCGGTGGAGAAGGCCACCGAGCAAAGATCAGCGTCGCGAGCGCGACAGGCCCCGGTGAGACGACGGGGACCCGCGACCGCGCTCGGAGACCGTCCGGCGGTCTCGATCCGGACGCCGATCCGGACGAGCCCTGGTCCTGAGCGCCAGGCCGACCAAAAGGCGCGGGTCGCGGCCGGTCGCCGATTCGTGGTGGTGGAGGACGAGCGGACGCCCGTCCCGGGGCTTGTCCGGGCCCGCCCGCCCTGGGGCCGACGGGCCCGGGACGTCAGTTACGCCCGAGGAAGATCGGATTGGTCATCGCCACCATCGGCGCGGTGAGCGGGCTCGACCCGGCCGCGGGGCGGCGCACCTCGGCGCGTACCCAGCGGCTGTAGCGGGGGTACGTGGTCCACGTCACCGTGGCGGTACCCGATTCCGGCACCGTCTCGCTGTGCTCGGGGCCGAGCTGGTCGAGGATCGTCACGGTCGTACCGGGTACGCCGCCGACCACGGCCGTGACGGTGACCGGGGTGCCGATCTCGGCCGGCAACCGGCCGCCGATGTCGGCGGTGCGGCCGGGCACGCTCGCGGTGAAGGAGAGCTGCACGGCCGAGGACTCGGCCAGCCACGAGCGGCCGGCCTTGAGGCCGGCGAGCAGGTGCTCCTTGCGCAGGCTGTCGGCGAGAACCACGGTGTGTGGCTTGCCGACCACCTGGTCCGAGTTGTGCGCGTCGGAATTGCCGATGGCCGGGATGAAGCGCCCGCCGCGCAGCAGCCCGTCCCAGTGGGTGACCGACGCCTGGTCGTCGTCGGTCCACGGCCCGTTCCAGACCTCGACCAGGTCGGCGATCTCGTAGGCGAACTCGTAGGTGCAGCCGAAGCAGTTCGCGAACGGGTGTGCGGCCGTCACCAGCCCGCCGAGCTTGTGCACCCGGTCGACGAAGTGCCGGAAGTCAGCAGGGTCGCCCGCCCGGTAGCGCCAGTCGATCCACTCGCCGGCCGGCAGGCCGATCGCCGGCCAGTGGCCGGAGCGGGTGGTGACCTCCTCACCGTTGATGATCAGCAGGTCGTCGGTGGCGTAGTTGCCCCACTGGAGGTGGGCGCTGGGCGTGTTGTGCTCGGTGGACACGACGAAGTCGAGGCCGGCGGCGCGCGCGTCGGCGACCAACTGGTCGGGGGTTCGGCGGCCGTCGGAGTGCACGGTGTGCAGGTGGCAGTCGCCGCGGTACCAGCTGCGACCGCGCTGCTTGGCCGGGGCGCTGGTCGGGGCGGGGTTGGCGCGGAAGGGTGCGCCCTGCGGGCCGAAGTGCAGGGTGATGGTCACCGAGTAGTTCAGGCCCTGCGGCGCGACCGTGTACGGGCCGAGGATCACGTGCCAGGTGCCCGGCTTGATCGGCCCGGCCAGGTAACCGGGAGTCGCCTCGGTGGCGCTGATTGAAAACGAGTTGCGGAAGCCGCCCGACCAGCCCCGGAAGCCCTTGGCGTTGCCGAGGTCGTGCCCCTCCGGGCCGAACATGCCGATGTCGCAGGCGTTGCCGCGGGTTCCGGCCGGTACGGCGGGCTTGTCGTACGTGTAGCTGACGTCGATCTGGTTGACGCCTTTCGGCACCTGCACGGGCAGGTAGAACCAGTCGGAGATGCTCGGGGTGAAGGTGCCGGTGACGGTCTTGGTCTGCTGGCCGGTACTGGACGGCGGGTTGGCGAACGCCACGCCGGGCAGGAAGTTGACCGCGGCGCCGGCGGCAACGACCCCGCCGGCCCGCAGCAAATTACGTCGGGTCAGATCGAAATTCGACATGCTGTCCTCCGCTTAGGTGGTCGGCCCCGACGCTAAGCGGGTCAAGCGGACAGTCAAACCACGGCGCGGTGAACAGTAACTGTGCGTTACATATAATGTTGATCTTGAGTATTCATGGCGAACGAGCAGCTCAACAAGGTTGCGTCGATGTTCCTTGGCAACCCGCGCGCTGCCCCGACGTGCGGTCAGTCGACCGTCTGCACCACGTTGCCGTCCTCGTCGCGAATCCGCGAAACCTCGATCTCCACGACGAGGTTTCGGGGCGCCCAACACGAGCCGCGTCTCGTCACCGGACCGCTCCCAGCGGAACCCCGCCACCGCGCGCTGCCGGCCCTCATCCACCGCGCCGGCGACCGCCGGATCGTCCGTCAACGAGCGCCGGTCCAGGTCCGTCAGCGCGATGACAGGTCCAGCCGCACGTGCTTACGGCGCGTCTGCCGTCCTCACTGATCTTGCTGATGTGTTCGCGGTTTGGTCCCAGGCCAGAGATACCGTGCCCATACCGCCCATCCCGACCTTCTTGTCGAGCATCTCGTAACGAGACCGGGAGGTGTCAGGGGCGCCCACACTCGGCCGGGCCAGCGTCTCCGGCTCCATCGAGAGGTTCAGGCGTTCCGTCAGCGCGACCAGGCGGGCGCCGCGGGGAAGCCGGGCCTGTACCGGGGCTTCTAGCTACGCAGCGCACCACGGGGGAGGCGGTGCCCAGCCGGGGAAGCGGCTAGCCCGGCATGATCATCGATGATGTGCGCGGTGTGTGCTCCCCCAGAACGGCCCCGACTCGGCGCGGTGTCGGCCGTCCATCGTCGCCGGTCGCCCGGACCCGGCCCGCTGAACCCGACTGGTCGGCATCGCCCGGGCGGTGGTCGGAGACGCGTCCCACCGGACCCGGGGTGGCAGCCAGCAGCCGTCGCTCGTCGGTTCGCTGTCCGGTTTCGGAATCGTCCTCGCCGCTCTGCGTCCCCTCTACCAGATGACCTGCCGGATCAGGTTGATGAGGGCTCATTCTCCGACGATCCGCGGTCAAGCGTGCGAGATCAGAAGCATGGCTCTCCGGTATAGTGACGACGACTATCGATCAGACAGCGGGGGAGGCTACTGGATGCGATATCGGACGATCGGCCAGACGGCGGCACGGCTAGAGGTGAGCGTCCTGGCCCTCGGCGCCATGCGCTTCGGCACAGAGACCGACGAGGAAACTTCGTTCGCGATCCTGGATCGGTATGTCGAGGCCGGAGGCACGTTCGTCGACACCTCGAACAACTACTCCTTCTGGATCAACTCGACTCAGGGCGGGGAAAGTGAGGCGCTGCTCGGCCGGTGGAGGCGCAGCCGCGGCGTGCAGTCCGAGGTCGTGATCGCGACGAAGCTCGGCGGACGGCCGGTCGCGGCCGGGTTGGATTTCGCGGAGACCGCCAAGCAGGAGAACATCGAGGGGCTTTCTGCCTCCGTGATCCGTAAATCCGCGGAACGGAGCCGCGAACTGCTCGGGGTGGACAAGATCGACCTGCTCTACGCGCACGTCGAGGACCCGAACACCCCGGTCGAAGAGACGGTCCAGGGCTTCGCGGACCTCGTCGCGGAGGACGTGGTCGGGCTGCTCGGCGTCAGCAACCACTGGACCTGGCGCGTCGAACAGGCGCGGGCGACCGCCGCGAGCGCCGGGCTGCCCGGCTACGAGGTTCTCCAGTACCACCACAGCTACCTACGTGCCCGCACCGACATGCCTGGGCGCCGATCGGTCGACGGCAACCAGGGGTTGGCCACCGGCGAGGTGCTCAGCTACCTCCGCGCCAACCCGGCTCTCACGCTTGTCGCCTACACCCCACTGCTGTCCGGTGCGTACGTCCGCGACGATCGGCCTCTCGGCCCGGCCTTCGACCACGCCGGCACCGAGCAGCGGCTGGCCGCGGTGCGTGCGGTCGCCGAGGAGACCGGCGCTACCGCGAACCAGGTCGTGCTCGCCTGGCTGATGGGCGGTGACCTGCCGATCATCCCGCTCGTCGGAGCTTCCTCGATCGCTCAGCTCGACGAGAGCCTCGCCGCCGTGGACCTCAAACTGACCGGCGACCAGCGCGCGAGGCTGGACGCGGCCCAGTAGGTGACGCTGACCGGGCGTTGGCGCGGTGCGTCAACGCCCGGTCAGTCAGGTCAGCAGGTCAGCGCTGATGATCCTCATCATCCGTAAGGTCTCCGCCTCCGGGAAGAAGTGACTGCCCGCCAGGGTGGTCAACTCGAACTCCGCGTTGGTTTCCCGCGCCCAGTCGCGCATCCGTGCCGGAGGGGCCTCGACGTCGGCATCCCCAGCGAATGCCCGGATCGGCACGTCGAGCGGCGTCGTTTCCGCGATGGGGCAGGTGCCGACCACGCTCAGGTCGGCCCGTAGGGACGGCAGGAACAGCGCCAGCAGACCCGGGTTGTCAAACAGCTCCGGTGGTGTGCCACCAAGTTCACGTAGGTAGGCGACCAGACCCTCCTCCGGTTCGTCCCAGCCGCGGACCAGCCGGCGTAGCGCGGGTGCCGCGCTACTGGCCACGAACAATCGCTTCGGCGCGGGAAGTCCCCGATGGCGAAGTTCGTGCAGCAGCGCCAGCGCGACCCTGGCGCCCATGCTGAACCCGTAGCAGGCGTACGGCTTGTCCAACAGCGGCGACAGCACGTCGGCGAGGTCGGCAACCAGCGGCGTCATGTGTTCGTACGCCGGCTCATCGAACCGGTCGTCGCGGCCGGGAAGCTGGATGGCGACCGGCTCGATCTCCTCGGGCAGCGCGGTGTGCCAGGTGCGGAAGACCGACGCGGAGGCGCCGGCGTACGGGAAACAGAACAGCCGCACGGCCGCGTCGGCCCGCCCCTCGTACGTACGCGTCCAGGCGCTGTTCAAGCCCGCGCTTGTCACGCGCCCGACCTCGCACGCACGGATGCCGTGATCGGGACGTGCTTGTAGCCGCAGGCGAAGTTGGAGATCAGCCGCTCCGGTGTGCCGGCCAGACTGAAGTCCGCGTAGCGCGTGAACAACTCTTCGAACAGCACTCTCAAGGTGACCCGGGCGACGCTGTGGCCGATGCAGTAGTGCGGCCCTGCGCCGAACGCGAGGTGCCGGTTCGGCTTGCGCCGTAGGTCGAAACGCGACGCGTCGGGAAAGGCA
Organism: Micromonospora arborensis; assembly: GCF_003205615.1. Lineage (GTDB taxonomy): Bacteria > Actinomycetota > Actinomycetes > Mycobacteriales > Micromonosporaceae > Micromonospora > Micromonospora arborensis. Next base: position 108,357 of record NZ_PYBV01000019.1, on the reverse strand, counting down.
CGGTCGTCCCGGTTGGCGGCACCGAGCCAGGCGACCACAGCGTCCCCGGCAGCTATCCGGGTGCCCGCCACCTCGACGTCCGTCGTGGCGTACCGGAGGAAGTGGTGCACCGGCGACGCCAGCCTGAGCGCCTCCTCGACTGCGGTCGGACCGACCTGCGGGTTCGCCGCCCATTCCTCCAGCACACCGGTGCCGGTGTGCTGCGCCATCATGTAGTTGGGGGAGTGTGGCGTGGTGACCAGCGCGCCGAGCAGCACGCTGTAGCAGTTCGACAGAATCTCACCGAGGGACATGTTCCTGCCCTCGAAGGGCGTCGTGACCAGCACGCTGATCAGGTCGTCGCCGAGGTTGTTCCGGCGGCGGCGGACGAGCTCCTGGAAGTAGCCCAGCAGTTCCTGGTGCGCGAGCGTCAGCGTCATCGACGGGTCGTCGGGGTCCTGGAAGTCCGGGTCGTCGTAGGCGACACACGCAATGTTCATCCGGGTCAACCATGCCCAGTCGTCTTCCGGCAGGTCCATCATCATGCCGATGACCGCGATCGGTAGCTGCAGCATCGCTTGCCCGAAGTCGAAGACACCGCCGTCACCGAGCGGTGCAAGCAGCCTGACGATCTTGTCGCGAATCATGTCGCGCTGCCTCTCGATGGCCTTGATCGCGAGCGCCTTCTTCAGCCGACCCTGCATCTCCGTGTGCCGAGGAGGGTCCGTGACGGCGAGTTGGGTGCCGCCCGCCGGGTCGTCCGTGCCGAGCAGGTTCAGCAGCGTGCCGCGCTCGGAGGTGAACAGTGAATAGTCGCTTAACACGAGGTCGACGTCGGCATACCTCGCGGTGGACCAGAAGCCTCGTTTCTCGTCCACCTGATGCCAGAGGAGCCCGTCGTGGTCGCGCATCCGCTGCCACACGGCATAAGTGTCGTCACCCGAGTACAACGTCGGGCCGACGAGGTCAACCATGTTGTCGGAGTTGGCGCGGTGCATTGGACATGACGAGATAGCGGTGTTGTGCGTGGTCACTGCGGATCCCCCTGTTCCACAAGCGATGAATCAACCTGGCGGCACCTGGAAGACCGAAGGAATAGCATGCATCGAGCGCAGTCGTCGACTGGCGGTTATTCCCCCGCGCCCTCGACCCTACCTGCCGCCGGCTCGGCAGGTAGGGACACCAACATCAATCCGTCGGATACACGGCCTCTGTCCGTTATATCCTTCGTCAATTCATATTGGTTGGAGGGTCGGCTCCCAGAAGCCCCTGCCAGGCAGCTCGCGAGAGGGTTGGCGCCGCTCGGATCGGCTGCCGGCGAAGCGGTGTTGACAAGATTGCAGCGCCTCCCTTACGGTCTGTGTCAGATCGATTAGCGGGGATGTCCTGCCGGAGCTCGGTGAGGACGTCGCTGGCTAGCGCTTCGGCATTTTATTTTCGGGGGAAATCAAAATTGCCGCATATCCTTAAGCGTACGCGACTGTGGTATTCGGCAACGCCGGTGCAGCAGGGTATCTGGGTGCTCGACACGGACGAGCGATTACGTCCGACGTATCTCATTCCGTCCGTGCTGGAATTCGCCGGACGCGTCAATCATCAAATTCTCGTCGACGCGGTGCGACACGTGGTGTCACGCCATCCGGCGCTGAGGTCGCGGTTTCGGCTGAACACCGCGACGGGCGAGGTGGAATACCGGACCGACGGCGAGCCGGGGCACGTCGGGCTCATCGACGCGCGGGCAGAGGGCTGGACCGGGGAGAAGCTCGACCACCTGGTCGAGGTGCTGTGTTGGACCCCGTTCGACCTGGCCCACGAGGCGCAGGTACGCGCCGAGGTCATCCACGTCGATGAGCACCGCACGTTGCTGGTGCTGACGATGCACCACATCTCGTTCGACGGCTGGTCACGCAACCTCCTGGTACCCGAGATCGTCACGGTGTACCGGGCCCTCCTGGCCGGCGAGCAACCGACCCTCGCGGCTGCCGTGCACCCCGCCGACGTGCCGAGCACGGTTCGACAGGAGCGTTCACCGGAGCGGGTCGCCCAGGTGCTGGAGCGCCTGCGTGGTGCGCCGATGACGGTCGACCTACCGTACGACCGGCCGCCGCCAGCGGCGGAGCCGGAGTCGATCGTCGCGGAGAACCTGTCGATCACGCTGGACCACGAGCTGAGCGCCAGGGTCCTCGCCACGTCCGGTCAGGAGGGGTGCACGCCGTTCATGATGGCGGTCGTGGTGCTGACCGGGACGCTGTGCCGGATGACCGGTCAGCGGGACTTCCTGATCGCATTCGGTTGGCCCGGACGTGACGACCCTGCCACCTCGGAGGCGATCGGCATGTACATGGCGACGCTGATGCTGCGGGTCACGTTCGACCACGACACCACGTGGCGCGACCTCCTTCGGATCACCCGCCGCTCCGCCATGGCCGCCTTCGTCGACTCTGACGTGCCGTTGGACGCCATCGCTGCGGCACTGAACCCCGGGCGGCGTCAGATCTGGCCACCGCTCACTCCGATTCTTGTCAACGTCGACGACCTGCCGTCGAACATCGAGCTGACACCGACGGTGTCCGGCCACTACTGGCCGATGAGAAGCGTCTACGGCAAGTACGACCTCGACCTCTTCGTACGCGTGGACCGCGATGCTGGCGGCGACCGAATCACGTTCGCTCTCGATTTCCTGGTCGAACTGTTCGACCCGGCCACAATCGAGAGCATTCTCGGCAAGCTGCGACAGAGCGCGGCCGAGCTCGCACACTCATCGGAGGTAAAGCTGTGACCGACCCGTCTGCCGTCGATTTGTCCAACGCCGATCAGCGGCGTGAAATTGTCCGCTCGGTCTGGCAGGACGTACTGCAGATCGCCGAAGTTGACGACGACAGCACTTTCTTCGATATGGGCGGCGACTCGCTGCGGCTGGCCTTACTCGTTGAGAAGCTGAACCAGCGAACCGGCCTTTCGTTGCGTACCGTCGACCTGTTCCGGGCCGGCACCGTCCGCGGCCACGCCGAACTGCTGGTCGCCCCCGCGACGCGGACGTCGGGTTCCCGCGGATACAGCCGGGAAGAACTGCTCGAGTCCGCCCGGTCCGGGCAGGGATCTCGATTCTCCCGCCCCTGACGCCTGTCACGTGGGACGCATCTCCGTCGCTTCTCCGATTCTCTTTCCTCACCTCGCCGACGCATGTGCCTAGGAGGACGAACGGTGTCATTGGTCGAGTATGCGAGAACCGTGCTGGATACGGTGATCACGCCGGCGACCCTGTCGGCCCGGTCGTTCGTGGACCTCGGTGGTGATTCGCTGCGGGCCATGCGCTTGGCGGCGCTCGCCCAGCAGCACTGTGGGGTCCGGCTCCCGGTGGCCGACCTGTTGTCCGACGCGCCGTTGAGCGACGTGCTGGCGAGGTACACCTCCGCGTCCGTGCCCCCCGCTGCCGGTGCGCGCAGGACCGTGGCGACGCCGAACCCGCCCGACCGGGTGTCCCCCAGCCAGCGGGGCATGTGGTTGACCGAACGGGTGCTCGGCGGCTCCCCCTACAACCTCGTGTTCACCTGCTTCGTCGAGGAAGGCACGCTCGACCGGTCCCGCTTCGAGCGGGCGCTCGCCGCCACGGTCGCTCGGCACCCCGGCCTACGCACGGTCTACCAGGAGCAGGACGACGAGGTCGTTCCGGTTGTCGACCGGGCCTACCGGCACCAGGTCGACGACATCCAGCACGACGGCACGCGGGAGGAGTTCGCCGCGTTCGTGCGCGTCACCGCGGCCGCGCGCGGCAGGCTTCCGTTCGACCTCGCCGCCCGCCCCGCGTACCAGTTCCTGTTTGTCGACGACCCGTTCGGACAGCAGGCGATCGTGCTGGTCGCCCACCACATCGTCCTGGACGCGTGGTCCATCGGCCTGGTGTTCAAGGAGGTGTTCGACCGGTATGCGGCGCTCGGCGACGGCACGCCGCCGTCCACGACCGGGGAAGGCCACGACATCGCGGTCCTGCTGACCAAGCAGGCCGCGGACCGCGACGCCGGTGTGTGGAACGAACAGGCGCAGTTCTGGCGTGAGCACCTCGCGGACGTGCCGAGGGTTCTCGAGGTACCGGGAGACCGGATCCGCCCCGCTGTCCAGGACCCGGCCGGGAAGCGACTGTCGGTGGACCTCGGCCCGGAGGTCAGCCCGCGGGTGGCCGCTGCGGCCGGCGCGGCCGGGGTCACACCGTTCACCGTTCTGCTCGGGGCCTACGCGCTGACCCTCGGTCGGTGGACCGGGGCCCGGTCCATGGTGATCGGGGTGTCGTTGCTGGGCCGGGACACCGAGGAGCTGACCGAACTCGTCGCGGTGACCGGCAACCTCGTGCCCGTTCGCGTGGACATCGACGATGACCTGGTGGTGACCTCCTACCTGCGCGGGGTGCAGGAATCGCTCGCGAAGAGCATCGACGCCGGCGCGCTGCCGTTCGAGGAGATCGTCAACCTGCTCGGCGTCGAACGCGATCTCGGCGCCCATCCCCTGGTGCAGGCCAGTTTCGGCATGCACGACGCGCTGATCCCGCACCGCATCACGGCGGGCGACGTCACCGTGCGGGTCGAGGAGGGCCACGGCGGCGGTGCGCAGTTCGATGTTTCGCTTCTGTTCGGCCGGTCGGAACCGACGCTGCTCGGTCAGCTCGAGTACGCGACGAGCGTGTGGCAGCGCAGCGAGGCCGTCGCGTTCACCGACGACTACTGGGCGGCCGTCGCAGAGCTGACCCGCGACGTGGCCGGCGGGCTGACGAACGTGCGCTGCGTGTCGCGAGAGCGGCTCGCGCTGCTAGACGAGCTCAACCGAACTCGAAAGGAGTTTCCCCGCAAGGCCCTCGGAGAGCTGTTCGCCGAGGTGGTCGACCGGGTTCCGGACGCCGTCGCCGTCCGGGAGGGCGACCGCGAGCTGACCTACGCTCAACTCGCAGCCGCGGCTGGTCGCCAGGCTGTGCTGCTGCGAGAGTTGGGTGTGCAGCCGGGTGACCGCGTGCTGGTCGGGCTGGAGCGCTCCGTCGGTGAGATCATCGGGGTGCTCGGCGTGGTGCTCGCAGGCGCGGCGTACGTCGGCATCGAGCTGAACCAGCCCGGCCCGCAACTCGAGGCGATCCTCGCCAAGGCAGCGCCTCGCGCGGCCTTGGTCCCCGAGTACGCCGCGGCGCAGCTCGCCGCCACGGGCATACCGCTGTGCGCTTCGTGGGCACCGGACTGGACCACCCAACCGCTGGCCGCCCCGGCGTACCCGACGGCGGGGACGGACGCCTCGCTGGCCTATGTCGCGTTCACCTCCGGCTCCACCGGACTGCCCAAGGGGGTGTGCGTCCCACACCGCGCAGTGGTCCGGCTCGCGCACGAACCCGACTTCGTCACGCTCGCTCCCGGTGACCGGATGCTTCGGCTGTCGCCGCTGGCGTTCGACGCGTCGACGCTGGAGATCTGGGCCACGCTGCTCGGTGGTGCCACGCTGGAGATCTACCCCGCCGGCACCCCGTCGCCGAGCGAGCTCGGCGCGTTCCTGCGGGACCGCGAGGTCACCGTCGCGTGGCTGACGGCAGGGCTGTTCCGGTTGGTCGAGGAGTTCTCCCCGGAAGGCTTCGCCACCATGCGCCAGCTGATCACCGGTGGGGACGTCGTGCCGCACGAGCACGTCGCCCGGGTGCTGGCCCGACACCCGGGCCTGGTGGTCACCAACGGATACGGCCCGACCGAGAACACCACCTTCACCCTGACCTACTCGGTGCGCTCCACGGGCGAGGTCGACGGCCCGTTGCCCATCGGTACGCCGGTGCCCGGAACCCGGGTGTACGTCTTGGATGAGCGGTGCCGGCTCGTCCCACCCGGCGGGGTCGGTGAACTCTTCTGCGCGGGCGCAGGTCTGGCCGACGGCTACCTCGACGACCCGGCGGAGACCACGAAGATGTTCGGGCGGTTCTCCCCGGATGTGCCGGAACGGCTGTACCGTACCGGTGACCTGGTGCGGCTGGACACCCAGGGACAGGTCCGGTTCCTCGGTCGACGCGACCACCAGGTCAAGCTGCGCGGCTACCGGATCGAGCTGTCGGCGGTCAGCGACGCGCTCACCGAGAGCACCTCTGTCAAGGACGCGGTCGTGGTCGTCACCGACGCGGACAGCGCCGAGAAGCGCATCGTGGCGGCCGTCGTCGCCGCCGACGACCAGGTCACCGCGATCATGCTGCGGGACCAGCTCGCCGAGCGGCTACCCGTGTACATGGTCCCCACCCTGTGGGCGTTCGTCGATCAGGTGCCGCTGACGGAGAACGGCAAGGTCGACCGCAAGGCGATCGTCGCACGCGCGTTGCCCGTCGGCGCCGCGTCCAAGCGGCGGGCCCCCGCACCGGGGCCCGTCGCCGTGGAGGCGATCGATGTGTCATCGGTGATCCCGTTGTTCGTCAAGGCGCTCGACGATGCGGAGACCGAAGTCGTCGCCGACACCGACTTCTTCATCAGCGGGGGAAACTCGATGGGCGCGGTACGGCTGATCCGGCTCGTCCGCGAACAGTTGGGCGTCAGCGTCCGGCTGCGCGACTTCCTGCTGACGCCGACACCGAGCGGGCTCGCGGCGCTCGTGGACAAGGCGGGCCCCCGTGCCTGACGGACTGAGCTGGGACGACGGGCTGGAGAGCTGGGTGGTGTCCGACCGGGCACTGGCCAGGCAGGTGCTCGCCGATCCCGACTCCTTCTCCTCCCGGACCTCCGTCCGGCTCGGCGAGCTGTACATGACCGACCAGTCCCGCGCCGAGTACCGGGCGCTGACCGAGTTCGTCCAGCTGTGGTTCGTGCACGCCGACGGGGACGAGCACACCTCCCGTCGTAGACCGGTGCAGCGCATGTTCTCCCTCGCCGCTGTGCGTTCGCTGGAGGAGCGCGTCGTGGCGATCGTCGACGAGTGTCTCGACGACCTGGCCGCCCAGCAGGCGCCGGACTTGATCCCCACGGTCGCCGAGGGGGTGTCCGGTCGGGTCATGGCCCACGTCGTCGGTGTCGGCATCGAGCCAGGCGTCCTGCACACCTGGTCCCGGCACCTGTCGGCGTTCCTCGCCGCGATGTACCGGCGCGACCACGCCGAGAAGGCGACCGACGTGATGCGGGAGATGTCGGCATGTCTCACCGGTTCCGCACTGTGGTCCCGGTTCCCGACGGACACACCCCACGAGCGGGCGGTCACCACCGCCACTCTGTCCATGATCCTGTTCGGCGGGCTGGAGACGACTGCGGCGCTGCTCGGCTCGTGCGTGTACACCGCGTTGGGTGACCCGGCGACGTGGGCCATGCTCAAGGACGCGGCCGAGCACGACGACCCTCGCGTGCCGGCCCGGTTCGTGGAGTCCATACTCGCCACCCGGCCGCCGCTGCGCAACGTGGCCAGGGTGGTCACGAAGGACACGACGCTGGCCGGCGCCCGGCTTGCGGCCGGTGACCTGGTGTTCGTCCCGCTCGCCGATGGCGCCACGGTATTCACCGAGTCGTCCGCGATCGACGGGATCGCTGAGGACGGTACCTCCGACGCCGACGGGGCCGGCGAGCGGACCGGGCGGCACCTCGCGTTCGGGCTCGGCGCGCACTACTGCGTCGGCGCCTCCCTGGTCCGGCTGGAGGCGGCCACCGTGTTGCGGCGACTCGCCATCCGTTTCCCCGATGCGCGGCTGGCGGCGACCCCCGCCGTCTGGGGACCGAACATCTCCTACGTCGGTCTTGACCATCTGCCCCTGGAACTCGGCACCCGCGAGGCGGTGGGATGAACACGGACCAGACGGTCGCCATCGTCGGCATGGCCGCCCGCTACCCCGGTGCCGGTGACGTCCGCGGGCTCTGGGCCAACCTGGTGGCCGGATCCGACAGCATCCACCACTACTCCCGGGCCGAGCTGACCGACGGCGGCGCCGACCACGAGCAGATCAGCCGGCCGGGGTTCGTGCCCGCTCGCGGCGTGCTCGCCGGCCCCACGAACTTCGACTGGGCCTTCTTCGGCTACTCCCGCACCGAGGCCGCGAGCATCGACCCTCAGCAACGAGTGTTCCTCGAATGCGCGTCAGCCGCGATCGACGACGCCGGGATCGACCCCACTCGCTTTCCTGGCTGGATAGGGGTCTACGCGGGCGCTGACGTCGTCGACGTGCGCGTACGTAGTGGCCAGGGCGAGTTGGCGACCGTCATCGGCAGGGAGAAGGACTTCCTGGCCACCCGGGTCGCGTACAAGCTGGGCCTGCGTGGGCCCGCGCTCACCGTGCAGACCGCCTGCTCGACCTCGCTGACCGCCACCCACACGGCCGTCCGCGCCCTCGTCGGGCAGGAGTGTGACGTCGCGCTCGCGGGAGGTGTTGCGATCATCCCCGGCGACGAGTGGGGGTACCTGTACGAGGAGGGCGGCATTCTGTCCCCTGACGGCCGGTGCCGGCCCTTCGACGAGCACGCCGGGGGCACCGTGCCGAGCGAGGGCGTCGGGGTCGTGGTGCTCAAGCGGTTGTCCGACGCGCTGCGCGAAGGCGACCGGATCGTGGCGTTGATCCGCGGTTCGGCGATCAACAACGACGGCGCCGACAAGATCGGCTACACGGCGCCGTCGCCGACAGGACAGAGCGAGGTGATTCGCTACGCCCACCACGTCGGTGGGACCGACCCGGCCGACGTCGACTACGTGGAGGCGCACGGAACGGGAACCCGGATCGGTGACCCGATCGAGGTCGCCGCGCTGACCGACGTGCTGGCGCCGGCGGGCGCCACCGCCGGGTCCTGCGGGCTTGGTGCGATCAAGAGCAACATCGGGCACACCGGCGCAGCCGCAGGGGTCGCCGGGCTCATCAAGACGGCGTTGTCGCTGCACCATCGCCAGTTCGTGCCCACCGCGCACTTCAGGCGGCCCAACCCGATGCTCGACCTGGCGAACACACCGTTTCGAGTGTGCACCGAGGTGGAGAAGTGGCCCGACCGTGGCACCCCGCTCGCTGCTGTCAGCTCGTTCGGGGTGGGTGGCACCAACGCGCATGTGATCCTGGAGGCGGCGCCGACGCGCAGCAGGCCGATCCGGTCCGGACACCGGGTGTTGGCGGTGTCCGCAGCGACCCCGTCAGCACTGCGGCAGAGCAACCGCGACCTCGCCACCCGATTCACCGAACCCGGCGTCGACGTGGCCGAGGCCGCGTGGACGCTCGCCGGACGTCGACAGCACCGGTACCGGCACGCGGTCGTCGCGAGCATGAACGACGAGGCAGAGCAGGCGCTGCGCGCCTTCGGTGAGAGCGGTGGGGACGGCACACCGGCACGGCTCGGCACCGTCGCCTTCGTGTTCCCCGGCCAGGGCGCGTTGCAGGACAACGCCGGTGCGAGCGCGTACCGGCTGCTCGACGGCTTCCGCGGGTATTTCGACCTCGTCGCGAAGCACGTATCGGAGACGCACGGCGTCGACCTCGGCCCGATCGTGGCCGCGGCACCACCCGACGATGACTGGTTCCGGTCCACGGTGCACCAGCAGTTGGGGTTGTTCGCGCTCGGCTGGGCGCTCGGCAGACAACTGGGCGACTGGGGCGTGCGGCCTGCCGCCATGTTTGGCAACAGCGTGGGAGAGTACGTGGCGGCCACGCTCGCGGGAGTATGGAAGCCGAGGGACGCGGCGAGCCTGGTGTACGCGCGAGCCTCTGCCATGACCACCTCCCCGGCGGGACGGATGGTCCTGGTGTCCGCCCCGGCCGCCGAGGTGCTCGACCGGATCGGCACGGGACATGGCGTGACGCTCGCCGTCGACGGGCCTCGCCAGGTCGTGCTCTCCGGTCCGGAGGCTGCCGTCGACGCGCTGTTGGCCGCGGACGCCCTCGCCGGTCTCGACGTTCGGCCGCTCTCGGTTCGGCACGCTTTCCACTCACCCGCCATGCGGGAGCCCGCCGAGGCGCTCCGTGCCGCGGTCGCCGACAACCCGTCCGCCCGGCCGACGGTTCGGCTGATCGCCAACCAGACCGGTGACTGGGCCGACGAGACCCTGGTGACCGGGCCCGACTACTGGGCCGGGCAACTGCTCAACCCGGTCCGCCTGACCGACGGCGCAGGCACCCTCCTCAACGCGGACATCGCCGTCTTCCTGGAACTGGGACCGGGCACCTCGATGCTCGGCACGCTGCGCAGGCATCCGAACTGGTCGCCGGGCCCGGCGACGATTCCGCTGCTCGGCAGGTCCGGCGGCGCCGCGGGTGACGGCGACCACCGACCCGGCGGGCGGGGAGAAAGGGCGCTGCTCACGGCGATCGGCTCGCTGTGGGCACACGGCGTCGACGCGGCGATGAGTGAGCTGATGAACGTTGACGAGTCGGAGCGTCCTGTCCGATGCTCGTTGCCGCCGCACCCGTTCGCTGGTACGAGCCCGGACGACGGCCGGCCCGCATTCCGCCCCGTCGTCCCGCGTGCCGATACGCCAGCGCCCGGATCCGCCACCACCGGCCGGGTGCTGCTCGCCGAGCTGTGGTGCGGCACTCTCGGGGTGCCCTCGGTGGCCGAAGCGGACAACTTCTTCGCGCTCGGGGGCGAATCGCTCATGGTGGTCTCGCTGCTCAGCCGGCTGCGCGAGAGGACAGGACAATCCGTCTCACCCATCGAATTCGTCGCCGACCCCACGTTCGGCACCCTGCTGCGCCTGGCCGGCACCGGTGCACAGCAGCCGGCACCGGGGATCGTGGCGCTGCACACCGCGGCGGTGCCGTCGGGTAGGCCGGTGTTCCTGATGGCGGACGCGTTCGGCACCGTGCTCCCGTACCGGGAACTGGCCGCCCTGCTCGGTCGCTCGGTCTACGGTGTGGCGCCGGCGGCCGGCGACCCCGCGGCGGGCGCACCGGGCGGGCGCATCGAGCGGCTCGCTGCCGAGCACGTCGCCGCCGTCCGGTCGGTCGACCCGACCGGGCCCTACACCCTCGGCGGCTGGTCGTTCGGCGTCGTCGTCGCCCACGAGGTGGCGCGGCAGCTGGAAGCGCTCGGCGCCACGGTGGACCATCTGATCGGGCTCGACGGGTTCCCGCCCGCACCCGCCCGTCCGATCGGCGCCGACCTCGGTTACCTCGCAGGCAGCCTCCGGATGCTCGGTGACGTCGTACTGGGCACCGGGCCGCTCGGCGCGCGAGTACGCCGTGACCGGGCACTGCGGGCTCGATTCACCGCCAACATCAGCGCGCTGCTGCGGTATCGCCCACACCCCGTGAGCTGCGCGGCGACCGTTTTCCTCGTCGACACCGACGAGGCGGCACTGGCGCGCACCCGGGAAAGGCTCACCGGCACCTATTCTGGCGCCGTCAGCACCCACCACGCGGCGGGCGACCACTGGTCGATGCTGACCGTGCCGCACGTCGCCGGTCTCGCGGCAACCCTGCGTGCATGCCTGTCCGAACAACGACCCAATTGAAGGAGAGGACGCCCTAGTGTCCACCAGCCAGGACGCGTCCGTGCGGCCGGTGCCCGGTGCCGCCAACTCTGCTGTCTCGTTGCGGCGCAACAGGAACTTCCAAGCACTGTGGTCGAGCGAGGCGCTCGCGGCAATCGCCAAGGAGACCGCGGAGTTCGCCTACCCACTGCTCATCCTCGCCTCGACGGGATCGGCGCTGTGGGCCGGTCTGATCGCGGCCGCCCAGGTGATCGTCGCCGGACTCGTGTCGCTTCCCGCGGGCCAGTTCGCCGACCGATTCGACCGCAAGAAACTGCTGCTGATCTGCAACCTGACCCGGGCCGTGCTGCTCGGCGTGCTATACCTGCTGATCGCCACCGACAACGTCAACCTGTTGTTGATCCTGATGATCGCGATCTCCTCCTCGGTCTTCCTCAGCCTGTCCCAGCCTGCGGGAATCGCCGCGATCAAGGCGCTGGTACGACCGGAACAGGTCAGCACGGCGATGTCGCAGAACAGCATCCGGTTCTTCGGCGCGACGCTGATCGGCCCGCCGATCGGCGGCTGGCTCTTCGCCGTCGGACGGGCCTTTCCATACCTTGGCGCCGCGGTGACGTTCGTGGTGTCGTCGCTGCTGCTGCTGCTGATCAAGAAGCCGTTGCAAGCAGAGCGGACGGCCGACGACGACGGCAAACGCCATGCGAAGGAGGGCTTCCGGTTGATCCGACGGCAGCCGATCCTGTTCTGGACGCTGCTGTGGACGATGGGCTCCAACATGGTGTTCAACCACACCGGTATCTTCATCGCGATCGCCGCGACGGGGCAGAGTGAGAGCGACTCGTCCGCACTCATCGGCATAGCTGTCGCGTGCGCCGGCGTCGGCGGTCTGACCGGCGCATTCATCGCCGCTCCGGTGCTGAAGAAGGTCAAGCCCAGCTACATCTTCTTCTACGCCGCGTGGATCGGCCCGGTCGCCGCGCTCCTGCTCGCATTCGTCCCGAGCCTGTGGGTCATGGGCCTACTGGTCGGCCTCGTCTTCGTGCGTGGACCGGTCATGAGCGCGCTCACCCTCACCTACGTCTCGGTACTCACCCCGGACAAGGCGCAGGGGCGGGTTCTCGGCGCGGTCTTCTTCCTGTCCCTGATCGTGCAGCCGATCGGCCTGTTCGGCATCGGCGCGTTGTTCGACGCAGGCGGTCCCGCGGTTGTCTTCGGCACGGTGTGCACCGTCGCCACCCTCATCGCGCTGGTCACTCTCACCCCCACCATGCGCTCATTGCCACGCCCCGAGCAGTTGAAGGAGATCGAGCTATGACCTCAGTCGACGACGGCAAGGTTGTGTCCGTCCGAAAGGAATGGAGCCCGGGTCGAACGTTGCCCCCCGACTTCTTCAACAATCCCGGCGACGACGTACACGGTTGGGACAACGAGGTCCGCAGCCACTGCCCGGTCCACAAGATCAACCACCCGCCGGGGGCTGAGGCGTACGTGGTCGCCGACTACGAGACCGCGCTCAGCGCGTTTGGCGACCCTCGGCTGTCCAAGCAGCTCGCCGCGTCGCCGGACTGGTTCCAGGAGCAACTGAAGGACGCCAGCCCGATCCTCGTTCATCACATGCTCAACGCGGACCCGCCGGACCATACCCGGCTGCGCAAGCTCGTCAGCAAGGCGTTCACCGCACGGCGCATGGAGCGGATGCGGCCGGCTATCCAGCAGATCACCGACGACCTGATCGACGCCTTCCCGGAGTCGGGGGAGGTGGACCTGATGACCTTCGCCTTCGACCTTCCCATGAATGTCATCAGCGAGTTCCTCGCCATCCCGCCAGCGGACCGCGGCAAGGTCAAGTCAGACGTGGTCCTGCTCAGCAACGCGCCCTACCCGGACGAGGAACGTAACCGGCTGCTCAAGGCCGCGAGCGACAAGGTCGAGCAATACCTCGTCGGCCTGCTCGCCGACCGGCGCGATGACCTCGGCGACGACCTGGTCAGCGTGCTGATCAGGGCTGCCGACGAGGACGAGGTGTACAGCGAGGAGGAGCTGATCTCCAATCTCGTGCTGCTGATCATCGCCGGCCACAAGACGACCGCGCACCTGATCGGCAACGGAATGTCGGCACTGTTGGCACGGCCGGACCAGCTTGAACTCCTGAAGGCCGACCCCTCGCTGGTCGAGTCGGCGGTCGAGGAGTTCCTGCGGTTCGAATCTCCGGTGTTCCGTGGCACGCTGAGGATCAGCACCGAAGACATGGAACTGGCCGGCGTGAAGATCCCTAAGCAGAGCTTCGTGCACGTGCTCCTGGGCGCCGCGAACCACGATCCGGCCGTGTTCGACAACCCCGGCGAGTTGGACATCACCCGCCAGCCGAACCGCCACCTCTCCTTCGGGCACGGGCCGCACTTCTGCGCGGGCGCACCTCTGTCGCGCGTGGAGGGTTCGATTGTGTTCCCGACGTTGCTCCGGCGCCTTTCGGGGCTGCGGCTCGCGGTGGCCCCGTCCGATCTGGAGTGGGCGTTCGACAACTCCACCAGCCGGGGTCTGCGCAGCCTGCCGGTCCGCTATGACGCGCTGCTGCCGCGGGAATGACCGAGCCGGGGGGCGCGATGCCGACACCGTTGATCTGTCTGCCGTTCGCCGGCGCCGGAACGTCGTATTACCACGGGTGGCGACCGCTGTGCGGTGACCGCTTCGACATTCGACCCGGGTTGCTGCCTGGCCGGGAACGGCGCATCGACGTCGCACCGTTGCGGGACGTACACGCGGCGGTCGATGACCTTCTGCCCACGCTGGCCGGTGCCGGCGAGGTGGTGTTGTTCGGGCACTGCCTCGGCGCCCTGATCGCGTTCGAGCTGGCCCACCGCCTCGTCGAGGAACCGGACGTCACCGTGGCCGCGTTGATCGTCAGCGGGGCCGCGGCACCGGGCGAAGCCCGGTCGCTGGGGGCGACCGGGCTGCCGGACGACGCGTTCCTCGACCGGGTGGCGGAGTTCGCCGGGGTTGCCGACGACGCGATGACCGACCCGGAGCTGCGCGAGCTGATTCTGCCGACGTTGCGTGCCGACGTGGAGATGTTCGAGCACTACCTGCCGGGCACCTCGGAGTTGCTGCCGGTTCCGATCACCGCGGTGGTCGGTAGGGACGATGCGCTGGTGCCCCTGGGCAAGGCGGCGGGGTGGTCCACGTCGACCAGCAAGGACTTCACCCTGCACGACCTGCCCGGGGGGCACATGTACCTGACCGACAGCGTCGAACGGGTGCTGTCGCTTATCGACGTGACGGTGCACGGAAAGGGCTCGGGTGGACCCCTCATCTGAACGGCGCGGCCTGATCCGCGACGACCTTCCCACCGCCGAGCTGATCGCGCTCGGCGAGTCGCCACGGTCGGTGGACGTCGATCCCGAGACGATCACCTCGGCGTTCGACCGGGTCGCCGCCGGCACACCCGACGCGGTCGCGGTCACCGACGGCGCCACGAGCCTGACCTTCGCGGAACTGGCAGCGCACGCCGACGAGGTGGCGCGCGGGCTGATCACCCTCGGGGTCGCCCCGGGTGACGCGGTGGTCGTGTGCCTCGACCGATCCGCCGAACTGGTCGGGGTGCTGCTCGGCGTGCTGAAGGCGGGCGCGGTGTACGTGCCGACCGACCCGTCGTATCCGGTGGGCAGGATCAACCACACCGTCCGCGACGCCGGCGCGAGCGTCGTGATCACCGGGCTGACCGGTCTGCCGGTCCCGGCGAGATGCATGTCTCCCAAGGATCTGCGCAGGCTCGCAGACCCTGGCCGCGCCACCGCTGCTCGCACGCCGGACGATCCCGCCTACATCATCTACACCTCCGGATCCACCGGGCAGCCGAAGGGGGTCGTGGTCCCGCACCGGAATGTGACCTGGCTGATCGGGGCCACCAGGGGCGAGTACCAGTTCGCCGGGAGCGACGTGTGGACCCTGTTCCACTCCAGCGCGTTCGACTTCTCCGTCTGGGAGATCTGGGGCTGCCTGCTGACCGGTGGTCGGCTCGTCGTCGTGACCGCTCTAGACTCCCGAAGCCCTGAGCGGTTCCGCGACCTCCTGGTCCGCGAGTCGGTTACCGTGCTCAACCAGACGCCGTCGGCCTTCGCCCAACTGCTCGCAGTGCCGCACGACCAGGTCGACGTGCGGATGCTGATCTTCGGCGGGGAACCACTGGACCCCCAGGTTCTGTTGCCCTGGCTCGACGCCCACCCGAGATGTCGCGTCGTCAACATGTTCGGCATCACCGAGACCACCGTGCACGTCACCGAGCAGACGATCACCCGGGCGCTCGCCGAGGCGGCCTCCCGGTCGGTTGGAAGGCCGCTACCCGGCTGGTACGTCTACGTTCTCGACGAGCACGGCTCGCCCGTCCAGTTGGGCCAGACCGGAGAGATCTACGTCGGCGGTGCCGGCGTGGCGCTCGGCTACCTCAACCGGCACAAACTGACCTCGCAACGATTTCCGCCGGATCCGTTCCGCGGCGGGATCATGTATCGCAGCGGCGACCTCGGCAGGATGTTACCCGACGGTAGCTTGGAGCATCTGGGCAGACTGGACAACCAGGTCAAGATTCGAGGCCACCGCATAGAACTCGACGAGATCCGCGCTGTGCTGCAAAGACACCCCGGCGTCAGCGCCTCGGCAGTGGTGGTGCGCATGGCGGTCGCCGACGACCCGAACACTGCCCGTCTCGACGCCTACCTCGTGCCGGCGGGCGCGGGCACGTTGGACACCGATGACGTCGCCTCGCATGCCGGCGCCTCGCTGCCCGCATACATGACCCCGGCCACCCTCACCGTACTGGACGCGCTTCCGCTGACGGTCAACGGAAAGCTCGACGTCTCGGCGTTGCCTGAGCCCACCGCCGGAACGTCCGGTCCCTCCTCGGCGGGCGGCGACCTTACCAGCCGCATCCAGCACATCTGGGCTCGAACCCTGAGCACCGACGTCGGGCCAGAGGACGACTTCTTTGTCGTCGGTGGCAACTCGGCACAAGCGGTAAGCGTCCTCGCCGAGATGCGCGCCCATGGCATCGCGCTACGACTTGTGGACCTGATGCGCAATCCGACCCCGCGCACCCTGGCCACCGCTTTGTCCAGCACCTGAGGTCCCTCCGCGGTGATGGAGCGGTGGTCGGTCATGCCCTGGAGGCCGCCGGAGCAGACCCTGAACACGTCCTCGACTGCCCTTCCCCTCGTAGCGTGGAGGCCAGAGCTTCAGGGATAGAGGTTCATGGCTGAGACGAGACGCCAGTTCGATCCGGAGTTTCGGGCGGGCGCGGTGTGCATCGTGCGTGAGACGGGCAAGTCGATCGCTCAGGTCGCCCGCGACCTGGGGATCAACAGCGGGACCCTGGCTAACTGGGTGAAGAGGAACCGCGAGACTCGCGGTGAGGGCGCTGTGTGCCGGTCGTTTTGCGGCCTTGCTGCGATCGCTTGCCGAAGATCAGCTGGAGCGCTAGCTGACGGAGCCGTCGGGTCGAGCAGATTCCTCCTCGCTGAGCAGATCACGGCGCCATTCGGCGAATCGGTTGCGGAGATCGTCCAGCGCTCGGCCGGTGACGCCGTACTGGGCGAAGTCCTCAGGATCGAGCAGGGCGGCTTTGTCCGAGGGCGTCGGCGAAGACGCGCCGGTCGAAACCGCGGTCGGCGCGCTGCACGAGGGTGAGGAGGTTTTCGCGGGTGTAGCGGCCGGATCGGAGTGTGGCGTCGATGTCGATGAAGTCCCGGGCGAACGCTCGTCCGTAGAGGGCGCTCATCTTGTTCGCTACCGCGTCGTCGGGGTGTAGTACCGGTCCGATCGCCATGAGGATCGGTTCGTTGGCACGCCAGTCCACGCCGAGTTCGACCTTGGAGACCCGCACGCCGTCGGTGACAGCCAGCCGGGCGAAGGTGTCGTACTGCCGCTCGGTCTCGACGGTCAGTCCGTCGTCGCGGTAGGCGTGCACGACGGCGGTGACTGCGGCGGTGAACTCCTTGCGGCGGGTCCCAGGCGGTGAACAGGTCGACGTCCTCGCTGGGCTGCTCCAGAAGCCCGGCGGCCTGCACCGCGTAACCGCCGGCCAGAGCGAAGCCGTACCGATCGGCCGCCCCGAGCCCGCTACGGGCGAGGCGTTCGTGGAAGGGGTCCACCGCTACGCCGCGTCGCTGCGGGTCGCGGCGAGTTCGGGGAAGGCTTCCTCCCAGCGCTGCCGGAGTTGGGGTGGCAGCCACAGGGTGGGCCAGAGCCGCCGGAGGAGGTCGGCGTCGAGCCAGGCATTGAGGTCCTCGGCCGTGCTGGCTTCGGTGAGCACCACCTTGTACATGCTGGCCAGGCGTGCGGGCCGATTCAGGTCGTACTCGGCGTGCCCGGACCAGTCGAGATGAGGCGGAAGTGTCACTGTGCCTTCGGTCGGGCCGTGCAGCGCGGTAAGGATTTCGGCCACGACGTAGGGCTTCCGGTCACCGTAGGGCCGGTAGTCCGCCGGCGGCTGGGGTGGTGTCCTGCGCCGGCTGATGTTGGTCGCCCGTCGGACTTCCGGTCGTAGCGCCTGACGGATCGTCTCCCGGCTGTACCCGGTGACCCGCTGCAGATCCACCGGCCGCCAGCCGGCCGCGTGAAACGCCCGCAGCTGCTCGTCCCGTTCGGTCAACGCCTGCGCCCGCGTCGCCTCGTACCGGGAGACAACCGCGTGCAGCTCGTCCTCGGAGAACCGACCCATGACCGTCAGCCTACTACGCTTGGCCAAGCATGCTTGGCCTCTTGCGGCATCCTCTTGCCCGTCGTGATGAGGCTACGAATCCCGAGCCCCCACGGGTGCATGCATGGTGGGGGTGGCACGTGTGTCTGGTGGGGATGGACCGCCGCCTCGGGACCGAGTGAAGCAGGTCATCCGACTTCTTCAGTGTCTGTAGGGTGATTGCCTGAAGTAGTCGATCTCTGCCCTTGTCGCATTCGGGCCTTGCGGATGCTCGCTTGCAGAAGATCAAACAAAAGTAACGTAAGCCCTGATCAGTGGGCGCGCCGGGCGGTTTAGATGCCCCTTCTGCGATCTTTCACCGCGCTACGCCAGCTCGTCGGGGTCACAAAAACCTGAGCCGGCTGTGGCGAGCACGCTGGGCGCTGGTTCAGATGTAGGGCTACCAGAAGTGGAACCTGACAGGCGCGACGGTCATTAGAGAGTGTGAGCGAGACGGCGGACATGATCCGGGCCGACGACGGCGAGCTGTGGCAGCGGGCACGCCAAGGGGAGGCCGAGTGCTTCGGTGTGCTCTTTGATCGGCACGGCGGGGCGGTCCGGGCATTCTGTGCCCGCCGGACCGGCTCGATCGACGCAGCCGACGATCTGGTCTCCATCGTGTTCCTGGAGGCGTGGCGTCGGCGGGGTGAGGTCGAACTCGTCGATGGCAACGCGCTGCCGTGGTTGTACGGGATCGCACGCCGGACGATTCAGCATCGCTGGCGGACCGCGGTGCGGCATCGACGGGCGCTGGAACGGCTGGCGCCCGCTCCCGCCACGCCCGACCACGCCGAGGAGGTCGCCGGCCGGCTCGACGACGAGCGACATCTGGCCCGGTTGCGGGCAGCCCTCGAGCGACTGAGGCCGCCCGACCGCGACGTGCTGTTGCTCTGTGTCTGGCAGGGCCTCACATATGCCGAGGCGGCAGTGGCGCTCGGCGTGCCAGTGGGCACCGTCCGGTCGCGGTTGTCGCGGGCCCGGTCCCGGCTCAATGCCGAGACAGGCTCACTGAACATCGTCGATCCCGCGACCTGCCCGGTCGCCGCCCCGACTCAGCGACAGGAGATGCCATGACTGAGCTGCGATCCCGCCTGGACCCACAGCGCCAGAGCGACGTTCGGCGAATGCTGGTTGCTCAGGCCTCGCGTGGGGCTGTGTCGATTCGGAACCGGCGTATCGCCATAGCCGGTGGCCTCACTGCCCTGACCGCGGCAGTCGGCTTCATCGCGCTCGCGGTCGACCCCGATCCGCCGCCGCAGAATTATGCCGCTTGGACGCCCGTCCCGCAGGCCGCTCCACCACTGACCGCCTCGGATGAAGACATCGAGGGCTGGGCTTCGAAATGCAGCGACCTCGGCGTCGGCGGAGTGGGCGTCGGAGGCGTCCCGGCGCGCCCGGAGGCCGCCGCCCGACGGGAGGTGCTGGTCGATCGACGCGGCGGTTTCACCTTTTGCGTCGATGTCTCAATGGGTAGCGGCACCTCCAGGGACCCCTTGATCGCTCTGTCTGGTCTGAAGGCCGACGGGCGCAATGGGCTCAACCTCATGGCGGCCACCGTCTCCGACAAACCGTTCACCAAGCCGCAAGACAGTGCCGTGCTGGTGCTCGGCGGCGTTTTGCAGAAGCAGCCAGAGGGCGGCATTCAAGCCTTCCAGATGTTCGGCCTGAGCGGTGCCGCGGTGACTGGCGTCGACGTGGTACTGGCGAATGGACTTCGAGTGAGCGCCACGCTGAGGAACGGCATCTGGGGTGTGTGGTGGCCCAGCGATCGTGGCGAATTCGCCGGCAGCAAGCTGCACGTGCGTACTGCCACCGGCGTCACGCTCGTCGACCCGTCTATCGTCCGGCTACCGATCCAATAACCAGAGGTTCGCGAACCTGTGGACCGGCTCGGTCCTGGTTCGGTCGTCACTCGCGGACCAGTCCTGCTGGCAGCGCGTCCTCGTCGGGTCGGACCTGGCGGGCATTGGCAACGGGGTCGCGTTCGAGGGCGTGGATCACGGGTGTCGGGCCGCCGATGCAGGTCCAGGTGTCGTCCCAGAGCGCGGAAACCAGCCATGACCGGTCGGCGGGGAAGAACAGGTCGGGGAGCGCGCCGTGCGGGTGGCGGATGTGCCCACCGGTGCGCCAGGTGAGGGCTTGCTCGGGGCCGGCCTGAACCAGCACGTAGGGCCAGTTCCAGTAGAGGAACACCCTCGGGGCGTAGGGGAAGACGACGTCGTGGGCGCCGGTGTCGAGGTAGGCCAGCCACCACGGCTGCTCTGGGGTGTGCGCGATGAGGTCCTCGACCAGGGCGTGCTCGTAGGCGGCGGCGGTGACGTCGTAAGCCTGGTACGTGGTGGCGTAGGCGTCGAAGACCGGCGGGATGGCGGTGGTGATCGAGACGCCGGCAGTGGTGTGCCCGGCGATCCAGCCCACGTCGGCGGCGGCGCCGATGCGCCAGTCCCGCCCGCCCCTGTTGACCTGCACATCGCTATTCAAGCCGCTGCCGCGACGGTTGGCGTGTAATCAGGCTAGTCGCGGAACGGCGGCCGGCTCAGGGTTGCCGCGCCCGCAGGGCCGAGGGTGGGGATGGCTGAAGTGTGTTCCGCCGTGATCGTGGCTGAGCCTCAAGGTGCCACCCACATCTCGCTCCGCGGGCGGGCCGGGTTGAGCGGGCGCGGCACCGGAAGCCGTAGCCCCTGATGCCCGGGAGCGGTGGGTATGGCTGCGTGTGTTTCGTCGAGATCGCTTGGCTCACGGTAGGAGATGCCACCCGCCGATTCGTCGTCTGCGAGATTCGGTAGACCGCTGATGGAGATCTGCGACCTGCGTTCGCCTCCTAAGAAGGTGCCGGCAAACCGAATCCACAGACGACGGGCCGACCGAGAAACCCGACCAAGTGAAGGAGCGCGAGGGTGGCGAAGCTGTGGATCGGCGTGGACATCGGCAAGGCCCACCACCATGTCGCCGCCGTTGATGGCGACGGCCGGCTGGTCGACTCCCGTCGGGTCGCCAATGAAGAGACCGCACTCCTGACTGTCATGGCCGAGGTGTCGACGCACGGCCGCCCGGTGTGCTGGGCGGTCGATGTCACCACCGGTCTGTCGGCGCTGCTGCTGACCCTGCTCTGGCGGCGTCAGGTCCAGGTTCGCTACGTTTCCGGAACCGTCGCGTTCCACATGGCAGCCGTGTTCGCCGGGGAGAACAAGACCGATGCCCGCGACGCGGTGGTCATCGCACAGACCATCCGCATGCGCCCCGACATCCCGATTCTGGAACCGTCTGACCGGCTGCTTGCCGAGCTGACAGTTTTGACGGGCTACCGCGCGGACCTCGTAGGGCAGCGCGTCGCCACCCTGTTTCGGGTGCAGGAACTGCTCACCGGGATCAGCCCCGCCCTGGAGCGCGCGGTCGACCTGAACCGCAAAGCCCCGATGATGGTCCTGGCGTGCTGGCAGACACCGGCCGCGATCCGGCACGCCGGCGTCGACCGGATCACCGCCCTGCTCCGCCGCGGGCACGTCAAGAACGCCGTCCAAGTCGCCGAGGCGATGGTCACCGCCGCACGACAGCAGACCGTAAACCTGCCCGGCCAACGTGCCGCCGCCGTGGTCGTCGGGCAGATGGCCACCGAGATCCTCGCCATCGAACAACGCATCGCCGCCGTCGACGACCTCATCGCCGAACAGCTCGACCAGCACCCGCTGGCGCCGATCATCGGGAGCCTGCCAGGCATGGGTCCCCTGCTGACTGCGGAACTGCTCGTCCATACCGCTGGCATGACCGAGTACGACAGCCCGGCGAAACTCGCCGCCCACGCCGGCCTGGCACCCGTTTCCCGCGACTCCGGCACTGTGTCCGGGAACCATCGGCAGCCCCGCCGATACCACCGCAGGCTGCGGCACATTCTGTGGATGGCCGCTTTCACCGCCGCCAGGGAATGCCCAACCTCGCGTGCCTATTACGAGAGGAAAGGCGCCGAAGGAAAGAACCACCGCCAGGCCATACTCGCCCTCGCCCGACGACGCGTCGACGTCCTGTGGGCACTTATCCGCGACCGCAAGACCTTCACCCGACCCGCACCCACGGTCCGCGCCGCAGCTTGAACCGGACCGCTCTCCGCCGACGCGACCAGGTCCCGCCGGCCACTCCACCCTGCCCACCAAGATCAACCGGAGTCACCTGGAGACTCGAGCTGTGGTCTTGGGCTGGGAGAACGGCGGTCCGGGGAACGTGGGTGAACGTGGGCCACTCCCTGCCACGCCAGGTGAACCCCAGGTCGCTAGACTGGGCCCTCGCGCCCCCGTAGCTCAGGGGATAGAGCATCGGTTTCCTAAGACGGTGCTCGATCAACTGCCGCAGGCTTCCTGCCTGCGGCTTCTTCATATCCTCTGTTGAATTCCGGTCGCGGTGGTACCTTGCTGTGCTCGATTGCTAAAGATCAGCAGGCCAGGTCGCTCGTGATCGGTGAGCGCTCATCTGACGAAGCGACCTGCGGAAAGAGCAAGGTCAGTCTGCTGTCGGGGCGGAAACCTGCCACAAGGCGCTGACGGGCAGCGCGCGGAGTCTGTCGCCGAACGGCAGCGTGGAGGCTCCGGTGTAGAGGACGATGCCGGCGATGAAGTCGTCGCCGAGGCGGTCGGCGAGTCGGCGTAGCCCGCGGAAATCCTCGGGTCCGACGGTTGTGGCTGCTTTGACTTCGATCCCGACGACGTTGCCGGATCTGTTCTCGAGCACCGCGTCGACCTCGTACCTGCTCTGGTCGCGGTAGTGAAACAGGTCGACGAACTGCTCGGACCAGGTGAGCTGGCGGGACAGTTCGGACAGGACAAATGATTCGAGCAGTGGGCCGAACGGTGCGCCCGGCCGGAGCAGCGCCCGGGAGTCGGTCGCGATCTCGTTGGCGGCAATGCCCGAGTCGACAAAGATCAGTTTTGGAGCGGCGGTGGCGCGGGTGCCCAGGTTGCGGGACCACCCGGGGATCCGCTTGACCAGGAAGATCTCCTCCAGGGCCTGGAGGTAACGTGCGATCGTTGGCCGGCTCAGTCCGAGGGCGGATTCGAGGGAGTTGGCGGCGATGATGGTTGCGGATCTGGCCGCGAGTAGGCGTACCAGCTTGCGTAACTCGCCCTTGTGCTGGATGTCGGACAACTGCCGCACATCGCGGTCGATGAGCGCCTGGACGTAGGCGTCGAGGAACCGTTGGCGGCGGCGTGGGTCGGTGCGGGTCGTGGCCTCGGGCAGGCCGCCCCGTACGATCCTGGCCGCGTAGTCGGCGCGGGTAACGCCCGACTCGTGTCGCACGTCGGGGCCGAGCGCGAAGACGGCGTCGACGAATCTGTCCGGTGCTCCGTCAAGTTCGCCTTGGGAGAAGGGCCAGAGCTCGACGGTTTCCATTCGGCCGGGGAGCGCGTCTGGGGCGGCCACCATGCCGAACAGCCGTGATGACCCGGTGAGCAGGTACCGACCGGGACGGGGATCCTCATCGACGGCTGCCTTGATGGCCAGCAACAGTTCTGGAGCGCGCTGGATCTCGTCGATGACCAGGAGTTCGGGCGAGTCCACGAAGCCGACCGGGTCGGCGAGCGCCGCGGCCCGGTCCTGCGCCCGGTCGAGATCACGGCGCTCGGCACGCCGATCACCGGCAACGATGCGTACCAGGGTGCTCTTGCCTGCTTGACGTGCTCCGTTGATCAGCACGACGCGGGTGTCAGCCAGGGCGGCATTGACCTGCGCGGCGGCGCGGCGGGGGATCAGGTGCGGTGTGGGCACGGCGCCATGATAGCTGACAAGGTTTCGATCTGCGCGAAGATTCGCTTTCGATTTGCGGGCCTATCCGTGTTCGGAATGCGGTTGCTCTGTGTTCGATTTGCGGGACCCGAGGCGGTCGTGCCAGCACTGCGGGCACGCGCGGTCGACCTTGCGGGCGGGATGACGGGTCCTCGCGTGCTGGCAAGCTCCGGCCCCGGTCCGGCGCGCCGGCGCAGACCAAATCACCGCCCTGCTGCGACGCGGCTACGCCGCAAGTGGGTGAACGCGGGCCGCTCCCATGTTCTGGTGAAGCCGAGGGCCCGGTATCCGGGCATGCGGCGTGGGAGTGAGGCGGCAAGGATGGGTGTGGCCGGGTCGTGGTAGTCGTGAACCTCGGCGAGGTCCTTGCCGGGCGCGGCGCGGGGCTGGAATGTGGTCTCGTGGGTGAACAGCGTTCGACGGGGTCCGGCGTCGGGGTGCATCGCTGCCGCGAGGGTGCCTTGTTCCTCGTCGGTCAGGGTGTGGCGGACGGGTCCGAGTTGCCAGGTGACGAGTTGGCCGAGGCCGTCGCGTCGGTCGGGTGTGGCGGTGAGGCCGAGCCAGAACTGTGCGGCGATCCGATTGACCGAGTGCTCGTACGCGGCGGCGCCGAGGTGGTGACCGACTCTGACCGGCTGCGCGCCGTCCTGCCGGTCGCTGAGGTGCTGGGTCCGGCGAGCCTGGCCTATCTCGATGAGCGCGACCTCCGGCCGGCCGGACTCGATACTGTGGATGTGGTCCCTGGAGAACATGCCGATCTCGCCACGCTTCTGGCCTCTGTCATTGCCATCAGTGTCGGGATCACGGCGATCCGCCCTTCGCTGCTCCCAACATACGCTCATCGGCCGGGCGTCCGCCCCACCCCGCGACGTCACGGAACGGGGCGCCCGCTCGGCGGCAGATGAGGGCATGGGATCAAGCCATCGTGGGCGCCGTCGGCGCGGTGGACCCGGGCAGGGCCGGCGACCCGAGGCGCCGAGCCGGAAACGCCACCGCCGGCGGTGGTTGAGCTTCGCGGAGGGCTGCGCTGGCGGTGGCGGTCAGTGCTGCCCGACGAGGTGGCCCACCTCGGTCCGGGACGAGACGCCCAGCTTCCGCAGGATGTTCGAGACGTGAACGGCGGCGGTTTTCGGTGAGATGTACAGGCGTCGGGCCAGCTCGGTGTTGGTCAGCCCGTCGCTGATCAGTACTGCCACTTCCCGCTCGCGGGGGGTTAGGGCGGTCGGGCCGGTTACCGCAGGCGCCGCGTCGACCGGCGCCATACCCAGCTGAGCGCGGACCTGGGCGAGCTGGGCCACCCGCCAGCCACGCCACTCGGCCAGCAGGGGTGCGGCCGCCTCCACCTGCGCGGTGGCCTCCTCGCGCCGGTCGTTTGCGAGCAGACAGCGGGCGGCGCCGACGCGTACGGTGCCGCGGGTCGCCGGCCCCAGGATGTGGGCCTCGGCGATGGACAGGTAGCCGGCCAGTGCCTCGGCGTACTGGCTGCGCGCCTCCGCGAGTTGGGCGTCAACGAGTGTCCGGTAGGCGTCCCAGACGTCGGCGTCGAGTAGCGCGGTGGCCATCTGGTCGAGCCGGTGCGCCGGCAAGCCGATATGAAGCGCGGCAGAGATCAGGTCGTGGGCCTGTTCATCGCTGCGCCACGGCTGCTCGAGTAAGGCCGCGATGAGTTCCTCCAGGCTCGCTTCGGCACGCGAAAGGTCGCCGCGACGGCAGGCGAGGTGGAACGCGAGGCCGGGAATCGTCGCCGGCCAGTTGTCGGGCAGCGCTGCCAGGTCGGTGACGAGCTGCTCGACCTGGTCCAGCTCGCCGACCTCCAGATAGAGCCCGGCGAGGAAGACCCCGTGGTAGTCGGCCCAGCGGCCCCGGCGCCGGTAGCTGCGGTCCTGTTCGCGACCCTCCTCCAGCGCCGCGATCGCGGCGCGCAGGTCGCCGGCCCGCACCGCGAGCCGGGCTCGGCCCTGGAAGTACGTGGCCACCGCGAGTGACTCGAAGCCGGCTCGCTCGGCGTTGACCCGCATCCGTTCCAGTGTCTCGGCGTGCTCGGCCGGCGAGGTGGATGGCTCGCCGTGTACCAGGTCGTTGAGGGCACGGGCGGCCAGCACCCACTCGCCCGCCTTTTCGGCCTCGTCAACGAGTGCGGACAGGATCTTGCGGCCGGCGGCGGCGGTCTGCGGGCGCTCAGTGAGCGTCGAGCCCTTCTCGATCAGCGCCGCCAGGCGGACGGCCGGCAGGTCGAATTCGTCCGCCAGCGCCAGCGCGCGGTCGGACCAGAGCAGTGCCGCGTCGAGGTCGTCGCGCAGGTACGCCGACTGCGCGATCGCGGTCATCGCCCGCGCCTGGTCGGCGCCGGGGGGAAGCTGCGCGATCAGGGTCCCGATGTCGTGCGTCAGGGCGCGCATCTCGTCGGTCTCACGGGACTCCCACGCGATGCGGACCAGGAGGTACAGCGACTCAGCCCGGTCGGTCGTGGTGCAGGCGACGTCACGCCAGCGCCGGCCGTACCGCAGGGCGTCATCCAGCAGGCCGGCCAGCCACGTCGCCC
Organism: Micromonospora arborensis; assembly: GCF_003205615.1. GTDB lineage: Bacteria > Actinomycetota > Actinomycetes > Mycobacteriales > Micromonosporaceae > Micromonospora > Micromonospora arborensis. The sequence goes on along the minus strand of NZ_PYBV01000019.1, from coordinate 81,949 downwards.
GGGCGGCGCCGGCAAGCAGGCCGGTGTCGTCGGGCACCTCGTCGAGGCCCATCTCCGCCAGCTGCAGGGCCTGGTAGGCGGAGCCGATGGAGAGGTAGAGCGCAGTGCCGCGGCGGGCCGCGGCGATCATGTCGTCGTACCGGCCGGCGCCGCGGGCGTGGTGCGCCACCATGGCTGGGTCGGAGGCACCACCTTTCAGGAGTACGTCGAGTGCTGTCTCGTGCAGCCGGCGCCGCTGCCGGCCGAGCATCTGGTCGGCAATCGCCTCGCGCACCAGCGCGTGCCGGAACGCGAACTCGTCATCGCCGGACTCGACCAGCACGCCCCGGGTGACCAGGTCGCGCAACACGGCGATGAGCTCGTCCTCGCCCACACCGGTCACGTCGGCGAGCAAGTCGAACGGGATGCGGTGGCCGAGCACGGTAGCCGCCTCGACGACGCGGTGGCTGACCGGGTCGAGGTCGTCGACCTGGCGGCGTAACACCTCGGCGAGGCTCCACGGCAGCGGCTGCTCGACCAGCGCCTCCACGTCGTACCCGGGCAGCGCGCGCAGCAACTCCTCCAGGAAGAACGGGTTGCCGCCAGTGCGGTGGTGCAGTGCCGCCACGGCGCGCAGCGGCGCCGGAGCGCCGGTGGCCGCCGCCAGCAACGCCGCGGTCTGCGAGGGGATGAGGCGATCCAGACGTACGTGGGTGACGGTGTGCCGGCGTTCCATCCGGGCCAGCAGGCCAGCCACCGGTTGGCGGCGGGTCACCTCGTCCGGCCGGTACGTTCCGATGAGCAGCCGCGGCCCGCGCTGGTCGGCGATCCGCTCGAACAGCGCCGCGCTCTCCGAGTCGGCCCAATGTAGGTCCTCGAAGACGATGACCGCGGGGGAGTCGCCGATCAGGTCGGCCAGGATGGCGAGGCCGGTGTGCAGGCGCTCGACCGGGCTGCGCCGCGAGTCCGCGAGGGCCGCAAGCTGCTCCTCGTCGCTCTCTGGACGGCCGTCGATAGCGTCCAGGAGCACCTCGTACGGCCGAGACAGCGAGCCGGGTTCCGCCTGGCCGACCAGCACTACGGTCTCCGCCGACACGGTTGTCAGCAGCTCGTGCACCAGCCGGGTCTTTCCGATGCCCGGCTCGCCCGCGATGAGCGCAACCGCCGGCTCACGCGCCGAAGCGAGCTGCGCCAACCGGCGCAGCTCGCTTTCCCGCCCGATCATCATTGGGCTGGCACCGCCGCGGATGGTTCGCACGACGTGAGGGTACCGTCGGGCTGTCCACGGACGGCCAGGGCGTTACGGGCCAGGCGGGCCCGGCGGGCGCTGGTGAGTAGGCGCTCCCTGTCGGCCTCGGCGATCAACTCGCGGCGACGATCGTTCGCCAGAGCCAGCATCGTGCCCGGGTCTATCAACATGGCTTGTCTCCTTGTCAACCGCTGATGGATCAATCTTCGGTTGACAAGAGTGCTGCCACATCGGGCAGCGCTTACCTATCTTCACTGCTCAGCGGGGTTTAGCGGAGTGCGCGGGCCGCCTAGGCATACCTAGTGCCTGCAATCTTCAAGGGCGTCCACCAGTAGAGGTCACCGGATGCGGGGGGCATCGGGGGCGAGGGGTGGTTCTGGATCAGGACCGTTGGCGCGCTGCGGGACGGCGACCCTCGCGGTGGTGAACTGCATCAGTCGACTCGCGAAGGTGCCACGTTCGCGGCCACTCAGGCGAGACAGAACTCGTTGCCCTCGATGTCCTGCATCCCGAGGCACGACTCGTTGTCGCCATCGGCGCGCAGTAGTCGCCCGCGTACCGCGCCGAGCGCGACCAGTCGTGCGCATTCGGCCTCAAGTGCGGCCAGGCGCTCCTCACCCACGAGCCCGGTGCCGACCCGCACGTCAAGATGCACCCGATTCTTGACGACCTTGCCTTCGGGAACGCGCTGGAAGTACAGTCGCGGACCCACACCTGAGGGATCACTGCAGGCGAACGCTGAACCCTGACGCTCAGGCGGCAGCGTGCGATTGAAATCGCCCCAACTAGCAAACCCCTCCGGTGGCGGCGGTACGACGTACCCCAACACCTCGCACCAGAAGCGAGCGACGCGCTCAGGATCTGCGCAGTCGAAGGTGACTTGGATCTGTTTGACCGATGCCATCGGCCCACCATAGAGGCGGGGTCTTTCGTCGTCTCCACGGGCCCGAGGCTAGCTGCGCCACCGCGCCCCGATGAAGCGCCAGACCCGCGAGGATGAGCACCTGCCCGGGCCCCGGGCCCATGGCCTGTCGTACGGCGGTACGCCTCGCACATTGCGTTGAAGGCCTCGGGGAGCAGGGCGTCCAAGCCTTCACCCGCCGCCAGCCGCTGCCGCATCGTCGCCGCCAGACCGGGCAGATCGACGTGCTGTCCGCTGGCCAGGTGTGAAGCGTGCCGCGCGATGGCCCGTAGCAGCAATCGATCCCTGTGCGCCATCGAGCCGAGCATCGTTAGCCCATCGCCGAACGGCTCACACCATCGTACGTCGCTGAAGGCATAAGTCACTCCGTCAATGTCCTGCTGCCTGGGGCGGGTCACGCCGGTGTTTTGACCAACCGGGCCGTCCCAGTCGTACTCACGGTCCTCCGGGGCATGTTTACCAGCACATGATCGGGTGCACTGTCATCGTCATGAGCGGACGCCCGGTGGGGAACGTCGTAGTCGGCATCACGGCGGAGTCCGAGCGCCCCGGGGTGAGCGCCCCATGGCCCCCTGGCGGCGACGACGAAGGCGCTGTATGGACGCTACGTTGTTGATCTTTGATGACGTGCTCGATGTGTGCTCTCCAGCGGATGCCAACCCGGGCGAACCGGTGCCAACGCGGGTCACCGCGGCCGACCGCCGGTCGCAAACCGGGGCTCGTGTGCTCGAGGTGTGGTCCTGGGCTGCGCGAACGGCGGTCCGGGTGACGTGGGTGAACGCGGGCCACTCCCTGCCACCCCAGGTGAACGCCCAAGTCGCTAGACTGTGCCCTCGCGCCCCCGTAGCTCAGGGGATAGAGCATCGGTTTCCTAAACCGTGTGTCGCAGGTTCGAATCCTGCCGGGGGCACCTCGAAGATCAGCGGAAATGCTTCTTGACCTGCGGAAAAACGTCCGCCTCGATCGGTCGACCTGTCAGTAGAGACCGTCGCTCAGGGGCGTAGGACGACCTTGCCGAGATTGACGCGAGCTTCGATGATCTCGTGCGCCGACGCGGCATCGGTCAGCGGAATCTCGGCGTGCACCACGGGGCGCAACTGTCGTGACTGGTGGAGTTGCCACAGTTGCTGGTGGTGCTGCTCGTAGAGCTTCGGCTCGGTGTTGGCGAATCGGGCCATCGTCAGGCCGGTGATGGTCTTCGAGCCGGCGAGCAGGTCGAAGGCGGGCACCGTGCCACCGCCCGAGTTGAAGAAGATCAACCGCCCGCCCGGTCGCAGTGCTGCCAAGGCGCGCGGCAGCAGGTCGCCGCCGACCCCGTCGAGCACCACATCGACCGGTTCTCCCCAGTGTTTGTTGTCGTAGGTGACGACTTCATCCGCCCCGAGCCCGCGTAGGAAGTCTGCCTTGCCGGGCGAGCTGACGGCGGCCACGACCCGTTTGATGCCGTGGATTTTCGCCAGTTGGACCGCGAGATGTCCGACGCCGCTCGCCGCACCCGTGATCAGCACGGACTCGGTTGCGGTCGGCCGGGCGGTGGCGAGGGCGGCAAGGGCGACGTGCCCGCTGCGGACCAGTGCGACGGCTTGTGTGCAGCTGGCACCGTCGGGTATCCGGCTCGCCATGAAGTCGGGCGCGAGGACCAGGTCGGCATACGAACCGGTGAAGGTCAGGGAGGTTACGCGGTCCCCTGCCGCGAACGATGACACCCCTGGACCGACGGCAATCACCTCGCCGGCGATCTCCCCGCCGAGGACTCCGGGTAGCGGTGCGCGGCCGCCCTCGCCCCGAACTTTCCGTACGGACGGCAGGGTCACGCCGATCGCTTCGGTGCGCACCAGCAGTTCGCCTGGCCCGGGCTCTGGGGGCGTGGCCTCCTCGAGGCGAAGGACCGCCGGGCTGCCGTACTCGTAATAGCGGATCCGGCGCACGGGCACCTCCATGTCGTTGGGATATCCCCACCATATCGCAGACTCGTTGGGATACCCCAATGACTTTGGTACGCTGCACGGATGGACGAGGTTCCGTACGCTCCCGCCCGGATCCGCGCCTTACCGAGCTGGCTTCTCGGCCGCGCTGCGGCTCGCGGGCACCGCCTCGTCGCAGAGTCCCTGGCCCGCGAAGGTATGCGGATGATGCATCATGCGGTCCTGTCCACCGTCGCCGAACTGGGCCCGGTGTCCCAGGCGGATCTTGGCCGGGCTCTCAACGTCGACCCCAAGGACATGGCTGCGCTCGTTCGCGACCTGCTCGCCGAGGGCCTGGTCATACGCTCGCCGGACCCAGAAGATCGGCGAAAGAACGCCATCTCCATGTCAGCCGCCGGGCGGCGACGCCTGCGCCGCACCGAGCGACTCGGCGATGAGGCCAACGACGAGCTGACGGCCGCCCTCACGCCGGCAGAGCGCGAGCAACTCGTCACCCTCCTGGCCCGCATGGTCTCGCCGAAGTAACCAACTCGAAGAGGTGCGAGCACCCCGCTGATCTTCTCGGTAGGGGGCAGACTACCCAGGATCACCGATCTCCATGACCGATGTGCGAACGGGTCACCAGTGGTAGCCCAGGTTCACCGCCAGCGCGGCCACCACGGTGGAGAAGAACACCGCCCACCCCACGAGCTGGCGGGAACCCACCCGCAGGTGTGCGATGAGCGCGCCGACGAAGTAGAGCACCAGGCCAGCGGCGGCGAGCGTCCCCAACAGCGGCACGGCGAACCCGGTCAGCAGCCCCAGAGAGCCAGCCGCCAGCACCATGCCCAGCCACGGCACCCACGACCGCGGTATCCGCTTCATGTCCGCCTGGGCCTTCGGGTAGTCGTGGCCGATCAGGTAGGTGACGGCGGCGATGCCGGTGAAGACCGAGGCGAGGATGGTGACCGTGACGTATGCGGCGAACATGTGCCCTCCTTGGTGGCTGTCTGCCTCAAGGACGGGGTGGCGCTGCGGAATGTTGCCTGCGCTGCTGTGACCTGCGGCACTGTCTCGCCGCGCACCGAACCAAGCCGCACCGAACCAAGCCGCACCGAACCAAGCCGCACCGAAACCGAGCCGCACCGAAACCAAGCCGCACCGAAGACAAAACCAGAGCGTGGGCCACGGAGAACCGCAGCCCACGCTCGACGGGCGACGCCCCGGACGTGCCGGTGCGTCAGAAGTACTTGTACATCTCCGCGGAGGCCGCCTCGGTCTCGCTGGCGGGCGGTGCTTCCACCGTGACCGGCTTGCCGAAATCGCTCATGTGCATCTCGGTGACGAGGTCACCGATCGACTTCGTGGCAACCGTGTAGGAGAGCGCGGTGAGGTGCCCCTCGGCGTCGAGAGTCGCTTCGAACGGGATGGCCGTCGGGTCCTTCGCCAGCTTGGCGGACGACTCGAGCCCATCCCGCATTCCGGCGTCGGTGCTGGCGGCCTCGGCGGCCTTCCCCAGGTCGGCGACGCCGGTGTAACGGCCCTCACCCACCTCCTGGGCGGACACGATGCCGCCGATGATGCCGGTCTGCGCCTTCATGTCGAAGGACTGGCGCAGCGCGCTGTTCGGCTTGAGCTTGGTGAGGTCGAGCTTCATCCACGGCTTCTTACCCTCGAGCGATTCCGACTTGAGGTAGGCGGCGTCGCCGATCAGCCGCGCCTCCAGCGGTTCCGGGGCCTTGCCGGTGATGTGGAACATGCGGGCCGCAGGGTCCATCTTTCCGTTGAGGGTGATCGACTGGGTGCCGGCCTTGACGGAGGCCTCCATGGCGAGCTGGCCAGCGAGGCTGCGGTCCATGCCCTGCTTGACGGCGGCGACCGGCTCAAGTTTGGACGTTGCCGGGGCGGCGGCGGAGGGAGCGGACGCCCCCTTGTCGTCGGAGTTGGTGCCGCAGCCACTGACGAGGGCGACGGCGAGGGCGATCGATAGGGTAGGGATCAGTCGGCGCATAGACGCGACCCTAATAGGCGACCGCCACCGAATTTCCGCCAGTGGTGGTACTGCCACAGAGGACTGGGCCGGGCGGCCATCCGCTTCAGGTCGACGGTAGCTGTTCGGCTCGGGTGAGCACCTCATCGATCAGGCCGTACTCCCGAGCCTGCTCGGCGGTGAACCAGCGATCCCGGTCCCAGTCCTGCTGGATCTCGTCGAGGGTCCGTCCACTGTGCTGGGCGATCAGCTCCTGCATCGTCCGCTTCACGTGCAACATGTTCTCTGCCTGGATGGTGATGTCGGCGACGGTTCCGCCTATCCCACCGGACGGCTGATGCATCATGATCCGCGAATGCGGCAACGCGTACCGCTTGCCGGCCGCGCCGGCACAGAGCAGGAACTGCCCCATCGAGCCGGCGAACCCGAGCGCCAACGTCGCCACGTCGTTGCGGACGTAACGCATCGTGTCGTAGACCGCCATCCCCGCGCTCACCGACCCGCCCGGCGAGTTGATGTAGAGAAAGATGTCCCGGTCGGCGTCCTCGGCGGCGAGCAGCAGAATCTGCGCGCAGATCTGGTTGGCCGACTCCTCCGTCACCTCGGTGCCGAGAAAGATGATCCGCTCCCGCAACAGCCGCTCGAACACCTGGTCGCCGAAGGACGGCTGCCCGTCGACCAGCATCCGCACGTCGTACCCGATCATGTGCCGCCGCCTTCCATCACGCCGGCGGGCGGTGGGACCGCCCGGTGGACCGGCCCCTCCAGCGTGCGTGCAACGGCGGTGGCTGGCCCAGGGGTTCTGCCGCCGGCAGATCCGCCGACGGCAGAACCGCGCGGCCTACGCGGCGGTCAGCTGCCGCAGGCCCAGGCGGGTCTGCGCGCTGTCGGCCAAAGCGGCGGTACGCGGACCGGGGTGCGAGCCACCGGCGGAGGCCATCGCGTCGACGCTGAGGGTGGGCTCGCTCACCTCCGGCTCGCGGTGCAGGACGAACCCGCCGATGCGTGGACCCACCAGCAGGGTGGCGTTGCCGATCTCGCGTCGAGTCGCATCGACCCGCTCCAGGTGGGTCAGCACGGCGCGCGGCGCGGACGGGAGGCGAGGCTCGACCCTCCGCATGTCGTCGCGGGCCTCCCCGAGCAGGTCGGCGAGGCTGATGCCGAGCGCCCGGCAGATCGCCGCGAGCACCTCCGACGACGCCTCCTTGCGACCTCGCTCCACCTCCGACAGGTAGGGCACCGAGACGTCGGCCGACGCGGCCACCTCCCGCAGCGTGCGGCCCTGGCGCTGGCGGTGGCGACGCAGCACCCCGCCGATCACTCGTCGTAGTAACGACATGGGGACCTCACCTCGCGGTCGTCGTCCGGGGAACACTCCCATCATGCCCGCTGCCGGACCGGCCGGCGGTCCCGTGGGGGTCCGCCGCCGTTTCGACCGGTGCCGGTCGTCCGGTGTGCAACCCGGACGTGCCGGGCATGACGTACCCGCTATGTTGTGGGCGTGCAGGCGACGGTGGCGGAACAGGTTCGACGGTGATCCATTTTCCCGCGCAGCGCCGGGGCCCGCTGAGCGCGCTGAGCCTCCGGCTCGCCGCTGCCCTGGGCCTGGTCTTCGCCGTGGTCGCCGCGGTCTACCTGGGCCGGGACGGCTACCGCGATGTCAACGAGGACGGCCTCACCCTGCTCGACTGCTTCTACTACGCGGTCGTGTCGCTCTCGACCACCGGCTACGGCGACATCACCCCGGCCGCGCCGTCGGCCCGGCTGGTCAACGTCCTCTTCATCACCCCGGCCCGAGTGATCTTCCTGATCATCCTGGTCGGCACCACCCTGGAAGTTCTGACCGAGCAGTACCGGACCGGCCGTCGCCTGTCGCGGTGGAGGAGAGCCGTGAAGGACCACGTCATCATCTGCGGCTACGGCACCAAGGGGCGCAGCGCGGTCTCCGCCCTGATGGAGAACGGTCTGGACCGCTCGCGGATCGTGGTGGTGGAGCGCAGCGCCACCGCCCTGCGGCAGGCCACCTCCGCCGGGCTGGTGGCGATCGAGGGCTCGGCGACCCGCTCGTCGGTGCTGAACGAGGCCCACGTCAAGAACGCGAAGGCAGTGATCATCGCGACCGACAGTGACGACGCGTCGGTGCTGGTCGCGCTGACGGTGCGTCAGCTCACCGCCGGGCAGGTCCGCATCATCGCGGCGGCGCGGGAGGCGGAGAACGCGCCACTGCTCAAGCAGAGCGGTGCGCACCACGTGATCGTCTCCTCGGCGACCGCGGGCCGGCTGCTCGGCCTGTCCACCTCGGCGCCGCCGCTGATCGACGTCGTGGAGGATCTGCTCACGCCGGGCCAGGGCATGGCGCTGGCGATGCGCTCGGCGGAACGGGACGAGGTGGGTCGCTCGCCGCGCGAGCTGGAGTCACTGGTGATCGCCCTGGTGCGGCGGGGCAAGGTGGTCACCCTGGCCGACCGGGCCGGCGCGGTGATCGAGACCGGCGACATGCTGGTGCACGTGCGCGACGACCGCCCGCAGTCGGCGACGACCGCCTGACCGTTCCACCGCCGCCCTGGTTGGCAGATTGCGGCGTCAGAGCGGTTCGTCGCCCGCGCAGATCACCTCGGTGCAGTTGATCGGCGAGGTGGTGGCTGCGGCCCGCCGAAGCAGCTCGTAGAGCGTCTCCCGTTCGTTGGGGTCCAGTGCCCCGAGCACTTCGTCCTCCGCACCGGCGAGGGCGCATTCGGCCTCGCTGAGGCGTTTTGCCCCGTCTTGGGTGAGTTCGACGACGTGTCGGCGGCGGTCCTCGGGTGAGCGCCGCCGCTCGACCAGTTGCTCCGCTTCCAGGTCGTTGAGCAGCCCGACGATGTTGGTGCTGTCCATTTCCAGGATGGTGGCGAGCGCCTGCTGGCTGGTGCCGCCACCGGCGCGCAGCACGGTGAGCGCGACCAGATGCCGGGGGCGTAGGCCCAGCGGCGCCAGCACCGTCTCGGACCGCAGCCGCATCCGCCGGGCCAGATGGTCCAGGAGTGCGCCCGAGCGGTGCTCCGAGGGGTCGAGCGGCGGGGCGGACATGTGACCCAGTCTACCGAGCTGCCGGAACATCTGCCTGGTATAAATAGTTGGTGCTGCACAGACGATCCTTGAAGGAGGAATAATGCATCTGCTGCATATCGACTCGAGCATTCGGGGTGACTGGTCGGTCAGCCGGCGGCTCACGGCCCGCGCGGTCGCCACGTGGCGTGCCGCCCATCCGGACGGCACGGTGACCTACCGGGACCTGGGCGCGGAACCACTGCCGCACCTGGACGCGGCGGGCGGACTGGCCCGGATGACACCGCCGGACCAGCACACCCCGGCGCAGCGTGCATCCTGGGAGCTCAGCGAGCGCCTGGTCGACGAGGTGAAGCAGGCCGACGTCGTGCTGCTCGGGCTTCCGCTCTACAACTACGGTGCGCCCAGCAGCGTCAAGTCCTGGGTCGACCACCTGATCGTCGCCGGCCTCACCTACGACCCGACGACGCAGGAGGGCCTGCTCGCCGGCCGCGAGTTCGTCGTACTGGCCACCCGGGGTGGCGGCTACGGCGAGGGCACCCCACGCCACGGCTGGGACCACGCGGAGCAGTGGCTCCCGCACGGCCTGTCGATGACCGGCCTGGAGCCGCGCTTCATCAGCACCGAGCTGACCCTGGCCCCCTCGGTCCCGGCGATGGCCGAGCTGATCCCGCTGCACGAGGCGAGCCTCGCGGCGACCGAGAAGGAGATCGACAACCTCTGGACGCCGGCCTCGGCCCAGCGCTGAACACCGATACGACGAGAGCGGCCGCCCCCGGTCCGGGGACGGCCGCTCTCGTCACGCGGTACGGGTCAGAGGATCGTCCAGGTGTCGCCGCTGGCCAGCAGCCCGGCGAGCTGCTGCTCGGGGGTCTCGGTGACCGTCGCCTTGGCGGCGGCGAGTTGTCCCTGCACCACGCTGTCGTAGGACGGTCGGTCCACCGAGCGGAACACTCCGATGGGAGTGTTGCGCAGGTCCAGGCCGGGCAGCCGGGACAGCGCGAAGGCGTACGCCGGGTCGGTCACCGTGGCGTCGTGCACGACGATCTCCTCCGGGCGGACCGAACTGGTCTCCCGGACCTCCAGGCCGAACGCGCCCGGCGGGTGCACCACGCAGAACTGCCCGTCGGCACCGAAGGTGATGGGCTGCCCGTGCTCCAGGCGGATCAGGTAGTCGTCCCGGGTAGCCGGATCCTTGAGCTGCTCGAACGCCCCGTCGTTGAAGATGTTGCAGTTCTGGTAGATCTCCACGAACGCCGAACCCTCGTGCTCGGCGGCGGCCCGCAGCACCGACTGCAGGTGCTTGCGGTCGGAGTCGATGGTCCGGCCGACGAAGCTGGCCTCCGCCCCGAGGGCGAGCGAGAGCGGGTTGAACGGGGCGTCCGCCGAGCCGGCCGGAGTCGACTTGGTGACCTTGCCGACCTCGGACGTCGGAGAATACTGACCCTTGGTCAGACCGTAGATCCGGTTGTTGAACAGCAGGATCTTGAGGTTGACGTTGCGCCGCAACGCGTGGATCAGGTGGTTGCCACCGATGGACAGGGCGTCACCGTCGCCGGTCACCACCCAGACCGACAGATCCGGCCGGGACACCGACAGGCCGGTCGCGATCGCCGGGGCGCGGCCGTGGATGGAGTGCATCCCGTAGGTGTTCATGTAGTACGGGAAACGCGACGAGCAGCCGATCCCGGAGACGAAGACGGTGCGTTCCCGGGGGATGTTCAGCTCCGGCATGAACTGCTGGATGGCCGCCAGGATGGCGTAGTCACCGCAGCCGGGGCACCAGCGCACCTCCTGGTCGGACTTGAAGTCCTTCGCGGTGAGCTTGAGGGCGACGGGCTCAGACATTCTTCAGGACCTCTTCCAGCGTCGTCTCCAGCTCGGCGGCCGTGAACGGCAGGCCGCGGACCTGGTTGTAGCTGATCGCGTCGACCAGGTAGCGGGCCCGGATGACGTGGGCGAGCTGACCCAGGTTCATCTCCGGGATGACGACCTTGTCGTAGGAGCGCAGCACCTCACCGAGGTTCGCCGGCATCGGTGCGAGGTGCCGCAGGTGCGCCTGGGCGATGGAGAGGCCACGCTGGCGGACGCCGCGGCAGGCGGCGCCGATCGGCCCGTACGTCGAGCCCCAACCGAGGACCAGCACCCGGGCGTCGCCGTCGGGGTCCTCGACCTCGATGTCCGGGACCGGAATCGTCTCGATCCGGGCGGCCCGGGTACGCACCATGAAGTCGTGGTTGGCCGGGTCGTAGGAGATGTCGCCGGTCTTGTCGGCCTTCTCCAGACCACCGATCCGGTGTTCCAGCCCTGCCGTGCCGGGGATCGCCCACGGGCGGGCCAGGGTCTCCGGATCGCGCAGGTAGGGCAGGAAGGTGGTGCCGTCCGCACCGTTGGGCTCGGTGGCGAAGTCGACCCGCAGATCGGGCAGCGACTCCACGTCGGGCAGCAGCCACGGCTCCGAGCCGTTCGCGACGTAGTTGTCGGACAGCAGGATCACCGGGGTGCGGTAGGTCAACGCGATCCGGGCCGCCTCCAACGCCGCGAAGAAACAGTCCGACGGCGACCGGGGCGCGATCACCGCGACCGGTGCCTCACCGTGCCGACCGTAGAGGGCCATGTTGAGGTCGGCCTGCTCGGTCTTGGTCGGCATACCGGTCGACGGGCCGGCGCGTTGCACGTCCACGATCACCAGCGGCAGCTCCAACGCCACCGCGAGGGAGATCGTCTCGCTCTTGAGTGCCACGCCCGGGCCGCTGGTGGTGGTCACCCCGAGCGACCCGCCGTAGGAGGCGCCCAGCGCCGCACCGACCGCGGCGATCTCGTCCTCGGCCTGCATGGTGGTCACGCCGAAGCGCTTGTGCTTGCTCAACTCGTGCAGGATGTCCGACGCTGGCGTGATCGGGTACGCGCCGAGGAACACCGGCAACCCCGAACGCACCCCGGCAGCGACCAACCCCAGGGAGAGTGCCGCGTTGCCGGTGATGTTGCGGTAGGTGCCCGGCTTCATCTTCGCCGGCTTGACCTCGTAACGAACCGCGAAGTCCTCGGTGGTCTCGCCGAAGTTCCAACCCGCCTTGAACGCGGCAACGTTCGCCGCGACCAGCTCCGGACGGGCCGCGAACTTGCGCTCCAGGAAGCGCAGCGTCGACTCGTACGGCCGCGAGTACATCCAGGAGAGCAGGCCCAGGGCGAACATGTTCTTCGATCGCTCGGCGTCCTTCTTGGACACCTCGAAGGCGGCCAACGCGCCGACTGTCATCGAGGTCAACGCCACCGGGTGCACGACGTAGCCGGCCAGCGAGTCGTCGTCCAGAGGGCTGGCCTGGTAGCCGACCTTCGCGAGGTTGCGCTTGGTGAACTCGTCGGTGTTGACGATGATGTCGGCGCCGCGAGGCAGGTCGGCGAGGTTGGCCTTCAACGCCGCCGGGTTCATCGCCACCAGCACGTTTGGCGCGTCGCCCGGGGTGAGGATGTCGTAATCGGCGAAGTGCACCTGGAAGCTCGACACGCCCGGCAGGGTGCCGGCAGGAGCCCGAATCTCGGCGGGGAAGTTCGGCAACGTGGAAATGTCGTTGCCGAGCTGCGCGGTCTCCGAGGTGAACCGGTCACCGGTCAGCTGCATGCCGTCGCCGGAGTCACCAGCGAACCGGATGACCACCCGGTCAAGTTGACGGATCTGCTTGGTCACTGTGCCACCTTCGTTCGCGACTGCGGGGCTCGCAAAACCGGCTCACTCCTCGCGCTCACGCCCGCACCTCGCTGCGCGTGGTCGCGCGGGCGGCTGAACCTGATGGTGACCTCGCCTTGCCCGGCCACGGGACCTCCTTGACGCAACGTTTAACCGCACCGCCCCAGGCTGGTCCGGCCGCTGTCGTTCCTCATCTGAGAGCCTACGTCCAAGCAGCCCTCAACCCTCCCCGGAGGTCCGCCGACTGGGACCCCGCTGGGCCGAAAAATGCCCTTGTTTGCGCTCTTACGCCCTGCCCGCCGTAATTCAGATCACCGCCGGGTCGACCGTCGATCAGTCGGCGGGGTCGGTAACGGGCTGGGCGGCCGGGCCGGAGAGCCGGCGGCGCAGCGAGGTGGTGGCCAGCGTGAGCGCCAGCACCATCAGCAGCGCGGAGACCACGATCAGGATGATCGCGGTGCGCTGCACCGAGGTCATCCCGCCGTCGCCGTCGGCGGCGCCGCCCGGAAGTACGCCCTGGGAGCCGGTCGGTGCGGGCGGTGAGACCACCGGTGTGGCCAGCGCGGCCGCCGCGGTGATCCGGAAACTCATCTGCACCTGTCGGGTCTGACCGCTGCGCGGGTCGAGCTGGCCGATCACGGCACCGGACAACGGCGCTTCCCGCTGAGCCTGCGGTGTCGCCTCCACCGGCAACCGCAACTCGGCGGTCTTGCCCGCCAGCACCGGGCCCGTGTCGCAGCGGGTCCGGGCCTCGTCGACCGCCGCGCAGCCGGGCGGCGGGGTCGGAACGGTCACCCCGGCCGGCAGGACGACCTCGACCCGGCCGGCGGCGTCCACCGGCCCGGTGTTGCCCAGCCGAAGCGTGAGGTTGCTCGCGGCGCCGCTGATGTCGAACGCCACCTCGTCGGCGGCCAGTGCGATCCCGGGCACCGGCGGACCGGGTGGGAAGAGCACCGCGAAGCCCTGGTCGTCGGCCGCTTCCCCGGGCACGCCCGGAGCGTCAGCGACGACCTGGACGGAGCCGGCGAGGGGCATCCGCCTCCACGCGGTGCCGTCGACCCGCAGGCGGAGCAGAGCGCTGAACCGGACCCCAGCCTCGGCCGTCCAGGCCCCACAGCGGTACGCGCCGCCGCCGGCGGCGGCGCAACCCTTCGTCCCGGCGTCGGTCAGCCCGGCCGGCAGCGTGTACGAGAGCCGGATCCGTTGCGCGGCCGTGCCGGTGTTGTTGACCGTGACCTGCAAGGTGGTGTCCGTGCTGGCCGCGTTCCAGTACGCGCCGGTGAGGGTGACGTCCTGGGTGGTGACCTGTACGCCCAGCGGATTCGGCGCCGGTGTCGGCGGTCCCGGGGCGGGCGGGCGGACCGGCGGGACCGGGGGAGCGGGCGGCACCGGGGGCGTCGGGGGCGCCGGTGTGGGCGGCCCGCCCGGCACGGTGGTGGTCGGTGGCGGCGGCACCTCCGGGGCGGTGGTCTCCGGTGCCGGCGGTGTCGTCTCCGGCGGCGGCGCGGTGGTCTCCGGTGCCGGGTCGGTCGGCACCGGGCTGCCGCCAGGCTCCTCGGTCGGGGGCGGTTCCTCCGACGGGGTGGGCTCGGGGTCACCCCCGGGTTCGCTCACCGGGTCGGTCAGCGACACGATCGGGTCCGCGTCCGGCATTGCCGCGCCGGCCCAGGCCGGCCCGACGGCGAGCGCCGCGAGCAGGCCGAGCGCGAGGGCGGTCGCCAGCAGGGGCGTGGAACGCCGCCCCTGCGCCCGATCACCGGGCGATGCCTTCACGCGGGCCATCTGTCCTCCGGTGACATTGGTGGGTGTCCAATGGTCGGTAACAGTTGCCCCAGCGCACTAGTCCCGTCCGGAAACAAATCCGTAACGTGTTTGGGACGGCCCTTCCGGACGGACGGTAAGCTCCCGGCTGTGACCGGATACCTGGGCTCGTACGCGACGCTCGGGCTCCTGCTGCTCGCCAGCGTTCTGTTCTTCGTTACGGCGTTCTCGGCCAACCGGGTGTTACGTCCCGCGCGTCCGGCCGATCCGCCCGGCAAACGGGCCAGCTACGAGTGCGGGCTCGACCCGGTCGGTGCCGACTGGGCACAGATGCAGATCCGCTACTACGTGTACGCGTACCTGTACGTGCTGTTCGCGGTCGAGGCGGTGTTCCTCTTCCCCTGGGCGGTGGTCTTCGACCGGCCGGGCTTCGGTCTGGCGACGGTGGTGGAGATGGCGGTGTTCGTGGCGGTGCTCGCGCTCGGCATTCTCTATGCCTGGCGCAGGAACATCCTCCGCTGGACCTGAGCGTCGCGACCTCCGGCGATCGTGCCGGTCGGTACGGCCGTTCGCGGTCGGTTGCGGCGACGACCGGTCAGGCCAGGCCCCGGCGGGTCGCCGCGGGCGGCCGATCGCCTCGGATCGAGGCCACCATGTCCAGTACCCGGCGGGTCGGGCCGACCTGGTGGGCCCGGAACACCCGGGCGCCCAGCCACGCCGAGACGGCCGTCGAGGCGAGGGTCCCCTCCAGCCGTTCGGGCACCGGCAGGTCCAGCGTCTCACCGATGAAGTCCTTGTTGGAGAGCGCCACCAGCACCGGCCAACCGGTTCCGGTCAACTCGTCCAACCGTCGGGTGATCTCCAGGGAGTGCCGGGTGTTCTTGCCGAAGTCGTGTGCGGGGTCGATGAGGATGCCGTCGGGGCGTACCCCTGCCGCCACCGCGCGCTCGGCGAGCCCGGTCACCGTCGCGACCACATCGGCGACCACGTCCTCGAAGGCCGCCCGGTGCGGCCTGGTCCGTGGGACCAGGCCGCCGGCGTGCGAGCAGACCAGGCCCGCGCCGGTCTGCGCGGCCACCCCGGCCAGGGTCGGGTCGGCGCCCGACCAGGTGTCGTTGAGGAGGTCGGCGCCGGCGGCCACGGCCTCCGTCGCCACCTCGGCACGCCAGGTGTCGATGGAGATCACCACCTCCGGAAACGCGGCCCGGACGGCGGCGATGGTGTCCACCGTGCGGCGGATCTCCTCGGCGACGCCCACGTCCACCCCGGGGCCGGCCTTGACCCCGCCGATGTCGATGATCGCCGCGCCTTCGTCCACGGCCCGCTCCACCGCGCGCAGTGCGCTGTCGGCGGCGAAGGTGGCCCCCCGGTCGAAGAACGAGTCCGGTGTGCGGTTGATGATCGCCATCACCACCAGCTCGTCGGGGGCGAACGTGCGCCCACCCAGCCGAAGCGCCCCGGCCATGCCCGCCTCCTGAGAATCCGCACCGCCGCCGCCGCGTCGGCCGATCCCGACGCTAGTCCGTCGGCTGGCCAGGACTCCGGGCGGGCGTCGGTACGGATCCTGATCGGGACGGGTGGCGGGGTCGCTCCTGGCCGGCTGCCATGCCACGATCAGTACATGGGTCAGCTTCTGCTCCTTCTGGTCGTGGCATTGACCGTCGCGGCGGTGATATTCGGTGTGACGGTGCTGGTCAGCGGCCGTGATCCCGGCCTGGCGCCCGCCGAGCCGGATTCGCAGGCCGTGGCGTTGCCGAGCGACCGGCCGTTGCGCGAATCCGATGTGGGTGCGGTCCGTTTCGACACCGGGTTGCGCGGGTACCGGATGGCCCAGGTCGATCAGGCGATGCGCCGCGCCGCCTACGACATCGGCTACAAGTCGGAGCTGATCAGCGTGCTGGAGTCGGAGGTCATCGCGTTGCGTGAGGGCCGCACCGACGACGCGGACGCGCTGCGCGATGCCCGTGAGCAGTCGATCCGCAAGGTGACGAACGCCGACGCGGCGGAGCCGGGCGCGGAGGTGTCGCCGGCCGACAAGGCGGACGCCCCGGTCGGCTCGACCGACGCGGGCCCGCTGCCCGGCGCCAGCTCGTCCCCGGCGGATTCCGACGGGGTGGCACCGGCAGTCGTGCCCGCTGGCGGCGAGCCCGCCGATCGTGAGCAGACCGACGGCACGCCCACCGACGGCACCGGGCAACACGGCGCGGCGGTTCGGTCGGAGTCGGCGTGACCGGTCCGGGTGGCGCCGACGATCTTCGTGCGGCCGCCCAACCCGGTGCCGGTGAGGTAACTGCCACGGTGATCGTCGACGCCCCGGCGGAGCGGGTCTTCGCCGCGCTGCTCGCCTGGGAACGTCAGTCCGACTGGATCCCGTTCACCCGGGTCCGGGTGGTCGAGGGCGACGGCCGCGAGGGCAGCCGGATCGAGGCCGTGACCGCGGTGGGTCGGGCCACGCTGCGCGACGAGATGCGGGTGGTCCGGGTCGACGAGCCGTACGAGATCGGCGTGGTGCACTACGGCCAACTGCTGCGCGGCCCGGGCGTGCTGCGCTGCACCCAGCTGGGTCGAGCCCGCACCCAGGTCGTCTGGCACGAGTGGTTCCACCTGCCGGGCGGGCGGGCGGGTCGACTGGCCTGGCCGGTGCTCTGGCCCGGCTCCAAGCTCGGCCTCACCCAGGCGCTGAAGAGGTTCGCCCGTCTGGTCGAGCAGGGCCGGCTGCCCTGACCACGCCCGGAGCCGGCTCCCCGCCCGCACTAACGTGTACGAGGTGACTGACCTGGTGATCGGCGCGGACGGGCTGGCCCGCTGCGCCTGGGGGTCGAGCACCCCCGATTACGCCATCTACCACGACACCGAGTGGGGGCGGCCGCTGCGCGGCGACGACGCGCTCTACGAGCGGATGACGCTGGAGGCGTTCCAGTCCGGGCTGTCCTGGCTGACCATCCTGCGCAAACGCCCGGCGTTCCGGTTGGCCTTCGACGAGTTCCACATCTCGACCGTCGCCGGCTACGACGACGCCGACGTGACCCGGCTGCTCGCCGACGCCGGCATCGTCCGCAACCGGGCCAAGATCGAGGCGGCGATCGTCAACGCCCGCGCCGCACTGGAGCTGCCGGAAGGGTTGTCCGACCTGCTCTGGTCCTTCGCGCCGGAGCCGCGACCGGCACGCCTCGCCTCGTTCGCCGAGCTCGCGCCGATCACCCCGGAGTCGACGGCGATGGCCAAGGCACTCAAGAAGCGGGGCTTCCGGTTCGTCGGCCCGACCACCGCGTACGCGCTGATGCAGGCCACCGGCATGGTCGACGATCACATCGTCGGATGTCACGTCACCCTCTGACCGTCGGCATGATGGGATGCAGGCATGACGACCGAGACCGCGTACCGGGCCGGTGGGTCCGGCCGTGCCGACGGCGTGGGCACCTGGGCCGTGCTGCTGCCAGCCGAGCGGTACGAGGCCGAGCGGCTCGTGCACCACGACACGCTGGAGCTGACCGGGCTGGCTGACGCCGCCCGACCGGGGCCGGGAGACCAGGTTGCGGTGCTGGTCGACGCGCCGCCGCGGCTGGTGGCGCTCGGTCGGGTCACCGCGCCGGGTCAGCGCCACCGCGAAGATCCCGACGACCCGCAGTCCCCGGTCGAGCCGGGGACGCTCGTCGTGGCGTACACCCGGCGGGCCTTCGACGAGCCGGTGCCGGCCGACCTGCTGACACTCGACGGGCCGGTCACCGCGCTGGAGTCCGCCGCCTTCCGGGCGTTGGCCGACCAGCTCGGCCCGCCCCCGGCACGGCGCACCTGGCTGGTCAGCCTCGACCTGCCGATCGAGGCCGGCACGCCGGCGGAGGCGGTCCGGCTGTTCTGGTCGTACGTGCAGGAGTTGGGCCCGCGTGAGCTGCCCGCCTTCGTCTCGCCGGCCGGCGACGAGCTGGCCATGCAGGCGTTCGTGCTGGGTGCCGAGGCCAACCAGGACCCGGAAGAGGACGACTAGAAAAGTCCGTCCACGCGGCCCTTCCAGTCGGCGAGCACCGGGCCCGGGTCGGTGCCCAGCACCTGCTCCAGCAGCGTGGCGTAGACGTCCCGGAAGTCGGTGGTGTACTTCAGGTCGCCGTCGTCGAGGTCGGTGAGGCTGGGCGCGTCCCCGTGCCAACCACCGCGTACGCCCGCACCGAGCAGCAGCAGGTCGGAGGCGGTGCCGTGGTCGGTGCCGTCCGAGGCGTTGGCCCGGACGCGGCGGCCGAACTCGGAGTAGACCGCCACCACCACCTTCCGGCCCGCCTCGGTGCGGCTCATCCGGTCGGCGAACCCGGTCAACGCCCGGTCGAGCTGACCCAGCAGGACGGCCTGCAACTGCTTCTCGTCGGCGTGGGTGTCGAAGCCGCCCAGCGACACCGAGAAGGCCCGGGTGGACACTCCCGCCTCGACGCACTGCGCGACCAGGTCCAACTGCGCGTCCAGGGGTGTGCGTGCCCCGCCGGTGGCCGTCGCGGGGGCCTGCTCGCCGTCCGGGTCCGCCGTTGCCGGGTCGGCGGAGTCGCGTACCTCGCGGATCATCTCGTCCACCGACCGCAGGTCGGCGAAGCAGGCGGCAGCCCGACCCCGGGCCGCCGACTCACCCGCCTCGGCGGCGGCGAGCGCGGTCAGTGTCTCCGCGGGCAGCCCCTTGGTGGCCTTCCGGTCGCTCACCGGCACCGCGGCACCCGCGCTCCGCTCCCCGGCCAGCAGCGGCGGCAGCGCCGGCTCGAAGGAGACCGCCAGCCGGGGGTCGCCCCCCGCCTGGTCCAGCCACCGACCCAGCCAGCCGGTGTTGCCCGGCCGGTCGGGCTGCGCGGTGTGCCAGATGTCCATCGACCGGAAATGGCTGCGGTCCGGCTTCGGGTAGCCGACCCCACGCACGATCGCCAGCCCACCGGCGGACCAGCGTTGGTGCAGGCCGGCCAGTGCCGGGTTGAGGCCGAAGCCGTCGTCCAACCGCCGCACCTCCCCGTCCGGGTACGCCAGCTCGGGGCGGGCCGCCCGGTAGGCGGGGTCGCCGTACGGGATGACGGTGTTGAGCCCGTCATTACCGCCGTACAGCGTCACCAGCACCAGCGTGCGAGCCTGCGGATCGCGGTCCCCGGCGGTGTCCAGCAGGTCCCGCAGGCGGTACGCGCCGGCGCCGGCGGCCAACGCGCCCGCGCCGACCACCCCGCTGGTCAGCAGGAACCTGCGTCGGGTCTGGGTGTCCATGTCGACTCCTCCGCTCAGCTGACGGTGTATTCGGGGCTGACCAGGCCGGCGGCCAGCAGCTTGCGGGGCTCGCCGGCCAGCGGGGTGAGTGCGGCGCGGGTGCGCGCGCTCCAACCGTCGACCACCAGCAGCCGGGCCAGCGCGTCGGGCCGGCCGGCGGTGGGCGCGGCGGTCAGCCGGGCCAGCACCGCCGGTGCCGTGGCGGCGGCGAGCATTTCGGCCGTCCGCAGCCGGGCCTGCAGTGACGAGGTGGTCAGCCAGGCGGCCCCGGCCGGCCAGCCGCCCACGCTGGGCGGTCGCAGCGGCACCTGGTCCAGCGCGTTCAGACCGGCCAGCAGTTGTTTGTGTTGCTGCTCGGGCAGGGCGGAGGGTCGGATGCCGAGCTGCCGCAACGCGCCGACCAACCACTCCACGGGTTGCTTTACCAGCGTGCCCCGGGTCTGCGCGAAGGCCGGCGACGAGAAGATCGCCCGCAGGGTCGCGATGGTGTCCGGGCCGGCCAGGCCCTGCGGTGCCGGGACGTCGTTGCCGGCGTAGCGGAACCAGAGCCGCCCGGCCACGAACGTCGTCGCCGCTGGCTGGGCGGCCAGCAGCCCGGCGTACGCCTCGGCGTCGAACCGGCCGCTCTGCCCGAGGATGGTCTTCTCGCCGGGGTCGTGCCGGCGGGCCTCGAAGCGGGCGGCACCGGTTCGGCGGTCGACGACCCAGCCGGTCAGGGCCCGCGCGCCGGCCTTCACGTCGGCCTCGGTGTAGGTGCCGATGCCGAGGGTGAACAACTCCATCAGCTCGCGGGCCAGGTTCTCGTTCGGCGCCTTGCGGGTGTTCTTCTGCCCGTCCAACCAGACGATCAGGGCAGGGTCGCGCACCATCGCGGCGACCAGCGGGCGCAACGGACCACGTCCGTGCCGGCGCAGCGTCTCCAGTTGGCCCTGCATCATCCGGGCCGACTTGACCTTCTGCACGCTGGTCGCCCAGTGCCCGTGCCAGAAGAAGAGCAGCTTCTCGGTCAACCCGTCCTCGGCGGCCACCATCCGGTCCAGCCACCACGCGGTGACCTGCTGGACCTGCTTGCGCCGCTCCGCGTTGGCCTGTTGCCGTTGCTCGCGGGTCGACTCGCCGGTCAGCTCGGCGTACGGGTCCGCGGCCAGCACCGGCGGCGGTGTGGCCGCCGCGCCACGGTCGGTTCGGGCCGGGGTGAGCAGGTTGTCCAGGGTGGCCGCCGGCCCGGCCCGCTCGGCGGCGTCCACCTCGTCTGCGGTCGGCCCGAAGGTGGCCCGGCGCAGCAGGTGCGCCACCGCTTCACGATCGCTCATACGCGCCGACGCTAGGCGACCCCTGTTCGAGGACGGTAAAGGCGGCGTGCGAATTGCGTTCAGCGTCCCTCGAAGACCGGTTTCTGCTTGCCGACGAACGCGAGCGTGGCCGCCCGGTGGTCAGCGGTGGCGCCGCAGATCGACTGGGCCTGCGCCTCGGCCGCGAGGGCGTCGGCGAGGGTGCCGGCGTCGGCGATGGAGAGCTGCCGCTTGATCGCCCCGTACGCGACGGTCGGGCCGGCGGCGAGGCGGGCGGCCAACTCCTGGGCGGCCGGCAACACCTGCTCGTCGTCGTCCACCAACCGGTTGAGCAGACCCAACCGGCAGGCCTCCTCGGCGCGGACCGGCTCCGCCAGCATCAGCAGCTCCACCGCCTTGGCGTGGCCGACCAGCCGGGGCAGCGTCCAGGAGGCGCCGGTGTCGGCGGCGAGGCCGACCTTGGCGAAGGCCATCAGGAAACTGGTGGTGGGGCCGCCGATGCGGATGTCGGCGAGGAATGCCAGCGACGCGCCCGCCCCGGCGGCCATTCCGCGGACCGCGGCGATCACCGGCTTGGGCAGGTTGGCGAGCCGGGCCGCGATCGGGTTGTAGTGCGTCCGCACGGTGCCCAGGGGGTCACTGGCGGAGTTTTCCAGGGTGGCCACGTGCTCGCGCAGGTCCTGACCGGCGCTGAACGATCCGCCGGCCCCGGCCAGCACGACCGCGCGGCAAGACCGGTCGGTCTCCAACTCGGCCAGGGCGTCCCGCAGCGCCTCCTTGAGCGGCACGTCGAGCGCGTTCATCGCGTTCGCCCGGTTCAGCGTGAGGGTGACGACGGCGTCGGTCCGGTCGACCAGCAGCGGCTCGGTCACGTGTCTAACGACCCTTCTGTCGGACGATGCGGTTGCCGGCGTCGAGGCACTGTTCGACGTACCGGTCGGCGGCCGGACGCAGGCGGGCCGCGTGCCGGTCGAAGAAACTGGCCGCGGCGGTGCCGGGCCAGCGTTCGGGCAGCAGCGCCGGGGGCAGCTGCGGGTCCCGGAAGAGGAAGGTACGCCACGCGTGCACGAGCCGGAACCGGGTCGCGTACGCCTCCTCGTCGCTGCTGCGCACGGTGACGGCGGCGAGTAGTGGGCGCTGGTCGGCGACGAAGCGTTCGTAGGCTTGGCCGATCTCGTTCAGATTCCAGGCCCGGCGGACCACGCCCATCGCCCCGGGTGTGCCGGAGAAGTGGGCGGCGGTGAACCGCTCGAATTGGATGCCGGCCTCGGCGAGTAGCAGGTCGACGTCCTCGGCGGGGCGGGTGGCGACCCAGGTCTGCTCGTCGAGCGTGCCGTAGCCGAGGAAGGTCAGGTTGGCGGCGAGCCGTTGCCGGTCCCGGCGGGACCCCGGAGCCTCCAACACCAGCAGATCGAACCGGCCGTCCCAGGTGACCCGGCCGGTCCGGTAGATCCGGGCCGCTGCCTCGTCGAGTCGCCGGGCGGCTTTTGGTGTGATCGAATATCCCGGTCCGGAGGCCAACCGGAGTGGTTCGAGCCAGCCTTGACGCACCATCCGGGACACGGCGGTGCGAACGGCGGGCGGTGCGATTCCCAGCGGCGCCAGTAGCTTGACCAGGGCGGCAACCGGTGCGCGGCCACCCTTCGGACGGAGGTGGTCGCCGTACAGGTCGAAGAGTGCCGACCGTGCCTGCATGACCGCACATTGTGACAGGCCTTCTCAAGATAAGCTAGATGCTGTTACATCAATGCTGCTCCGGTTTGGGTCCGGCGGTGTTCATCAGGGAAAATCGTTGGTCGACACCCCCGCGACCGTTGCGGGTGGTCGTGACGAAGTGGCTGTGGGGCAACCCACCGACCCTGGTGTAGGTCTGAGGGGAGACAACATGGCGGCGATGAAGCCGCGGACGGGCGACGGTCCGCTGGAAGTCACCAAGGAGGGGCGGGGCATCGTCATGCGGGTCCCGCTGGAGGGCGGTGGCCGGCTCGTCGTCGAGATGACTCCCGACGAGGCCAACGCGCTCGGTGACGCGTTGAAGGCAGCGGCCGGCTGAGTAAGGAGTGGTCCGGGCGGCTCAGGCCGCCCGGAACGTTCTTCGGACCCTGAGTCACCGGTATCGCCGGTGGCTCAGGGCCTTCATCGGCGCGGGCAGGCGGGTTGGCTTCCGCTCCGCGACACTTCTCTGGAGGTACGGTTCCGCGTGCTCGCCATCCGTCTGATCGCCGAGCCCGACCGGCTCGACGTCCTCGTCCTGCCTGTCCGCCCCGCCGATCCGGCAGCGGCGGATGACATCTCGGCCGAGCCCGTGGCGACCGCCGTGGCACCCCCCGGCGGCACCGCCGACGAGGCCGCCGCGTTGGTTCCGGCGGCCCGACTCACCGGCCGGGCGGGCGAGATCCACACCCAACTACGCCCCGGGGCCACCCCCGGCCGGCTCCTGCTGCTCGGCATCGGCGACGGCGACGAGGCGGCCTGGCGGACGGCCGGTGCGGCCCTGGCCCGCTCCGCAGCCAGTGAGACGCATATCACCATTGCCCTGCCGGCCGAGGTGACCCCGGCTGCGGTACGCGGGTTGGCCGAAGGGCTGCTGCTCGCCCCGTACCGGTTCCGGATGACCACCGCGGGCGACGCGCCGGCGCTCAGCGATGTCGATCTGCTGCTCGCCGACCCGGCGGCGTTCGAGGCCACCGTAGCCACCGCCCGGACCACCGCGGCGATGACCAACCTCGCCCGTGACCTGACCAACACCCCCTCCTCGGTGAAGACCCCGCAGTGGTTCGCCGACGAGGTGGCGTCCGCCGCGGCCGACCTGCCGGACCTGCGACTGCGGGTCCGTGGCCCGGACGAGCTGGCCGCCGAGGGCTTCGGCGGGATCCTCGCCGTGGGCGGCGGCTCGGCCAGCGGCCCCCGGCTCGTCGAGCTGGACTGGCATCCGGCCAACGCGCGCACGCACGTGGTGCTGATCGGCAAGGGCATCACCTTCGACACCGGCGGCATCTCGATCAAGCCGGTGCCGGCGATGAAGCTGATGCGCAAGGACATGGCCGGCGCGGCTGCGGTCGTCGCCGCCACCCTCGGCGCCGCCGCGCTGCGGCTGCCGGTCCGGGTCACCACGCTGGCCCCGCTCGCCGAGAACATGGTCAGCGGCTCGGCGTTCCGCCCCGGCGACGTCGTCCGGCACTACGGCGGAATGACAAGCGAGACGACCAACTCCGACGCCGAGGGTCGACTGGTCCTCGCCGACGCGCTGGCGTACGCGGTGCGGCAGCTCGAACCGGACCTGCTGCTCGACCTGGCCACCCTCACCGGTGCCAACGCGGTGGCGCTGGGCAAGCGCACCGCCGCCCTGTACAGCGAGAACGACCAACTGGCCGCTGACGTGCTGGCCGCGGCCGAGGCGGCCGGCGAGTCGGCATGGCGGATGCCCCTGCACGGTGACTACGTCGAGTACCTGGGCAGCGAGATCGCGGACCTCTACAGCGCACCGACACAGGGTGCCGGCTCGGTGCTGGCCGCGCTCTACCTCCGCGAGTTCACCGGCGAACTACGGGACCGCTGGCTGCACCTGGACATGTCGGCGCCGTCCTGGGCGGACGGCGACCACGCCGAGGTCAGCCGCGGCGCCACCGGCTGGGGCGTCCGGTGGTTGCTGCGCTGGCTGGCCAGCGTCGACTGACCAGGTCAGCACTTCACCGCGGCGAGCACTCCGTGCCCGACCGGCAGCAGCGCGGGGATCCAGTGCTCCGACTCCCGCACCGCCTTGATCGTCTCGCGGACGGTCACCGTCTCCGCGTCCCGGGCGGCCGGGTCACCGATCCGGCCGCCCGCCAGCACGCCGTTGAGCGCGAGCACGCCCCCCGGGCGCAACAGCCGCAGCGCCGCTTCCACGCAGGCATGGAAGCCGGTCGCCTCCGCGTCCACGAAGACCAGGTCGTACGCGCCGTCGGCGAGCCGGGGCAGCACGTCGAGCGCACGACCGGTGATGATCCGTGTGCGGCCGGCCGCGAAACCCGCCTCGGCGAAGATCCGCCGGGCGATCCGCTGGTGCTCCACCTCCAGGTCGATGGTGGTCAGCACACCATCGGCGCGCATGCCGCGCAGCAGCCAGACTCCGCTCACCCCGGTGCCGGTGCCGATCTCCACCACCGCGCGGGCGTTGCCGGCGGCGGCCAGCAGCCGCAGCGCGGCTCCCGCGCCGGGGGTGACGGCGTCGAGGCCGACCTCCCGAGCGAGGCTGCGGGCGGTGCGGAGCACGAGATCCTCGGTGACGTAAGACTCGGCGAACTGCTGAGCCTGGGCCGTCGAACTGCCGGAACCGGCGACCGTGGCGATGGGGCACCTCCGGGGGCGGTGCGTGGTGCGGGGGCGGGTTGGCACTGTGAGCGTAGAGGCGACCGTCGCGGGGCGCAGCCGCGCCTCCGCCTGTTGCGATCACCGGGGCAACCGCTGACCCCACCGCGTACATCCGTGCAATCCTGGAGGCGGTATCCCGTCAGCCGCGACCAAACCGGCCCGTGGCCGGGCGACGCGGCGCGGGATCCGGGGACGGACTGGGAGGCACCGACGTGACCGACGGCTGGGAGTGGCGCCGGGGCGGTGAGACTCCGGCTGCGGCGCGACCGCCCGGGGCAGGGGCCCCGCCGGGATCGCCGACCACACCAGGGGCCGGCAGCACGCCCGCTGTGCCGCCCGGCAACCCGCCGATCGCTCCGCCCGGCAGCACGCCCGCTGTGCCGCCCGGCAACCCGCCGATCGCTCCGCCCGGCAGCACGCCCGCTGTGCCGCCCGGCAACCCGCCGATCGCTCCGCCCGGCAGCACACCTGTTGTGCCGCCTGGCAATCCGCCTGTCGCGCCGCCCGGCAGCATGTCGACATCCGGGTACCCGCCGGTGCCGTCCGTCGGGCCGTCGCCGGGCTGGCCGACACCGGCGGCGGGCGGGCCGGGCGCGGAGGGTGCTTCGCCCTGGTGGTCGGACGCGCTCGCCGACCCATGGCGGGACCCGGCGGCGCCGGCCGCGGTGGTGGTGCCCGGGGCGGTGGCGGCCGGCACCGAGCCCGAGCCGGTCACCGATCCGGACGCGCCGGGCCGGCCGACGCTGCGCCACCTGTTGCTCATTCCCGTGATCACCGCGCTGCTGGCCGGCACTCTCGGCGGCGCGCTGGGTTACGCGTTCGCGGTGCGCGGCGGCGCTGGTGGGGTGGTGCTCGGCGGTGCGCCGGCGGAGGCTCCCGCGCTGGCCCAGCGCAAGCCGGAGTCGCTGGCCGGTGTCGCCGAACGTGTCCTGCCCAGCGTGGTCACCGTCCGGGTGAGCAGCCTCGGCGGGACCAGTGAGGGCTCCGGCTTCATCGCCACCGCCGACGGCCATGTGATCACCAATGATCACGTGGTGGCCGGTGGCAGCGGCAAGGCCTCGGTGGTCTTCAACGACGGCACCACCGCGTCGGCGACCATCGT
This sequence comes from Micromonospora arborensis, assembly GCF_003205615.1. Classification (GTDB taxonomy): domain Bacteria; phylum Actinomycetota; class Actinomycetes; order Mycobacteriales; family Micromonosporaceae; genus Micromonospora; species Micromonospora arborensis. The sequence goes on along the minus strand of NZ_PYBV01000019.1, from coordinate 55,441 downwards.
CGGTCGGGACCCGGAGTCGGACATCGCGGTGATCAAGGTGAGTCGTCCCGGGCTGCGGCCGGTGGAGTTCGGTGACTCCGACGCGCTGGCGGTCGGTGACCCGGTGCTCGCCATCGGCTCGCCGCTGTCACTGGCCAACACGGTCACCGCCGGCATCGTGAGTGCCCTGGACCGGACGATGCAGGCCGGCGAGCCGGGTGGCCCCGTGCGCTACTACGCGGCCATCCAGACCGACGCCGCGGTCAACCACGGCAACTCGGGCGGCCCGCTGGTCGACGGCGCCGGGCGGGTGGTCGGGGTGAACTCCACCATCAAGTCACTGGTCGCTGAGGGGCAGGAGGCGGGCAACATCGGGCTCGCCTTCGCCATCCCGATCAACCAGGCCAAACGGGTGACCCAGGACATCATCGGCACCGGCAAGGCCCGGCGTACGGTGATCGGCGCCCGGCCGGACGGCCCGACCGGGCCCGCCGGGGGTGGTCTGCGGTTGGCGGAGGTGGAGCCGTCCGGCCCGGCGGACAGCGCCGGGTTGAAGGTCGGCGACGTGATCCTCAAGATCAATGGGCGGCCGATGACCGAGCCGACGGACCTGACCGCGTTGGTCCGCAAGTTCGCGCCGGGCTCGGTGGTGACCGTCGAGTTTCGGCGGGGCTCCGCCCGGCAGAACACGTCGGTAACTCTCGCCGCGGACGCGAAGTGAACAGCGCTCACCCCTTGTCCGCACGCCATCCGGCGTGCGTAGTCTTGCTGCTGACGGCCGAGAGGAGGCCAGCGGGATGTTGGACAACCTGAACTGGTGGGAGATCGGGGCGCTGCTGCTCCTGGCGCTGCTGATCTTCGGTGACCGGCTGCCCGCAGTCATCACCGACGGCCTGCGGCTGGTACGCAATCTGCGCAACATGGCCCGCAACGCCACCGGCGACCTGAGTCGTGAGCTGGGCACCGACATCCAGCTGGAGGATCTGCACCCGAAGGCGTTCATCCGCAAGCACCTCCTCAGCGAGGAGGACGAGGCGGCGATCCGCAAGCCGCTGCAGGGCGTCTACGACAACCTGCGTGCGGACGTCAGCGGCGTGCACGACGACCTGAAGGACGTGGCCAGTGCTGCGGACCTGCGGTCCAACGGCACCCGGCCCGGCACGGCCACCAGCAGCCCCTCGACGCCGGCGCCCCGCGCCAGCTACGACGACGCCACCTGACCGAGCCGCAAGGTGATCAGCCCGCCGGCCGAAGGGCCAGCGGGCTGATGGCGTTTCCGACGGTCAGCGCCCGGCGGGCTTGAGGCCGAGCGGCTTGCCGAGCAGCGACTCGCGGCGCAGCGCGAGCCGGTCGGCGATCGTGCCGAGCGCCTGCGCGGCCGGGGACTCCGGGTCGGCCAGCACGATGGGGTTGCCCGCGTCGCCGGCCTCGCGGACCCGGGTGTCCAGCGGGATCTGCCCGAGCAGCGGCACCTGGGCGCCGATGGTCCGGCTCAGCGATTCGGCGACGGCTGTGCCACCCCCGGCGCCGAAGATCTCCATCCGGGAGCCGTCCGGAAGCTCCAGCCAGGACATGTTCTCGATGACGCCGACCACCCGCTGGTGGGTCTGCAGGGCGATCGCACCGGCCCGCTCCGCCACCTCGGCGGCGGCGGTCTGCGGGGTGGTGACGATCAGGATCTCCGAGTTGGGCAGGAGTTGGGCCAGCGAGATGGCCACGTCACCCGTGCCCGGAGGCAGGTCGAGCAGGAGCACGTCCAGGTCGCCCCAGTAGACGTCGGCCAGGAACTGCTGCAAGGCCCGGTGCAGCATCGGGCCGCGCCACACGACTGCGGCGTTGCCGGAGGTGAACATGCCGATGGAGATCACCTTCACGCCGTGCGACTGCGGCGGCATGATCATGTCCTCGACGCGGGTGGGCCGTCCGTCGGCGCCGAGCATCCGGGGCACCGAGTGGCCGTAGATGTCCGCGTCGACCACGCCGACGGAGAGCCCGCGGGCGGCGAGCGCCGCCGCCAGGTTGACCGTCACGCTGGACTTGCCGACGCCGCCCTTGCCGCTGGCCACCGCGTACACCCGGGTGCGGGAGCCGGGCTGGGCGAACGGGATGACCGGCTCCTCGCTGGCACCCCCGCCGCGCAACTGCGACTGCAACGACTGTCGCTGCTCGGGGGTCATCACACCGAAGTCGATCTCCACACCGGTGACGCCGGGCACCGCGGCGAGGGCGGTGGTGATGTCGCTGCGCAGCTTGTCCTTGAGCGGGCAGCCGGCGACGGTGAGCAGCAGCTCGACCCGGACGACGCCGCTGGCAGCGATCGTGGCGGAGCGGACCATGCCCAGCTCGGTGATGGGCCGGCGGATCTCCGGGTCGTTGACGGTGGCCAGGGCGGCCTGGATCGCGTCCTCGACGGTGCTCACGGGTGCTGACATGCCCGCAATGCTACGTCGCGGGGCATCCGCTGCCGCTGTTGCCCGGGGCGGTGTGAGCCAAACGATGACCCCGCCCTGATGAGCTGGTCAGCCGTCCGAACGGCGCGGCCCGGTGCCGTCCGGCCGGGCGTCCCGGACGAAGTCGCCGTCCAGGTCGTCGCGTGGTTCGTCCAGGCCGACACCATCGGTCGGCCGCTGACCACGTTTCTCCTGCCGGCTGTCCTTCTCCTGCTGGCGACGCTCCAGGCGCTGCCGGCGCTGCCCCATCTCGTCCAGTTCCTCGGCCAGCCGGGCCAGCTCGGAGCGGAGGAAGTCGCGGGTGGCCACCTCACCCAGCGCGATCCGCAGTGCGGCGATCTCCCGGGCCAGGTACTCGGTGTCCGCCTTCTGGGCGGTGGCTCGCCGCCGATCCTCCTCCAGGGCCACCCGGTCCCGGTCGGCCTGCCGGTTCTGGGCCAGCAGGATCAGCGGCGCCGCGTAGCTGGCCTGCAACGACAACACCAGGGTCAAAAACGTGAAGGTGTACGGGTCGAAGCGCAGGTCCGCCGGTGCCAACGTGTTCCAGACGAACCAGATCGTGATCACCACCGTCATGACGACGATGAAGTTCGCGGTCCCCATGCCCCGGGCGATGCCCTCGGACCACCGGCCGAACGCCTCCGCGTCGAACCGGGGCAGCTTGATGCCCCGGGGCTCGCGGGGCTGGTCGAGCCGTTCGTTACGCCGCTGCTCAGCCATCCGCGCCATCCAGTGCCGCGTCGGTGGCGCCCGGGGCGGTCAGGGCATCGCGGTCCCGCCAGTCCCGGGGTAGCGAGTGGTCCAGGACGTCGTCCACCGTCACGGCACCGACCAGCCGGTTGTTGCGGTCGATCACCGGCATGGCGACCAGGTCGTAGGTGGCCATGCGGCGGGTGATCTCCGGCAGCGGGGTGGTCGGGCGCAGCGGGTCGATGTCGTTGACCACCACCTTGCCCAGCAGGTCCGCCGGCGGTTCGCGCAGCAGCGCCTGGAAGTGCACCATGCCCAGGTAGCGGCCGGTCGGGGTGTTCTGCGGTGCCCGGGTCACGAAGACCTGCGCGGCGACGGCGGGGGAGAGCTGTGGCTCCCGGATCCGGGCCAGCGCCTCGGCGACGGTGGCGTCCGGCGGCAGGATCACCGGCTCCGAGGTCATCACACTGCCCGCCGTTCCCGGCGTGTACTTCAGGAGCTGACGCACCGGGTCGGCCTCGTCCGGCTCCATCAGGTCCAGCAGCACGTCCTGTTCCGGTGGGGGCAGCTCGTTGAGCAGGTCCGCCGCGTCGTCCGGGTCCATCTCCTCCAGCACGTCCGCGGCCCGCTCCCGGTCCAGCGCGGCGAGAATCTCCACCTGGTCGTGCTCCGGCAACTCGCTGAGCACGTCGGCGAGCCGCTCGTCGTCCAGCGCGGCCGCGACCTCGTTGCGCCGTGCGTCGGGCAGGTCCTGCAGAGCGTTGGCCAAGTCGGCCGGGCGCATGTCCTCCAGGACGGCGAGGAGGTTCGCCGTACCCCGGTTGTCGGCGATGCCGCTGAGCCCCCGCACCCGGTCCCATTCGACCTGGTGCAGGTGGCCGCGGCGGCTGAGCCGCCCGGTCTGCTCGCGTACGGCGACACGGGTCAGCGACCACTCACCACCCCGGGTGCACTCCATCGCGACGTCCACGACCGCGCCGGGCTGGCCGCCCGGCTCGAGTTGCACCCGTCGGTCCAGCAGTTCCTGGAGCACCAGCAGCTCGTTCGGGCGCTTCTCGAACCGGCGCAGGTTGAGGGTGCCGGAGCCGAGCACGACGGCGTCCGCGTCGATGGAGGTGATCCGGTTGATGGACAGGAAGATCCGCCGACGCATCGGCATCTCGGCGACGAGGCCCACCACCTCCGGCGGTCGCTTGGTCGCCCGGAGCCGTGCCACGGCGTCACGAACCCGGCCCACCTGATCACCGTTCGGGTCGAAGACGGCGACTCCGGCGAGACGGGCGATGTAGACCCGGGTCGGCGTGCTCACAGGCACCAGCCTAAGCGCCTAGTGTTTATCAACATGTCGACCTTGGCCTACGAGATCGTGGACGTCTTCACCGACCGCCCCTTCGCCGGCAACCCGCTGGCGGTGGTGTTCGGCGCGGAGGCGCTGGCCACCGAGCAGATGCAGGCACTCGCGCTGGAGTTCAACCTCTCCGAGACGGTGTTCGTGCTGCCACCGACCCAGGTCGGTGCCACCTACCGGGCCCGGATCTTCACCCCGGTCGAGGAGTTGCCGTTCGCCGGGCACCCGAGTGTCGGCGCGGCGGTCACCGCGAGCCGGCGGGGCATGTTCGGTGTGGGGCAGGTCACCCAGGAGTGTGGGGCCGGGGTGCTGCCGATCGAGGTGAGCGCGACCGGGGCGACGCTTACCGGTGGCACTCCGACCCTCGGGCCCGAGTTGGATCCGGAGCCGTTGCTGGAGATCGCCGGCCTGGTCGCGGACGACCACATCGGGCCTGCCCCGCGCGTCGCCGGCTGTGGGCTGGAGTTCCCGTACCTGCCGGTGCGGCCGGAGTCGTTGGCCCGCGCCCAGGTGAACGCGGCGGCGGCGCAGCGGTACGGGGTGTCGCACGTCAGCGTTTTCTCCTGGGACGCGGCCGCGCAAACCGCGCACGCCCGGGTCTTCGTACCGGGGATGGGTGTCCCGGAGGACCCGGCGACCGGCTCGGCGGCGCTCGGCCTCGGTGTCTGGCTGGTGGCGACCGGTCTGCTGCCGGGCGAGGGGCTGTCCCGTTACGCGGTCAGCCAGGGCGTGGAGATGAACCGCCCGTCCGCGTTGGCGTGCACGGTCACCGCGGCGAACGGTGTGGCGGTCGGTGCGACGGTCGCCGGTCAGGTGGTGCCGGTGGCCCGGGGTGAGATCGCCGTCCCGCCGTTCGTGGGCTGACACCCAGACGGCCTACGCGTCGCCGGTCGAGGTGCGGCAGGATGCGAGGGTGACTGACGACGCGCGTGGGTCGACGCCGCTGGTCGACGAGGCGATGAAGAAGGCTGCCGTGGCCTGGGTGAGTGTTGCCGGTGGGCCGGCGCTCGCGCTCTGGTGCGCCCCGCTCGAAGGTGCGCTGCTGGTGGTCACCGGGCCGGGTGAGCAGGCCGCCCCGGGCCTGGCCGACGCGACCGAGGCGCAGGTCACCCTGCGCGGCGACCATGGTGGTCGGATCGTCACCTGGCCGGCCCGGGTGAGCCGGGTGCAGCCGGGGACCGAGGCGTGGGACACCACCGCGCCGTTGGTGGCGGCGAAACGTCTCAACGCGCCCGGCCCGACCGCCGATCTGGTCACCCGGTGGGCCGCGGACGGTTGTGCGGTGAACCGGCTCACCCCGGCCGGTACGCCGCTGGCAGGTGCGGACCTGTCGGCCGACGCGCAGGCCGAGCCGCCCCGTGCCACCCCGGCGATCCGGGCCACCCGCAAGCCGTTCCGCCTGCACCGGGTTCGCCGCCGCTGATCGGGTCGTCAGCCTGGCCGACCGCCGACACCCACCACCTCGGCGTAGGCGTCGACGAGGGTGAGCACTTCGCCCAGGGTGCCGAGGGTGGGGCCGCGCCAGTCCAGGTCGGCGTTGAAGACCATGTGCGTGGCCAGGTCCGGTGCGGCGAGTCGGACGGCGGTCATCCCGGCCCGCTCGGCGCCGGTCAACTCCTGGCTGCCGCCGTCACCGACGTACAGGCAGTCCCCCGGCGCGAGCCCGAGCCGCTGGCAGGCGGTCAGGTAGAGCGCCGGGTCGGGCTTGCACCGGCCGACCTGCACGGAGAAGACCCGCACGTCGAGCAGCGGGGCGACCGCGAGTTGTGGCAGGAAGGCCGGCAGTTCGTGTGTGCAGTCGCTGATCACACCGGTGTGCAGGCCGCGTTGGCGCAGGGCCGCCAGCACCGGCACGGCGTCGGCCCGCAGCCAGGTGTCGGCGCGGACCGCGCGATGTCGGGACGCCACCGCCGCCCGGACCGCATAATCGCTGGGGTGTACGCCGGCCTGGGCGCACACCCAGCGAAGGGTCGCCTCCGCGTTACCGAGCCGGCCGGTGGCCCGCTCGTAGTAGGTGCGGTCCAGCACCTCGGTCAACGTGTCGGCGGGGCACCCGAGCAGTTCGGCGGTGCCGACGTGCGCGGCACCACGCTGCACCGAACGGGTCAGGGTGCCGAAGAAGTCGAACAGCACCGCCTGGTAGCTGGGCATGGCGAAGCGCCTCCGGGCGGTTGTGGTTCACCGGCGCGAACCCGCGTGATCGTAACGGAGTGCTGACTTTCCGTGCCGTCCGTCATACGTGTGAGGATTGCGTCCCGTGCCCCCACCTTCACACCGCCCCACTCCGGACCTGCTGACCACCGGCGCGGTCGGCCTGGCCGTGGTCGCCGTGTCGTCGTCCGCGCCGCTGATCGCGTACGCCGCCGCTCCCGCGCTGGCCATCGCGTTCTGGCGCAACCTGCTCGCGGTGGCCGTGCTGAGCCCCGTCTCGCTGGCCCGGCGCCGTGCCGAGTTCCGCAGGCTGACCGTGGGCGCGGGCCGGCGCGAGGGGCTGTTCTGCGTCCTCTCCGGGGTCGCGCTGGCCGGGCACTTCGCCACCTGGGTGCCGAGCGCGCAGCTCACCTCGGTCGCCACGTCCACCGCCCTGGTCGCCACCCAGCCGGTGTGGCAGGGGCTGATCGCCCGGGCCCAGGGGCGTCGACTTCCCCTGGTGGTGTGGATCGGCATCGCGGTCGCGGTCGGCGGCGCGGCGGTCGCCACCGGAACGGACGTGGGTGTCTCCGCCAGGGCCGTCCTCGGTGACGTGCTGGCGTTGACCGGCGGCTTGTTCGCCGCCGTCTACACCGCCTTCGGTGAGCGGGCCCGCGCCAGCATCAGCACCACCACCTACACCACCATCTGCTACGGGATCTGCGCGCTGATCCTGCTGGTCATCTGCCTCATCGGCGGCGTACGGCTGACCGGGTTCGACGGACGGACCTGGCTGGCCATCCTGGCCCTGGTGGCCGGCGCGCAGCTACTCGGGCACTCGATGTTCAACTACGCCCTGCGGAAGATCTCGGCGACCACGGTGAGCGTGTTGATCCTGCTGGAGGCGCCCGGCGCGGCCCTGCTGGGCTGGGCCTGGCTGGGTCAGGTGCCCCGCCCGTACGCGCTGCTCGGGATGGCGTTGCTGCTGCTCGGGGTGGCGGTGGTGGTGCTCGGCGGTGGCCGGGCCGCTCGCCGGGCCGCACCCACCACGCTGCCGACCGACCCGACTCCACTGGACGACTGATCGCACGTCGGGACCCGGAACGTGCTGAGGAATGTGGACGCTGGTTCCCTCTGCGGCGGGTCCGCCCGGCATCTGTCCGGGTGAGGAGGGCGATCCGTTGACGACTGAGGACCGCACCCGGGACGGCTTCGCCGACTTCGTCCGGGCCGAAATCGCCGGGCTGACCCGGGTGACGACCCCGACCTGCGGCTGGTGCTGTCAGCGGCGTTGGCCCGGCTGACCGTGCGCCAGCGCGCTGCCCTCGTCCTGCGTTACTACGAGGACCGGCGGCGGTGGACCTCCCGGAGGACCACGACATCGCTTGGGGGCCGTATCACGAGGTCGGCACGGAGGCGGTGGAACTGGTGGCGCTACGTCGGGGGGCGACCGCGCCGGAAGTGCTCTTCCGGACGCCGGAGGGCATCACCGACCTGTCGGTCGCCGCCGACCTCGCGATCAGCGGGGCGGTACGCGAGTCCGGCAGCCCCCACTACGGGCCACCGCCGTTCTGGGCGCTCGCGGTGGGGTTCGTCCTGGCGGTCCTGGTCGCACTGCCCGTGCTGGGTTGGCTGCGGCGCTGGCGCGATCGACGGCGGCCGGCGGTGACCGACGGCCACCTCCGTTAGGGCAAACGCGGTGTTGAGCGGTATACCTCAGAGTCATATTCATACCTCTGAGGTATACCGCTCAACAGCACATCGACATGGCAGGCAGCCAAACCGGATGGCGAGCGCCCTTCGCTGCGCCCGCAGCCCCGTCTTGAGTTAGGACTTAATCGTCTAGCCCTCGTGGACCTCGATGACGCGGGTGGTCGGTGCGGATTCACCGAGCGTGGAACGCAGGGCCGTTCGCTCCGGGTCGACGAGGAACGACTCGTAGCCTGCCCGGGCGTCGAACCGGATCACGTGCACCTCGTTCTGCCCGTCGGTGCCGCGCAGCCGCCGTTCCAGGTGGCCGCCGTGCCGTCCGAGCAGGGCCAGCACCGTGTCCTCGTAGCGTTGACCGACCGCCTCGGCTCCGACGGGAAACTCGACGATCGCGACGAAAGTCACCATGGCGGCGCTACTCCCCGATTCCGACGGCCTTGGCGCTGGCCTCCCAGAGCCGGGCGGCGAGCTGTGGATCGGCGGCCTTGCGGTACGGCCGACGCAGTCGACGGTCGGCGTAGTAACCCCCGTCGACCAGCCGGGAGCGATCCTGGTTGGCCAGCCACACCAGCGTCTCGGCGGCCTTCTCCGGGCTACGGAACGGCAGGATCCGCATGCCGAACGCCACCAGCTTGCTGTCGTTCGCGAACCGGGTGCGTACCACCCCCGGGTGGAAGCAGTACGCGGGAATGCCCGGCCAGCGGCGGGCCGCCTCGGATGTGAACAGGACGTTCGCCTGCTTGCTGGTGCCGTACGCGCCCATCGACCGGTAGCCGCGTAGTGGAGCGTTCAGGTCGTCCGGGTCGAGCGCGCCGAAGCGGTGTGCGCCGGAGGCGGTCACCACGATCCGGCCCAGCCGGTCGGCGAGCAGGTTGGTCAGCAGGAACGGGGCCAGGTGGTTGGCCTGGATCGACATCTCGAAGCCGTCGACCGTGGTGAGCGGCTGCAACGCGATGGCACCGGCGTTGTTGGCGAGCACGTCGATCCGGTCGTACGCGTCGCGTAGCCGCTCGGCGAGCCGGCGTACGTCGTCGAGGACCGCGAAGTCGGCGCGGAACAGCTCCGGACGCTCGCCCGAGTTCTCCCGTACCCGAACGGCGGCGGCCTGTAGGCGTGCCGGGTCCCGCCCGACCAGTACCACCTGGTCACCTCGGCAGGCCAGCTGCACGGCGGCAGCCAATCCGATGCCGGAGCTCGCCCCGGTCACCACCACCAGTCGACGCTCAGTGAGATCTTCCACAGGTCCATTCACCCCGGTCATGGCGCGAGGTTACCGTGGCGTCACAACGCCCTTTGGGATCGTTAAGGTCTCGGATCTGTCGTCAGGTGGCGTCGGCATGCCCGCCGGACGCTGGAAGGAGCGCCTCCCCATGGCCGCAGTCGGTCGCCCCCGCAGGTCCTGCCTCGCCGTGCCCGGTTCCAGCGTCAAGATGCTCGGCAAGGCGCAGGGGCTGCCAGCCGACCAGGTCTTCCTCGACCTGGAGGACGCCGTCGCCCCACTGGCCAAGCCGGACGCGCGGAAGAACATCGTGGCCGCGCTCAACGAGGGTGACTGGGCCGGCAAGACCCGGGTGGTCCGGGTCAACGACCTGACCACCCCGTGGACCTACCGGGACGTCGTCGACGTCGTCGAGGGCGCCGGCGCGAACCTGGACTGCGTCATGCTGCCGAAGGTGCAGACCGCCGCCCAGGTGCACTGGCTGGACCTGACGCTCACCCAGATCGAGAAGGCGCTCGGCCTGGAGGTCGGCCGGATCGGCATCGAGGCGCAGATCGAGAACGCCGCCGGTCTGGTCAACGTGGACGCGATCGCCGCCGCCTCGCCGCGCGTGGAGACCATCATCTTCGGCCCGGCCGACTTCATGGCTTCGATCAACATGAGGTCGTTGGTGGTCGGCGGCCTGATCCCGGACTATCCGGGCGACCCGTACCACTACATCCTGATGCGGATCCTGATGGCCGCCCGGATGCACGACAAGCAGGCCATCGACGGCCCCTTCCTGCAGATCCGGGACGTCGACGCGTTCCGCGAGGTGGCCAAGCGCTCGGCGGCGCTGGGCTTCGACGGTAAATGGGTGTTGCACCCGGGTCAGATCGACGCCGCCAACGAGGTCTACCAGCCGGCGCAGGCCGACTACGACCACGCCGAACTGATCCTCGACGCCTACGAGCACTACACCTCGGAGGCCGGCGGCCGGCTCGGCGCCGTGATGCTCGGCGACGAAATGATCGACGAAGCTTCCCGCAAGATGGCGCTGGTGATCGCCGCCAAGGGCCGGGCCGCCGGGATGATCCGTACCTCGACGTTCACCCCACCGGCCGAGTGACCGGTCGGGCCGGGACGCCCGCCGCCGGCTGTCGGTTCGGCCCGACAACCGGCGGTACGCCGACCAGCCCGTCGGTCAGTAGCTGCTGCTGCTGTCGCTGTCCACGCCAGTCGTGATCGCGTAGATGATCGCGGCGGCGTAGAAGGCGATCAGCAACACGAGCAACCCGGTGAGGATCCAGCCGACGATGATGGCGGCCTTCGCCATCCCCGCACCGCCCTCGCCACTGAGCCGGATCTGCTTCTGCGCCACGTGCCCGAGGATCGCGCCGACCGGCGCGGTGATGCAGGACGCGATGCCGACCAGCGCGAGCACCAGCGCCGCGATCGCCATCCCGTTGGTCTTCTGCGGTGGCGGGTAGCCGTAGCCGGGGTACTGCGGCGGGTAGCCGGGCTGGGCGTAGCCGGGTGCGGCGTAACCGGGCATCGGCTGACCCGCCGGCTGTGCTCCGGCGTACGGGTCGGCCGGCGCGTACGGGTCGGCGGTGCCCGGTTGGGCGGGCACCGGCTGACCGGCCACGAGGGTCGGGTCCGGTGCCGGGCTCGACGGCTGGGCCGACCACGTTGGATCGGTCCAGTTGCCGGGCGGCGGGGGATTGGTCATGCGAACTCTCCGTCAGGTCGGGGTGCGCTGTCAGGGTAGCCAGCGCCGCCCAAACCCGACGTCCCCACTACCGGGTGCCGCGTTGCTCGGGCCGGTCGTAACGGGCAGGATCCAGGCATGGCATTTGACGCGCGCGCCGCGGACCGCTCCGGCGGCCGACCCAGACGGGACGTCAGCCGCCCGGGCGGGGCACGGCGTGCCCGTGCCGCCATGCCGGCGGGCAGCCCCGGTCCCGACGAGCCGGTCGCGATGACCGATCCGGTGACCATGCGGCTCGACGGGCGGGTCGCCCTGGTGACCGGGGCGGGCAGCCCGGACGGCATCGGGTACGCCACCGCCCGGCGGCTCGCCGACCTGGGCGCTCGGGTGGCCATCGTCTCCACCACCCGGCGCATCCACGAGCGGGCCGGCGAGTTGGGTGTGACCGGTTTCGTCGCGGACCTGACCGACGAGTCCGAGGTCGGTGCGCTGGCCGACGCGGTCGCCGAGCAGTTGGGCGACGTCGAGGTGCTGGTCAACAACGCCGGCCTGGCCAGCCGGGCCAGCCAGGGAGTGCTGCGGCCGGTCGCGCAGCTGACCTACGACGAATGGCGCGGCGAGATCGACCGCAACCTGTCCACCGCATTCCTGTGCAGCCGGGCGTTCATCGGTGGGATGGCCGAGCGGGGCTGGGGTCGCATCGTCAACCTGGCGGCCACGGCCGGCCCGGTCAACGCCCTGCCCACCGAGGCCGCGTACGCCGCGGCGAAGGCCGGGGTCGTCGGGCTGACCCGGGCGCTGGCGATGGAGATGATCGCCGATGGGGTGACCGTCAACGCGGTGGCCCCCGGCACCATCTACACCGCCGCGTCCACCATGGCCGAGATCAAGCAGGGGCTGGGTACCCCGGTGGGTCGACCGGGCACGCCGGACGAGGTCGCCGCCGCGATCAGCTTCCTCTGCTCGCCGGCCGCCTCCTACATCACCGGTCAGATGCTGGTCGTGGATGGCGGCAACAGCGTCCGTGAGGCTCGGTTCCGCTGACCTGACGGTCCACGTCGGACCTTCCCGGGTCGCTGGTCAGTAGCCCCCGCTGTCGCCGGTGTTGTTGATCGCGAGGAGGGCCAGCCAGCCGCAGCAGGCCAGCACGGTGAGCCCGGTGAAGACGTACCCGAGGATCAGCCCCCAGGTCGCGAGCTGGTCGCCGTCCTCGCCGCTGGTGCGGATCTGCCGTTTGGCCACATGGCCGAGGACGGCGCCGGCCGGCGGAAACACGAAGGCGAACACCAGCGACAGGATCGCCAGCACGTTGGTGGCCCGACCCGGCCCGGACGGCGGTGGGCCGTACTGAGCGTAGGGGCCCTGCGGGGGGTACGGCGGCTGCTGACTCCAGTGCGTCGACTGGTGCGACCCCTGCTGCCCGTACGGCGGTGGTTCGTCCGTCGGTGGCCCGTACGGCGATGGTTCGCCGGTCGGTGGCGCGTACGGCGACTGGTCCCTGGGTGGCTCGTAGGGTGACGGTGGCGGCTCGTCCGATGGTGGTCCCGACGGCGGTGGGTAGCTCACAGCTGTCCTCCTCCTGCCGGTGCCGGAAAAGTCCCTCTTGCCGGACGCTACCCGCAGCGGTGAACCTTTTCACAGCGGTTGTGTGGACTGGTCGCCTTGGCCTCGTCGGCGTCCGAGACCGATACTGACCCAGCGTTCAGTTACCCACGAGTAGTGCGCGGATCCCCGGAGGCTGAGATGGCCCGACTCGCCCAGACGCCCGGCCTGACCGATGTGCAACTGTCGATCCTGGAGACCGTTCGGGAGTTCGCCGACAAGGAGATCATCCCGCACGCCCAGCGGTTGGAGCACGCCGACGAGTACCCCACCGACATCCTCGACGGCATGCGCGAGATGGGGCTGTTCGGCCTCACCATCGACGAGGAGTACGGCGGGCTTGGCGAGTCGCTGCTCACCTACGCGCTGGTGGTGGAGCAGCTGTCCCGGGGCTGGATGTCGATCTCCGGCATCGTCAACACCCACTTCATCGTGGCGTACCTGATCTCCCAGCACGGCTCCGCCGAGCAGAAGGCCCGCCTGCTACCGAAGATGGCCACCGGCGAGGTGCGGGGCGCGTTCTCGATGTCCGAGCCCGAGACCGGCTCCGACGTCGCAGCGATCAAGTCCCGAGCCGTCCGCGACGGCGACCGTTACGTGCTCAACGGGCAGAAGATGTGGCTGACCAACGGGGCGTACTCCTCGGTGGTGGCCACCCTGGTCAAGACCGACACCGGCGCCGACTCGGTGTACGGCAACATGAGCACCTTCCTGCTGGAGAAGGAACCGGGCTTCGGCGAGACGGCCCCCGGCCTCACCATCCCCGGCAAGATCGAGAAGATGGGTTACAAGGGCGTCGAGACCACCGAGATGGTGCTCGACGGCGTCACCGTGCCCGAGTCGGCGATCCTCGGTGGGGCCGACAAGCTGGGCCAGGGCTTCTACCAGATGATGGACGGCATCGAGGTGGGCCGGGTCAACGTGGCCGCCCGCGCCTGCGGCATCTCCATCCGCGCCTTCGAGTTGGCGGTCAGCTACGCCCAGCAGCGCAAGACGTTCGGCCAGCCGCTCGCCAAGCACCAGGCGATCGCCTTCAAGCTCGCCGAGATGGGCACGAAGATCGAGGCCGCGCACGCCCTCATGGTCAACGCCGCACGCCTCAAGGACGCCGGCCAGCGCAACGACGTCGAGGCCGGAATGGCCAAGCTGCTCGCCTCCGAGTACTGCGCCGAGGTCGTCCAGGAGGCGTTCCGCATCCACGGCGGCTACGGCTACTCCACGGAGTACGAGATCGAGCGGCTGATGCGCGAGGCCCCGTTCCTGCTCATCGGCGAGGGCACCTCGGAGATCCAGAAGACCATCATCTCCCGGGGTCTCCTCAAGGAGTACAAGCTCTAGACGCGGAGGATCGGCCAGCTGCCGAGCGAGCCGCCCATCTCCTCCGGGTGGCCCGTGGTTGGTCTAACATCGAAACTGTGACATGTGTCATATCCATTGGGCGCATGGCCTGCATCTCCACTGCCTAGTGTTAGCCAGCGCCTACTTAACGAAAAATTGCTACGTACTACGGGGGTAACGTGGCTGTACCTGCTTCCTGCCCGAAATCCAAGGGCAGGGCTATTCGTGTCCCACAAACGCGGGCGATCGTTCTTGCCACGTTCACAGGGTTGGTCGGCGCTCTGCTGACCGCACCGACGCCCGCCACGGCCGACGTCCGGGCGGACCGCTCCACCGTGCTTTCCCTACTCAAGACAGCCGGCCCGGCTACCGCCCACGCGGCCGAGGCCGCTCTCCTCGGGCCGGACGACCAGCTGACCGAGTTCGTTGCCACCGGGCAGCACGCCACCCGCCTCCAGGACGACCGGGTGCGACTCGCGCAGTTGATGGCGATGAGCGGGCCCGCCTTGTCGCAGGCCGCCAAGGCCCCCCTGACCGGTTCCCCCGAAGACGTTCGGGAATTCCTCGAAGACGGTATCGCCGGGCCAATGGCCCAGGACCTTCGCATCCGGACGGCCGAGATCATCGCCACGGGCGGTCCCGCCACCAGGAAGGCCGGCCAGGACGCGGCGACCGCGGGAGATACCGCGGTGGCGGCCTTCGTGGCACGCGGTCAGTATCTCGCCGCACAGCAGGACGACCGCATCGCGACATCGCTGGTGATGTCCACCGGCGGTCCACAGGTCCGAGCCGCGGCCACACTCGCTCTTCAAGGCACTCCCGCTGACGTCCGCGAGTTCCTCGAGTCCGGCCAGCACGTCGCGCGGGCACGTGACGAGGAGGTGCTTACTGTCAGCCGTCTCGTCGAGCTGGCAAAGGAAGCGCAGCAGACGGCCGCAGCCGAGTCGCGGGCAGCCAAGGAGGCGTCGGCTCGAGCGGTCACCGCCGCGCAGCTGGCGAAAGAGGCGGCCCAGCAGGCTGCCGCGGAGACCGCCGCGGCGAAGGACTCGGCCAAACTCGCCGCTGCCGCCGCTGCTCGGGCGGCGGACGCGGCCGAGCGCGCTGCCGCTGCGGCCCGCGACGCCATCGGGGCGGCGCGGGCGGCGACCAACGCCGCTCAGGTGGCGTCCATCGCCGCGTCCCGGGCGGCGAACGCCGCGGTACTGGCCGGTGAAGCGGCATCGACGGCCTACCGCGCGGCTGCCGATGCCGCCACGGACGCTTCAAAGGCGGGCGCAGCCCGGGTGGCAGCCCAGCGGGCACGGGACGTAGCACGGGCGGCAGGGCAGGCCGCCGATGCCGCACTGGCCTCCGATGACGCAGCCATCGCCTCCGCGGACGCAGCGAAGGCCGCACGCGGAGCGGCTGGTCACGCCAGAGAGGCGGCGGACGCAGCGGATGAGGCTGGCGGACATGCCAATGTTTCCGAGGCAGAAGCCCGCCGTGCTCGGCAGGCCGCCGAGAAAGCGAGAAGCCTCGCGGCCCGGGCCGAGCGTGCCGCAGCCGCTGCGGAGGGGCTTGCCCGGAAGGCCGCGTTGGCTGCCCGTGACGCCCGTCGCCACGCCCTTGATGCAGCCACGCACGCCAACGCTGCCGCGGCCGCAGCCGATCGCGCCGCAGACCACGCCGGCGATGCGTCTCAGGCAGCTGCTGCGGCGACCGCCCATGCCGCAGCCGCCGCCGTGGCGTCCGAAACGGCGACGGCTGCCGCAGCGACGGCCACGGACGTCGAGTTGACGGCTCGTGCCGCAGACGAGGAGCGGTTGCGGGCGGCGACCGAAGAGTCGATCGCCGAGGCGAAGGAAAACCGGGCTGTCGAGCAGGATCAGCCGTCGCAAATTCCTTGGGACGCGCCTGAACAGGACCGGGTCGACGCGGAGACACTGCGGCTCCTGACCGAGGCAGCCGCTGCCGACGCCCCCTCGACCGTCGTCCTCAGCAGCGGTCGGCAAGCAGCCCTGCGCCTGATGGCCGTGGGCGGCCCGTGGACGCGGGCGGCTGCGGAGAAGGCCATGACCGGCACCGAGGCGGACCTTCGACGGTTCTTGTCCGTTGACCGCGCCACGGCTGCGGAACAGGATGACCAGGCCCGCGTCAGCCACCTGACCGACCTGTCAGACAAGCCCGCGCTGCGGTCCGCGGTGCAGTCAGCGCTCTCCGGCGATCACGAGAACGTGGTGCGCTTCCTCAGGTTGCCGATGTACGAGGGCAAGACGCAGGACGACCGCGTCGCGATCGCCGAAGTCATGGCGAGCGGCGGTCCGGCGACCCACGCGGCGGCCGAGATCGCGTTGCGGGGCACGCCAGCGGACGCCCACGCCTTCCTGCGGACCGGGCGCCACGCCGCAGCCGAACAGGACGATCGCATCGCCATCGCTGCCGTTCTGGTCGAGGCGGGGCCCGAGGTGAGGGCGGCGGCCGAGATTGCGCTGAGCGGTCCCCGTTCCTACCTTCGACACTTCCTTGAGGTCGAGCAGTTCAAGGCTCGCCAACGTGACCAGGTCGCCGCGACCCACGTCGCCACGGTTCGGTCGCTTCTCGCGGAGGCCACCCGTTACGCGGCCCTTGCCGAGGCTGACGCCGCCGAGGCCGCGCGGGTTGCGGCGGTCGCGCGCGACGCGGCAGAAGAAGCTCGGATGTGGGCGGACCGGGCCGACGCGGCCGCGGACGATGCGGAGGTATACGCGGATCAGGCCCGCAGGTCGGCGGCCGAAGCGAAGGAGTCAGCGGCACGTGCGGCCGCGGCTGCCCAGGCGGCTCGCGACGCCGCGAATTCGGCCGCTACCTCAGCTGCCGCCGCCACTCGTTCCGCCGTCAAGGCCACGGCCTCGGCGGCGCAGGCCCGAGCCTCGGCTGATTCTGCATACCACGCCGCAGAGCAGGCCAGAGCCTCAGCTATTGCCGCTGGCAAGGACGCCGCATTGGCCGCAGAGGCGGCGGCAGAGGCGCTGCAGATCGCCATCACGAAGCAGCGCGAGGAGCAGCAGGCTCGCCAGGAGGCCGGCGTTCCAAGCCTGAGCGGGCCGGAGAGCGGCTTGACGGGTCTGGAGGAGTATGACGAGGGCACCGTCGTGTTGTGGTTCGACGGCGTCTGCTACCTCAACGGCACGCAGTTGCCGGGGACCTTGGGCGTGGAGTCCTGCACCGCCCTGGCGGAGGACTTCGACGACTGGTTGGGCGACCGCGCGGACTACATCTACTGGGAGAATCTCGCCAAGGTGGCGAACCCGGCCGAGGAACTGCTCAAGGCATACTGCGCCGACAAGGACAGTTGGTCCACGTTGCCATGGGACAATCGTGACGCTTGCGGAAAGGCCCTGCGGGACCAACTCGACACCGACAAGCCCTCGATCGTCCTCATGTACGCGGAGGCTGGTGCGGGGGGAGCGGCCTTCCGGGGCATTGGTCGGCTGCTCGGCATCGGGCTCCGGACGCCCGCGCTATACCGGATCCCGACCAACCGAGCGCTGTTCGAGACGTACAAGAACATCCTGCGCGCCGAGATGCAGCGGCCGAAGGTTGCCGACGCTGGTTTGTCGAAAATCATGGATGTCCTCTATCGCCCGGGTGCCACGATGGGCAGCGGAAGCACGGCGACCGCAGTCCGGTTCGAGACCTGGACGGGTGGTTCGGTGGGCGGAGCCCACCACACTCAGAAGGCGCGGGACTACATCGTCAACCTTGAGCGCTGGCTCCTCAACAACCCCGGTGCCAGTGCGGGTGACAGAGCCGCGGCGCAGAACGTGATCCTCGACATGCGCAACGCATTGGCGGGAAAGTGATGCCTGATCCGCAGTGGTGGCGATCGCTTCTGGCCACGAGCGACGTGCTGGCAACAGAGGACGCGGCCGAGGTGCGCCGGTGGACCTCGGGCTCCTCTGTCGACGAGGAGGGCGCGGAGGCTCCTCCTCTGTTGCTCCGTCTCTCCCACCTTGGCGAAGTGCTGGCCGAGCGCGTGGACGACGTGCCCGAGAGTGACCGCCGCGCCTTCTTCCGGATCCTGGACGGGGTGCTTGCCGATGGCGACCAGTCCGAGAAGGACGCCGTGGCGACCGGGTTCCTGGAATCCATGATGGCTGCCGGAGATCGGGGCTTCGACCTTCGCGGGGTGTGGCATGAGCTGGGTCCACGATCGCAGCAATACTGCCGCGATTGGAACGCTTTCACGGGAGTTCGATCACCTCGCTGGATGCGGTCATCCTGACGTTCGTTCCGACGCCGACCGTTCAAGTTCCGGTCGGGTAGAGAAGGGAAACACATGCGCAAGACCGTCATTCCCGCCATCGCGGCGGTACTGGGAGCTACGGCAGCGGTGGCTGTTCCGTTGACTCTGTCGGGAGGCCCGGCCAACGCGGCGGAAGAAATGCCCTCACTCGTGGAGGATTTCTCCTACCCGGGTGCCGCAGCCATCAAGCAGAGCCGCGACATCGAGCTCATCAAGGGCGATGGCCGGATCACCCTTGTCGACTGCACGGACAACCCAGCACTAATCCGGGTGGAGAGTCTCCTCCGCACCGACTTCTGCTTCGCGGTCAAGGACGACACCGGCTGGCTGAGCCTTCGCTTGGACGGCGTCTTCTTCATTCATTCCGGCGACCAGAAGGTGGCGGCGAAGGTGGCCGCAAACGGCGTCGAGGAGACGATCAACATCCGCGAGAATTCCCTTGAGCCGGTCGGCGTCGGCGATCCGGATTTCGGTGTGCTTCTCGAGCTACGAGCGACGCCGCCGGCCTGACCAGGCTGCATCTCCCTAGGTCTCGCCCATGCCGTGGTGGCGTGACCGAATGGCCAGTGGTGAGGGGCGTGCGCGTCCTTCACCACTGGTTCACAGACATTCTTCAATGTGATCTGAATCACTGCTTATCGGTTCCCGGGGATTAGATGTACATGAATAAATAGATTCATGTCATCCTCTTTTTCTCTTTGCCGAGAGTCTCATCCGGAGCTCTATTCACCACCGATTCCCCGACGAATACTGAAACGACTTCTCGCCGGTGCGGTGTCGGCCCTCCTGGCGATCGGCGCACCCTTCGTGTCGGGTTCGCCCGCGGTCGCTGAGGACCCGTTGCCCGGCCTGGTGTCCGACCGCGCCGGCGTCGTCTCGATCTTCTCGTCGGGTGGCCCGGCCTCCGCTCGGGCCGCTGAGGCCGCTCTGCTCGGTCCCGACGAGCAGCTGCAGGAGTTTCTGGCCACCGGGCAGCAGGAGACTCTGGTCCAGGACGACCGGGTGCGACTGGCTCAGTTGATGGCGACCAGCGGACCGGCGATGGCGGCGGCCGCCCAACCAGCGCTCACGGGTTCCCCCGCTGCCGTACGGACCTTCCTGTCGACCGGGTGGCAGGCGCCCGCCGCGCAGGACCGGCGAGTTCGCATCGCGGAGCTCATCTCGGTCGGTGGCCCGGCGACGAAGACGGCCGGACAGACCGCGTTGAACGGCGGCGACTCCGCCGTCGTGGAATTCCTGCGCAACGGCGCGTACGCGGCGCGGATCCAGGACAACCGGATCGAAGTTTCGACGATCATGTCGGTCGGCGGTGCGGAGGTACGCCGAACGGCCCAGGTCGCCCTGGCCGGAACTCCCCTGGACGTACGGGAATGGCTCGACAGCGGGCAACACGTCGCCCGAGCGCGCGATCAGGAAGTGATGACGGTCGCGCAGTTGATCGGGATTGCCCGGCGGTCGCAGGAACTCGCCGCAAAGGAGACCGCAGCGGCCGAGGAGGCGTCCGAAAGGGCGGTGACCGCCGCGCGGTTGGCCAAGGCGGCCGCGGAGACAGCTGCGGACGAGACCGAGGCAGCCAAGGATTCAGCGACCAAGGCGGCGGCCGCGGCCGGCCGTGCGGCTGACGCGGCTGCCCGTGCGGCCGATGCCGCCCAGGACGCGATCGGTGCCGCCAATGCCGCGAACCAGGCGGCCCGAAACGCTGCCAACGCGGCATCCCGGGCGGCTTCGGCGGCCGCGCTCGCGGGCAGGGCCGCCTCGCAGGCGTACCGCGCCGCCGCGGACGCCGCCACCGACGCGAGCAAGGCGAGCGCCGCGCGTCAGGCCGCCGAGGCGGCCCGAAGCGCGGCTCGTCTGATCGACGACGTCATCGCCTCGATGCCCAAGGTGATGGATGCGGCCAACGCGGCGAAGTCAGCCTCCGGCGCCGCACGCAGTGCGGTGGTCAACGCGAAGGCCGCCGCTGCGGCGGCTCAACGCGCGGGCGGTCAGGCCAACGTCGCGGAGAGCGAGGCCGCCCGAGCCCGTCGCGAGGCGAATCGCGCGCTGTCCTTGGCCGCAGCGGCCGACCGGGCGGCCACCAGGTCCGAGGCGCTCGCCGGGCAGGCGTCGGCTGCGGCCGCGCAGGCCCTCCAACTGGCGACGAACGCCGCGCAGCACGCGCGGGCGGCGGCGGCGGCCGCGGATCTGGCGGCCGAGCACGCCGGAGACGCTGCCAAGGCAGCAGAGGAGTCGAAGAGGCATGCAGAGGCCGCCCAGCTCGCGGCAGATATGGCGTCGGCTGCGGCGGAGCAGGCAGACCTGGTCGACCGTACGGCCAGGACGGGTGAGGCGGAACGGCTCGCCCTGGAGACCGAGCAGGCGATCGTGGAGGCTCAGGAACTCCGGCTCGTGGAGGACAGCCAGCCGGCGGAGCCGCTCTGGGATACGCCTGAAGAAGATCGGGTGGACAGCGGCACGCGGCAGTTGCTCGCGGACGCGGCTGCCCCGGGTGCCTCCACCGCAGTGGTGATGTCGAAGGGGCGGGCGGCGGCGGTCAACCTGAGTCGGTCAGGCTCCTCGTGGGGTCGGGCGGCGGCCCAGGCGGCCCTCGCCGGCGATGAGTCCGGTATGCGGAGCTGGCTTGCCACCGTGCGGGTCATCGCCGTGGAGCAGGACGATCGTGACCGAGTGTCCGAGTTGGCGACCACGACGAGCAAGCCCAACCTGCGGGCAGCGGCCGAAGCCGCGCTCAGGGGCACTCACGCCGACGTCGTCGCCTTCCTCAAGTTCCCGGCCTACGACGGTAAGGTGCAGGATGATCGGGTGGCGATCGCGACGGTCATGGACGCCGGCGGTCCGGCGACCAAGGCGGCAGCGCAGATCGCCCTCGGCGGCACGCCGCAGGACGCGCACACCTTTCTCCGCACCGGTCAGTACGTCGCGGCGGCCCAGGACGATCGGGTGGCCATCGCCGGCATCATGAATGGCGCGGGTCCCGAGGTCGTCGCGGCCGCGCGTATCGCGCTGGCCGGTCCGCGCGCCTTCGCCCGGGACTTCGTCCAGGTCGGGCAGTACAAGGCGGCCCTGCGGGACCATGACGCGGCGGTGCACGCCGCCACCATCAGGGGTTACGTCGCCCAGGGCGCCGAGTACGCCGCAACGGCGCAGGTTGACGCGGCACGTGCTGCGGAGGTCGCGGCACGGGCGCGGGCGGCCGCGAGCGAGGCACAGGGGCATGCCGACCGAGCCCGTCTGTTGGCGGAAGAGGCGGACGGGTACGCCGAGGACGCGGCGCAGTCGGCCCTGGATGCAAGGCGGTCCGCGGATCAGGCCGCGGCATCCGCGCAGACAGCCCGTAGTGCCGCCAACCGGGCGGTGCAGGCTGCTCAGTCGGCTAGTGCTTCGGCTTCGCGGGCCGCAGACTCGGCGCGGAAGGCCCGTGCGTCGGCCAACTGGGCGCAGACCTCTGCGGCAAACGCCCGGCAGTCGGCGCTCGCCGCGGGTGCGGACGCGGCCGCCGCAGCGCAGGCGTCCCAGGAGGCGTTCACGACCGCGATGGAGAGGATCCGGGCCGAGGCTGAGGCACAGCGGGCCGCCGGCCCAGAGGGAACCTTCTTCGGAGCGGAAGGGTACGGCCAGGTGCGTGCCACGGAGGCGACATCCGCCACCGCGCCGGGCAACGGCGTCATCGTCTTCCGACTGTTCATCAGCGACAAGTACTTCTATTGCCCACCGGGTGCGCTCCTTACCTGCGGTAAGGGCGATGGGCGCTCGTTCTCGACGGACTCCCAGGCGGGCTATCGTGTCGCGGTGGCCTGGAACACGGAGACGGGTGCCGTGAGCATCACGGCTTCCCCGAGCTGCTTCAAGATCGGGTATTGTTCGCCGCCGCGGTCGATCGGTCAGGGAAACAACCTCGACATCATCAGCTCGGGTGCCGGCCTGCTGAACTTCGCCGTGGCGGCCCAATCGTCAGTTCCGGGGCTGCCGACCATCAACCAGAACATCAGCATCAAGATTAATTCTGGAATGACCGTGATCAGCATCGAGGGTGATCCGTACCCGGACTTCGAGGCCGTCCAGTTCAAGAACAACAGCAACACTGGCACTCTGCTTGCCAATTCATCGCACGCAGGCCCGGGCGGGCCGCAAATCCAACTCCTGGATCTGATGGATAACCGCAAGGAGACCTGGGTCGACGGTCAAAGCCGTGACCTCGCGCTGGAGTACTACCTCCTGAAGAAGGAGCTGTGTCTACGCAACCCGGCCATGTCGATGTGTCGTTGATGGCGGACGATCGTGCGATGACCTGGCAGCGGCTCAGGGCCCTGCCGCTGCCAGGCTTCGTTCTCGTCTACACGGGGCTTTACGGCGTGCTGATCGTCATCGGCAGCACGGTCGGATACCTCGTGCTCGCCAACCAGCCGTCCTTCGGAGCGTTCGTGCTGGAGATGATGGTGGCCGCCGTGTATCTCGTGCTCGCCTCGGTGGTCCCGTTCGCCATCGCGCTCGCGGTTGTCTTCCTCTTCCGCGACGCGAGACCCGTCTGGTTCCGACTGGCTGCCGTGCTGCTCTGCTGCCTGCCGTCGATGTGCACGTCCGAGCCGCGACAGTTGGCGTACTTCCTGCCGATGCAGATCCTGGTCGCGTTGGTGATACGTCAGCCGTACGACCCGGCGCGGGACCGGGTCGGTGACCAGCACTGACCGGTGACGTACCGGACTCCCCGGCGGGCAAGGGTGCCCCCGGGGAGTTCGGTACGCCGGGGAGCACAGAGGTCCGGGTCCGCTGGACGAGGCGGATCAGCCGAGGCGGGTGAGGCCGGCGGCGGCGCGTTCGACGATGAGGCACCGGTCCTCGACGTAGTCCATGCCGGCCTCCTCGGCGATCCGCCGCGCCTCGGCCGAGACGATGCCCAACTGCAGCCAGACCGCCGGGGCCCCGATCGCCGCCGCGTCCCGGACCACCTGCACGGCGTCGGCCGCCGGCCGGAACACGTCCACCAGGTCGACCGGGTGCGGGATGTCGGCCAGCGTCTTGTACGCCCGTTCTCCGAACAGTTCGTCGACCGTCGGGTTGACCGGGATGATGCGCCAGCCGTACTGCTGCATCTGCAACGGCACACCGTGCGCGGCCTTGAACGGGTCGCGGGACGCGCCCACGACGGCAATCACGGCTGAGTCGGCGAGGATCTGCTGAGCGGTACGCACCAGCCGACTGTAGCGCCGACCGCGCCTCAGATGTCACGCGAGAACACCCCACCAGATGCCCTGTGTGCTGAGGCCCGACTTGACGCGCCCACACGACCAGTCGGGCCCCGTCAAACATGGCTAGGGGTGGGCGGGTGCGGTGGCCTGCACGTCGCCCCTGGTGGTTTTGCCAGCGCCGCTCTTCGTGTAGCCGGTGGGCGGCGTGAGGTCGAAGTGGCGCAGGTTCTCCTCCGTGCGGGGCAGCCACTCGAAGGTGCTGACCTCTGCCTTGTCGGTCACCTGTCCGCTCTTGTCGGCGACAGCCTTGTAGGGCAGGAACGAGGCTGCGTCCACCCAGAGTTCTACGGTGTAGGTGGCCGTTCCCGCCGTCAACCGCAGGTGCACCGTGTCGTGCCCGCCCACCTGCTCCTGGCCCACGATCTCCAGATCTCCCTTGTCGAGCCAGGCCCTGATGCTCGCCGGGTCGTTCGGAACGAAGACCGCACCTGTCGCGTTCTCCGGCGACCCGGTGTCTTCGAAGTACGTCCGATCGAGGTGGTTGACCTGGATACCGCGCAGTTTTCCGTCGACGACAGTCGTCATCAGCGAGGAGTTCGGACTGCCGTCGGCCTGATACACGTCGACCCGGTAACGCCCGGTCTGCTTGTCCGTCCAGGTGTCGTACGAGCCGCCCTTGTAGGCGTCGTGCACCTTCACGACGTACTTGTCCGCGTCGTCCAGTGCGGCCCGGGTTTGCGCGCTGACGTAGGCGACGTTGCGCATCTCCAACGGGCGAGACTCGTCAGTCGAGCTGGTGGAGGCCCCGGACGGTTGCCCGGTGCTGTAGTCGACCATGCTCAGCGCGACACCACCGGCGGCGAGACCGGCCAGCGCGAAGGCGGTCGCGGTCGCGATCGCCGGACGGCGCAGAAACCAGCGCTTCGCGGCCGGGCGCTGGTACATGGACCCGTTGCGGAGCGCGTGCCGGATCCGGTCGGTCGCGTCCGGCGGGGCACCGGTCAGGTCCTCGCGGAAGGCAACCAGCAGCTCGACGCCTGCGTTGTCGGGCTCGGAGTTGTTGTTCATGCGTGTCCTTCATGCGCAGAAGTGGCCGGGGCGTAGTGGGCGGGCAACGCAGCCCGCAGGCGTGCCTTGGCTCGATGGAGGCGGGACCGGACGGTTCCCGGTGCCAGGCCGAGCGCGGAGGCCAGCTCCGGGTAGTCCAGGCCAGCCCAGACATGCAACAGGAGCAGATTGCGCTGGTCGTGCGGCATCGCGGCGAGCACACCGGCCAGTGCCTGCGTGGCGGCCAAGGCATCGAGCCGTTCGTTGGCCCGGTCAGCGAAGTTGTGCTGACCGGAACCACCGAGCGGGTCCGTACCTGACTTCTCCAATGCCCGCAGCCACCGCACCTCGGCACGGTGATGTTTGCGCAGCAGGTTGGTCAGGATGCCGAACAGCCATGGGCGCGCGTTGAGCACCGACGTGTCGTACCGGTCACGTAGCGAGAACGCGACCAGGAACGTCTCGGCGACCAGATCCTCGGCGAGTTGCCGTCCGACCCGGCGGGCGCTGAAGTCGTACAGCCAACCGCCGTACCGCTCGAACAGCTCTCCGAACAGTTCAGGCGCGCCGGTGACCAAGAACGCGTCGGAGCGCTCGGTCACGGTCATGTCCCGCTCGTCCCCTGGTGTGACGGTGTCTTCATGCCTCGTTCTT
The DNA here is from genome assembly GCF_003205615.1 of Micromonospora arborensis. Lineage (GTDB taxonomy): Bacteria > Actinomycetota > Actinomycetes > Mycobacteriales > Micromonosporaceae > Micromonospora > Micromonospora arborensis. The sequence goes on along the minus strand of NZ_PYBV01000019.1, from coordinate 30,134 downwards.
GTCTGCCGCCGACGCCCAGGTTCCCGTCCATGTTCAGCCCATCACCGCGGTCAGACGGTGCTGGCCGCGCACCCGTTCACGTTCTGTCATCCGCCACGTGTGGTCCGCAGGTGAGACCGATCAATGCTCAGGCAGATCGGGGCTCCCTTCCGGCCACGGGCTAGAGCAGGGTCAGTTGCTCGGCTGCCGGCGGTGGCGGCGGCTCGGGCAGGTTTCGGTTGTCGCCCCGCTCGCCGCGGTGCAGCCCGTGCCGGCGGGCGGCGATCCGCACCCGCGCGGTCAACTCCCGCTGGTACGCCTGCGGCGCATAGGAGCCGGCCCGGTACAGCTCGCGGTAGCGGGGCACGAGGTGCGGGTGCTCACGGGCGAGCCACTGCGCGTACCACTCCCGGGCGCCGGAACGCAGGTGCAGGGGCAGGGCGGTCACGCTCGTCGCACCGGCTGCGGCGATCGCGGACACGGTGGCCTCGATCGACTCGTCGCTGTCGCTGAGGCCGGGCAGGATCGGGGCCATCAACACGCCGACGGAGAAGCCGGCATCGGCGAGCGTTCGGACCGCGTCCAGTCGGCGGCGCGGGCGCGGCGTGCCGGGCTCGACGGAACGCCAGAGCTGCTCGTCGACGAATCCCACCGAGAAGGAGATGCCGACCGAGGTCACCTCGGCGGCCTCGCGCAGCAGCGGCAGGTCACGCAGGATCAACGTGCCCTTGGTGAGAATCGAGAACGGGTTGGCGAAATCCCGCAGGGCGCTGATGATCTGCGGCATCAGCCGGTAACGGCCCTCGGCCCGCTGGTAGCAGTCGACGTTGGTGCCCATCGCCACGTGGGCGCCCCGCCATCTCGGCGCGGCCAACTCCCGCCGGACCAGCTCACCGGCGTTGACCTTGACGATCACCTTCCGGTCGAAGTCGGCACCGGCGTCGAGGTCGAGGTAGGTGTGAGTATTTCTCGCGTAGCAGTAAACGCATGCATGGGAACAGCCCCGGTACGGGTTGATGGTCCACTCGAACGGGACGCGGGACTGCCCGGGCACCCGGTTGAGGATGGACTTGGCCTGGACCTCGTAGAAGGTCATCCCGGCGAACTCGGGGGTGTCGAAGGTGCGGGCGACGGCGCCGGGCAGCGCCAGCGGCAGGGGTGGTGTCGCTGGCGCTGCCCGCTCGGGGTCTCCCTCAACCGGGGGAGCGGTGAGGTTGTCCCAGCGCATGGCCACTATTCGAACACGCGTACGAGTGGAGTGCAAGTGACCCGCCGTACACCGGTGGTCGTTCCGATGGTCGGGGAGTGGAGGATGGACACCATGGAGACGTCGACCTTCGTCTACGACGGGGACTGCGCGTTCTGCACGACCTGTGCGGACTTCATCGAACGCCGGATCCCCACCGCGGCTCGCGTGGTGCCCTGGCAGTTCGCCGATCTGGACGCGCTCGGCCTCAGCGCCGCCGAGTGCGAGGAGGCCGTGCAGTGGGTCGGCGCGGACGGCTCACGCGCGGCGGGTCCGGACGCCATCGCGAAGCTGCTCGCCGCGAGCGGTCCGCTCTGGCGCGTCGCCGGTGCCGGCCTGCGGTTTCCGCCGGTACGCGCCGCGGCCTGGCCGGTGTACCGCTGGGTGGCGCGCAACCGGCACCGGCTGCCGGGCGGCACGGCGGCTTGCTCTCTGCCGCAGGAGGCCCGGGAACGCCTCTACGGGCCGGCCGGTCGCCCGAGCGCCGGGGCCTGATCGCCGAGCGGCTCCGGTGCCGCGCTGGCTCCGACCGGCTCCGGTGCCGCCCCGGCCTCCGCCGCGTCCTGGTTCGTGCTGCCCGAGGCGTCGGGCGCGGGACGGCCGACGAGCCGGCGGGCCCACAGCAGTGGGCGGACCCGCTCCAGCGGCAGGAAGCTCGTCATCGCGGCCAGGTGCGGCGCGAACGAGATCGTGATGGTCGCGATGGTGACCGCGTGGAACGAGTAGAAGAAGCCGACCATGGCGAGCCGCCAGCGGGCGGGCAGCAGGAAGACCACGGGGCTGAACAGTTCGAAGGCCACAATGCCGAACTGGGCGACGATCAGCAGGTACGGCACGTGGGCGATCAGGTCCGCCAGGTCGGTGCCGCGCCGGATGATCGCGCGGGCCAGGACCGAGCCGGTCAGCCAGTCGAGGCCGCCGAACCGCAGCTTGGCCCAGGCGGCCAGGAAGTACGTGCAGATCACCGCGATCTGGGTGACGCGCAGGGCCCAGCCGCCGGCCTCGGTGCGGGTGGCGTCGCCGTGGCGGGCTCGACCGGCGGTGGGTAGGACGGCCAGTGCGACGAGCAGCCCGAACCGGTCGTGGTCGACCTTCCCGTAGCTCATCGCGATGATCATCCACTCCAGGTACAGCGCGCAGACCGTCCAGCCGAGCAGTCGGGGCGCCCGTCCGGTCGCGGCGAGCAGCGCGAGCACCAGCAACGCCCAGAAGATCACCGTCACCAGCGTCTCGGTTGGCGTCGGGAGGGGGAGCAGGCGGCCGATCAGGAGCGGCCGATACAGGTCGCCGGGGACGCTGACCCGGGTGCGTACCCAGGGGGTGAAGATCACCAGGTCGGCGGCGACGAAGAGGTAGATCAGGGTCCGGAACGCGGCGACCCGACCCCGGGGCACGGCCTCGGTCAGCCAGCGGCTCATCGGGGGGCCTGCCAGCGGACGACCGTCTGATCGGTGTGCTGGCCGGTCGGTCGGCCGGCGCGGATGCCGTGCCAGCGGATGACGATGCGGACCTCGACCAGCGCGGCGGCATCGGGGTGGCGCTCGGCGTACGCGTCGGCGACCTCGGTGAGCAGCGTCGGGTCGGCGGCGTAGCGGGCCTGCTGACCCTCGATCTCGGCCCGGCGGATGCCGGTCGCGTCCTGGTTGAGGTCGATCACGTCCCCGGTGGTGTTCACTCCCTCGACGCGGGTGTCGGGGGCGGGCGCGTTCGGCGGATTGGAGGTGGCGTACATCCGGAACGGGCCGAACGGGAAGTCGTCGTCGCTGCCCCAGAGGGTGCCGGCCAGCAGCAGGACGAGACCGACGGCGGTCGCGCCCAACCGGGTCACGCGCCCGAGGGTGGTCAGGTTCTCCATCGGGTCGTGACGATACGGGATGTACCGACTGCGTCGGGTCCCTCCGATGGTCAGTTCCGGCTGCCCAGGCAGGTGATCATGCGAGCGTTCCCGGGGGACGACGAAGGCCGGGCCCGCATCGGGGGCCCGGCCTTCGAGTGTCGTCGTGGAGACGACTCAGTGGTTGTGCTCGGCCAACTGCTTGCGGACGTCGTCCATGTCCAGCGCCTCGACCTGCTCGATCAGGTTCTCCAGCGCGGATTCGGGAAGGGCGCCCGGCTGGGCGAAGACGATGACGCCGTCACGGATCGCCATGATCGTCGGGATCGACCGGATGTCGAACTTGGCGCCCAACTCCTGCTGAGCCTCGGTGTCGACCTTGCCGAAGACGATGTTCTGGTGCTTCTCCGAGGAGCGCTCGTAGACCGGGGCGAACCGCTTGCACGGACCACACCAGTCGGCCCAGAAGTCGACCAGGACGATGCCGTCGTTGCCGGTCACCTCGTCGAAGTTCGTCGAGGTCAGCTCAACGGTTGCCATTGCACTCTCCGATCACCGCGGTTTATCTACGTCCCGTAGAACCAGGGCTGACCGTATCGAATTCCCGGGCGGTGGGGCGCGAAACGTGCTCGGGGCTGCGTGCGGGTGCTGAGGGTCATCGACCCATGTCTGTTCATACTCAACTGCGGAACGCAAATGCACGTCGCACTTGCGTGACCTGCGGTGATGGGAGCGTTTCCAGGGAGATCCACCCGATCGAGCGCTACGAATCGGTAACTTGGGCCTTGACAAGGACGTATCCGGCCTGGGGAGATCGCTGATCAACCTCCCCTCCGTCACCGAGAGTAGTGTTACAAAATGATAAATGTGACCTCGGTCTCTGTTGAACCTACGCTGCCGTAGGGCAGAATTCTCGGCATCAGAGCGTGGGCGGCGGGTGCCGGGGAGGGCCCCGCCGCTCATTGCGTCTCCCCCTGTGGGAGTGACCGGTGTGACCTTTCCGCCGCCGTCACTCCCCATCGGTTTCCTTAACCAGCGATAAGGCATGCTGTGCCGAACTCCATCGCCGTCCGTCGAAGGGGACCAGGATGCAGTTCGGCCGCTACTACGAGGAGTTCGAGGTCGGCGCGGTCTACCGGCACTGGCCGGGCAAGACCGTCACCGAGTACGACGACCACCTCTTCTGCCTGCTCACCATGAACCACCACCCGCTGCACATGGACGCGCACTACGCCGCGACGGCCAGCCAGTTCAAGCGCAACGTCGTGGTCGGCAACTACATCTACTCACTGCTGCTCGGCATGTCGGTGCCCGACGTGAGTGGGAAGGCGATCGCCAACCTGGAGGTCGAGTCGCTGCGGCACGTCGCGCCGACCTTCCACGGCGACACCATCTACGGCGAGACCACGGTGCTGGACAAGCGGGAGTCCGGCTCCAAGCCCGACCGGGGCGTGGTGTCGGTCCAGACCCGCGGCTACAACCAGGACGGCACGATGGTCTGCGTCTTCCGCCGCAAGGTCATGGTCCCCAAGCGGGAGTACGCGGCCAGCGCCGTCCCGGACGGGGTGGATCCGGAGCGGCCCAGCTTCCCCGAGCCGCGCCTTCCCGAGTCGCGCTGAGCATCGCGGCGGGTCGACCGCTTCCGGACTCAGGGCCTCCTCCCGCAGTGGGTTCTGCTGGGAAGGGGCCCTGTTTCCGTTTTCGACGCATATGCTGGCGCCGGAGGTTCCGATGAGCCACTCCGTCGCCGGAGAGCCACCCTCTGCCGGCCGCCGAGCCGCACCCTTGACCACCGCTGTCTACTCCGCCGCCGAGTGGGAGCTGCTCATCAGCCTGCCCGGTCGGGTCCTCGTGGCCGCTGCGGCTCCCGGCCCCGGCCGCCCGGAACGGGGGGTCATGGCGAGTCTGGCCGGCCTGGACGCCGTGGCCGCAGGCCGAGCCTTCGACAGCGATCTCGTCCGCGCGGTGGTCACCGCGATCTACGCCCGCCACGACGGCACCCCGCAGCCCGTCGAGCGGCTCACCGATCTGGTGGACCTGCTGGCCGCCTGCCGGGCGGCGAGCCGGGTCCTGGGGCGCCGCGCCGACCCCGCGGACTCGGCCGCGTACCGCCAGTGGGTGCAGTCGGTCGCGGCCCGGGTCTGTCGCGCGGTGCCCGGCGGACGCCGGGTGGACCAACCGGCCACCTCGGCGGACCGGCGCTTCCTGGACCGGCTCGGTGCCGCGCTCGGGCTGGGCTGACCCCCGTCTGCGTTGATCAACCGGCCCGCCGCACCCGCCTGGCGTTGATCGACTCCATTTCGCCGATCTGGCGGCATCCGCCGTCCGGGACACCCCCACATCGGCGGCCTGGAATGGATCAACCCGCCGGGGCGCGGAGCGCGCCAACCCAGCGCCTGCCGCGCTCCGCGCCCCGCCTGCCGCGCTTCGCGCCCCCGCCTGGCGTTGATCGACCTGCCCGCCGCCCGGCAGGCCGTGGCGACGAGCGCCGGCACGTTCCGTACCCTCTGATGACCGTGACCGACGACCAGCTTGAGGTGGGCGTGGGCCCCTGGCCGGGGGACCCACCGGACGACCCTCGTTACGACCCGCAGTTGCTGGCTGAGGGGGACCGGCGCAACGTCGTCGACCGCTACCGCTACTGGCGGCACGAGGCGATCGTGGCCGACCTGGATCGGCACCGGCACGGCTTCCACGTCGCGATCGAGAACTGGCAGCACGACTTCAACATCGGCACGGTGGTGCGCAACGCCAACGCGTTCAACGCCGCCGAGGTGCACATCGTCGGACGGCGCCGGTGGAACCGGCGCGGCGCCATGGTGACCGATCGTTACCAGCACGTGCGGCACCACGAGACGATCGAGGAGTTCGTCGCCTGGGCGGCGGAGCAGCGGCTGCCGGTGTTCGGCATCGACAACCTGCCGGGCTCGCGGCCGTTGGAGACCGGCGCCCTGCCCCGGGACTGTGTGCTGCTGTTCGGCCAGGAGGGGCCCGGACTCTCCGCGCCGGCCCGCGCCGCGTGCGACCAGCTCTACTCCATCGCGCAGTACGGCTCGACGAGGTCGATCAACGCGGGCGTGGCCAGCGGCATCGCGATGCACGCCTGGATTCGTGCCCATGCCGGCGTGCCGCCGGACTGAGCCGCGCCCAGAGGCCGAATCGGACGTTCCGGCTTGACGTGCCGGCGGTTCGGGGCGACGGTGGGGATGTGAGTGTCGCGGTGAGTTGTCCGAGATGCGGGGGCCCGGTACGGGCGCCGGATCTGATGCATGCCGACTCGAGGTGTCTGCGCTGTGGCCCGGTGCCGCCCCTGCACGTACCGGAGCACATCGGAGCGGACATCGTGGCGAGCGTGGTGGAACGGATCACCGCGACCGGGGATCCGCCGGTGACCCCGCTGTGGTGCCCGTGGCCGCTGCCGCCCGGCTGGACCCTCACCGGCGTGGCGTACGCCGGGGACGAGCGGACCGGTGTGCGGGCGACCGCGGTGGCCTGCGCGGGCCCGGCGCCCCTGGGCGGTGGTCCGGCCGATCTGGTCTTCGTGGCCGAGGAGCCGGGCGTCGGCCTGGGCACCCGGCTCGCCGGACTGGCTGGCCCGGATCCGGGACCGGAGTTGGCCGACGCGCTGACCGACCCGGGGCCGGGTCACCCCGACCACGTCGGACAGGCCAGGATCAGGGTCGCCGGGCACCCGACTCCACTGTGGTTGGTGAATTCTCCGACGGATCGAAGCGCGTACGCTGGCGAAGCTCGGGGAATCTGGCTCCATGCGATAGCCTGGCCGGCGAGTGCGGGTCACCTGCTCGCGGAAGACGTCGTGTTACACGACCTGACCGAGTGGACTCCGCCCGAGCTCGTGTACGGCGCACCGTCTCCGTACCTACCAGGGAGGGTTTGACAATCCTTCTGGTTTGACGGAGAACGGACGCAGATCTTCACTGTACGACACCACACTGATACTCTGGGTGCCGCTGCGGTAATGGGACCCGGCGCCGCGCGAGAGGATGGCCCGCCATGGTCAAGAAGGTCCTCACCTGGGCCGGAATCGCATTCTTGATCTTCTTCGTCGCCTATCGGCCAAACTCTGCGGCAGACGTGTTCAAGTCGCTCGGCGGCGGGATCATGGATATCGCTCAGGGGTTCGGCGACTTCTTCACCAGCCTCGTCGCTTAACCGCCGATGGGCAGCCCCTCCGGTCCACCCTTCGACCCGGACGACCCCGACCGGGAACGTCGCGAACGTGACACCGAGCCGATCCCGCGGATCGGGCCTGATGACGGCCCGGACTACGGGGCCGGGCCCGGCCTGTCCGATGGTCCGTCCCTTTCGGACGACGTCGGCTACGGCGACGGGCCCGGCTATGCCGGCCAGGGTCGTTCGGGCCGGGCCTGGATCCGTGATCCGGAGGCCGGCTACCAGCAGCCGCAGATCTCCGAGGACGAGCTGGCCGGGTTGCGCGCGGACGCGACCGGCTCGACTCCTCGGCGGGTGCTGCCACTGGAAGACGAGCCCAGTTCGCTGGTCGCTCGCTATCTCTTCCCCACCGAGCGCTACCGGGGTGAGTGGAAGCGGCACTGGATCCACCTCACCAACCCGCTTCTCATCGGCGTCGCGGCGACCTTCGTGCTCGGCTACCTCGCCGGCTTCCTCGCCGGGCAGGCCGTGGGCGCGTTGACCACCATCGCCGTGTTGCTCTGGTTCGCGGTGATGGGCTGGGTGGCCTGGAAGGTCGCCGACTGGTGGTATGACCGCTTCATCCTGACCAACAAGCGGGTCATGGTGGTCAACGGCATCGTCACCCGCAAGGTGGCGATGATGCCGCTGGTCCGGGTCACCGACATGAAGTACGAGCAGACGCCGACCGGTCGAGCGCTCAACTACGGCACGTTCGTGCTGGAGTCCGCCGGCCAGGAGCAGGCGCTCCGCGAGATCAAGAATCTGCCCAACCCGAACGAGCTCTACCTGCGTGTGGTCGAGGAGATGTACGAGCCGCAGGCGGTCGAGGCACGGCTCGGCAAGGAGGCCGACGAGGCCAAGGCCGACGACGGGGCGTGAAGGTTTTCGACCGAACATCGGAGCAAGTGCACACCTTTCGTCATGGACCGGAACGCCTCTGACGTGGCACTCTGCCAGGACGACTGGGGCGCGGAGGTGGGCGGTGGCGAGCAGGGACACGCTGGAGGAGCAGTTCCGCGAGTTCGTCGCGGCCCGCTCCGCCGCGCTGCTACGCACCGCCTATCTGCTCACCGGGGACTGGGCCACGGCCGAGGATCTGCTCCAGACGGCGTTGACCAAGACCTACCTCGCGTGGAAACGGCTCGGCGGGATCGAGGCCGTCGAGCCGTACGCCCGACGGGTGATGGTCAACACGTCGACGAGTTGGTGGCGGCGACGCTGGCACGGTGAACGCCCCACCGAGGTGCTGCCGGAGCGGGCCGGTGTCGACGAGATCGAGCAGCAACTCGACCGCGACCTGCTCTGGCGACACCTCAGGGAACTGCCCCACCGGCAGCGGGCGGTGTTGGTGCTGCGCTACTACGAGGACATGTCCGAGGCGCAGACCGCCGCGATGCTGGACATCTCGCCGGGCACGGTGAAGAGCCAGGCGTCCCGGGCGTTGGCCACACTGCGCCGGCGGATGGGCGCCGACGCACCGGACCTGGCCGCCGCAGCCGGCGCTGCCCGCCCTGGCGGCTCGGGCGTCCCGACCGGGCAGGCCCCGGCCACCGGTGTTGCCGCGACACTCAGAACCCGGCAGGCGGCTGGCCGACCCGTCCCCCGTCCGGCCATGCCCCGTCCGGCCGCGCCACGGCCGATCGGCCCGCCGGTCGTGCTGCCCACCGCCCCGGCGGCCGTGCCCGTCGGCACGGGCTCCGGGGAGCAACAGTGAGCGGATTCCCAGGCCAGACCGACAACCTGACGGACGGCCCTCGGCGTTCCTATCAGGTGCGGCCTGACGAGCTCGAAGGTGCGGTGCGGGAGACCCTCTCGCGCCAGGTCGCCCTCGCCCGTCCACTGGGCGTCGACCCGGCGGGCCAGGCCATCCGCCGGGCGAACCGGATCCGGCGTCGACGCACCGTGGCCGGCCTCGCCCTCGCGGCGGTCGCCACCGTTCTGCTCAGCGCCGGCATGGCCCAGCTCGGTGCCGAGACCGGGCGGGATGGGAAACCCATCGTGGTGATCGGTGACCCGGACCCGTCCGTCGGGCCGATTCCGACGGCCAGCGTCCCAGGCGTCGACCCCTCGCCCGGAACGCCCCCGGCCCGGCTCATGAGCGAGACGCTGGTCAGCGCCGACGGGCGGCGGCTGGTGCTGCCCGACGTCGGACCGGCCGAACGCGCCCAGCCCCTGCCCGGTGGTGACGGTTGGCTGGTGGTCAGCACACCTTCCACCGCCGGTCGTTCCCTCTGGGTGGTGCAGGACGACGGCCTGGTGCAGGTGCTGCTGGCCGGGGCGGGCCCGATCGTCCTGGCGCCGGACAGCCGCCAGGTCGCCTGGCGCGACGGCAGCGACCTACTGGTGGCAGGGCTGATCGGCACCCAGCTCATCGCGGCGGCACGCACCCCGGCACCCGCAGACGCGGAACCCGTCCGGTTCGTCGGCGACAGCGTGCTGGTCCGACTCGACCCGGCCGACGCTGGTCACACCCTCTGGCGGCCCGCTCTCGGGCAGTTGCCCGGGGCCGTCGACCACCAGAGCCTCAACGTCTACGGGAAGCTGCCCGACGGTCGGCTCGTCGGCCAGATCGCCACGACCGGCCCGGGTAGGACCTGCCTGGCCGTGCTCGACCCGACGCACCTGACACCGCGACAGACCGGCTGCGGCCCGGACCTCAGCCAGGACGGAGTCGGCGGGATCTCGGCGGACGGCCGGTGGCTGCTGGTGAACGGGCGGGTGGGCAAGGCCAACCGGGCCCTGCTGGTCGACCTGTGGCAGCTCGGGCCGAAAACGACAGCCGCTTCGGCAGGGCCGCCGATGACTGGCCCGGTCGTCTGGAGCGACGACTCCCACGCCTCCTACCTCGACGGCACCGGCGACCTGGTCCGGGTCGACGTCGGCCGGGTGCGGGCAGGAAAGCCCGCCAGCCCCACTCCGGTGCCCGGCGTGCCAGCCGGCGACCGCCCAGTCCTGGTGTCCGGCCTCTGACCCACGCGACCACGGTGACCTCCGTGAGTCGGGCTCGGATGTCGCTCGGTAGCGTCGTGAGGTGACCTCAGGTACCGGCTCCGCCCCGAGGATCGACCTGCACACCCACTCGACGGCCAGCGACGGCACGCTGAGCCCCACCGAGTTGGTCCGCGCTGCCGCCGAGGCCGGGTTGGACGTGCTCGCGATCACCGATCACGACACCACCGCCGGCTGGAGGCCGGCCGTCGACGCGCTGCCGCCGGGGCTACGCCTGATCCGGGGCGCGGAGTTGTCCTGCCGCTGGTCCGGTACGCAGCCGGCGGTGCCGCTGCACCTGCTGGCGTACCTGTTCGACCCCGATCATCCGGACCTGGTTGCCGAGCTGGCCCGGGTGCGGGCCGCCCGGGAGGAGCGCGGCGAACGGATCGTCGCGCTGCTGCGCGCCGACGGCATCGACGTGAACTGGCCGGACATCCTGGCCGGTGCCGGCGGGGGCACCGTGGGCCGCCCGCACATCGCGCAGGCGCTGATCCGGGCCGGCCTGGTCGGCAGCACCCGGGAGGCGTTCGGTCCGGACTGGCTGGGCGAGCGGTACCGGCTGCCCAAGGACGACATCGACGTGTTCCGGGCGATCCGGCTGGTCCGGGCGGCCGGCGGCGTGCCGGTCTTCGCCCATCCCCGGGCCACCCGGCGCGGCCGGGTGGTGCCCGACGAGCTGATCGCCGAGCTGGCCGCCGCCGGACTGGCCGGGCTGGAAGCCGACCACGAGGACCACAGCCCGGCTGAGCGGGAGCACGTACGTGGGCTCGCCGCCGAGTGGGGCCTGTTCGTCACCGGCTCCTCGGATTTTCACGGCACTCACAAGACCGTCCAGCTCGGAGAATTCAGCACCAGCGTCGAGGCGTACGAGCGGATCGTCGCCGAAGGGGTGACCGAGGTCGCTTCCGGCTGATCCCAGTTTCGGCTGAGGGCGGCACGGATAGGTTGATCACGTGGAGCTGAAGCTGTTCGGCGAGGTTTTCGTGACCCTGCTGGTGATCACTGACCCGCCGGGCATGGTGCCGATCTTCCTGGCGTTGACCGGCCCGCTGCCCGCCCGCGACCGCAATCGGGCGGCCTGGCAGGCCGTCACGCTGGCGTTGGGCGTGATCGTGGTCTTCGCGGTGGCGGGGCAGACCCTGCTGGACTACCTGCACGTGGACCTTCCGGCGCTGCAGGCGGCCGGTGGGCTGCTGCTCGTGCTCGTCGCCCTGGAGTTGCTCACCGGCAAGACCGACGGCCCGAGCTCGGACGCCACCTCGAACATCGCGCTGGTGCCGCTCGGCACTCCGCTGCTGGCCGGCCCGGGCGCCATCGTGGCGACCATGCTCTTCGTCCAGCAGGCCGACGGGTTCGGCGACTACACGGCCATCGCCGTGGCGATCCTCGCCGTGATGCTCGCGGTCTGGATCGTCCTGCGCTTCTCCGGCGGCATCGTGAAGATCCTCCGACCCGGCGGGATCGAGGTGCTGACCCGGATCGCCGGTCTGCTGCTGGCCGCGATCGCCGTGCAGCTCATCGCCGACGCGGTGTTCGCCTTCGTCACGCAGTACGTGAACATGACCTGACCGGCGTACCGACGATGTCGCAGGGGGATGGCAGGATCGCAGGCGTGCGACGATCCTCCTCAGCGGGACGGCCGGCGGCCGGTGGCCGGGCACCGCAACAGCGCGCCGGCGGTGCCGAGCAGCTCGGTTTCGAGGGCATGCCGGAGCGCCTGTTCGTCTGCACACCGAGCAAGCTCGGCGCGTACGCGGACTGCCCACGCCGCTACCGCTACTCCTACGTCGACCGGCCGGCCCCGCCCAAGGGCCCGCCGTGGGCGCACAACTCGCTCGGTGCCAGCGTGCACACAGCCCTGAAGAACTGGTATGCGCTGGCCGCCGACCGACGCCGCCCCGAGGTGTTGGCCACCCTGCTCAAGGCCACCTGGGTTCGCGAGGGTTACCGCGACGACGAGCAGGAGCGGGCCGCCTACCGGAGGGCGTTGGGCTGGTTGGAGGCGTACGTCGAGACGCTGGAGCCGGATGCCGACCCGCTCGGCGTGGAGCGGGTGGTGGCGGTCAAGACCGCCGTGCTGGCGTTCAACGGCCGGGCCGACCGGATCGACTCGCGACCCGGGCCGGAAGGGCCGGAGCTGGTCATCGTCGACTACAAGACCGGTCGCACCGGGCTGGACACGGACGACGCCCGAGGTTCGCAGGCGTTGGCGCTCTACGCGTACGCGGCCGAGCGGGTGTTCCGCCGACCGTGCCGTCGGGTGGAGCTGCACCACCTGCCGACCGGCACGGTCGCCGGCCACGACCACACGACCGAGTCGCTGGCCCGGCAGCTGACCCGCGCGGAGGAGACGGCCCGCGACATCATGGCCGCCGAACGGGCGGTGGCGGACGGCGCCGACGCGGACGAGGCGTTTCCGGTGGCCCCCGGCCCGCGCTGTGGCTGGTGCGACTTCCGACGGCACTGCCCGACCGGCGCGCAGGTGCCGGGCAAGGAGCCGTGGGCAGCCATGGACCGGCCCGCCGACGGTTGACCGGACGGGGCAGGTCAGCCGGGCAGCGGGGCAGCGGTGCGGCGGGCGGCCCGTTCCTTGGCAGCCTGAATCAACGGCCCCTCCAGATAGCGACGGGGGACGGCAGCGAACGCGAGCCGCAGTGCGCGCACGGTCAGGTCCGCCGACAGGGCGGTGGTGGGTAGACCGAGCCCGCCGTACATGCGGCGTGCCCAGGCCGGCAGCAGTGCGAGCGCGGTGCCGGCGATCCCCAGGTACGCCCAGCGCGGCGGGCCGAGCGTGAGCCCCAACCGGGCCGGCAGGCTGAGCTTCCACGGCAGCGGCGGGGCAGTGAGGAAGAGCGCCGTCTCGGCGGCCTCCCGGGTCATCCGCAACTGTGGTCGTACGGCGCGGTAGTAATCCGCGACCTCGGCCGCGGTGCCCGGGACGGTCGCCGGGTCCAGGCCGACCAGAGCGGCGGAGCGCCGCTGCTCGGTGTAGTAGCCGTCCACCTCGTCGTCGCTGAGCGGCAGCCCGGCACGCCGAGCCGTGCTGAGGAACGACTCGACCTCGGTGATGTGCACCCAGCGCAGCAGGTCCGGATCGTCGATGCGGAACTCGACGCCGGTCGCGGGGTCGGTCGCCCGCAGTCGGGCGTGCAACCGGCGCAGCCGGGCCCCGGCGGCCTCCGCCTCGGCGGTCGTCCCGTAGACGGTGGTCGCCACGTAGGTGGCGGTGCGGACCAGGCGGCCCCAGGCGTCGGTGCGGTAGTTGCTGTTCTGCGCGACCCCGGCCATCGCCTGTGGGTGCAACGCCTGGAGGTAGAGCGAGCGCAGGCCGGCGACGATCAGGATCGGCTCCTCGTGCACCTTCCACGTGACCGAACCCGGACCGAAGAGGCCGAGGTCATCGGAGTCCACCGCCCAAGAGTGCCACGCTGGGGCCGACCTCGTCGGCCACGTGTCGGCTGTGCCGACGGTCAGACGTCGGCCAGGCGGCGGGCCCGGCAGCCGGGGCAGAGACCCCAGAAGGTCACTTCCGCCTCGTCCACCTCGAACCCGTGCGCGACGTTCGGCTCCAGACACGGCGCGCTGCCCACCGCACAGTCGATGTCGGCGATCTCGCCGCAGCCCCGGCAGACCACGTGGTGGTGGTTGTCGCCTACGCGTGCCTCGTAGCGGGCGGGACTGCCGGCCGGCTCGATCCGTCGGGACAGCCCGGCCCGGGACAGCGCGCCCAGCACGTCGTAGACCGCCTGGGTGGAGACCGAGTCGAGGCGTTCGCGGACGCGCCGGGTGATCTCGTCGACCTCCAGGTGGCCACCGCCGGCCAGCACGTCGAGCACCGCGAGGCGCGGCCGTGTGACACGCAGGCCCCTCGATCGCAGCAGCTCCTCGGCAGCGGACATGGGCCAATGACAGCACGCGCGACCAGCATCGACAACCGTCGCCCGGGCCGGGTGGCCACCGACACAGCCGGGAAGATCCGAGGCGCGGCCCGCGACGGTGAACCCGATCGCGGTGGCGCGCGTGTGTCCGGTCGAGAGCCTGGGGACGGTCGGAGGGCCGTACGCTGGCCATCCCCTGACCATGATCGACCTGGAGGGTTCGATGTTCGAGGAGATCCTGGGTCTACCGGTACACGTCCTGGTGGTCCACGCGGTTGTCGTGTTCGTGCCGCTGCTGGCGGTGCTGGCCATCGCGTACGTGGGGCTGCCGCGGTGGCGGCGCCGGCTGGACTGGGCCCTGGGCCTCCTCGCCGTGGTCGCGCCGGTGACCGCCTTCGTGGCCGTCAAGTCGGGTGAGGCGTTCACCGACGCGCTGGTCGCCCGGGGCTTCCAGGGTCAGATCCTCGACCAGATCTTCGAGCACTCACGCTACGGCGACATCCTGTTCCGCATCGTGGTGCCGCTCGGAATCGTCGCCATCCTGCTGTTGGTGGCCACCAGTGGGCACCCCCGGGTGCCGCGGTTGCCGGCGCTGGTCACCCCCGTGCTGGCGGTGGCGGCCGTGGCGCTGGCCATCGCCGCCCTGGTCTACGTCTACCTGACCGGCCACACCGGCGCCGAGGCCGTCTGGGGCACCACCCTCTGACCTGCGGTCCAGCGCGTCAGAAGATGATCCGCGAGCAGAGCAGGCAGACCACGACCACCAGCACCACGCCGGCCGCCACGCCGAAGCCGTAGGTGACACGCTGCGAGCGCTGCTCAGCCACGTCCAGGTCGGCCATGTCCTGCGGCGGCAGCCGTCGCGGCGGCGCCGGCTGCAGGTGTACGGGTGGACGCCAACCGGTCGGCGGCGGCACGCTCGGCGGCGGACCGGTGTAGCCGCTCGCGGGGGTGTTCGTGGGCGCGGCGGGGGGAAGGTCTGCCACCGCGTCGTCGCCGGTGCCAGGCCGTCGCCAGTAGTCGTCCGGGGTGCTGCCACCGCTGGGGGTCGTCACGCCGTCCGACGCTACCAACGCGGTCGGCGGCCCGTTCGTTTCTGGCCGGCGTGCCACCGGCGGCAACCGGTCTGCTGCCGTCGGCTGCGCTAGTCTTGCCGCTCGTGAGCACCATCATCGACCCCGGCACGCAGGGCGCGCGCGGCGACGACGACCGCACCGTCGACCTGAGCGAAGACTTCGTGGTGCTGCCCGAGCAGACCTCCGACGACACCGACCGTGGCTGGGGCGAGCGGACGGGTGGCAACGACGACTGGCTGCTCGCCGAACGCCCCCCGCACTGGGACTGACGCGGCCGCTGGCCGCTGGCCGCTGGCCGCGAGGTGCGCGACGGTCCGGCCGCTGAGTGCCAGGTGAGCCGCACGGTCCGGCCACTGGCTGTCAGGTGCGCCGGATGGTCCGGCCGCTATACGAGTCCTAACTCAAGACGGGGCTGCGGGCGCAGCGAAGGGCGCTCGCCATCCGTTTTGGCTGCCTGCCGTGTCGATGTGCTGTTGAGCGGTATACCTCAGAGGTATGAATATGACTCTGAGGTATACCGCTCAACGCCGTGTCCGCCCTAACGGAGGTGGGCGACGGTCACCGCCGGCCACCGGCTGCGCCCACAGCCCGAGCCAGGGTTAGGAGCGTCTTACTCGTCTAGCTGTCAGGTGACACCGGACGCTGCGGCCAGTTCGCCGGCGCCGGGTGCCAGGTGCGCCGGACGGTCCGGCCACTGACGGTCAGGTGACACCGGACGCCCCAGCCGGCTCGCCGCCGGGTGGACCCGATGGTGAGGGCTCGCGGTCAGCCGCGGACGACGATGGCGAACCGGGTGCCTTCCGGAAGCCCGACGGCGCGTTTCGCCTGGTCGGGGCGGAGCGCCAGATAGAGCGCCGAGGACCCGTCGGTCGCGCCGTCGCCGAGCACGTCCAGCACCAGCGCCGCAGGGGCGAGCAACGTCGCCTCGGTGTCCGCCCCATCCGGTGCGGCCGAGAGCAGGTCGACCCGGGCTCCGGGGCGGACCACCGCCAGCGTGGCCGGCTCGGCCAGCCGGACCGGCAACCCGACAGCGCCGCTCGGCAACGGCAGCGGGTTCCTCGCGCCGCTGCCGACGGTCGTGCCGCCGGTTGGCGAGGGGCCGGCCGGTCCGCTTCCACCGGTGGCGCCTGCCCCCTCGGTGGCGTCTGCCCCGCCGGTGGAGCCTGCCCCCTCGGGGTTGGTCGGCCCGGCCCCGTCGACCCGCCTGGTCGTGCCGCCCACTCCCGCCGGTGCGTCGGAGGGCGCGGTGGTGGGTGGGCAGGCGGTCGGAGTATGCAGAACGGCGGCGGCCAGGCCGAGCAGTGTGGCGACCAGGCCGGCCCGGAGCAGGGTGCGCCCGCCCGGCAGGGTGAGCCGGCGCAACGGACGCAACGCCCGCGCCGAGTCTGGATCGGCCATCGTCTCTGCCGCCTCCCGTCCACTGGTGTCGCAGCGACACCCGTGGACGGCAGATTAGGCCGTTCCCGCCGGTGGCAACCGACCGTCGGTCGGTGCCTGTGGACAACCGGCTGGCCTGTGGACAACGCCCGCCAGCCGGCCCAACCTGCTATGGCGCCGGCGGTGATCGCCTGATGGCCGCGCATGCCGGAGGTCACCGCGGTCTTCACCGCCGACGACCACGCCGAGGAAGGTGGGCTGCCAGGCCAGCCGGACCAGGCCAGCATCCGTGAACCCGAGTGGGCCCGACCCGAGGGGGTCGGGCGACTTGTCAGGACGCGGAGCTTGCCGCCGGGGCCTTGCCGCCGCTCGACCCGCCCGACGAGGAGGACCCCGACGAGGACGACGAGCCTGCGGACGACGAGCCCGAGGACGACGACGAGCCCGAGGACGACGACGAGGACGACGATGACGAACCGGACGACGATGACCCGGAGCCCGCACCAGAGGACGACTCCGACTTCGCCGGCTTGCTGGTCGTGCCGCCGGCCGTCGCCTCCGAGCCGGACGCCCGCGAGTCGGTGCGGTAGAAGCCCGAGCCCTTGAAGACGATGCCGACCGAGTTGAAGACCTTGCGCAGCCGCCCCTGACACGCCGGGCACTCGGTCAGCGGCTCGTCAGAGAAGGACTGCACCGCCTCGAGCTGGTGACCGCACGTGGTGCAGGCGTACTGGTACGTGGGCACGTTCTCCTCCGGATCTGGGCTCAGCCAGTTGGCACTCGACGTATTCGAGTGCCAATGGTGCGTCATTCGCCCCGGGTTCGTCCAGCGGACGTGTGGGGCGCGACACCGTGCGCCGCACCCGGGCCGGCGTCAAGCGTACGCACCCCGTCGGCGGGGGTGACGACCGCGCGGACCAGACGGTCGTGCGGCTCCGCCGGCAGCGCCTCGACCAGCTCGCCGTCGTGCAGCGGCACCACCGTCAACGTCGCCTCGGGCACCCGGGCGAGTGCCCGGTCGTACGAGCCGCCACCGCGCCCGAGTCGCCGACCGAGGCGGTCGACCGCGACAGCCGGTACGACAAGCAGCTCCGCGTCCGCCACGGCGGCCACCCCGAGGCGGGCACCGGCCGGCTCCCGGATACCCCGACCGGCGGCGATCAAGGCCCCCGGCCCGGTATACGCCGCCCAGTCCAGATCCAGGTCGGCGAGGAGCACCGGCAACAGCAACTCGGCGTCGGCCGGTAGAGCCCTCCGCAGCGCCTCCGGCAGATCGGCGCCGCCCGGTTCGGAGCCCACCGGGACGTACGCCGTCATCCGGCGCGGGCGCAGCCGGCGTACCAGCGCGACCAGCTCGGCCTGCACGCGCCCGGCGGCGACGGCGCGGGCGGGACCGCTCAGCGACCGGCGGCGGGCGAGCAGCTCGACACGGACGTCCCGCTTCGCCGCACGGGTCACTTCCGCTTCATCAGAAAATTCCGCCACGCAACACTCCTGACGCAACGCCTCTCCCACGGTTGCACTGTGTCAGCATCGCAAGCAACGGAGGCGGAACTTCCGGGGGGACCGAGTGACGCTACGCGGGCGGTTGACGGCAGCCTTCCTCGTAGTGGTGCTCGGGCCGGTCCTGCTCTGCGCGCTCTTCGTCGCCTCCACCGCCACCGCCGTCGACCGCAGCCGCTCCACCGAACGTCTGTCGGTGGCGGCGTCCACCGTGCGTACCTCGGTCGACGCGCTCTGCCAGCAGTTGCGCGCCACCGCCGACGCGGTGGCCCTCACCGCCGACCCGGCCGCCGCCGCCGCCCAACTGGTCGGCCGAGGCCTGGCCACCGCAGTGCTGATCACCGACGTGAGCGGCCAGGTCACCTACGTCTCGCCAGACGCGCCGTCGACGCCCTGGCGGGCCTGCTCCGGCTCGACGACCGACGCGGCCAGCCCGATTCGGGCGCTGGCCGCCCAGGTCGACCTCCGCGACCGCGCCGGCACCCTGCTGGGCACGGTGGCCGCCGCGCAACGTGTCGATCCGGCCTTCGTGGCCCGGCTGGCGGCGGTGACCGGGGTGGCGGTCACCCTGCTCGACAGCGGAGCGAGCCCCGCGCAGGTCACCCACACGACCGAGTCCCGAGAGGTACGCGACGCGGTGCTGGCCGCCGCCAGCGCCGTCGACGGCGAGCGGGTCACCGAGACGAACGAGGGCCGGTACGTGCGGAGGATCGGGCCGTCCGACGGGCAGCCGCTGCCACTGGTGGTCTCCGTGCCGAGCGAGCGGCCACCGGGGCTGCACGCCATGCTGGTCGGGGTGGTCGTGGTGGCCGGGTTGCTCGCCGTGCTGACCGCCTGGCGGCTGGCCCGGGTGACCACCCGACCGCTGGCGGAGCTGGCCGGCGCGGTCGACCGGGTGGCCCACGGCGACCTGACCGCCCGGGTGCCGGTGCGCAGCCGTGACGAGTTGGGCCGGCTTGCTGTCGCGTTCAACCGGATGACCCGGGAGACCGGGTCCTACGTCGCGGCGCTCACCAGCAACCGGGACCAGCTCCGCGGCCACCTCGCGGTGCTCGGCGACACCCTGGCCAGCACGCACGACCTGCAACGCATCCTGCGGGTGATCCTGCACAGCGCCATCGGAGCCACCGGCGCGCGTGCCGGTGCCGTGCTGCTGGTCGAGGCCGGCGGGGTGCTCGTCGCGCAGTGCACCGAGGGGTTGGACGGACGCTGGCCGGACGGGGACGGGGACGGGTCGCAGACGCTCCGGGTGCCGGTGGGCGTCGGCGTGGTCGGTGCCGTCGCCGCCACCGGGGAACCGCAGCGGGGCAGGGCGGAGCCGACCGACGCCCCGTCGGGTGAGCCGCGCTGCCGCACGTACGTGGCGGTCCCGTTCGCCGCCCCGGCCGCCCTCGGCGGACCGTCCGGACCGTCCGGGCCGGCCGACGAGACCGGCGTGGCGGCGGCGCTCGGCGTGCTGGCCCTCTACGACCGGTTGGGCGCCGACGAGTTCGACGACGACGACCTGGTCACCCTGCGCACCTTCGCCGGTCATGCGGCGGTCGCGGTCGACAACGTCCGGGTGCACGAGGAGGCGCAACGGCTCTCCCTCACCGACCCGCTCACCGGGCTGTGGAACTACCGCTACCTGCGCGAGTCGATCCGGCGGGAGGTGGAACGGGCCAGCCGCTTCGGGCGGATGCTCAGCGTCCTCGCCCTGGACCTCGACCGGTTCAAGGACGTCAACGACACGTACGGGCACGCCGCGGGGGACACCGTGCTGGCCGAGTTCGCCCGGCGGGTGCGTGCGGAGATCCGGGAGGTCGACCTGGCCTTCCGGCAGGGCGGGGAGGAGTTCGTGCTGCTGCTGCCGGAGACCGACGCGCGGGGAGCGGCGATCGTGGCCGAGCGACTCGGCGCGGCGGTCCGCGAGACACCGATCGCCGTCGAGGCGTACGCCGGGCCGGTCGTGGTGACGGTTTCGGTGGGCATCGCCGTCTACCCGGACAACGGCAGCACCGGACGGGAGGTGCTGGAAGCCGCCGACGACGCGCTCTACGCGGCCAAGGCGGCCGGCCGCGACACGTACCGGATCGCCGAGGTACGCCCGGACGTGGCGACCCGGGAGATACCGGTGCTCGCGGGTGCCGTGAGCCCACCCGACGGGCTGCCGCGCGCCGGCCACCCCGTGCCGGCCATCCGGGAGCCGGGCGGGCCCGCCCGGTCGCAGCCGACTGTGGGCGTACCGGAAGGGTCGCCTGCGCACGCACGGCCCGACCCGGCCGACGATTCGGCGGACATCGACGCGGAGGCGGCCCGAGCCGGCCCGGACGCCGCGCGGCCGGGGCCGGGTGGCGGCGCGTCTTCTGGGCCACACCCGCCGCGGCAGAGCCGTGGCCGATAGTCTCGCGGCATGTCGGAGCACTCAGCGAACCCCTCATCGACGGTCGCCGCAACTGGCCGTCCCCTGGCGGTCAAGGCCGTCATCCCGGCCGCCGGACTGGCCACCCGGTTCCTGCCAGCCACCAAGGCGGTGCCCAAGGAGTTGCTGCCGGTGGTGGACCGGCCGGTTCTGCAGTACATCGTCGAGGAGGCCACCCAGGCCGGCATCGGCGACGTGTTGCTGATCACCGGACGGGGTAAGACGTCGATGGTGGACCACTTCGACCGTCGCCCCGACCTGGAGACCAGGCTGGAGGAGAAGGGCGACGCCGAGCGGCTGGCCGCGGTGCGTCGGCCCAGCGAGTTGGCCGAGATCTACACCGTGCGGCAGCCGGAGCAGCTCGGGCTCGGCCACGCGATCGGGTACGCCGAGTCGCACGTCGGCGACCAGCCCTTCGCGGTGCTGCTCGGCGACGAGTTCGTCAAGCCGTCGGAGCCGCTGCTGCCGGCGATGCTGGAGCTGCAGGCCCGCACCGGCGGCGTGGTCCTCGCCTTCTTCGAGGTCGACCCGGCCGAGACCAAGCGGTACGGCATCGCCTCCGTCGAGCCCGCCGAGTCGGAGCTGACCGACATCGGCGAGGTCGTCAGGGTGACCGGGATGGTGGAGAAGCCGCAGCCGGAGGACGCCCCGAGCAACCTCGCGGTGCTCGGCCGGTACGTGCTGCCGGGCAAGATCTTCGACGCGATCCGGCGGACCAAGCCGGGCAGCGGCGGCGAGATCCAGCTGACCGATGCGATGGAGCTGCTGCGCACCGAGGGCACACCGGTGCACGCGATCGTCTACCGGGGCACCCGCTACGACACCGGCATGCCGCTGGGGTACCTGCAGACGGTGGTGCAGATCGCCGCCGAGCGCGAAGACCTGGGCGCCGAGTTCCGGTCCTGGCTGGCCGACTTCGTCAAGGCCGACGCGGCAGGCGGATCTGGTACATGACCGCGACGGCCGACGCCGAGGCGGCCGCGAACGAGTTGACGCCGCTCGCCGACTACCTGGGCAGCGTGCTGCGCAGGTTGCGCGCGCTGCCGCCACTCGACCTCGATCTCACCCAGGCGCACGGCAACGTCCTCGCCGAGGACGTTGTCGCGCCGCACTCCTTCCCGGCCTTCGACCAGGCGGCCGTGGACGGCTACGCCGCCCGCTGGGAGGACATTTCCGGAGGGGGCCGGGGCCCGAGCTATGTCCCGGCCCCCTCCGGCACGCCCGGCGGCCGGACCATCCGACTCAACGTGGTCGGCGATCTCGGCGCCGCGAGCTGGCGGCCGGTCCGGCTCACCCCCGGCTCGTGCTTCTCGGTGGCCGCCGGGGCGCCGCTGCCGGTCGCCGCGGACGTGGTGGTCCCGGTGGAGTGGACCGACCAGGGCATGGCCGCGGTCGAGATCTTCCGCACCCCCAAACGGGGGTACGGGGTACGCCGAGCCGGTGAGGAACTGCCCGCCGGCACCCTGCTCGCCCGGGCCGGCACGTACGTCTCCCCGGCCCTGGTCGCGGTCTTCGCCGCCACCGGTATCGGGCACGTGGTGGTTCGGCCCAGTCCACGGGTGGTCATCGTGGCCACCGGCGACGAGCTGGTCGACGTGGGTCGGGGCAGCCAGCCGGGGCAGGTGGTGGACGCGAACTCGCACGCGTTGACCGCCGCCGCGGCCGAGGTGGGCGCACTGGCGTACCGGGTGGGAATCTGCGACGACGACCCGGAGGGGCTGCGCGGGTTGTTGGAGGACCAGACCCTGCGCGCCGATCTGATCATCACCACCGGGGGCACCGGCACCGGCCCCGGAGACATGGTGCGTCGGATCCTGTCCCGCCGCGAGGGTGGCCGGGCCGGGCCGGTCACGTTCACCGACGTGGCGCTCTATCCCGGCACCGCGCTCGGGTTCGGCACGGTCGGCGCCGAGGAGGTGCCGGTGGTCTGCCTGCCCGGCGACCCGGGCGCCGCGTTGATCGGCTTCGAGGTGCTGGCCCGCCCCGCCATCCAACTGCTCGCCGGCGCCGAGCCGGTGTTCCGACCCAGTGTGCGGGCGCACCTGCTGGAGACCGTGTCGTCCCCGGCGGGGCTGCGCGAGTTTCGACCCGCGCACGTCGCCGAGCGGCGCGGCGGCGGGTACACCGTCCAGCCACTCAGCGGTGGGCCGTTCACCCTCTCCGGGCTGGCCGAGGCCAACGGGCTGCTGGTGCTCGGCGAGCGGGTCACCACCGCCGCCGCCGGCTCCACCGTGGACGTCCTGCTGATGGACCGCCGTCGATGACGGTGTGCCGGTCGACCCGCTCGCGGGCCGCGTCAGGTGCTGGTCGGTGAACGGGGTGGGTCCACCTGTGCGCGACACGGTCCCGCGCGGGAGACTGTGCGGGTGAGCCTTTTCGGACCCCCGCGGGCACCGGGCTGGCCGGTGGAGCTGGCGGACGGCCCGGTGCTGCTGCGGCCCTACCGGCGCTCCGACGCCACGGCGTGGTCGGAGGTGCGGCGTGCCAATCGGGCTTGGCTGGCACCCTGGGAGTCGTCGCTGCCCGGTGGTTGGGACGAGCTGAACTCGCCTGCCGCGTTCCGCTGGGTGCACCGTGACCAGCGCCGCTCGGCCCGTGAGGGTGACGGCATGCCGTTCGCGGTCTGCCTGCGCGAGGCCAACCGGGATCGGCTGGTCGGGCACATCAACGTGGGCAGCATCGTGCGGCGGGCGCTCTGCTCCGGCTATGTCGGTTACTGGGTGGACGCCCGGGTTGCCGGCCGGGGTGTGATCCCGACGGCGCTCGCCCTCGCCGTGGACCACGCGTTCGGCCCGGGCGGCCTGCACCGGGTGGAGGTCAACATCCGTCCGGAGAACCGGCCGTCCCGCCGGGTGGTGGAGAAGCTGGGCTTCCGCGAGGAGTCGTACCACGTGCGCTACATGCACATCGACGGTGCGTGGCGGGACCACATCGGATACGCGATGACGAGCGAGGAGATCGCTGCCGAGGGTGGCCTGCTGGCCCGGTGGCACCGGGTACGCGCCAACGCCCGGTGAACCGTCCCACGGACGGGATCGGCGCGGCGCGGTGGCATCCCGGTCGGTGCGCCGTAACCTCAAGTAACTGCAAGCTACGGCAAGCGCTCCCCGGCCGGACGATCCACGCACCCAGGCACGATCGGTGGAAGATCCTGCGGTCGGGTGACGGTTGCTTCGAATTCGGTGACGGGAGGGGTGAGGGTGCCGACCTCGGTGCTCCTCGCCGTCCTCGCCGCCGCCGGCCTGCTCGCCCTGGCTCCGGCGCTGGTTCGCCGGTACGACGCCACCGAGCGGCTGGTGGCGGAGCGGGCGCAGTCGACGGCGCGGGTGCTCCAGCGCCACCGACGGCGCCGCACTGTGCCGGGACGGCGGCCCGTCCACCCTCCGCGCACACTGATCGTCACCCTCAGCGAGGATGCGACTACTGGAGCGTTGACCGCTCCGGTCTCCGCACCCCCGGCCGGCCGCCGCTCCGGCCGCCTACGCGCCGTGCCACCCGCACCGAAGCGGTCCCGCCGCCGCCCGCCACCCCACCGGCAGCACACCCCCGCCGTGTACCGGCGTCGCCGGGTACTCGCCGCTCTGCTCCTGCTCAACGTCGTCGAGTTGATCGGCGTGCTGTTCGTCAGCCCCGGCTTCTGGATCGGCTTCTCGGTCACCTTCCTGCTCCTCGCCGTGTACGTCGTCCACCTGCGCGGTCAGGCCCTCGCCGCCCGTCGCCGCCGCCGCGCGCGCGCCCGCGAGGCGGCCTGGCTGGCAGCGCGGCAGGCCGAGGTGCGCCGGGAGCAGGCCCGCCGGGCCGCCGCCCGTCGGGAAGCGCAGCGCCGCCTGGCCGCCCAGCGCGAGGGGGTACGCCGAGCCGCGATGGGCCTGGACCGCCCTGGCGACCTGCCGGCGGCCGTCAACGGTGGGTCGGTGTCGTACCGACGGTCGGGCGGGCTACGCGGGCGCCCCTACGAGGCCGGACGAGGCGCCTGACCACCCGACAAGGCCCCGCCCGCTGACCAGCGTGCGCCCCGTTCCCGGCGGGCCGTAGGTTCGCGTGTTCCGTGCCCCGGCGGGTTGATCCACTCCAGGTCGCCGATGTGGGGGTGTCCCGGAGGGCGGATGCCGCCAGATCGGCGAAATGGAGTCGATCAACGCCGGGCGGCGCGGCGGGCAGGTCGATCAACGCCAGGTGCGGGCGGCGGCGATCAACGTCAGGCGGGGGCGTGAAGCGCGGCGGGCGCTGGGTTGGCGCGCTTCGCGCCCCGGCGGGTTGATCCACTCCAGCTCGCCGATGTGGGGGTATCCCGGACGGCGGATGCCGCCACGTCGGCGAGCTGGAGTCGATCAACGCCAGGCGCGGCGGCGGGCAGGTCGATCAACGCCAGGCGCGGCGGCGGGCAGGTCGATCAACGCCAGGTGCGGGCGGTGGGCAAGTCGATCAACGCCAGGTGCGGGCGGTGGGCCGGTTGATCAACTCGGGTTCGTGGAAGGTGAGGTGTCGGGGCGTCCGGGATGCCCCGATTTTCGGGCCAATCGAGTGGATCTTCGGTTGGGCTCGGGTGGCGCGCCGGGGGCGGATTCGCGGTGGGGGCCGGCGACCTGTTAGCCTTGCTGCCGGCCCGCCCGGTGTAAGCCGGGTGGGACCGAAGCCGGTTCGCCGGCGGGGGGCTGTGGCGCAGACTGGTAGCGCACCTCGTTCGCATCGAGGGGGTCAGGGGTTCAAATCCCCTCAGCTCCACCAGCACGACGCTTTACCTGGGGAAACCCGCCAGGCAAGATCGGCGGGCACAGATCCGGCACAAATCAGCGAGGATGCGGGGCCTTCGGGCCCCGTTTTCGTTTGGCGCTCGCGTCGCGCAGCGCGCCGCTGATGATGTTGCGGCGGCGGTCCTTCTTCGGCCACCAGTGGACGTAGGTTTCCAGCGTGATCCGCAGGCTGGAGTGCCGAAGCGCGTTCTGCACGTCAGTGGGATCGGCACCTGAGGTGATCAGGCGGGTGGCGAAGTAGTGCCGCAGAGAGTGGAAGGTTCCCTCGTCGGGCCAGCCGGCCGCCTCGCGCCAGGTCCGCCACATCTGCGACCACCGTTGGTCATGGATCGGCCGCCCCTGGTCGTCGGTGAACAGCAGCGGGACCATCCGGCGCTTGGGCTCCTTGCCCGGGTCGGGGGTGCCCGCGGTGATGTCGGGCAGTGCCACCAGGACGGGTGGGTACGCGCGGACGTGCTGGGCGAAGACGGCGGCTACGTGGTCGTCCAGGTCGACGTCGCCGACTGAGCCGGCTTTCGGCGGGGCGAGGTAGAAGCCCCCGTAGGCGACCTTGTGGAATCGCAGTTGTTGAACGACGTGGAGTTCTTGGCGGTCCGGGTCGATGCACCGGGTGCTGTCCTCCAGGCCGAGGACTTCCCCGAGTCGCATGCCCTCGCCCGCGCCGGCCCAGATGGCGGCCTGATACTCGTCGGGGACCACGTCGACCAGGGCGAGCACGTCGTCGTCGGTCGGTACCCACTTCGGTGCGCGGGAGAAGCCCCGCAGGATGGCGAACAGCCGGATCGACTTGCAGGGGTTGTCGGGGATCACCTTGTCCGCGACGGCGGAGTTCATGATGTTGTTCAGCAGGTCGAAGTAGGTCTTCACCGATGATTGGGCGACGTTGTTTTGCAGCAGCGTGGCGACCCACTCCAGGACGTCGGTAACGGTGATCGCGCGGATAGCCCGGTCGCCGAAGTGCGGGTAGTGGTGGTGGCGTAGCCGGGATTCGGTGTGGCGCTGGTAGTCGAGGGCCTGACTGATCTGGCGGGATAGTCGCCATCGTTCGCCGTAGTCCTGGAAGGTCAGCCGCCGCTCTCCCTGGTCGATCCGGGTTTCCTCGGCGATCCCGGCGCGTGCCTTGGCGTCCCAGTCTTCGGCGTCTGCCTTCCGGTCGAAGAGACGTTCCCGGGTTTCGCCGTTGCGGTCCACGTACCGGCAGCGCCACCGTTTACCGCGCCCGTAGCGCTTGGACTTCAAGCGCTCCTTGTTGGGGCCGCGTTTGGTCAGGTACCAGAGGTCATCGATTGCCATGTCAGGCCGCCTGGTCTTCCAGCCAGGCCCGGACATCGGCTGGGTCGTAGCGCAGGTGTCGGCCGACTTTGAAGGCACGCGGTCCGGTCCGGCGGTGCCGCCATTGGTAGAGGGTGCCGACGGGGATGCGCAGGAAGGCGGCTGTGTCGCTGATGGACCAGAGGTCCGGCAGCGGGAGTGGGGTGGGTGCGGTCATCGTGGCTCCTTCCGGGTGATGGTGATGTAGGTGCGGCTTTCGCCGCTGTAGCCGGCGGGTCGGGTGCTGGTGCGGCAGGTGACCCGCTCGCGGCCGTAGTAGGCGGTGAGTTGAGCCGCGATCGTGGCGGCGTGGGCGGTGACAGTGGCGGTCGGGCCGATGAGCCGGACCGCGACCAGGGGGCGGGGACGTGTGGGCACGGCGTGCTCCTTCCAGGTCGGTGGGTGGGTTCTTGCTTGCGCTGTGGAGTTGTCAAGGAACGGCTTCACTGGTGTTGACACGTACGTGTCAAGCGGCCAGGGGTTGGACCGCGCGAGCGGCGGCGAGTTCGTCGGCCAGGGCGTCGATGCCGGCGAGGTGCTGTGCGCGGGCCATGGCGGCGGCGGTGTTGGCGAGTAGGGCGTCTCCGGTGGTGATCCAGCCGGTTGCCTGGTAGCCGAGTTCGTAGATAACGCGTTCGGTCTGCTCGTCGTCCCAGGTGTGCGGGTGGCCCTCGGTGCGTCGCCAGATGGTGCGTTGGAGGCGTAGGAAGCCGAGGGTGACGGAGAAGGCGCGGCTCTTGGTGGCGATGTGTCCGCCGTAGCCGAACTGGTGCGCCCACCGCCGAAGCCGGGCGTAGTCGGGGTGCTCCCCGATGTCCCAGCACGCACGGATCAGCCGGCCGAGGTGCGTTGCCGGGTCGCCGTGGATTTCCACGGAGAGGTCGTCGACGCGGCGCAGGCTCAGGCCGGTTACCTCGGTGCTCTTAGTGACGTACTTGGCGATATAGCCGGTGATCTGGGCGAGGTTGACCTCAGTACCGGGCGCGTTGACGTGCTTGAGGTCCAGGCCCTTGTCGCCCCACGCGATGCGCCAGCCCTGCCCGCCGTTGGCCGGGTGCGAGGCCGACGTGTAGGCCGTCTTGAGGAACGCGGCCCGGACGGCAGCCTCGAACATGTCCCGGGTGACCACCGACGGCGGCGGCACGATGGCATCGGGGCAGTCGGGGTTATAGCCGTCCAGGCGAATCAACGCGTGGTAATGGATGACGCCGCGTACCTGGAATTCGTAGACCTTGATGTAGCGGCGGCGCAGGTCCACGCCGTGGGTGCGGCCGAGGCGGCGTAGCTCCCTGTCGGCTTGTTGGATGGTGCGGCGCCACAGCTCGGGTGCCTCGTGATTCCAGACGACTTGGCCGGTGTGGTCGTAGCAGTCCAGGCACAACGGCTGTCCGAGCTGGGTGTCGGCGGCCTTGTGACGCTGGCCGCAGCGCAGCTCCTGGCCGTGAGGGCAGGTCCGGCCGAACGGGTGGCACACCGAGGGCCGGCAGGTGCAGCCGTCCTTCTTGCGGCAGTCCGCGGAGTGCACCTTCACCACGCGGTGGTGGACCGGCCCGAACGATGGGGCGGTGGCGGTCAGGAAGATAGCGATGTGCTCGTTGAGCGGCGGCAGTCCCCACCGGTCGCCCTGGAGCCCAGCTTTGATCAGGTGGTAGGTGTCGCGGCGGTACAGCTCGGCGCAGGAGGGGCAGACGGCGGCGCGGCGGTTGCCGCAGGGGGTGTAGATCGCGCCGTCGGGCATGTCCTCGGTGTCGACGGTGGCCATGCGGTTGCCGTCGGCGTCGTTGACGTGGATCTGCCCGGCCAGGCGGATCGGGTGCTTGCACGCCGAGGCCGCGCGGACGTGGCCCAACCATTCGGAGTAGTCGGGGTCCTGGGCGCGAGCGCGGCCAGAGGCGACGGTGCGGGGATCGTGCCCGCGTACCCACCCGTCGGCGGCGGGGTTGCGGGTGGTGCGGGTGGGCGTGGCCCAGGGCCAGTAGTCGTTTCCTGCTACAGCGGAGGCTCCCGTGCCCGAAACCGTGGTGGTTTCGGGCGCGAGAGGCAACGTCGAGAAGGTCACGCAGAGGCTCCAACAGCGGTGCCGTTGTGGTGCTTGTCGTTGATGGTCGGTTGGGTGGTGAGGGCCGTCAGGATGTCGGCGGCCGTTTGGGTGGGGACGCGCAGTCGCACAGCGAGTTGGCCGGGGGTGATGGGTTCACCGTGAGCTTTCGCGTGGGCGTCGGCGACGATCCGGGCACCTGACAGCAGCGCCGCAGCGGGCTTGACCGCTGGGATCGCGGGTGCAGCCGGCGGGGTCGCCGGGGCCGGGGTGTCCTCGGTCGTGGTGGTCTGTGGTGCTGCGATCGCGGGGGTGGTCCGCTTCGCCGGAGTTGCGGGCTCGTCGGTTGTGTTCTCTTCGGTGGGTGCGGTGGCCGTGGTGGTCGCGGCTGCCGGGCTGACCTTCGCGTCGGCGGTGGTGTCGGGTGACGACGCCGGGGCGGAGGTGGCCGGCTCGGGTGCCGGGACATGGTTGGTGGGCCGGGTTGCGGTGAAGACGAGCTTGGACAGGGCGAAGAAGGCCAGCGCGGGCAGCGCGGAGACCATCCATCCGAAGACGGTCGGCTTGGCGACGGCTAGCTGTGCGGTCAGGGACAGTCCGACGGCGGCGATGAGCAGGAACATCGGGTAGCCGATCGGGCCGCCTGTCTTGCGGCGGCGGATGATGACGATCATTGCGGCGATCGGGATGAGTTCGGTGATGACCGCGTTGGCCCAGCCGAACCAGTCGGCGGTTCCGGTGGGGCTGTTGCTGATGGTCCAGTCGTGGACGTGGTTGAACGAGGCGGCACCGGCCATGGCACCGACGAGCAGCACGATGAGGACCAGGACGCCGTCCTGGAGACGTGCGTTGAACGGGGACTTGGGCGTTGGCGTCGTCATGACGCCGCCTTGGAGGCGGGAATGTCGCTGGGGTCGAAGCGCAGGTAGCAGAAGCAGCACTCGAACGGGTAGGAGCCGCCGATGTAGTCAAGGTGCTCGAAGTGGTCGTGTGCCGCGATGGCGGGCGTCGGGGTCTGCTCGGGTTCACCGATGAACGCGGCGTTGTCGGCCGGGCGCAGTGCGGGCGGGATTTCGCCGCAGCAGCTGAGGTTGTGAGTGACGGTCTGGGTGCCGTCGGCGTGGCCGATGGTGAAGCCGGTGCCGTAGCAGCCGTACAGCTTCGGGTTAGCGGCGAGGTCGGTCGGTGCCGGTTCCGGGCCGACGAAGTAAAGGTGCCCGTCGATGACGAGAGCGCCGGGAAGGGCGAGCTGGTTCGTCCAGTACCGCAGGGTGGAGTCAGACAGGGTGTGTGAGGTCATGACAGTCCTCCGGGTGCGCAGTCGAGGCAGGTGCCGGATCGGCGGGGAATGTAGTAGGGCTTGACCTGGCCGCAGTCGGGGGAGGGACGCCGGGGGGGGGGGGGCTTGTCGATGGGCGCCCGGTGGGGGGGGGGGGGGGGGGGGGTGGGGTTCGGGGGGGGGGGGGGGGACAGGGAGGGGGAGCGGCTTTCCCGGCGGCACACCGATTTGTGGGGGGGGGGGTTGGGCTGCGGGGGGCGGGGTGTGGGGGCGCAGTGTGCGGCGGGGGGG
>NZ_PYBV01000167.1 GCF_003205615.1 Micromonospora arborensis | reverse complement strand
GTGTGGTGAAGTCCTCCACCACCACGTCGATCACCTCGGTGGGTCAGCAGGTCCCCTACCGCTACCTGGTCGCCAACACCGGCGGTGTGACCCTGACCAACATCGGCATCACCGACGTGCAGGCGACGCCGTCCTCGAACGCGAACCTCGGCCCGATCACCAGCGCCGCCACCACCCCTGCGCCCGGCGCGCAGACCGACTGCACCTACACCTACACCGTCACCCAGCACGACCTCGACAACAACGGCGT
>NZ_PYBV01000166.1 GCF_003205615.1 Micromonospora arborensis | reverse complement strand
GCTCGCGTCCCGTGGCGCCCGCTGCCATCCCGCCCCCTCCCGAGACGCCGATAGCACGTTCCGCGACAACGCCAAGATCAACCTCCGCGTCACCCAGCCCCCGGCCCCTTGCTTCCCCTGCGCCCCCCCCACAAAGATCCCGAATCCCGACGGTCCCCCTGTCCGTTCCCTGTCTCCGATCCTTCGGCAGGCATACTCCCCCACCTCACCCCGCCGTGGGGCTGAGCTGTGGCGACAGGCAAGGTGG
>NZ_PYBV01000165.1 GCF_003205615.1 Micromonospora arborensis | reverse complement strand
ATCATCCCGCGGCCGATCAACGCCACCCACCGGGAGGGTCTGTCCGTTCTGGAGTACCTCATCTCCACGCACGGTGCCCGTAAGGGTCTCGCCGACACCGCCCTGCGGACCGCCTCCTCGGGTGCCCTTACTCGTCGGCTGGTGGACGTCTCTCAGGACGTCATCATCCGCGAAGAGGACTGCGGCCCCGACCGGGCGATCCCGATGCAGATCGGCGAGAAGCTCGACGGCAAGCTCGGCGTCCACACCC
>NZ_PYBV01000164.1 GCF_003205615.1 Micromonospora arborensis | reverse complement strand
GCCTCCCCGATCGGGGAGGCCGGCCCTCGGCCGTTCACTGTGACCGGACTCAGGCGTCTCCGCCGGCCGCGCCCGGGTGGGCGGCGGCCACGTCCAGCAGCTGGTAGCGGTCGATCGCCTCCTTCAGCGCGGAGCGGTCGATCTTGCCCTGCTTGGCCAGCTCGGTCAGCACGCCCAGCACCACCGACTGCGCGTCGATGTGGAAGAACCGGCGGGCGGCACCGCGGGTGTCGGCGAAACCGAAGCCGTCCGCACCCAGCGACTGCCACTGACCCGGCACCCAGCGCGAGATCTGGTCCGGCACCGCGCGCATCCAGTCGGAGACCGCGACGAACGGACCCTCGGCGCCCTGGAGCTTCTGCG
>NZ_PYBV01000163.1 GCF_003205615.1 Micromonospora arborensis | reverse complement strand
TCACCACCATCACCGTTTCCACCGCGGCGAAGGCGAACAGCGTGCTGCCGCGGAAGTCGTCGTAGCCGGCGGTGTCGATCAGGTTGATGTGACAGTCGCCGCGATCGATGGCGGCGATGCAGCTGTCGATGGAATGACCGCGCGCCTTTTCCTGCGCGTCGGTATCTGATTGCGTGTTGCCACGCTCTACCGAGCCCGGCGTCTGGATGACGCCTCCGGCGTGCAGCAAGGCCTCGAACAGGGT
>NZ_PYBV01000162.1 GCF_003205615.1 Micromonospora arborensis | reverse complement strand
GAGGTGTTCGGCCTGGCCCGGCCGGAGCTGGCCGGTCTGCTGTCGGCGCCCTGGTACGGGCTGAAGGTCTGTGCTGAGGTGCCCGGCGAGCCGCTGGCGGCGGTCGGCGGCTTCTCGATCACCGCACAGCACGGCCTGGAAGAGCTGGCCGCGGCCGACACCGTGGTCGTGGTCGGGGTCCCGAACGCCTTCGGCGGCGAGGTCC
>NZ_PYBV01000161.1 GCF_003205615.1 Micromonospora arborensis | reverse complement strand
GACTGGAGTCCGTCCCGACCGAACGAGCAGTGGACGGCGGGAGCACGTGAACGAGAACGGCAGTGGCGGCGCGGCGGCCAGGGTCTGGGCGGCCCTGTCCGACCTGGTGCTGCGTCAGGAGAACCGCCGGGCCGAGGTGGAGCAGGCGCTCGGCCTGAGCTTCCTGCGTGCCCAAGCGCTGCGCCGCCTGCTGCCGGGCCCGCTGCCGATGCGTGAACTGACGGAGCGGCTGAGAGCTCGGCAGAGCGGC
>NZ_PYBV01000160.1 GCF_003205615.1 Micromonospora arborensis | reverse complement strand
AATTGTACAGCATCCAGGGTGACGGTGCCGAGGATGACGATGAGCGCATTGTTAGATTTCATACACGGTGCCTGACTGCGTTAGCAATTTAACTGTGATAAACTACCGCATTAAAGCTGATCCCCGGGAATTCCCGACAGTAAGACGGGTAAGCCTGTTGATGATACCGCTGCCTTACTGGGTGCATTAGCCAGTCTGAATGACCTGTCACGGGATAATCCGAAGTGGTCAGACTGGAAAATCAGAGGGCAGGAACTGCTGAACAGCAAAAAGTCAGATAGTACC
>NZ_PYBV01000159.1 GCF_003205615.1 Micromonospora arborensis | reverse complement strand
CACCTGTTCATGGACGGCCAGCGGATGATGTTGCGCCACGACTAACGCTAAACTTTCTGTCAGTAAAGGAATTGCCTCCAGCTCCGGCGAATGCACAGGCGCGAAGGCAATCCCAACGTCCAACTCGTCGCGGCAAAGCATATCCTCGATTTTCTCCTGCGACATTTCCTGTAGCTGGAGCGTGATGCTGGGATAGCGCGCATAGAAATCCGC
>NZ_PYBV01000018.1:58622-145896 GCF_003205615.1 Micromonospora arborensis | reverse complement strand
CATAGAAGCGTCTTGCACTTTCGGCCCTCGCTTTCCTCCTGTATCGGGCATTTCTTCGACCGAAAGTGCAAGATCGCCGACGGGGGGAGGGGGTGTTAGCACGAGAGAGGGGTGGGGTGGGGTTTGTCCACAGGGGGGTTTGTTTTCCACAGGTGGGTCGTGGGGGACTTTCCTGGGGTCATGGGTCGGTCAGCCTGCTGTCATGGCAACTCAGTTGTGGCGTACTGATGCGCTGATGCGCGGACTCACAGTGGGACGGATCCGCACCCGGCTCAGCCGCGAGGAGTTGTTCCGGGTGCGCCGGGGGGTCTACGCCGACCAACCCTGCGGTGATGAGGACCAACTCCGCGCGCTGATGCTTCGTCTGCCTGAAGGGGCCATGTTGGCGAGGCAGAGTGCCGCGCGCCGGCACGGTTTCGGGGTGCTGCGGGACGACCTGATCCACGTCCAGTTGCCCGCCGAGGTGCCGAAGCCCCGCCTGCCCGGGGTTGTCGTACACCGGAGCGTTCTATCTGTTGATCCAGTCTTCGTGGCAGGGCTGCCCTGCGTACCTCCTGCCCGCTGCGCCGTCGACCTGGCCCGCGCCGTTCGGAGGCTCGACGCCCTGCCGGTGCTCGACGCCGCACTCCGGTCCGGTGTGGTCTGCCAGGACGACCTGCTGGCGGAGGTCTCGGTGCACGGTGCCTTGCGTGGGGTCCGGCAGGCCCGGCAACTCATCTCGCTGGCTGACGGTCGAGCAGAATGCCGGCAGGAGAGCCAACTGCGACTGATCCTGATCGACGGAGGCCTGCCGCCGCCCGAGCCGCAACTCTGGGTGAACGACGACTACGGCCAACCTCTCTACCGGCTTGACCTGGGCTATCGCGAGCGTCGGATTGGCATCGAGTACGACGGGCTGTCGCACCTGGACCGCAGTCGACTCCGGTACGACCGAGAGCGGATGAACTGGCTGGATGCTGCGGGCTGGCGCATGCGCTACTTCACCGACCGCGACCTCTACCGCCGCCCTCAACACATCAGAGCAACCATCAGGGCAGCCCTGTCCTAACCCCCACCCCACCCGTGGCCCCGCCCGGCCCCGCCCGGCCCCGCCCCGCCCGCCCCGGCGATCTTGCACTTTCTGTCCGGACTATTGCCGCATACCGGATATTTGAGCGACACGAAGTGCAAGATCGGCGGGCTGGCGGGGGCGGGGCAGGGGCGGGGGCGGGGCAGGGCGGGGTGGGTTTGGGGTTGGGTGATGCAGCTCACCCTCGACGGCTGGCCGCCGTAGCCGCCGGACCCGGGGGTGCAGACGGTGCGGCAGGGGACGAAGCCGGCAGGGCCTCGGTTGCGGTGGTTTGTCCGCTGGGCGGTGCCGTGGAGGATGGCTACGGCAAGTGCTTACAGAACCCTTAACCCAGTCCTGCAACGGTATGCCGGGCAAGCCGAACTCGGGGAGCGGACAAAGTGCGTGTGTTGGTGGCGGACGACGAGCGGTTGTTGGCGGACATGGTGGCCGAAGGGCTGCGCCGTCTGTCGATGGCCGTTGACGTCTGCTACGACGGCGACGGCGCGCTGGAACGGATCGGCGTGAACCGGTACGACGTCGCGGTGCTGGACCGGGACATGCCGGGGCACACCGGCGACGAGGTGTGCCGCAACATCGCCGAATCACAGGTCGGCACCCGGGTGCTGCTGCTCACCGCGGCGGCCGGTATCCGGGACCGGGTGGAGGGGCTCGGTCTCGGCGCGGACGACTACCTGACCAAACCGTTCGCCTTCGCCGAGCTGGTGGCCCGGGTGCAGGCTCTCGGTCGACGGTCCACCCCGGCGCTGCCACCGGTGCTCGCCCAGGAGGGCCTGGTCCTGGACGTGGGCCGGCATGTCGCTACCCGGGACGGCCGCCCGCTGGCGCTGAGCCCGAAGGAGTTCGCCGTGCTGCACGTGCTGCTGCGCGCGGACGGGCAGGTGGTCAGCGCTGAGGAGTTGCTGGAGCAGGCCTGGGACGAGTTCGCCGACCCGTTCACCAACGCCGTCCGGGTCACCATGATGACCTTGCGTAAGAAGCTCGGTGACCCCGCGATCATCCACACCGTTCCGAAGGCCGGCTACCGCATCGGCGGCACGGCGTGACCTGGACGCCCCGTCGCCGGGTGCTGCTCGTGGGTCTGCTGGCACTGCTGGCCGGGCCGCTGTTGCCGGCGGTCGGCAAGTGGCTGGCGGGGACGACCTGGACGTGGGGCCAGCAGTTCTGCGACCTACCCGTGCCTGGGCTGACGACGGTCTGCGGGAACGTGCGCCCGGGGGCGTTCGTGCTGCCGCTGGTGGCCGTTCTGGCCGTGACCCTGGCGGTCCTTGTGGCGCTCTGGTTCGGTGCGGTGTGGTGCCTGCGTCCGGTCCGTGACCTGGCCGGGCCGATCGGGCACCTCGGCCCGCAGAACCTGGGTCACCGGATCCGACCACGGGGGCGCGACGAGTTGGCCCGGCTGGCCCGGGCGATCGACGAGATGATGGAGCGCGTTTCCGCTGGGTACGAGGGGCAGCGGCGGTTCGCCGCGAACGCCTCGCACGAGCTGCGTACTCCGTTGGCCGTGCAGCGGACGCTCATCGAGGTCGGCATGGCCAGGGCGCTCACCGGCGAGCAGTTGGAGCTGTTGACCAGCCAACTGCTGGAGACCAACGAGCGTAACGAGCGGCTGATCGAGGGCCTGCTCGCGCTCAGCGAGAGCGATCAGGGCCTGCGCTCGCGAATACCGCAGCGGCTCGACACGATCGTCGAGGCGGTGCTCGCCGGGTACCAGGACCGCGCGCGGGAGGCCGCGGTCACCATCGACACCCATCTCGTACCCCGGATCGTCGTCGGCGAGCGGGTGTTGCTGGAGCGCCTGGTCAGCAACCTGGTGGAGAACGGGATCAAGTACAACCGTCGGGGCGGCTCGCTGACCGTCGCGGTGAGCGGCACGCCCGCGCTGTCCGTGGTCAACACCGGACAACCGGTGCCGGCCGAAGCGGTGGCCGGCCTCTTCGAGCCGTTCCGCCGGCTCGCCCGGGACCGCACCTCGCATGGCGGTGGCGCCGGTCTGGGACTGGCCATCGCCCGCTCGATCACCCAGGCACACGACGGCATCATCGCGGCCCGGCCCGCCGAGCACGGCGGCCTGCGGGTGGACGTCCAACTACCCAACACGATCTGACGCCGCCAACCCCGGGTCACCCGGGGTCCGTGTGCCGGGGATCCCACCTGCGGTACGCCCGAAAAGAGAGGAGAAACCCGTGACGACCGAAGTAGCCGCGCCGATCGCGCCCGCTGTCAGCCCGCACTCGGCGCGGGTGGTGTGGGCGGACGTCGCCAAGGGCGGCTGTCTCATCCTCGTGGTGCTCTGGCACGTCGTGGTGAAGCACTACCTGCGGATCGACTGGCGGGTCGGGTTGCCGGTGCCGGGTGCCTGGGGGGTGCTCGGGGAGCAGTTGTTGCCGCTGCGGATGCCGCTGTTCTTCACGATCTCCGGGATCTTCGCCGCGAACGCCATCCACCGGCCGTGGCGCGTGGTCCGCCGCTCCCGGGTCAGTCGGTTGTGCTACCTGTACGCGACCTGGCTGCTGATCCACACCGCCGTGCTGGCCCTCGTTCCGGACTTCCCCACCGATCGCGCCACCGACGTCGGGGGCCTGCTGGCACAGCTGACCGTCACCCCGTCCAACCTCTGGTACCTGTACGCGCTGGCCCTCTACTTCGTGCTGGCCAAGGTGCTGCGCCGGGTTCACCCGGCGGTACTGATCGCGGCCGCCGGCGTACTGTCGGCGATCGCCGCGGTCGGCCTGCTGGACACTCCCGGCAACCGTGCGGGGGTCTACCAGAACCTGGTGTTCTTCCTCGCCGGCCTGCACCTGCGGCCGTACGTCCAGCGGTGGGCCGCCACCGCGAGCCGGCGGCGGCTGGTGTGGACCTTCGCCCTGTACGCCGTGGCGCTCGCCGCCGTGGCGGCGGGCGCCGGGCGGTGGCTCGGTGTCGGCCTGCTGGTGTCCCTCGCGGCGGTGGCGTTCGGCGTCACCGCTGCCGCCCAGGTGGCCGACCTGCCCCGGATCGGCGGCGCCCTGGCTGGCCTGGGTCGCCGGACGCTGCCGGTCTACGTCATCCACATGCCGGTCCTCGCGCTGCTGCATCGGCTGCTCGCCGGTCCGGTCGCCGACCTGGCTGGATCCGGCCGGGCGGTGCTGGTGGTCGGTTACCCCGTCCTGCTCACCGCAGCGGTGCTGGCGCTCAGCCTGGCGCTGCACCGCGGGCTGCTGGCGGCCCGTGCGAGCTGGCTGTTCGACCTACCCGCGCCGCACCGCCCACCCGCGCCGCAGCAGGCACCCGCGCCGCAGTAGCCACCCGCGCCGCACCGGCGCTGACCGCACCCGCACCCGCACACGAAGGAGAAACGATGTCACGCACCGTTGGCCAGGTCCGGGCCGATGTCGAGGAGGCCGCCCGCTGGCTTGCCGGCCGCGTGGTCCGCACGCCCGTGCTGCGGTCCCCGGTGATCGACGGTCTGGCCGGGGCGCGAGTGCTGCTCAAGGCGGAGAACCTGCAGGACGGCGGCTCGTACAAGATGCGGGGCGCGCTGCGGGCGGTTGGCCGGCTCGCCACGGCCGGCCACACCGGCGTGATCGCGCAGAGCACCGGCAACCACGCGGTGGCGGTGGCGTTGGCAGCCCGGCAGCACGGGCTCGCGGCGACCGTGGTGCTGCCCGTCGACGCGGCACCGACGAAGGTCGACCGGGCCCGCGCGGCAGGAGCGCGGGTGGTGCTCGCCGGCACCGGTGTCGAGGAGCGGGTGGCGGTGGCCAACGGGCTCAGCGAGGAGAGCGGTCATCCCGTCGTCGACGCGTACGACCACCCGGACGTCATCGCCGGGCAGGGGACGGCCAGCCTTGAGCTGATCGAGGAGGCCGAGCGGTTGGGTACACCGCTGGACGTGCTGGTCGTACCGGTCGGTGGTGGTGGCGGGGTGGCCGGCGCCTGCCTGGCCGCCGCCGGCACCGGCATCGAGGTGTACGGCGTCGAACCGGCGGGTTGTGACTCGCTCGCCCGCAGCTTGGCGGCCGGTGAACGCGTCCCGGTCACGCCGGCACCCACGATCGCGGACGGGCTGCGGCCGTCCTGCGTGGGTGAGCTGCCGTTCGCCATCGTGCGTGACGCGCTGCGCGGGGCCGTCCGGGTCGGTGACGACGAGATCGGGGCGGCGTTCCGGCTGATTCTGATGGAGCTGAAAGTGCTCGCCGAGCCGTCCGGGGCGGCCGGTCTGGCCGGCGCGCTCCGGCTCGCCCCCGAGGCTGCTCGGCAGCGGACGATCGGCGTGGTGCTGACCGGCGGAAACGTGGAAGCGGCGCTGGTGGCCCGGTTGATGGCCCAACGGCCCGCCGAGGTGACGAGTGCGGAAGGGGCGGCAGCGTGACTGCGCCAACTCGCGAGGTGTACGTCAACGAGCTGAACACCATGCCCGGCTTCACCGCGCACTCGATGTACCCGAAGGTGTGGGCGACTGTCGGTGTCGACTACCGGGAGGTGGTGGACCGGCTCGTCGAGTTGGCCCGTACCCGATATGCGGAACGGTCCGCGACCACCGTGGGGGGCGTCCGATGATCCTGCTTTCCGACCCCCGGGTGGCGGCCGTGCCCAGCGCCGACGACGGTGACCCCCTGCTGGACCTGCGTGAACTACCGGAGCTGTGGCTCGACGGCCGCGCGGCCGACCCCGCCGGGGCGTACGCCCGGCTGCGCGCCGGGGTCGTCGACCGCCTGCTGGCCGCGCAGCGTGCCCTGCCCAACGGGATGCGCCTGCTGGTCGTCGAGGGTTACCGGCCGTACCAGGCGCAGTTGGCCATCTTCACCGGCTACCGGGACGAGCTGCGCCGACGGCACCCGGACTGGTCCCCGGAGCGACTGCACCGCGAGACCACCAAGTTCGTCTCGCCGGTCGAGGTGGCCCCGCACAGCACCGGCGGGGCCGTGGACCTGACGCTGTGCACCGACGACGGTGTGGAACTGGACCTGGGCACGGTCATCGACGCCACCCCGGAGGACAGCGACGACGCGTGCTTCACCGACGCACCCACGATCAGCGCCACCGCCCGCCGGCACCGGCAGATCATGGTGGACGCTCTCGGCGGCGCGGGGATGGTGAACTACCCGACCGAGTGGTGGCACTGGTCGTACGGGGACCGTTACTGGGCGCTGATGACCGGGGCACCACACACCCGGTACGGGCCGGTGGACCTGGCCGCCGCACGATCGGAACCCGTGCCGGCTGAACGGTAGGACGCCCCCGCCCGTACCAGGTGAGTGAGGACACCACCGAGGACGGGAGTGACGGCGATGAGGGTGCAGCGCAGGCACGTGCTGGCGGCGACCGTGGCGGTGCTCGCCGCGGCGGGTGTGGCGGTGGGGACCAACTTCGGTTTCGCCGGCACCGCCCCGGCCCGGTCGTCCGTCTGCTCCGGCTCGGTCACCTTCTCGGCGGAGGGCGGGGCGCCGGCGGCGACAAGCGACCGGTTCCCGGTGGGTACGCGGCTGCGGGTGACGAACCTGGACAACAACCGGGCGGCCACGGTGACGGTGACCGGCCCGTCGGGCAGTTGTGTGCTGCTCAACGCGGCCGCCATGGAGTTGGTCAGGGAGCCGGGCAAGAACGTGATCCGTCGCAACGTGGTGGAGCGGCTGGAGGGTGGGGCGCCGGCCGTCGGGCAGCCGACCGCCGGCACGGTACGCCCCGGTGCGGCGTCCCCCGGGGCGTCGGGTCCGGCACCCCACTCGGCCTGCTCTGGGGCGATCACCTTCTTCGCCGAGGGTGGCGTCCCGGCGGCGACCAGCGGACAGTTCCCGGTGGGTACGCGGCTGCGGGTGACGAACCTGGACAACAACCGGGCGACCACGGTGACGGTGACCGGCCCGTCCGGCAGTTGCGTGCTGCTCAACTCCGCCGCGATGGAGCAGATCCGCGAGCCCGGCAAGAACCTGGTCCGCCGCAACACGGTCGAAGTGCTGCGCTGACGCCGTGCTCTAACCGGCCTGCCAGGTGCCGTCGTCGCGCACCCGGGCGGGGGCGCGGCCGAGCAGCAGCGTGGTCAGCGCGGCGTCGATGGTGTCGCCGAGGAACCACTCGCCGGCCTGATCGAGGGCGAACACTCGACCCCGCTCGTCCACCGCCAGGATGCTGTCCTGTTGTTCGGTGCCGATCGGGAAGAGTCGTACGCCGAGCACCGCCCCGAAGTCCGCGAGCGTGTCGGCGGTGTGCGCGACGGTGTGTGGGCGGATGTCGAATCGGGAGATCCACACCTGTTCGCCCCGGCCGCGCCGGGCGCCGACCAGGCTGGGGAACGCGGTCAGCGCCTCGACAGCGGCGGGAAACACGGTGTGCCGGTGGGCCAGCCCCGGCACCGCGGTGACATCCCGTACGGCTGCGGCAGCCATGATCTGGTCCCCGATGTGCGGTCGCCAACCGGCCGCGACCAGCGCGTTGGCGACCTCCGGTGGAAAGCGCCCCGGATCCGGGTCGTCCTCCGCCGGCGCGCGCCAAGTTTCGGTGTAGGCCCGAGCCGCCTCCGGCAGGACGTTGGCCCGCACCAGGAAGCTGATGCACGAATCGCAGGGCCGCTCAGCGGGGCCGCCAGCCGGATCACCCGGCTCACGGATCCGGAAGATCTCGAACCGGGCGTCCTCCAGCAGCGCCGCCGCCTCGGCCCGACCCATCGGCGCGATGCCCTCGGCGGCGCGACGGTGGTCGTACTCGTGCAGGACGTCGGAGACCACGATCAGCTCGGCGTGGGCTTCCCCACCCCGGACCAGATCGCCGGGGGGAAGCTGATCGAGGTAGGTGCGGACGAGCGGGTGATGGTTCAGTGGGACGTCCGCCTTCGTG
This sequence comes from Micromonospora arborensis, assembly GCF_003205615.1. Classification (GTDB taxonomy): domain Bacteria; phylum Actinomycetota; class Actinomycetes; order Mycobacteriales; family Micromonosporaceae; genus Micromonospora; species Micromonospora arborensis. The sequence goes on along the minus strand of NZ_PYBV01000018.1, from coordinate 138,011 downwards.
CCCTGGGCTGTCCAGATGCGACCCTCGATGGTCAGGTGCGCGGCGGTGTTCGGAGTGGCGATCCGATTGATTTCCCGGACCAGCAGGCTCGACGGATCGACAGTGCGGGGAGCTGTCGGCTCGGTGGGCTGGCTGCGCCGGTACAGCTCCGCCACCACCGTGCTCGGCACCCGGGGCCAGGTGGTGACCTTGCCGGTCTGCTTGTCGATGACGGTCGTCGGCAGGTCACCGGGGACGGTGCGGACCTCGGTGGGCACGACGGACGTGATGACGTAGCCGAGGTCGAACTCGTCGACCATCGCCGTGCACTCGTGGCCGAGGCGCTGCGAGTCGCGGCGAGCCCAGGTGGCCGCGAGTTGCTCTACCTGTAGACGGTCGATCACACACTGAAACTACCGGACCACACGGATCGATGGCGGCCGGTATTGTTGTGTTCTACCGACGGTGACGGGAGGGGCGGTGGTGGGCGAACACGCGGACCGGGGCGCCAATCGCGAACTACGGGCCCGATTCGACGACGTTTATGGGCAATATCAGCAGCTCAGGTCCGGTTTGGACACTCTGCAGGCGCGGCTCGCCGAGCTGCGGGTGACCCGACGTTCGGCCGACGGCCAGGTGACGGCCACGGTGGGCGCCCAGGGCCAGTTGATCGACGTCGAGCTGGCGCCAACCGTCTACCGCGATCGGGACGCCGGGGCGCTCAGCCGAAAAATCACCGAAACGATCCGGGCCGCCGCGACCGCCGCCTCCGACGCCACCCGCGACCTCGTTGCCGAGGCCATGCCGGCCGGCTCCGGGTCGGTGGACTTCCTGCGCACCGGTGATTACGCCGCGCTGCTCGGCCGGGCCGACGCCGTGCTGGGCAGGGGTGAGGGGAAGGCATGACCGACGGGCAGCTCTGGCTCGATCCGTCCCGCGCCCGCCGGGCCGGTGCCGACCTGGCACTCGCCGGCGAGGCGGTGACGGCCCGTCGGGCGGCGGAAGGCGGCGCCATCGAGGCCGCCAGCGGGGCTCGGCCCTGGGGCCGCGACGACATCGGCGCCGCGTTCGAGCGCAACTACCGCGGGTTCGAGCAGACCGTGCTGCGGGCCTGGGCGGGCGTCGGGCACCGGCTCACCGAGCTGGGCAGCGACGTGGTTCACGCGGTCGACGCGAGCGTGCAGACCGACGGGGCCAGCGCTGCCCGGTTCGGTCGGGCCGCCGACCAACGTTGACGGCTGGCGACTTCGATGAGCGTGCTGCCGAGCCCGATTCCGCACCCACTCGACTACGCACCCTGGGACGTGCCGGGCTGGATCTACGAGGCCCTCGACTGGGTGGTCGGCGTGCAGTGGCCGGAGGGCAACGAGCGGGCCGTCTGGGACGTCGCCGACCAGTGGTACGCGGTTGCCGGCGTCCTCGCCGGCCCGCACACCGATGCCGCCACCGCCGCCGTCGAGGTGCACAACTCCTACGGCGGCGTCGGGGCGGTCGACGCCGCGTTCGAGGCCGCCTGGCGAGGGATCGCCGAGGGCGCCGACGCCCCGCTGCCCGTGCTGCTCGCCGTCACCGCCGACCTCGGCCGGCTGGTCGAGGAATGCGGCTGCGACATCGAGGGCGCCAAGCTGGAAGTCTGGATCGAGCTGGGCATCCTGGTCGTCGAGCTGCTCTCGGTGGCGGTGGCGGCGATGCTCACCGCCGGTGCCGCGACCCCCGCCGCCGGCGCGGCGATCACCGCGACCCGGCTGCTGGTCCAACAGATCTTCAAACGACTGATGGGCCAACTGGCCAGCAAATCTCTCAAACACGGGCTCAAGGAGGCCGGCGAGCGGGCAGCCAAGGAGGTCGCCCGGGGCGGCGTGCGCGGGCTCAGCAAGCGGGCCGCCCGTGAAGGTTTGGAGGAAGCCACCGAGGAGGCCGGGGTCACCCTGGCCACCCAGGCGTACCAGAACTCCACCGGGCGGGCCCACGGCCTGGACCTGACCGACCTCGGCGCGTCGGCGGTCGGCGGGCTCGCCGGCGGGGCGGTCGCACCGCTCGCCGGCCTGGGTCGGCACGCGACCGGGCGAGCCGCGCGCGTCGGGGAGCACCTGGGTCGCGAGATGACCGGCGAGGTGCTCGCCGACAGCGCCGCCAGCCTGGCCACCGGTCAGGGCCTGACCTCGATGGAGGACGTGGCACGCGCTGCCGCCTCCGGGGCCACCGGCTCGGCGACCGGTCAGACCGACCACGCGCTACGCGCGCGGCTCGACGCGCAGGCCAACGCCCTCGCCGGAGCCACCCTCGCCGGTCCGTCCCTTCCGTTCGAAGCGCCTGTCGTGGGCGACCCGTCTTCCGGGGCAACCCCCGCTTCCGCGTCCTCGGCGGGGACGTCCTCTTCGGCGGGCGCGCAGCCGGCAGCTACCAGCGGGATGGCTCCGTCTTCGGGCGTTCCGGTGCAGGCGACGGCCGCCGTCGCCGCGCAGCCCCCTGCTCACCTGGCAGCGGTACCCGCCGAAGCGCAGGTGCGGGTCGAGTTGCCGTCGTCCACGGCGGCCGACGTGAGCACGTCGTCACCAGTGGGCGGTGTGTCCAACCCGGACGCGGTTGACCGATCGGTACGCCCGTCGGAGGCGATGCCGTCGGCGGCCGGGCCACTGGCGGAGAGGGCGGGGGCCCCGGTCGCCGCCGACCCCACGCTGTCGTCGGCGGCGACCGATCCGAGTCTCTCGTCGGTGGCGGCCGATCCGCGGCTTTCGTCGGTGGCGGCGGATCCGGGGCTCTCGTCGGCGGCGGCCGATCCGGGGCCTTCGTCGGCGGCGGCGGATCCGCGGCTCTCGTCGGTGGCTGCTGATCCGCGGCTTTCGTCGGTGGCCGCGCCGGCGTCGGTGGTCGGGGCCATCGAACCGGCCACCGGTGTCGCGCCGGGCCACCTCGGCAACTCGCCGCACGCCACCACCTCCGGCCCGGTCGCCTGGTCTCCGTCGACCGGCACCGGTTCGCCAGCGCCGGTCACCTTCGCCGCCCCGACCACGACCAACAACCCGCCGCCGGTCACCCCCACCCCACCGGTGGTGGGCCGATTCGCCGGACCCTCGCGCACTCCCACACGGGACGTGCTCGCACCTGCCCATCCGGCCCGGGGCAGAGCGTCGATCCCCGTCGACGTGGCGGCGTTCGGCGACACGTCGGTGCCCACGATCGAAACCAACGCCGCGTACGCGGCGCAGTGGGCCGCCGAGGCGGAAGCCGCCGAGCGGCGGCGCTACCAGGGCCACTACGAATCGCAGCGGGCCGGGTTCGAGCACAATCGTCGGCAGGCAGAGGCCACCCGACTACGCGCCCGGGCCGCCGAGCACGATCGCAGAGCCATCGAGTACGCCACCTACGCCCGACAGTTGCACCAAGCGGGCCACCGACGATGGGCCGACGGCTGGCAGCGGGCCGCGAACGATGAGACACGCGCGTACGCCCAATGGCGTGACCTGGCAGACGCGGTGCTGGCCGGCACCACGGCGCCGGCGGTCGTGGACATCGGCGCCGCTGTCTTCGAGCACGCCAACAGGGACGTGGGCGCGCTCGCGCTCGGCGCGGTGGAGACCACCGGGCCGTCCCGGCTCACCGGCGACGACGTACCCCCGCCCATCGACGACTCCCGGCCGTACGGACAGCCCGGGGGACTGCGTCCCCCACTCGCCCTGCACCAGGTCGACGTGGAACGCCAGATGCCCCGCGAGCCGGACGGCGCCGTCACCCGCACCGCCGACCCCCGACAGGGCAACTGGTTCCGGCTCCTGAACGACGGAGGCCCAGCAGCCGACGCCACCCGAGGCATCAACTGCCTCGACTGCACGCTGTCGATGTTCGAAACGTGGGTGCACGGGCGGCCCCGGGTGTCGGCGCCGCGCACCTTCGACGGCTACCTGGACGGCGACATCCGGCGCCCGATCCGCGGCGAGGCAGGCGGCCCAGGCCGGGTGGAGGACGTGACCGGCGGGCGCTTCCAGCAACTCCTCGCCCCACCCTCCGGCCAACGTCCACACGCCGAGCAGGCCCGGCAGGCCGCCGACCGGGGCTACCGCAACCTGCGCGACCAACTCCTGCTGGGAGGCCACGGCAGCTACGCGTTCCTGATCACCGAGTCGCCACACGGCGGTTCACACGCCTGGGTGGCGCTCAACCAGAACGGCACGGTGCTCTTCGTCGACCCGCAGAACGGCCTGATCCGGGACCGGCCGTTGTACCCCGATGTGATCGGCATCGACGCGCTGCTGCTGAGCGGAGACGGCCGGCCGATGCCGCTCGGCGGGCTGCCCCGAGGCCGGTTCAGCGAGCGCCCCGACCTGCCGGAACACCCGCCGACGTACGACAACGGCAGCCACGGCGACCCGTACATCAACCGGATGTACCTGTTGCTGGACGGCCCGGGGTCGGCTCCGCCACGGCAGGGCGGCGAGCCTGTCGACGAGTCGTCCGGCACTGCTTCGGGTCAGCATCCGCCGAGTGGCAGCCCGGCCCGGGTCGTCTCGATGGCCGGGAGTCTGGACGAGATATTCGCGGCCGGAGTGAGTCCCGCTGAATTCGCGACGGTGGTCGACCCGCCTACCCTCCGTCGGTTGGTGTCGGATCTTGATGAGGCGTCCGCCCGGGACGTGGTGCGGTTGTTCGTCGATGGTCGGGTCCGCGACATGCTCGACGGCGCGCGTCGTGAACCGCCAGCGAACGAGCCGGATCTGGCTGAGCATCTGGTCCGCCAGTTGGTCCGGCAGCCAGACCTGGCGCGCATGATCCTGTCCACGCCTGAGCTCGCGAACTCGCTGACCGCTCGCCCGTTGACTCTCTATCACCTGAGCGGTCATCAGCAGGCTATCGACGTCCTCGCCGAGGTGCTCGACGACGTCGCCCGGGGAGCGGCTGTCGAGCGGGGGGCGGCCGACGGGCAAGTACCCCGGCCAGCGCCAACACCCCTCACCGACGAGCAGTTGAGGATCAGCGCCAGCATTCAGGTGCGTCGGGGGCCGGTCGCGCAGGCGGGCTTCGACGACCTCCGGCGCGGTGACGAGGCCTACCGGAGGCGCTACCTCGACGATCTCTACGCGGCGGCAGCCGTGGCGCAGGCGGATCTGAACGAGCTTGCGGTGTCCCTGGCACAGGTCGATGGTCGTCGTGTTGGAGAGCCCGGCTGGCGTGCTCGGCCGAAGGCTCGACGCCGGGCCGAGGACAAGGTGAACAAGAATCAGGGTGATGCGTCGAAGCTGATCGACCTCGCCGCCGCAAAGGTCGAGTTCCGTAGCCTCGACGATCTCTACGCCGGCCTCGGCCGAATCGAGGAGCATCGAGGCATAGTTGTCGTGAGCTGTGAAGATCGATTTATTTCACCGATGAGTAGCGGTTACCGCGACGTGCAGCTCGTGCTACGGATGCGGAACGGTCACCTAGGCGAATTCCGCTTACACTTGGGCGCGCTTGACGCTGTCGCTGTCTGGGAGCATGTGCTTTATGAGGTGCGCCGCGATGTGGAGGCCCTTGCCGAATCGGAGGGCCGGGCCTTGACAGCTCGCGAGCTTGCGATTACGAACGGCATTCGCCTCCGCGAGCAGCAGTTGTTCTGGGAGGCATTGCAGTCAACCTTCGAGGAGAAGTCTGAATGACCGAGACGCCCGGCCTCGCGCTGCCGTCCTATTACCTCTATTACCAGTCGCCGGTGAAGATCGTCGAGACTGCCGACGGCGGCGCCCGGGTTTGGCGGGTTTCCATCGACTCGGGCGGTTGGCACGAGAAAAACGACATCTTTGTCGAGATAACGCTAGGCGTCGGAGGGGATATCTTCCATCGAACGGCAGAGGATTTCGTGCAGGAAGTGGAGGCGTTTAGGGCTCATCACCTCGAGGGTGAAGGACCCATCTTCGCGCTCTACGAGACGGTGCGGGCGATCGAGGATCTCGCCGACGCCGAAGCGCGTCACGAGACGCCAAGCGAGCAGGCCATTATTAGCGGAATCCGGCGACGGACATTCGTCATGTTCGAGGAGCAGCTCCGCGCCGCCGGTGATCCTGGCGCGGACCCCGACATCGCCATGGCGTAGACGTTGATCAGGTGCAGACCCAGGTTGGCGGTGAGTTTGGGTGAGCCGCACGCTCTCGTACTACCTGCTCTACAGGACCGACCAGGGCACGGTCCCGGCCGGGCTCTTTGTGGTTGACGCGAGTCAAGGTGAGGCGCTCCTGTGGGATCACCGGCGTGGAACATGGGCCTACAACCCGGGTCTGGTCACACGCTTTCTAGACGACTATCGCAACGTAGACCGCTATGAGAATGTCGACCGAATGAGGGCCGAGCAGGTAGCCCAGGCCATCACAGGTGTTCCGGCGCTGCCGGACGAGACGGCCTTTCACATGATGCTCGCTAGCGGCGCTGCCGGCTGCAACGTGGACTGATCGGCACAATCCGGGGTAGCGGACCCGAGTGGGGATCGTTGAGGGTCGCAGCACGGCTGACATCATCGTCGAGACGAGTTGCGGGTAAACATCGTTGCGGGGCAGGCACGGCGCGGCTGGCTACGCGGACCTGCGTCCCGCAACAAATAATGAGAGGCAGGTTAGAGATGGCCGAAGGCGTGGATGCTCGCCTCGTGCGGGCGCAGGAGCGCTACGAGCAGGCGGTCTTCGGCGGCGACGCCAAGCCACTGGACGAGGCGGAGCGGGACCTTGCCGGAGTGGAGGCCGATGTGGCCCTGGCCCGAGGCAAAATCCTGCACGCCCGTTTCCTGGATACCAGGCTGGAGGATGCGGCGGAACTGCCGCTCTTCGAGCGCGCGGCCGGGCTCTACCGCGAACTGGGCGACGCCCGCGGCGAGGGTGAGGCGCTCTTCTGGGTGGGGACCGTCCACCAAGTGATCCGCCAGGACCAGGAGACCGCTGCCCCGGCCTTCGCCCGGGCGCGAGAGTTGGCCACCGCAGCGGGGGACGACCTGACCTTGTCGTACGTGCTGCGGCACCTCTGCTTCGGCGAGCAGGCTGCCGGGCGGGTTGACGCGGCGAGGGAGTTACTGGCGGAGTCGACCCGGCTACGCCGGAAGCTGTCCTTCTTTCCGGGCGTCGCGGCGAACCTGATCGTCCTGGCGCACCTGGCGGCGAGCGACGGCGATCGGGCAGCCGCCCGCGATCTGCTCGACGAGGCGGCTGGGCTCGCTGTCGACAGCGGCGCGCATGGGGTGGGCCACTGGATCGAGGGTGCCCGCATGGAGTTGGGTCTCGCCTGATCGCGGGGGCTGCCGGGCGAATCGGGAGGGCTGCGGAGGAAGAGGATCGGTGTGGGGTGATCGGCCGGCCCCGAGCATGATCGACGCCAGCTCGGCGACATGGGGGTATCCGCAGCCGGGGGATAGCCCCAGGTCGGCGATGTTGAGTGGATCATGGGGCGCCTTGACGGAAGCGGAGGCGGTGGTCGTACAGGAGGAGTTGCGGCCGTTGGTCGACCTGGTTGGGCCGGGGCCGAGCGCGCCCGCGACGGTGGCCGGCCTGGACGTCGCGTACTCCCCGGGGGGTGACCTTCTGGCGGCGGCCGTGACGGTGCTGGATGCCCGGAGCTTGACGGTTGTGGACTCCGCCGTCGGTGTGGGACGGCCCGCGTTCGGCTACGTGCCGGGGTTGTTCGCCTTTCGTGAGTTGCCCGCGCTGCTCACCGCGTTGGACCGCCTGACCAATGTCCCGGACCTGCTGGTGTGCGACGGGCACGGGCTGGCGCATCCGCGTCGGTTCGGACTTGCCTGCCACCTCGGGGTGGTCACCGGGTTACCCGCGATCGGGGTGGGGAAGACCCCGCTGGTCGGGACGTGGGATCCGCCGCCCGCCGAGCGTGGTGCCTGGTCGCCGTTGCGCGACGGCGGTGACATTGTCGGCCGGGTGCTGCGGACGCGGGACGGGGTGAAGCCGGTCTTCGTCAGCGTCGGCCATCGGATGAGTCTGGCGAACGCGACCGCGCAGGTGCTCGCGCTCACCCCGCGGTTTCGGCTGCCGGAGACCACCCGCACCGCCGACCGACTCTGCCGCGATGCCCTCGCCCGCAGCGAAGACCCCAACTGATTGCACCGAACACCCCGGCCGCCCGCGCGGGTCGCCCGGGCCCGCTGCCGCGCGGATCATCCGGGACCGAACGCCCCGCGCGGGTCGTCCGGGACCGCCCCCGCGTGGGTCATCCGGGCCCGTCGCCGCGCGGGTCGCCCGGGCCCGTCGCCCCGCGGGTCGCCTGGGCCCGTCGCCCCGGATCACCCCGGACCGACCGCACGGAGGGTGATCGACTCCAGATCGGCGAAGTTGGGGCATCCAAGGACGGGGATAGCCCCACATCGCCGACGTGGAGTGGATCATGGCCGGCGCGTGGCCGGCGCGTGGCCGGCGTGCGGCTGACGCCGCTGCCGGGTGGCGTCGGGCGCTGGCTGAGATCGCAGCAGGAGCAGGTCGGCTGGCCGGGCCGCAAACCGTAACGCGGCGCACATCTGGGGCGCTCTATGACCGGCGGTGCAGGTGGGCCGGTAGTAGCCTGACCCGCGTACCCCACCCGGGGAGAACGGCGAGGTGATCATGACGGTGCGTCGACGCGCGGCACAGCTCGCGGCGGTCTGCGGTCTGGTGGGCGGCCTGGTGATGCTCGGTGCGTCCCCGGCGTTGGCCGACGACGACTCGGTCCGGGTGGGTGCCGCCAGCAGCTTCGCCGCCGGCGGATCCCCACAGGGGGTGAACGTCGCGGTGCGTAAGCGCACCGACGGGTGCGTCGTGCTGCGTACCGCGCTGGGTCTGCGCCTTCGAGGTCTGCAGGCCGACCAGGTGAAGGTCGAGGTCAACGCGGGTGGGCACTGGTTGCCGGTGGGTGTGTCCGGCGGTGGTGGCAGCGTGACGACCGCGCAGACGTCCCCGACGAAGCCGACCCTGTGCAAGGGCAAGGGCATCACGGTGCGGTACCGGGTGACGTTCGCCGCCGGTGCCCCTGGTGGCGGGCTCGTCGTGACCGGCGCGGGCGTCAGCATGGCGGGTCAGGAGTTGGGTCGGGGCAGCGACACGGCGAAGGTGACCGGCGCGCGGGTCACGCCTTCTCCGACGCCGTCGAAGAAGGCGACGCCCACCCCGAGCCCGACCGAGGTCGCGACCGTCGACGAGGTGGTGACCCCGGCGGCGCTGGGCGGCGCGTCCGCTGCGCCGGACACCTCGGCGGCCGCTGCGGAGTCGTCCGGCGGAAAATCACCGGTGATGATCTTCGGCGTCGTGCTGGTGGCGATCGGGTTGCTGCTCATCGTGCTGCTGTTCCGTCGCTCGCGGCAGGATCGGAGGCCGTCCGACGAGCCGACCGGCATCCTTCCGGGCAACCCCGGCGGCACCACCTATCGCGCCGGCGGTGGGTCGCCGGCCGCGCCCGGTCGCCCTGGCCAGGTGTACGGCCAGCAGCCACCGGCCGCCGGTTGGGGCGCCGTGCCGTCCCCGCGCCCTGCCGCCGGTGGGGTCTACGGTGCTCGGCCGGACGATCCCGCTGCGCCCCCGGAGGCGACGCAGCCCATGCCGGGAGCACCGGGGACTCGGCCGCTGCCTGGAGATCCGCCTACCGACGATGGCGGTCACACCGTGATCATGCCCCGGCTCCCCGGCTGAGCAAGGCGCAAGCCGGACCCTCCGTTACGCTCAGGCTCGGTGTCTAACTGCGGCCAAGGAGTGGAACACGTGTCTAATCTGTCCCAGATTGTGAAGGCGTACGACGTCCGAGGGACGGTGCCGGACCAGTGGGACGAGCGGGTCGCCGAGGCACTGGGAGCCGCATTCACCCAACTGCTCAATTCCACCGACGAGCCGGGCGACGCGGTGGTCGTCGGGTACGACATGCGGGCCACCTCGCCCGGCCTGGCCGCCGCGTTCGCCGCCGGCGTACGGGCGGAGGGGCGCTCGGTGATCGAGATCGGGCTCGCGTCCACCGACCTGCTCTACTTCGCCTCCGGCTCGCTCGACCTGCCCGGTGCGATGTTCACCGCCAGTCACAACCCCGCGCAGTACAACGGCATCAAGATGTGCCGCTCCGGTGCCCGCCCGATCGGCCAGGAGAGCGGTCTGGCGGAGATCCGGGAGCGGGCCCAGGCACTCCTGGACTCGGGCGAAGCCCGCCCGGCTGGCGAGCCGACCCGGCCGATCGACCGGCGCGACCTGCTCCCCGACTACGCCGGCTACCTGCGCAAGCTGGTCGACCTCTCGGGCATCCGGCCGTTGAAGGTCGTCGTCGACGCCGGCAACGGGATGGGTGGCTTCACCGTCCCCACCGTGCTGGGCGACGCCGCCCTGTCGCCCCTGCCGCTGGAGATCGTGCCGCTCTACTTCGAGCTGGACGGCAGCTTCCCCAATCACGAGGCCAACCCACTGGACCCGGCGAACCTGGTCGACCTCCAGCGCGCGGTGGTCGAGCACGGGGCCGACATCGGGCTGGCCTTCGACGGCGACGCCGACCGGTGCTTCGTGGTGGACGAGCGCGGCGAGCCGGTCTCGCCGTCGGCGATCACCGCCCTTGTCGCGGCGCGTGAGCTGGCCAAGCACCCCGGTTCCACCGTGATCCACGGCCTGATCACGTCCAGCGCGGTCGCGGAGATCATCCGCGAGCATGGTGGGCAGCCGGTCGTCGCCCGGGTCGGGCACTCCTTCATCAAGGCGGAGATGGCCCGGACCAACGCCGTCTTCGGCGGCGAGCACTCCGCCCACTACTACTTCCGGGACTTCTGGTTCGCCGACACCGGGATGCTCGCGGCGATGCACACCCTGGCCGCGTTGGGCGAGCAGTCGCTGCCGCTGTCCGTGCTGGCCGGCGAGTACGAGCGCTACATCGCGTCCGGCGAGATCAACTCGACGGTGGCCGACCAGGCGGCGGCGGTGGCCGAGGTGCGGGCCGCGTACCCCGAGGCGGTGGCCGACGAGATGGACGGGCTGACGCTGCGTTTCCCCGACGGCGCCTGGTTCAACCTGCGCGCCTCCAACACGGAGCCGCTGCTGCGGCTCAACGTCGAGGCACCCACCCGGGATCGGATGGTATCGCTCCGGGACGACGTGCTCGACCGCGTTCGCCGATAAGATCGCCAGCGCCGGTCGGCACCGCCGCCGGTCAAGCCGCACACGTGGAAGGAGCCGTGCCATGGCCCTGGATCCGCAGTTGCTCGAGATTCTCGCCTGTCCGGACACGCACCACGCCCCGCTCACCTACGACGCCGAGGCGCAGACGTTGACCTGCACGGAGTGCGGCCGGATCTTCGAGGTCCGCGACGACGTGCCGGTACTGCTGCTCGATGAGGCGCGCGGCGGCCCCGGGCAGTCCTCATGATCGACGGTACGGCCGGGGTCAGCGGACGTCGCGACGCTGACGAGGCCCTGCTCGACAACCCGGAGGCGCTGGCCGAGCACGACCCGGGCGGCATGCTCCGGCACACGGCGTCGGCAGGCGCGCAGGTCCGCGAGAGCGCCGCTCTGGCCGCCGAGGCGAACCTGGGGGTGCTCGCCGACGACGGGCGCCCACGAGCCGTGGTGATCGCCGGCATCGGCACCGCGGGGCGTACCGGAGACGTGCTGGCCACGGTCGCCGGGCCGCGCTGCCCGGTCCCGATCATCGGGCACCGCAGCGCCGGCGTACCCGGTTGGGTGGGCGCGGCCGACGTGGTGATCGCGGTGAGCGCGTCCGGTCGTAGCCCGGAGGCGCTTGGCGCCGCCGAGGCGGCGCACCGGCGTGGCGCCCGGCTGGTCGCCGTGGGCGCCCCCGACTCGCAGTTGCAGTCGATCGCCGAGCAGGCCCGGGCGCCGTTCATCCCGGTGCCCCGACGTGCCCCGGCACGGGCCAGCCTCTGGGCGCTCACCGTGCCGGTCCTGCTCGCGGCCCGTTCCCTCGGGCTCGTGAAGGTCAACGAGGCGGACCTGGCGGAGACGGCAGCCCGGCTCGACGCGGACGCCGACCGCTGCCGGTCCGCGGCGGAGTCCTTCGTCAACCCGGCGAAGTCACTGGCCCTGGGCCTGGCCGGCTCGATCCCGATCGTCTGGGGCTCGTCCCCGCTGGCCACCGTGGCCGCCCGCCGGTTCGGCGACACCCTGTCGGCCAACGCCCGCTATCCGGTGGTCACCGGAGCGCTCGGTGAGGCCGGTCGGGGCCGGGTCGGGCTGCTCGACGGCGTCTTCGGCGGTCTGGCCGAGGGGGAGCGGGACATCTTCGCCGACCCGGCCGAGGAGGACGGCGAAGGCACCCGACTGCGGCTCGTGCTGCTGCGAGACGGCGGGCTCAACGCCGAGGAGGACACCGATGAGCCTCTCGCCGTCGAGGAGCGCCGCGCGGACGCGGTGCAGACCCTCGCCGAGCGCCGTGGCGTCCGGTGCGACGTGGTGACCGCCGAGGGCGGCTCCGCGCTGGAGCGGCTGGCCTCGCTGATCGCCGTCCCGGATTTCGCCTCGATCTACCTTGCGCTGGCCCACGGGCTGGACCCGATGGCCGTTCCGGCCATCACCGAGATGAAGGAGCTGTCGAACCAGTGAACGACCGTAGGGGGCGGCGCACCATGCGCGCATCGGCCGGCTTCGTTGAGCGAAGCGGAGCGGTGGCATGAGCGCCAACGGTGGGACGAAGGCGATTGTCGCCGCCCTGCTGGCCAACGTCGGCATCGCCGTCACCAAGTTCATTGCGTTCCTGCTCTCCGGTTCCTCGTCGATGCTGGCCGAGGCGGTCCACTCGGTCGCCGACTCCGGCAACCAGGGCCTGTTGCTGCTCGGCGGCAAGCGGGCGAAGCGCGCGGCGACACCGGAGCACCCCTTCGGGTACGGCCGGGAGCGCTACATCTACGCGTTCATCGTGTCCATCGTGCTGTTCAGCATCGGTGGCCTGTTCGCGCTCTACGAGGCGTGGCACAAGTTCCACGATCCCCACGGGATCACCGAGTGGCAGTGGTTGCCGGTGGCGGTGCTGCTGGCCGCGATCATGATGGAGTCGTTCTCCTTCCGGACCGCCATCAAGGAGTCCAACCACATCCGGGGCAACCAGTCCTGGGTACGTTTCATCCGCCGCGCGAAGGCTCCGGAACTGCCGGTCGTGCTGCTGGAGGATTTCGGCGCGCTCGTCGGCCTGGTGTTCGCGCTGTTCGGCGTCGCCATGACGCTGATCACCGGCGACGGGGAGTGGGACGCCGCCGGCACGGCGATGATCGGCATCTTGCTGGTGGTCATCGCCGTGGTGCTGGCTGTCGAGACGAAGAGCCTGCTGCTCGGTGAGGGCGCCGAGGCGTCCGACCTGGCCGCCATCGAGCGGGCCGTCACCGACGGCCCCGAGGTGGAGCGGATCATCCACATGAAGACGCTCTACCTGGGCCCGGAAGAGCTGATGGTGGCCGCGAAGATCGCCGTGCCGGAGTGGGAGAGCGCTCACGACCTGGCCCGCGGCATCAACGTCGTGGAGGCGCGGATCCGCGCCGCCGTGCCGATCGCCCGGGTGATCTATCTGGAGCCGGACGTCTACAGCGCCGCTGCCGCCGAGGCCGGCACCGGCGCCGCCGCCGACACCGCCGTCGGGCAGGATGCGTCGGGCGAGACTGCCCAGCGGTCCGGGGGCTGACGGGTGGAGCCACTGTACGGACCGATCCGGGACTACGCCTGGGGGTCCCGATCGGCCATCGCTCTTCTGCAGGGGCGCGCGGTGCCCAGCGCCGGCCCGGAGGCGGAGCTGTGGTTGGGCGCCCACCCGGGCGCTCCGGCCAGGGTGGACCGCGCCGGCCTGCGGGTGAGCCTCTGCGACCTGGTGCGGGACGAGCCGGGGCAGTGGCTCGGCCAACGGGTGTCCGAGCGGTTCGGCAACCGGCTGCCGTTCCTGCTCAAGGTCCTCGCGGCCGACGCTCCGCTGAGTTTGCAGGCACACCCGGACGCCGAGCAGGCCAAGGCCGGCTTCGCGGCCGAGCAGGCCCGGGCCGGCTTCGCGGCGGAGCAGGGACGCCCTGCGGCGGAGCGCAACTACTCCGACCCGCACCACAAGCCGGAGTTGCTGGTCGCGCTCACCCCGTTCGAGGCGCTGTGCGGCTTCCGGGACCCGGTCGAGTCGGCCGAGGCGCTCGCCGCGTTCGGCGTACCGGAGTTGACGCCGGTGGTCACCGCGTTGCGGGGCGGGCCGGCGGGGTTGCGGACGGCGGTGCGGGCGCTGCTCGGTTGGCCGGTCGCCCAGCGCGACGAGCTGCTGGGTTCCGTGCTGGCCGCGTCGGTCGACGGCCCGGACGCGGAGCTGGTCCACCGGCTGGCCAAGGCCTACCCGGCGGATCCGGGCGCGCTGGTAGCGCTGCTGTTGCACCATCTGCGGCTGGAGCCGGGGGAGGCGATCTGGATGCCGGCCGGCAACCTGCACGCCTACCTGAGCGGCTGTGGAGTGGAGATCATGGCGGCCAGCGACAACGTGCTGCGCGGCGGCCTGACCCCCAAGCGGGTGGACGTCGACGAGTTGCTGCGGGTGCTGCGTTTCGAGGTGCTCGACGACCCGGTACGGGCCGCGCTGCCGGTCGGACCGGGGGTGGACTGGTGGCCCGTGCCGGTGGACGACTTCGCGTTGCACCGGGTGTGTGTCGGCGCGGACGTGCCCTCGGTCACGCTGCCGCTGCCCGGTCCCCGGGTGGTGCTCTGTAGTGGCGGCTCGATCACCGTGGACGACGGCGCAGGTGCGTTGACGCTGGTGTCCGGCGAGGCGGCGATCGGTACGGCGGCCGGTGAGCCGCTGCGGATCAGCGGCGCGGGTGAGGGGTACGTGGCGACCTCCGGGTTGCGGTGACGCTCCGGCGCAGGCTTCGGCAGCGACGGCGCAAGTCCGACTTTTCCGGAATAGCTTGACGTTGCCTTGGCCGAGTGTGACTCTATGAGTACGCAGCGTTATCGCGACGACGGTCCGAGAACGTGCGAGGGGAACCAAACCGGGGGGATGCACGGGGCGGGCGGGACGTGGGCGGGAAAGTCCGTCCATCACCGACCGCCCCGTGCGCTGTCTGCGGACCGTCCCGGACAGGGGTCGAGAGCGCGCGTAAGGTGGAGGGTCGGCGCAGACATCGTTCGACAGGAGCTTTCATGACCAGCACCCTCCCGGCGTCCCCCACCGGTACGCCGTCTGAGGCCCGGCCGAGCACCCTCGCCGAAGGCGACTTCAAGGTGGCGGATCTGTCGCTCGCCGAGTTTGGGCGTAAGGAGATCCAGCTCGCCGAGCACGAGATGCCCGGCCTGATGGCGATCCGTCGGGAGTTCGCCGAGGCGCAGCCGCTCGCCGGCGCGCGGATCACCGGCTCGCTGCACATGACCATTCAGACCGCCGTCCTGATCGAGACGCTGGTCGCGCTTGGTGCGCAGGTGCGCTGGGCGTCCTGCAACATCTTCTCCACCCAGGACCACGCCGCAGCGGCGATCGTCGTCGGCCCGAACGGCACCGCCGAGGCTCCCGCCGGCGTGCCGGTGTACGCGTGGAAGGGCGAGACCCTTCCGGAGTACTGGTGGTGCACCGAGCAGGTGCTCGCCTGGCCGGACGGGCAGGGCCCGAACATGATCCTCGACGACGGCGGCGACGCCACCCTGCTGGTGCACAAGGGCGCCGAGTTCGAGCAGGCCGGGGCGGTTCCGCCGGTCGAGTCCGCCGACTCCGAGGAGTACGGGGTCATCCTGGAGCTGCTGCACCGCTCGCTTGCCGAGGACGGCCAGCGCTGGACCCGGATCTCCGCCGGCATCAAGGGCGTGACCGAGGAGACCACCACCGGCGTGCACCGGCTCTACGAGATGCACCGCGCGGGCACCCTGCTCTTCCCGGCCATCAACGTCAACGACTCGGTGACCAAGAGCAAGTTCGACAACAAGTACGGCTGCCGGCACTCGCTGATCGACGGCATCAACCGGGCCACCGACGTGCTGATCGGCGGCAAGATGGCCGTCGTGATGGGCTACGGCGACGTGGGCAAGGGTTGCGCCGAGTCGCTGCGTGGCCAGGGCGCCCGGGTCGTCGTGACCGAGGTGGACCCGATCTGCGCGTTGCAGGCCGCGATGGACGGCTACCAGGTCGCCACGTTGGACGACGTCGTCGAGCAGGCGGACATCTTCATCACCGCCACCGGTTGCTTCGACGTCATCACCAACGAGCACATGGCCCGGATGAAGCACCAGGCCATCGTCGGCAACATCGGCCACTTCGACAACGAGATCGACATGGCCGGGCTGGCCAAGCGTTCCGACGTCGAGCGGATCAACATCAAGCCGCAGGTCGACCTGTGGCGCTTCGCCGACGGCCACGCCATCATCGTGCTCTCCGAGGGTCGCCTGCTGAACCTGGGCAACGCGACCGGGCACCCGAGCTTCGTGATGTCGAACTCGTTCGCCAACCAGACGATCGCCCAGATCGAGCTGTTCACCAAGACCGAGGAGTACCCGATCGGCGTCTACGTGCTGCCCAAGCACCTGGACGAGAAGGTGGCCCGGCTGCACCTGGGCGCGCTCGGCGCCAAGCTGAGCACGCTGACCAAGGAGCAGGCCGCATACCTGGGTGTCTCCACCGAGGGTCCGTTCAAGCCGGACCACTACCGCTACTGATCGACGTGTTTCTCAAACCGGGTCGGCGCTTCGCGCCGGCCCGGTTTGTCGTCTCCGGCTTCGCCGCTGGCGGTGCCGGCTCGCCGTTGGCGGCGCAGCCGGTCGTGTGAGGCACCACAAGCCCACCGACCGAGGCCGGGGACGACAGAGCCCTGGGCACCCTCTCGCCTTGATCAACGCATGCCATGCCGGTGTCGCGATGGCGCGTCGCAGCAGGGCTACGCCCACGACTCGACTCGCCGAGCGTTGCGACAACGCGGCATCCGCCACGTCATCGCTTTGCCGTTGGCGGCTCAGTCGGACCGTGGGCCGCGGCGGGTGGGGCGGAACCAGGTCCAGGCGCACCAGGCCAGCCAGCCGAGCGACACGGCGGTGGCCAGCGCCCGCTGGCGTAGCGCGCTGAGCAGCAGCACCACGGCCAGCACCGTCAGCCACGGCAGGAATCCCTTCACGGCGGCATCCTCGCACAGCCGATTGGCGGCGGCGGGCCGCCGGCCAGCCAAGACCCCTAGTGAGCTTGTCGTGAACGACTTGACGAGGCCCCTGAACAGGGAGCAAGGTATGCCTGCCCTAAGTTAGCTGAGGCGTACCTAACGAACTCGGAGCCCGGATGTTCGCCACCTACCTGATCGGCCTGCGGGAAGGCCTGGAAGCCACCCTGGTGGTGAGCATCCTCGTCGCCTTCCTGGTCAAGTCGCAGCGCCGGGACCGGCTGCCGCAGGTCTGGGCGGGCGTAGGCCTGGCCGTGGCGCTCTCGGTGCTCTTCGGCTGGCTGATCGAGTACACGTCGACCTCGCTGCTGTCCCGCTACGAGGACCGGGAGTTGTTCGAGGCGATCACCTCCGTCGCCGCCGTACTCTTCGTCACCTGGATGATCTTCTGGATGCGCCGGGCCGCCCGGAGTATCGCCGGTGAGTTGCGGGGCAAGCTCACCGAGGCGTTGGCCGTCGGGTCGCTCGCGGTCGCCGGCATGGCCTTCCTCGCGGTGATCCGCGAGGGCCTGGAGACGGCGCTGATCTTCTACTCGGCAGCCCAGGGCGCGGCCGGCGACAGCGGCCCACTGCTCGCGTTGATCGGCGGCATCGTCACGGCGGTGGTGCTCGGCGTGCTGCTCTACGCCAGCGCCCTGCGGATCAACCTCAGCAAGTTCTTCACCTGGACCGGCGCGCTGCTGATCCTGGTCGCCGCCGGCATCCTCAAGTACGGCGTCCACGACTTCCAGGAGGCGGGTGTCCTGCCCGGCCTGAACGACCTGGCCTTCGACATCACCAGCACGCTCGACCCGAGCACCTGGTACGCCGCCCTGCTCGCCGGCATGTTCAACGTGACGCCCGCGCCCAGCGTGCTGGAAACGATCGCCTGGGTCGTGTACGCCGTACCGGTCCTCCTGCTGTTCCTGCGGCCGGCCCGGCGTAAGCCGGCACCCGCGCCAGCACCCACCGAGACCACCACCGTCACCGAGCGCGGGGCCGACACCGGCGCCGAGGCCGAGGCGGCGTCCGCGCCGCAGCGTGCCTGACCCCACGAAAAGAGACAGCTCAGATGCGTACCACCCGATTTTTCGCGCTGGCCGCCGTCGGTGTGCTGGCGACGGCCGGTGTGACCGCCTGCTCCGACTCGGACAAGGACGACCCGGCCGCGGCCGGCGGCCCGATCGTGGTCAAGGCGACGGACACCGCCTGTGAGGTCGGCACCACCGACCTGGGTGCCGGTACCGCCACCTTCAAGATCACAAACTCGGGTGCGAAGGTGACCGAGTTCTACGTGTACGCCGACGGCGACCGCGTGATGGGCGAGGTGGAGAACATCGCCCCCGGGCTGAGCCGTGAGCTGCACGTGGAGTTGCCGGCCGGCACGTACCAGACGGCCTGCAAGCCCGGGATGAGCGGCAAGGGCATCCGGGGTGCGCTCAAGGTCAGCGGGTCGGCGCAGCCGCTCACCGCCGATGCCGCGCTGGGTGGTGCCGCCGAGAACTACCAGCGCTACGTCAAGAGCCAGACCACCGCGCTGCTGGACAAGACCGAGGAGTTCGTCGGCGCGGTCAAGGCCGGAGACGTGGCGAAGTCCAAGGCGCTCTACCCGGTCGCCCGCACCTACTGGGAGCGGATCGAGCCGGTGGCCGAGATCTTCGGCGACCTCGACCCCAAGATCGACGGCCGTGAAGAGGTCATCGAGGAGGGGATGGAGTTCACCGGCTTCCACCGGATCGAGAAGGACCTCTGGCAGTCCGGCGACATCAGCAAGGATGGCCCGATCGCCGACCGCCTGCTGGTGGACGTCAAGGAGATCGTGGCCAAGGCCAACGCCGAGAAGCTCTCCCCGCTCCAGCTCGCCAATGGCGCCAAGGAACTCCTCGACGAGGTGGCCAGCGGCAAGATCACCGGTGAGGAGGACCGCTACTCGCACACCGACCTGTGGGACTTCGCCGCCAACCTGGAAGGTTCCAAGGCCGCCGTGTCCGCCCTCCGGCCGGCGCTGGAGCAGCGCGCGCCGGAACTGGTCAAGCAGTTGGACACCGAGTTCGCCAATGTCGAGGCGCTGCTCGGCAAGCACCGCGACGGCGACGGGTGGAAGCTGCACACCGCGTTGAACAAGACCGAACTCAGGGAGCTCTCCGACGGCATCAACGCGCTCGCCGAGCCGATCAGCAAGGTCGCCGCGGCCGTCGCGAAGTGACCGGATGGCAGGGAGGGTCGATTCGATGAGCGGGAGCAGGTTGACCCGACGGCGGGCGATCACGCTCGCCGGTGCCGGGGTGGCCGGTGTCGCCGGGGTGGCGGCCGGCGCGGGCGCGTTGGTGAACGGATCCCGTGGCCCGGCCGCGGCGAGTGACCACCCGTCCGGGGCGGTGCCGTTCCACGGTGAGCACCAGGCCGGCATTGTCACCCCGGCGCAGGACCGCCTGCACTTCGTCGCCTTCGACGTGATCACCAAGGACCGGGCCCGGCTGGTCGGGCTGCTTGAGGAGTGGACCGCCGCCGCGGCCCGGATGACCGCGGGGCGGGACGCCGGGCTGCTCGGCGCGGTCGGCGGGATGCCGGAGGCCCCACCGGACGACACCGGTGAGGCGCTCGGCCTGCCCCCTTCGCAGCTCACCCTGACGATCGGCTTCGGCCCGACGTTGTTCCGCGACGCCGACGGCAGGGACCGCTTCGGCATCGCCGACCGGCGACCCGCCGCCCTCGTCGAGCTGCCGAAGTTCCCCGGCGACGCCCTGCAGCCGCAGCTCTCCGGCGGTGACCTCTGCGTGCAGGCGTGTGCCAACGATCCGCAGGTCGCGGTCCACGCGATCCGCAACCTGGCCCGGCTCGGCATGGGCGTGGTGAGCGTCCGTTGGTCGCAGCTCGGCTTCGGCCGCACCTCGTCGACCTCCCGGGACCAGGCCACCGCGCGCAACCTCTTCGGGTTCAAGGACGGTACGGCCAACCTCAAGGCTGAGGACACCGCACTGCTACGCGACCAGTTGTGGGTGCAGCCGGGCGACGGGCCCGACTGGATGACGGGCGGCTCGTACCTGGTCACTCGCAAGATCCGGATGCTCGTGGAGACCTGGGACCGGACGTCGTTGGCCGAGCAGGAGGAGATCGTCGGCCGGGCCAAGGGCAGCGGTGCCCCGCTTGGTCGGACCAACGAGTTCGACGAGCCGGACTTCGCGGCGCGCGGCACGGACGGCAAGCCGGTGATCGCCGAGCACGCCCACGTGACGCTGGCCCACCCGAGCCGCAACGGCGGCGCCCAACTGCTGCGTCGGGGTTACAACTTCGTGGATGGCTCGGACGGCCTGGGTCGGCTCGACGCGGGCCTCTTCTTCATCGCCTACCAGCGCGATCCGCGCCGCCAGTTCGTACCGATCCAGACCCAGTTGGCTCGACACGACGTGATGAACGAGTATCTGCGGCATGTTTCCAGCGGGGTGTTCGCCTGCCCACCCGGGGTACCCGACGGCGGGGACCACTGGGGTCGGGCACTCTTCGGCTGACCTGCGTCCGGATGGCGACAGCGGGATCCGCCCAGGCTGCGGTGGCGCCGGGCGGCGCCGAAGGGGGATCATGGTGCAGCTACCGTTTCCGGCGGACGCCGGTCCCACCAAACTGATTGAGGATGCAATATTAATCCCATGAGAGCCCGCGTACTGGTGGTCGACGACGACCCCGCGCTCGCCGAGATGCTCGGCATCGTGCTGCGCAGCGAAGGCTTCCAGCCCTCGTTCGTGGCGGACGGCGAGCGGGCGTTGGCCGCCTTTCGCGACAGCCGCCCCGATATCGTGCTGCTCGACCTGATGCTGCCCGGTATGAGCGGTATTGACGTCGCCCGGTCGATTCGGGCGGAGTCCGGCGTGCCGATCGTCATGCTGACCGCCAAGAGCGACACCGTGGACGTCGTGCTCGGCCTGGAGTCCGGCGCCGACGACTACGTGGTCAAGCCGTTCAAGCCCAAGGAGTTGGTCGCCCGGATGCGGGCCCGACTGCGCCGGGGCGAGGACGTGGCCCCCGAGATGCTGACCATCGGGCCGCCGGACAACCAGATCACCATCGACGTGCCCGCGCACACCGTGAGCCGCAACGACGAGGAGGTGAAGCTGACTCCGCTGGAGTTCGACCTGCTGGTCGCGCTCGCCCGCAAGCCACGTCAGGTCTTCACCCGCGAGGTGCTGCTGGAGCAGGTCTGGGGCTACCGGCACGCGGCCGACACCCGTCTGGTCAACGTGCACGTCCAGCGGTTGCGGGCCAAGATCGAGCCGGACCCGGAGCGACCAGAAATCATCCTCACCGTGCGGGGCGTGGGTTACAAGGCGGGGACCGGATAGCCTGGTCGCACTGTGTCGACCTCGCCGCCCCCACACTCCCCGAGCACGGCTGCTCGCCGGCCCAATGCCGGCGGGGAGGTCTGGCGCGCGGTGAGCGGCCGGGTCGCCCGGGTGGTGGCCCGGGTGCACCAGACCTGGCGCCGCTCCCTGCAGGTTCGGGTCGTGACCATCACGTTGGTCGCGTCCAGCCTGCTGGTCGGCGGTTTCGCGTTCCTGATCGCTGACAAGATCACCACCATTCTGCTCGACAGCGCCCGCAGCGACGTCCGGCAGCGGGTGATCAGCGGGGCCAGCTACACGGCCAAGCAGGTCTCGCTCTACGGCCAGTCGCAGGAGGCGCAGCTCCAGCAGACCATCGACGGCACGGTCAACTACCTGGCCGGCGGTGACCCCCAGCAGACCAGCGGGGTGGTGGTGGCGATCACGGCTGACGGCTATCCCAACGACATCCAGACGCGTACCGCGCCGTCCGCGAACGTCCAGCAGTTGATCAGCCCGGAGTTGCGGGCCGCGATCGCCGACGGCAAGGTGGCCAGCCAGATCCGCACCGGGCGGCTCACCGGTGAGCCCACCAAATATCTGGTGTACGGCTCGCCGGTGCCCACCCAGTTCGGCCAGATCGAGCTCTACTACCTGGTGCCGTTGACCCGGCAGGACAAAACCGCCGCCGACGCCCGAGCCACCGTGGTGGCCACCGGGGTCGCCCTGGTGATCCTGCTCGGGCTGCTCGCGGCGCTGGTCACCCGGCTGGTGGTCAACCCGGTCCGGGTCGCCGCACGGACCGCACAGCGACTCTCCGCCGGCCTGCTCGACCAACGGATGGTGGTCAACGGCGAGGACGATCTCGCCCTGCTCGCCGCCTCGTTCAACCAGATGGCCACCAACCTGCAACGGCAGATCCTGCGCCTGGAGGAGATGTCCCGGCTGCAACGCCGCTTCACCTCCGACGTCTCACACGAACTGCGTACCCCGCTGACCACGGTCCGGATGGCGGCTGATCTGATCTTCGCCGAACGCGACGAGTTCGACCCGGCGGTGGCTCGCAGCGCCGAGCTGCTCCAGGCCGAACTGGACCGGTTCGAGGAGCTGCTCACCGACCTGCTGGAGATCAGCCGGTTCGACGCGGGCTTCGCCATGCTGGACTCCGAGCCGACCGACCTGGTGCCGGTGGTGCACCGGGTGGTCGACCGGCTGGCTGGCCTGGCCGAGCGGGTGGGTGTGCCGATCGAGCTCGACCTGCCGGGCACGCCGGTGATCGCGGAGGTCGACCCGCGCCGGGTCGAGCGGGTGCTACGCAACCTGGTCGGCAACGCCGTCGAACACGGCGAGGCCCGTCCGGTGCTGATCACCCTCGGCCTGGACGAGACCGCCGTGGCGATCACCGTCCGCGACCGCGGTGTGGGGCTCAAGGTGGGCGAGGAGAAGCTGGTGTTCAACCGGTTCTGGCGGGCGGACCCGTCCCGGGCTCGGCAGACCGGGGGCACCGGGCTGGGGCTGTCGATCAGCCTGGAGGACGCCCGGCTGCACGGCGGTTGGCTGGAGGCATGGGGTGCTCCCGGGCAGGGCGCGCAGTTCCGGCTCACGCTGCCGGCACGTGCCGGTGACCGGCTGACCACCTCGCCGCTGCGGCTGGTGCCGGCCGACGCCGCGTTGCCGTTCGGCGGCCCCCGGGACGGTGGCCCGCTGGCCATCGGGCCCGGCACCGGCGGGGCGTTGGCGATCGACCCGGCGCCGACCGGGGACGGACAGCGGGCGGAGGTGCGCTCATGAGACGGCCGACCTTGCTCGGAGCGTTCGGCGTGGTGGTGCTGCTGGGCGCTGGCTGCGGCATCCCGGCGGTATCCGACGTGCGGGTGGACGGTAAGGGCGGCGCCGCGACGGGGGCCGGCGTGGTCAACGGTGGGGTCAGTGAGCCGCCGACGCGGACGGCCAGCGGCAGCGTCAACGAGGCGTTCGTCCGCAACTTCCTGTCCGCTGCCGCCGGCGAGCCGGATCGGGCGTACGAGCGGGTCAAGGCGTTCATCGCTCCGGAGCACAAGCACCGCCTGCAGGAGAAGAAGGGCAGCGAGGTCGCGCTGAACGTGGTCCGGCTGCGGGAGGCGGTCTACACCCTCAACAGCGACTCGACCACCACCGTGAAGATCACCGTGCAGCAGATCGGTGTGCTGCGGGCCAACGGCACCCTGGCGCCACCGGTGGCGACCGACACGGAGTACGAGTTCGGGCTCCGCAGCGCGGCGCTCAACGGCGGCGCCAACGACGAGCGCGCCGGGTTGTACGTTCTCGACCCACCGAACGTGCTGCTGCTCAGCGACGTCGCCCTTCGTCAGTACTACCAAACCGAGTCGATCTACTTCTGGAGCTCCGACCGCAGCCGTCTCGTGCCCGACCAGCGCTACCGGCCGCAGGCGCTGCCGGACGAGCGCCGGGTCAACGAGGTGGTGAAGTGGCTGGTCGGCGGCCCCTCCGACTGGTTGCGTCCGGGTGTCGTCGGGCTACCCGACCGCACTGAGTTGATCAACAACGCTACCGGCGGGAACGGTCGGTGGGAGGTCAACCTGGACATGTCCGGTGACGACCAGAACGGGATCGACCAGCTGATCAAACAGATCGCCTGGTCGCTGGGCGATCTGCCGGGCAAGCTGGAGTTGAAGATCCGCAACAACGCGCTGCCCGTGCAGGACCTGAACGAGCGACGAGAGTCCTACGAGCTCTATCCGAACGCCGTGGTCCCGCAGCGCTTCGGCGTGTACGAGGGCGCCATCCACCCGCTCGACTTCGGCACCGAACTCAGCGGCGCGGTGCCGTTGGTACCCGAGGCCAACCGCAACATCGTCTCCGCCGACCTGGCGCTGGCCGGAGAGCAGCGGGTCCTCGCCGCGATGGTGGTGACCAGCAGTGGCGGTAGTCGGCGCCGACTCGCGGTGGGCACGGGTACCGCGCCGGTCTCCGTCGACAGTCGCAGCCCCGCCGAGTACTCCTCGATGAGCCGGCCGGTCTGGCTGCGTGCGGTCGACACACGCCCCGGCCGCGGCCTGGTCGTGGCCGACGGGCAGCTCTACCGGTTCGACGAGGCGGCCAAGATGTACCCGGTGCCACTGAATCTGCCCTCCGACGTCACCGCGGTCGCCGCCGCGCTGGACGGCCAACGGGTCGCGCTGATCGTCGGCGGTCGGCTCTACGTCGCGGCGGTCAACTCGGATGGCGGCGGCGTCTCCATCGGCCCGCCCCGAGAGCTGTCCACCTCGTTGACCAACCTCACGGCGGTCGACTGGGGCAGGGAGGACCAACTGGTGGTGGCGGGGTCCGCCGGCCAGCCGGCGATCTACGAGATCAGCGTCGACGGCGCCCTGGAGACACCGCTGAGGACCGACCTCGGTGCCAAGGTCAACCACCTGACGGCGTACCCGACGAACCGCAGCGTGCGTACGCCCAGCGGGGCCTACATGTACGAGGCGAACGGGGTGGCCTACCGCAGCAGCCCGTTCGAACGGATCGAGCCCGCCAGCGTACGGGGCATCCCACCGGTCCCGTCGGGCGTCCGCCCGAGCAACCCGTCGGCACCGTTCTTCCTCTACTGACGCGGTGACCGGGCTCTGGGCGGACCTCGCCGACCTGGTGCTGCCCGCCGACTGCGCGGGCTGTCGGGAACGCCGGCCCGGGCTGCGGCACGGGGTCTGCCCCGCCTGTGCCGAAGCGCTCGGCGCGCTGCGTCCACGGTCGGTCCGCCCCACCCCCGCCCCGCCGGGGCTGCCGTCCTGCGTCGCACTCGGCCCGTACGCCGGGCCGCTGCGGGAGACGCTGCTGGCGTACAAGGAACATGGCCGGCACGGTCTGGCCCGCCCGCTCGGCGCCCTGCTCGCCGAGGTCGTCGCGGCGGCGGTCGGCGTGGCTCGTCCCCTGGCGCTGGTGCCGGTCCCGGACACTGCGGCGGCGGCCCGGTCCCGTTACGGGGACCACCTGGACCGGCTGGCTCGGCACTGCGCGGCCCGGCTCAACCGGGGCGGCTGGGCGGTGCGGGTGCACCGGCCGCTGCGTGCGCTGCCCCGCCCCGACTCGGTCACCCTGGACAGCGCCGGGCGGGCGGCGGCGGCCGAGGCTGCTTTCCGGCTCCGCTCCACGGCACCGGGTTGGGGTCGTGCCGGGGGCGCGGCGCCGGTCGTGGTGCTGCTCGACGACATCGTCACCACCGGCGTCACCCTGGCCGCCGCAAGCCGGGTGCTGACGGCGACCGGCTGGGCACCGAGTGTCGCCGCGGTGCTCGCGGCGACCGAGAAAAGACACGTCTTGTAACCGACCGTGTTTCCGTTTCACCCATTGGTGTATGAGCTGCGAAAAATATCGGGCGGTCTCCGCAACATGGGGTGACGGCCAGCCAAACAGGAGTTAGCGTTTCGTTGTCGGGGGTAGGAGGTCGTTCCAACCGCCCCCGGCGGTGAGAGGAGGCGTAGCCGTACCAACCGGTCGACGCCAGCGGGTCTCCCCACGACGCGCGACCGGGTTGCCGGATCGAAGACCGTCCGAACAAGGGAGGTCACGTGGAAATCGTGGTCAAGGGTCGAAACGTCGAAGTGCCCGACCATTACCGGGTGCACGTAGCTGAGAAGCTCGCAAAGATCGAACGTTACGATCACAAACTCATTCGTGTCGATGTCGAGCTGTTTCACGAGCGCAATCCGCGCCAGTCCGACCACTGCCAGCGGGTCGAGATCACCTGCGTTTCGCGGGGCCCCGTGATGCGGGCCGAGGCCTGCACAAACGACTTCTACAGCGCGCTCGACGCGGCCATCGCGAAGCTCGACACCCGCCTGCGCCGTGCGGCCGACCGCCGCCGCGTACACCGGGGTCGGCACGCGCCGATCTCCGTCGCCGAGGCGACCGCGGGCCTGCCGGTCGCGGACCTGGTTGCCGCCCCGTTGAGCGCGCCGCTCGACGGTGCCCGGGCCGGCACAGCCGTCGCGGAGCGCGTCGAAGAGCGCGTCGAGGAGGAGTACGACGACCAGCAGCCGTGGCACATCGCCCGGGAGAAGGTGCACCCGGCGGAGCCGATGACTGTCGACGACGCGCTGTTCGAGATGGAACTGGTCGGCCACGACTTCTACCTGTTCCAGGACAAGGAATCCGGTCGCCCGAGCGTCGTCTACCGACGCCACGCGTACGACTACGGCATCATCTCCCTCGCCACCTGACCGGTAGCCGACCCGCGTCGATCACGGAGTTGTGGTGGGGAACGAAACCCGCCACAACTCCGTGATCCGTCAGCGCAGTTCGGCCGGCAGCAGCGCGAAGGTCAGGTCGTCGAGGCGGGTGCCGCCAAGCCCAGGCAGACGGCCGCGCTGCAGGGCTTCACGCTGGAAGCCGACGCGCTCCAACACCCGGTGCGAGGCGGTGTTCTCCGGCACGGTGCCGGCGGTCAGCCGAGCGATACCGGCCGGACCGAACGCCCAGCCGGCGAGCAGCCGGACCGCGCGGGTGGCGTACCCCCGGCCCCGCCAGTCCGGCAGCAGCGCGTAGCCGATCGAGCCCTCGCCGCTGCTCACCTCCGTGTACGACAACCCGCAACTGCCCGCCGGCTCACCGGTGGCCACGTCGACGATCAACAGCCGGGCGATCTCGCCGGTCAGCCAACTGCTCTCCGCGAGCCGACAGCGCCGCTCGATCGCCTCCCGCGTCGGCGGCACCGGCGGCGCCTGGTTTGCCACCACCTCGGGTCGGCTGTGCAGCCGGTACATCAGGTCCGCGTCGTCCGGCGCGAGCCGGCGCAGGGCCACCACCTGATCGGTGAGCACTCCGTCGGGCAGGTCGGGCAGCAGGCGCGCGACCGGGCCGGGCGGATCCTCGGCGAGGCGTACCCAGGCCAGCAGGTCGTGCCGGCCCCCGCCCCGGTGCTGGCCGGCGGACCGGCGCAGGCCTTCGTACCGAAATCCGGCGGCCAGCGCGACCCGCTGGCTGGCCCCGTTCTCCGTCTCGGTGAGCAACTCGAGCCGGAGCGTTCCGGTGGCGAACGCCTGCTCGCTCAGCGCGCGGGTGGCCGCGGTGGCCACCCCGCGCCCGCGGGCCGCGGGCCGCACCCAGTAGCCGATCTCGGCCTGGCTCCGCGCGGGCACCGGATAGCTCAGCCCCACAGCGCCGAGCAGGCGGTCGGTGGCCGGGTCCGCGATGGCGTACGCCGCGCCGCCGCCGGTCCAGACCGCCGGTGCGCCGGTGTCGATCCACCAGCGGGCATCGATCTCGGTGTACGGCGCCGGCATGCTCGACACGAAGCGCTGACTGAGCGGGTCCGCACAGCCGTCGACCACGTCGGCGGTGTCGCTGGCGCGAAACGGCCGAAGCCGCACCCCGTGCGCCTCGACGACCTGCCCGACGCTCATCCCAGATCCCTCGCGAGCAGCGCGGCCACCCACACGTCGACCCGCTCGCCCCGGTGCTGCACCCCGTCCCGGGCCGTCCCCTCGAACGTGAAGCCCGCCTTCTCCGCCACCCGCCGGGAGGCGGTGTTGCCCACGTTCGCCTTCCACTCGATCCGGGCCAGACCCAGCGTGGTGCAGCCCCAGGCGCTGAGCGCCACCAGCGCGGCCGGCATGTACCCCCGGCCCCGGGCCGCCGGGGCGGTCATGAAGCCGACGTCGGCCAGCAGGGCGTCGGTGGGGGAGAGCCGCAGGTCGATCGTGCCCGCGTACCTGTCGTCCGGGTCGGCGATCACGAAGCAGGCGGCGTCCCCTCGGGCCCAGGCGTCCTGGCCGTAGGCCTGGTACCCCTGCGCGTCGGCGTACTCGTACGGGTCCGGCACGGTCGTCCAGCGAATGCTGTCCGGGTCCTGGCAGGTCTGCACCACGGCGTCCAGGTCCTGCTCCTCCATCGGCCGTATCCGCAGCTCACCGGCCCCGGCGGTGGCGAACAGGGTGGGCTGTGGGCGGCCGAAGACGGCGGCACGCCGGGCGGCGAGGGTGCCCGGACCGGCCGGCCCGGTCGACCCGGGCGTGGGCACCTCACCGGGCAGCAGCGAGCCGATCCAGCCGTCCGCGTCGGACCGCGACGCCGGGTTGGCCAGCCGCAGCCGGCCGTCGATCCGGAAACCGGCCCGGAGGGCGACCAACCGGGAGGCGTGGTTGCCCACCTCGGCCTGCCAGATCAGCCGGCGCAGCCCGATGGTGTCGAAGGACCAGCGGGCAACCGCCCGGGTGGCCCGGACCATCACCCCGCGGCCGCGCGCCCAGGGGGCGGTCCAGTAACCGACCTCGCCGGTGCCGTCCCGGTCGATGGAGATCAACCCGCACGAGCCGAGCAGTTCACCTGTCGCCGGGTCGCAGACCGCGAACGGCGCCCCGGTGCCCTCCGCCCAGGCCGTCCGGCTCATCTCGGTGACGAAGCCGAGGGCGTGTTCGGGTCGATATGGGCGCGGGACGGTGGTCCAGCGCTGAATGTCCGCATCCTGGCAGGCAAGGTGCACGGCGTCGGCGTCGGTGTCCCGCCAGGGCCGCAGCAGCACGCCGTCCTCGATGATCTCCACGGGCTCCACCCGTGCATCGTGCCGCACCGTTCGCCGACGGCGTAACCGGATAACGTTCGGGGAGTGCGCAGGACGCGAATTATGTCGGGTTCGGCGGAGGCGACCACCGCCACCAGTGACCATCGCGCCGATGGAGCGCCTACGATGGTTCGAGACTGTCTAGGGGAGCGTTGATCCGTGTCGATTCTGGAAAAGGTCCTTAACGCGGGCGAGGGCCGCATGGTGCGCCGGCTCAAGGCCATCGCCGCCGCCGTCACCTCGATCGAGGACGACTACGTCAACCTCACCGACGAGGAGCTGGCCGGCATGACCGGGCAGTTCCGGGAGCGGCTCGCCGACGGGGAAACCCTCGACGACCTACTGCCGGAGGCGTTCGCGGTGGCCCGCGAGGCGGCCGCCCGGGTGCTCGGCCAGCGTCCGTACGACGTCCAGGTGATGGGTGGCGCGGCGCTGCACTTCGGCAACATCGCCGAGATGAAGACCGGTGAGGGCAAGACGCTGACCTCGGTCATGGCCGTCTACCTCAACGCGCTGTCCGGCAAGGGCGTGCACGTGATCACGGTCAACGACTACCTCGCCCAGCGTGACGCGGCGTGGATGGGTCGGGTGCACGAGTTCCTCGGGCTGACCGTCGGCGTGGTGCTGCCCAACCGGCCGGCCGCCGAGCACAAGGCTGCCTACGAGTGCGACATCACCTACGGCACCAACAACGAGTTCGGCTTCGACTACCTGCGCGACAACATGGCCTGGTCGAAGGACGAGCTGGTGCAGCGCGGCCACAACTTCGCCGTGGTCGACGAGGTCGACTCCATCCTGATCGACGAGGCCCGCACCCCGCTGATCATCTCTGGCCCGGCCGAGCACTCGGCCCGCTGGTACGGCGAGTTCGCCGGCGTGGTGGGCCGCCTCCAGCCCGGCACCGACGGTGAGGGCGACTACGAGGTCGACCACTCCAAGCGCACCATCGCGGTGACCGAGCGCGGTGTCGCCAAGGTCGAGGACCGGCTCGGCATCGACAACCTGTACGAGTCGGTGAACACGCCGCTGGTCGGCTACCTCAACAACGCCATCAAGGCCAAGGAGCTCTACAAGCGCGACAAGGACTACATCGTCAGCGACGGTGAGGTCCTGATCGTCGACGAGTTCACCGGTCGCATCCTGCATGGCCGTCGCTACAACGAGGGCATGCACCAGGCGATCGAGGCCAAGGAGGGGGTGGAGATCAAGCAGGAGAACCAGACTCTTGCCACCATCACCCTGCAGAACTACTTCCGCCTCTACGAGAAGCTGTCCGGCATGACCGGTACGGCGCAGACCGAGGCGAGCGAGTTCAACAAGGTCTACAAGGTCGGCGTCGTGACGATCCCGACCCACCGCCCGATGGTCCGCGAAGACCGGCCGGACGTCATCTACAAGACGGAGAAGGCCAAGTTCAACGCCGTCATCGAGGACATCGCCGAGCGGCACCAGATGGGTCAGCCGGTGCTGGTCGGCACCGTCTCGGTGGAAAACTCCGAGATCCTCTCCCAACTGCTGCGCCGACGGGGCATCCCGCACAACGTGCTGAACGCCAAGTTCCACGCGCGGGAGGCCGAGATCGTCGCCCAGGCCGGGCGTAAGGGCGCCGTCACCGTGGCCACCAACATGGCCGGCCGCGGCACCGACATCCTGCTCGGCGGCAACGCCGAGTTCCTCGCCGCGAACGAGCTGCGCCAGCGCGGCCTCGACCCGCTGGAAGACGAGGAGGAGTACGCCAAGGCGATGGAGGAGGTCCTGCCCACGTGGAAGCAGGCCTGCGACGCCGAGGCGGACGAGGTCGCCGCCGCCGGTGGCCTCTACGTGCTGGGCACCGAGCGGCACGAGTCCCGGCGGATCGACAACCAGCTGCGCGGTCGCGCCGGCCGGCAGGGTGACCCGGGCGAGTCCCGGTTCTACCTGTCGCTGCAGGACGAGCTGATGCGGCGCTTCCGGGCCGGGGCCGTCGAAGCGGTGATGGAGCGCTTCAACATCCCGGAAGACGTGCCCATCGAGTCGAAGATGGTCACCCGGCAGATCAAGAGCGCCCAGGCCCAGATCGAGGGCCAGAACGCCGAGATCCGCAAGAACGTGCTCAAGTACGACGAGGTGCTCAACAAGCAGCGCCAGGTCGTCTACGCCGAGCGGCTCCGAGTGCTCAACGGTGAGGACCTCTCCGACCAGGTGCGCAACATGATCGACGACACCGTCGAGGCGTACGTGCGGGGCGCCACCTCCGAGGGTTACGGCGAGGACTGGGACCTTGAGCAGCTCTGGTCCAGCCTCAAGCAGCTCTACCCGGTCGGCGTGACGATCGAGGAGCTGGAGGAGGAGGCCGGCGGCTCCCGGGCCGGCATGGACGCCGACTTCTTGGTCGCCCGCCTCAAGGAAGACGCGAACGCCGCGTACGACCAGCGTGAGGAGCAGGTCGGCACCGAGGGGGTACGCCAACTCGAGCGGATGGTGCTGCTCCAGGTCATCGACCGCAAGTGGCGCGAGCACCTCTACGAGATGGACTACCTCCAGGAGGGCATCAACCTTCGGGCGTACGCCCAGCGCGACCCGGTGGTGGAATACCAGCGCGAGGGCTTCGACATGTTCGCCACCATGATGGAGGGAATCAAGGAGGAGACTGTCGGTTTCCTCTACAACGTCGACGTCCAGGTGGCCGAACCGGAGCCGGAGGCGGGGTCGGACGAGGTCGCTCTGCTCGACAAGCCGGTGGAGATCCGCGCCAAGGGCCTCAACCGCGCTCCGCAGCGGCAGGGCCTGCAATACTCCGCTCCCACCATCGACGGCGAGGCCAGCCCTGGCGAGGTCGCCGTGGAGCAGGCCGGGCAGCAGGCTCCGGCGCTCGGCGTGGGCCGACCGGCCCCGGGTGCCCCGGCGGCACCAGGCCAGAGCGCGCCGTCCGCCCCGCAGCGGCCGGCCTCCGGGCTGCGCGGCCCGGCGGTTCCTTCGGTGGCCTCTCGACGGCCGGCACCGAACCAGGCGGAGGCGAGCAACGGCCCGTCCCGCAACGCGCCGTGCCCGTGTGGTTCGGGCCGTAAGTACAAGCGCTGCCACGGTGCCCCCAACGGCGGCAACTGACCAACAGCACTGACCGACGGGTCCCGGCCGATCAGGCCGGGACCCGTCGGCGTCTCCAGCCCTCACACGTCCAGCCGGACTGGCTGGTTTTTCACACGCCTGAGGGCCGGTGAGCCTCGCGTGGTTGTGGCTTGCGCGGTGGTTAAGGGCCTCGCGTGGCTGGGGGTCGCGCTTGGCTAAGGGCCTCGCGTGGCTGGGCCTCGCGTGGCTGGGGGTCGCGCGAGGGCTCGGGGGTCGCGCGGGGGCTCGGGGCTGCGCCGGGTCGGGTTTGGTCAGAGGACGTGCAGGGCGGTGCAGAGCCAGCGGCCCCGGCGATGCTCCAGGCGGAGCGCCATGGCCCAACTCTGACCGCCCGCGCCGGTGAGGACGGCTGCTGCCTCCACTGCGGCCTCCCGGGGTTCGCAGACCCGCATGCGAAGCAGCCGGACCACTGGCCGGCCGGCGCGGCGACGAGGTGCCGCGGCCCGCCCGGACGCACGGGCCAGCTCGGTCAGGAGGTCACTTGCTCGGGCCGGGTCGAGCAGCGCCCGCACCTGTGCCGGCGAGCGGTAGCCGTTCACCACCTCCAGGCAACTGCCGACGAACCGATGGGCGACTCGGGTGGCTTCCGGGGCGGTCGCTGGCGGTATCGGCGTGACCGGGTGCGTGGTCGACCGGCTGGGAACCGGGCGAAGAGCGGCCCGGCGCTCGGGCGGCCGGACCGGGTCTGGCCGGGTCGAGGCGAACAGGTCGAGGGCGAGCTGACCGTGGGTGGGTGCCGGCCAGTACGCCTCGTCGGTCTCGTCGGCGTACGGCGGGTCGATGGGCGGGACAGGGCGCAGTCGCACGGGTGGCCGGGAAGGACCGGGTCGTGCCTCGCTCATCGTGCCCCCTTGATCTTGCGTTTGCTTTCGTTTGCCTCCGACAAGCTCGATTCTGAGCGACAAAGCGGCCCCGGTCAATGGCTCAGCGTGGGAACCCGCCCGCTACGCGGCGTGATCCACTCCGTTTCGCCGACATGGCGGTATCCAACCCGCCTCGAAACCCCAACTTCGGCGATATGGAGTGGATCGTGCGAGGAGGGTGCGGCGACGCGGGGTGGATCGTGCGAAAGAGGCGCGGCGATGCGGAGGATCACGCGGAGGGCTGGCTGAGTGGGGGTCGCGTCTACTCGGGGTCGCGGTCGATCAGCGGATTGCTCTGGACCCAGTCCGCTGTTTCGTCGTACTTGCGCGCTATGTAATCCTCCAGGCGTGCGCGCTCGACGCGCCACTGGCCGCGTCCGCCGATCTTGATCGCCGGCAGTTCGCCGCTGCGCACCATGTGGTAGACCTGCGAATCCGACACGTTCAGCTCGGCGGCGACGTCGGAGAGCAGCAGGAACCTCGGCTCCACAGGAACTCCCGGGGTTGGCGTCGTTTGGCTCAGTTTGCCATCGACAGCCCCGGCCGCCCAGCATCCGCACGGGCCGGCGGCTTGCCGACCTCCCGAGACACGCCGGTTGGGAACTTCCACCGGCCGGAGCCGGGGTGTATGACGGTCACGGCGTGCGGCATGATCTGCGCCCGTGCCGGCGGACGCCGGTGGAGGACGAGGCGGGGAGACGACCGGTGACCGACGAGCTTGTCCGGGTGTATGTGCCGGCGACCGTACCGATGCTGGCCCGGCTGCGCGAGGAGGGGCTGGCCGCCGACCAGGCGCACGCGGTGACCCCGGCGCTGCGCGAGTGGTACGCCGAGGGCGACGAGGAGGAGCTGGAGTACGTCGCGTTCACCCGGGCCGCCCAGGACGCGCTGAACCTGCTCCGGGCCGACCCGGCCGCTCCCCGCCGCCGCGTCGTCGTCTCGGCCGATCTGCCGGCACGCGCGCTCGGGCGGGGCGACGGTGAGCTGGGTTCCAGCACGGTGACGTTGGCCGACGCCGTGCCGGTGGGTGCCGTCGCGGCCATCCACGTGGACGGCGCGGACGCGGTCGAGGAGGTCGCCGCGGCGGCCGAAGTGGTGGCCGAGGCGGCCGCTGGGGACCCCGACGCCCAGTTCACAGTTGATGGGGCCGAGGACCACGAGCTGGAGTGGTACGACGTGACGGAGCTGGACCTGCTGCTACGCGCGGCCAGCTGAGC
This sequence comes from Micromonospora arborensis, assembly GCF_003205615.1. Classification (GTDB taxonomy): domain Bacteria; phylum Actinomycetota; class Actinomycetes; order Mycobacteriales; family Micromonosporaceae; genus Micromonospora; species Micromonospora arborensis. The sequence goes on along the minus strand of NZ_PYBV01000018.1, from coordinate 103,941 downwards.
CACGCTGCCGCGCCAACAGCCAGCGGCAGGGCCCGCTGACGCCGGCCGTCGAACAGCCCCGTCCGACGTCAGCGGGCCGGGTCCGCCTTGGCCGGGTCCGGGTCGAACGCCTCGGCCGGATCGAACGCCTCGGCCGGGTCGGGCTCGCCGTCCTCGGGGTCGACCCGGTCCGGGACGGTGTCCGAGCCGTCGGCTGGTTCGTCGTCGGTGTGGGTTGCCGGGCCGAGCGTGCGGCCGAACGCGATCAGCGCGGTCAGCGCCCCCACGAAGAGCACCCAGATGGCGTTGTCGACCCGCGAGCTGCCCAGCGAGGTCTGCGCCACGGCGTCCGCTTCGCTGAGTGCGCTGGCCAGGTCGAGCAGCGACCGGCCACCGATTCGGATGATCACCTCGGCGAGCAGGAGGAGCAGCCCCGGCCCGGCGCCGGCGAGCAGGTACGCCGGCCAGCGCAGGGCGGGGGTGTCGGGATCACGGCGAACGGCCCGACGCCGCGCCCAGGTCAGGTAGCCGAAGGCGAGCAGCCCGGCGAGCAGCCCGGCGACGAGCGACTCGGTCCGGGACACCCACTTGGCCGCGTCGACCAACGACTGTTGGCTGTCGCCGGCCCCGAAGAGGTCGAACAGCGGATCCCGGACGCGGCTGAACGCGACCACGAAGAGCAACGTGCCCAGCGCCGCGGTCACCACCGCACCGACCGCTGGGGCGCTCCGCGCGCCGGCCACCGCGCCACCGATGATCGCCGCGGCGGCCGTGGTGCCGGCGATCACGTTGGTGGTCGAGGTGTCGAAGTAGGTGAGGTTGATGGCCAGCGCGGCCGCCAACCCGACAAGCATTCCGCCGCCGATGGCACCGGCAAAGCGCAGGGTGGCCCAGTCGCCGTACCGGCGGGCCAGCAGGTTGCCGCCGGCCAGCGCGACGGCCGACCCGCACACCAGCGCGGCCGAGATCACGCCAGGCAGGGCGAACGCGGAGAGACTGATCGCGGTGACCCCGGCCGCCGCCGAGTTGATGGCCTCCCGGGTGGACCAGAGCATGGCGGTCAGCCACCCGAGCGCCAGCAGCGCGAGCACCGCCGCGCCGGGCGCGGGCAGCGGCCGGCTGCTGGGGCTGGCCGCGTCGGCCGCCGCCTCGTGCGACTCCGCGGCCGGGACGCGGCCGGGCTGCTTGGTCATCGTCTCCCCTTCGAGGCGGCAGGTCACCGACCATTCAGGGTACGCGGGCCACCGCGACCCCCACCGAACGAGCCACACCCCCTGAGTCGGGAGGGGCTGTCAGTCGATCAGCAGTACCCGAGCGCCGTACCCCGGCGAAGCGCAACGGGCCCACGGACCGCGACCAACGTCGGGGGCTGGGGCGACCGTCCCCGGCGGGAGGATCAAGCCTGACCGCCCGGAGCCGGGGACGGTCGCCCCAGCCCACCCCGGCGACCGGTAAGGAGAGAAACGTCGGCCGGTCCTTCGCATCCGGGTGGTGGTGGAGGCGAGGCCAGCACCGCCGCATGAAAGAATCGCAGGAGGTCCCGCCGCTGCTCGGCCCTCCGGTGCGGCGTCCGGTGTCCGGCCGTCCGGTCGGTGCCCGCGGGTCCGGTTTCGCCACTGCTGTCGAGATCGCCAGGAGCCTTGATGGATGCCGTCTTCTCCGTTCCCGAGCCGCGCAACGAGCCGGTTCGCAACTACGAGCCGGGCAGCGGAGACCGGGACCGGCTCCAGCGGCGGCTGACCGAGCTCGCCGCCGAGCGCATCGATCTGCCGATGACCATCGGCGGTGAGCAGCGGATGGCCGCCGGTGACCCGATCAACGTGGTGCAGCCGCACCGGCACGCGCACGTGCTGGGTGTGACCGCGCACGCCACCCACGACGACGCCCGCGCCGCGATCAAGGCCGCCAAGGACGCCGCCCCGATGTGGCGGGCACTGCCCTTCGAGGAGCGCGCCGCGATCTTCCTGCGTGCCGCCGAGCTGCTCGCCGGTCCCTGGCGCGACACCCTCAACGCCGCCACCATGCTCGGCCAGTCGAAGACCGCGATCCAGGCGGAGATCGACTCGGCGTGCGAGTTCATCGACTTCCTCCGGTTCAACGTGCACTTCGCCCGCCGTCTGCTCGAGGAGCAGCCGGCGTCCTCGCCGGGCGTCTGGAACCGCTTCGACCACCGCCCGCTGGAGGGCTTCGTCTACGCGGTCACCCCGTTCAACTTCACCGCCATCGCGGGCAACCTGCCGTCGGCGCCGGCCCTGCTGGGCAACACGGTGATCTGGAAGCCGGGCCCGACCCAGCAGTTCGCCGCGCACTTCACCATGCGGCTGTTCGAGGCCGCCGGCCTGCCGCCCGGCGTGATCAACATGGTCACCGGCCGGGGTGAGGAGGTCTCCGACGTCGTGCTCGCCGACCCGGATCTGGCCGGCATCCACTTCACCGGTTCGACCAAGGTGTTCCAGCAGTTGTGGCGGACCGTCGGCGACAACATTGCCCGCTACCGGGGCTACCCGCGACTGGTCGGCGAGACCGGCGGCAAGGACTTCGTGGTCGCGCACACCAGCGCCGACGTGGACGCCCTGCACACCGCGCTGATCCGTGGCGCGTACGAGTACCAGGGCCAGAAGTGCTCGGCGGCCTCGCGGGCGTACGTGCCGCGCTCGATCTGGGAGGGTGGGCTGCGCGACCGGCTGGCCGCCACCACCGACTCGCTGACCTACGGCGACGTGGCCGACTTCAGCAACTTCGGTGGCGCGGTGATCGACGACAAGGCGTTCGCCCGGCACACCGCGGCGTTGGAGTTGATCTCCGGTGACGACAGTTGCCGGGTGCTCGCCGGTGGCACCGCCGACGACTCGGTCGGCTACTTCGTCCGGCCGACGCTCTTCGAGTGCGGCGACGCCGCCCACGAGACCTTCACCACCGAGTACTTCGGGCCGATCCTGGGCGTGCACGTCTTCGACGACGCCCGCTTCGACGACGTGGTGGCGCAGGCCGAGTCGATCGCCCCGTACGCGCTGACCGGGTCGGTGTTCGCCACCGACCGCCGGGTGGTCGACGCGGTCGCCGAGCGGATGCGGTACGCGGCCGGCAACTTCTACATCAACGACAAGCCGACCGGCGCGGTGGTCGGGCAGCAGCCGTTCGGCGGTGCCCGGGCCAGCGGCACCAACGACAAGGCCGGCTCCTGGCTGAACCTGGTCCGCTGGGTGTCGCCGCGCACGATCAAGGAGACCTTCGTGCCGCCGACCGACCACACGTACCCCCACATGGGCTGACCGGCGACGACCCGCCGGTGGCGCGTGTGACGCCGCCGGCGGTCGACCGAACGGCGTAACCCATCGATAGTCCTCAACGGACAGTCTGTCGCCGACAGTGCACTTAGGAAGACCTGTTGGGTGGCAAACTGGCAAATCCTGGACGCCGGGTGCGCAAAGTGGCAGCGTAGTGGGCATGGCGGATTCCGGAGTCAACCCTACGGCGGCAGCCCTTCTTGGGCTCCTCCATGAGGGCCCGATGACAGGCGGTCAGTTGATGGCCGCCGCTGAGCGCCGTCTGGCGCCGTACTGGTCGATGACCCGCAGTCAGGTCTACCGCGAGTTGCCGGTGCTGGCCGAGCGGGGTTTCGTGCGCCTCGGTAAGCCGGGGCCGCGGATGAGCCAGCCCTACGCGCTCACCGCCAGCGGGAAGAGGACATTCTCCCGCTGGCTGGCCGAGAACCCGGGGCGGGACACCATCCGCAACCCGATAGCGCTCCGGATGGCCTTCGGCAACCTGCACTCCGCCAGTCAGCTGAAGAGCCTGTACGCCTCGGCCAACGAATACCACACCGAGGCCCTCGCCCAGGTGCGGGAACAGGTAAAGAACGCCAAACGGGACGGGGAGACCTACGACGCCAGCGCGCTGGAGTTCGCCGTCGCCTACCATCGGGCGGCCCTGTCGTGGTTGAAGTCCGCCCCCGTCGGGTGACGATCGGCGGGTTCGCGCATACGGAACGAGCTGCTTGGCCCACGGTGGCGCAGCGTCAATTTGGCGTCGGCCTGCGGGGCTCGCAAGCTCACTCCTCGTCCGCGCAGTACGCTTGTCTGTCGTGACCGCTGCCGATTACGCCGAACAGCTCAAGGAACTCGACGCGACCCTGCGAAACATCGAGGCCGTCCTCAACCTCGACCGGCTCCACGAGGACAAGGCCCGCCTCGAGCAGGAGGCTTCCGCCCCCGACCTGTGGGACGACCAGGCCAAGGCTCAGCAGGTGACCTCGCAGCTGTCGCACGTCAACGGCGAGATCAGCAAGCTGGGCAGCCTGCGTTCCAGCCTCGACGACGCCCAGGTGCTGCTGGAGCTGGCCGAGGCGGAGGCCGACCCGGGCGTGCTGACCGAGGTCGAGTCGGAGATCACCGGGCTGACGAAGGCCATCCAGGAGATGGAGGTCCGCACCCTGCTCTCCGGCGAGTACGACTCCCGGGAGGCGCTGGTCGCCATCCGGGCCGGCGCCGGTGGCGTGGACGCCGCGGACTTCGCCGAGATGCTGCTGCGGATGTACCTGCGCTGGGCGGAGCGGCACGGCTACCCGACCGAGGTCTACGAGACCTCCTACGCCGAAGAGGCAGGCCTGAAGTCGGCCACCTTCGCGGTCAAGGTGCCCTACGCGTACGGCACGCTCAGCGTCGAGTCGGGCACCCACCGGCTGGTCCGGATCAGCCCGTTCGACAACCAGGGCCGCCGGCAGACCAGCTTCGCCGGCGTCGAGGTCCTGCCGGTCACCGAGCAGACCGACCACATCGACATCCCGGAGAACGAGGTACGGGTCGACGTCTACCGCTCCTCCGGCCCCGGTGGACAGAGCGTCAACACCACCGACTCGGCGGTCCGACTGACCCACATCCCGACCGGCATCGTGGTCACCTGTCAGAACGAGAAGTCCCAGCTGCAGAACAAGGCCTCCGCGCTGCGGGTGCTCCAGGCCCGACTCCTGGAGCGCAAGCGCCAGGAGGAGGAAGAGAAGATGGCCGGCCTCAAGAGCGGCGGCACCAGCTCGTGGGGCGACCAGATGCGCTCCTACGTCCTGCACCCGTATCAGATGGTGAAGGATCTCCGAACCGAGCAGGAGACCGGCAATCCGAGTGGGGTGTTCGACGGCGATCTGGACGGCTTCATCGAGGCGGGTATCCGTTGGCGCAAGCAGCAGCAACTCGCCAACGACGGAGCGTAACGACTCGCGGGCGGAACGCTTCGTCGATCTCCAGGTAGAGGCGTGATTCGACGACTCGCGCCGGATCGGCGGGGCGTGGGGCTTGGCTCAGTTGTTACACCGCGTAGACTCACCACCCGTGATTCAGCTTGAGCAAGTGACGAAGACGTACCCGAAGGCGTCCCGGCCTTCGCTCGACAACGTGTCCGTCTCGATCGAGAAGGGCGAGTTCGTCTTCTTCATCGGTCCATCCGGCTCCGGCAAGTCCACGATCATCAAAATGCTGCTGCACGAGGTTGCCCCCAACAAGGGACGCGTCGTCGTCAACGGCAAGGACGTCACGTCGATGCGCTCCTGGAAGCGACCCCACTTCCGGCGCTCCATCGGCTGTGTCTTCCAGGACTTCCGGCTGCTGCCGAACCGCACCGCCTACGAGAACGTGGCGTTCGCCCTCGAGGTGATCGGCAAGACCAAGGCGGTTGCCCGCCGGGTCGTGCCGGAGGTGCTGGAGTTGGTCGGGCTCGGTGGCAAGGAGCACCGCTACCCGCACGAGCTCTCCGGTGGTGAGCAGCAGCGTGTCGCCGTCGCCCGGGCGTTCGTCAACCGTCCGCTGATCCTGCTGGCGGACGAGCCCACCGGAAACCTGGACCCGGACACCTCGATCGAGATCATGCGCCTGCTGGACCGGATCAACCGCACCGGCACGACCGTCGTGATGGTCACCCACGACTCCAACATCGTCAACCAGATGCGCCGCCGCGTCGTCGAGATCGAGAGCGGTCGGATCGTGCGTGACCAGGCCCGCGGTGTCTACGGGTGAGCCGCCGCTCCACCCCTGCGCAGCCTGACGACGAACACCTCATGCCGGAGACCCGGAGGAAATCCCGATGCGCGTGAAATACGTCCTGTCCGAGGTACTGGTCGGACTGTGGCGCAACGTGACCATGTCCATCGCGATGATCATCACGATGGCGGTCTCGCTGACCATGCTCGGCGCCAGCGGTCTCATGTACCGCCAGGTCGACGACATGAAGGACCTCTACTACAAGAACATCCAAGTCTCGATCTTCCTCAAGACCGACGTCACCGATGAGCAGCGCGAGCAGGTGAACTCGAAGCTCGAGGTCGACCCGCTGGTCAGCGACGTCATCTACGTCGACAAGGCCGAGGCGTACAAGCGGTTCCAGGAGATGTTCCAGGACGCGCCGGATCTGATCAGCGCCGTCAAGGAGGACAGCCTTCCGCCGTCGTTCCGGATCAAGCTGAAGAACCCGGAGCAGTACAAGAACATCTACGACCAGTACAAGAACACCGAGGGCGTCGACGAGATCGTCGACCAGAGCAAGCTGCTGGACAAGATCTTCAACATCCTCACCGCGATCCAGAACATCGCGCTGGCCGCCGCCATCGTGATGGCGATCGCCGCGCTGCTGCTGGTCGCGAACACCATTCAGGTCGCCGCGTACAGCAAGCGGCGTGAGGTCGCGGTCATGAAGCTCGTCGGCGCGTCGAACTGGTTCATCCAGGCGCCGTTCGTGCTGGAGGCCGTGGTCGCGGGTCTGATCGGCTCGCTGCTCGGCCTGGTCGCACTGATAGCGGCGAAATATCTGCTCTTCGACGGGTCACTCAAGGCCCTGGAGGGGTTGCTCTCGCCGATCAGTTGGGGCGACATCCTGTTCATCTTCCCGCTGATGGCTGGCGTCGGTGGTCTGATCAGCGCCGCCACCGCCTGGATCACCCTCCGCTTCTACCTGCGGGTCTAGCTGTTCCGTCGCTGACCTGAGGACCCTCCCGCCCGGAAATAAACGGCGCGGGAGGGTCCTTGTCATTCGGGTAGCATGATCCGTTGTCCGGTTGGGGCGAGCCCGGCCCACGGACGTCCGGAGAGGGGGTGGCACCGATGCCACGGGAAAAGGGGCGCAAGGTGGTCGCCTCCAACAAGAAGGCACGCCACGACTACGCGATCCTCGACACGTACGAGGCGGGCATGGCGCTGACCGGCACCGAGGTCAAGTCGCTGCGGGCCGGGCGCGCGTCGCTTGTCGACGCGTTCGCCCAGGAACGTGACGGCGAGCTGTATCTGCACTCGATGCACATCCCGGAGTACACCCAGGGCACCTGGACCAACCATGAGCCCCGGCGCACGCGCAAGCTGCTGCTCAACCGGGTCGAGATCGACAAGCTGCTCGGCAAGACCCGCGAGGGTGGTTTCACCATCGTCCCGTTGCAGGTCTACTTCTCGGACGGCTGGGCCAAGGTCGAGATCGCCCTGGCGAAGGGCAAGAAGTCGTACGACAAGCGTCAGGACCTCGCCAAGCGGGACGCGGACCGGGAGATCGCCCGGGTGTCCGGTCGACGCGGCAAGGGGATGGACGAGTAGATTATCCCGTTTGTCCGGGTCGGCACGCCGACCCGGGGCTCGGGATGAAAGCGGTTGCGGCAGGCGTTAGTCTTGTCAGTGCCGCCACATCGGCGGCCTGTCGAGGGGGTGACTGGTTTCGACTTCGTACGCAGCGACAGGGGAAGCGAGCCGAGGAAGCCGACGTCGTCTCGAGAATCGGTCGTCGGAACTTTATAAGCGCCAATAACACTCGCGCTGACTTCGCTCTCGCCGCCTGAGGCGAGTAGCTAAGTCTGTCGGTCTGGGAACGCCTTCGTCCCAGTAGCCGGCATCAGTTAGGAGGCTGGCCAATCGGACCCGGTCGCGGGGTCCGTGCGGCGAGATTAATCAGCGACTGGGCCCGTCACACCAACTTGCTCGCGTGAGCGGTGGGGCCGAGTAGAGGCATAGCGAGCTGCGCTCGGAGAAGCCCTGACAAACCGGCGAAGGACCCGGGTTCGATTCCCGGCACCTCCACCACCTCGAAGCGAAGCGCCCCGGCCCACCAGCCGGGGCGCTTCGTTGTGTGTGGCTCCCGCAGGCGACGGTCAGCGGCCTGCCTCGCCTACGCTGCACCCCGTGACGAACCAGGACCTGCGACTGTCGGTCGGCGCCTCACCCGGTCAGCGCACGATGGCGGTGCTCTTCGGCGTCTTCATCGCAGCCGTCGGTGCGGCATTCGTGGTGCTGCCGCTGATCGCCGCTGGGCTGCTGGACCGGCTGACCGGCCCGGGTGACCCGTTCGCCTCCTATGAGGAGGCTCGCGACCTGCCGCCGGGAATGCTGCCGCCCGCGCTGCAGGACTCCGGCGGTGGCGGGGGAGAGTCGGGGCCCGGTGCGTTCATCGGGTTGTGCGGCCTGCCGTTCGTCGTGCTCGGCATCTACCTCGTGCTGCGGGTGCTCCGCACGGCCGCATGGCTGGACGGCAGCCGGGCGCGGGTCCGGGGCGCGCTCCGTACCCGCAGCGTCGACCTCGCCACCGCTCGGATCGACGCCGGCGCGGTGTCGTATCGCGATGCGGGGGACGACTACCCGGCGGCTGGGCAGCGGGTGCCGACCATCATCGCCACCGATCAGGAGAACGGGCGGCGAGTCACCATCCCGCTGCGTGGCATGGGCTTGGGCAGCCTGCCCCCGTCCGAGCTGCGAGCCCTGGCCGACGCGATCACGACGGGCCGGCCGGTCGGCGGTCGGGACGGCGACGCGCACGCGGTCGCCAACCAACTGCGCCGCCTGGCGGAGCAGCCCCGCTGAGCCGTACCAGAGGGGCGGGTGGGGCCATTGGGGCCAAGGGGGCAGATGAGCCTTTCGCGGGCTCTGGACAGGGCGGCTGGGCGGGCTCACCATCGCGGTATGGGGTAGCAGCGCAGCGCGGGAGGTGCCATGGTCGCCGGTCCGGTCCAGCAGCCGTCACTCGTCGCCCGGCCGTCCGCCGCGCACCCGCACCCGGCTGGCCTCCCGGCCGATCCGCACCTCATCGGGCTGCCCGGTGAGCCACGCCCGGCCGGGCTCGCCGGTGACGTGCACGCGTTCGGTCGGGCCGTCGCCGTGGCCGCCACCGAGCCGCGCTGGCGCGAAGAGGTCCTGCTCCGGCTGCGCCCGGTGGGGCAGGGGTTCGCCGAGCACGTCCGGGTCACCGAAGGCCCCGCCGGCCTCTATCGGGAGTTGCTCGCCCAGTCGCCGCGGCTGGACCACGGGGTGCGGTTGCTGACCCGGGAGCACGCAGCGATCATCGCCGCGATTCTTGCGGTGCAGCGGGTCGCCGAGCAGCCCGAGATCAACCCCGACGAGTTGCGGCACCGGGCCGGGAACCTGCTGCGGAGGTTGGCCCGGCATCGGCGGCGCGGTGCCGACCTGCTCTGGGAGGCGTACCAGACCGATCTGGGTGGCGAGACCTGAGCGTCCACCGGGAACCGGGGGGTGGACGGCCGCGTCGAACCGTACATGCGTCGATCGGCCCTGTTGCTCGTCCTTCCGTTGCTGCTCACGGCGGGCTGTGCCCCGAACGGCGCGGAGCCGGCCGACAGGCCCAGCACCGGCTCCCACCACGCCGAGGCGTTCAACCAGCGGGCCACCGAGGTTGCCGAGACGTGGCGACCCGGCCCCGACTGGCGCACGGGATACGTCCCGCTGGAGGGGCCGACCCTGCTCCCCGGTGACCCCCGCTTCACCCCGGACACCGAGGCCGCCTTCCGCGCCGGGTGGTACCGCGCGCAGGTGCCGATCCCGCCCACCCGGGTTGCCGGCGAGATCCGATTTCCCGACGGTCGGCTCACGTTGCCGCTGGTCAGCGCCGCCGAGGCGTACCGGCAGCTCGACCAGGGTGACCCGTTGCCCTGTCCGGGGCGGCCGAAGCGACCCGGCCGGCCGAGCCCCGGCGGCCCCACCGTCGAACCGGGGCCGGACGGGTGGGCCACCAGCACGACGCAGACCGCCTGCCTGTCGCTCACCGTCACCGGGGTCACGTACGGCACCGTGCCGGTGCGGACCAGCCGGGGTGAGGCACAGGCCCCGGCCTGGCTGTTCACCGTCGAGGAGCTGGCCACCCCGGTGGTCCGGCTCGCCGTCGCCGCGACGGCGGTCACCCCGGTTCCCGAGCCGAGCGTGCCGGCCCGGCCGCTGCCGGACGGGCTGGTGGCCGCCCAGGACCTCACGGCGACCGACGGTGCCCGGTTGACCGTGCGGCTCGGCGTCGGCGCCTGCGACAGCGGAATCACGCCGCTGGTGTGGGAACGCCCGGACGTCGTGGTGGTCGGCGGCAGCGTCACCCGGGGCACCGGGGTCTGCCCGGCCGTGCTCAAACTGGCACCCGTCACCGTCACCCTCGCGGCACCGCTGGGCGCCCGGCCGGTCCTGGACGTCTTCACCGGTGCCCCACTCCCGATCGCCCCGCGCTGACCGGCTGGCCCAGCCCACCGGGCCGGCCCAGAAGGTCGACAGGTCCGGCTCAGAGGATGCTGGGCACGTCGGTGCTGATCGGCACCGGCAACACGGTGGGACGGTCGGCGCGCAGCCCGGTGGTGAGCGCCGCGCCGAGTTGGTCGGGGGTCTGGATCACCTCGGTGGCGCAGCCGTAGCCGGACGCGATCGCGACGATGTCCAACCCCGGCAGGTCCAGCCCGGGCACCCCGGGAGTTTCCTTCAGCTCGGCGAAGGCCTTGAGGATCGCGTACTGCTGGTTGACCGGAACGACGACCACCACCGGCAGCGCGAGGCGCGCGGCCGTCCACAACGCCTGCACCGAGTAGTGGAACGAGCCGTCACCGATCACCGCCACCACCGGACGGCCGCGCCGGGTGTCCCGCTCGGCGAGTGCCACCCCGATCGCGGCTGGCAGGCCGTAGCCGAGGCCGCCGCTGGCCATCGTGAAGTACGACGCCGGGCGGGTGATCCGCAACTGCCGGCGCAGTGCGGACAGATTGGACGGTGACTCCTGCACCAGCACCCCGTCCGCCGGCCAGTGCGCGGCCAACCCGGCGAACAGGGCGTCCGCGCTCAGCGGCGCGGTGATCTCCGGCGGCGTCGGGGCATCCCGGGGCGCGGGGGGTGGCCGGTCGGCCGGCGGCACCAGGTCGATCAGCGCGGCCAGGGTCAGCCCCGGGTCGCCGAGCAGGCTGTCCCCGACCGGCGCGCGGGCGGCCTCGTCGGGGTCGTCGGTGACGTGCAGCAGCCGGGCGCCGTCCGGTAGGTGCCCGCCCGGTATGTGCGGGTAGTAGCGGAACACCGGAGCGCCGATGACAAGCACTGTGTCGTGCCCGCGCAGCGCGTCGGCGAGCGGGCCGATCGCGTACGGCAGCACACCACGAAAGTGCGGGTGGTCCTCCGGGAACACGGCGCGTTCGGGCGCGGGGGCCGACCAGACCGGTGCGGCCAGCCGCTCGGCGAGCGCGACGGCGGCCGACCAGCTCGCGGAGCGGTCCACTCCCGGCCCGTACACCAGCACCGGGTTGTGGCTGTCGGTCAGGATCCGGGCGAACTCGTCCAGCCGGTGCGGGTCCGGTGCGAACCGGGTGGCCACCGTTCGCGGTGCGGGCAGCGGGTCGGCGGGTTGGGCCCAGTCGTCCATCGGCAGGGAGAGGAAGACCGGCCCGGCCGGTGGCTGCACCGCCGTCGCGTACGCCCGCAGCACCGCCGCCGGGATGTCCTGCGCCCGGGTCGGCTCGTAGGCCCACTTGACGTACGGCTGCGGCAGTTCGGTGGGCCGTCGGCTGGTCAGGCGGGGTTCGAGCAGCAGCATCTCCCGGGTCTGCTGGCCGGCGGTGACGATCAGCGGGGTCTTGTTGTGCCAGGCGGTGACCAGGTTGCCCATGCCGTTGCCGGTGCCCGGGGCGGTGTGCAGGTTGACGTGGGCGGGTGTTCCGCTGGCCTGGGCGTAGCCGTCCGCCATCGCGACCGCCGTCGCCTCGTGCAGGGCGTGGACGTAGTGAAAGTCGGCGGGGAAGTCCTGCAGGAACGGCTCCTCGGTGGAGCCGGGGTTGCCGAACATGGTGGTCATGCCGAGGGTGCGGAGCACGTCGTACGTCGCGTCCCGGACCGTTGCCATCGTCACCCGCCTCCGTCTCACGGGCAGGGACGATCGCGGTCGCCCTCCCGATCAGCCGAATCTATCGGGATGTGACGGACCTTTCGGGTGTTTCCCGTGTGCCCATCCGATGGGCCGGCTCCGTGCCTGCTCAGGGCAACGGGAAGGGCAGGGTGATGCCGTCCAGCGCGTGGCCGCAGACGCAGTCCTGCGCGGCGGGCAGTGCCGCCAGCGCGTCCAGCAGGACGCCCCGCAGCCGGTCGGTGTTGGCCGCGAAGACCCGGAACACCTCGTCCTGGGTCACCGACTCACCGGCCTGCACTCCGGCGTCCAGGTCGGTGATCAACGCGATCGAGGAGTAGCAGAGGGCCAGCTCCCGAGCGAGCACCGCCTCGGGGTGGCCGGTCATGTTGACGACAGTGCCGCCGATCGAGGCGTACCAGCGGGACTCGGCCCGAGTGGAGAACCGGGGGCCCTCGACCACCACCACCGTCCCGCCGTCCACGGCCGTGACGTCCCGGCCAGCGGCGGCGGCGAGCAGGGCCCGCCGGCCGTTCGGGCAGTACGGGTCGGCGAACGGCACGTGCACGGCACCCTGGTCGTAGTAGGTCTGCGCCCGGCCGCTGGTCCGGTCGATCAGCTGGTCCGGCACCACGAACGTGCCCGGACCCAGCTCCGGACGGAGCCCGCCGACCGCGCACGGCGCCAACACCTGGCGTACGCCGAGGGAGCGCAACGCCCACAGGTTGGCCCGGTAGGGGATCAGGTGTGGTGGATGCCGGTGGTCCCGCCCGTGTCGGGGCAGGAACGCGACCCGCCGCCCGGCCACCTCGGCGATGGTCACCGCGTCCGACGGTGGCCCGTACGGGGTTTCCAGCTCATGGGCGGTGCCGTCGAGGAGGGCGTACAGGCCTGACCCGCCGATCACCGCGATGTCTGCCGTCGGTGCCATCAGCCCTCCGTCTCAACTGTCCGATCACCTGCCGGTCAGACCTTAGCCAGCACCCGGGACGCAGGCTATGGTGCCAGGCATGGCGTTGACAGCGCGGCTGGCCCTGGTGCACCGGGCGGATCCGGTAGATGACCGATCCCCGGCGTGGGCTCACGGTTGACGGGTGTGTGGCATGCAGGGAGAGGGTCAGGCGATCGGCGGACGAGCGATGGAGTCGATGACCGGGCGGCTGCTGGTCGCGACTCCGGCGCTCAAGGACCCGAACTTCGACCGTACGGTGGTGCTGCTCGTCGCCCACGAGCCGGGCGGTGCGCTCGGTGTGGTGCTGAACCGGGCCACCGAGGTGCCGGTGGCCGAGGTGCTCGGCGACTGGAGCGATCTGGCCCGCCATCCGGCGGTGCTCTTCGAGGGTGGGCCGGTGCAGCCCGACTCGGCCATCTGCCTGGCCCGGATGCGGCACCCGATGCGCCGGCTGAAGGGCTTCCACCAGGTCTCCGGAGCGGTCGGCACGATTGACCTCTCGGTCGACCCGGAGCGGCTGCGGGAGAGCATCGGGGGGATCCGGGTCTTCGCCGGCTACTCCGGCTGGGGCAGCGGGCAGTTGGAGCAGGAGATCGCCGACGGCTCCTGGTTCGTGCTGGACGGGCTGCCCGGTGACGCCTTCGTCGACCGGCCCGACGACCTGTGGCCGATGGTGCTGCGTCGGCAGGGCGGGATGATGGCCGCGGTCGCCCACTTCCCGCCGGACGTGGCGCTCAACTGACCCGGCTTCGGCGGGGGACCCCGCGAGATGACCATGCGGGCCGGTCTGTGTATAGTTTCCCAGTGCCCGGGCGACCGGGACGACAGCAAGGGGCCGTGGCGCAGCTGGTAGCGCACCACACTGGCAGTGTGGGGGTCAGGGGTTCGAGTCCCCTCGGCTCCACCCTTGTGAACGCAGGTCAGCGGCCCGGTTGATTATCAACCGGGCCGCTGTCTGTCGTCCGGGTCCGTCCCCCGTGGCGATCTTGCACAATTAACGCCCTGACCGGGAGTGGCCCGGTCGGGGCGTTAATTGCGATATGTCCGGTAAGGGGGTTATCAGCCTTGGCGGCTCTTCCACTGCGGGTTCGCGCGGTTCACCACGACCACCCGGCCACGACGGCGGACCACCACCGAACCCGGCTTCTGCTTCAGTGCACGCAACGAGCTACGTACCTTCATGTCTGCCTCCTCGGTGCAAGCGGTTCCGAGTATCGAAACGCTCCGCCCACCCACCGGATTCCCGCCGACCTGCAATGATCGCGGACGATGCGGCAGGAGGTGTCCAGTGTTGCCTGGGGTGTTCGTGTCCGTTGTCTACGCGTTCCTCGGATGGCTCGTCGCCTACACCGCCCGGGTCGCCCTGCGACCGTCGGTCGGCAGATACCGCAGCCCCGGGGTGCGTACGCCGCAGACGTTGCGGTCGGCGAAGCACTGGCACGCCGCACACCGTCGGGTCGCCCGCCCCCTGCACCGGACGGGCATCCTGCTGGCGGCCGCTTCGCCGCTCCCGGTCATCCTCGGTGTCGCCTTCGGTGACCCGCCGGTGATCGCGGCCGTGCTGGTGCTCGCCGTGCTGGTGGTGCCCTATCTGCTCTACCTGGGACACCTCGCCGACCGGGCGGCCGCGGCCGTCGATGCTGAGCGTTGACGCGCTGCTGGTCGGCGCGGGGCGGCGGCGCCGCAACGCCGCTGCTCCGGTCGGCCGGCAGTGCGAGGTGCGCAACCACCGCGCCGGGCGCCGCCGGATCTGGTGACCCGGCGGCCCGGCGTCACTCAGGCCAGGAGGCCGTCGATCTCGGCGATCTCTTCGGTGGTGAAGTCGAGGTTGTCGAGCGCCGCGATGTTCGTCTCCAACTGCTCGACGCTGCTCGCCCCGATGATCAGGCTGGTCATCCGCGGGTCGCGCAGCGCCCAGGCCAGCGCGAGTTGGGCGAGGGACTGGCCGCGCCGTTCGGCGACCGCACCGAGCCCCCGGATGGTGGCCATCTTCTCCTCGCTGAGGTCGCTCTCGTTGAGGAAGACACTGGTGCGCACCCGCGAGTTCGCCGGAATGCCACCCAGGTAGCGGTCGGTCAGCAGGCCCTGGGCCAACGGGCTGTACGCGATGCAGCCCGCGCCGACCTGCTCCAGCGTGTCGAGCAGGCCGTCGGACTCGGTCCAGCGGTTGAGCATCGAGTACGACGGCTGGTTGATCAGTAGCGGCGTACCCAGCTCGCCCAGGATCGTGGCGGCCCGCGCGGTCTGCTCCGAGTTGTAGTTCGAGATGCCCACGTAGAGCGCCTTGCCGGAGCGGACGATCGCGTCGAGCGCGCCCATCGTCTCCTCCAGCGGAGTGTCCGGGTCGAACCGGTGCGAGTAGAAGATATCGACGTAGTCGAGGCCCATCCGGCCCAGCGACTGGTCCAACGACGAGATCAGGTTCTTGCGCGAACCCCACTCGCCGTACGGGCCGGGCCACATCAGGTAACCGGCCTTGCTGGAGATGATCAACTCGTCCCGGTACGGCTTCAGGTCGGTGGCGAGCATCCGGCCGAAGTTCTCCTCGGCCGCGCCGGGCGGCGGCCCGTAGTTGTTGGCCAGGTCGAAGTGGGTGACACCCAGGTCGAAGGCGCGTCGGACGATGTCGCGCTGCCGTTCGAATGGGCGGTCCGGACCGAAGTTGTGCCACAGCCCGAGTGAGACGGCGGGCAGCCGCAGGCCACTGCGTCCGCTGCGCCGGTAGGTCATGGTGTCGTAGCGGTCATCCGCGGCGAGGTAGGTCACGATCATGAGCCTAGCTCCGGCCAGTGGTGCCCGGGATCAGGCGTGGGAACCCGGACAGCGGGGTAGTTTCGACGCCATGCGGTTCATCGCCCTCGACAAGCGCTTCCGCCCGGTCACCGGACTCGCCGCGGTGCCCCAAATGCTGCGTGCCCGGTTCGCCGGCCCGACGGGAAAGTGAGCACAGTGGACGACATCACCGCACTGATCCTGGACGACCACGCCGCCTTCCGGCGCGGCTTCGCCCGCCTCGACGACGCCCGCGACGAGCAGGAACTCCTCGCGATCTGGGACGCCCTCGCCCTGCACCTGGACATCCACGCCGAGGCGGAGGAGTCGATCCTCTACCCGCACCTGGTCAAGCACGGCGACGACGGCGAGGACGAGACCGCCGACGCGATCGGCGACCACAACAAGATCCGGGACGCCATCGCCGAGGCGAAGCTGCACCCGGTCGGCTCGCAGCAGTGGTGGGCGGCGGTCGGTACGGCCCGCCGGGAGAACAGCGAACACCTGGCCGAGGAGGAGGACGAGGCGCTGCCCGACTTCCGCCGGCACGCCAGCACCGAACTCCGCGCCGAGCTGGGCCAACGCTGGCTGACGTTCTACGGCGAGCACAAGAACGGCCGCAACCTGCCGTTCCGCGACAAGGACCCGCAGCAGTACGTCGCCGACCACCGCTGAGATCTCCCCGGTACGGGGGAGTCGTCCAGACCCTCCCGGCAGCAGAATGACGGGGTGACCTTCCGAGCGGCGTTGGCCCCGCTGGTCGCCGGCACCACCTGGCGGCGCGGCGTGTTCCTGCTGCTGGGTGGAGTGCTGGCGCTGCCGTACGGGCTGCTCGTGGTGACCTTCGCCCAACTGCTCGCCGACCCGGCGCTCCCCCGCTCACTGGTGTACGCGCTGCTGGTGATCGCGGTGGTGATCGCCGGGGTGCCGCTGCTGCTGGACGGCAGCCGGGCCCTGGAGATCGCCGCCGTGCGGGCATTGCTCGGCGTCGACCTGCCCGAGCCGGCACTCGCGCATCGCGGCGACCGGGAAACCCGGCTGCGCAGCGCACTCTGGATCACCACGCACCTCGTCGTCGGCGCCCTGGTGATGGTCGCGCTGTTCGGCGCCCTGCCGATGGCGCTGGCCTTCATCGGTCAGCAGTTCGGCATCGGCACCGAGCTGACCAGCCGGGAACAGTTCGGGCCGCTCGACGGGCGGGACAGCGGCTGGCTGACCCTGACCGGGGTGGCTCTGCTGGTCGGCCTCGGCTACGCCGTCGCGGGGCTCGGCGCGCTCGCCGGATCCATGGCGCCGGTGCTGCTCGGCCCCGCCCAGGCGGAGCGGATCGCCGCGCTGGAGGCGCAGGCCAACCGGCTCGCCGAACGCAACCGACTGGCCCGGGAACTGCACGACTCGGTCGGCCACGCGTTGACCGTGGCCACCCTCCAGGCCGGAGCCGCCCGCGAGGTCCTCGACACCGACCCCGAGTTCGTCCGGCGGGCGCTCACCGCGATCGAGGAGACCGGACGGACCGCGATGGACGAGCTGGACCACGTGCTCGGGTTGCTCCGGGAGACCGGCAGCCGCCGGCCGGCCGTGGCGCCGCAGCGTACCCTCGCCGACCTGGACCGGCTCGTCACCGACGCCCGCGCGGCCGGGCTGACGGTGCACGCGCAGCGCGCCGGCGACCCGGCCCGGGTGCCCGCCGTGGTCTCCCGGGAGGGCTACCGGATCGTCCAGGAAGGCCTGACCAACGCCGCCCGGTACGGCCACGGACCGGTCACCCTGCGGCTGGAGCTGCAACCCGACGCGATGGAGTTGGAACTGGTCAACGCGGTGGTTCGTCCGGGTCGCGCCGACCCCGGCCGGGGCGGCCGGGGCCTGGACGGCATGCGCGAGCGGGTTCTGCTGCTCGGCGGCCGGCTCACCGTGGGACCGGACGGCGACCGATGGCTGATCCGGGCCCGCCTGCCGTACGAGGAGACGACATGACCACGGGTGTGCTGATCGTCGACGACGACGAGTTGATCCGCGTCGGGCTGCGCGCCATCATCGACGCCCAACCCGACCTGCGGGTGCTCGCCGAGGCCGCCGACGGCGCCGAGGTGCCGCCGCTGGTCGCCCGGCATCGGCCGGACGTGGTGCTGATGGACGTGCGCATGCCCGGCATCGACGGCATCCAGGCCACCCGGCACCTGCTGGCCACCTCCGCCACCCCACCCCGGGTGCTGGTGGTCACCACGTTCGCCAACGACGAGTACGTCTACGAGGCACTCCGCGCCGGCGCCTCCGGCTTCCTGCTCAAACGGGCCCGGCCCGCCGAGGTGGTGGAAGCCGTCCGAGTGGTCGCGGCGGGGGAGTCGCTGCTCTTCCCGGCCGCGATCCGGCAACTCGTCGGGGCGTACGGGCCGGCCGGGGGTGACCGGCTGTGCGCCGCCCGGCTCACCGAACGGGAGGCCGAGGTGCTGCGGTTGATGACCACCGGGCGGTCCAACCCGGAAATCGCCGCCCACCTGGTGGTCGGGCTGGAGACCGTCAAGACGCACGTCGGCAACGTGCTGGCCAAGCTGGGCGTCCGCGACCGTACCCAGGCGGTCATCGCCGCCTACGAGTCCGGGTTCGTCACCCCGTCCGGCTGAGTGGTCCCCCTTTCTTGTTGTTTGGGGACCTCTTTCAAACGTGAGCTAGCGTGGGGCGGGTGACTGCGCCTACCCCCGTGACCCCGGTTCCACCGGCCGACCTGCCCGGCACGCTCGGCGCGCTTCGGGCGGCCGGTCACCAATACCGCACCGTCAAGCAGGAACTCCGCGACAACCTTCTGGCCCGGATGCGCTCCGGTGCGGCCCGTTTCCCCGGCATCGTCGGCTACGACGACAGCGTGTTGCCCGAGGTCGAACGGGCACTGCTCGCCGGGCACGACATGGTGCTGCTCGGTGAGCGCGGCCAGGGCAAGACCCGGCTCATCCGCTCGCTCGGCGCACTGCTCGACGAGTGGACCCCGGTCATCCCCGGCTCGGTGCTCAACGAGCACCCCATGCACCCGCTCACCCCCGCGTCCCGCGCCCTCATCGCCGAGGCCGGTGACGACCAGCCGGTCGGCTGGCTGCACCGCTCGATGCGGTACGGCGAGAAGCTGGCGACCCCGGACACCAGCGTCGGCGATCTGATCGGTGACGTCGACCCGATCCGGATCGCCCAGGGCCGCACCCTCGGCGACCCGGAAACCATCCACTTCGGGCTGGTACCTCGGACCAACCGGGGCATCTTCGCCGTGAACGAGCTGCCCGACCTGGCCGAGCGGATCCAGGTGGCCCTGCTCAACGTGCTGGAGGAACGGGACATCCAGGTCCGCGGCTACCAGCTGCGGCTTCCGCTGGACCTGCTCCTGGTGGCCAGCGCCAACCCGGAGGACTACACCAACCGGGGCCGGATCATCACCCCACTCAAGGACCGGTTCGGCGCGGAGATCCGTACCCACTACCCGGTCGACCTGGAGTTGGAGCTGGCGCTGATCCGGCAGGAGGCCGATCTGGTCGCCGAGGTGCCGGAGCACGTACTGGAGGTTCTGGCCCGGTTCGCCCGTGCGGTGCGGGAGTCGCCGTCGGTGGACCCGCGCTCCGGCGTGTCCGCCCGGTTCGCCATCGCCGCCGCGGAGACGGTCGCTGGTGCCGCGCTGCGCCGCGCCGGTCTGCTCGCCGCCTCCGGGACCCCGGAGGGACGCCCCGAGGCTGCGGTGGCGCGGGTCGGGGACGCGGTCTCGGTGACCAGCACCCTGCGCGGCAAGGTGGAGTTCGAGAGCGGCGAGGAGGGACGGGAGATCGAGGTCCTTGCCCACCTGCTGCGCACCGCGACCGCCGAGACGTTCCGGGCACACCTGGCCGGGCTGGACCTGTCCGGGTTCACCGCCCTCGTCGACGAGGGCGCGGCGATCGAGACCGGTGAGCTGGTCGGTGCCGCCGAGCTGCTGCGACAGGTGGGCACCGTGCCCGGGTTGGCGAAGGTCCTCGATCGGCTCGGCCTGGGTGACGCGCCGACCCCGGAGGAGGCGGCGGCCGCCGTCGAGTTCGTGCTGGAGGGGTTGCACCTGACCCGCAGGCTCGGCAAGGACGTCACCGACTCGGGGCGCACCGTCTACGGCGGCCGGGACTGACCGTGGCCGGCAACAGGTTCCGGTACGGGCAGTGGCGTGGCGGGCCCGACCCGCTGGCACCCCCGTACGACGTGCGTGAGGCGGTGGACGCGGTCGGCGCCGAGGTGCTGGCCGGCGGCTCCCTCCGGGAGGCGCTGCGCGACCTGCTGCGCCGTGGGCCGCAGGGGCGGGGTGGGCTGGACGACCTGGCCGCCCGGGCTCGGCGGCTGCGCCGGGAGGCGCTTCGTCGCGGTGACCTGGATGGCGCGGTGACCAGGGCTCAGGCCCTGCTCGACCAGGCTCTCGCCGCCGAGCGGGACGAGCTGCGGGGCCGCGATGGCGACGACGCGCGGTTCGCCGAGTCGGTGCTGGACAGCCTGCCCCGCTCGACCGCGCGGGCGGTGGAGGAGCTGTCCGGCTATCAGTGGGCCAGCGCAGACGCCCGCCGGTCGTACCAGCAGATCCTCGACCAGCTCCGTGACGATGTGCTCGGTCAGCGCTTCGCCGGGCTGCGCGACGCGGTGCGTGCGTCCGCCGACCCGGCCGCTCAGCAGCGGCTGGCCGAGATGATGAGCGACCTGAACGAGTTGCTGGCCCGGCACGGCCGCGCCGAGGACACCACCGACGCGTTCGCCGAGTTCATGCGCCGGCACGGCGACTTCTTCCCGGAGCGACCGGAGACCGTCGACGAGCTGATCGACGTGCTGGCCCGCCGGTCGGCGGCCGGCGAGCGGCTGATGAACTCGCTCTCCGACCGGCAGCGCGCCGAGCTGGCCGGTCTGATGCAGCAGTCGCTCGGCGACCGCCTCGCGGGGGAGCTGTCCGCCCTCGACGCGAACCTGCGGGCACTCCGCCCGGACCTGCGCTGGGGGCGCGGCGAGCGGGTCCGGGGCGAACGGCCGCTGGACTACGCCGACGCGGCCGGTGCCCTGGGCGAGATCGGCGAGCTGGACGACCTGCTCGACCAGCTCGACCAGGAGCACCCGGGGGCCACGCTGGACGACGTGGACGTCGACGCGGTGGCCCGCACACTGGGCCGGGACGCGGCCGATGACGT
This sequence comes from Micromonospora arborensis, assembly GCF_003205615.1. Classification (GTDB taxonomy): domain Bacteria; phylum Actinomycetota; class Actinomycetes; order Mycobacteriales; family Micromonosporaceae; genus Micromonospora; species Micromonospora arborensis. The sequence goes on along the minus strand of NZ_PYBV01000018.1, from coordinate 82,962 downwards.
TCGCCGGCTGCGTGATCTGGAGCGGGAGCTACGCCGGCAGGGTTGGGTCGGTCGGGACGCGGACGGGCTCACGCTGAGCCCGAAGGCGCTGCGCCGCCTCGGCGGGACGGCGCTGCGACGGGTCTTCGCCGAGCTGACCGCCGGCCCGCGCGGCCAGCACGACCTGCGCTCGGCGGGGGCCGCCGGCGAGGTCAGCGGTGCGTCCAGACCCTGGGAGTACGGCGATGAGCAGCCGTTGGACGTGGTCCGAACGCTGACCCGGGCGGTCAGCCGGGCCGGGCCGACGGTTCCGGTGCAGCTCGCGGTGGACGACTTCGAGGTGGTGGAGACCGAGAAGCGAGCTTCGGCCGCGGTGGTGCTCTGCGTCGACCTGTCGTACTCGATGATCTCCCAGGGGCGTTGGGGGCCGATGAAGCAGACCGCCCTGGCGCTGGCGCACCTGATGGAGACGCGTTTCCCGCAGGACGCCCTGCAGATCGTGGGCTTCGGCCGGGAGGCGATGACGCTCACCCAGCATGAGCTGGCCGCCACGGAACCGGACCTGGAACAGGGCACCAACCTGCAGCACGCGCTGCGGTTGGCGGGTCGGCACCTGCGCCGGCACCCGGACGCCGAGCCGATCGTGTTGGTGGTCACCGACGGCGAGCCGACTGCTCACCTGGACCCGGACGACGGGGAGGCGCTGTTCCACTGGCCGCCGCTGCCGGAGACGATCGAGGCGACGGTTCGTGAGGTGGACCGGCTGAGCCGATACGGCGCCACGATCAACCTGTTCATGCTCGGCGACGACCCGGGTCTGCGGCGTTTCGTGGACGCGGTGGCCCGCCGCAGCAGAGGCCGCATGTTCACGCCCGACACCGATGACCTCGGCGAGTACGTGGTCAGCGACTACCTCCGCTCCCGTCAATCCCGCCGCTAATCCGCCGCGGGCGCGGTTGACTGGGAGGCGTGGAGAGCGGGGGATTGCGGCGGGCGTACGGCGTGCTGCTCGCGGAGGTCGACGCGGGCGGGTTCGGTCCGGCTCCGGAGGGGCAGCTCAGTGCCGAGCAGGTCGTCGCACATCTGGTCGCCAACGACGAGTTGATGATCCAGGCCACCGAGGCGCTGCTGGCCGGTTCGCCGTTCGCCTACTACGAGTTGGAGGAGGACATGCACCGCCCACAGCTCGACGCGCTCGCCGCCGAGCAGGGCGGTCTGCGTGGCCTGACCGCTCTGCTGCACGGGACCAGCGACCGTCTGTGCGGGCTGGTCGACCAGCTCGGCCTGGCTGCCGAGACCCCGGTCGAGACCCACCTGCGGGAGGGCTTCGACCTGATCGTCGACGAGCCGCTGCCCTGGTCCCGAACGCTCGACCTGCACACCCGGGTCCACCTGCCCAAGCACCAGGCGCAGCTCCGTCTCCTCCGCTCCTGAGCGGGCTCGATGGCTGAGCGGGCTCGATGGCTGAGCGGTTCGGTCCGGGTCGCCGCCCGACGTGGCGAGGTTCTCGGGCATGCCGCCCTGATGAGCGGTATACCTCTGAGTCATAAATATGACGCACAGGTATATCGCTCATCGCAGTGATGCCTCCGAGGCGCTGTCGCGTCTCCCATGCTGGTGCCGGGGGCCGGCGGGCGGGCGGCCCTGCGGCGGCCGGTCCTGCGGCGGCCGGTCCTGCGGCGGCCGGCCGGGCGGTGGCCGGCCGGGCGGTCCTGCAGTGGCCGGTCCTGCAGTGGCCGGTCCTGTGGCGGCCGGTCCTGTGGCGGCCGGTCCTGCGATGGGCGGCTGGGCGGCGGCCGGTCCTGCGCTGGGCGGCTGGGCGGCGGCCGGTCCTGCGCTGGGCGGCTGGGCGGCGGGCGGTCCTGCGGTGGGCCGTCCTGCGGTGTGCGGCCGGTCAAGGCGGCCGGGCGGCCGGGTGGCGGCGGGTGGCGGGCGGTCAAGGCGGCCGGGTGGCGGCGGGTGGCGGGCGGTCAAGACGGCCTGGCTTCGCGGCTTGGCGGCGGCTGCGCGGTGGTCGGGGGTGGTGGGAAGGAAGGGTCCGACCCCGGGTGGTGGATCAGGTGTCGATCAGCTCCGGGCGGGGGTGGAAGGTGCGGCGGTAGGCCGACGGGGCGACGCCGATGCGCTGGTGGAGTTGCTGGCGCAGGGCGGCGGTGGTGCCGAAACCAGTGCGGTGGGCGATCTGGTCGACGGTGAGGTCGGTCGTCTCCAGCAGCAGCCGTGCGTGGTCGGTGCGCTGTTGCAGCAGCCACTGCGCCGGGCTCAGGCCGGTCTCCGATCGGAAGCGCCGAGTGAAGGTGCGCACGCTCATCCGCGCCTGCTCGGCGAGGTCGCGCAGGGCGATCGGCTTGTGCAGCCGCCGCCGGGCCCACTCCCGGGCGCCCGCGGTGCTGGTGTCGGTGGCCTTCGGCACCGGCCGCTCGATGTACTGCGCCTGGCCGCCGTCCCGCCACGGTGGCATCACGCAGCGGCGGGCCGCCCGGTTGGCCACCTCGCTGCCGTGGTCGAGGCGGATGACGTGCAGGCAGAGGTCGATGCCGGCGGCGACTCCGGCCGAGGTGAGCACCCGGTCGTCGGCGATGAAGAGCACGCCCGGGTCGAGGTCCACCCGGTCGTACAGGCGACGGAACTGCTCGGTGAACGCCCAGTGGGTGGTCGCCCGACGTCCATCGAGCAGCCCGGCGGCGGCCAGCACGAACGCCCCGGTGCAGATCGACATGATCCGCGCACCCCGCTGGTGAGCCGCCCGTAGCGCCGAGGCCACCTCCGGCTCCAGGGTGCCCGAGGTCAACGCGCCACCGGCGTGGATGCCGGGGACGATCACCGTGTCGGCGGTGTCGAGCAGTTCCAGACCGTGGTCGGGGAGCACCTGGAACCCGGCGGTGCTGCGAACCGGCCGCCCGCCCGGGGTGCAGACCCGTACGTCATAGAGGTGTGTGTCGTCGGCGGCCCGGGCGGTGGTGAAGACCTGGGACGGGGTGCCGAGGTCCAGGCCGACCACCTGGTCCAGGGCGAGTACGGCGATCCGGTGCGGGCGAACAGTCATGGCCCGATTATTGCGCACGATGGCTTTCCGGCCACTCGTCGCGGTGCACGGCACCGCCCAGACTGTTCCGGTGACCAAGAATCGCCGTCTACACCCCGCCTGGCTGGTCGCCGCCGTCGCCTTCGTGGCGCTGGTCGGCGCGGCCGGCTTCCGCGCCACGCCGTCGGTGCTGCTGCACCCGTTGCACGAGGAGTTCGGCTGGCCGCTGGCCACCATCTCCGCAGCCGTGTCGGTCAACCTGCTGCTCTACGGGATCACCGCGCCGTTCGCGGCCGCCCTGATGGACCGGTTCGGCATCCGCCGGGTGGTCTCGGTGGCGCTGGTGCTGGTCGCCGCGGGCAGCGGGCTGACCGTCTTCATGAGCGCCAGCTGGCAACTGCTGCTCTGCTGGGGTGTGCTGGTCGGGCTGGGCACCGGCTCGATGGCGCTGGCGTTCGTGGCCACCATCACCGGGCGCTGGTTCGTACGCCGAAGGGGCCTGGTCACCGGAGTGCTGACCGCCGGCGGGGCGGCCGGACAACTGGTGTTCCTGCCGCTGATCGCCATCCTCGTACGCGACCACGGTTGGCGTACCGCGGCACTCGTCGTGGCCGGAGCCGCGCTGGCGGTCGTACCCCTGGTGGTGTGGTTGCTGCGCGAGCACCCGGCGGATCTCGGCCTGCCCGCCTACGGCGCGACCGAGGTCGTCGCGGCGCCCCCGGCGACCGGTGGCGCGGCGACCCGGGCGCTGGGCGCGCTGGCGGCCGCGGCCCGGACCCGACCCTTCTGGCTGCTGGCCGGCGGGTTCGCGATCTGCGGAGCGACCACCAACGGCCTGGTCGGTACGCACTTCGTGCCGGCCGCGCACGACCACGGCATGCCCGAGACGACCGCGGCCGGGCTGCTCGCCCTGGTGGGACTCTTCGACATCGTCGGGACCATCGCCTCCGGCTGGCTCACCGACCGGGTGGACAGCCGGTTGCTTCTCGGCCTGTACTACGCGCTGCGGGGGGCGTCCCTGCTGGTGCTACCGAGCCTGTTCTCCGGCACCGCCGAGCCGAGCATGCTGGTGTTCATCATCTTCTACGGCCTGGACTGGGTGGCGACCGTGCCGCCGACGGTGGCGCTGTGCCGGGAGTACTTCGGTGGTGCCGGGGCGGTGGTGTTCGGCTGGGTGTTCGCCGCCCACCAGTTCGGTGCGGCGGTCGCCGCGACCGGCGCGGGGCTGGTCCGGGACCGGCTCGGCGACTACGCGATGGCCTGGTACGTGGCCGGCACGCTGTCGATCGGCGCCGCCGGGCTGTCGTTGCTGCTGCGCCGGTGCCCGGGCCAACCGGTGCCGGAGGCCGTGCTGGCCGCCGCGACCGCACCCAGGGCCTGGAGGTTCCAGGGCTGAGACGGCCCGGGTCGGACGGTCAGCCCAGGGTCCACTGCTGGGCCGGCCGCCCGTCGCAGGGTCGCTGCCGAACCTCGTCGTCGGCCTCGTCGCCGTCGTCGTCGGCCTGCCCACACTTGCCGCTGTGCACCGCGACCAGCAGCACCGGGCCGCTTCCGGTGGGGCTCAGCCGCCACTGCTGGTTGGCCTCACCGTGGCAGGGGAACTGCTGCAACCGTGCGCCGTCGTCGCCGCTGCCACCCTCGACGTCGAGGCACTGCCCGTGCGCGGCGTTGGTCAACGTCACCGCGTCCGCGGTGATCGGGTTGACCACCCACTGCTGCTCCGGGGTGCCGGTGCACACGGCCAACTCGGCCTCGGCTTTCTCGCCGTCGCCGTCGAGCCCCAGGCAGAGCCCCGAGATGGCCTTGAGCACGCGGGGTCCGGTGGTCGGCGCGCTCGCGGTGGTGGCCGACGGGGTCGGCGACGGCTCGGCCGAGGCGCTCGGCTCGGCCGCCGGGCCGGTGGTCTCCGTCGCGGTGGACGGCGTGCCGACCGCCGCCGGTACGGCCGGCTCGTTGTCGCCGTCGAACAGTCCGGTGGCGAAGACCACCCCCAGGAGTACGCCGACGACCCCGACCGCCAGCGCCACCCGCAGCAGCGGGTCGGCCAGCAAGCCGGGGCGGGGTGCCTGTCGACCGCCGTAGACGGTGCCGGCGGGGTCGGGGCGTTCCTCGGGCGCGGACATACGCGCCATCCTCACCCACGACGTCGCGCCGGAGCCAGCCGGTGCGCGCGGGGTGGTTGGTGCTGCCGCTCAGCGGGTGGGTTGCGGGTCGGTCACGTCGGCCACGGTGGCGTCGAGGGCGGCAATCGCGGCGTCGGCGTCGACCGCGACGGCGAGGCCGCGTTCACCGGCACCCAGGGTGATCTCCCGGCCGCGCAGTCGCTCGTCGGCGATCACCGGCCAGGCCGTGCTCGCGCCGAACGGGGTGATGGTGCCGCGCTCGTAGCCGGTGGCGGCCAGGGCGCCCGCCGCGTCCGGCATGGAGAGTCGGTGCACGCCGAGCAGGGTGCGCAGCTTGGGCCAGGAGATCACCCGGTCGCCGGGGGTGAGCACGAAGAGGTGATGATTTCCACTCTGGCGGACCACGATCGTCTTGACCACGTCGGGGACGGCCACACCCCGAACTGCGGCGGCCTCCGCGAGGCTGTCGACCGCACCATGGCTGACCAGCCGATACGTCAGTCCGGCGGCGTCCAGGGCGGTGATCGCGGGCGATGGCATGCCCGTCACGGTAACCGCCGCGCCTGTCGCCGGACGGGAAACTCCCGCCGCCGACATCCCACGGTTTCCCGAGTACGAGCGTAAGGTGATCACATGCGCGCTGAGCGTGTGGATCACCCCAATGACCATGATCAAGCGGTGGACACGCTGCGACGGTCGTACGCCGCGGTGCCCACGGGCGAGCCTGTCCGGCTGGCCAAACGCACCTCCAACCTGTTCCGCCCCCGGTCCGCTCCCCGGACTCCGGGGCTCGACGTGAGTGGCCTGAACGGCGTGCTGTCGGTCGATCCGTCCGGGCGCACCGCCGACGTGCAGGGCATGTGCACCTACGAGGACCTGGTCGACGCGACGCTGCCGCACGGGCTGATGCCCCTGGTGGTGCCGCAGCTGCGCACCATCACCCTGGGTGGCGCGGTCACCGGCCTCGGGATCGAGTCGACCTCGTTCCGCAACGGCCTGCCCCACGAGTCGGTGCGGGAGCTGGACATCCTCACCGGCTCGGGCGAGATCGTGACCGCCCGCCCCGACGGTGACCACGCCGACCTGTTCACCGCGTTCCCCAACTCGCTGGGCAGCCTCGGTTACGCCACCCGGTTACGCATCGAGCTGCAACCGGTCGGCCGGTACGTGGCGTTGCGCAACGTCCGGTTCACCCGACTGGAGGCGCTCACCGACGCCATCGCCGAGGTCAGCGCCACCCGGTCCTGGGCCGGCGTGCCGGTCGACGCGATGGACGGGGTGATGTTCAGCCCCGGCGAGGCGTACCTGGTGTTCGCCACGTTCACCGACACGGCCGACCCGCCCAGCGACTACACCGGTCAGGGGATCTACTACCGGTCGCTGCGCCAGCGCACCCGGGACGTGCTCACCGCGTACGACTATCTCTGGCGCTGGGACACCGACTGGTTCTGGTGCTCGGCGGCGTTCGGCGCGCAGCACCCGGTCGTGCGCAGGCTCTGGCCGGCGCGTTACCGCCGCAGCGACTTCTACCACCGGCTGGTCCGCCTGGAACACCGGCATCAGGTGGCGGCCCGGATCGACCGGCTGCGGGGGCAGCCGGCCCGGGAGCGGGTCGTGCAGGACGTGGAGATCCCGCTGGACCAGACGGCCGACTTCCTTCGCTGGTTCGCCAGCGAGGTGGGGATGAACCCGGTGTGGTTGTGTCCGTTGCGTCTGCGCGAGCCGGCGGGTGCCGGTTCGGCGCGGTCTTGGCCGCTGTATCCCCTCCGGCCGGGGCAGGACTACGTCAACATTGGGTTCTGGGGGAGCGTGCCGATCGCGCCGGGCGCCGCCGACGGCGACGTCAACCGCACGATCGAACGCAGGGTGTCGGAGTCGGGCGGGCACAAGTCGCTCTACTCCGACGCGTACTACGACCGGGACGCCTTCGATCGCCTGTACGGCGGCGACACGTGGCGCGCGGTGAAAGACCGCTACGACCCGGACCACCGGCTGACGGGACTGTACGAAAAGGCGGTAGCACGAGCATGAGCCTGACCGACCGAGACCAGGGGGCGGCGAGCGTCCCCGCCACTCCGCCGGCGGGGGGCCGGCACACGGGTCCGACCGTGGCGGATGTCGTCCGCGCGGTCACCACGGGGCCGTTGCCGGTGCGGATCACCGGGTACGACGGCAGCGCCGTCGGCCCGTCCGACGCCGGCATCACCCTGGCGATCCGTTCCGAGCGGGGGCTTTCGTACCTGCTCACCGCCCCGGGCGACCTGGGCATGGCCCGGGCCTACGTCAGTGGCGACCTGGCGTTGCAGGGGGTGCACCCGGGCGACCCGTACGAGGCGTTGCGGGTGCTCAAGGAGGAGTTGCGGTTGCGCCCACCGTCGCTGGCCGAGGGGCTGGCGCTGGTCCGTGGGCTGGGCTGGGAGCGGCTGATGCCGCCGCCGGCACCTCCGCAGGAGGCTCAGCCGCGGTGGAAGCGGGTGATGAACGGGCTGCGGCACTCGAGGGTCCGCGACAGCACGGCGATCTCGCACCACTACGACGTCTCGAACGCCTTCTACGAGAAGGTGCTCGGCCCGTCGATGACGTACACCTGCGCGGTTTTCCGGTCTCCGGACGACACGTTGGAGCAGGCCCAGGCCGCGAAGTACGACCTGGTCGCCGGCAAGCTGGCCCTCAAGAAGGGGATGCGGCTGCTGGATGTGGGCTGCGGCTGGGGCGGCATGGTCCGGCACGCCGCCCGCGAGTACGGCGTGAAGGCGCTCGGGGTGACCCTGTCGAAGGCGCAGGCCGAATGGGCGCAGGCGGCGATCGAGCGGGAGGGGCTGACCGGGCTGGCCGAGGTGCGGCACATGGACTACCGGGACGCGCCGGTGGAGCAGTTCGACGCCATCTCCTCGATCGGCTTGACCGAGCACATCGGGGTGCGCAACTACCCGACCTATTTCGGGGCGCTGCGGCACCGGCTGCGCGCGGGGGGTCGGCTGCTCAACCACTGCATCACCCGCGCGGACAATCGGGCGCCGCACCGCTCCGGCGCGTTCATCGACCGGTACGTCTTCCCGGACGGGGAGTTGGCCGGCCCGGGCCGGCTGATCAGTGAGATCCACGACGCCGGGCTGGAGGTGCACCACGAGGAGAATCTGCGCCAGCACTACGCGCTGACGCTGGCCGCCTGGTGTCGCAACCTCGTGGAGCACTGGGACTACTGCGTCTCGGAGGTGGGCGCGGGCACCGCCCGGGTGTGGGGGTTGTACATGGCCGGGTCGCGGATGGCGTTCGAGCGAAACGGCATCCAGCTGCACCAGGTGTTGGCCACCCACAACGGCCCGGACGGTGTGAGCGGCTACCCGCTGCGACCGGACTGGTTGCCCTGATCACCTGCTGACCGCTGCCTGAAGCCGCGTCGAGAAAGTCGGCGCGGCTTCTCGCGAACCGATTGACAAACAAGTTTTGTACGTACAAACTGATTTTGCCATGAGAGACGTCCTGTACCTGGAGCAGATCGAGCAGGCCGAAGTCCTGCTCAAGCCGCAGCGCGTCGAGGTGCTGCGGCAACTGGCCGAGCCGCGCACCTGCACCGAGGTCGCCGCCCGGCTCGACCAGACGCCACAGCGCGTCTACTACCACGTCAAACAGCTCGTCGCGGCCGGCCTCGTCGAGCTGGTCAACGAGCGCAAGGTCCGCGGCATCACCGAGGGCATCTACCAGGCGGCAGCCCGGTCGTACTGGCTGTCCCCGCGGCTCGTCGGCCGGATCGGGCTACGCCGGGCCCGTGACGAGCTGAGCCTGGGCTACCTGCTCGACCTGATGGAAGAGGTCCAGGCCGACGTCGCGGCCCTGGACCGGACGGCACCCGAACTGCCCTCGGTCGGGGTCTCCGGCGAGATCCGGGTGCCGGCAGAGCTTCGCCCACAGTTCCTGCACGACCTGCAAACCGCACTTCAGGACCTGTTCACCCGTTATGGCGGCAGTGAAGGAGATGCCTTCAAGCTGGCCGTCGCCTGCTATCCGAAAGGGAAAGACCATGAGTGAACCGTTGAAGGTGCAGGCCCGTCTCTCCGCGCCCGTCGGGCGCGTCCGGAAGGCACTGACCGACCCGACCGAGCTGCGTCTCTGGCTGGCCGAGCACGCCGAGGTCGAGCTGCCCCAGCGGTACGAGTTCTGGGGCCGCTACACGCCCGAGGGTGACGCCCCGCACCAGCGGCTGCTGCACGCCGACGACGACACGCTGCGCTTCGGCTGGCTGCTCGACGGGGTGGAGACCAGCACCGAGTTCCAGCTCACCGCCGAGGGCGCGGACAGCACCGTGCTGACGCTGACCCAGAGCCACTTCGACTTCGCCGAGGCGATGAACGGCTCCAGCATCCGGGGCGTGCTCCAGACGTACTGGGCGCTGGGCATCGCCAACCTCGCCGCCCACCTGGAGGGCCAGCCGCTGCTGCCCCGCACCGACTTCACCTCCGCCGACCTGCGCGGTGAGCTGGTCATCGCCGCCCCCGCCGACAAGGTGTGGGAGTCGCTCACCGACTCCGAGCAGGCCAGCGCCTGGTTCGGCTATCCGATCGGCATCGAGCCCTGGGTCGGTGGCCGGTACGCCATGGGCGGCTTCGAGTCCGGCTACGCGGCCAAGATCGTCGACCTGGAGCCCGGGCGACGGATGTCCGTCGACTGGGGACCGGTCGGCGTCATGAGCTGGGAGCTGGCCGAGTCTGGTGGCCGGACCACGCTGACCTTCGTGCAGAGCGGCTTCGACGAGGCCAACCCCCCGTACGCGGCCTGGAGTGGGTCGGTTGCCGGGTTGTTCGAGCTGCGTCGCTTCCACGAGGTGCCGGACTGGCAGCCGATCTGGCTCCCCGCCGAGGTCCCCGGCCTGGAACCCGCCAACTGACGGTCTCGCCATGATCGTGCTCGATCAAGGATGTGGTGGCCTCACTCGCGCTCCGAGGGCACTGTTTCCTGGATCGAGCACGATCTTGAGCCGGCCGGCGAGGTGGCTGTCCCGATTCGCTGGACCCGGGCCGGTGACTTTTCCCGGTGGAGTGGGTACTGGCGTTCGATGTTCTTCATCTTTGGTCTGCGTACCAAGGTCGACCGATCCGGTGTCGTGCAGCAGGTCTGCCGACACTGCGGCAACCAGGCCGCGCAGGTGATCACCCGCCGATCGACGAAATTCACCCTCTTCTTCATACCCCTCATCCCGATCCGTACCCGGTACGCGCAGCAGTGCACGTTCTGCGGGGCGCAGTACGAGATCTCCAGGTCCGACGCCGAGCACCTCCCGGTCGGCTGAGCCGCAGATGTCCCGCTTCCTCCACTGGCTGATCCGTCGACCGCCGGTGTCCTCCGGCCCTCCGCTGCACACCGTCCCACGGGCGCCCTGCACCCCCGGCCGGCGGAAGCCCCGGCGTGCCCGCCGTCCCCTGGCTGGCACCAGGTTGCCCCGCTCACCGTGGAACCGCTCCGCCGGCCGTTGACCACATCCGTCGCACGCGGCCGGTCGACTGGAACGCTTCCGGGACGCCAGCCCGTACAACGGCAGCGGCACCGACCTCACGGCCTTCGTCCCCGCCGGCAACTCGAGCACCGGCTGGGATCCGCTGCTCTCCGCGGTGCCGTTCGACTCGTGGCCGGACAGCACCCGCCGATGGTGAGGCGCTGACCAGCGATCCGTAGTGACGGTGCGGGCCACCCGGCGACGGGTGGCCCGCACCTTTCGTCAACAGTGGGCCTGCCGTTCGGCTCTGGCGGGTCATCCGGGCGCTGGCTAGGCTTTCGGGGTTTGCCGGGACCGGTCCATCAGCGTCGAGGGTGCACCACGAGAGAGAGCCGGAGCGTTCGTCGTGTCACCGCAGGACGCGAGTCAGGCCGTCGCGGTGTCCACCGCGTCGGCACCGTCCACGCGTCCCGATCCCGCCGACCGGCCGGCGTTCACGACGTCCCGGACGGGCCGTGGTGGCCTGCTCGCCGCCGGCACGGTGCTGGCCGTGGAGGCGGTCTGGCTGCTCGCCGCCCTGCCGGATGCCGCGCTCGTCAGTGACCTGGGCGCGCTGCTGGTCGCCGGGTGGGCCACCGTCGCCTGCGCCGGCGGGGCCCGTCGGCACCCGGCACCGCTGCGCCGGTTCTGGACGCTGCTCGCCGTCACCATGGCGCTCGCCGCGCTCGGCCGGGCGATCTGGACGGTGCAGCGGATCGTCGGCGGCGACCTGCCGCACACACCGGTGGTCGGAGCGGTGTTCGTCGCCGGCATCCTCACCGGAACGGCCGCGCTGCTCAACTCGCCGTCCGCACCACGGACGGCGATCGGGCGGGCCCGTACGTTGCTGGACGGGGTGATCGTCGCGCTGGCCCTGGTGCCGATCGGCTGGGTGTTGGTCTTCCGTGGGGTCGCCGCCGCCGACCTGGCCGACCCGGCGCGCACGCTCGGGCTGCTCTACCCGATGTTCGACCTGATGCAGCTCACCATCCTGGTCGCGGTCTCCGGTCCGGCTCGGCCGATATGGCGGCCGATGAGCGTGCTCGCGGCGAGCCTCACCCTGCGGGTCGTCGCCGACGTCGGCTACGTGTCGCTTGTCGCCCGCGTCGACTACTCGGCCGGCCACCCGATCGACCTGTGCTGGCCGCTGAGCTACCTGCTGATCGGCCTGGCCACCCGGAACCCGCCCCCGCCGGACTGCGACGGCACCGACGAGACCGCCGAGTCGCCAGTGCCGCCGTGGTGGCGGGTGGCGTTGCCGTACCTGCCGGTGGGTGGGGCGATCGTCGCGGTGGTGCTGGCCCGCCGGCCCACCGGGCAGACCCCGCAACTGGTCTTCGTGACCATGATGCTGCTGCTCGCGACCCTCGCCGTGCGGCAGGGGTTGGCCGCCAACGAGAACCTGCGGCTGGTGGCCCGGCTGCGCCGGCTCGCGTACGGCGACCAGCTCACCGGGCTGCCCAATCGGCTGTTGTTCAACCGGCGGCTGCGCCTGGCCCTGCGGGACGGCCGACCGGTGGCCGTGCTGCTGCTCGACCTGGACGGGTTCAAGCAGGTAAATGACCGTTTCGGGCACGCGACAGGGGACACCCTGCTGACCGGTCTGGCGGCCCGGATGCGGGCCGCGGTGGCCGGTGACGGCACCATCGCCCGGCTCGGCGGGGACGAGTTCGCGGTGCTCGTCGACGGCGATCGACAGGTCGCACCGGAGCGGCTCGCCGAGCGACTGTTGGACGCGTTGCGGCCCTCCGACGGCGACGAGGACGTCGGGGTGCACCCGTCGGCGAGCATCGGCATCGCCGAGTACGGCCCGCAGCACGCCTCCCACAGCGACCTGTTGCGCGACGCCGACATCGCCATGTACGCGGCCAAGGCGGCCGGGAAGTCCGCGTACCGGACGTGCACCCCGGCGCTGCGCGAGTCGGCCGTCTCCCGTGCCGAGTTGATCGCCGACCTGCGCCGGGCGGTCGACGAGGATCAGTTGCACCTTGAGTTCCAACCCATCGTCGACCTGGCCACCGGCGCGGTACGCAGTGCCGAGGCGCTGGTGCGTTGGCGGCATCCCCAACTGGGGATGCTGCCGCCGGCGAAGTTCCTGCCGTTGGCCGAGGAGACCGGGTTGATCCTGCCGATCGACCGGTGGGTGATCCACGAGGCGTGCCGGGCCGCGGCGACCTGGCGGGGGCGGGTGCCGGAGGCGACCGTGGCGGTGAACATCGCCGCGGCACACCTGCGCCGGCCGGACCTGATCGCCACGGTCACCGCGGCCACCAGCGCCGCCGGGCTGGCCCCGCGGGCGTTGACCCTGGAGCTGACCGAGTCGGCGCTGATCGAGGGCACCGAAGCGGTGCTGGAGCGGCTGCATCAGCTACGGGAGTTGGGCATCAAGATCGCCATCGACGACTTCGGCACCGGTTACTCGTCGCTGAGCTACCTGCACCGCATCCCGGCGACCGAGCTGAAGATCGACCGGTCGTTCGTGGCCCGGTTGGGGTCGGACGAGCGGGCGTACGCCACGGTGGAGATGGTCACCCGACTGGCCGGCGCGTTCGACCTGGCGGTGGTCGCCGAGGGGGTGGAGACCGAACGTCAGCACGAGGCGGTCGCCGCGATCGGCTGCCCGCGCGGTCAGGGCTACCTGTACGGGCGGCCGGACGTCCCCGCCATGGTTGGCCAGGATCGGGCTTGACCCGCACGTAGCGGCAGGCGGGAGCCTGGTTCCCGGAAGGGAGGGAAACCATGGCGTACACGGTGGGTCAGGTGGCGAAGCTGGCTGGCGTGACGATCCGGACGTTGCACCACGCTGACGGGACGGGTGAATCAGCCGCGCGTGAGTCGGTGCGGTCCGGCTAGTCTGGCCGGACCGCACCGCGGTGAGCGTCGATCGGCGACCGGCCGGGGCGTGCCGCTCGGGGGAGATGACCGTGCAGAAGCCGAAGCTGATCGCCGCTGTCGCCGTGCTCGTCGTGGCGGTCGGTGCCGGGGCGTGGGCCCTGGTCGTCGCCGGCGACGAGCCGGACGCGGGTCGCCCGGCGGCGTCAGCCGGTCCGGCCGACCCGGTCGGGGTGCTGGAGGCCGCCGCCGCGAAGCTCGACGAGCAGACCTACAAGTTGAGCCTGGGCACCGGCGGACCAGCGGGCGGGGACGGCACGGTGGTGCTCTGGGACCCGAAGGCGAAGCGTGGTCTGGAGACCACCTCGCTCAAGGTGCCCACGGGTGAGGTGAAGATCGAACGGCTCACCACCGGGCCGGACGTCTACGTACGGATCAGCGCTCCGGACCGCCGTGTCCCGGTCTGGGACGGCAAGACCTGGTGGCACGTGGGCGCACCGGGTGCCCCGGCGGCGAAGCAGGGCCTGGACAACACCAGACTGGCCGGCACGCTGACCACGGCGTCGGCCGCCCGGCAGACCGGCGAGCGGGAGTACGCCGGCACGCTGGACCTGCGCGAGAGCGGCGCGCTGCTGGGCGAGGGGGTCGGCGGCGTGCTCGGTGACCGGGCCGGGGCGGTGCCGTTCACCGCTTCCGTCGACGAGCAGGGCCGGCTGGTCCGTTACCGCATCGAGTTGGCCAGCGAGCAGTCGCAGACCGCCCAACTCGACCTGACGTACTCGGACTTCGGGCTGTCGGTGTCGGCGGAGCCGCCGGCGGCCGACCTGGTCGGCGAGGACCCGCCGGCGAACATTCCCGGCGCCTGACGTCGGCTCACTCCTCGACCGACCCGTTGGTGGCGGTGGGGGTCACCAGGAAGTCGTAGACGGTGCGGGCCATCCGCCGGACCGTCTCGTCGCCGGTGGCCATGGGTCCGGCGGTGAGGAACGCGACGGCGGTCTCGGTGCCGGGGATCAGGTAGTAGCCGACGTCGTGGGAGGCGTCCGGCAGGTCACCGGTCTTGTGGGCCACCGGCACCCCGGGTGGCAACGCCGCCGGGATCTTGGTGTTCAGCGTCTGCTCCCGCATGAAGCCGATCATCAGGTCGCGGGAGGCGGGGGTGAGGATCTCGCCGTCCCAGACCGCGCCGAGCAGGGAGACCACGTCGTCCGGGCTGGTGTAGTTCTCCTCGCCGCGTTGCGCGGCCGCGCTGTCGAGCATCCGGCGGGCCAGGATGGTGGATCGCTGGTTCATCGAGTCGATCAGCGCGTTGACCGGGGCGAACCCGCCCAGGTAGGTGATCAGCACGTTCGCTGCGACGTTGTCGCTGTACTTGATCAGGTATTGGGCGAGCCGGCGCAGGGTGACCACCTGCGGGAACGTCTCGAACTGGAGCTGGCCGGTGCCGCCGACCACGTCCGCCGGGGTGACCAGTACGCCGTCGTCGAGGGAGACCTGTCCACAGTCGACCCGGCGCAGCAACTCGACCAGGATCCACAGTTTGATCACGCTGGCCGCCTTGGGGCGGAGCGCGCCGTTGACGGCGATCTGCTGGTCGCCGTACCGGCCGGAGAGGTCGCGGACGGTGACCCCGGCCGGGTTGAGGCTGGCGTCGGCGACCACGCGGGCGAGCTGCCCGCTGAGCGGGAACAGTTGGGCTCCCGCGACGGGGTCGGTGGGCGGCTGCGGGCTGGTGACCACCACTCCGGTCAGCTCGATCGGCGGGCGGTGCCGGCGGATCAGCTCAAGCGTGCCCGCGCTCCGGCCGACCAACGGCACCCGGTAGCGGTAGCCGGTGCCCCCGACGACGACCGCACCGCTGGCCACCCCGGCGGCGACCCGCATCGCCGGGTCGGCGACCCGGCCGGTGTCGCCGTCGCAGGCGCGGTAGCGCACGGTGTGCCCGAGCGAGTCCACCGCGAACACCCCACCGGGGAACGACAACCAGGACACCTCGCTGGTCGGCGCCCGCTCCGGAGTCGGCTCCAGGCCGGGCTCGTGGCCCTGGCCGTCGCCGGGCTCAGCCGCGTACCCCGGCTCGGTCTGGTGGGTCGGCGCCGCGCCGGGCCCGTGGCCCGGGCCGTCGGCGGTGGCCGGCCCGGTCGTCGCGACCACGGCGAGCGCGACCGTCGCCGCCAGCCCTTTCAGGGGTACGCGGGCCGGGATCCGCAGCAGCGAAGATGAGCGCCTCTTGTCGCTTTTTCTCACGTTTGCACGATATGAAGCGCGGGGGGCGGGTGAGGCCGGCGGGAGGGGTGTCACCCGTCCGGGCGGCGATGTCCTCGGACGCGACCTACCTCAGAGGTATAACTATGACCCTGTGGTATCTCGCGCATCAGCAGCACTCCAACCCGGGGAGAGTTCATGTTGATCATTGCCGGCAGTCTCCAGGTCGAACCGGCAGCGCGCGACGCCTACCTGTCCGACTGCTCCGACGTCATCGCGCAGGCGCGCGCCGCCGCCGGCTGCCTCGACTTTCTGCTCGCGGCCGACCCCGTGGAGCCGGGCCGGATCCACGTCTACGAACGCTGGGAGTCCCCGGAGCAGTTGGCGGCGTTCCGCGGCTCCGGGCCGAGTGACGTGCAGACCACGGCCATCCTCGACGTCGACGTGCACCGCTACCTGATCTCCGGCGTCGAGGCACCCTGACCACAGAGCGCGCCGGCGTTGTTCACATCGGCGCTTCGGGGCCGGTGGGCAGGCCGGGTGCCAGCCGGCGCAACGAGGTGAAGGCGGGCACCAGCGCGTCGTACAGCTCGGCGAAGAGCGGCAGCAGCGCCGCGTAGGTGGCGGCGGCGGCCGGGTCGGGGCGGACCGTCTCCTCGATCCGCACGAGTTCGGCCGCCACGTCGATGCTGGGGATCAGCCCGAGCGCCTGCATGCCGAGCAGCGCCGCGCCGAAGCTCGACCCCTCGTGCCCGGCCGGGAAGCTCACCGGCAGGCCGAGCACGTCGGCGAGCATCTGCCGCCACAGGCCGCTGCGGGCGAAGCCGCCGCTGGCCCGGATCTCGTGGACCTCGTTGCCAGCCGCGCGGACCGAGCTGAGCACCAGCGCGAGCTGCTGGCAGACCCCCTCCATGGCGGCCCTGATCAGGTGCTCGCGGCGGTGGGCGTGGGTCAGCCCCACGTACGCGCCGCGCGGCAGCGCGCTCCAGTGCGGTGCCCGCTCGCTGTGCAGGTACGGAAGCATGATGAGCCCGCCCGAGCCGACCGGCGCGCGGGCCGCGAGGGCGACCAGATCCTCCTCGGAGTGGTCGCCGAGGTCCGGGGCGAGTGCCGCACCCGCCCACTTGAGGACGATGCCGCCGTTGTTGATCGCACCGCCGACCGCCCAGCGGTGCTCGGTCAGCGCGTAGCAGAACACCCCACCGAGCGGGTCCACGCCGGGTCGCTCCACCATCACGCGCATCGCGCCGCTGGTGCCGATGGAGCAGGCCACCATGCCGGGGTGCACCGCGCCGAGGCCCAGGTTCGCCAGCGGTCCGTCACCGGCGCCGACCACCACCGGGGTGCGTTGCGGCAACTCGGTGATGGCGGCGGCCTGCGGGGTGAGGCCGGGCAACACGGCGGTGGTGGCGACCAGTCGGGGTAGCTGCTCCGCGGTGATGCCGGCGATGGCCAACGCCTCGCTGTCCCACTCCAGCCGGTGGATGTCCAGCAGGCCGGTGGCCGAGGCGATCGAGTGGTCGGTGACCAGCGTGTCGCAGATCCGCAGCAGCACCCAGTCCTTGATCCCCACCCAGTGCGTGACGCTCTCGAAGAGCTTCGGCTCCTGCTCGGCGAACCAGAGCAGCTTGGGCAGCGGTGACATCGGATGCATCGGTGTGCCGGTGCGCCGGTGCAGGGCCAGCCCGGACGGCACCGCCCGCAGACGCTCGGCCTGCCGGCTCGACCGGGAGTCGGCCCAGGTCAACGACGGGGTGAGCGGGTCGCCGGCCGCGTTCAACCCGATCAGGCTGTGCATGGCGGAGCAGAAGGCCAGCCCGGACACCGGCACGGCCAGCTCGGCCACGACCATGCTGAGGGACTTGAGGACGGCATCGAGGATGAGTTGCGGGTCCTGCTCGGCGTACCCGGGTTGCGGGTTGTTCATCGGGTAGTCGGCCAGGTGGCTGGCGAGTTGCCGCCCGGTCGTGTCGTACGCGTTGGCCTTCGTGCTGGTGGTGCCGATGTCGACGCCGATCACCACGCCGGGCAAGGTGGCTGACGGCACGACCGGCACCCCCTCGGGAAAGATGAAACGTCGGCACCAGTATCGCCCAATCGTGTTAGTTGCTCCGCCGATCGGCCATTTCGCCCGTTGTGGCGTGTCCGGCGGCCGTGCCGCACCTGTTAACCCGTGTGACACCCCAGATTGGTGGCCTGCGCGGCGAAGGAGTCGGCGTGGCAAAGACTGATTCGACGGGTTCTACGTGGCGGTACCGGTGGGCGCACCGGCAGAACGTGCGGCGGGTCAGCACGTACCGCGGCGCCGAGACGGCGTGGCGGCGACGCGACGACGAGTTACGGCGGCTGCGCGCCCTCGCCGCCGACTTCCACGGCTCCGCCGCGGCCGGTGCCGGCCTGCCCCTGGAGTTGGCCACCGACGAGGTGGTGCTCTGGGTGCTGCCCGCCGCGCAGTTGGTCGAGGTACGGCACACCACTGTGCTGCCCGCTCCGGACCTCACGGTCGCCCCGCCGTCCGGGCCGCTGCGCCCGCGCCGCCCCGACGGCGTACGCGTCACCGACGCCGGCATGGCCGTGCTCACGAGTCGGCGGTTGGTGCTGCTCGGCGGACGTGGCCGGCGCGACTGGGCGTACGGCCGGATGACCGGTCTGGCCCACGACCCGGCGTCGCCGGTCACCCTGATCCAGGTGCTGGACCGGCGGCACACCTCCGGGTTGTTGCTGCCCACCGACGCGGCGCCGGACTTCCGGTTCAAGCTGACCCTGGCCTTCGCCGACGCGATCGAACAGCGCGCCGCGGTGCTCGACCAGCTCGACGAGCTGATCGCCGAGCACGCCCAGCTCAAGCCGTTCCGGCCGGCGGTGAACACGCCGGGGCAGGCCCGGTTGTCGTCGTTCGTTCCCGGTGGTCGACGGACCGTCGCGGTGGCCGCGGCCATCGCGTTGTTGGTGCCGGCGGCGCTTGTCGAGTCTGACCCGTCCGACCCGACCGGCGGCTCGGAGGTCGCCGTCGCCGCCACCCCCAGCGCGTCACACACGTCGACCCGCCCGGCGACCCCGGCGCTCGCGCGCCGCATCCCCACGCCGAAACCGACGAAGTCGCCCCGCCCGGCACCCAGCAAGACCCAGGCTCCGCGCTGCGGAGCACCGGAAAACCCACTTGGGTACGACTTCTGCGGTGGCACCCGGATCCGTCGGCCCGCCACCGAGGTGTGCGACTGGTTCACGTGCGTGCCGCAGTTCTGGGCCGGTCGGGGCTACCTCGTGCAGTGCCGTGACGGTTCGGTCAGCCTGGCCGGCGGCGGGCCGAAGGCCTGCGGGGAGCACGGCGGGGTGCGGCGAACGATCACGAAGTGACCCATTTGGGAGTTAAAGTCTGCTTCGGTCGGCCACAATGATCGAGTGGAGATCCGGTCTGACGATGGCGCGCGGGTGCGGATACGCCCCGTCGGCTACCAGCCTGGCATCGACCCGCCCGACGACCCGGACCGGGCCGCGCCCGGCTGGCACGACTGGCTGCTCATCGAGGTGGACGCCCGCACCGCCGACGGGCAGACCTGGTCGCACCACTACCCGAGCCTCATGGTCGAGGAAGCCCGAGCGCTCGGCGGCTGGCTGCACGGACAGGCCACCGCGGCCCTCGGGTTGAGCGCCCCACCAGCCATGGTCCGCTTCACCGAACCCAACCTGGCCCTGCGCACGCGGGTGCTCCGCCGTCGCCGGCTGGAGCTGATCGTGGAGTTCTCCGCCGAGTCGCTGCCACCGTGGATGCGTCGCCCGTCCAGCGCGATCTACCCGCTGATCCTCACCGTCTCCGCGGACGCCCTCACCACCGCCGCCGAACAGTGGGCCGAACACTGCGAGGCGTACCCACCGCGTGCCCCGTCGAGGTTCCCCACCAGGGGCCCGCTGTCCGGGCCGATGAACCACCCGCGCCGCGCCGGCTGACCAGCGGCACCGCGTTCACGCTCGACCCCGGGGTGGGTAGGGTGATCTTCGTCAGCCACGAGAAGGAGGTGAGCCCGGTGAACACCCATCGTCATTCCTGGGCGCTCTTCTCGGCCGTCCCCCTCAGCTGACCTCTCGCGTCGGGGAGCGCCCTCCTTTATCGGAGGACCCATGTCTGTCTCTCCCTTCCGCATCGACGTATCCGATGCGGTCCTCGACGACCTGCGGGCCCGACTGGCCCGTACCCGCTTCACCGACCGCAGCGGCCACCATCCGTGGCAGGGCGGCGTCGACCCCGACTACCTGCGGGACCTGGTGTCCTACTGGCACGACGGGTTCGACTGGCGAGCGCGCGAAGCCGAGCTGAACGCGTACCCGCAGCACCTGGCCCTCGTCGGGGGCCGGAAGCTGCACTTCCTGCACGTCCGCGCGGCCCGTCCGGCGGGTACGCCCACGCCGTTGCTCCTCAGCCACGGGTGGCCCAGCAGCTTCGTCGAGATGCTGCCGCTGGTCGACCGCCTGACCGACCCGGCCCGGCCCGGGGGCGCGTTCGACGTGGTGGTGCCCTCGCTGCCGGGCTTCGGCTTCTCAGAGGTCCCGGACGAGCCGGTGACCCGGGCTCTGTTGGCTCGGACGCTGCACGAACTGATGACCGACGTGCTCGGCTACGAGCGTTACGGCGCCTTCGGCGGCGACGTCGGGGGAGTGGTCACCGGCTGGCTCGGTGCCCTGTACCCGGAGCAGGTGGCCGGCATCCACCTGATCCATCCACCGTTCCCGGCCAGCTTCGACGCGCGACCGCTGTCAGCGGCCGAGCAGACGTACCTGGACGCCGAGGCCGCGTACGACGAGACCGACGGCGGCTACAGCGCCATCATGGGCACCCGCCCGGACACCCTCGCGGCAGCGCTCGCCGACTCGCCGGCCGGGCTGGCCGCCTGGCTCGTCGACAAGTACCGGGACTGGAGCGACAACCGCGGGGACCTGGCGAACAGCATCGACCGGGACACCCTGCTCACGATCATCACGCTGTACTGGGCGACCGGCACGATCGGCTCCTCGTTCCGGCAGTACGCCGACTTCGCCCACAACACCCCGCGACCCATGATCGACGTGCCCGCGGCGTTCACGGTCAGCACCGAGCCCTCGCAGGCCAACTTTCCCCGGGAGATCACCGAGCGGGCCTGCACCGACATCCGGCACTGGAGCGAACCCGGCCGGGGTGGGCACTTCATGCCGTTGGAGGAGCCAGACCTGTTGGCTGCCGAGATGAGGCAGTTCTTCAGCTCGCTACGCAGGTCGTGACAGGGGGGCGGAGCCGGTCCGATCTTGGCCCGGCTCCGCCGCTGTCGGGCGTGATCCTGCAATTCTCTCCTTTCGGGCGCAACGGGATGCATCGATCACGGTCGCGTTCCCTGTCACATACGTGAGCGGTTGTACCGCGTGTGACCGTGACCTCTGTGGAGTGCTCACCCTGGCGGATCGCCTGGGCCGAGCGCGAGAACCAGCGGCGGCAGCGCGCGTACCGCGACGCCACCGACGCCTGGCAACGCCGCAACGACCATTTGGCCCGGCTCCGCGTCGAAGCCGCCAGCTTCCTCGGGTGTACGCAGCCACGCACCGGACTACCGGTGGACCTCGACGCCGACGAACTCGTCTTCCGCATCGTGCCCGGCGCCAAGCTTGTCGAAGCCGAGGCGCGACACCTCCCCGGGCTGCCCACCCCGGGCCCGTGCGACTTCGCTCCCACATCGGATGAAGCACTGCCGGTGGGCCTGCGGGTCGTCGACACGGGCCTGGCCGTCGTGACCAGCCACCGGGTGGCGTTCGCCGGGAGCGAGCGTCGGCGCGAGTGGCGGTACGCCGACCTGGTCGGCACCGCCCACCACCCCGACGTCCCGGTCACTCTGCTGCCCGACCACAGTCGACTCCTCGGGCTGCTCGTGCCCGCTAACACGGTGGTGAACTTCCGCTTCTACCTCACCCTCGCGGCAGCCGACGATCGTGCTGCCGTCACCGCGCAGGTAGACGCGCTGCAGGCCGCTCATCAGCGCGCTCGGCCCGTACCGATGCCTCCGGTCGGGCCGGACGAGGCGCCGCTGACGGCGGTACGCCCCGACCGCCGGGCGCTCGGTGCCGCCGCCGTCGCGACGGTGGTGCTCGCGACGCTCGGCCCCACTGCGATGGGACCTGGCGCTCTCGCCTCTCGCGCCCTGGGGTCGGAGCAGGCCGGGCCTGCGGCTGTGGCTGAGGCGGTCTTGGTCCCGGTCCTCCCCGTCGGGCCGGTCGCGCCGGTCGGGCCGAAGACCAGGGCCGGATCGGTCAGCCGTGCGACGCTGACCCGGCCTCCTGCCCCGCGGCCTGCCCGGAAGGTGGTGCTGGTGGCCCGCCCGGCGGTGGTCCCGGTGGCGGCCCCGGTTCCCCTGGTCGCCCCGGTGGCGGCCCCGGTTCCCCTGGTCGTCCCGCCCCCGGCCCCGGCCGTCAGTTTGGTGCCGACCCCTGGTCCGGCGCCCACCACCGCCCCGGCCATGCCAGCCCTGCCGACGCCGTCGGCCGCGCCGACCCCGACCGGGACGCCTCCGCCTGACCCGGCACTGCTGACGGTCTGCCTGGACCCGTTGCAGCTTCCGCTGCTGGACCAGCTCCTCTGCCCGTCGCCGGCGCCCTGAATCGCTCCCGACTCAGTCGGTGGTGCCGAAGTCGGGGACGGTCAGGGTGCCATCCGCCGCGAGGGTGAAGCCGGGATTCCAGGCGATCTCCCACAGGTGACCGTCCGGGTCGGCGTAATAGCCGGCGTAGCCGCCGTAGAACGTCTCCCGCGCCGGCTTGGTCACCGTGGCACCGGCGGCTGCCGCCGTGGCCATCAGCTCGTCGACCTCCGCCCGGGAACGGACGTTCTGGGCCAGGGTCAGCGCGCCGGTGCAGGGGTTGTCGATGCCAGCGTCGGCGGCCAGCTTGTCGCGGTCCCAGAGGACCACGGCCAGACCGCCGGCCTGGAAGAAGACGGTCTCCTCGACCTCCTGGCCCTGCCAGCCGAGGTGCTCGTAGAACGCCTTCGCGCGCGCTACGTCCGTGACTCCGAGGGTGACGAGGCTGATCCGCTGCTCCATCTTCGTAACCTAACCCTCGGCCACCTGGGGGCATGGTAGGCCGCCCCGACGTAGAGCTGGACCCAACGCCGTTGCGTTAGGCGGAACGGCTGTTCGTCAACCAGCGTCGTCTCGCCCCGCGATCTTGCACTTCCTGTCCCGACACAAGGGGCATTCCATCTCATGTCGACAACCACAACCGCAAGATCGGCGCGAACCTCTCATCACCCTGATTCACCAGGGAGCCCCGTTTGTCCAGCACGGGTTGACCCGCCGACCGCAGCCCTAACACAAGGCCGTTGGAGCTGGACCAGATCCACCCAAGGAATCTACAATCATCGCTGTTATCGCTCACACTCGTCCCAGTGCTGAGGCAGTAACGCCACGCCCTAGTGACAGTCGGTACGCCGGATGACGCCCGGCGGCGGACGGCTGCTCGGTCCGGCCGGCCCATGCCCTCGGCCAGCTCGACCAACCAGGGGAGAAGCTATGCGAACGAGGGCACGATGGCTCGCGACACTCGCCGCGCTCGGTGTCGTGGTCGCCGGAGTGGTGACACCCGCGGGTGCCGCCCAGGCGGAGTCCAACGGCGGGGTGCGGGTGATGCCGCTCGGCGACTCCATCACCGAGGGCACCCAGGTGCCGGGCGGCTACCGCATCGGGCTCTGGCAGCGCCTCGCCAGCGGCCGGTACACGGTGGACTTCGTCGGGTCGCAGTTCAACGGGCCGGCCAGCCTGGGCGACCACGACCACCAGGGGCACCCCGGCTGGCGGATCGACCAGATCGACGCCAACATCGTCGGCTGGCTGAACACCCAGCGGCCGCAGACCGTCCTGCTGCACATCGGCACCAACGACATCCTGCAGAACTACAACGTGAGCACCGCGCCGAACCGGCTCTCCACCCTGATCGACAAGATCACGACCACCGCGCCCACCGCCGAGGTGTTCGTGGCGCAGCTCATCCCGCTCTCCAACAGCGGCCAGGAGGCGGCCAACCGCACCTTCAACGCGGCGATCCCCGGCATCGTCCAGAGCAAGGTCAACGCCGGCAAGCGGGTGCACCTGGTCGACATGCACAGCGCCCTCACCACCGCCGACCTGATCGACGGCGTCCACCCCACCGCCGGCGGCTACGACAAGATGGCCGCCCGCTGGTACAGCGCTCTGCAGTCGGTGCCCGGAAGCATCGGCAACCCGGGCAGCGGCGGCGGACAGACCACCACCACCATCGTGGGCGCCCTGTCCGGCAGGTGCGTCGACGTCCCCGGGAACTCCACCACCAACGGCACCCAGGTAAGTCTGTGGGACTGCCACGGCGGCACGAACCAGCGGTGGACCTACACCACGGGCAAGGCACTGACCGTGTACGGCAACAAGTGCCTCGACGCCGCCGGCTACGGAACCTCCCCAGGCACCCAGGTCACCATCTACGACTGCCACGGCGGCACGAACCAGCAGTGGAACGTCAACGCGAACGGCACCATCACCGGCGTGCAGTCCGGCCTCTGCCTGGACCCCAGCAACCAGGGCACCAGCAACGGCACGAAGCTCATCCTCTGGACCTGCACCGGCCAGGCCAACCAGCAGTGGAGCCGCCGATAGCCCAGTTGCGCCGCGGCTTCGCGGCGTGGAGCAGAGCCACCGCACAACATCGGTGATGTTGCTG
>NZ_PYBV01000018.1:20870-58585 GCF_003205615.1 Micromonospora arborensis | reverse complement strand
CAGCAACATCACCGATGTTGCGGGTCAAGGTGGTCCGGACGCTGGTATCAACGTGAAGGCGGCCACGCAGAAGGTGCTCGACGAGCCATCCATCGATGCCTACCTGGCGTACCTGAACAACGGCCTGTACGCCGCACGTGAGCTCGAATGCGCGTCTCAGCCGACGGCGACTCCGACGTCAAGCCCACCAACACGACGCCCTCGTCAACGCCGCCGAGCAGTGGGCCGAACACTGCGAGGCGTACCCGCCGCGGGCCCCGTCGAGGTTCCCCACCAGGGGTCCGCTGTCCGGGCCGCTGAACCACCCACCAGGCTGATCCGCTGCTCCATGCCCTCAACCTAACGCGTGATCACCGACGCGTGGCCTCACGGTGAGGCTGCGAGTCCCACCAGCGAGACAGGTCCTCGTCCGGTGCCGTCGGGCTGCTGAAGTGGAACGGCACGCCGAGATGCTGAGCGACGGCTCGGCCCTGCTCGGTCGCCTGCACTGCCTCCGGCCAGAGAGGCACTTCGCCAGTGAACAGGCGCACATCGGTGCCGAAGGAAAGGCATGTCAACGACACCTCGTCGTACTCGTCGTGGTGCTGCCCCACCCGTTGCACGATCGCCACCAGGTCGACGAACCAGCCCTGAGTATCGCCGTTCCAAACCGCCTCCACAGCAACGACCGGTGCGGTTACGGCGACCGCCAGTTCGATCAGTTCTGCGGTCGTGAGCGGCGGCGCTTTCGGCGCGACAAGGCCCTGGCTGTCAAGCTCGCGGCGGCGCCTCATCAGCATGTCCTGCGCCTCGTAGAGCCCGGGCAACGGGTGCAGTTGCCCCTCTCGGCGCAACAGCACGACAGCCGCGACCAGCCGATCCACGCAGAGCAACTCATCGATCCGATCCTGTAGCTGCGGATCTAGGCCAACCCACCAAGCCTCTGAGTAAGGCACACGGACATTGTCGCGGTTCACGGCGGGACCTGCTTGGCCGGTTGCGGTGCCGCGATCGCCATCCGGTGGTCGTTGAGAATCGGTTGGAAGAAGCCTCACGCGCGAGCTTGAGCGGTGCTATGCGCTGATCATCCGAGCCGTGCTACTTGCTGCGCGAGCGCAGGATCAGGATGACGACGATGGCGACCACGACGAGGGCGAAGAAGCCGATCAGCACCGGTGTGGCGACAGGCGTCTTCGGGCCGCCGACCACGGCAAGGTTCTCCAGCATGTCGATCTCCGTCTAATGAGGAGGTTGCGGGTCCGAATTACTCCCTTCCCCGAAATGCCCAGCGCGCAACCCGCTCCGGTGCTGCCCGTGCTGACCGCTTGCTGCACTCGTGTCTTCCCAGTTCGGCGATCCGGCCGCTGCTTCACACTGTCGGCTTAAGCGGCAATTATGCGAGCGGCGGCGGGTAGGGCGTGACGTCTGGTCCACGAGCGCTCACTACGGGTTGGAGCTGAAGTTGTTTGGCGACATGCCCTCGAATGAAGTTCGTGGATAACCATCAGCCCATAGCATCGATGCTATGGGTTGGGGTAGCGTGGAGCTGGAACCAGAGGTCCGAACCTGGCTGGAGGGACTACGCGAGGCAGTGCGCGTGACGTACTGGATAGCCTCCGACCGGAGGATCATCCTGCTCACGGTGTTCCGCAAGACGCGGATGCGGGAGGACCGAGAAGTCGAGCGAGCTCGCCGCGCATTTGAACGGTGCGTAGCGGAGCGGCACATTGTGAACGAGGGGGCAGAGCGATGAGTGATCGCCTGGACTGGAACGACCTGCGTGAGCGCCGGATGGCGGAGCCAGGGGCGGCCGAAACCTACGAGGCCACCCGGATCGCCTTCGAGCTCGGTCGGGAGGTGCGCCACCTGCGTGAGGGGCACGGCTGGAGTCAGAGCCAGTTGGCGCGCGCCGCCGGCATGACTCAGTCCGCGGTTGCCCGTTTCGAGGCAGGTGGGACCGTGCCGACTCTGCCGGTTTTGGAACGCCTCGCTCGCGCCCTGGACAGGAGACTGGACGTCAGGTTCACGCCGAACGCCGACGCCGCCTGACCGGTTCAGGCTAGGCGGCGATCGTGCGGGCGGTGGCGTACACGTCGGCGGGTAGGGCGTGGCGGAGCTGCCAGAGAACCCGCATGGGTCGGTCGCCGGTGTGCGAGTCGTACGTCATGGTGCCGGCGTAGAGGTACGGCGGTGCGCCGAGGTCGCGGTCGGCGATCCGGGTCTCCCGCACGAAGAGGTGCACCGTCGAGCCGCCCGACGTGTAGCGCTGCCCAGTCGTCGATGCCGACGAGGTGGTGCTCTGCGACTCCCACTGGAACAGGGTGTCGGTGATGGCTCGGTCCGCGTACATGGTGGTGGGGGAGTAGTGCGCCTCCGACTTGACCAGCGTGACGAAGAACAGGTCCGCCTGGGCATCGGGCAGCCACTTCACCCCCTCACGCAGCGACCCCGGGTTGGTCATGCCGAAGGCGGCGCATGCCTCGTTGCGGCTGTACCGGGCGTGTACCCGCAACGGCACCGCACCCGGGGCAGCGGTCGGCGTGACCCGGTGGATGCGGTCCCGCAGCACCTCGGCGACCTGCCGCAGCTCGGTGCAGCGCGCCGGCTCCTTCCACAGCCGGGTCAGCCGCTCGTCGCGGGTCGCCAGGGGTGCGTTCGGCCCCCAGAGGCTGAAGTGCAGCATGTCCAGCAGTCGACCGTTGCCCGCGTACACCGGCTGACCTGGCGCGGGCGGTCCGGCCGCGACCCGGGTCAGCAGCTCCAGCCGGTCGACGTCGTCGGTGTGCAGCATGCGACCGATGGCCCGGCCCAGCTCGCGATCGTCCGGGCCGGGCGCGGACGTCTCGATGCCGGCGAGCCGCCGCAGGCCGGTCCAGCCGCCGATGCTGGCCGACCGGTACACGTCCTCGATCTCCAGGCCGGTCTCGCGCAGAAACGTCGCCAGGCTGACGTCGCCGAGCTGCCGTAGCTCGGACACCAGGCCGGTCTTCGAGGTGGGCAGCGCCGATCGCAGGTTGGCGAGCACGACCTCCTTCGCCACTCGGTCCAACTCGACGTGGCAGCCACTCGGCAGGCTCGGGAAGTCGTCGCGGACTGCCTCGGTGATCGCCCGCCGACTGACCCCGGTCAGCGCACGCCACCGCAGGTCGAAGCGGAAGTTGGCATTCTGCCCACCGATGAAGTCGAGCACCGTGAGGCAGGGTTTGTCGTCGTCGAGGCGCAGGCCACGGCCGAGCTGTTGCAGGAAGATCGTGGCGCTCTCGGTGGGCCGCAGCATCAGGATCGTGTCGACCATCGGCAGGTCGACGCCCTCGTTGAACAGGTCCACGGTGAAGAGCACCCGCAGCTTGCCGGCTTTGAAGTCCCGCAGCATCCCCGCTCGGTCGGTGCCGGCCTTCGAGGTCACTGCCGCCGACGGTACGCCGCGCGCACTGAACCAGGCGGCCATGAACTCGGCGTGCCCGATGCTCACGCAGAACCCGAGTGCCCGCATCCGCCCGACGTCCACCTTGTCGCGGACCGCCCGCAGCACCGTCCGCGCCCGGGCATCGTTGCCGGTGTAGATGGTGTTCAACTGCGTCGGGTCGTAGCCCTGCCCACGCTTCCAGGTGACGTGCGACAGGTCCACGTCGTCGTGCAGCCCGAAATACTGGAACGGCGCCAACAACTGCCGCTCCAACGCCTCCCACAGGTGCAGCTCAACGGCCGCGCGTCCGTCGAACCACCGGCGCACGTCGCCGCCGTCGGCCCGGTCGGGGGTCGCCGTCAGCCCCAGGAGTACGCGGGGACGCAGCCGCTCCAACAGCCGCGCGTACGTGGGCGCTTCGGCATGGTGGAACTCGTCCACGATCACCATGTCGTACGCCTCGGGGTCGATTTCCCGCCGGTGCAGCGACTGGATGGAGGCGAAGACGTGCTTCCAGCCGTTCGGCTTCTCGCCCGCGACGAGGGTTTCGCCGAAACTGCCGTCCCCCATGACCTGCCGGAACGTCGACAGGCTCTGCCGCAGGATCTGCTCCTGATGGGCGACGAAGAGCAGCGAATCCACCCTCTTGCTGCGGTGCAGCCGCCGGTAGTCGAGGGCGGCGACCACGGTCTTGCCGGTGCCGGTCGCCATCACCACGAGGTTGCGCCAGCGCCCGTGCACCAGCCGTTCGGCGTCCAGATCGGCCAGGATCTCCGCCTGATACGGGTACGGACGCACGTCCAGGTTCGAGATTTCGGTCGGCGTCTGGTCGCGGCTCTCCCCGCTCAACGCGTGCCGTAGCCGCTCGGCGTCCCGGGCCGCGTCGTACGCCTCGAACGCCGGATCGTTCCAGTAGTCCTCGAACGTCGCCGTGAACGTGTCGATGACGTGCGGCTGCTCCAGGTTCGAGATGCGGACGTTCCACTCCACGCCATCCACCAGCGCGGTCTTCGACAGGTTCGATGAGCCGACGTACGCGGTGGTGGTGCCGTTGGCCCGGCGGAACAGCCACGCCTTGGCGTGCAGGCGGGTGGTCCTCGTCTCGTACGACACCTTGACCTCTGCGCCCAGCTCGGCGAGCCGATCGAGCGCTCGTTGATCGGTGGCGCCGAGGTAGGTCGTGGTGATGACGCGGACCTTGCCGCCTCGGGCGATCAGCTCGCGGATGGCCGGCTCGACGATGCGCAGGCCGTACCACTTGATGAACGCGCAGAGCAGGTCGACGCTTTCGGCCGACGCCATCTCGTGGTTGACCTCGTGGCCGATGCGGGGCTGGTGACGGCCATTCACCAGCAGCGCGCCGGTGGAGAGCGGGGTGGTCGGGCGCTGCGGAAAGGCTGGCAGGGCCGGTGGGATTGGCGGGGCGGCGATGGCGTGGAGCAGGTGCTTGGCGTCGGTTACCTGGTCCTGCTCGGTCGCTGCCTTTGGACTTAGCGCGGCGATTGCTTCGGCGATCTGGTTCGCCATTTCGACCTGGCGGTGGAGCTTGTCGTCGCCACTGGAAACGGCTTGGAGGGCGCGGGCGGCCAGCGTGGCGATGTGACGGGCGAGGGTGTGGTGCGCGTCGGCGGAGTCGAGCTTGTGGTGCTGGACCAGAGCGGGGTCGACGCGCTGAAGGCGGGTGGCGAGATCACGGGTGATCAGGTGCTCGTAGACACCCCGCTCAAGATCCGTCATCCGGGAAAGGTAGCCGGCATCGTGTCGCTGCGGTGCCCCCCGCGCAACGCATGTGTCGGCTGTCGGATCTGCGACAGGGTGCGGGAGGCGGTACGCCTCAACCAGGCTGACGGCTGGTTCGCTGGCGCCGTTCTAATCGGCTAGGCAGCGGCGGCGGGAACTCGTTCAGGAGCGGTGAGCCGAACGCAGCGCCTCAATGACCACGTTCCACCGTCCCGGCCCGTTCGTAGGGTTCAGCGGGTTTCCGGCAGCCAGGACAACGCCGGCAGCGCGCAGCACCGCCAGATGATCCGTATACGCCGGATGCGCGGCCAGCTCTGCCTTGACGTGCGGGAACGCAAGGATCGGGAGGCCCGCGCCCAGCGATTCGTTGAGGACGCCGAGCGCCAGAGTGTCGTTGATGCCCAGCGCCCACTTCGTCACCGTGTTGAACGTGACCGGCGCGGCCAGGACCACATCGGCCGGCGGGTGCGGTTCGGGGTCGCCGGGCATCCGCCACTCGACGCGTACGAGATAGCCGGTCTTGTCTTGCAACGCCGCCCGGTCGAGCCATGGCGCGGCGGTCGGGCTGACGATCATGCACACCTGCCACCCGTCGGCGAGCAGCAGGTCGACCAGCTCGTCGATGTGCTCCGCCGGACCCGCGGCGCAGACGACCAGATACAGCACCGGGCGTTCCGTCATGCCCGCAGTCTGCCCGATACGACCGATGCCGAGTCGAGCGCATACCGATCACGGTATGTCCCTGGCGGCGACTGCCCCACCAGCCAGGCCAGGCCGTTCCGGTCTGCACACCGCGCCTGCCGGGGCACTGGCGCTGGCTCTCGCCGGCCAACGCCCCACGCGCCGACGGCACCGTCGAGCTGCACGTCCGCGCCGTACCCGCCGGCACCGTCTCCCACCGCCGGTCCATGAGGTACGCCCCGGCGAGCTGCTTTGGCTCGGCCCACCCGGCAACACCGGCTTCAGTCTCGACCCGGCGCGCACCGACGATCTGCTGCTCGTCGCGGGTGGCACCGGTCTGGCGCCGCTGCGCGCCCTCGTCGAACCATCGCACTCGACCACCACCAGCCCGGCCAGGACATCTACCCCTGCGGCCCACTCGCGATGCTGGCCGCCGCACGGCCAGGGTTGCTGGCTCTCGGCATTCCCGCCGCGTGCATTCACCTGCCCGCAGAGCGGCCGGGCGGTGGTTGAACGAATCCCAAGGCGGTCGCCCCTGATGGCTCGAAGAGCGATATACCTCTGGGTCATAACTATGACGCACAGGTATATCGCTCGTCGGGGCATGACCGGCCCGACGCGGCTCGCCCCGGCCACATGGTCCGTTACGCGACGTAGTCGGTTTGGGGATAATGCCTGGTCAGGTGACTACCTACCGTGAACCCGTCATCACGATTGGCCTTGGGGTCGGTGCCAACACACAGCCGCCGGCCAGGCCTCAGACGGGAGAAACACCATGCGTACCACGAAACAAGCCCGGCGGTTCGGCGCGCGAGCGTCCGTACTCGTGCTCGGTCTCGTCGCGGCCGGGGCGGTGATCGCCCCGGCGAGCCCGGCGTCCGCCGCGGTCCCCGGCCTGGTGCGGATCGCTGCGGTCAGCGTCAGCAACTCGGCCGACTTCCACAGCGCCACCGCGACCTGCCCAGCCGGCAAGGTCCTGACCGGCACGGGTTACGAACTGAACGGCGTCACCGGTGAGGGCATCGTCGACGATCTGCGCCCCAATGGCGGCCCGGCCGCCCCGCCGACGGCCGTCACGGTGGGCGCCTACGAGACGGAGGCGTTCGCGGGCAACTGGTCGGTGACGGCGTACGCGATCTGTGCCAACCCACTGCCCGGCCTGGTGCGGGTCTCCGCGGTCAGCGTCAGCGACTCGGCCGACTTCCACTCCGCCACCGCGACCTGCCCGGTCGGCAAGGTCCTGACCGGTACGGGTTACGAGCTCAACGGTGTCACCGGTGAGGGCGTCGTCGACGACTTCCGCCCCAACGGCGGTGTGGCCGCGGCACCGACCGCCGTCACCGTCGGTGCCTACGAGTCGGATGCCACTGCCCTGAGCTGGTCCGCGACCGCGTACGCGATCTGCGCCAACCCGCTGCCGGGTCTGGTGCGGGCGTCCACCACGGGCGCCAGTAACTCCCTCGACTTCCGCAGTGTCGTCGCAGGCTGCCCGGCCGGCAAGGTGCTGACCGGCGCCGGCTACGAGCTGAACGGTGTCACCGGTGAGGGCATCGTGGACGACTTCCGCCCCAACGGCGGTCCCGCGACCGCTCCGACCACCGTCGACACGGGTGCCTACGAGGAGGACGCCTTCGCCGGCAACTGGTCCGACACGGCATACGCCATCTGCGCTACGGCGTAACGCTGATGTGGCGTGGCCGTCCCGCTTCCGTGCTGGGCGGCCACACCGCTGGCCCATCGTGACCGTGCCCTGCCGATCGGGGCTGTCACCCGTTGGGTGTGCGGGACGTGGGCAGAATCAGTTCCGCCCTGGGCAACCGCTCGCGGTGCTCCACCGGGAGCCATTCGCCCTCGGGATCGAGCAGCTCGATGAGTTCGACGAGGGCGTTCTGCAGGAGCACCAGCCGCTCATTCCCCCGGCGGCCTCGTGCTTCTACGTCGTCCACCTCCGCGAGGAGGCGGGTGAACCAGGAGGCGAACCCCGGGTCGGTTTCGAGGCGGTGGCAGAAGGCCGCGTATCCCAGCACGTCCGTCACCGGGCCCTCGGACGACTCGACCCGGTGCAGCATGATCTCGCCGATGGCGCGCTGGTGCCCCCTGAACACGCGGAACGGTCCGGGCAGTCCGTCGGTGGCCAGGGAATGATGAATCCGCTGGATCGCGGTGAACAGCTCCTTGGTGCTCTTCACCGAGTCAAGGTCGAGGAAGCGCTGTTCCCGGCGGAGCACCTCCAGCCAGGCCAGGTGCTCGGCGAGGACGTACACAGTGTTGTGGCGGACATAGTGCTGGTTCTCGTTGTCGGCGGAATGCAGGTACGTGCGCAGGAAGTTTCGGCTGAGCACATTGTGCAGCCGATCTTGCAGCGAGTCAGCGGACGCCAGCAGTGGCACCCGGTAACGACGGAACAGGTCCTCCGCGACTTCCACCTTTTCTCGGTTGCGCGCCTCGACCTGCAGGCGGTGGGTGACGAGAGCGGTCCGGTAGGTCACCGCCACGCTGATCAGCGCCACAGCCGCGGACACCACCGCGATGACGATTTCTGGCCCCATGCCGAACAGCCTGCCTGTATTTGCGTTGGCTGATGCGGACGACTCGCCGACCGAGCAACGCCACGGACACGCCGGGACAGGTGAGCGGTCGATACCGCGATATGGCGTCAGCGGACGGCTGGCGGGACTGCCTCGGTCGTAGCGTCCGGACGGAGGACAGGTTCCGAGGGAGGCGATCATGACCGACGTTGTGGTGTTACCGGGTGAGCGGGCCGCGGTCACCGTGAACATCAGCCGGTGGCGAGCGGGGGTGCCGCCGGACGCCTGGCCCGACCCCCTGCCAGCGAGCGGCGAGATCTGGCGGCGCGACGTCTTCGCGGTGGCCGACGCGTACCGGGCCGGTTCCGTGAGCCCACGACAACTGCTGACGGCCGTGCTGGTCTGGGGTTACGGCCCCATCGGGTACGGCCCGTGGCGTGCCACAAAGTCGCTGGGCGCCGATCCGGACGGCAAACGCCTGGCGTACGCGCTGGAGGAGCTGACCGCGTCGGCACCCGACGAGGAGGTGCTGCGCACGGCGTACCAGCGTTTCCGCGACCCCGACCAGGCTCGCCTGCCGTGGTTGGGGCCGGGCCTGTTCACGAAGGTCCTCTACTTCGTCGGCTATCGGCGAGGCGTGGGCGGCGTGCAGCCCCTGATCCTCGACCGCGTCGTGGCCAGCCAACTCCCCGTCGAGGCCGGTGTCGGTCGGCGAAACGGGTGGTCACCCGAGGAGTGGCTGGCCTATCTGCGCTGGGCGGCCGAGCAGGCTCGGGTCCGGGGAGTAGAGCCGGACGCAGTGGAGATGGCGGTCGCCCACAACCGTTGAGCTGGCTACTGCGCGGCGCGGAGGCGAGCGTCGAGGGCGTCGAGGTCCGGGAGGAACCAGATGTGGCCGCCCTGGTTCGACTCCTGCACCAGGGCGCGCAACGCGGAACTCTCCGCGAGCTGCGCCGAGATGTCGCCGACGACGGCCAGCCGCAGCCGGTAGTTGACGAACTTCTGCATCACGTCGCCCGCGAAGCGGGTGCCCAGCGAGAAGAAGCGTTCGTCGAGTCGGTTGGCCGGCACGGCGACCACCTGGGCGCCGAGGAACGCCGCGCCGACCAGGTCCAGCGCGTCCTGCTCGGTGGCCACCGTCGGGCCCGCCGGGTCGCAGACCAGCACCTGCACCCCGGCGCGTTCCTGGATTTCGTCAGGCATCGTGGACCTCCCGGTCGAGCAGGCCGTTGTCGGCGTTGAGGACGGCGTCGAGCAGGTGCAGCAGCTCGGCGGTGGAGGCGGGATCACCCAGGATGATGATCTTCATGCGGTGGCGTTGCTCGTCGTACACGGTCTGCACCCGCAGCGGGTTGGCCTGGTCGTGGCTGGTGTTGGCGCTGGCGAGCATGAGCGTCCCGAGCCGGTCCGCGGCGGCCCGGTCGACGCCGTCGATCTGCACGATGCTCGACACCTCCGCCTGACCAATGACGGTGGTGGCGGCCGAGGCCTGGCCGGTGAGCGCGTCGAGATCGCTGCCGGCGATCCGATACTGCTTGCCGATCCGCACCGCCCTCAGCCGGCCGGAGCGGATGTAGCCGCGCACCGTTCGCACGTGCAGCCCGAGTCGATCGGCGACCTGCTCAACTGAGTACATGTCTTCCTTCATCGCTCCCTACTTTAGCCGGATCGGGAAGTTTGGGTAATGTTGAGGTCTGATGCGTGAGCAGGCACCCCGAACAATTCGCCCGCGGTGTCGGACGCTTCAAGTACCGTCTGGAAACCATGGACGCGCGGCGCGGCGACGCCATCATCGGGCGGGATCACCCCGCGGGTCTGCTGCGCGCTGAGCTCGACCGCGCCACCACCAGCCACGGCGGCCTGGTCCTGGTCACCGGCGAGCCGGGCATCGGCAAGACGACCCTCGTCACGTCGGCCGCCCGGGAGGCCCGGCAACGCGGCGCGCTGGTGCTCGGTGCCGCCTGCTGGGATTCCGACAGCGCCCCCGGCTACTGGCCGTGGGTGCAGGTGCTGCGCGGCCTGCGGCGCTCCGCCGACGACTGGGCGGTGGCGCGGCCGGACGCCGAGCCGGCCCTCGCGGCCCTGCTCGGCGAGACCGACGCCAGCAAGCAGCAGGCCGAGCGGCTCACCAGCTGGGTCGGCGTCGACACGGACACCGCCGACCAGGAGGCGTTCGCGCTGTATGACGCGGTGACCGCCGCGCTGGTCGCGGTCTCCCAGCAGCGGCCGGTCGTGGTCGTCCTCGACGACCTGCACTGGGCCGACCCGGCCTCACTGCGGTTGCTGAGCTTCGCCGCCCAGCACACCTGGTTCGAGCGGTTGCTGCTGGTCGGCACCTACCGCGACGCCGAGGTCGAGTCGGGCGAGCACCCGCTGCGCCCCCTGCTGATGCCGCTGGTCGCGAAGGCCACCACCATCACCCTCACCGGTCTCTCCCGCGACGAGGTGGCCGCGCTGATGGCACGCACCGCCGGGCGGGAACCCGACGCCGACCTCGTCGACGAGGTGCACCGGCGCACCGGGGGCAACCCGTTCTTCATCGAGCAGACCGCCCGGCTGTGGCACGCCGACGACGCGGCCGGCACGATCGCACCCGGCGTACGGGAAGCGGTGCGCCGCCGCCTGGCCCAGTTGCCGCCGGCCGTGGTCGAGGCGCTCACCGTCGCGGCCGTGCTGGGCCGCGAGTTCCACCGCCAGGTCCTGGCGGCCTGCGGCGCCGCCCCGGTGGCGCAGGTCGACCGGCTGCTCGACCGTGCGGTGACCGCCCGACTGGTGGTCGCCCGGGGCGGCGGCCGGTTCGCCTTCGCCCACGACCTGGTCCGGGAGACCCTCTACGACGGGCTGTCCCACGACGAGCGGCAGGCGCGGCACGGCGCGGTCGTCCGGGCGGTCGACGACCTGCGGGAGCTCACCGATCAGCTGATCCCGGCCGACCTCGCCCGCCACGCCTACCTCGCCGGCCCCGCACTCGACCGCGCGCGGGTTGCCACGCTGCTGGTCGCCGCCGGGCGGGACGCGTTCGTCCGGCTGGCCGCCGACGAGGCGTCGGTGCACTTCCGTCGGGCGCTGGAGGTCGTCGAGGACCCGGAGCAACGCGTGCGGATCCTCGTCGAGTTCGGCGAGGGGCAATATCACCACGCCGGCCGGGAGGAGTCCGCCGCACTGTTCGCCGAGGCCGGGGCGTTGGCTCGCACACTCGACGACCCGGTGTTGCTGGCCCGCGTAGCCCTGATCGTGAACCGCGCCCGTCAGGTGGAGACCGCTCACTCGATCGACGCGGCTGAGCTGGTGCGCGACGCGTACCGGAAACTGATCGGCGAACCGGACGCCGCCGCGTCGGTCGGCGCGCTGGTCGCCGACCTGATCACCGTCACCGAGACGATCGCCCGTCGAGGGCAGGACGACGAGGCGCTGACGTTCAGCCTCTGGGCCCGCCACGACACCACCTGGGGGTTGGGCACCGCGGCGGCCCGCGCCGCGCTGACCGCCGAGATCCGGGAGGTGGCCCGCCGCACGGGAGACCGGGAGACCGAGCTGTGGGCCACCTCGCTGCGCTGGGTGGCGCTACTGGAGTTGGGCGACCCGCACTTCAACGAGGAGTTCGCCACCTTCGTCAACGCGGACCGGCACGGCGACATCACCCGGCACGGCATGGCGGCGGCCATCGACAGCGGGATCATCGCGGCTTTCCGGGGTGACTTCGCCGAGGCCGACGAGCGGTTCGTCGTCCTCGGCGACCTCTCCGACCCGGGCCATGCCGAGTTCGGGTTCATGGGCCATCACCTGCGCTGGTCCCGGTTGCTGCTGCAGGGTCGGTTCGCCGAGGCCGACACCCTGCTCGACGAGCTGACCCCGGTCGACTATCCCTATCAGGAGTTGCTGCGGGCGATCACCGCCGCGGAGCGGGGCGACGGCGAGACGGCGGTCCGGCTGACCGCCGGCATCGAGGCCGCCGCCATCCGCTACCCGCGTCCGGTGTCGCCGATCTGGCTACGGTTACGCGCGCAGGCAGCCGCCGCGTCCGCCGACCCGCAGCTCTGCGATGCCGCACGGGCCGCACTCGCTCCGCACCGGGGAGAGTGGATGGTGGCGCTCTTCGGCTGCGACGTCAGCGGCCCGGTCGACCACTGGCTGGCACTGATCGACGCCGCCCAGCAACGCTGGGACGACGCCATCGCCGGCTTCACGGCCGCCCGTGCGTCCGCCGACCGGCTGGGCGCCCGTACCTGGTCGCTCATCGCCCGCGCCGGCCTCGTGAACGCCCTCGCCGGCCGGGGCCAGCCGGGCGACGCCGCGACACTGGCTGCGCTGCGTGCCACGACCGTCCAGCAGGCAGCGGCCCTCGGTATGACGCAGGTGCTGCACCGGCTCGCCGAACCGGCCCCCACCGACGCGGTCGAGCCGACCACCACCGCACGCCAGGCCGTCGCGCCAGGCCAGGGCGTCGCGCGGGCCGCAGCCGCCGGGCCGGGCCAGCTCGCCGCGCCGGGTCCGAGCGTCGGGCCGGACAACGCCGCGCCGGGCCAGGTTTTCGCGTCCGGTCCGGCCACGCTGGTCGCGCCAGCCAGTGAGGGGTACGAGTTTCGGCGTGA
This sequence comes from Micromonospora arborensis, assembly GCF_003205615.1. GTDB lineage: Bacteria > Actinomycetota > Actinomycetes > Mycobacteriales > Micromonosporaceae > Micromonospora > Micromonospora arborensis. The sequence goes on along the minus strand of NZ_PYBV01000018.1, from coordinate 45,659 downwards.
CGGGCCGGTCTGGCAACTGACGTACGCCGGTGTCGTGGTGCACCTGCCCGACGCCAAGGGTCTGCACGACCTGCACCTGCTGCTGAGCCGGCCGGGCAGCGACGTGCCCGCCGTGGAGTTGCTCGACCCGGCTGCCGGACCGGAGCTGGTCGCCGCCCGGCGGATGGGTGCCGACCCGGTCCTCGACGACGAGGCGAAGGCCCGCTACCGGCGGCACCTGGGCCGCCTCGACGAGGAGATCGACCGGGCCGCCGCCCGCGACGACGACCGGAAGGTGGCCGCGTTGGACGCCGAGCGGGGTGCGTTGCTGGAGGAGCTACGTGCGGCCGCGGGGCTGGCCGGTCGAAGCCGCCGCCTGGGCGACGAGGCCGAGCGGGCCCGCAAGACGGTGACCGCGCGGATCCGGGACACGCTGCGCAAGCTCGACGGGCGGCACCCGGCGCTCGCCAGCCACCTACGCGAATCCGTCTCGACCGGCACCACCTGCCGCTATCAACCCCGCACCCCTCCACCCTGGCGCCTCTAACCCCGCCCCCACGCCCCGCCCCCGCGCCCCGCTCACCCCAGCACGCGCTTGCCCACGCACCCGTGCCCGCGCGCCTCGCGCCGTGCCTCGCCCCGCGCGCCTCGCGCCGTGCCTCGCCCCGCGCGCCCCGCGCCGTGCCTCGCCCCGCGCGCCCCGCGCCGTGCCTCGCCCCGCGCGCCCCGCGCCGTGCCTCGCCCCGCGCGCCCCGCGCCGTGCCTCGCCCCGCGCGCCCCGCGCCGTGCCTCGCCCCGCGCCGTGCCTCGCCCCGCGCGCCTCGCCCCGCGATCTTGTACTTTCGGCACTCGATATACGCGGATCGCGACGTTTGTCGGGACAGAAAGTGCAAGATCGCGGGGAGGGGCGGGGCGGGGGCTGGGCTGGGCGGGGCGGGGGGGGGGGGGGGGGGGGGGGGGGGGGCGGCTGGTTGCGGGGTCAGCGGCGGTTGTACCTGTACATGGTCAGGGTGCCGAAGACGACCAGGAAGCCGGCGCTCCAGACCAGCAGCCACATGGTGGCCGACGGGTCCGAATCGCCGCTCATCGCCCCACGGATCGCCGCGACCAGTTGCGTCACCGGGTTGACCTTCACGAACGCCTGGAGCCAGCCGGGCATGGTGCTCGGGTCGACGAAGACGTTGCTCAGGAACGTCAGCGGGAACAGCACCATCATGCTGACCCCCATCACCGACTTCTCGCTGCGCAGGATCAGCCCGAAGAACGTCCACACCCAGGAGAACGCGAACGAGAAGACCACCAGCAGCCCGATTCCGGCGGCGACGCCGAGCACCCCGCCAGCGGGTCGGAACCCGAGCGCCAGCCCCAGGCCCAGGATCACCAGGGCGGCGAGGATGTAGCGCAGCACGTCGCCGAAGATCATGCCGACCAGGGCTGCGGGGCGCCAGACGGGCAGCGTACGGAACCGGTCGAAGATGCCCTTCTCGATGTCGGTGTTGAGGCCGACACCGGTGTACATGGTGATCATCACGACGCTGGTCACCATGATTCCGGGCAGGAAGAACTGCAGGTATTCACGGGGGCTGCCGGCGAGGGCACCGCCGAACAGGTACGTGAACATCAGCACCATGATGATCGGGAACGCGGTCACGTCGAAGAGCTGCTCCGGCACGTGCTTGATCTTCAGCATGGCTCGCCAGCCGAAGGTGAGCGACGCGCCCAGCGCGCTCGGTCGAGGCGGTCGGGCACTGGGTGCGAGCACGGTCGCCAGCGCCTCGGCGGACGGGACGTAGACGGACGGCGCCCGTTCGGTCGTGACGTTGCTCATCGCGCTGCCTCCAGCTTGTCGTCGCGCTCGTCGGCCGGCACGGCGGGGTGGTCGGTCAGAGCCAGGAAGACCTCGTCCAGGCTCGGCTGACCGAGGGAGAAGTCGTCGACGACGATGCCGGCGCGGGCCAGGTCGCCGAGCGCGCGGGCGGCCTGGGCGCTGGCGTCGAGGTCGGTGCCGGCCTCGCCGACCCGGGCGGTCAACGCCACCGGGTCGGCGGCGAGCTGCACCGGCACGTCGAGCGCCTCCCGGAGCACCTTCTCCGCCTCGGGCCGCTGCCCGGGGTCGCGGAGTCGCAGGTGGACCGTGCCGGAGCCGACCGACGACTTCAGCTCGCCCGGGGTGCCCTCCGCGATCACCCGGCCGTGGTCGACGACCGCGATCCGCCCGGCGAGCTGGTCGGCCTCGTCGAGGTACTGCGTCGTCAGCAGCACCGTCGTGCCGTGCGACACCACCGCCCGGACGATCTCCCACACCTGGTTACGGCTGCGCGGGTCGAGGCCGGTCGTCGGCTCGTCGAGGAAGAGCAGGTCGGGTGTGTTGAGGATGCTCGCGGCGATGTCGATGCGCCGCCGCATCCCACCCGAATACTTCTTCACCTGGCGGTCGCTCGCCTCGGTCAGACCGAACGCGGCGAGCAGGGCTGCCGCGCGCTCCCGGGCGGCCGGCTTGCGCAGGCCGAGCAGACGGGCGAGGAGCACCAGGTTCTCCGTGCCGGTCAGGTCCTCGTCGACGGAGGCGTACTGGCCGGTGAGGCTGACCCGGGAACGGACCTTGTCGGCATCGGTGACCACGTCGTGCCCGAAGACCCGTGCCGAGCCGCCGTCGGGGCGCAGCAACGTCGCGAGCACCCGGACGGCGGTGGTCTTGCCCGCCCCGTTCGGGCCGAGCAGACCGTAGACAGTGCCGGCGGGCACCTGCAGGTCGATCCCGGCCAGCGCCTGGGTCTCCCCGAACGAACGGGTGAGCCCCTCGGCCTCGATGGCCAGGCCGGTGGTGCGTCTACTCATGATTCGTACCTTTCATTCTTGACGTGTGCAGAAGGCGATGTGTGCAGATGACGACGGGTCAGGAGACGTAGGGCCGGGCCACCCGGCCGTCGCGTAGGGCCAGACCCCACCAGCGGAGCTGGTCGAGCAGGACGGCGGCGTCGCGGCGCAGCTCGTCGGTGCACTGCGGTGTCGGCTCTCCGGCGAGCAGGTCGATCCCGACGACGTCGCGCACCGTCATCGCGTGCAGCGCGGTGAAGACCGTGCGCAGTTGGTCGACCGCGTGCCGGCCGGTGGACCGGCAGCCGTACGACACGAAGCCGACCGGTTTGGCCTGCCACTCGTCGTACCCATAGTCGATGGCCTGTTTCAAGGGTGCCGGGAAGCTGTGGTTGTACTCCGGGGTGACCACGACGAACGCCTCCGCCCGACCCACCTCGCGGACGAACGCCCGGATGGACGCGGTCGGCTCGGCGGGGTAACTGGCCGGAAAGTCGTACTCGCTCAGGTCAACGACCGTCACGGCCAGGTCGTCGTGCGGCGTGGCCTGGTCGACGAACCAGCGGGCGACCCGATCGCCGGCCCGCCCCTCCCGGGTGCTGCCGATGATCACGGCGATCCGTAACGGTGTCATCGCCACCCCCTCTCATCCTGCAGGCGCGAGGTGGCGGCCGGCGTCCGCTAGATCCGATCTAGCGGGCGGCGTTTCGGGAGCGCGATGTCGGTGGGGTCGGCTTGACTGGGGCCGACGAACAGGGGAGTGGAATGGCTCAGGTACGCATCGAACCGTGGCACGAGGACGACCTCGACCTGCTGCGGGAGCTCAACTCACCGGACACGCGCAAGCACACCGGCGGTCCGGAGACCGACGCGCAGGTGGTTGCCCGGCACGACCGGTACGTGCACTTCGCCGACACCGGGCAGGGCTGCATGTTCACGCTGGTGCTGCCGGACGGCGCACGGGCGGGCAGCGTCGGCTACTGGGCCCGCGAGTGGCGCGAGCAACCGGTGTACGAGATGGGCTGGGCGGTGCTGCCCGCGTACCGGGGGCAGGGGCTGGCCACCGCCGCGGTGCGCGCGGTCGTCGACGTGGCCCGCGCGCGGCGGACCCACCGCCACGCCCACGCCTACCCTTCGGTCGACAACGCCGCCTCGAACGCGGTCTGCCGCAAGGCCGGCTTCACGCTGCTCGGTGAGACCGGTTTCGAGTACCCGCCGGGGCAGATGATGCGTGCCAACGACTGGCAGCTCGACCTGACCGCCCCGCCGACCCAGGGTTGAGGTCGACGGGGCGGCTGCTGGCAGGTCACCAGGGCAGCACGCCGTACCCGCCGCCGGCGTCCATCTGGAAGCCCCAGAGCAACCCGCTCGGCCCGTCGGCCGGCAGCGTCGCCAGGTGCACGCTGACTTCGGCACCCTGCTCGGCGGTGCGGAAGCCGTTGTGGCTGTTGAGGTCGGTGGCGCAGTAGCCGGGGTTCGCCGCGTTCACCTTGATCGGGGTGTCCCGCAACTCCTTCGCGTACATCGCGGTGAGCATGTTCAGCGCCGTCTTCGACGACGGATACGGCACGGAGGTCAGCTCGAACAACGCGCCGTCCGGGTCGGTCATCACCGCGATCGAGCCGACCTCGCTGGAGACGTTGACGATCCGGGCCGCCGGTGCCCGGAGCAGCAGCGGCAGCAGCGCGTTGGTCACCGTCGCCACCCCGAACACGTTCGTCTCGAACACCCGGCGCAGTGTCGCCACGGTCGTCTCGCTGGGCAGCGCCCGCGTGCCGTCGGCGAGGATGATGCCGGCGTTGTTGACCAGCACGTCCAGCCGGCCGTACTCCGACTCCACCAGCTTCGCGGCGGCAGCCACCGACTCGGCGTCGGTCACGTCCAGCGGCACGAACCGGGCGTCCGCGCCGCCGTCGCGCAACTTTTGTTCCGCTGCCCGGCCCCGATCGGCGTCCCGCGCGCCGACCAGCACGGTCATTCCGAGCCCGCCGAGCTGTCGGGCGGTGGCGAAGCCGATTCCCTTGTTGGCCCCGGTGATCAGGGCGGTCGTGTTCGTCATACCGTCGAGCCTGTCGCGGTGGATGTCGTCTGAGGAGAGCCGGGCCGAAGCTGGGACCAGCGGTACCACCCTCGCGGACCCGGGCCGAGGCATGCTGGGGGCATGACGAGCAGCGGCCTGCGGCGTGACGAACTGGCGGCGTTCCTGCGTACCCGCCGCGCCCGGTTGCGGCCCGCCGAGGTCGGGCTCCCGGAGGGGGTACGCCGGCGCACCCCCGGCCTGCGCCGACAGGAGGTCGCCCAGCTCGCCGGAATGTCGATCGACTACTACATCCGGCTGGAGCAGGGCCGTGGGCCGCACCCGTCCCGGCAGGTGCTCGCCGCGATGGCGCGGGCGCTGCTGCTGAGCCGGGACGAGCGCGAGTACCTGTTCCGGATCGCCGGGGAGAATCCGCCACTGGCCGGCGGGCCGAGTCGGGAGGTGAACCCCGGCCTGCGGCACCTGCTCGACGCGATGACCGAAACTCCGGCGTACCTCGTCGACGCCGCGTACCACGTGTTGGCCTGGAACCACCTGGCCACGTACTTCGTGGGGGATCTCGGGGCCGTGCCGGACGCGGACCGCAACATGATCCGTTGGACGTTTCGGCAGCCGGCGACCAGCGGCCACTGGGACGACGCCGAGGTACTCCGATTCGTGCGCAGCACAGTGGCGGACCTGCGGGCCGCCTACGGCCGCTACCCGACCGACCCGGCGATCCGGGAACTGGTCACCGAGCTGCTCGGCACCTCGCCCCGATTCGCGCGGCTCTGGGCCGAGCACGAGGTCGGGGAACGGCGCCCCGTCGTGAAGCGGGTGCCGCACCCCGACCTGGGGCCGTTGGAGTTCGAGTGCCGTGTGCTGCTGGTGCCGGAGACCGACCAGCGGATGATCGTCTACGTCCCCGAACCCGGCTCACCGACCCAGGCGGCGTTCCGCCGGATCGCCGAGCGCGTCGGGTCCTGACCGGCAGCCGACCAGCCCGTCGCCGTGGTCGGACCGCCGGTGGAGCGAAATGTTCCGCTCCCGCCCCGGCGACGCTCAGGCGACCTTCTCCAGGGCGGCCACCGCGAGCGGGGCGATCTTCGCGATCAGCGCGGTGCCGGCCGCGAGGTCGCCGTTGGTCATCGAGGTGTCCACCTCCATGACGAAGTTGCCACGCACCAGGACGAGCGTGCACTGGTGCAGGATCGACTTCCCACTCAGCCGCTCGCAGAAGGTGATCACGTCCGGGCCGTTCGGCACTGGCGGGGGCGACGGCCGCAGGATGGTCGAGGTGCGCCCGTCGTCGGGCACCTCGTACTGCTTGCACGTCGCGAGGACGGACCGCAGCTCGTCGGCGAGCTTGCGGCCGGGCACCTTCAGGTAGCCGACCACGTACTGCCGGATCCACACGCTCTCGCCGTCCCAGATTCGCTCCCGGTAGGCGGTGCGCTTGACGTCCGACGGCAGGCTGGACCTGCACAACGAGATCAGCTTCCACGCCGTGGTGTTCTCGTCGGTGTACTGCGCCGTCTCCGGGTGGATCTCCGCACTCAGGTTCAGCATCGCCCCGGTGACCCGGTTGCGGACGTCGGTGGTGGAGGTCGGCGCCGGGCGTGGCTTCGGCGGGGTCGGCGAGGCCGAAACCGCCGGCGCGGACCAGCGGGGGGCCTCGGCGGCCTGGCTCGGTGTGCAGGCCGCTGGCGCGAGCAGGAGCAACGACAGGAAAACCAGGGTGGTACGGCGGAGCGACATTGCCGGGGGATGGTCCTCTCACGCGAAACGGGGGCCCGGGACGGGCCCCCGTTCACTGAGCGTCACCGCCGGCCGTCGCGTTACGCCGGCAGGTAGGCGAAGGTATCCGGGTCGGGGCCCTGCCGCCCGGCCTCGCCCTTGTCCAGCTCGGTGATCCGCTCCATCGCCGCGTCGTCCAGCTCGAAGTCGAAGATCCGAGTGTTCTCCTCGATCCGCCTCGGGGTGGTCGACTTCGGGAAGATGATGTCGCCGCGCTGCACGTGCCAGCGGAGCACCACCTGCGCCGGGGTCCGGTCGAGCTGCTCGGCGAGGTCGACCACCGTCGGGTCGCCCAGCACCTTGCCCTGCGCGATGGGCGACCACGCCTCGGTGAGGATGTTGTGCTCGCGGCCGTAGGCGCGGACCTCGTCGTTGCCGAAGTACGGGTGCGCCTCGATCTGGTTCACCGACGGCACGACGCTCGCCTCGGCGGCCAGCCGCTGCAGGTGCGACACCTGGAAGTTCGACACGCCGATCGAGCGGGCGCGGCCGTCGCGCTGCAACTCCTCCAGCACCTTCCAGGTCGAGACGTAGTCACCGTCGTACAGGGTCGGCAGCGGCCAGTGGATCAGGAACAGGTCGATGTAGTCCATCTTCAGCGCCGCGAGCGTCGAGTCGAACGCCTTGCGGGCGTCGTCGGGGCGGTGGAAGGCGTTGTTCAGCTTGCTGGTCACGTAGACCGCGCCCCGGTCCAGGCCGGAGACGCGTACCGCTTCGCCGACCTCGGCCTCGTTGCCGTACATCTGGGCGGTGTCGATGTGCCGGTAGCCCGCCTCGAAAGCCGTGGTCACCGCCGCGACGGTGTCCTTCGGCTCGATCTGGAACACCCCGAAGCCGAGCTGCGGGATGGTGGTGCCGTCGTTCAGGCTGATGTCCGGAATCATGCTGGCCATTGCGGCTCCTTCGCGTCGTCTTCGTTGCCTGTCATCCATACCCGAGCCTGCGGGTGATGCACCGCCCAAACCTGGGTGACGAGCGCAACGTTCGACCCGTTCACCCGGTCGTGTCGAACAGCACCGGCCAGGGCCGGGCCGCCGGCACCGACGTCTCGGGCGCCGCGGACGGCGCGGGCTCGGCGGCGGCCAGCACCTCGGCGGCGAGCTGCCCGAACATCGACGCCGCCGGGTGCGCCGACCGGTCCGGCCAGGCCGCCGAGGTGCGCCTGGTCAGCGGTGCGTCGGCGATCGGCCGCCAGGCGATGCGGGGTTCCCGTCGCGCCACCGTCGCCGGCTCCACGGCCACTCCGCCTCCGGCCAGCACCAGCCCGAAGAGGAACTCCGGGTTGCGGGCCGGACGCACCCGGCCCGGGCGCCAACCGTGCTGTCGGCACACCACCAGCAGGTGGTCGTGCCAGCCGGGCGCGGTGGCCCGGGGCGCGGCCACCAGATCCAGGCCGGCCAGCGACGCGAGCGGCACCGCACGACCGCGGGCCAGCGGCGAGGTGCGCGGCAGCAGCACCCCCAGGGGTACGTCGACCGGAGCGCCGAAGCGCAGTCCGTCCGCCGTCACGGGATGATGCACCAAACCCACGTCCAGGGTCCGCTCGGCGAGCATCCGCACCTGCTCGGCGGTGGTCAGCTCGTGCAACTCCACGTCCAGGCCGGGTGCCCGGGTGGTGAGCCCGTCCAGCAACGCGCGCAGCGTCACCGCAGGCGTCTCCGGTGGCACCCCGGCCCGGAGTACGCCGAGCTCACCCGCGCGGATCTGCCCCATCAGGTTGCGGAGCCGGCCCTCACCGGCGAGCAACTCCTCCGCCTCGCCGAGCAGCAGCTCACCGGCCGTGGTGAGGCGTACCTGGCGGCGGGACCGGTCGAACAACTCGACCGTGAGCTCCCGTTCCAGTCGTTGGATCGACTGGCTCAGTGGCGGCTGGGCCATCCCGAGCAGCTCCGCGGCCCGCCCGAAGTGCAACTCGTGTGCGACCACCACGAAGTGCCGCAGGTGTCGGAGCAGATCCACGGGCGGACCCTACGCCAGCGCCGGCACGACGCCGCTGGATACCGTGCTGAGGTGGACGTGGGGGAGCGCATCGAGACCATCTTCGCCGCCGCCGGGGTGACGGCCAGCATGCACGTCGTCGACCTGGACGCCGTCGACCTGACCCTTGACGGCCCGGTCGGCGGTGCTCGGGAGGTCGGGGTACGGGCCGACGAGCAGGTGGTGATCGCCTCGATCTTCAAGATCCTGCTGGTGCTGGAGTTCGCCCGGCAGGTCGAGGCCGGTCAACTGGACCCGACCGAGCGGGTCCTGGTCACCGCCGCCGACCGGCTCGGCGGATGGGGTCTGGCCGGCTGCACCGACGACGCCGAGGTGTCGCTGCGCGACCTCGCGTACTTCGCCATGTCGGTCAGCGACAACACGGCCGCCGACCTGCTGCTGCGCCGGGTCGGCCCGGACCTGCTGCCGATGCTCGCCGCCGAGCTGGGGCTGACCCGTACCCGCGTCCTCGGCGGCCCTCGGGAGTTGGTCGAGCTGATGCTCGCCGACGTGGGGGCACGGACCGAGGCGGAGTTCGCCCGGATCTTCCCCACGCTGCCGGCGGAGCGGGTCCGCGCGATGCGGGTCTTCGATCCCGCGCAGACCACGTCCAGCACCGCCCGGGAGATCACCCGGCTGCTCACGCTGATCTGGCGGGACGAGGCCGGGCCGGCGGCGGCCTGCGCGATGGTCCGCACCTGGATGGCCCGGCAGATCTTCTGGACCCGGCTGGCCGCCGGGTTCCCACCCGGTGTCCGGGTCTCCGGAAAGACCGGCACCCTGCCCGGGTTGCACCTGGAGGCCGGGGTCGCCGAGTACCCCGACGGCGGCCGGTACGCCATCGCCGTCTTCGCCCGCGCCGACGAGCTGACCCCACGCCGGATCGACGTGGACCTGGCGATGGGACAGGCGGCCCGCACGGCTGTCGAGGCGCTGCGCGGCAACTGATTTCCGGGCCGCCCGAGCCTTTCCGCACCGACCCTGAGCAGGCCCGATATGCGGCGGCATATCGGAGTCGGCCGCCTTTGATCTTGGACCGGGGCCCGGTGGCGCTGATTGGCTCGTGACGACCGATCACCCGACCACGGGGAGCAGATCCGCATGCCCAACCTCGACCGCCGTCGCTTCCTACGTGACGCCGCCGCCACCACCGCCCTGGTCTCCGCCGGCGGTCTCGTCGCCGGAACCGCCACCCCGGCCCAGGCCGCGCCGTCGGCCGCCGCACCAACGCCAACCGCCCGTCGTAAGGGCGCGGTCAGCTTCCGCTGGTGGGGTACGGCCGGCTGGCGCGTCGACATCGGCGACCGGACCGTCCTCGTCGACCCGTTCCTCAGCCGGATCGACACCGGGCTGTTCACCGGCGCGTTCAACACGGCCACCCCGCTGACCGTGCGCACCGACGTGATCGATCCGCGCGTCGACCGCGCCACCACGGTGCTGGTCACGCACACCCACTGGGACCACTTCATGGACGTGCCCTACATCGCCGGCCGCACCGGCGCGCGGGTGTTCGGCACGCTCACCGCGTACCACCTCGGGTTGGCCTACGGTGTGCCGGCGGCGCAGCTCAGCGCCGTCAAGGGTGGCGAGGTGCTCGACTTCGGCGACCACAGCGTCGAGGTGGTCAGCTCGTTGCACAGCCGCAACGCGGGGTACGCGGTGGCGTTCCCCGGGGTGCGGGTGAGTCAGCCGGCGCAGCCGGCGACCATCGGCGACCTGCCGGAGGGCGACACTCTGGGCTACCTGCTGCGCGTCGACGGCGGCCCGTCGGTCTACTTCACCGGGGCCAGCGACGTCGCCGAGCGCAACCTCACCGGCCTGGCACCGGACGTGGCGATGGTGGCCGTGCAGAGCGCCACGACCACCGGCGACTACCTGCCCCGGCTGCTGGCCGGCCTCGACTACCCGAAGGTCGTGGTGCCGGTGCACTACGACAACTTCGAGACCGGGTTGCAGAACCCGCCGGTCGTCGCCCCGGCCGACCGTGTCCGGCTGGACGACATGATCGCGGCGGTGCGGCGGATCTCGCCGCGCAGCCGGGTTCTGGTGCCCGAGTACGAGACCGCGTACCACTTCTGAGCAGCGCCGGTGGGGGTCGCAGGGCCGCGACCCCCACCGGGGTCAGTTGGCGGTCATCTCCGCCAGGGCCCGCACCGACTTCCAGTTGCGGGTGGTGGACACCACGGCGAGCTTCTTCTCCAGGTACGCGTTGGTGAACTTCGACCGCCCGTAACCGCCGTCGACGAAGTGCAGGAAGACCTCCCGGCCGGTCACCGTGAACGACACGTTCTCGCTGCCGGGCACGGTGAGGGCGTCCACGGCGGCCTTCTTCGGAGGGGTCGCGAGGAAAGCCACCAGCAACCTCGTCGGGTCGTCCTCCCGATCGGCGTACGGGTTGCCGCCGGCCACCGCCGCCAACTCCCGGCCGCTGCGCACCAACACCGGCACGGTCAACGCCAGCTCGTCGGCGAGCGCCCGCTCGATCCCGGCGGCCAGCTTCTCGGCGTCGCGCACACTGCTGCCGAAGGCCACGTTGCCGCTCTGCAGATACGTCTTGACGTCCTCGTGCCCGAGATCGGTGACAATCCGGCGCAGGTCGGCCATCGCCAGCCGGGTGCTGCCGACGTTGACCCCGCGCAGCAGGGCGGCGTACCGGGTCATGGCTCCTCCTCGGGTGCGGCCGATCCGCTCAGCCTAGGTCGGTCGACCCCGACCCGCCGGGACCGACCAGCCCCGTTTCGTAGGCGACGATGACCAACTGCGCCCGATCGCGTACCGCCAGCTTGGTCAACAACCGCCCGACGTGCGTCTTGACCGTGGCCAGACTGAGACTGAGATGCGCGGCCAACTCCGAGTTGGACAGACCCCGGGCGATCAGCGCGAGCACCTCCCGTTCCCGCTCGGTCACCCCGTCCAGTCGCCGTGGCAACGGCCGGGCCGGTTCGGGCCGCCGGGCGAACTCGTCGATCAGCCGGCGGGTCACCGTGGGCGCGAGCAGCCCCTCACCGGCGGCGACCACCCGGATCCCGGCCAGCAGGTCCGCCGGTGGGGTGTCCTTGAGCAGGAACCCACTGGCCCCGGCGCGCAGCGCCCCGTAGACGTACTCGTCCAGGTCGAAGGTGGTCAGGATGATGACCCGGGTGCCGGCTGTCGCCGGGTCGGCGCAGATCCGTCGGGTCGCCTCGATGCCGTCCATCTCCGGCATCCGTACGTCCATCAGCACCACATCCGGCCGGTGCTGCCCGGTCAACGCGACCGCCTCCGCGCCGGTGCCCGCCTCGGCGACGGTGGTGAAATCCGGGGTCAGGTCGACCAACAGGCGGAAGCTGCCGCGCAGCAGCGCCTGGTCGTCGGCGATCAACACGCGGATCATGCGGCGACCCGGTAGGGCAGGCGGGCCGTCACGGCGAAGCCTCCGCCGGAGCGAGAGCCGGCGGTGAACTCCCCGCCGTGCAGGGCCACCCGTTCCCGCATACCGGTCAGGCCGTGCCCCTCCCCACCGGTCAGGACCGGACGCCGGCCGTCGTCGGTCACCTCCACCCGCACCTCGTCGGGGGTGACGGTCACCGTTGCCCGGCAGGCGGCCGGCGCCGCGTGCTTCACCACGTTGGTCACCGCCTCCTGCACGATCCGGTACACGGCGAGGCTCACCGACTCGGGCACCACGGCCGCCGGTTCCTCCCGTCGAACGTCGAGCTGAACGTCGACGCCGCCGATCGCCGCCTGTCTGGCGAGCACGGGCAGCTCGTCCAGTCCGGGTGTCGGCGCGTACGGGGTGCCTTCGCGCAGTACGCCGAGCACCCGGCGGACGTCGGTGAGCGCGGTGCGGCCGGTCTCCTCGATCACCCGCAGGGCGGCGCCCGCCTCGCGTGGGTCGGCCTCGGCGACGTGGTTGGCGACGGCCGCCTTCACCACGATGAGGCTCAGCGTGTGCGCGACCACGTCGTGCAACTCCCGGGCCACCCGCAACCGCTCCTCGGTGGCGGCCTGACGGACCAGGTGCTCACTCTGCCGGGCGTCGAGGGCGCGTCGCTCCCGAATCAACCAGCCGATCAACCACGCTGGTGTGATCATGACGGCGGCGTAGCCGACCGCACCCGTACGCGACCACAGGTCGCCGGCTGTCAGCACCAAGCCGACGCTGACCAGAGCGAGACAACCGGCCGCGCAGAGCACCGACCGGCGGGTGGCCGTCGACGCCGCCACCGTGTAGAAGGACAGACCGATGGCGAACGCCGGTGCGGCGGCGGCGAAATTGGGAATCACCCCGGTGACCAGGGCGACGGTGGTGACGGAGCTGATCACGACGGCGACCGTGCTCGGCCAGCGTCGCCGGACGGCCAACGGCAGCCCGATGAGCATCCCGACGAGGATCGACACCCAGAGCGGCTCGCTCACGCCACCGTGCTGCGGCGACTCCAGCGCCGCGTACGGGCAGAGCAGCCCGCCGACTGCCACGGCCAGCACAACGTCCACGATGTACAACTCCGCCGGCCGTAGCCGTCGGGACAGCAATAGAGCGGTCACCCGGTAGACGGTAACGGCCCACCGGGTTGGTCGCGTCCACCCGCGGGCCGTCATCCTCGGGAACGACGTCCGGTCGTGGACCGGGCCGCGTCTCCGCCCAGGGGAGGGTCGGAAAGTGCCCGCGTCGGCACGACGCGCCGCACCCGTCGGAACCGGCACCGTAGCGGTCATGACCACACACACGGTGACCCTGACGGGGCTGCGCGCGGTGTACGGCACCGGCACCCGGCGGGTGACGGCGCTGGACGGCGTGACGACAAGCTTCGCGAGCGGCACGTTCACGGCGGTGATGGGCCCTTCGGGCTCGGGGAAGTCCACCCTGCTGCACTGCGCGGCGGGGCTGGACAGCCCGACCGAGGGGATCGTCACGATCGACGGCACCCGCCTGAACGACCTGGGCGAGGACGCGCTGACCCGACTGCGGCGCGACCGGATCGGCTTCGTGTTCCAGGCGTTCAACCTGGTGTCCTCCCTGACCGCCGCGCAGAACGTCGAGTTGCCGTCGCGCCTGGCCGGTCGCCGCCCGCCGGCCCGGGACGTCACCGCCGCGCTCGACGCCGTGGGACTGGCCGACCGGGCCGGCCACCGGCCGAGTGAGCTGTCCGGCGGTGAGCAGCAGCGCGTGGCGGTGGCCCGAGCACTGATCACCCGTCCGGCGGTGGTCTTCGCCGACGAGCCGACCGGGGCGCTGGACAGCGCGGCCTCCCGGCAGGTGCTCCGGCTGCTGCGCGCGCTCGTCGACGACCACGGGCAGACCGTGGTGATGGTGACCCACGATCCCGCCGCAGCGGCGTACGCCGATCGGATCCTCCTCCTTGCCGACGGCCGGGTCGTCGACGAGCTGACCGGTGGGATCACCGCGGCGGTCGTCGCCGCGCGGATCGCCGAGCGGGAGACGGTTCCGGTGGGCTCGTCCCGGCCCGCGGAGACCATCGCGGAGCCGTCGTGCTGAGCATCCGGAACGGCTGCGGAACAGTCGCGTCGAACATCCGGCGGTCCACCAGCGCGTTCGTGGCCGTCGCCCTCGGGGTCGCGCTGGTGGCGACCACCACCCTGCTCCTCGCCTCCGGACGCCCGCAGGTGCCGGATCGACTCGCGCAGGCGGCGGTCGTGGTGCAGAGCCCCGAGGCCGGTGCGTCGGCCGACTCGTTCATGCCGACCCGGCCCTGGTCCGCCACCCGGGCGGCGGAACTCACCAGCAGGCTGGCGGGTCTGCCGGGCGTCGCGGCGGCGGTGCCGGACCGGACCTTCTACGCCCAGCCGCTCGTCGAGGGCCGTCCACCGGCGACCGATGGCCAGCGGGAGGACGCCCAGCAGGGGCACGGCTGGTCCAGCGCGCAGCTCGGTGGACTGCGCCTCACGGCCGGCGAGCCGCCCCGCAAGCCCGGCGAGGTGGTCGTCGACCGCGCGCTCGGGCTGCGGGCCGGCGAACCGGTCACCCTGCTGACCGCGGCGGGCCCGGAGGCGTACACCGTCACCGGTCTGGTCGACGAGCCCGGCGTCCACGTCGCGGACGAGGTCGCTGCCGCGCTCGCACCCGGCGTCCGGGCCATCGGCCTGGTGCTGACGCCGGGCGCTGATCCGGAGCAGGTCGCCACGGCGGCTCGCGGTGTCGTCAGTGCGGACGGACAGGTGTTGACCGGTGCCGCGCGCGGCGCGCTGGAGCCCCGGAACGATGCCCGCACCCGCTGGATCGGCATGCAGGTGCTCACCGCCACGGCGGCTCTCGCCGGCTTCGTCACGGTCTTCGTGGTCTCCTCCACCTTCGCGTTCACCATCGCGCAGCGCCGCCGTGAGCTGGGCCTGCTGCGCGCCGTCGGCGCCACCGGGCGTCAGGTCCGCCGCATGGTGTACGTCGAGGCGCTCACGGTCGGTGTCGTGGGCGGGCTCGTCGGCCTGCTGGTGGGCCTGGTGCTCGCCCCGGCGCTGGGCGGGCCGATCGTCGACGCCGGTCTCGAACCATCGACCTTCCAGGTCCGGTACGCCCCCTGGCCGGTCGCGGTCGCCCTCGCCGCCGGGCCGGTGATCGCGTTGCTGGCCGTCTGGTCGGCGTCCCGACGGGCGGCCCGGGTCCGCCCGTTGGAGGCGTTGCGCGAGGCGGCGGTGGAGCAGCGGCCGATCGGGCGGCTGCGCGTCGTGACCGGGGCGCTCCTCGTCGCCCTGGGAGCCGCTCTCAGCGTCGGCACGGCGACCGCTGACGAGGCCCGCATCGCGGGGCAGTACGCCCTGTACGCGGTGATGGCGCTGGTGGCCGGCGCTACCGTGCTCGCCCCTGCGGTGGTCAGGCCGATGGTGCGGCTGCTGCGTTCTCCGGTGCGGCGGCGCGGCGGGGCGATCGGAATGCTGGTCCGGGGCGGGGCGTTGACCGCGACCCGGCGGACGGCGTCCATCGCCGCGCCGGTGCTGCTCACGGTCGCCTTCGCGGTCCTGGTGTCCGGAATGGTGCGGACCACCACCGCCGCGTACGCGGCAGGGCGGGCGGACAACGTGAACGCCGGCTGGGTCGTCGTGCCCGACCGGGCGCCCGGTCTGTCGGACCAGGCCGTCGCCGCGACCGGTGGCACCGCCCTCCTGCCGACCACCGTCTTCCGTACCGATCCCGGAACACTGCCGGAGAACCGGCCGCTGACCGCGCTCGGTGTGGACCCGGCGGGGTTCGCCGCCGCGAACCGGGCGCTCACCGTCGTCGCCGGCTCCCTGAACGACCTGCGTGGGGACGACACGGTGGTGGTCACCGCCTCGACGAACCTGCTGCCGTCCCAGCCGTACGCGTTGGTCTTCGCCGACGGGACGTCGGTGTCGTTGCGCATCGTCGCCGTCGTCACCGACGACTCGCTCCCCGGCGACCTCCTCCTACCCCGGGCCGTGGTGCGAACGCACGACCCGTCGGCGCTGACCTCCACGGTGTACGTCCGGGACCGGATCGATCCTCCGGCCGGCGCGCGGATCGTCGACGTCGCCACCTGGGCGGCCGAGGCGGACGCCGCCGAGGACCGTCTCGTCTGGCTGTTCACGCTGCTGCTGATCGCTGTGTCGGCTGGTTACGGGGCCATCGCGGTGGCGAACACGCTGCTGCTGGCCGCCGCCGGCCGGGCCGCCGACCTACGGCTGATCCGGTTGGCCGGGGCGACCCGGCGGCAGGTCATCTGGCTCGTCACGGCCGAGTCCGCACTGGTGGTGCTGATCGGCGCGCTGCTCGGTGGGGCTGTCGCGTTCGTCGGCCTGCTCAGCATCCGTGCGGGCCTCGCCGACCAGGTCGGCGCCCCCGTCGACCTGGTGGTTCCGTGGTCGGTGGTCACCGGCGTGGTGGGGCTGTGCCTGCTGTTGGCGGCGCTGGCGAGCGTGCTGCCGACGTGGCGGTCGCTGCGCCACCGTCCCGCCCGGTCCTCGGTCGGCGTGGTCGGATGATCGCGCCCCCGCCCACCGTCAGCTCACTCGACGACCGGCAGCACGACCTCGTTGCGGCGCAGGAACCACGGCTTCCACGGCGGGTCGAAGCGCGCGTACCGGATGGCGCCGGTGGGTTGCAGCCCGGCCGCGGTGACCGACCGGCCGAGCAGGGTGGCCCGTTGGTCGAACGCCTGCTCGGTCCACCGCCCGGAGAAGCGCGTCGCCGCCGCCAACTGCGCCGGGACCTCGCGGATCCGCACCCGGGCGTCGACCGGCTCGGGCAGGGTGGCGGCGGTGAAGGTGACCGGCATGACGAACTGGACCAGGTACGCGCCCGGCCACTCACCCTCCACCTGGATCACCGGCGCGGTCATGGCGATCTTCTCCGAGCCGCCGGCCGCCGGCATCGCGTGCGTGGCCGTCGGAAGCGGATGCCGGGCCCGGTTGGCACCCCCGATGTACGCGGCCAGCGGCCGGAACGCTTCTATCGGCGCCCGGGTGAACGACGCCTGGATCTGCATCTCGGCCACCAGGTGTGCCGGATACCGGCGCAGCTCGAAGCCGGGGTGTCGGGACACCACCCGGTACGGCTGCTGTTCGGTCATCGCGCGGCTCCCAGGGTCTCCTGGGTCAGACGCTACCGCCCGTCTGGCTCCCGCTCGGCCGAAGTCGTCTGCTCCGGTCGAGGGGTGACCGCCCGCGCGTTCAGCCGCCAGTACTGCCGTTTGCCCTCGTCGCGCAGCACCACCCCGATCAGGCCCAACTCCCGGCGCAGCTCCCGGGCGTCGTCGCGGCGATCCCGCCCGAGCGCCCGCTCGCGCGCACGCAGCAGTGCGTCCGCGCCAGCGGGCAGCCCGGGCAGGTCGGGCACCCAGAGCCGGTACGCCGACCGGTGCGGGTCGTCGTCGGCCCACCCCCAGCCGTGCCCTCGGAATGCCTCGGCCAGTTCGGCGGTGGGCAGGTCGGTCGGTTCCCGGGCCAGTTCCGCGCCGTCACCGTCGAGCAGCACCAGGTGCCCGTCGGCGCGGAAGACCACCCGGGTGTCGGCCCGTGCGATGCTCCGGCCCTGGTCGGAGCGGCGCAGCCGAACCTGCGCCGCGTCGACGGTGACGATCAGCCTTTCGGCGGTGCCGACACCGGCGACGACCAGTCCGGCGAGTACGCCCACCGCGACCGTGCCGAGGGTGGCCTGCGGCTCGGGCAGCCGGTCCACCCACTCGATCAGGTCCCGGAACGGCACCCAGGGCAGCCGGCTGAGCCAGCCGGTCGTCGCCGCGAGGAGCCATCCGACGCCCGCGCCGAGCAGCGGGAAGCCACCCCACATGACCACCAGGTCCCAGGGACCGCCGGTGACCACCGTGCGCGGGCGGTTACCTGCGAGGTCCATGGTCAGGACACCTCGCGGCGCAGCGTCCGGTAGAGGCCCGCGGCGAGCGGAAGGACCATCCAGACCAGCAGGGAAACGACCATCCGCCCCCACTGTTCGCCGGTGACGGCGTCGCTGCTGAACAGCGGTTCCATGGTCTTGCTGGTGTCCAACCACTCGGACGGGCCGCGTAGGGGTTTGACCATCTCGCCGAGCACTCCCCAGAGGGTGGGCAGCAGCAGGTAGCCGACGATGGCCAGCGGCGGGTTGAGCAGCAGCAGACCAAAGGCGGCACCCATCAGCACGCCGGTGACCTGGAGGATCACCGCGTTCAACAGCAGCGACCCGTCGAGCTGCCAGGTGCCCGCGCCGCCGATGGCGGACGCCACCAGCGTGCCGGCGGCTGCGACGACGAGGCTGGTCAGCACCGAGGCGACCGCGGTCAGCATCACGGCGTTCAGCTTCGCGACGACCACCCGCTCCCGGCGGGGCACCAGGGCGTACGTGGTGAGGGCGGTCCGCTGGGACCACTCGCTGGTGATCGACAGGATGCCGAGCACCGGCAGCAGCACCCCGACCGGGAGCAGCGAGGGAGTGAAGAAGTTGACGAAGGTCTGGTCGGCGTCGTTCGCGTAGATCAACTGCAGGATGACGATCACGGCGGTGACCAGGCCGATGGTGATCAGCAGCCAGCGGCCAGCCCGGGTGTCGACGAGCTTGCGCAGCTCGACGAGGGTGAGCCGGAGCAGCGACGGGCGACGTACCGGGGTGTGCTGGCGTGGCGCGACGGCGCCGTCGGCGGGTGCGGTGGTGGTGGTCATCGGACGGACTCCTTGGTGGATTCGCCGGCGGTCAGGGTGAGGAAGAGTTGTTCGAGGCCACCGCCGCTGGCGGGGCGCAGCTCGGCCAGCGCGACACCGGCGTCGGCGGCGGCCTGCCCGACCGCCTCGGCGTCGGCCTGCACGAGCAGCCCCTCGGAGCTGTCGGCGGGGCTCAACCCGGCCCTCTCCAGTGCCCGGCGCAGCGCCGCATCGTCGCGGGCCCGGACCACCGTGCCGCCGCCGGCCAGCAACTCGTTCTTGTCGCCCTGGGCCACGATCCGGCCGCCCCCGATCACCACCAGCCGGTCCGCGACCGCCTCCACCTCGCGCAGCAGGTGGGAGGAGAGCAGCACCGTGCCGCCCCGGTCGGCGAAGTCACGCAGCAGGCCGCGCATCCAGAAGATCCCCTCCGGGTCCAGACCGTTCGCCGGCTCGTCGAGGATCAGCACCCGGGGATCGCCGAGCAGCGCGTGTGCCAGCCCGAGCCGCTGGCGCATGCCCAACGAGTACGCCCGTACCCGTCGCTTCGCGGCCACCGCGTTCAACCCGACCAGGTCGAGCTTCGCGGCGACCTCGCGCCGGTCCAGACCCATGGTGTACGCGGACAGCGTCAACGCCTCGCGGCCGGTCCGCCCGGCGTGCTGGGCGGAGGCGTCCAGCAGCACCCCGACCTCCCGGCCCGGATTGGGCAGCTCCCGGTAGGGGCGCCCGGAGACGGTGGCGCGGCCCGCACTCGGTGCGGTGAGTCCGCAGATCATCCGCATGGTGGTGGATTTGCCGGCGCCGTTGGGGCCGAGGAAGCCGGTGACCGTGCCCGGCTCGCACTGGAAGGACACGTCGTCCACGGCCGGGTGTGGCCCGTATCGCTTGGTGAGGTTCTCTACGCTGATCATGTGGTCGAGCCTGCCCGCGCTGCCCGGCCATCCGCTTCGGCCGCCGGTCGGTGTCGCGCCGACCTTGGTAGAGGTTCGGTCTCGACTTTGGTAGCTGGTCCTGTCGCCCGTCGGCTGCCTAGCATGGCCTGGTGACCAGCCTCGCCGTCCCGGAGCACCCTTGGCTGCTGCCAGGGGAGCTGGTGGTGCCGGCTGACCGTGGGCGTACCCGTCCGCGCCGCACCACCCGCGACTGGATCGTGGACAGCATCGCGTTCCTGGTCTCCCTGCTCTGGGTGCTGCTCGTCACCGCGGATGCCCTGTCGCCCCGGCCGGAGATGGCGGCCCCGTTGCCGCACGACTGGCTGGCCGGCGCGGACGCGCTGCTCGGGCTGGTCTGCTCTGGGCTGCTCTGGCTGCGTCGGCGGTGGCCGCTCGGGCTGGTGGTGGCGACCACTCCGCTGACGATGTTCTCGCTGGCCGCCGCCGTCCCGTTGCTGATCTTCTATTTCACCGTGGTGGTGCACCGGCGGACCGCCGTCGCGGTGGCAGTGACCGGCGCGGGTCTGGTCACCAACCTGATCTTCAGTTGGCTGCGTCCGGACCCGGCCTGGCCGTACTGGGCCACCGCCTCGTGGGGCGTGGTGCTCAGCTTCGCCGTGCTGGCCTGGGGGATGTTCGTCCGCGCCCGACGGCAGTTGATCGTGTCGTTGCGGGAGCGGGCCGAGCGGGCCGAGGCGGAGCAGCAACTGCGGGTCACCCAGGCCCGCCACCTCGAACGCACCCGGATCGCCCGGGAGATGCACGACGTGCTCGCCCACCGGATCTCGCTGCTCAGCCTGCACGCGGGTGCTCTGGAGTTCCGCCCGGACGCGCCGGCCGACGAGGTGGCCCGGGCCGCCGGGGTGATCCGGGGCAGCGCGCACGCAGCCCTACAGGACCTGCGCGAGGTGATCGGGGTGCTCCGGGCCGAGAGAGACGACGACGGCGACGCCCCCGAGCCACCGCAGCCCACCCTCGCCGACCTGCCGGCCCTGATCGCCGAGTCGCGGGCGGCCGGGGTACGGGTGAACGTGACCGACAGCGTCGTCACACCGGGCGAGGCGCCAGCGGCCCTGGGTCGGGCGGCGTACCGGATCGTGCAGGAAGGGCTGACCAACGCCCGCAAACACGCGGCCGGCGCGGCGGTCACCGTGGACGTGGCCGGCGGGCCGGGAAACGGGCTGACCGTGGCGATCGGTAACCGGTGGCCGGTCGGTACACCGGCCGGTGGGGCGCTGCCGGGCGCGGGCACCGGCCTCGTCGGCATCAGCGAGCGGGTCACGTTGGCCGGTGGCCGCCTCGCCTACGGGCGGGACGACGCGGGCGACTTCCGGCTGGCCGCCTGGCTGCCGTGGCCGACGTGACGGGCCCTTCCGGGGTGGCCGGCCCTGAGTCGGCCGTGCCGTCGGTGCGCGTGCTGATCGTGGACGACGACGCCCTGGTCCGGGCCGGGCTCTCGATGATCCTCGGCGGCCTGCCGGACCTGACCGTGGTCGGGGAGGCGACCGACGGCAGCGAGGTGCCGGCCGCGGTCGCCGCGTACGCCCCGGACGTGGTGCTGATGGACATCCGGATGCCACGGGTGGACGGGCTGACCGCCACCGAGGTGCTGCGTGCCCAACCGCACCCGCCGGAGGTGCTGGTGCTGACCACCTTCGACGCCGACGAGCAGGTGCTGCGGGCACTACGCGCCGGTGCGGCTGGCTTCCTGCTCAAGGACACTCCGCCGGCGGAGATCGTGCACGCCGTGCGCCGGGTGGCGGCCGGTGAGGCGACGCTCTCCCCGACGGTGACCCGGACGTTGATCGCCCACGTGACCGCCGCCGCCCCCGGCCCGGTCGGCCCCGACTCGCGCCGGGAGCGGGCGCTGCGGCTGCTCGGCGGGCTCAGTGAGCGGGAGCGGCAGGTGGCGGTCGCCCTGGGGCGGGGCCAGACCAACGCGGAGATCGCGGGCGAGTTGTTCATGAGTGTGGCGACGGTGAAGGCGTACGTCTCCCGGCTGCTGACCCGGCTCGACCTGAACAACCGGGTCCAGGTGGCCCTGCTCGTGCACGACGCCGGCCTGGTCTGACGGGAGGCTGCGCGCGTGCTGTCGCCGGAGGATCTGCTTACCGCGTACCGGCTTTGAACTATCGGGCGACGTCGGCCGTACCACTGGCCGAGGATGTCGGTGCGGTGAGTCCGCCGTACCGCTGCCGAGCTGCGGGAGGCCTGCCGTGCGAGTTGGTGTGCAGTCGACGGATCCCATCGATCAGGTACTGGGTGAGGTGCCGATGCCGGCACAGCTGACCCCGGAGGATGTTCGGCTCGCGGTCCGGGCGGTGGTCGTGCACACCGCCGAGGAGTGGCCCACCGGGCCCCTGTGCCGCAACGACGGCGCCTCCTACCCGTGCCGCCTGCACCGCTGGGGCCGACGGGTGTTGGAGACACACGGGCTCAACGAACGGCAGATCGATGCGGTGATCCGGCACGGCAACCCGTTCGTGCACGTGCCCTTCCCGTTCACGGCGACCGAGCCGTCGCGGCAGCAGGCTCCGAGGGTCGTCCCACCTGGGGCACGGCCCACCGCTGCTGGCCGGCCGGTGACACCCCCCGTCACCGCGCCGCGCTGGCCCCGGGCGAGCTGAGCGCCCTACCCCCGCGCCCACCCGACCGGGGCGACGTGACGTCGGCCCGACGTGAAGATCCCCCTCCGCGTCGGGCCGACGTCGCTCCGACCGACCGGCTCAGTTGCCGACCCCGCAGTCCGGGGCGGACCAACTCGTCGTGTTCGAACTGCTGTCGCTGTTGTTCTCCCGACGCGAGTCGACGTGCACGTGGTCGTCGTGGTCCGGGTAGCCCGGCCCGTAGATACCGCTGAAGCCGTTGTTACGGGCACTGCGGGCGACCTGGCACAGCGAGGACGACCGCGAGGTGACGTCGGCCGCGTTGCCGTACAGGTGCTGGCTGTCGGACGCGCCGCCGACCTGGTTGTTGCAGGCGCGGCTGCGGAACCCGCTGGACACGTCGAGCGGTTTGTCACCGAGGTTCTTGCGCAGCGCCTCCAACTTCCACATGGTGCGCAACGCGTTCTGCCGGGTCTGGGTCGCCGAGAGCGGGCCACCGCTGTACCCGGACCCGCCGCACCCGTTGTCCAGCTCGTTGAAGCTGAAATGCGCGGGCGTGCAGTCGTTGTCCTGGAGTTGGTACAGCTTGGCGTAGGTCTGCGGGCCGGCCACGCCGTCGGCGCGCAGCCCGTACGCCTGCTGGAACCGCTTGACCGCGGCGGCGGTCTTCGGTCCGTAGCGGCCGTCGTTCTCCACGATGTCCCGGTAGCCGGCCCAGCCGGCGACCCGGATCTGCAACTGGCGGACGTCGTCGCCCGAGCGTCCCTGGTACAGGTTGCGGGTCCAGGTGTAACAGCCGTCCGCGTGGGCTGCTGGTGCGGCGACCACCGTGGCGATTGCTGCCCCGGGCAGCGCCAGGGCGAATGCGACGGCAACTCGCTTCAAGGTGTTTACGCGCACAGAAGTCCTCCCGATAGGAGAGCGAATGGGGTGGCTCCAGGACATCGACCGAGAAGCCCCGTGATTTCCACTCTGACACTGATCAGTGCGGTTGGAGGTGATTAACGAGAATCGTCCTCACAAACCGTGGTACCTGGGTATTGACTGGGAATTCGGCTGATTTGCGAAACAGCCATTCCCCCTGATCGGCCCCGGTGGGGTCAAGCACGACCAAGGACACCGAACGTCGCAATCCGCTACACCGAGGGTGATGTTTCCGGGCTGGTGGCGGGCGGTAACGTCAGCCCCGGGCGGCGGACTGGCGGAGGTGCACGTGGCACGCGGTGGCGTCTTCTGTGTCGAGGGTCAGTGGCATCGCGACCTCAACGAGCGGGGCTCCGTGTTGCCCACCCTCGAGTTGCTGGAGCGACTGGGCAAGATCCGCTTCATCCACAAGGACGCGGCCACGCGCGACGAGTTGTTCTACTTCCTGGACCGATGGCTGCTCAAGCAGTACGCCGACCACCGGGTCGGCTTCTTCGCCATGCACGGAGAGCCGAGCCGGCTCTGCCTCACCGACTGGCAGTCGGTGGAGCTGAACGAGGTGGCCGAGCTGATGGCCGGCCGCGCCGAGGGGCGGCGACTCTATTTCGGCAGCTGCTCGGTGCTGCGGGCCTCGGACGCGGTGTTGCGCGAGTTCCTGCAGGTCACCGGAGCAGCTCTGATCTGCGGTTTTACCCGAGAAGTCGACTGGGTCGAATCGGCGGCTTTCGAAACCGTCCTGCTCGACGTTCTCGCCAACGGTCAGCGGCACAATGCCGCCGAGCTGCGGATGGGCTCCGCCCACTGGGCTCCGCTCGCCTCGTACCTCGGCTTTCGGGTGATCTACGCCAACGGGCGGGCCTGGCGTCCGTCCGGCCGCCCCCGGGTGCCCACCCAGGCCGTGCACCGCTCGGCGGCCCGGCCTCGCTGACCCGCCGGCACCGCTGCGCCCGCACCTGGTAGGAACGAGAGATGGCGCGCAGCATCGCAAAGAACACCCGGGTCGACCGGGACGCCCTGCTCGACTTCCTCCGGCCGCGACACCGCGTCGTGCTGATGACCACCCGGGCCGACGGCCGCCCGCAGTCGTCCCCGGTCTCCGCGGGGATCGACGGGCAGGGCCGGCTGGTCGTCTCCACCTACCCGGAGCGGGCCAAGGTCACCAACATCCGCCGTGACCCCCGGGTCTCGGCGTGTGTGCTCAGCGACGACTGGGACGGCCCCTGGGTGCAGATCGACGGCACCGCCGAGGTGCTCGACCTGCCCGAGGCGCTGGATCCGCTGGTCGAGTACTTCCGCAGTATCGCCGGCGAGCACCCGGACTGGGACGACTACCGGGCGGCGATGGTGCGCCAGGGCAAGTCGCTGATCCGGGTCACGATCGACGCCTGGGGTCCGATCGCCACCGGTGGCTTCCCCGCCCGCCTCGCCGACTGAGGTCGACCGCGCTCGGGAAGCCGGCGCGACGTAGTGACCAGGTCGACTGACGACCAACGCGGACACCCGACGCGGAGGTCATGGGGTGGGACCGCGGTGCTGTAGAGCTGCCCCAGATATGGGGCGGATGGAGGCGGCAGGTCGCCGGCCGCGTTCGGGGGACGCTGCGCTCCGGGAGCGGCGTGTTTTCGGGGCGGCGCGTTCGGGGGTGAGGCGTCCG
>NZ_PYBV01000018.1:0-20706 GCF_003205615.1 Micromonospora arborensis | reverse complement strand
TGAGGCGTCCGGGGGCGTTGCGTTCAGGGGCGAGGCGTTCGGGGGCTGCGTTTCGGGGCGAGGCGTTCGGGGGCTGCGTTTCGGGGCGGCGTGCTTCGGGGGTGGCGCGTCCGCCGGGCGGTGGCTGTCGCCGCGCTGCCCCACATCTGGGGCAGCTCTACAGCGGCGGCGACAGACGGGTGGGGTCGACAGTTCGACCGTCCGGCGTCGCTGCCGCCGGGTCTGCGGAGGTCCGCGCCGAGCGGCCCGACGGTCGTCCCGGTCAGTCGACCAGCGCGGCGTAGACGAGTTGGCGCAGCTGGGAGCGGAGCGGGTAGGTGCTCGACGGCATCAGCTGGGTGAACAGCAGCGCGGTGATCTCCTCGGCCGGGTCCACCCAGAACGCGGTGCTCGCCACCCCACCCCAGTAGTACTCGCCGACGCTGCTCGGCACCCGGCTGGGAATCGGGTCGTCGACCACCGCGAACCCGAGGCCGAAGCCGACCCCGTCCAGGGTCGACTCGGCGAAGCCACCGGTGGACAGAGTGCCCAGGTCCTGACCACCGGGCAGGTGGTTGCGGGTCATGAACCGCACCGTGCGCGGCCCGAGCAGCCGAACCCCGTCCAGCTCGCCGCCGCGCAGCAACAGTTGCGTGAAACGGTGGTAGTCGGGCGCGGTGGAGATCAGCCCGCCGCCGCCGGACAGCAGGACCGGCTTGCGGTACGCGAGCGCGCCGAGGCTGTCGTGACGGACCGCCCGACCGCTGCGCGGATCCGGTACGTGGAGTGCGGCCAGCCGCCCGGCCTCGTCGCCGTCCACCCACCAGCGGGTGTCGGTCATGCCCAGCGGGCCGAAGATCCGGTCGGCGAAGAACGTGTCGAGGCTCTTCCCGGAGATCACCTCGACGAGCCGGCCGAGCACGTCGGTGGCGACGGAGTAGCCCCAGGCCGAGCCGGGCTGGAACAGCAGCGGCAGCTCGCCGAAGGCCGCACACGCGGTGGCGAGGTCGACGTCCGCCGGCGGATACAGGTCGTAGCCGGCGGCCCGGTAGAGCCCGTCGACCACCGAGGTCTGCATGAAGCCGTAGGTCAGGCCAGCGGTGTGGGTGAGCAGGTGCCAGACCCGGATCGGCTCGACCGCCGGCACGGTGTACGGCTTGAGTGTCGATCCCTTGGA
This sequence comes from Micromonospora arborensis, assembly GCF_003205615.1. GTDB lineage: Bacteria > Actinomycetota > Actinomycetes > Mycobacteriales > Micromonosporaceae > Micromonospora > Micromonospora arborensis. Next base: position 19,550 of record NZ_PYBV01000018.1, on the reverse strand, counting down.
GTAGACCCGCAGGTCGGCGAACTCCGGCAGCCACCGGCTGATCTCGTCGGTCAGCTCGAAGCGGCCCTCTTCCCACAGCATCATCGCCGCGACCGAGGTGACCGGCTTGGTCATCGAGTAGATCCGCCAGAGCGTGTCGGCCTCGACCGGCGCTCCCGACTCCCGGTCGGCAAGCCCGTACGTCGAGGAGTGCGCCACCTCGCCGCGACGGGTGACGACCACCTGCCAGCCGGCCAGCCGGCCGTCGTCGACGTACCTGCCGAAGTGCTCGTCGATCCGCGCCAACCGCGCCGGGTCGAAACCGATCTGATCCGGGTCCGTGCTCCGAGCCACACTCACGTTGCCGAACCTACTAGCCGGTACGCCGCTGCCGGAAGGGGGCCGCCACCAGACCTGCCGGCCGCAGGGTGTCGCTGGCGCCCACTAGCCTGGCCGGATGCCGGAGCTGACCGAGGACGCGACCTTCCGCAACGAGGACTGGTACGGCGAGGAGTTGACCGACCGGCACTTCGTGGGCTGCGAGTTCTTCGACGTGGACCTGACCGAGGCGGTGAGCCGGGGTGCGGTCTTCACCGGCTGCACGTTCGGCAACGTGCAGTTCAACGCCTCCCGGCACGTCGACTCCGCCTTCACCCGATGCGTCTTCCGGCGGTGCAACTTCTTCGAGGCCGAGTTCACCGGCTGCAAGCTGGTCGGCAGCACCTTCGTCGAGTGCGACCTGCGCCCGTTGGCCGTGGACGGCGGCGACTGGTCCTTCGTCGCGCTGCCCGGTGCCGATCTGCGGGGCGTCCGGCTGACCGGCGTGCGGATGCGCGAGGTGGACCTGACCAGGGCCAATCTCACCGGGGCGACAATCACCGGTGTCGACCTGTCCGGGGCGCAACTGCTCAACGTGCGGCTCGGCGGTGCTGACCTGCGCGGCAGCGATCTCACCGCGCTCGACCCGACGGTCGTCGAACGGGCCGGTGCCATCGTCGACGTGGAGCAGGCTGTCGTCATCGCGCAGTTGCTCGGTTTCCGGATCGGCTGACCCGAAAGGGCGTTCGCGATCCGGTCGATCCCGTCCCGGCGGGCGAGGTTGTCCGACCGCGTCCGGTGGCGGGCTGGACACGTCCGGCAGTCCGGATCTAGCGTGTCGTCCACACCGGTACGAGCCTGAAACGGCCCACAGTGGACGGTGTGGACCGTGCCGGCCGACGACGACGGCCGGGCGGTGGAGGTGGAGGGGTCGGTGGCGGACGAAGACCGCGCGCAGGCGCAGAGCCGCACCGCGCTGCGCCGGGTTACCCGTGCCCGGCAGCGGCGACGCTGGGCGGTGGAGGGAGTCGCCGTACTCGTCTGCCTGGTGGTGTTGATCTCGTACCTCGCGAGTCGGCCCGACTCGAAGCCCGGCGACGACCAGGCGGGCGGCTCGGGCGACGTGCCCGCCGGTGCCGCCCGTCCCACCGGTCACCCGGCCACCGACGGGCGCACCGTCGAAGCGGGGCCGGCGATGCCCGGCCTGCGTCCGCGCCAGCGCCCACCCTCGCCCGACCCGACACCGTCGGCCAGCGCGCCCGTCGCGCCACCGGCGTCGCCCAGGCCGGTGGTGCTGTCGGTGACGCGGGGGGAGATGCCCGCGGAGGTCGACCTCACCGCCGTGGGCACCCGGGACTGGATGCACTGGGGGGAGCGTGGCGGCAGGTTGACGGTCCGTAAGCGCGCCGGCTCCGGGGAGATCGTCGACGCGGGTGGCGCCGGCACCCGGGTCGGCTGGGACGGCAACCAGGAGTCCGTCCGCTGGTCCGACGGCTCGTCGGAGCGGTCGGCGAGGGGCAGGTCCAACGGCGTCTACACCTGCGGTGCCGGCAATGGGTTCACCCTCGCCATCGCGGGCAGCGGTGAGCCGCGCACGGTCCAGCTCTACGGGGGCATCTGGATGGCCCGGGGGCGCCTCGAGGTGCGGCTGTCCACGGGTGGGCCCTCCAGCGCCGCGGTGCTGGAGGATCCGTACACCAGCCAGAGTGCTCAGTTCACGATCCGGTCCACGGTGCCGAAGGGTGCCCGACTGCTGCTGACCTGGACCGTCGAGAAGGTCTTCACCCCGCGCTGCGGCAACGTCGGCCTCCAGGCAGTGGCGGTTCGCTGACCGACCGATCGCACAGCGGGACAGTTTGTCCGTCGCCTACGGCCGAGGAGGTCGTAACTTTCTGCTGTCCCCATCCGACCATCCAGTGTGGAGGCGACGTGCTCCGCGACATTCCCCTGCCGCCGTACGTGACGGGCGAGGACACCCAGTTCGCAGTACGGGCGGTGGTGGTGCACGCCCCCCAGCGGTGGTCCGGGGGAGTGGTGTGCCGTAACGATGCCAGCCCACACCCGTGCCGCCTGCACCGCTGGGGCACCCGGGTGTTGGCCCTGCGTGGGCTGCGGGCTGCCGACATCGCCGCGCTCATCGAGCGCGGCGACCCGACGGCGGTGGTCCCCCCACCGGACCGTCCAGCCTGAGTCCGCGTCCGGCCGGGAGGCGCGGGTGCGCCTCCCGGCCGCCGCTCAGCAGGTGATCGGCTTGACCCAGGAGCACTCGACGCCCTCCGGGGTGCGGGGCGTCTCCGGCACCGCCGGCGGTGCCACCCGTGCCGTGGTCGCAGCGCCCTCGCGGTACCCGGCCAGCGCCACGGCGATCTGATCCTCCAACGACTTGACCGACGCGGTCAGGTAGTTGTTCAGCAGAATGGAGAACGCCAGCAGCCGGCCGTCGGCACTGGTGACGTAGCCGGAAAGCCCGGAGACACCGGTCAGGCTGCCGGTCTTGGCGTGCACGTTGCCCGCCGCCGCAGTGCCGGCCATCCGGCTGCGCAGGGTGCCACCGACGAACCGCTCGGGTTGCCCGGCGATCGGCAGGGCCGCGTACCAGGTGGCGAACCACGGTTCGGCGCGGACGGCGCTCAGCAGGTCGACGAACTCCGCGGCGGGGACCAGATTGCGCCGGGACAGCCCCGAGCCGTCGCGCTGGCGCAGCCTCCCGGTGTCCATCCCGGTGTCGGCCACGTACTCGCTGATCGCGGTGAGTCCGGCCGTCCAGGTGCCCGAGCCGGAGAGGACCCGGCCGATCTCCTTGGTCAACACCTCGGCGTGCCCGTTGTTGGAGAGCTTGAGGAACGGCGTCATCAGCTCACCCAGGCTCATCGAGTCGTGCCGCGCCACCGGCTGGGCCGTCTCCGGGGTGGGCTGGCCGAGCACGGTCCGACCGAGTACCCGGACGCCGTGCCGGTGCAGCGCCGCCCGGAACACGTCGGCGGCGTAGCCGGTGGGCTCCCAGACGGTCACCCAGTCGCTGGCGGGCTCGTCGCCGACGGCGATCTGGCCGGTCACCACGACGGTGTTGCCGCCGTGTTCGCGCTCGATCGAGATCGACGTCTCGCCCTCGGTGACCGTCTTGGCGCGGTTGTCGATGTGGACGTACCCGGTGGGTGGGGTGGTGCTGACCACCGGTGGGGCGCCGGCCCGGTCGGCCGGTGCGGCGTGCACGATCACGGTTCCCGCGTCGTAGTCGGTGTCCGGAGCGACGGTCAGCGCGGAGACCTGGGCGGCGTAGTAGTAGGGCTCGTCGTCCCAGGTCCAGTCGGGGCCGAGTCGGGTGTGGTCGTACCGGGTGTCGTCGGCGACCAGGTTGCCGGTGACCACCCGTACGCCTTCGGCGGCGACCTGCGCGGCGAGCGCGTCGTAGTCGGCGGCGAGCATGGTCGGGTCACCCCCGCCGCGGAGGTAGAGGTTGCCGGAGAGCAGGCCCGCGCGGCGCTTGCCGGTCGTCTGTACGTCGGTGGCGAAGCGGTGCCCCGGGCCGAGCAGCTCAAGGGCCGCCGTCGAGGTCAGCAGCTTGGTGTTGGAGGCGGGGACCAGCCGGCGGTCACCGTTGCGGTCGTAGAGCGTCTGTCCCGTGCTGGTGTCGACCACGACGACCGACGCCTGCGCGCCAGCAAGTCGGGTGTCGGCGAGGATCGTGTCGATGGTGTCGTGCAGTCGGGTGGTCGCGGGGGTGGGCGACTCGGCCGTGGCACCGGGCGCTCCGGCGGTGGCCGCGGTGGCGACCAGTGCGAGCAGCGCGAGGGCCCGGGGGAAGTGACGGCGATGCATGCGCAGATGCTGTCACGAAGGTATTCGCCGGAAAAGGGCCTCGGGCGTAGGTTATTACCGGCTGGGCTCTTCCGGTCGGCCGACCGACTTGTCGTGGCCACCCCAGTAGTGCCGCTGCGCTCCCATGACCATTGGGGCGACCAGCGCGGCGAGCGCCCCGCCGAGCAGCGGGAAGACGATGAACACCCAGAGCTGCCGCAGGGCCACGCCACCCTCGAACACCGCCGGGCCGAACGCGCGGGCGGGGTTGACCGCGGCGCCGGTCAGCGTCACGCCCACCAGTTGGGTTACGGCGAGAGCCAGCCCGATGGCCAGCCCTGCCGTGCCCGGATTCTCGCTGCGGCTGGTCACCACCAGGACGACCAGCACGAAGAGGAAGGTCAGAACGATCTCCAGCACGGCGGCGCCGCCCCGGTTGATGTGCGCGCCGTAGCCGTTCGTGCCCAGCGCCCCGGTCTGGTCCGCCACGTCACCCCACCGGGTCAGCGCCCAGAGCGCGAAGGCGGCGACGGTCGCGCCGACGAACTGAGCGATCCAGTACGCCACCGCGCCGATCACCGAGATCTTTCCGGAGAGCAGCACACCGAGCGTCACCGCCGGGTTGACGTGGCTGCCGGACAGCGGGCCGATCGTGTAGACGAGGGCGACCATCACGAACCCGAAGGCCAGCGCGACCACCACCACACCGCCGTCAATCCGCGCGGCGACGGCGCTACCCACTCCGAAGAAGACCAGCAGCAGGGTGCCGAGCAACTCGGCCGCATACCGACGGTAATCACTCATAAGCGCAGCGTAAACACAGTTCCGATGGTGATCGCCGGAATCCCCGTCTGTCATCGGCACGGCGCCGGCCCGGCGGCGCAACGGTGACAACCGCGCCCGGCCGGCCTCGGCCACCGCTCTCGACTGACCTGCGTCTATTTGACGGATGGTCCAGCACCGGGCACGGTGGGGAGTGAAGGGGCCCTCAGCTGCCCCGATTCGATGCGACGGCGACGACCGTTCGCCTCCTGTCGCCTCCCACGTGTGCTCGTACGCGGGCCGACTGTCCGGTCTGCGCAGTTCCCGACCGCGAGCCGAGAATCCGCGAGGAGTTCCGCCAATGCTCACCATGACCGATAACGCCGTGCTCGTCATCCGCGACCTCGCGAATCAGCAGGACGTCGCCCAGGACGGCGGAGTACGCATCGCCGCCGATGCCGACGCCGGCTCGCTCACGGTCGAGTTGGTGCCCGAGCCGGTGCAGGGCGATCAAGTGGTCGACAACCAGGGTGCCCGGATCTTCCTGGACGAGGATGCCGCCGAGCTGCTCGGGGACGCGTCGGTGGACGCCACCGTCGACGACGAGGGCATCATCCAGTTCGGCTTCACTGAGCGGCAGTAGGCGAGCCTGAGGCCGCCCGGCGGGTCGAAACGAGCGCACGGCGCCGCTTCGACCGTGGTCGGAACGTCGCCGCGCTCTGGCCGTCTCCCACCACCGCAGCCGTTCGGCGGTACGCCAGCGGGGACCTGGCTCGACCGGCCATTCGCGCCGGTCAGAGTCATCGATCCCCGGCCTGCGCGAATCCAAACCTCCCGACCGTGGGGAATTCCACCCTCTGTGCTTCCCGGCGTGGCGCGCTGCCGAACGGGGTATGAGCGCGGGCATGGAGCACTTCACGATCGCGACCGTTGCTGAGAAGAGCCCGGATTTCCGGCGGGTGCTGTGGACCGGGGACCACACCCAGTTGGTCATCATGACCATTCCCCCCGGTGGGGAGATCGGTGAGGAGGTGCACGAGGAGATCGACCAGATCCTGACCTTCGTCAGTGGCATCGGTGAGGCCCAGGTCGGCGGCGCGAAGCGCAAGGTCGTCGCGGGCGACCTGGTCGTGGTGCCGGCGGGCACCAAGCACAACTTCGTCAACACCGGCCCCAACCCGCTGGTGCTGTACACCGTCTACGGGCCGCCGGAGCACGCCGACAAGGCCGTACACCGGACCAAGGAGGAGGCCGACGCGGCCGAGGCGGCGGGCAGGGACGAGCCGCCGGGCGAGTGATCCGGCGGAGCCTGATCCGGGCCAGCGCGGGTACCCCCGGCGGGTGGAGCAGCAGCAGCCGCCGATCTCCGACTACGGGTTCCTGTCGGACTCCCGTTCGGGGGCGTTGGTCGGCAAGGACGGTTCGGTCGACTGGTGGTGCCCGGACCGGTTCGACGGGTCGTCCGTGTTCGCGCGGCTGCTCGACCCGGGGGCTGGCCACTTCCAGCTGGCGCCGGTCGGTGTCGGCGGCCAGGGTTACCGGGTGGAACGCGCGTACCTGCCGGACACGTTGGTGCTGCGGACGGTGCACCACACTCCGCACGGCAGCGTGGCGGTCGTCGACGCCCTGGCCGCCGAGGTTGGCGCCCGCGCCCACGAGCTGGGTAAGAACTCGCCCGCCGTCCTGATCCGGGTGGTCCAGGGGCTGTCGGGCCGGGTGCGGATGGCGCTGGACTTCGCGCCCCGCCCGGAGTACGGCCTGCTCACGCCGTACCTGCACGAGCAGCCGGACGGCGGGGTGCTGGCCGGCGCCGGCCCCATCGTGCTGATGTTGCGAGCCGGGGGTCTGCACCTGCGAGCGGGCACCGATCGGGTGACCCACGAGTTCGAGGTCTCCGCCGGTCAGGTGATCGGGATTGACGTGGCCTTCGGCGAGGCGTACGGCGACGCGCCGGCCCGGGTCGACCCGCTGGCCACCCTCGCCGAGACCACACAGGCGTGGCAGGCGTTCCGGGAGACGCACGGGTATTCCGGCCGCTACCCCGACCTCGTCAAACACAGCTCGACGGTCCTGACCGGCCTCACCTACGCCCGGAGTGGCGCGGTCGCCGCCGCACTGACGTCCTCGCTGCCGGAGCAGATCGGCGGCGACCGGAACTACGACTACCGCTACTCCTGGCTACGGGACTTCTCGTTGACGATGCGGGCGCTCTGGGTGGCGGCCTGTCCCGACGAGACGTCCCGGCTGTTCGCCTGGGCGACCCGCTCGATCGGCCGGTTCGGCGACGAGCCCGTTCCGGTGCTCTTCGGACTGGAGGGAGAGCGTGACATCTCCGAGCACCACTGCTCCCACCTGCTCGGATACCGTGGCAGCAGGCCTGTGCGGGTAGGCAACGACGCCTGGCGGCAGCGGCAGCTCGACGTGCCGGGTGAGGTGATGTCCGCGGTGTGGCGCCTGCGCGACTACCTCGGCGCGACGTTCGAGGGCGAGTTGTGCGAGATGGTGCTCGGGCTGACCGAGCAGGTGGCCTCGACGTGGCGGTTGCCGGACCGGGGCATCTGGGAGACCCGGGGCGAGGAGCGCCACTACGTCTCGTCCAAGGTGGCCTGCTGGCTCGCCATGGACCGGGCGGTGGGGCTCGCCGACCGGCTCGGCGACCGGGCCGACCCACGTCGCTGGGCCAAGATCCGCGACGAGATTCGCGACACCGTGCTGCGCGAGGGGTGGAACGAGCGAATCGGGGCGTTCACCGGTGCGTTCGGATCGCCGGAGCTGGACGCCTCGGTGCTCGCCCTGCCGGTCACGCACTTCCTTCCTGCCACCGACCCACGGATGCGCTCGACAATCGCGATGGTCGAGCGCGAGTTGGGCACCGAGGGCGGACTGCTGCGGCGGTGGACGACCGACCCGGCCGGATTCCTGCTGTGCTCGTTCTGGCTGGTGGAGTGCCTGGTGATGACGGGTGAGCAGCAGCGGGCCGAGGCGCTCTTCGAGCGGGTCGCCGGGTACTCCAACGACGTGGGGCTGTTCAGCGAGCAGATCGACCTGTCCAGCGGGATGCAGCTCGGCAACACCCCGCAGGCGCTCTCCCACATCGGGCTGATCAACGCGGCCTGGCGGATCACCCGGCCGGACAGCTACTGACCGGTCGGCGTGCCTTCCCGGCCGGAATCCTGCGACAGACGGCACCCCGCGGTCGGCACGGTCCGCGGGGTGCCCGCCACCTCAAACCAGCAGGGGTACGCCGGACACGTCGACCGTGTCCGGATACTTCAGCCCGGAGCCGGTGTTGAGCACCACCACCCGCTCGTCGGCCCGGATCCACCCGCCGGCGCGCAGTTGCCGTGCCGCCGTCAGGCAGGCCGCCCCCTCCGGGCAGAGCAGCAGCCCCTCCCGGGCGGCGAAGTCCCGAAGGTCCGCCAGGATGTCCGCGTCGTCGACGGCGACAGCCGTGCCGGACGATTCCCGCAGCGCCGCCAGGATCAGCTCGTCGCCCAGCGGCGCCGGCACGGTGATTCCGAACGCCACGGTCTGCGCGTCCGCCCACGGCTGCGCCCGGTCCTCGCCGGCGGCGAACGCCCGCACGATCGGCGCGCAACCGGTCGACTGCACCGCCACCAGCCGGGGCAGCTTGTCGCCGATCCAGCCCAGTTCGCGCAGCTCGTGCAACGCCTTGTGGATGCCGATCAGGCCGACACCGCCACCCGTCGGATAGATGATCACGTCGGGCGCCTGCCAGCCGAGCTGCTCGACGATCTCGTACCCCATCGTCTTCTTGCCCTCCAACCGGTAGGGCTCGCGCAGCGTGCCGGCGTCGAAGATCGCCCCGTCCGACGCCGCGATCAGCTCGGCCACCCGCCGGCCGGCATCGCTGATCAGCCCGTCGATCAGGCGCAGGTCGGCCCCGGCGGCGACGCACTCACGCCGGCAGATGCTCGGCGCCTCCAGCGGCATGACGATGGTCGCACCCATCCCGGCCCGCGCGGCGTACGTCGCCCAGGCTGACCCGGCGTTGCCGTTGGTGGGCATCGCGATCCGCTCGACGCCCAACTCACGGGCCCGGCTCACACCGACCGCCGCGCCACGCGCCTTGAACGAACCGGTCGGGATCAACCCCTCGTCCTTGACCATCAGGTCCGCGATGCCGATCTCGGCGCCGTACGTCGGGGCGCGCAGCAGCGGCGTCCAGCCCTCCCCGAGCGTCGTGACGTGCCGTGGGTCGCCGACCGGCAGCAGTTCCCGGTAGCGCCACAGGTCGGCCGGGCGAAGTCCGAAGCGTTCCGGGGTGACCGCCTTCGCCACCGCCGGCAGGTCGTAGCGGGCCAGCAGCGGAGAGCCGCACTCGCAGAGGTTCTGCACTGTGTCGGCCGCGGATTCCCGCCCGCAGCGCGGGCATTCCAGGTGGGTCAGGTACACGTCGCTCCTCGCCGTCAGACCGCGTCGATGCTCTGCCAGCGTCGGCTGCGCCGCCCCGGCTCGTACGCCGAGTCCAGCCGCTTGGCGACCACGCCCGGCAGGCCCTGCTCCCGGCCGGCGCGCAGGGCCTCGTCGCCCGCGCCCGGGAACCACGGCGGAGTCTGCCAGTGCGGACCGGCCAAGGCCAGCCCATCGAGCAGCTCCCGGCGTTGCGCGTACGGCACGTCGACGCTGCTCACGCCCTCAAGCCAGAGCAGGTCGACGACCAGGTACTGGGCGCCCGCGGGAACTCGGCTGCCGCTGGCCGGTCGGATCGGGCGCACCCGGCCGGCACCGTCGATACGAACGAGCACACCGTCGAGCACGGCCTCGGTGGGCGCGAGCGCCTCGGCCATCGCACGCAGCCACGGGTACCCGCCGGTGATCTCCTCGTCGGTCTCGGAGAGCAGCCGCAGCCGGCCGCCGGAGACGTACGCCATCGCCCGGACCCCGTCCCACCGCAGCTCGTACCCCCAGGCGGCACGGTCGCGGGGGAGCCCGGCGGCGGGCGTGGCGTGCATCGGGCGGACCAGGTCGGGCATCGGCGTCCAACCCGGCGGCGCCGGATCGGTACGCCGGACCATCCAGTCCCGCCCTCCGGTGGCGAAGAGGGCGTAGCGGCCGGCCGTCCGGTCACCGGAGAGCGTCACGATCACCTCGTCGGCACGCCACTTCTCGCACCGGTAGGTGCCCCGGTCGTGGATCACCATCCGGCCGCCGCCGTACTCACCGGCGGGGATCTCGCCGGCGAAGTCGAGGTATTCCATCGGGTGGTCCTCGGTGTGTACGGCGAGGTGGTTGCGACCCGGATCACGGGGGAGGCCACGCGGCACCGCCCAGGAAGCCAGCACGCCCTCGTGCTCCAGGCGCAGGTCCCAGTGCAGGCTGCGGGCGTGGTGCTGCTGGATGACGAAACGGGCGGTGTCGCCGTCGGGGCCGGCCACCGCGGGGCTCCGTTCGGGCACCGGCTCAGGCGTACGTGCCGCGTCACGTCGTCGCCGGTACTCCTCCAGCCGGTCGGTCACACCCGTATTCTCCGCCAGACCGGACCATCGTGCGGGATGCCGGAGTGTCCGGTTCGCTCGGCGGGCGAGGGCTCGGCGGGGTAGAACGGACCTCATGGACCTCACCGACCAGCCCACCGCCCTGCTTCCCGGGGACGTGCGGATGCCCCTGCTCGGCTTCGGCACCTGGCAGGCCACCGGCCAGGCCGGTTACGAGGCGGTGCTGGCCGCGCTCGACACCGGCTACCGGCACCTCGACACCGCGACCATGTACGGCAACGAGCGGGAGGTCGGCCGGGCGGTGCAGGAGAGCGGGCTGCGCCGGGAGGACGTCTTCATCACCACCAAGCTCCCGCCGGACCGGGTGGGCCGGGAGCGACAGACGCTGGAGGCCAGCCTGGAGGCGCTCGGCGTCGAATACGTGGACCTCTGGTTGATCCACTGGCCGCCGTCGTCGCCGGGGGACAGCATCCCGCTCTGGCGCGAACTGCTCGCCGCGCGGGACGGGAATCTCGCCCGGGCGGTCGGCGTCAGCAACTACAGCACCGCGGAGATCGACGAGCTGATCCAGTCGACCGAGGAGAACCCGGCGGTCAACCAGATCAAGTGGAGCCCGGCGCTGTACGACCGGCAGCGGCACGCCGAGCACCGGGATCGGGGCGTGGTGCTGGAGGGGTACAGCCCGTTCAAGACCAGCGACCTCAGCGACCCGGTGTTGACCAGGATCGCCGCCGCGCACGATGCCTCCCCGGCGCAGGTGGTGCTGCGGTGGCACATCGACCACGAGATCGTGGTGATCCCGAAGTCGGTGACCCCGGAGCGGATCACCGCCAACTTCGACGTCTTCCACTTCTCGCTGACAGCGGAGGAGATGCGCGACATCGACGCGCTCGGCGAGGTCTGAATCGGCGACTTCCTTCAAAGGTCGGTGTTCTTAGTCCAGCGGCTCGGTCAGCGGCGGTGCCGACAGGCCACGGCTTGTCCCGCTTGTTCAGTAATGGAGCCACGCGGTACCGCGTGGTACAGTCGTGTGTATGGAGAGGATCACGTTGCGCGAGTTCCGTGATGGCGCGGGTCGGGTGCTGGACGGGGTTGAGCGCACCGGTGAGCCGGTCATCATCACCAAGTACGAACGGCCGGTCGCCGTGCTCGTCGGCATCGACGAGTGGGAGGAGATTGAGGCGTTCCGAGACCGCCGGGATTCGGCGGTGATCGCCCAATCCCGTACTGAAGGCCAGTTCGTGCCGCTGTCGGCGGCGCTGGAGTCGCTCGGGGTCGATCCCCGTGAGGTGGAGGCGCTGCTGGCCGACCGGGCCAACGGCGAGGCGGCGTGAAGGTTCAGATCGACCGGGACGTGTTGGTCTGGCTGCACAAGCAGCCACGCAACGTTTTCCTGGCCGTCCTGGGCGCGATCCTCGGCTTGGTCTCCGACCCGGCGCCGCAGAACTGAGGGTCTGAATCGGCGATTTTCTTCAGCTCGCGACTCGGCCGTGAAGGCTATCGACATCGACGTTTGTGACGGTATAGCGTGCCGTCATCACGATCGTCGATCCGATCGAACCCGCCCTCGCTGGAGGATCGCCATGGCCCGCTCACCATCCATCCGTCTGCGCCGTCGCGGAGTGCTCGGCATTCCCGCCCTGGTGGCCGCCGCGCTGACCGTCGTCTCCCGACCCGCCCCGGCGAGCGCCGCACCGAAGGCCGAGTGCCTCGCCGACCTGCTCCAGGACGCCTGATGGCGACGATCCCCTGGCTGGTGGACGTGCTGCGCGCCGCCGGGGTCCAGGTCGTCGTCGAGGGCGACTGGCTCAACCGGATGCGACCGGGCTCCTTCGACCCCATCGGGGTGCTCTGGCACCACACCGCCTCGACCTCCAGCGCCAGCAACCCACACCCGGCCCTCGGCATCTGCATCAACGGTCGGTCCGACCTGCCCGGCCCGCTCTGTCAGGCGCTCGTCGACTACAACGGCGTCTTCCACGTCATCTCGGCCGGCCGTTGCAACCACGCCGGGGTCAGCGGCGGCAGTGGGCCGATCCCGGCGGGGGACGGCAACACCCTGATGATCGGGTGGGAGATCGACTACAACGGCGTCAGCCAGGAGATGACCAGCGCGCAGTACAGTGCCTCGCTCGCCGCCACCGCCGCCGTGCTCACCCGGCTGGGTCGCGACAGCAGCTATGCCCGGGGGCACCGGGAAACCAGCACCACCGGCAAGATCGACCCGTCGTTCATCGACCTGAACGTGATGCGGGCCGACGTGGCCGCGAAGATGGCCGGCGGCACGGCCTGGTCCTCCACCGTGGACAACACCACCAGCGGCCGCTTCACCGCCAGTGCCAACTGGGGCGTGTCGTCGTACTCCAGCCAGCGGTACGGCGCCGACTACCGGTACGCCGACCCGGTCGCCGCCAGCGACGTCGCGTGGTACCGGTTCAACGTCCCGGCCACCGCCAGCTACCGCGTCGAGGCCTGGTGGCCGGCGAACTCCGGTTACAACAGCGCGGCCCCATACATCATCGCCACCAGCACCGGTAACCAGACGGTACGCGTCGACCAGCGGGCGACCGGTGGGCAGTGGCGGGTCCTCGGCACGTTCACGCTGCCGGCTGGTGACGCCAACCGGGTGGGCGTGAGCCGGTGGAGCAACACCACCGGTCTGGTCATCGCCGACGCCGTACGCCTCACCCGCGTCTGACCTCGACGGCCCCGCCGCGGCTTGATCGACTCGACTTCCCGGAAGTCGGGGTGTCCCACGTGCGAGGATGCCCCGACTTCAGGGAACCCGAGGCTTCGCGAGGGGCGGTGCAACGTGCCCGTGCGCATCCGGAGACTGACGACCCCGAGTCACGCACGGGGCGGTGCGTTTGCCGGTGCCGAGCCCGTCGGTGCCCGCACGGTGAAACCACGAGCCGTGTACCTCGCTGACCTGGACTTTGCCACCGGACCGCGTGTAGGACGCCTGCCAGTCGCGGATGGTCTCGTAGGCGCCGTGGTCGAGATAGTCCAGGTGTAGTTCGAGTTCGACGTGCTTCCCCGGGGGCAGGGCGGCGAGTCGGCGGGTGAGTCGTCCGGAGGCGACGAAGGCGAGTGTTCCGGTGATCGACACGAGCCAGGTGTCGGAGTTCGGCTCGGTGACGTGAATGTCGCACCGGGCCAACCGCCGCACCATGAAGAGCGCCGCCGTCGCCATGCCCAGCCCGACCCCGATGAGCAGGTCGGTCGCGGCCACGCCGACCGCGGTGATCACATAGATGGGCAACTCCCGGTGTCGGGCGTACGTGCGGATCTGGGCGAGGCTCACCAGCCGCAGGCCGACCACCACCAGGACGGCGGCGAGCGCGGCCATCGGGATCATTTCCAGCAGTACGGCGCCGGCCAGCACGAACCCGGCGATCCAGACTCCGTGCAGGATGCTCGAGGCGCGGGTGCGTGCCCCGGCCGCGACGTTGGCCGAACTGCGCACGATGACGCCGGTGACCGGGAGGCCGCCGAGCGTTCCGGATACGGCGTTCGCGGCGCCCTGAGCGATGAGTTCACGATCGAGGTTCGCTCGTGCGCCGTCGTGCAGGCGGTCGACGGCCACCGCCGAGAGAAGAGATTCCACGCTCGCTACCAGGGCGATGGTGATGACCGCCGGAAGGACTTCCCACAGCGGTGAGTCGGGCCAGCGGGCGAAGGTGAGCGCGCTCAAGGGGTTGGCGGGCAGATTCACCCGCTGCACGTCGGCACCGAGGGCCGTCGCGACCACAGTGGCAACCACCACCGCCACCAGGGTCGCCGGCAGCATGGTGGTCTTGACCAGACGTGACCAGATCAGCAACAGCGTCATGGTCAGCGCGCCGAGCAGCACGGACACGCTGTGGTAGTCGGCGACCTGGCCGGGTAGGTCACGGAGATTCGCCCACGCGGAGCTCTGGGGCGCGCCGCCGAGCGCTACGTGGATCTGGCTCAGCGCAATGACCAGGCCGATGCCGGCCAGCATTCCGTGTACGACTGTTGGCGACAGGGCGAGCGCGGCCCGCCCGAGGCGGGTGATGCCCAGCAGGATCTGCAGCAGCCCGGCGGCGGTCACGATCGCGGCGGTGCCGGCGAAGCCGAACTCGGCGATGGTGCCCGCGACGATCACGGTGAGCCCAGCCGCTGGCCCGCTGACCTGGAGCGGCGCGCCGCTGAGCGCGCCGGCGACTATCCCGCCCACGACGGCGGCGATCAGCCCGGCCAACAGCGGTGCTCCGGAGGCGGCAGCGATGCCGAGGGACAACGGGATGGCGATCAGGAAGACAACGATCGACGAGGGGACATCGTACCGAAATAGCGTTATAACCGACATGTTCGGAAGGTACTGAGATAATATTAATGCATAGTTAAGCGTGATTCTTTCACCCGCGACCTCGCCGGGGTGGCCGCGCGGATCGTCGCGCCGTCAGTCTGGTCAGGCCCGCGCACAGCGACGTGCGGGGGCGTGACCTGGACGGTCACGCCCCCGCACGTCGTGGTGTCGGCTCAGGTGCGGGAGCAGGTCGCCCCGTTGAGCGAGAAGCTGGTCGGGGACGAGTACGACCCGCTCAGGGTGCCCTGGTAGCCGAAGCTGGCCGTGCCCCCGGGTGCCACCGAGCCGTTGTGGCCGGTGTTGCGGGCGGTCACCGTCGATCCGCTCTGGCTCACCGTGGCGTTCCAGGCGTTGGTCACCTGCTGCCCGCTGGGCAGGCTGTAGGTGAGCGTCCAACCGTTGATCGCGCTGGACCCGGTGTTGGTGATCTGCACGTCCGCCGTGAAGCCGTTGTTCCACGAGTTGGCCGTGTACTTCACCGCGCACCTCGCGCCACCGCTCGGCGGCGGGGTCGTCGGGTTGGTCGGTGGCTGGCCGCCACCGTTGACGTTGGCCGAGAACGACGTCACCGCGAGGCCGACGCCGCCCTGCCAGGGCTCGAAGCCGGCCTGGATGCTGGTCAGGTACCAGGAGTTGGTGATCGCGCCCCGGTTGCGGGTGTCGTTGATGAAGTCCAGCACGCTGAAGTTCAGGCTGGAGATCGCCGACGACGCGACGTACGAGATGACGTTGTTGGAGCCGTTGCTGCCCCGCCAGACCTCCCAGGTGCGGCCGGCCAGGTTCGTGGTGCCGACGACCGAGCCGATGGGCTGGATCGGGCCCTGCCGGTTGAGCCAGATCATGATCTCCATCTGGTTCACCCCGTCCCGCTTGGGCGACGGGTCCAACCAGATGTCGTACGAGGCGTTGTAGGTGGCGCCACTCACGTACCGGTAGGAGATGCTGCTGGTGGCGCTGCTGATCTGGGACACCTGGATCGGCAGGTTCGTGCCGGGCGAGCAGTTGGTGTAGTGACAACCGAAGAACACCGAGGGGTACGCCGTCGGTGCGCCGTTGGTGGGGCTGCTGCCGTTCAGGGTGGTGATCTCGAAGCCGTTGCTGGTGACGTTGATGCACTGCTGGGCGGTGGTGCCCCAGCGGTTGTTCTGCACCACGTAGCGGCCCTGGATGACGGCCGAGCCGTACTGTTCGCAGATCTGGGTGTCGGCGGACGCGTTGCCGCCGAGAGCCACGGCGACGATCGAGCCGCTGAGCAGCAGGCCGGCGGCGACCATGGCCCGAAGTGGACGTTTCATGACGCTCCTTGACTGCGGCGCGTGCCCGGGCGCCGGACGGTAGTCGGTGGACGGGCGGATGCGGGAGCGCTCCCACGCTCGATGACACATTTACATGTCTGAAACTCTTGCGCAACCGGACGGGCCGAACACGCCAAATGTGAGGATTGCCATGCCCCGCCGGACGGGCGGCGACGGGCAGCCGGCCAAGCGGTGTGGGTCGCCGACGAGCGGCTCCACGCGGACCGATCGGGCCTGGCGTGCACCGATCGCTCCGAGTAGCGTGTTGCCTCCAACGCGTTCCGCTCCCCCTCCGGAGGCGTACACCACCATGGGTGGCTCCCCCCTGCGCATCCTCGTCGTCGGCGCGGGCATCGCCGGCCTGGCCGTGGCCCGGGCGCTGCGCCTGGCAGGCTTCCGGCCGGACGTCACGGACAAGCTGCCACCGGGGGAGTCCACCGAAACCGGCCTCTACCTGCCCGGCAATGCCGCCCGCGCGCTGCACCGGCTCGGTCTGCACGATCCGGTCCGCCCGCTCGGGCAGGTGATCCACCGGCAGCACTTCTTCGACGCCACCGGCGCGCACCTCTGCGAGGTCGACCTCGACACCCTCTGGGCCGGTGTCGGCGAATGCCGGGCGCTGCCCCGGGCCGACCTACACCGGGTCCTGCTCAGTGGCGCCGGCGGCGCCGTCCGGCACGGCGCCGAGGTCCGCACCCTGGAGCTGCTGCCGGGTGCGGTCGGGGTCACCTTCACCGACGGCACCACCACCGAGTACGACCTGGTCATCGGCGCCGACGGCCCGCGCTCCTCGGTCCGCGCCCTGGCCGCGCTCGGCGGGCCGCCCCGCCCGGTCGGTCAGGTGGTCTACCGGGCCGTGCTGCGCGACGGCCCACCGGTCACCGAGTGGACCGCCCTGCTCGGCCAGCGCTCCGGGTTCCTGATGGTGCCGATCGGCGCCGGGCGGCTGCACCTCTACGCCGACGAGGCCGGCACCGAGGCGCCCACCGACCCGCTGGCCCGGCTGCGTGAACTCTTCGCCGACTACCGGGGCCCGGTGCCCGAGGTGCTGGCGGCACTCGACGGGGTGCACGTCGGGATCACCGACGAGGTGGAGCTGGGCCGCTGGTACCGGGGCAGAGTGCTGCTGGTCGGCGACGCGGCGCACGCCACCGCGCCCACGCTGTCCCAGGGCGCGGCGATGGCACTGGAGGACGCCGTGGTGCTGGCGGAATCGCTGCATGCGGCCAGCAGTGTGGAGGCGGCCCTGGTGGCGTACGAGAGTCGTCGCCGTCCGCGTACCCGGTGGGTGCGGGACCGGACCCGGGACCGCAACCGGACCAGGGACGTGCCGCCGGCGCTGCGCGACCCGCTGCTGCGCGGGCGCGGCGGCCGGATCTTCGGGGAGCACTACCGGCTCCTGCTCGGCCCGCTGTAGCCCCGTTGGAGATCGTGTCACGCCACCCCACGCGGCGTTGCGACCTGCCGGGGACTATCCTCCTTGCGGATGACGGCCCGCCGATAACCAGCGTGTGCCGAGCGGGACAACCGAGAACCGGAGGCCACTCGTGACCACCGTCGCACCCAAGCCGGTCGTGACCCGGCCCTGGCCGGTCCGGGAGCCGGTCAAGGGGTCGGCCATCGCGCGGCTGCTGCGAACCACGGACGCGAAGCAAATCGGGATCATGTACATGATCACCGCGTTCGTGTTCTTCATGATCGGTGGCCTGATGGCCCTGATCATGCGGGCTGAGCTGGCCCGACCCGGGCTGCAGTTCCTGTCGCCAGAGCAGTACAACCAGCTCTTCACGATGCACGGCACGATCATGTTGCTGTTCTTCGCGACGCCGATCGTGTTCGCGTTCGCGAACTACATCGTGCCGATCCAGATCGGCGCGCCCGACGTTTCCTTCCCCCGCCTGAACAGCTTCGCCTACTGGCTGTACCTGTTCGGCGGCACGATCGCGACCGCCGGTTTCCTCACCCCGGGTGGCGCTGCTGACTTCGGCTGGTTCGCGTACGCGCCGTTGAGCAGCGTCGAGCACTCGCCCGGCGTCGGCGCCAACATGTGGATCATGGGTCTGGCCATCTCCGGTCTGGGCACCATCCTCGGCGCGGTGAACATGATCACCACGGTGCTGACCCTGCGGGCGCCCGGCATGACCATGTTCCGGATGCCGATCTTCACGTGGAACATCCTGGTCACCAGTCTTCTGGTGATCCTGGTCTTCCCGCTGCTGGCCGCCGCGCTCTTCGCGCTCGCCGCGGACCGCATCCTCGGCGCCCACGTGTACGACGCGGCGACCGGTGGGCCGATGCTCTGGCAGCACCTGTTCTGGTTCTTCGGGCATCCCGAGGTGTACATCGTCGCGCTGCCGTTCTTCGGCATCATCAGCGAGGTCATCCCGGTCTTCTCCCGCAAGCCGATCTTCGGTTACAAGGGTCTGGTCGCCGCGACCGTCGCGATCGCCGCGCTCTCCATGAGCGTCTGGGCGCACCACATGTTCGCCACCGGCCAGGTGCTGCTGCCGTTCTTCAGCTTCCTCAGCTACCTGATCGCAGTGCCGACCGGTATGAAGTTCTTCAACTGGATCGGCACGATGTGGCGGGGCCAGATCAGCTTCGAGACGCCCATGCTCTGGGCGGTCGGCTTCCTGGTCACCTTCCTCTTCGGTGGTCTCACCGGTGTGCTGCTGGCCAGCCCGCCGATCGACTTCCACGTGTCGGACTCGTACTTCGTCGTGGCGCACTTCCACTACGTACTCTTCGGCACGATCGTGTTCGCGGTCTTCGCCGGCATCTACTTCTGGTTCCCGAAGATGTTCGGCCGGATGCTCGACGAGCGCCTGGGCAAGATTCACTTCTGGCTCACCATGATCGGTTTCCACACCACGTTCCTGGTGCAGCACTGGCTCGGCAACGAGGGCATGCCCCGCCGGTACGCCGACTACCTGCCCAGCGACGGCTTCACCACGCTGAACACGATCTCCACGATCGGCGCGTTCATCACCGGTATCTCCACGCTGCCGTTCATCTACAACTGCTGGAAGTCGTACAAGACCGGCCCGGTGGTCGAGGTGAATGACCCCTGGGGTCACGGCAACTCGCTGGAGTGGGCGACCAGCAGCCCGCCGCCGCTGCGCAACTTCGACCGGATGCCGCGCATCCGCTCCGAGCGGCCGGCGTTCGACGCGAAGTTCCCGGAGTTGGCCGCCGGCCAGAGCCTGGCCGGCCCGCCGGAGGGTGGTGCCAAGCCGCTCACCAGCGAGTCGGACGGCGGGGCCAGCTACCGCGAGGACATCGCAAGCGACATCGATCGGCACTGACGCTCAACCACGGCAGTACGACGGGCGCCGCCCCCGGGACCCCCCGGGAGCGGCGCCCGTCGCTGTGTGGTCCGGACCATTCGGCGCCGTCGTCGTGTGTGGTCCGGGCGATTCGGCGCCCGTCGTCGTGTGTGGTCCGGCGATGCGGTGCCCGTCGCGTGTCCGGCTCGCCGCCGTGCCCGGTCCGGTGCCCTGTCAGGTTCGGCTTCGGCCGGGCATAGTGCGGGCCGAGCCTGGTCCAGCTCGATCCCATCCTGCCCGCCGCGCGGCGCGCCCGCGCTTGGCCGTGCCGGGCCGGGCC
>NZ_PYBV01000158.1 GCF_003205615.1 Micromonospora arborensis | reverse complement strand
CCCGGCGGCCGCGAGCCCGCCCCCGACGTGGCCCCGGCCCCGCCCGTGCACCTCGCCACCGTCACCGACATCACCGCGCGGCGGGCCGCGTGAGCGCCCGTCAGAGTCCCGTGGCCGCCTTGGCCGACCGCCCGGCGGCCGGATGGCTGCCCGCCCGGCCGTGGAACGGCCTGACGATGCTGGACGCGTACTGCTGCCAGGGCGGGGCCGGCATTGGCTACTTCCTGGCCGGGTTCGAGGTGCTCGGCATCGACAAGGACCCGCAGCC
>NZ_PYBV01000157.1 GCF_003205615.1 Micromonospora arborensis | reverse complement strand
CGTAGTGCGAGCACGTCGATGCGCAGTTCGGCGAAGCGGACCGCATCGGCTCGGGCGAAGTAGACGTCGGCCACGTCGGCGTACGCATAACCGCGCCACAATCCGAGCGACGCGTTCAGACGGTCGACGTCGCTGCTGCGGGCCAGCTCGGCGAACCGGTCGGCGTCGCCCGAGGCGGCCCGAAGCAGGGAGACGGGAGGCCGGGACTCGATCAGCGCGCGGGCAACCGGATCGGCGTCGTGGAGCGCCT
>NZ_PYBV01000156.1 GCF_003205615.1 Micromonospora arborensis | reverse complement strand
CGCAGTTGCGGCGGTTTGCCGACCTGACCCCGCGGGTGCGCGGGCAGCGCGCCGGGGCGCACACCCGGCACGAGCGGCAGTGCGCCGCAGCCCAACGGGGCCGGGCCCAGGCCCCCGGGCAGGTCCAGCACGCCCGGGGGGGGGTGGTTGCCGCGCGCGAGCAGCAGGGACGGGTCGGCGCCCAGGGGGCGGCCCCGGGGCAACAGGGAAGCACCCGGGTGGGCGCCCCCCGCCCCGGCCGCCCCGCCGCTGCCCCTTGGCGACCCCTTCTTTCCGACCTGTCGCGTCGGCACCCGCCCCTCGGCCCGGGTCCTCGTCTGCGCTGACCGAGGCGGGACCGGCGCCGGTCGACGGGCCACTCCGCCGGAGGCGACCAGCGACCCGGTGAGCCCGGCGCAGCGCCGAGTACGCCAGCCAGTCGCCGCGCCCGACGAGGCGGTGCTTGAGCCCGGTCACGCCGGAGGGCA
>NZ_PYBV01000155.1 GCF_003205615.1 Micromonospora arborensis | reverse complement strand
GCCATAATGCTGTCAAAGGCCGGGCTCTTATAATGCGCGGTATTCATCGAGCTGTTCGAAAGCATGGTGTTCAGGAAGGAAGTTGGTTCGTTGTAGTCAGCACACCAGCCTGCACGGGCCACATCAAAAGTACCCTGGTGACGGGTGTCGAGGAACGTTTTCCACTCCTGGTTAACCAGTTTGACGTTTACACCAATGTTTTTCTTCCACAATGAAGAGGC
>NZ_PYBV01000154.1 GCF_003205615.1 Micromonospora arborensis | reverse complement strand
CACCATTCATGGGTCAAGCCCATACCGAATGCGCACCCCGACCAGCGTTTCTGCTAACAGTTGCCCCCACGGTGCCGGGCCAGCGACCCGCGCCACAAGAACCGACAAGCGGCGGCCCACCAGGCCGGCCGGTACGCGAGGGAGCCCACCATGACCCAGGCGATCGACCGACCCCTGTCGACCGAGGACGTCGACGTCGGCCGGCTCATCGGCGCCGTCGACCACGACATCAGCCACGACCCGTGCCCGG
>NZ_PYBV01000153.1 GCF_003205615.1 Micromonospora arborensis | reverse complement strand
GACCGCCAGCACGGCCCGCCCGCCCGACGGTCCGGGTGGGCGCACCCACCGAGCGGCGCAACCCGCTCAGCGTCGACCTTGACCTGATGTCGACCCGGGACGTCCTCACCGTCATCAACGAGGCGGACCGGCGGGTGCCGGCGGCGGGCGCCGCGGGGGTCGGCGGGATCGCCCCCCCCCTCGGCCTTGCGGGCGCGGCGCTTCTCCGCGGGCCCCCGGGGGCCTACCTCCGGGGCGGGACCCCCCGCCCGCCGGGGGTGGTCGTAGCCGGCCCGCCCCCCCCCCCC
>NZ_PYBV01000152.1 GCF_003205615.1 Micromonospora arborensis | reverse complement strand
GAGTACGCCGATCGGGCGGGCGGGCGCGGTGGCGCGCACCGCGGCACCCCAGCGCAGCGCGGTCCGGTGCGCCGCGGCATAGGTGATCCGCTCGGTGCCGACGGTCAGACAGACCCCGTCGGGTGCCCGCCGCAATCCGCGCTGAAATCGTTGCGCCAACGCATTACCGACCATTGCGACCACTGTGCTACCCACTTATAGAATGGCGTCCGGAGCGCGATTCGATGCTATGCTCGCATCGCCCGTGAC
>NZ_PYBV01000151.1 GCF_003205615.1 Micromonospora arborensis | reverse complement strand
ACCCGCCTTCGGCGCGCCGGGCCCCGCGAGGGGAGGGCCCGGCGCGCCCCAGGACCGGTCCGGCGCGATGTCAGTGCTGGTGGAGAGGATATGGGCATGAAGGACGCAGCCGTTCCGGCCTCTCCCGACGCCTATGCCGATGCCGTCGCCACCGCCGTGCAGGCGGCCGCGGCCTACTACGCCGACGGCAGCACCCCGCTCGGTGACGACGAGTACGACGCCCTGGTGCGCGCCATCGAGGCGTACGAGGGCGCCCACCCGGAGCAGGTGCTGCCCGACTCGCCGACC
>NZ_PYBV01000017.1 GCF_003205615.1 Micromonospora arborensis | reverse complement strand
GCCACGTCCCGGTAGTCGCCGCGTCCTGGTGGTCGCCGCGAGGCTGCCGGCCAGCCGGGCGCGAGGTCGTGCCGCCGTCAGCCCTGGCCGACGTCGTCGGTGCGTGCCGCGCGGCGCAGGCCGTAGAGGGTCAGGGCGGCGGCGGCCAGCAGCGGGGCGCCGTCGCGGACCAGGCCGTCCACGCCCAGCAGCCACCAGCACAGCGGCAGGTCCACGGCGAGGACGGCCACCGTGACGGCGACCAGGAGGCCACGCGCCCAGTCCTTGCCACGCAGCAGGAACGCGGTGCAGAACAGCACCGCGTAGCTGGCCACGATGCCGGCACCAAACCAGATCAACACGGCCGGCACCGCGGTCAGTCGACCATCCAGGATGGAGCCTCCGGCCACCAGGGCCGGCACCAGCATCAGTGGGCTGTAGGTGAACGCGGCCACCCGGCTGGTCAACAGCCAGGCGCTGGCCTCCGGCCGGCGGGGCGGGGTCTCCCGCCAGGAGAGGCCGGCCCGGTCGATGACCAGTCGTGGCCGGTGCCGGACAAGATGCTCGGCCAGCGCCGACGACCGGTACAGCAGCCAGACGACCGCCACACAGAGCGCGGTGAGTACGGCGAAGCCGAGCAGGCCGGGCAGCGGTGGCACCCCCTGCCGCGGCACGATCAGCCGGCCGACGGCGAAGATCGTGGTGACCGCGAGGATCAACCCGAACGGGCGGGCCACCGTCCGGCCCTTGCGTACGTGCCCGATCAGCAGCAGGAAACCGAACGAGCGCAGCATCGCCCAGCCGGTGCGTACCGCCAGACCGAAGCCCTGCTCCGGGGCGTACCACCAATTGAGCACCTCGACCACGACGGTGGCCGCCGCCGTCGTCGCGAGCAGGGTGGTGAGCACCCGGACGGCGGACGGCCGCCGGACCTGGGTCTCGGCGGCCGTCCTCATGGGATCCGATGATGCCCGCCAGGGGCGGACTTCACACCTAGCGCTGCGGCTGCACTGCGTCCAGACGCGCGCGCAGCGCGTCCAGCTCCGCCCAGAGCACGCCGGGCAGCTTGTCACCGAACTTCTCGAACCACTCGGTGATCATCGGCAGCTCGTTACGCCACTCGTCCGGGTCGACCTTAAGGGCGATCCGAACGTCCTCCGGGGTCATGTCCAGGCCCTCGACGTCCAGGGCGTCGGGCGCGGGAACCATGCCGACCGGCGTCTCGACCGCGTCGGCCGTGCCCTCGATCCGTTCGACGACCCACTTGAGCACCCGGGCGTTCTCCCCGAAGCCCGGCCAGAGGAACGAGCCGTCCGGGTCCTTGCGGAACCAGTTGACGTAGTAGATCTTCGGCAGCTTCGCCTCGTCGCCGTCGGTGCCCTTGCCCATCTCGATCCAGTGCCGGAAGTAGTCGCCCGCGTGGTAGCCGATGAACGGCAGCATCGCCATCGGGTCCCGTCGGACCACACCGACCGCCCCGGACGCGGCGGCCGTCGTCTCCGAGGAGAGCGTGGCACCCATGTAGACGCCGTGCACCCAGTCGCGGGCCTCGGTCACCAACGGGATGGTGTCCTTGCGGCGACCGCCGAAGAGGATCGCGTCGATCGGCACGCCGTTGGGGTCGAAGTACTCGTCGGCGAGGATCGGGCACTGGGTGATCGGGGTGCAGAAACGGCTGTTCGCGTGGGAGGAGAGGCCCTCGCTCTCCGGCGTCCAGTCGTTGCCCTTCCAGTCGATCAGGTGCGCCGGGGGCTCACCCATGCCCTCCCACCAGATGTCGCCGTCGTCGGTGAGGCCCACGTTGGTGAAGACGGAGTTGCCCCGGTCCAGGGTGCGCATGGCGTTGGCGTTGGTCTTCCAGTCGGTGCCGGGCGCGACACCGAACAGGCCGTACTCCGGGTTGACCGCGTAGAGGCGACCGTCGGGGCCGAACCGCATCCAGGCGATGTCGTCGCCGATGGTCTCGACCTTCCAACCGGGGATGGTCGGCTCCACCATGGCGAGGTTGGTCTTGCCGCAGGCAGACGGGAAGGCGCCCGCGATGTGGTAGACCCGACCCTCCGGCGAAGTGATCTTGAGGATCAGCATGTGCTCGGCGAGCCAGCCCTCGTCGCGGCCCATCACGCTGGCGATCCGCAGGGAGTAGCACTTCTTGCCGAGCAGCGAGTTGCCGCCGTAACCCGAGCCGTACGACCAGATCTCCCGGGTCTCCGGGAAGTGCGAGATGTACTTGGTCTCGTTGCACGGCCAGGGGACGTCCTGCTGCCCGGGGGCGAGCGGGGCGCCGATCGAGTGCAGCGCGTGCACGAAATCCCGATCGTTGCCCATCGCCTCGAGGATCCGCGTGCCCATCCGCGTCATGATGCGCATCGAGGCGACCACGTACGGGCTGTCAGTGATCTCCACACCGAACATCGGGGACTCGGCCTCGACGGGGCCCATGACGAACGGGATGACGTACATGGTGCGACCGCGCATCGAACCGCGGTAGAGATCCGTCATCGTCCGCTTCATCTCCGGCGGCGCCATCCAGTTGTTGGTGGGGCCGGCGTCCGCCTCGTCGACGGAACAGATGAAGGTGCGCTCCTCGACCCGGGCGACGTCCGTCGGATCGGTGCGCGCGTAGAACGAGTTGGGCTTCTTCTCCGGGTTCAACCGGATCAACGTGCCGGCCTCGACCAGCTCGTCGGTGAGCCGGCGCCATTCCTCGTCGGACCCGTCCACCCAGACGACACGGTCGGGGGTGGTCAGTTCCGCGACCTCACGGACCCAGGCGAGCAGTTTCGGATGGGACGTCGGGGCCTGATCAATACCCCGCACAACAGCCGGAGCAACCATGACACATCTCCTTGTGGTCGACGCTGACCGATCTATGGGATGCACGAAACTCAGCGGCGCGATGCGTCGCCTTCGTGGAAACCTGGGATTGGCCTCAGCGTAAACCGGGCAGCCTTCCGAGTCAGTGGGACTGGTTGTGAAGAACTGCACAAGGTACGGCCACGCTGCGGTATCACGAGCTGATACCCGCTTTCCCGCGCAGTTTCACGCAAATCTGTTGTGCACCCCGGCGGACGCTTGTTGCGGTCGGGCCGTGGACCTGCCCCGCCGACCGGTGCGTGGATTCCCGTTCCGAGGCGCGTCAGTCCTCCCAATTGGCTACGCTCCGTGCAACGGCCCCGCACACCGCGCTGGGCGCTTCCGGGCGACCACGCCCGCTCGCCGTTGCTACCCCTCTGACTGGTCGACAGCCGGTAGGCTCCGTCCGTGGCCGCCACAATGACCGGGGAACAACCGGATCCTCGGCAGACCCGACAGGGTTTGGTGGGCATGCTGCTGGACCGCTTCGGTCACCTTGTCCGCGAGTTGGGCAAGTTCGCCACCGTGGGCGGGGTCGCCTTCCTCATCGACTTCGGGCTCTTCAACTACCTGACGAGCAGTCGTGACGTCGAGGAGTTGACGGCGAAGACGATCTCCACCGTGATCGCGGCCTCGTTCGCCTTCGTGGGCAACCGGTTCTGGACCTGGCGGCACCGTCAGCGCAGCAACCCGGCCCGCGAGTACGCACTGTTCTTCTTCTTCAACGCGGTCGGCCTCGGCATCGCGGTGGCCTGCCTCGCGATCAGCCGGTACGGGCTCGGCAGCATCTGGCCCGACGTGTTCCAGACGCGCCTGGCCGACAACATCGCCAGCTACCTTGTCGGCGCGGGCCTCGGCACGCTGTTCCGATTCTGGTCGTACCGGCGGTTCGTCTTCGTCGAAGCGGGAACCCCGACCCTTCCACCACAGGTGAAGCCTGACCCCGATCACGGGGCGTGACCTGCCGCTCACCTCGTTCGGCCGGTGATCGCCGGCCGCACCGACTGCCCTAAGGTGTTTCGCATGCGTCTTGTCCGTCTCCTGCCTGAGCGCTGGCAGAAGTTCATCCACGAGGCGCTCAAGTTCGGCATCGTGGGCGGCATCAACACCGTCATCAATTACGCGGTGTTCAATGCCCTCGCACTGACCGTATTCGTCAATGGCCAGCTGAAGGCCTCCGTGATCGCGACCATCGTCGCCACGATCACGTCGTATCTGATGAATCGGCACTGGACGTACCGGGATCGCCCGAAATCGGCGCTCCGTCGGGAATACGTCCTGTTCTTCCTGTTCAACGGTGCGGGCCTGCTCATCGAACTGGGTGCCGTGGCAGCGGCGAAGTACGGCCTCGACATCCACGGCCTGCTCGCGTTGAACGTGGCCAAGACCGCCGGCGTACTGCTGGCCACCCTGTTCCGATTCTGGTCATACCGGACCTTCGTCTTCCAGCCGGTCGCGAAGACCGAGGTCGAGCCCGAGGCGAAGCCCGCATCCACCTGGCACAGCATCCCGCGTGACGAGTGGGACACGATGGCGGAAATGGACCCGGTCGCCGAACTGGCCGAGACCGTGTCGGAGCTGGAAGAGGCGGAGTCCGCGGAACGTGCCGACCCACCGCCCGGCGCGCCCACCCAGGGACGGTCCAAGCGGCTGAGCGTCAGCCCCGCCGCCGACCTGGACGCGGAACTCGCCGCGGAGTTGCACGTCAGCACCCGCCGCGCGCCCCGCCGGTGACGGCACCCGACGCCCGCTCCGGCACCGGGCAACCTGCCGAGCTGTTCTTCGAGGATCTCGTCCCAGGGCTCACCGTCGACCTCGGTGTGGTCACCGTGGATGGCGACGAGATGGTCGCCTTCGCCCGCCGCTTCGACCCGCAGTGGTATCACGTCGACCCCGAACTGGCCGGGGCGAGCCGGCACGGCGGCCTGATCGCCAGCGGTTTCTACACGGTCAGCCTGTTCATGCGCGCGTACGTCGACCACCTGCTGTCCCGGGCGGCGGCGGACGCATCCCCCGGGCTGGAGGAGCTGCGCTGGCTCGCCCCCGTGCGCGCCGGCGATCGGCTCGCGGTACGGGTCGACGTGATGGGCGCCCGGCCCTCGACCGCCCGCCCGGGGCTGGGCACCGTCAGCCTCACCGGCACCATGCTCCGCCTCGGCCCGGACGACCGACCCGAGCAGGAGGTGCTGCGGACCCGCTTCCGTGGCTGGTTCGCCGTGCGACCGGTCGACCCGGCCGAAGCCGACCCAGACGGGGCCGATCGGCCCGATGCCGCCCCAGCCGACGCCGAGCAGCCCGTCAGCGACCCAGCCGACGCCGAGCGGCCCGTGAGTGGGCCAACCGGCGCCGACCCGGCCGAGATCGGCCCGCCGGGGCCTGACCGACCCGGAAGCGGCACGCCCGGGGCCGAACCACACGACTGACCCGCCCCGACACCGCGGCCGGGGCGGGCCTCAAGCGTCCGGATCAGGTCGTGGTGTCGCGCAGCGGCTTGCCGTCCTGCATGTCGGCGAGGATGTCGCGCATCTCCCCGTCACCCAGCGAGTGCCTGTCGTGCTGTGCCTCGACCAGCTCGTACAGGGTGGTCTGCACCTTCCCGACGTTCGGCACGTCGGAAAGCACCGACTGGCCCCGCTCACCGGCCGACTCGATGGTGAGCGTGCCGCAACCGAGCAGGCGCTCGACGAACCGTTGGTTCATCGAGTGGTCGTTGACCCGGGTGAGCGGAAGATCCCGCCGGTCGCGGGAGAAGACACCCTGCTGGATCAGCACACGCTCGTTGGTGAACAGGTAGTGCGTGGTGCGCCAGACCAGGAACGGCCACAGGCCGAGCCAGAGCACCGCGACCAGGGCGATCGCCCCGATCACGGCCAGCACGATCGAACCGCCGCCACTCTCGGGCAGCAGGAGCACACCGACCACCACCGCCGCGATGGCCAGCACCAACACCGCGATCGGCTGGATCAACGCCTTCCAGTGTGGGTGCAGATGGAGCACGACATGCTCGTCCTCGGTGAGCACGTCTTCAGGGAACGCCACGACAACCTCCATCGCCATTTTTCCGACGCGCAGACCGTAACCGGTCCAACCGCCTGATCGGATCAGCCACCCGGGGTGCCTTGTGTCGACGGCGCGACCTTTCGCCGGCGGAGGCCTCCCGGCCAGCGAAGGTGCGGGCGTCACCGAAGGTGCAGGACGTCCCCGGCGGCAAGGGTGCGGTCGCCGCCAGCGGTGGTGACGAGGAGTTGGCCGTCCGGGTCGACTCCGGTGGCGGTGCCGGTCAGGGCTTCGCCGTTGGGGAGCAGGACGCGCACCTCCCGGCCGACCGTCGCGCACGCCGCCAGGTAGGCGTCGCGTAGGCCACTGGTCACCGCATCGCCGCCCGCGGAGCGCCAGCGGTCGTACCAGTCGGCGACCGACCGCAGCAGGGCCCGCAGCAGCGGATCCCGGTCGGTGGCCGCCGCGCCGGCCAACTGCAGCGAGGTGGCCGGCAGCCCGGTCGGATTCACCGGCAGTTCGTCGGCGCGCAGCGTCACGTTGAGCCCGATGCCGAGCACGATGGCCGGCGGTTGGTCCGCCGAGCGCCCCGGCACCGCCTCGGCCAGCACGCCCGCGCACTTCGCGTCGTCGATCAGCAGGTCGTTGGGCCACTTCAGGGTGGCCTCCAACTCGGCCAGCCGGGCCACTGCCTCGACCAGCGCCACGCCGGCCAGCAACGGCAGCCACCCGTACCCCGTGGGTGTCGCGGGCAGCCAACCGCGGTCCGGCACGGCCTCGCCGGGCCGCAGCAGCACGCTGGTGGTGATGCCGGCCCGCGCCGGCGACTGCCAGACCCGACCGCGGCGCCCACGCCCGGCGGTCTGCCGTTCGGCGACCACGACCAGGCCCTCGGGCTCACCGGCCCGCGCCGCCTCGGCCACGTCGGCGTTGGTGGAGCCCGTCTCGGCACGCAGCTCCAGCCGGGCCCACGGCCCGTCCGGGGCGACCAACGCGCGGCGCAGCCGGGCCGCCGACAGCGGCGGGCGGTCCAGATCGTTGTACGGGGAGCCCGACATTCCGCCAGCCTACGACGGTGGTCGCGCCGACACTGAGGCGTACTGCACAGCGGTGCCCACCTGAACCATCGTTATATTCCCTGGGTGACTACCGAGACCGGGACCAACATCCACAGCACCGCGGGCAAGCTGGCGGACCTGGAGCGCCGGGTCGACGAGGCGGTGCACGCCGGGTCGGCCCGCGCGGTCGAGAAGCAGCACGCGCGAGGCAAGAAGACCGCCCGGGAGCGGATCGAGATGCTGCTCGACGAGGGCTCGTTCGTCGAACTCGACGAGCTGGCCCGGCACCGTTCCACGGCCTTCGGGCTGGAGCGGAACCGCCCGTACGGCGACGGCGTGGTCACCGGCTACGGCACGGTGGACGGCCGGCAGGTGTGCGTCTTCGCGCAGGACTTCACGGTCTTCGGCGGTTCGCTCGGTGAGGTCTTCGGCGAGAAGATCGTCAAGGTGATGGACCTGGCCATGAAGATCGGCTGTCCGGTGGTCGGCATCAACGACTCCGGCGGCGCGCGCATCCAGGAGGGCGTGGTCTCGCTCGGCCTCTACGGTGAGATCTTCTTCCGCAACGTGCGGGCCTCCGGTGTCATCCCGCAGATCTCGCTGGTCATGGGGCCCTGCGCCGGCGGCGCGGTCTACTCGCCGGCGGTCACCGACTTCACCGTGATGGTCGACCAGACCTCGCACATGTTCATCACCGGACCCGACGTGATCAAGACGGTGACCGGCGAGGACGTCGGCATGGAGGAGCTGGGCGGGGCACGTACGCACAACTCCCGCAGCGGCAACGCGCACTACCTCGCCAGCGACGAGGACGACGCCGTCGACTACGTCAAGGCGCTGCTGTCGTACCTGCCGTCGAACAACCTGGACGAGCCGGTGGTCTTCGACGCCCCCGCCGACCTGGCGATCAGCGACGAGGACCGGGAGCTGGACACCCTGATCCCGGA
This sequence comes from Micromonospora arborensis, assembly GCF_003205615.1. Lineage (GTDB taxonomy): Bacteria > Actinomycetota > Actinomycetes > Mycobacteriales > Micromonosporaceae > Micromonospora > Micromonospora arborensis. The sequence goes on along the minus strand of NZ_PYBV01000017.1, from coordinate 136,158 downwards.
CTCGGCCAACCAGCCGTACGACATGCACAAGGTGCTCGAACACGTCCTCGACGACGGGGAGTTCCTCGAGGTTCAGCCGCTCTACGCGCAGAACATCGTGGTCGGCTACGGCCGGATCGAGGGGCGGCCGGTGGGCGTGGTCGCCAACCAGCCGATGCACTTCGCCGGCACCCTGGACATCGCCGCCTCCGAGAAGGCCGCCCGGTTCGTGCGCACCTGCGACGCGTTCAACATCCCGGTGCTGACCTTCGTGGACGTACCCGGCTTCCTGCCCGGTACCGGCCAGGAGTGGGACGGCATCATCCGCCGGGGCGCCAAGCTCATCTACGCGTACGCCGAGGCGACCGTCCCCAAGGTCACCGTGATCACCCGCAAGGCGTACGGCGGGGCGTACGACGTGATGGGTTCCAAGCACCTCGGCGCGGACCTCAACTTCGCGTGGCCGACCGCGCAGATCGCCGTGATGGGCGCGCAGGGCGCGGTGAACATCCTCTACCGCTCCGAACTGGCCGGCGCCGAGGACCCGGCGGCGGTCCGGGCCGAGAAGATCGCCGAGTACGAGGACACCCTGGCCAACCCGTACGTGGCGGCCGAGCGTGGCTACATCGACTCGGTGATCGCGCCGCACGAGACGCGCACCCAGATCGTCCGGGCACTGCGCGTGCTGCGTACCAAGCGGGAGACCCTGCCCCCGAAGAAGCACGGCAACATCCCCCTCTGAGGCCGCTCGCGGTCCCCTGATCCGCTGATCCGCGCAACTTCGGGGAAAGTGCTGCCTCCGGGCGACGGGAGGCAGCAACAACCCTGATGTTGTGCGGATCAATAGCGGTCAGCAGGCTGGGTTGGCGGCGACGCACATCCGGCGGGCGGCGACCTCCGCCAGGCGGCGCAGGTCCAGCTCGGTGCCGGCCTGTTCCATTCTGAGCACGGTGATCAGATCACCGACCCGGACCACGGCGGTGGTGGTCGGCCGGGGCGCCGCACCGATGGGCTCGCCCGTCTTCTGGTCGACGGGCTGCGTACCGGTGTGCCGCAGCAGCGCAGCCCCATCGCCGGCGAAACCCCGCTGGACCACCGCCCAGCGGTGCGTCGCCATTCCGGTGCCCGTCGCATCCCCCGCCTTGTACCCGCCGACGCTGACCCAGTCGGCGCACGGGGCAACCACGTCGTCCAGCGTGGCGAGTAGCTGGATGGCCGCCTCGGGTACCAGCCGGAAGAGATCCTGCGTGACCAGAGCAGTCGACTGGGTGCGGATCGGCGCAGCGCGTTTGGGCACAAACGTCTGCGAGCGAGACAGGATCGAGTTCTGCCAGCCATTCGAGCGTCCCTGGCTCGTCCGGCAAGCGCCGAGCAGTTGATCCAGCAGGACCGGCTCGCCCAGCCCCGATTGGCTGAGCTGCACATCGACCTGCTGCGACAGGTCGGCTGGCTGCAACAGGGCGTCGGTGGTGATCTCATGGCGGGTCGGCGAGGCGGAGGCGGCCGGCAGGGCCGGTGACGGGGACTTCCTCGGCGCAGCGACCGCTGCTGCGGACACCCCGGCGAGAGCCAGCACGACGGTCGCCACGACGATCCTGCGCCGGCTGCGGCGACGAGCCCGGGAGCGAATCTCCTCCGGACCGAGCCAGCGCACGTCCTGCAGGTCCCGCTGAATCTGTTCCACGATTGCCAGCTCGTCACGCATCGGTGGCCTCCTCAAGATCAGAGACGGCGAGCAGGCCGGCGAGCGCGGCGCGCCCCCGGGAGAGTCGGGCCTTGACGGTGCCGACCGGGGCCGCGGTCTCCCGCGCCACGTCGGCGACCGGCATGCCGACCAGGTAGTAGAGGGCGATGGCGACGCGTTGCTCCTCGGGCAGCCGGCGCAGGGCGGCGACCACCTCGACGGTGTCGGTGCCCGGCCCGGGAACGGTCTCGGTGGCACCGTGCCGCAGGTACGCGCGGGCACGGCTGCGCAGGCTGCGCCACCGGCTGACCGCGACCCGGCTGGCCACCACCCGCAGCCACGCCTCCGGGTCGTCGTACCCACTGACCGTCGACCAGCGCTGCCACGCCCGGATGTACGCCTCCTGCACGGCGTCCTGCGCCTCGACCCGGTCGCCGGTGAGCGCGTAGACGAAGCCGAGCAGCCGTTGCCGACTCCCCCGGTAGAACTCGTCGAACCCGTCGACGTCCGGCACCCGCTACCTCCCCGTGTCGGTCGCAGAGAACACGCACCAGGCAGGGTCGGCGGTTGCCCCGGTCAGGCGATCATCTTCTCCAGTTCGGCGAGCGGGAACGCGCCCGCCCCGATCCGCTCCCGGACCGCCCGGCGGACGGCCCGCTGCACGGCCACGTTGACCGGCGTCGGTACGCCGTGCAGCCGGCCGAGCAACGCGATCTCCCCGTTGAGGTGGTCGACCTCGGTCGAGTCAGTGCCCCGGGCGAGGCTCTGCCAGGTGGAGCCGCCGGACCGGGCCTCCCCGTCGACCGGGCGCTGCCCGACCCGGTCGCCGCGCTCGGCCTTCTCCTCCTCCGGCGAGGTGTGCGCGATGCCGGCGGCGGCGAGTGCGGCGACACCCTCGGCGCGTACCCGCTCGACCAATGCGTCGGGGATGTCCCGACCGAGCAACGCCTGTAGGCCGTTGCCGAGGTTGCTGAGCAGCTTGCCGTACTTCCAGCGCAGCACATCCGTACGGACCGGGGCGACGAACCCGGCCGCGCTCAGATCGGCGGCGATCGCCCGGTCGGTGTCGTCGGCGCCGCCGGGGTACCGCCCGATGTGGAGCATCCCCGGGTGCGGGTAGCCGTTGGCCACCACGACGCCCGGGTCCAGGTGGGTGGCCGGCAACCAGACGCAGACCGGGTGCACGTCGGCGAAGAGCCGCAGCGCGGCCCGCTCGTTGGCCACCCCGTTCTGCGCGGTCACCAGCGGCAGACGCTCGCCCGCCGTGCCACCACCGACCACCGGCGCGTCCACCCAGGCGGCCAGCGCACCAGCGGTGTCCTGCGACTTGACGGTGAGGATCAGTACCGTGTCCGCCGGCAGCGGCTGGTCAACGGGCCCGTCCACGGCGGCGAGCCGGGTGGTGATCTCCTCGTCGGGCTGCCGCAGGGTCAGACCCCGCGCGCGGATCGCGTCCAGGTGCGCACCCCGGGCCACCAGGGTCACGTCCCGCTCAGCATGCGCCAGCCGTACGCCGATGGTCCCGCCGACCGCACCCGCCCCGATGATCACGTATCGCATGGCCTCATTCTGCCCGCTGGATCAGACCGTCAGGCCGGCGCTGGTGAGGATGGGGCCCACCAGCAGGAGCGCGCCGGCGACCAGGGCGGCCAGGTTGACCAGAGCGAAGACGGTCACCCAGAAGAGCGCCGGGAACGGGGTGAGCCCGGCGAGCTGGTCGGCGTCGGAGGCGGGCATCCGGCCCCGCGAGCGCAGCCGCTGCAACTCGACCACCGGCCGCACCCCGCCGAGCAGCAGGAACCACACCCCGGTGTACGCGAACGCGGCCTGGACCTGCGGCGTCGCGTACCACGAGACGGCGAACACCAGTGCGCCGGTGACCAGCAGCGATACCACGCCGAAGACGTTGCGGATCATGATCAGCATGGCCAGCAGCAGCACCACCGCCACCCAGAGCAGCAGGGTGATCCGGTTGCCGCCGAGCAGCCAGGCACCGGCAAGCCCGACCAGCGGTGGGGCGACGTACCCGGCGAGCAGGGTGAGGATCATGCCCGGCCCGGTGGGACGGCCGGCGGAGAGGGTCAGCCCGGACGTGTCCGAGTGCAGCCGGATGCCGCGCAGCTTGCGGCCGGTGAGCAACGCGACCAGGGCGTGCCCACCCTCGTGCGCGATCGTGATGGCGTTGCGGGCGATCCGCCACGGCAGCCGGGTGGACACCACCACCAGCGCGACCGCCGCGGTGATCAGCACCAGCAGCGCGGGCGGGTCCGGCTGCGCGCCGAACAGCGTGTCCCACAGGTCGCTCAGCCCGTCGATCGACATCATGGGGCGCGAGCCTACCGGCGGCGTTCCGTGTCGCTCCCGGAGCACCGCCTCGTATCCTGGGAGACTGATCGGGTGGCGAGCCGGGTCGGAGGTGACAGCGGATGAGGTTGGTGCCGCTGGAACACCACATCGGCCCCTGGACCGAGGCCGACTACTTCGCTCTGGGCGAGACTCCCGACCGGATCGAACTGCTCGACGGGAGCCTGCTCCTGAGCCCGGTCTCGGACAAGCGGCACCAGTTGGTGTCGCGCCGGCTGGCCAACCACGTCCAGCGTGCCGCAGACCGCCTCGCCGTCTTCAGGGCGGTCAACGTACGGCTCGAGGTGGATCGGATCGCCATCCCGGATGTGGTCGTCGCGGACACCGACGATGAGGGCACGGTGGTGGACGCCGCCGAGGTGGTGCTCGTCGGCGAGATCGTCTCGCCCGGCAACGCCGCCGCCGACCGGCTGGTCAAGATGCAGCTCTACGCCATCGCCCGGATCCCCTGGTATCTGCTGGTCGAGCAGGACGGCGACGGTCACTCGCTACGGCTCCACCGACTCGACGGTGAGCACTACATCGAGGACCAGGTCGCCAAGGCGGGCGAGACGCTGACCATCGTCGAGCCGTTCCACTGGCAGCTCGACCCGGCCACCCTGGGCTGACTCGTTCCGCTCCGATCGCCGGGCCACCGACACCCGTCCATGAAGCTTTTTTCAACGCACCTTGTGATCTAGGGCACTTACCTCCAAAGATGGATGTCGATAGAGCGACGTCCTTGGAGGCATTCATGGCCCGTACCTCGTCATCGCTGCGCCGCGCGCTCGCGGCCGGCCTCACCGTCCTCGCCACCGCGGCGGCGGCCCTGGTCGCGACCGCCGGACCGGCGGCCGCCGCCACCACACCCGGCATCGACGTGTCCCGCTACCAGGGCAGCATCAACTGGACCAGCGTCCGCAACGCGGGCATCGAGTTCGCCTTCATCAAGGCAACCGAGGGCACCAGCTACAAGGACCCGAACTTCAACGCCAACTACGTCAACTCGTACAACGCCGGGGTGATCCGCGGGGCGTACCACTTCGCCCGGCCCAACATCTCCGCCGGCTCGACCCAGGCCAACTACCTGGCCTCCAACGGCGGCGCCTGGTCGGCGGACAGCCGCACCCTGCCGGCGGCGCTCGACATCGAGGCCAACCCGTACAGCGGCGGCTACTGCTACGGGCTCAGCACGACCGGGATGCGCAACTGGGTGCAGGACTTCCTCAACACGTACCGTTCCCGCACCGGCCGGTACGCCGTCATTTACACCACCACGAGCTGGTGGAACCAGTGCACCGGCAGCTGGACCGGCCCGTGGGCGAACCACCCGCTCTGGCTGGCCCGCTGGGCGAGCGCGCCCGGCGCCCTGCCGGCCGGCGCCTCGGTGTGGAGCTTCTGGCAGTACACCAGCACCGGCGTCGTCTCCGGGATCAGCGGGAACGTGGACCGCAACTACTGGAACGGCGACCGCAGTCGACTGATCGCGTTGGCCAACAACACCTGACCGGGCCGTTGGCGGCAGCGGGATCGACGGTCACCACACGGTCGACAATCGGTCCGGCTGCCGCCACACCACCGCGTACGGGTCAGACCCGCCGTCGGCTCAACGCCGGCACCATCACCGGAGCATCCTCGCGGACCAGCGCGTCCCGCCGGCTGAGCCGCCGGACGCCCACCGCACCAACGGTGATGGCAACGACGCCCAACAGCGCGACGAGTAGCGGAAGCCCAACGCTGATCAGCAGCAGTGCCACATCGCCGAGTGCGACGAGCATCCACAGTGCCAGCCGGGGCCGGGCGTTCCTGTATCGGTAACCCATGTCGCACCTCCCTCCGTCGTTGGAGATCAGATACCCCGAACGACGCAAGAACATGCGAGAGAGGTTCGCGCAGGTGCGGAACGCCTGTCAGTTGACCCGATCGGGCTTGAAGCCCTTGACGATCTGGTCGAAGTTGGCGAGGTTGGCCTGCCAGTCCTTTTCCGCGATCTCCCACCGGATGGCGAAACCCCGGTTGGTGGCGGTTACGAAGCCCCGGTTACGCACGTGGATGCGGGTGCCGTCCCGGGTCTCCAACCACTCCCAGTCGGCGCAGGTCCGATACCAGTCGCAGGCCTTGATGCTGCCCACCAACTGGTAGTTGGTGACCAGATCCCGACGGTCAGGTTCGATCGCCTTCCAGTCGGCGACCGCGTCCTTCTTCGGGGTGGGGGTCCACTGGACCAGCATTATGCCAGGCCCATTGGGCTGGTTGAAGACGACCGTGTCCGATCTGGTCTGACGGCCGCTCCAGCCAGGTGGAAGCGGAATGGAGAAGGTCGGCCCCTCGTGCAGCTTCCAGCCCGCCGGCAGCGCGTTCGGGTCGGTCGACGGCGTAGCCGAGGGCGACGTACTCGGTGCGCCCGTGGTGGGCGGAGGCGCCGCCGGAGCCGAGGACTGCGCCGGCGCCGACGTCGCGGCCGCACCGGTCGTCGGGCCGACCTGCGGCGTCTCCGTGTCGTCGCCCTTGGTCAGCATCGGCACGATCACCGCGAGCCCGATCAGCAGGAGGGCCACCAGGGCCCCGACCAGCACGTTGCGGCGGGTGTTGCTCGGCTTCGTACCGTCGAATGCCGGCACCGCCGCGCGCCCGGCCGGGCTCGCCGGGGGCATCACCGACGTGGGAGTCGAGGGTTTGCGCTGCTCGGGCGCCACCGGTGGGCCGTCGACCACAGTCGGTTCGTCGTCGAGGCTGGTCGTGCTGTCACCTGCGTGCGTCGTACCGTCGCCGCTCGTGTCGGGTGCGGCCGTGACCTTCGCGGTCGGGTCGGCATCGGACGGGCGGTCGATCGTGGCGGTCGGCTCGGCCGGGACCGCCGCCGTCGGGTCGGCTGGCACCGGTGCGGTCGGGTCGGAATGCTCGCCGGAGGGAACGACGGACGTCGGCGTGGCATCGGCGGCGGTGGTCGCCGCAGCAGCGGAGGTAGCGGCGGCCGGCGGCGGCGACACCGGCCGGTCGGCACTCTCGGCCGGTCGCGGCGCCGGCACCAGCGGCGGGCGCGGCTCACGCGGGCCGTTCGGCCCCGGTCGGCGTACGCCATCGAGCAGCGAGATCCCCCGCGCACGCTTGCCGCCGGCGCGGCGCAGCAGGCGTTCCGCCACCTCGGCGGTGATCCGCTCGGTCGGATCCTTGCGCAGCAGGCCGTTGAGCACAGCCTTGAGTGGACCGGCGTTCTTCGGCGGCGGAATCGGCTCAGTCGCCAGCGCCGCGAGGGTGCCGATCGCCGACGGCCGGGCGTAGGGCGACTTGCCCTCGACCGCCGCGTACAGCGTCGCGCCCAACGACCACAGGTCCGCCTCCGGGCCGGCGGTGCCGTCGCGGGCCCGCTCCGGCGAGATGTACGCGGGTGAGCCCAGCACCATGCCGGTGCGCGTCACGTTCGGGTCACCCGGGATCGTGGCGAGACCGAAATCAGTCAGCACCACCCGGCCGTCCTCGCCCAGCAGCACGTTGCCGGGCTTGACGTCGCGGTGCATGACGCCCGCCTTGTGCGCGGCACTGAGCGCGCCCAGCACGCCGAGGCCGATCTCCACTGTGCGGGCCACCGACACGGGACCATCTTCGGCGAGAGTGTCCTGCAACGACTTCGACGCCACGTACTCCATGACGATCCACGGATCGCCGTCGGTGCGCAGCACGTCGAAGATGCGGACCACATTGGCGTGGTTCAGCCGGGCAATTGCCCTGGCCTCCCGCAACGAGCGCTCGCGCATCTCGCGGCGCTCCTCGTCGGTGAGACCGGGTGGCGGCACCAACTCCTTGATGGCGACGTCCCGGTGCAGCACCTCGTCGCGCGCCTTCCACACCCGGCCCATGCCGCCCTGGCCGAGCGGCGACAGGAGCCGGTATCGGTCAGCGACAAGTTGGGGAAGCGCATTCGACATCGCTGAGACGGTACCCGGACCCCCCGACGCTCACACCGCCGGCACGCCACTGTGCGCTTCGCGTAACTTCGCGCCGCGTACCCTGGCGTCATGTCTGCCGAAGAGCCGCTGTTCCGGGTCGTTCGCGGCGTGCCCACCGCCGAGGAACTGGCCGCCCTGGTGGGGGCGATCATCGTCCGGTCCCGACCGACCTCCGCTCCCGCGCCGGCAACCCCGTCCACCTGGGCGCGCAGCGCCCGGCCCGGCAGCCCTGATGGATGGCGCACCGCCGGCCTGCCCCGCTGACCCGACCCGCCCATACGGGGGCTGCCAGGGGCCATGCGTAGCCGTTACCCTCACTCAGGGAAACGGTGCCGTGACAGGTAGGGAGGATCAATGATCCCCGAAGAGGACCGGCCAGCGCCCTGGCTCCGTGGCTACAGCGGCATCGAGGCCGACATCACACAGCTCAGAGAGTTCGCCGACCGGCTCGCCGCCGAGGTCGAGAGCAACTACGCGCCGCACCTGTCGTACATCGCCGAAGACATGTCCGCCAAGCTGCCCAACCCGTGCGACGCCTTCATCGAGCTGGTCACTTTCCTGCACGCGCACCACGAGACGCAGCAGGCCACCGCCGACATGGTGTACGCCGTCCGCGGCGCCACCGGCCACCTCGCCGCCGCCGCCGACCAGGTCGCCACCCGATACGCCGACAGCGACGCCTTCACCGCCGCACGGGTGGTGGACGTGCGCCAAGCCCTCGCCGACCCGACAACCATGCTGCCCGGCGGCCCGACGCCCATGCTGACCGACCCGACCGGCCCCAACGCCGAAAAGCCGGTGGTGCTGCCGTGATCGAACGGGGCACCGGCCGCACATCCGGCCTCACCGACTGGCAACTCATGGACGTCAACAGCATGTGGGCCTGCCTCCAGGACCACGACACCACCAACCACTGGAAGCAGGTCGCCGGCTGGCGCAAGGTCTGCGACCTGGCGCAAACCCACCTCGGCCGTCTCCAGGAATACCGGCGCGGGCTCGCCGAAGCATGGCCACCCGAAACCAGCGCCGCCTCCCGCACCTACCTCGCCGAACTCGACGAGCTGATCGACAAGGTGCAGCGCACCCACAACGCCGCCGCCGCGAACTACACCGCGCTCTCCGCCGCCACCCAGGCCATCGGCACCACTCGCGCCGCACTCCGCAATATCCATGAGGAGTACGCGACCAAGTTCCAACAAAAGCAGGCGTACGAGTCGATGGCTGCCGATCCAAAAGCGGTGATGGGCAACCGGGTCACCGAGGCACCCGTTACCGACGCGGAACTGGAACGACTGAATGTGCAGGCACGGGCCGCCATGTTCAACCTCAGCAGCGAACTCCAGCAAGCCCAAGCAACCCTCCAAAAACCACCACCACCGCCTTCACGTCCGAGACGAGATTCGTCAAGTTCAGACACATACAGCACTTCCGCACCGGCAATTCCTCCAATTCTGCCTATGCCGATTACCGTTAGCAGGGTCCCTCATTTGCCCTTGCCTAGCGCCCTGGGTAGCCCGCAACCCGCCCAGGTCACCCCCGTGATAGGTCCGATACTTGGCGGCACCAGTTCCGGAGTCGCGTCTCCGTCGACGAGTGCCGGGATATCCGGAACTGGAGTGTCCGTCCCGCCGCCCGGAGCAGGACCAGCACCGCTGCTGCCGAGTCCGATAGCTCGGGCCGCAACTCCACCCGCAAATGGAACACTTGGGGCCACTAATCGTCCGACAAGCGGGAATATCAATAGAGTTTCACAAACACAGCCTCCGACGATGCGACCGATGCCGCCCGGTGGTCTCATAGGCGGGACGCCTAGTCTTGGGCTTGGCCAGCCTGGATCCGCCTCCAGTCCGACGCGACGAGTTAATCCGATTGGCGGCGTAATCGGTGGCGGGGGCGCCGGCACAACGCCGACCGGCGGGGCTGGATCCCGACCAGGCGGAGGTCGAGGCTCAGCCGGAGGACAACACCTGCCGCCCATGGGCGGCGCTCCCGGCTTCGGTGGCACCGCCGCATCGGGTTCAGCCGCAAGCTACCCGCCTGGCCGTCCCACAGGAAAGGGACAACACGACGATGGGCGCGCCTGGGATCCCGACAGCCCCTGGGAGGTCGACCAAGGGGTGGATCCCATCGTCCGCCCTCCAGAGGAACAGGGCCCACCCGACCCCGGTCCGGCTATCGGCTTCAATCGGTAATGCAGTTCAAGAGGCGGACTCTTGGGCTGCCGGCCGCCATCTTACTGATAACGCTGTCCGCGATACATCCTACGGAAGTTAAGGCCCACACCCTTAACAACGAACCTAGCGAGATCCAGCGAATCCGATCCGATCAGTGGCATCTGAGCTACCTCAAAGCGCCCGATGCGCAGCGCATTTCCCAAGGAGCAGGAGTAATTGTCGCAGTCCCGGATACGGGCGTCCAACCGCATCCAGATCTCCAAAGAAATCTACTCAAGGGCACCGACATCATCACTGGCGGCGACGGCAATGGTCAGAGCGACCGGAATAGCCACGGTACCGGCATGGCAGGACTAATCGCCGCGCACGGACAGGGAGCCAACTTAGGTGCCCTGGGAATAGCTCCAGAAGCGCGCATACTACCCATCCGGGATACGCCGGCCGACGGACAGGGCGAACCCGATAAACTGGCTGCCGGCATTGACTTCGCCATCCGCAATGGAGCTGACATAATCAGCGTTTCGTCGGTGGGTGGCGCCGGAATACCGCTACAGCAAAGCATCAGAGCAGCGCTCGCGGCAGATGTATTAGTGGTGGCCTCGGCAGGCAACCTCCCGCAGGATTCCGCAGCTGGGTATCCCGCGTCAGAAGATGGAGTCCTCGCGGTCGGCGGAATCGACCGAGACGGGAACCGGGCTGCCGTCTCGGTGACTGGCCCGGAGATTGACGTGGTTGCGCCGGCGGTCGACATCTACAGCACGAGCATCGATGGCAAGTACCGCAAAGGCACCGGAACCTCTGACGCCACGGCGATCGTGGCGGGGGCGGCGGCGTTGATTCGGTCCAAGTACCCGCATCTGCCGGCGCGGGAGGTGGCGCACCGGCTTACGGCAACTGCGGTCGACAAGGGCGCGCCTGGGCGCGACGACGAGTACGGCTATGGCGTGATCGATCTTGTGGCGGCGCTGACGGCAGACGTACCGCCGCTGGGGTTTGAGTCTGTGAGCGCGCCGGCCGATGCTGGCTCGACGACGACGGCTGGTGCGCTGCCGGGTGATGAGGACAGCGGTGCGACGGCGCGTGGCCTGGCCACCCTTGGGGTGATCTTGGCTGCCGGGGTCGGGTGGGCGGTGGTGGCACGGCGGCGTCGGCGCGGCGATGATCCGCCGCCTCGGATTAGTCGCTGATTGGCCGGCGGCCGGGTGGCGCTGGGATCGGTTGCCGTGGTGTGGCGGCGTCCGGGCGTTGGATACCCCCAGTTCGGCGAAACGGGTCGATCACGGTGGGGATCTGGTCGGCCGGCGGGGTGATCGACTCCATATCGGCGATATTGCGGGGTCTGACCGCGCTGGATAGGCCAACGTCGCCGACATGGAGTGGATCAAGGTCAAGGCGGGTCAAGGCGGGTCAAGGCAAGGTCAAAGCGGGTCGAGGCGGGCGAGTGGCGGGAGGGCTCTTGCGGGGGTGGGAGCCGGTAACGTCGAGCGGGTGTCTGAAACTCTGCCGCTGCGCCTCGTGCTCGCCTCTGCGAGCCCTGCCCGTCTCAAGTCTCTCAAGGCCGCCGGAATTGAGCCGGATGTGCTGGTCAGCGGGGTGGACGAGTCCTTGGTGGTGACCGAACGGGCCGAGGAGTTGTGTCTGGAGTTGGCTCGGCTGAAGGCACAGGCGGTGCTGACCCGGCTGAGCCCGGGTGCCGGGCAGCGGACGTTGGTGATCGGCTGTGACTCGGTGCTCGCGTTCGACGGGGAGATCCTCGGCAAGCCGGCGGACCCGGCGGACGCGACCCGGCGGTGGCTGCGGATGCGGGGGCGCAGCGGCGTTCTGCACAGCGGGCACTGCCTCATCGACGTTACCGCCGGGCGGCGTGCGGAGGCGGTCGCCTCGACCACCGTCCACTTCGCGGACATCAGCGACGACGAGATCGCCGCGTACGTGGCCAGCGGTGAGCCGCTCGCGGTGGCCGGCGCGTTCACCATCGACGGGTTGGGCGGGCCGTTCGTGGAGCGGATCGAGGGTGACCCGGGGACGGTGGTCGGGCTGTCGATGCCGCTGCTGCGTCGGCTCCTCGCGGAACTCGACCTACGGATCACCGACCTGTGGACGAAGGTCGCGCCTGGGGGCCAATCGGTCGAGCCGCTCGGTAACGTCCGGTCATGACCACCAAATCGATCCCGCTCACCGACGAGCTGCACGCCTACCTGGTCGCACACGGCTCCCCACCGGACGAGATCATCCGGGACCTGGCCGAGGAGACCCGGTCGGTGCTGCCGGAGCACGCCACCATGCAGGTGGCCCCGGAGCAGGCCGCCTTTCTGACGTTCCTCACCCGGCTGCTCGACGTGCGGCAGGCCGTCGAGGTCGGCACGTTCACCGGGCTCTCGTCGTTGGCGATCGCCCGCGGGTTGCCCGAGGGTGGGCGGCTCACCTGCTTCGACATCTCTGCGGAATTCACCGGTATCGCCCAGCGCTACTGGGAACGGGCCGGGGTGCAGGACCGGATCGACCTGCGCATCGGCCCGGCCGGGGACAGGCTGCGGGAGCTGCCGTACGAGCGGCACCTGGACTTCGCGTTCATCGACGCGGACAAGACCGGATACCCGATCTACTGGGCGGAGTTGGTGCCCCGGATGCGGCCGGGCGGAGTGATCGCCGTCGACAACGTGCTGCGCGGTGGCCGGGTGATCGCTCCGCGGGACGCCAACGATCGGGCCATCGCCGCCTTCAACGACGATGTCCTCGCCGATGTGCGGGTGGACCCGGTGATGCTGCCGATCGCGGACGGCCTGACCCTCGCCCGGGTCCGCTGACCCGGCAGGGCACTGAACCCGGGGAGCACTGAACCCAGATGTCGGGGTGTCCTTCCAAGACGGAGACGGACACCCCGACAACCGGTCGGGTCAGCGGACGCTGCGGGCGAACTGCCGGGCGGCCCAGTAGACCCCCAACGCGGCGAGGACCGCGGTGATGCTCAGACCCTGCCAGACCTTGTCGCTGCCCAGGTCACCGGCGAACAGCGCCCGGGTGCCGTCGACAGCCCAGGAGAACGGGTTCCAGTCGGCGATGCCCTGCAACCAGCCGGGTGCGAAGGTCAGCGGTAGCAGGATGCCGGAGAGCAGCAGCACCGGCTGCGCCACGGTGTTCATCAGGGGGGCCAGCGCGTCCTCGCTCTTGACCTTGAGCGCGACGCCGTAGGAGACGGCCGAGGTCATGAGCGCGATCAGGGCGAGCATCAGGTACGCCAGTAACAGGTCACCGAGGAACACCCGCAGGTCGAACAGGAGCGCCAGCAGGGTGATGATGACCGCCTGCACGATGAGCGAGACCACGTCGCGCAGCGAGCGGCCGAGCAGCAGGGCGAGCCGACTGATCGGCGTGACCCGGGAGCGTTCGATGACGCCGGCGCGCAGCTCGGCAATCAGGCCGAAGCCCTGGAACAGGCCGCCGAAGATCGCGAGCAGCACCAACAGGCCGGGTACGAAGATCTTGTAGGCGGCGGCCTGAGTGGGCGCATTCAGTGCCGGCTTGAGCAGCGGGGCGAAGAGCAGCAGGTACATGACCGGCTGGAACACGCCGACGAAGACCCAGACCGGGTTGCGCAGCAGGAGTTGGGTCTGGCGTTGAAAGATCAGCCATGTGTCACGGGCGAATTTCATGAGTCGTCTCCGGTGGTCAGGACTCGCGCAGCGAGCGGCCGGTCTTGGTGAGAAAGACGTCGTCCAGGCTGGGTCGGTGCAACTCGATCGAGCGCAGCTCCAGCCCCGCGTGGTCGAGCCTGCGCAGCACCTGCGGAATGGCGGTGGCGCCGTCGTCGACGTAGAGGCGCAGGCCGCCCTCGTCGGCGGTCTCCAGCTTGTTGACGTACGGCTCGCCGTCGAGCGCCTTGGTGGCCTGCTCGGTGGCGGTCAGGTCGATGCCGACCAGCACCACGTCGCCGGAGATTTCCCGCTTGAGCTCGGCCGGCGTGCCCTCGGCCACCAGCTCGCCATTGTCCATGATCGCGATCCGGTCGCAGAGCGCGTCGGCCTCGTCCAGGTAGTGCGTGGTGATGAAGACGGTCATCCCGTCGGCGCGTAGTCGCCGGATCTCGTCCCACATGTGGGCGCGGCTCTGCGGGTCGAGGCCGGTGGTCGGCTCGTCCAGGAAGACGATCTTCGGCTCGTGGATGATGCCGAGCGCGATCTCCACCCGTCGGCGCTGACCGCCGGAGTAGGTCTTGCATTTGCGGTCGGCGTACTCGGTGAGCTGGAAGGCGTCCAGGGCGCGGGCGGCGCGGCGCTGCGCGTCGGCCTTGCCGATGCCGTACATGCGGGCGTGCAGCACCAGCTCTTCACGGGCGGTGGACTCGTCCCAGGTGCTGCCACCCTGCGGGACGTAACCGATCCGTCGGCGCACCTCGGCCGGGTCCTTGCGCAGGTCCGCGCCGGCGATGGTGGCGTCGCCACCGTCCGGCTCGATGAGCGTGGCGAGCATCCGCAGCGTGGTGGTCTTGCCGGCGCCGTTCGGGCCGAGGAAGCCGAAGATCTCGCCTTCGGCGACCTCAAGGTTGACGCCCCGCACAGCGTCCACCGTCTTCGTCTCTCGACCCGCGCGGGAGCGGAACGACTTCCTTAGCCCCCTGGTCTCGATCATCTCTGCTCCTGGTCGGTCGGTCGGGCCGGTCGGGCCGGCCTTCGAGTGGGACGACGCCGGATGACGCACTCCCCCGCTGTGCCGACAGCAGGCTAACGCGATATAGCTTTTCTAGTCAACGTTGATTATTCCGCGTCGGCCGCGGTCGGCGGCTCTCTGCGCTCCCTCCAGCCCGACCAACCCTCCTCGCTCTCCAGCTCAGCAGGCAGGTACGACACTCCGGAGTCGATCCGTTCGGCGATCCGTTCGCACCAACCCATCTCCGCCTCGGCCCGAACCGCCCACAGCTCGAACATCCAGCCCACGTGCACCGGCTTCCGGTTACGCACCCAGTCCGACTCGAGCGAGGCGCGCATCGACTCGACGCCGGCGCGCAGCAGATTGGCCCGGTTGCGCAGGGCCGCGGCAGCCTCGGCGCGCGGCATGGCCGGCAGGAAGGAGAAGGCCGCCGCGAAGGGGTCGGTCGGCTCGGTGAGGCCCCACCAGAGGCTGCGCAACAGCGTCTCGAACTCGTCCTCCCCCTTGGTCGTCACCTCGTAGGTGGTCCGGGCCGGACGGGCACCGACCTGCTCGGTGGCGACGGCACGCAACAGCCCCTCCTCGGTGAGCTTGCGCAGGGCGTGATAAATCGACCCGGGCTGCACGTTCGCCCACTTGTCGGCACTCCAGCTCAACAGCTCGCGGCGTACGTCGTAGCCGTGCACGGGCTGCATCCACCGCACCAGACCGAGGATCATCATTCGAGTCGCAGACACCCCACAAGAGTAATAAACAAGTTTGACTAGAGCGTGGCGGCACAGTGCGGCATCCCACACTGAGCGATCGTTAGGGCCACCTGGGCGGCCGATACACTCCCCGTCAGTAACCAGCCCGGGAGGAGCCACGAAGGTGCGCAAGGTACTCATCGCCAACCGCGGCGAGATCGCCGTCCGGGTGATCCGTGCGTGCCGCGACGCCGGCCTGGGCAGCGTCGCCGTGTACGCGGACTCCGACCGTACGGCCCTGCACGCCACTCTCGCGGACGAGGCGTACGCGCTCGGCGGGGACACCGCGACCGACACGTACCTGCGCATCGACAAGCTGCTCGACGTCGCCGCCCGGGCCGGCGCCGACGCCGTGCACCCCGGCTACGGCTTCCTGTCCGAGAACGCCGACTTCGCCCAGGCGGTCATCGACGCCGGGCTGACCTGGATCGGCCCCACCCCGCAGGCCATCCGTGACCTGGGTGACAAGGTCACCGCCCGGCACATCGCCCAGCGCGCTGGCGCCCCGCTGGTCCCCGGCACCCCGGACCCGGTGGCGAGCCCGGACGAGGTGATGGCGTTCGCCGTCGACCACGGCCTGCCGGTGGCCATCAAGGCCGCCTTCGGCGGTGGCGGGCGCGGCCTCAAGGTCGCCCGGACCATGGAGGAAATCCCCCAGCTCTTCGAGTCGGCCACGCGCGAGGCGGTCGCGGCGTTCGGTCGGGGCGAGTGCTTCGTCGAGCGCTACCTGGACCACCCCCGACACGTCGAGGCGCAGGTCCTCGCCGACCAGCACGGCAACGTGATCGTCGTGGGCACCCGGGACTGCTCCCTGCAGCGCCGGCACCAGAAGCTCGTGGAGGAGGCGCCCGCGCCGTTCCTCACCGACGCGCAGCGGGCACAGATCCACGACAGCGCCAAGGCGATCTGCCGCGAGGCCGGCTACCACGGCGCCGGCACGGTCGAATACCTGGTCGGTGTGGACGGCACCATCTCCTTCCTGGAGGTCAACACCCGGCTCCAGGTCGAGCACCCGGTCACCGAGGAGACCGCCGGCGTCGACCTGGTGCGCGAGCAGTTCCGGATCGCCGACGGTGCGAAGCTGCGGATCACCGAGGACCCGACGCCGCGTGGGCACTCGATCGAGTTCCGGATCAACGGCGAGGACCCGGGCCGCAACTTCCTGCCCGCCCCCGGCACGGTCACCGCGCTGCGGCTGCCGACTGGCCCGGGTGTCCGGGTCGACACCGGCATCTCGGCCGGGGACGTGATCGGCGGCAACTTCGACTCGCTGCTCGCCAAGGTGATCATCACTGGTGAGACGCGCACCGAGGCGCTGGAGCGCGCCCGCCGCGCGCTGGACGAGATGGTCGTCGACGGGATGGCCACCGCGCTGCCGTTCCATCGGCTGGTCGTGCGGGACGAGGCGTTCACCGCTGAGCCGTTCACCGTGCACACCCGGTGGATCGAGACGGAGTTCCACAACACCGTGCCGCCGTTCGCCGCCGCCGTCGGCGCCGCCGAAGCGCCGGCAGAGCGCGAGACCGTCGTGGTCGAGGTGGGTGGCAAGCGCCTCGAGGTCAGCCTCCCCGCCGGCTTCGGCGGGGGTACGACCACCGTGGCACCCGCCACCCGTAAGCCGGCCCGGCGCGGCGGCGGAGCCAAGGCGGGCGCCCCGGTCGGCGGCGACGCCCTCACCTCACCCATGCAGGGCACCATCGTCAAGATCGCGGTTGCGGACGGCGACACCGTGGCCGAGGGCGACCTCGTGGTGGTGTTGGAGGCGATGAAGATGGAGCAGCCGCTGCACGCCCACAAGGCGGGCACGGTCAGCGGGCTCACCGCCGAGGTCGGCGCCGTGATCACCGCCGGTGCCCCCATCTGCACCATCGCGTGACGAAAGGGCACCCTGGGCTGAGGGGTCTTTCCTGACCGCGGGTCGCGCGTCAGGGGTGGTTTGCGGCACCGCGACGGGCAGGGGTGGCCGCAAACGGGAATGATGGCCGGGTGCGGTTCCTTCACGGCGCGGTCCCCGCGCACGACCTGACCTATACCGACGTCTTCATGGCGCCGGCCCGCTCCGACCTGGGTTCCCGGCTCGACGTCGACCTGTCCACCGGCGACGGCACCGGCACCACCATCCCGTTGGTGGTGTCGAACATGACCGCGGTCGCCGGCCGGCGGATGGCCGAGACGGTGGCCCGCCGGGGCGCGATCGCGGTGATCCCGCAGGACATCCCGATCGAGGTGGTGGCGAATGTCGTCGCCTGGGTCAAGCAGCGGCACCTGGTCTACGACACGCCGATCACCCTGGGCCCGACCGAGACCGTCGGCGACGCCATCCACCTGCTGCCCAAGCGCTCACACGGTGCGGTGATCGTGGTCGACGACGCCGGACGGCCGATGGGCGTGGTCACCGAGGCGGACACCACGGGAGTGGACCGGTTCGCCCAACTGCGTCACGTGATGTCCACCGAGCTGCACACCGTCCCGGCGGACGCGGACCCGCGTACCGGCTTCGATCTGCTCTCCGCGGGCCGCCGTCGGCTCGCTCCGGTCGTGGACGCCGAGGGGCGGCTGGTCGGGGTGCTGACCCGCCAGGGCGCGCTGCGCGCCACGCTCTACACGCCGGCCGTGGACGACCGGGGCCGGCTTCGCATCGCGGCGGCCGTCGGGATCAACGGCGACGTGACCGGCAAGGCCGCAGCCTTGCTGGAGGCGGGGGTGGACACCCTTGTCGTGGACACCGCGCACGGCCACCAGGCACGGATGCTCTCCGCGCTCCAGGCGGTCCGCAAGCTGGACCCGGGGGTGCCGGTGGCGGCCGGCAACGTGGTCACCGCCGAGGGCGTACGCGACCTGGTGGAGGCGGGGGCGGACATCATCAAGGTCGGCGTCGGCCCCGGCGCGATGTGCACCACCCGGATGATGACCGGCGTGGGTCGACCACAGTTCTCCGCCGTGCTCGACTGCGCGGCCGCCGCCCGGCAGCTCGGCCGGCACGTGTGGGCCGACGGCGGGGTGCGCCACCCCCGGGACGTCGCGCTCGCGCTCGCCGCCGGCGCGTCGAACGTGATGATCGGCTCGTGGTTCGCCGGGACCTACGAGTCCCCCGGTGACCTGTACGCCGATGCGGACGGCCGGCGGTACAAGGAGAGCTTCGGGATGGCGTCGGCTCGGGCGGTCAGCGCCCGTACCGCCGACGACAGCCCGTACGACCAGGCCCGCAAGGCGGTGTTCGAGGAGGGCATCTCCTCGGCCCGGATGTACCTGGACCCGGCCCGCCCCGGTGTCGAGGACCTGATCGACGAGATCATCGCTGGGGTACGCAGCGCCTTCACGTACGCCGGCGCACGAAACCTGACGCAGTTCCACGAGCGGGCGATCGTCGGCGTCCAGAGCGCCGCCGGCTTCACCGAGGGAATGCCCCTCCCCACCAGCTGGTAACCCCCGCCCCGCCTCCCCACCCCCACCCGGCCTCCCCCACCCCGCCCTGCCCAGTCCCCGTTGATCATGAGGTTATTGCCTTCCGCATCGGCGTGTCGGGGCAATAACCTCATGATCAACCGAGGGAGGGCGGGGAGCCCGGTCACCCCGCTTGGGCAGCGCACCGGCCTGCGGATCGCGAGCGGCGTCACTGTTGCGGGTATTTCGTTTGGCCCCTGACTATCAGGGAGCTAACCTACCTCTCGTGGAACTCGTCACCCTCCAGGATGTGCCGCTCGGCCGGCTGCTGGTGGTGGCCGGGCACCTCGTCGGGCAGCGGTGGAATCGCTACCTCGCCGAGGAGCACGGCCTCACCCAGGCCGGCATGGTCACCCTGATGACGCTCGCCCAACACGGCGAGCTGCCCCATCGGGAGGTCGCCGAGAAGGGCTTCGTCCGCCCGGCGACCCTGACCGGCATCGTTGACACGCTGGCCCGCGACGGGCTCGTCGAGCGGCAGCGCGACGACAGCGACCGACGCAGCGTACGACTCGTCCTCACCGCCGCCGGGCGGGAGCGGGTGGCCGCGCTCAACGCACTGATGCACTCCGGACGCCCACTCACCTCGGTCGATGCCGACCCGGTGAAGGCACAGGTGATCAGGGAGTTCCTGCTCGAGGTCATCGGCAGCGGGGACGACCCGCGGATGACCGGACGCCCAACCGAACCGAAGGATCCGGCGTGCTGATCCGACTCCTGCGCAACCAATTGCGCTCCTACCAACGACCGTTGCTGGCCGTGGTGCTGCTCCAGTTCGTGGGCACCATGGCCTCGCTCTACCTGCCCAGCCTCAACGCCGACATCATCGACAAGGGCGTTGCGCGAGGCGACACCGCCTACATCGTGCACACCGGCGGGTGGATGCTGCTGGTCAGCCTGATCCAGATCGCCTGTTCGATCGTGGCGGTCTACCTGGGCGCCCGGATCGCGATGGGCTTCGGCCGGGATGTCCGGGCCACGTTGTTCGGGCACGTCAACCGTTTCTCCGCCCGCGAGGTCGCCCGGTTCGGCGCACCGTCGCTGATCACCCGCAACACCAACGACGTGCAACAGGTGCAGATGCTCGTCCTGATGAGCTGCACCATGATGGTCGCCGCACCGATCATGTGCGTGGGCGGCGTGGTGATGGCGCTCCGCGAGGACGTCGGGCTCTCCTGGCTGATGCTGGTCAGCGTGCCGGTGCTGGCCGTCGCCCTCGGCGCGATCATCCGTCGGATGGTGCCGGGTTTCCGGCTGATGCAGACCCGGATCGACACGGTCAACCGGGTGCTGCGTGAACAGATCACCGGCATCCGGGTGGTCCGCGCCTTCGTCCGCGAGCCGTACGAGACGGATCGTTTCGCCGTCGCCAACGCCGAATTGGCAGCCACCGGTATGCGTACCGGCCGTCTGCTGGCGATGATCTTCCCAGTGGTCATGCTGGTGCTGAACGTCTCCAGCGTGGCGGTGCTCTGGTTCGGCGCGCACCGGGTGGACTCCGACGCGATCCAGATCGGCGCGCTCACCGCCTTCCTGCAGTACCTGATGCAGATCCTGATGGCGGTGATGATGGCCACCTTCATGCTGATGATGGTGCCCCGGGCCGCGGTCTGCGCCGAGCGGATCGTGGAAGTACTGGACACCGACTCCTCGGTGGTTCCCGCCGCCGAGCCGGTCAGCGAGCTGTCCACCCGGGCCGAGTTGGAGCTACGCGGGGTGCGTTTCCAATTCCCGGGTGCGGTCGAACCGGTGCTGCGGGACATCTCCTTCCGGGCCACCCCGGGCACCACCACGGCGATCATCGGCAGCACCGGTGCCGGTAAGACGACCCTGCTGTCGCTGATCCCCCGTCTGGTCGACGTCACCGCCGGCGCGGTGCTGGTCGACGGGGTGGACGTACGGGAGTTGGCGCCGGACGAGTTGTGGCGGCGGATCGGCCTGGTGCCGCAGCGGCCGTACCTGTTCACCGGAACGGTTGCCAGCAACCTGCGCTACGGCAACCCGGACGCCACCGACGAGGAGCTGTGGACGGCGTTGGAGATCGCCCAGGCCCGGGACTTCGTGGCCCAGATGCCCGGCGGGCTGGACGCGCCGATCGCGCAGGGCGGCACCACCGTCTCCGGTGGGCAGCGACAGCGTCTGGCCATCGCCCGGGCCCTGGTCCGGCAACCGGAGATCTACCTCTTCGACGACTCGTTCTCCGCGCTCGACCTTGGCACCGACGCGCGACTCAGAGCCGCCCTGCGGCCGATCACCGCGCAGTCCGCGGTGGTGATCGTGGCCCAGCGGGTTTCCACGATCATCGACGCCGACCAGATCATCGTTCTTGAGGACGGAGGGGTCGTCGGAGTGGGACGACACGCGGAATTGTTGGAGACCTGCCCGACGTACGCCGAGATCGTGGCGTCCCAGCAGACGGCGGAGGTGGCGGCATGAGCGAGCGCGACGAGCCGCGCACCGCGGCCGTACCCAGTCAGAAGCCGGCCGGCGGCGGCGCGGCGACGCCGAAGCGGCTGCCGCCCGGCGGTCAGCGCGGCGGCCCGGGGTGGATGAGCGCCGGGATGCCCGCCGAGAAGTCGATGAACTTCGGGCCGTCCGCCCGACGGTTGCTCGGCCGGCTGCGCCCGCACCGGCTGCACCTGGGCGCGATCATCACTCTGGCCGTGGTCAGCGTCGGGTTCAGCGTGGCCGGGCCGAAGCTCCTCGGCCATGCCACCGACCTGATCTTCACTGGGGTGATCGGCCGGGACCTACCCGCCGGCACCACCGCCGAGCAGGCCGTCGCCGCGGCCCGGGCCAGCGGCAACAACAGCTTCGCCGACATGCTCGCCCGGATGGACGTGATGCCCGGGGTGGGCATCGACTTCGGCGCCCTGGGTCGGGTGCTGCTGCTGGCGCTCGGGCTCTACCTGGCCGCGAGCGTGCTGTCCTGGTGGCAGGGCTGGCTGCTCAACGGGGTGGTCCAGCGCACCGTGCAACGGCTGCGCGCCGAGGTGGAGGAGAAGCTCAACCGGCTGCCGCTGCCCTACTTCGACCGGCAGCCCCGCGGTGAGCTGCTCAGCCGGGTCACCAACGACATCGACAACATCGCCACCAGCCTCCAACAGACCCTCAGCCAGCTACTCACCTCGCTGCTGACCGTCGTCGGCGTGCTGGCCGTGATGTTCTGGATCTCGCCGCTGCTGGCCCTCGTCGCCCTGGTCGCGGTGCCGCTGTCGGTGCTGGTCACCCAACGCATCGCCAAGCGTTCACAGAAGCAGTTCATCGCGCAGTGGAAGCACACCGGCGAGTTGAACGGCCAGATCGAGGAGGCGTACACCGGTCATGAGCTGGTGAAGGTCTTCGGCCGGCAACGCGAGGTGGAGGCCGCGTTCGCGGCGAAGAACGACGAGCTGTTCCGGGCCAGCTTCGGGGCCCAGTTCATCTCCGGGATCATCATGCCGTCGATGATGTTCATCGGAAACCTGAGCTACGTGGCGATCGCCGTGGTCGGCGGGCTGCGGGTCGCCTCCGGCGCGATGAGCCTCGGCGACGTGCAGGCGTTCATCCAGTACTCCCGACAGTTCACCCAGCCGCTCACCCAACTCGCCTCGATGGCCAACCTGCTGCAGTCCGGGGTTGCCTCGGCCGAGCGGGTCTTCGCGGTGCTCGACGCCGATGAGCAGACCCCCGACCCGGTAGAGCCGGCCCGGGTCACCGACCCGCACGGTCGGGTCGAGTTCGAACACGTCTCGTTCCGCTACGAGCCGGACAAGCCGCTGATCGACGACCTGTCGCTGGTCGCCGAGCCGGGTCACACGGTGGCCATCGTCGGCCCGACCGGCGCCGGCAAGACCACCCTGGTCAACCTGGTCATGCGGTTCTACGAACTGGACGCCGGCCGGATCACGCTCGACGGGGTGGACATCACGACGATGCGCCGCGACGACCTGCGCGGCCGGGTCGGCATGGTGCTGCAGGACACCTGGCTCTTCGGCGGCACCATCCGGGACAACATCGCCTACGGGCGGCCGGACGCGACCGAGGAGGAAATCCTCGCCGCGGCCCAGGCCACCTTCGTGGACCGGTTCGTGCACAGCCTGCCCGACGGCTACGACACGGTCATCGACGAGGAGGGCAGCAACGTCAGCGCCGGCGAGAAGCAGCTCATCACCATCGCCCGGGCGTTCCTCGCCGAGCCGTCGCTGCTGATCCTCGACGAGGCGACCAGCTCGGTGGACACCCGTACCGAGGTGCTGCTCCAACGGGCGATGGCCGCGCTGCGCTCGGACCGGACCAGCTTCGTCATCGCGCACCGGCTCTCCACCATCCGCGACGCCGACCTGATCCTGATGATGGAGAACGGCCGGATCGTCGAGCAGGGCACCCACGAGCAGTTGCTCGCCGCCCACGGCGCGTACCACCGGCTCTACCGCTCCCAGTTCACCGGTGCCGTCGTCGACAAGGAGCCGGTCGGCCAACCGGCGGCGGTCTAGCTAGGTCGCCGTGCGCGCGACGCGATCGACGGCGACCCGCCCCGGATCGGCGGGTGGGTCAGTCCGCCGGGAGCAGGTCGGCCGCGCGGGCGGCGACCTGCCCGCTGATCAAGGCGAGCGCGGCGTCTGCGGGCATCGGTTCCAGGGCCCGGCCGCCGCGCAGGCGCAGCGCGAGACGCCCGTCGGCCGCCTCGCGTGGACCCAACACCCCGAGGTACGGGACGCGGCGGCGGGCCGCGTCCCGGATCCGGGCGCCCAGCGAGCCGGTGACGTCGACCTCGACCCGCAGGCCGGCGTCGACGGCCCGCCGGGCCAGGTCGGCCGCCACGTCGGCCTGGGCATCGTCGACCGGCAGCAGCACCAGTTGGACCGGCGCGTACCAGGCCGGGAAGGCGCCCTCGTGCACCTCGATCAGGTACGCGAACAGCCGCTCCATGCTGCCGACCAGGCTGCGGTGCACCATGACCGGTCGACGCCGGCTGCCGTCCGAGTCGGTGTACGACAGGTCGAACCGCTCCGGCTTGTCGAAGTCCAACTGGATGGTGGAGAGGGTCGACTCCCGGCCGGCGGCGTCGACGATCTGAATGTCGATCTTCGGACCGTAGAAGGCGGCCTCCCCCGGAGCCTCGACGTACGACACCCCGGCCAGCGCGCCCCGGAGCAGATCCTCGGCACGGGCCCACTGCGCGTCGTCGCCGACGTACTTCTCGCCCGGCCCACGCAGCGACAGCCGGAAGCCGGCCGGGCGGACGCCGAGCGCCGCGTGCGCGGCGCGGATCAGCCGGAGGATCCGGGCCACCTCCTCACCCACCTGCTCGGGGGCACAGAAGGTGTGCGCGTCGTTGAGCGAGATGGCGCGTACCCGGGACAGCCCACCGAGCACCCCGGAGCGCTCCGAGCGGTACATCCCACCAAGCTCCGCGACCCGCAGCGGCAACTCCCGGTAGGAGCGACCCCGGGCGCGGAAGACCAGCGCGTGGTGCGGGCAGAGCGCGGGCCGGAGCACGAACTCGTCGTCCGCGCTCAGTCGCATCGGCGGAAACATGTCGTCGGCGAAGTAGCCGAGGTGCCCGGAGAGTTCGAAGAGTTCGCGTTTGCCCAGCGGCGGCGAGTAGACGTGCTGGTGGCCGGAGCGGCGCTCCAACTCCCAGACGTACTCCTCGACGGCGTGCCGGGCGGCGGCGCCGGCCGGCAGCCAGATCGGCAGGCCGGCACCGGCGAGCGGATCGGAGACGAAGAGGTCCAGCTCGCGGCCGAGCCTACGGTGGTCGATCATGTCGGGCTCCTGGATCGGGTACGACCCGGAGGCGACCTGGGCTCCGTTCGGCGCGCGGCCCTCCGGGGCGGATCGCCCCGGGGCCTGGTCGACGGTGGTTACGTCAGAGCAGCGCGCCGGGGATACCCGGCGTCGTCGTCAGCACTACGGCTCTGCGCATACCGCGACCGTACCCACCGACAATCGGGGAGGCACCTGGATTTGCGGCGGCGAAGGAAGGGGCGGGCCGCCGGCGCGGGACCCGCCGGCGGCCCAGGCGGCCCGAATCGTCAGGAACGGGGGACCCGACGGGCCTGGGCCGCGCCGACAACGGTACGCCGACGTACACCGATTTGCCGACCGCACCGGACGGGTGGGAGGGCCACCGCACCCCGTCACCCGAGATCGGTTCGCCTCGTTGTACCTGGGTGGCCGGGTCGTGTCGACCGTCACGACGGGCCGGGGCTGTCCACGGTGACGCCGGACACGCAGTCAGGCTCAAGACACCCAATCGGCCGCATCCGGCGAGGTGGCAGGCGTGCCCGAACTACTGACTGACGTCGCATCGCCGACGTGGGCGTACCTGCTGCTGCTCGCCCTGCTGATCGCGGACGCCTTCGTCCCGGTGATCCCCACCCAGATCGTCATGATCACCAGTGGTGCGCTCACCGTCTACGGCGGGCTCAGCCTGCCGGTCACCATCGCCGTCGGCGCGCTCGGCGTATTCGCCGGCGACCTGGCTTGCTACCTGCTCGGACGCGTCGCACCGGACCGGCGGCCACCCCGGCACGCCGCCGAACTGAGCCGGGCCCGTCGGGTCGCCAATCGGGTCACCCAGGGGCTGCGACAACCCGGGCCGCTGGTCATCCTGCTCTGCCGGTTCGTGCCCGGCGGGCGGATGGCGGCCTGCTTCTCGGCCGGCCGCAGCCGCTACCCGTACCGACTGTTCGTGGTCTACGAGGCCATCGCCGCGCTGGGCTGGGCCACCTACGGCGCGCTCGTCGGGCACCTGGGCGGCACCGCGCTGACCGAGTCAGCTTGGCGGCTGGCCATCATCGCCACCGCCGCCGCAGCCGGGTTCGCCGCGGCGGGCTGGGCGATGACGCTGGTCAGCGCCCGCCACGCCCGAGCCGCCGCCGCAGTCGACGTCCCCCTCGACTGAGTGTCAGCCCGCCCTTCGGGTATAAGCTGGACTTATATTGACGAGATGTGGGACGTCAAACTTCACCCTGAGGTCGAGGAGTGGTTCCTCGACCTCTGCAGGACGGACCCCGCCAGTGCCGACCTCATCAGTGAGGCCATCGACCTCCTCACGGAGCACGGACCGGCACTCGGGCGTCCGTTGGTCGACCGCCTCAAAGGCAGTTCCTTCCACCACATGAAGGAGCTGCGACCTGGGTCCGCTGGCTCCACGGAGGTCCGCATGATCTTCGCTTTCGATCCACTTCGAGAGGCGGTCTTCCTGGTCGCCGGAGACAAGTCCGGCCAGTGGCAGAGTTGGTACCAGACGGCCGTCCCCTTGGCGGACGATCGGTTTCAGGAGCACCTCATCAGCCTGAAAGGCGCACAACGATGACCGGTGGAGCTGACTGGCGCGACGTGAAGGCGAAAGCCCGGGAGCTCGACCCGTCCTGGGATCATCCGGATCGGGTCGCCCGACGGGCCCAGCAGCGCGAGCAGATGCTGGCGTCAGTCAGCGGTGCGCAGCTGGCGGAGATCCGCAAACAACTGGGCATGACCCAGACCCAGCTCGCCGAGGCCGCCGGCTTGACCCAGGCGAGGATCAGCCAGATCGAGAATGGCGAGCACACCAGCCTGGAAACACTCCGTGCCTACGTCACCGGGCTCGGGGGCCACCTCGACGTCGTCGCCCGCATCGGGAACATCCACCTGAACGTTGCCTGATGGGGCTAGGGCCGCCGTCGGCGAGGCCAACACACGGCTGCACCTGAGGGACCACACCGATTCTCCGGATGCCTCTAGGGGTGGTCCCCCGCAACGATTTCGGTGGCGGTCCCGGATCCGGCTCGGGTGCCTGCGGCGACAGGCTGAGGCATGCCTGGAACCCGGAGCACCGGCCTGTTCGCCCTCGGCGGCATCGCGCTGGCGGCGCTGCTCACCGTGATCGGCCACCTCGAAGTCAACGACGACCTCAGCCCGTGGGCGCTGACCATCAGCGACTTCGCGGTCTCCGACCGGGGCGGCGTCATCGACGTCGCCATGGTGGTGCTCGCGCTCGCCACCGTGACGCTGCTGTACGGGCTGCGCGGCACCGGCCCACCCCGAGCAGCCGAGTTGCTGCTCGGCACCTGGGCGGCCGGTCTGCTACTCGCCGCGGTGGTGCCGACGAACGAGCCGGGCACGGCGATGACCACGGCGGCCTACCTGCACCGGTACGCCTCGGTGGTCGCCTTCCTGGCGCTCCCGATCGGCGGTTGGCTGCTTGCCCGCCGGTCGGATCTGGCCCCCGCAGCCCGGACGCTACGCGCCCTCGTCCTGCTCAGCCTTGCCCTGGCGGCGGCGATGGTCTGGTCCGCCTACCCCGGTGACCGGGTGCTCATCGGCCTGGCCGAACGCCTCCTCATCCTCGCCGAGGTCGCGGTCCTGGCCACGGTGGCGGTGTTCCAGGCCCGGACCTCGGCGGTCGGCAGAGGAGCGGCGTTCACTCCAGTTCGTGGAGCATCAGCTGGCGCGCTGCCTCGGTGATCGAGCCGGAGAGGCTCGGGTAGATGGTGATGGTCTGGGCCAGCTCGTTGACCGTGAGGTTGTTCTCCACCGCCATGGTGATGGGCAGGATCAGCTCGCTGGCCTTCGGGGCGACCACCACGCCGCCGATCACCTGACCGCTGGCGGGTCGGCAGAACAGCTTCACGAAGCCGTCGGGGAGGTCGTCCATCTTCGCCCGGGCGTTGCCGGACAGCGGCAGCATCACCTGCCGGGCCGGCACCTTGCCCGCGTCCACCTCGTCCTGCGAGACACCCACGGTGGCCAGCTCCGGGTCGGTGAAGACGTTCGCCGCGACGGTACGCAACCGCAGCGGGCGGACCGCCTCGCCGAGGGCGTGCCACATGGCGATCCGACCCTGCATGGCGGCGACGCTGGCCAGCAGCAACACACCGGTGCAGTCGCCGGCCGCGTAGATGCCGGGCACGTTGGTCCGGGAGGCCCGGTCGACGGTCACATAGCCGCCCCGGCCCAGCTCGACGCCGTACTCGGTCAGGCCCAGGTTGGCGGTGTTCGGGATCGAACCGACCGTGATCAAGGCGTGCGAGCCGGTGACCTTGCGGCCGTCGGAGAGCTCCACCTCGACGCCGTCGGCGGTACGCCGGACCGCGTCGGCCCGGGAGTTGTTGAGGATCTCCATCCCCCGGTTGCGGAACACCCGCTCGATGGCGGACGCGGCATCGGCGTCCTCGTGCGGCATCACCCGATCCCGGCTGGAGACCAGGGTGACCTCGACCCCCATGGCCAGGTACGCGCTGGCGAACTCCGCCCCGGTCACACCCGAGCCGACCACGATCAGGTGCTCGGGCAGCTCCGGCAGGTCGTACACCTGGCGCCAGGTCAGGATGCGCTCGCCGTCGGGGACGGCGGTGGGCAACTGGCGGGGGGTCGAGCCGGTGGCCACCAGCACGGTGGACGCGGCGATCGAGTATTCCTCGCCGCCGTCGGCGGGGGTGACGACCACCCGGTGGGTGTGCCCGAGGGCGTCCTCACCGAGCCGGGCGGTGCCGGCCACGAAGGTGACCCCCGCCTTGAGCAGCTTGGCGTGGATGTCGGCGGACTGCGCCAGGGCCAGCCGCTTGACCCGCTCGTGCACCGCCCGCGCGTCGACGGTGACCGCCTCCAGGCCGTCCGAGTGCACCCCGAACTCCTCGGTGTCCCGGTAGCCGGTGACCACCCCCGAGCTGGCGATGAAGGTCTTCGACGGCACACAGTCGGAGAGCACACACGCTCCGCCCGCGCCGTCGGCCTCCACCACGGTGACATCGGCGTCCAGCTGGGCGGCGACCAGCGCCGCCTCGTACCCGGCCGGCCCCCCACCGATGATCACGATCCGGCTCACAGCGTTCGCCCTTCGTTCATACTCACAGTGACTTTCTTCTCCCGAGCGCATTCGACACGCACTGTCGTATTCTCCCCCACCCGTCCGCCGGGCTATCGTCATCGCCGTGCGTCATCACGCCGCCTACGGCTCAAATCTCGACCCCGCCCGGATGCGTGCCTACTGTCCGCATTCGCCAATGGTGGGCACCGGCTGGCTGGAGGGCTGGCGGCTGACCTTCGCCGGGGCGGACGTGATCGGCTGGGAGGGCGCGGTGAGCACCCTGGTCGAGGCGCCCGGTGAGCGGGTCTTCGTGGCGCTCTACGACATCCACCCGTACGACGCGGGCCAGCTCGACGAGATCGAGGGTGTGACCGCCGGCACGTACCGCAAGCTGCACGTCCGGGTCTCCACCCTCGACGGTGACGTGACCGCGTGGATCTACGTCTTCAACGGGTACGAGGGCGGCCTGCCGACCTCGTGGTATCTCTCCGAGATCGCGAACGCCGCCGAGAAGGCCGGCGCCCCGGACGACTACGTCACGGAGCTGCGGTCCCGCCCCACCGGCACCGCGTCGGCGTAGCAGCGCGTATCGCACGCCTCCAGTCTGCTACCGCCGTCGACCGGCTCGCCGCTCGGGCTCGACCGGCGTCGTCAATCACACACCAGCGGCTCAGGCGAGGTCGGCCCGGGTGCGGTGCAGCAGCTCCACCAGCTCGGCGCCGTCCGCGGGGCCGAGGGCGGTGAACGCCGGCGCGACGAGACGGTTGGTCACCGCCTCTGCCCACAGCCGCCGACGCACCAAGGGCCCGATCGGCGGGTACGGCGGTGACCAGCCGCAGGCCACGGCCCCCGCCTCCCCCTCCGGCCCGGAGAGCACAGCCTCCAACGGGGTCATCCCGGCGGCGCGCACCGCCAGCAGGTAGGCGCCGGTGAAGTATTCCCGGAGCAGTCGCAGCCCCGCGGCGCTCCGGGCGCCCGGAGAGAGATCCGGCAGCGGCACGGCCCGCCACGCGGCGAAGAGCGGCATCCCACTGGCGTCCGCCGCCACCACCGCCCGCTCGACGAGTGCCGCCAGACGCTCGGTGTTGGGCAGGGCGTCGAGCTGCTGCGAGCCCCATCGGCAGCACTCGGCGAGGCTGGCGGCGGCCACCTCGAACGGCGGGACAATCCGGGCCGCGGCGTCCCAACCGTCCGCGACCGCGTCCGGGGCGATGAAACCGAGGGCGGCGGCGGCCGTCTCCGCCCGTACATCGCCGAGCGCGCCAGCCCGGCCACTGATGTAGAACGCCCAGCCGGAGATGCCGAGCAGCCGGGCCCGGCGCAGCGTGGTCGAATCCCGGCTGAACGCGTCGCCCAGGTCGAGCACGACCGGCTTGCTGGCGGCGGCGATCTGTTCCGGTGTCATCCGAGCGCCCTCCTCGGGCAACCCAACCCGTCGACCACGACGCCCCGATCCAGGGTCACCCGCCGTGGACGGTCCGCACACTCGTCGTCGCCCATCGATGGTCAGTCTGCCGCGCCACCCCCCGCGTCCGCATCCCCCTCTTCGGCCGCCAGCGCCTCGACCGCCGCCTCGACCTCACCCGCCCGGCGCCGGGCCACGGTGACCGCACGCTCGGCGGCACGCCGAGCGAGCTTGGCCCGGCTGAGATCCTGCTCGGCGACCGCGCGCCGCCGCTCCAGCTCGGCCAGTTCGGCCTCGATCCGATCGAGTACGGAAGCGCCGTCCCGCTCCTGCCCGGTCGCCTGGGTCAACTCGGCCTCCGCGCGCTCCTGGTCGGCCTGGGCCTTGGCAAGCTCCCGGTCCAGGGCACGGCGCTGCCGGGCCCGCTCGGCGCGGGCCGCCCGCTGCGCAGCCCGCTCGGCCTGCTCGGCGCGCTCCGCCGCCCGGTCCGTGCGGGGCGTGTCCTCCCGACGCCCTCGCTGGGCACCGGGCCGCCGGGCGGGGCGTTCCGCCGCCGGTTCCTCGTCATCGTCGGTGACCAGCCGCAGCTGTGGCCGGGGCACCTCACCGAAGCCGGCGTAGCTGGCCGCCCGCAGCAGGCGCCCCGCGCGCACCTGTTCGGCGACCTCGACGTCGGAGAACGCCGCGTTCAGGGTCGCCTCCACCTCGGCCAGGGGCAACCGGCCGGCCGGTGGCGAGTCCGGCTCCGCCGCGGCGAGCTTGCGGATCTCGGCGACCAGGGCGGCGACCACCGCCCGGCGCTGCGCGGACAGCTCCCGCAGCCGGGGCCCGCGCAGCTCCCGCTGGGCGGCCCGCAGTGCATCGGCGAGCTGCACCAGGTCGGTTACCAGCTCCGGGCGTCGAATGGCGAGCAGGTTCACCAGCCAGGCGGCCACCGTCGGGCGACGTAGCCGGGCCAGTTGTCGGGCGGTGCTCTGGTCGCCGGCACGGCGGGCGTCGGCCACGGCGGCGTCCCGGGCGGCCACGAACCGGTCCGGTGGGATGCGGTAGAGCTGCTGCACCAGCTCCGCTGAGGGGCCGGGCATCGTTTCAGACGTCCACCCGGCTACCGGGCTCCAGCCGCTGGTATTCGGTGCCGGACAGCGCGGCGTACTGCCGGTCGAGCACGCCCAGCCCGTTGTCGTTGAGCAGGGCGTCGTGCAGGGCGTACGCGCGCCGCGGCGCGACCGCGCGGATGAAGTCGACCACCTCGGAGAACTTCGACCAGGGTGCGTGGATCGGCGCGAAGAGCGTGTCGACGGGTGTCTCCTCGGGCACCACCAGGGCGTCACCGGGGTGGTAGACCACGTCATTGATCAGGTAACCGAGGTTGTCCACCACCGGGATGTCCGGGTGGATCACCGCGTGCCGCCCCCCGTACGCGCGGACGGCGACCCCGGCGGCGGTGAACGACTCACCGACGGTGACCGGGCGCAACGCCTCGGCCGCGTCGCCCAGCACCCCGGCGAGCGAGGCGGGCCCGTGGATCGGGAACGGCCGCCGGTCGAGCTGCAGGCGCACCGCCGCCACGTCCAGGTGGTCGGGGTGTTCATGGGTGATCAGCACCGCGTCCACACCGTCCAACGCCACCGCGGGGTCGCTGAACATCCCCGGGTCGACGACGAGCACTCCCCCGTCGTGTTCCACCCGGAGGCAGGAGTGGGCGTACTTGGTGAGCCGCATCGTGACTCCTCGATTATCGAATCGTGACGTCCTCAGCGCAGTCTGCCGGAACCAGCCGACGCGTGCGCCGCGTCCGAGCTATCGCCACACCGGATGACGACGATGGGAGCGGGGATGGACGGACAGGCGGTACGACGCCGCAGCGCACTGCTGGCGGCCACGGCACTGGCGGCGGCGCTGGTCCTCACGGGGTGCGGAGCCGGTGACAGCGGGTCGCAGGATACGGCGGGCACGAGTGCCGACGGCCCGGCGGCGGCGAACGGCGGTGCGGACAAGGACGGCCTGCTCGGAAAACCCGAGGCGGCCGGGGCCGGAGCACCGCAGGAGGACCGGGCCGGGGCACCGCAGAATGGTGGTGCCGCGCCACCGGACCTGCGGGTCGACCAGCGGGCGATCATCTACACCGGATCGATGCGGGTGCAGGTGGACGATGTGGACGCCACCGCCCGTGAGGTCACCGCCCTGGTGACCCGGGCCGGCGGCTTCGTCGGTGGTGACCAGCGGCGCAGCGCCCAGGCCGACGCGGTGGCGGAGTTGCAGCTGCGGGTGCCGGCCGCGAAGTTCACCGGTGTGGTGGACGAGATCTCGAAGCTCGGCCGTCAGCAGAGCCGGGAGATCAGCACCGAGGACGCCACGGAGGCGATCGTCGACCTGGACGCCCGCATCATCAGTCAGCGGGCCAGGGTGGAGAGTGCCCGCAAGTTGCTGGCCCGCGCCACCTCGATCACCGATCTGGTGTCGTTGGAGAACGAGCTGGGTCGCCGCGAGGCCGATCTGGCGTCGTTGGAAGCCAAGAAACGGCGACTGGCCGACCTGACCGCCCTCTCCACGATCACCGTGACGCTCGCGGGGCCGGCGGCCAAAGACACCCCCGAGAAGGAAGAGACCGGCTTCCTGGCCGGGCTGACCGGCAGTTGGAAAGCGTTCGTCGCCTCGTTGACCGTCCTGCTCACCGTGCTGGGGGCGCTGCTGCCGTGGCTGCTGACGTTCGGCGTACCGGTGGCGGTGTTGCTGCTGGTGCTGCGTCGGCGCCGCAAGGCCCCGGCCGTGGCCGTGGCCGCACCGGTCAGCGCACCGCCGCCGGTGCCCTCAGCGCGGTCTGCACCATGACGCGTACGCCGACGGACATCATGGAATTGCCGTTCTTGGAAATCCCATCCGCAATCATGCTTCGGCGCTGATCACTTTCCGACTCCGTCGTCCGGAGCTGAAATCACGCTGTCGTGAGATACTTTTCGCACCGATTCCGCTGTGCGTCTCGCAGCGCTTCCCGCGGAAGGGAGTTCCGTTGAACAACGACGAGATCGAACAGTCTCGGATGGAGGCGCTCGAGTCCAAGCTGATCACCCTCGCGCTCACCGTGGCGCTGGCGGTGAGCCTGGCCGACAATATCTTTCATTTCATCAAGAATCAGGACTGGACGATCCCGCTCATTTTCCTGACCATGCTGGTGTTTCTCCGCTGGCTCGACGTGACCCGGCGTCGGGTCGTCTCCATCGCCAGCGGAGCACCCCTGCGCACGTACGATTCCTCGTCCGCCTTCTACGGCGAGGCGCTGCACGCCATTTCGCGGAGTTCCAAGTCCGTCTACGCCGTTTTCTCGCACGACACCGCCCCCGGGCAGCAGACGGAGGAGTCCCGTCGCTACTACACCGGCACCATCCGCTGGGCGCGCAAGATGCCGGGGAAACGCTCGCTGCACCGGGTGATCCGGCTGCCGAACAGCAGCCCCGACATCCAGCAGTGGGTCGACGAACAGATCGACCTGGCCTCCAGGATCGAGAATTACCACGTCAAGCTCCTGCGTTATCCGCCCGGCATGGAGCTCGAAGGCGAGAACTTCGCCGTCATCGACTCCTCGGTGGTCTTCCTCGGCTTCGCCGTGGACGACCGCGGGGAGATGCGGGGGTTCAGCGTCCGCGACGCACGGGTCGCGGCCGCCTTCGAGCACCACTTCCGGGAGTTGTGGCGCCTCGCCAACGCCAATCCCCAGCCGCCCGCGCCCGAGCCCCGCCGACCGGCCGAGGTCTAGGGTCAGGCCGCCTGGTCTACCCGCAACTGCCGCCCGGCCGCCGAAACCAGGCCTGCCCAGTCCTCGGTCGGGGGTGCGGGCAGATACGCCATGCCCGTGCGGAAAGCCTCGACGATGAGCGCCGGCTCCCGCGGCCGGTGCTCGACGCCGATTGTGACGGCCAGATCCCAGGCGTGCATGTGCCATTCGACGGCGAGCACCCCGACGCTGCACGCGACGTCCCACACCCGGCCCCGGTAGCTGTAGCAGGGCAGGTCCGGCGAGGCCGAGGCCAACACCAGGTAGCGGCCGGCCAGGCGGACGAACTCCGCCAGCGTGGCCGTCGGCTCCGCGGGCGCCAGCGAGATCAGGGTGCGGTCGTTGAAGAGCGCCAACTCGTCCGGTGTCATCAGTTCCTCCGGGCCGTGCCGCCACGCGTGGGCGAGCGTGGCGAGGCTCTGCCCCGCAGTGATCTGGAGGTGACGCAGCAAATCCAATCCCGACCAGGGGTGGCACGGTCCGGTACGCGACCAGTCCTCGGGACCGTAGCCGGCGACGATCGCGCGAAC
This sequence comes from Micromonospora arborensis, assembly GCF_003205615.1. GTDB lineage: Bacteria > Actinomycetota > Actinomycetes > Mycobacteriales > Micromonosporaceae > Micromonospora > Micromonospora arborensis. The sequence goes on along the minus strand of NZ_PYBV01000017.1, from coordinate 101,709 downwards.
CGCCGCGACGCCCTCGTGGTAGACCCGGCGATAGCAAGCCATGCACGCCACCGGTCGATGGTATCGACGGATGCGCGTTGCCTGGACTACGCGATTCGATCAGTTGTTTCCGTCGGAACCGCCATCGCCGCCACGTAGCGGTCCGGTCGTTGGGCCCACTCACCTGCCCACCGGGCGACGATCTCGTCGGCCGGCGGTCGGCCGGTGACGGCACTCTGGAACGCCGGCCCCAGCGATTCGATGAGCTCGGGGCGCTCGGCTCCCCGGGAGATCCGGGCGGAGAGCCCCTGCTCGGCGAGGTGCACGAGATGCCCGGCCACCTCGCGGATCTGCGGGTTGATCCCATCCGGGCTGCCCTGCGCGGCCTTGACGGCGACCAGGTCCAGCGCCTCCGTCCGGAACTCCGACACCAACTGGAGCGCCTCCCGGCGGATCGCCGGCTCCTCCGCGAGACCGACGAAGAGCGCCGGAACGAGCGCGAGCCGGTCCCATGCCTGGCCGTCGGGGAGCCGGGTCTCGAGTGTCCGACGTGGCCGGATCGCCGGCCAGACCTGCGCCAGGTGGGTCTTCCAGTCGGCGATCGTCGGCCAGGTGCCGTCCTCGAACCCGTCCCGCAGCGCCTCCCCGAAGCGGCGCGACCCGCCCGGCACGTATCCGTGCGCGGTGCGTCGATAGATCATCGGCAGATCGGTCAGCACCTCGACCAACTCGGCCAGGCTCGTCACCTCGTAGAGCCGCGAGGCGAGATGCTGGCACCGCGCGGGGTCGATCCGGCGCCAGTAGGCCATTCGCTGGGACACGATCCCGTCGTCGGTTCGTGGCCCGGTGAGCGCCGGAGCGTTCGCCAGGATCGCGGCGAGGAAAGGCGCAACCCCGAGCAGCGTACGGAGTTTCTCCAGGTATTCCTGCTCGTCGAGCGCGTCCAGGCTGACCTGCGTGGAGAGCGTCAGCCCCATCACCTGATCACCGAGTCTCCCGCCGTCGCCCAGCCCGGCGAACCAGTGCCGCATGATCCTCGTCCGCGACTTGGGCGCCCACTTGATCTCGCCCGGGTCGTCGAAGGGCAGGTGTGCGCCGGTCAGCACCCGTAACCGCAGCGGCTCGGCCGCCCGCGCCACCATGCTGAGGCACCGGCGGGCGGCAACCATGCTCTCGCTCACGGTCGCCTGGGCCGCCGAGGAGTATTCGATCGCGCCCGCCATCTCCAGGGTCAGCGCCGCCCCGTCGGAAAGCGCGAGACCGACGAGCGTGCCGTCTTCCTGGATCGGGTCGCCGTGCAACTGCTCCAGGAGCACCTCCAGCAGGGCGCGAGTGCCCCCCGGTTCGTCGTACGAGACAGACCGGCCGGTCTCCGGACGAACCAGGCCGCACTCCATCTCGAGTCCGATCAGGTGGCTGCGCTGGCCGGCAGGCAGGAACCACCCGACGAGGTCGGGGAACGCCAACCGCGGCTCATCGTGTGGCACCAGGCCCTGACTCATGGTCTCTCCCGATCGCGGGCCGCTCGTCCCACGGTGCTGAGCAGGGCTTCAGCCGCCCTTGGCGGAGGACGCGGACTCTGCTGAGGACGTTACCGCCGAAGCGGACGAATCCCGGAAACGCCACGGCGCCACGACTACCCAGGAGCGGATGTGATCCTCGGTCGCGAGCAGGTCCTTACGGAGGTCGTAGACGAGGTGCCGGGGTGCGTCCGCCGGGTCACCGATCCGGGTCCCGCGAAACGGCAGCACCGGCAGCAGCAGCGGGTAGTCGATCTGGCCGCTGCCGTTGCCCATCCCGATCTCCTTCTCCAGGAAGTCGCGGATGGCCGTCTGGACGCCCTCGATGTCGCCCAGGTGAGCGAGCCCCAACTCCCCCTCCCCCGGGTCCACGTCCACCGAGTCCAGCAGCGCGCGCCGCCAGATGAGCTGGAACGCGGGGCGTTTCTCGGTGAAACCCCGGTCCCACGGGCGCGGACTCATCGAGTACACGTCGTAGGTGTGGTGGTGGTAGACGGTGCCCGTCCCGCCCAGCTCACGCAGTACCTCGTCGACCGCGTCCAGCCAGGGCAGCAGGGCCTCGACGCGCAGCCGGGCCCCCTCGCTGAGCACATACTCGCGGTAGAGGTCGGCGGAGCCGACGTACGGGGTCGGCGGCAACTGCTCGTCGACGAGGTGCCGGTTCGCGTCGAGCAAGAGACGGGTCAGGTGGAAGCCGGCCACCGCCACGCCCTTGGCCCGGCCCGCGACGATGTCGTCCACCAGGTGTCGATAGATCGCGGCCGTGCCCAGGTCGACGTTCTCGTGGACCAGTTGGGACAGCCGCGGGTAGTCGGCCGGATCTACCGAGGCGAGCAGGTCGTGCGGCACCTCGGTGCCGCCGTGCGGAACGATGTGCAGCTCCCGCAGCGGCTCGTCGGTGTTGGCGATGATCGTCCCGCCGCCCACCCGGATTCGGCGGAAGTGCTCGCCGACCGGCCCGAGGTGCGAGTCCAGGTACGAGTAACCGCAGTCCGTGCAGGGGTGCTGCCGTTGCTCGGCCAGGAACAGGCTGCTGCGTTCCAGGTCGGCCGCTGTCGCGCTCAGGTACACGGCCAGTCCTCCTCGATGTCTCACCCCGGCTGGGGCGTGCGCGGCTTTGTCGAACAAGCGGGCGGAAGCGGTTCGATCGGCGATCGACTAGCCGGCGACCACGACGAGGGGCGCCGCCAATACCGCCTGCACGAGCTCGCTGACGTGGTTGGCCCGGGGCGGCTCCGGTGGCGGCATACCGAGGTCGGCGACGAGCTCCATCAGTTCCTCCGGTGACCAGTGCCCGGCCGCGCCGGGTCGGCTACCGAGGTACGCGGCGACCTCGGCGACGCTCCAACCGTGGGTCTCCACCAGGCCGGCCGCCAGGTGCCGCAGGTAGATCCCCGCGGGCTTGCGATGCTCCAGGTCTCCACTGCGCCACGGCGCGGTGAAGGTGAAGGCCGAGACACCGTCGATGTCGCCGAGGTGGATGAGGGTCTCGTAGCAGCCCGGGCCGAGGGTCTGCCACCCCTGACTCAGCACGTCGGTCAGGTCGACGTCCTCGCCCGGCGCCAGGTTCATCTCTTGGGCGAGGATGTCGGAGAACTGCGACACGGTGAGCCGGTACGCCCGCGCCGGGGTGTCACCGGGGTGCAGGTGGTCGTAGAAGGCCATCCCCCCGGTCCAGGCCAACGCCTCCAGGGCGAAGTAGACGGTCCCCGGCAGCCGGATCGCCCGGCTCTCGCTCGGCGGGTTCTTGTCCCGGCAGCCCGGGTAGGTCAGCGCGCCCATGGGCGGGCGGCCCCCCAACAGGTAGTAGTTCAGCCGGCTCAGGCTCATGTTCGAGCCATAGCAGACGTACCAGATGTGGGTGGGGCTGACCGGCGCCGGGCCGCGGGTCAGTTCCGGGGCGATGCTCACCGCTGCGTCCCCTTCCCCGGCTCGCCGGCCCCGGTGTCAGCGAGCGCGGCGAGCGCGGTGTGGGCCAGCACGCGGACCCCGCACTCGATCGCCCGTTCGTCGACGTCGAAGCCACTCTGATGGGTGTCGTAGGGGGCGGTGACCCCGGGTGCGGTGACTCCCAGCCGGATCATCGCCCCCGGCACCCGCTCCAGGTAGTAGGAGAAGTCCTCGCTGCCCATACTCACCGGCGCCTCGACCACCTGGCCGACGCCGAGGGCGCGGGCCGCGGCGGCGGCGATGAGTGCCGCCGCCCCCGGGTCGTTGATCACCGGCGGGAAGCCCTCGACGTAGCGCACCTCGACGTCGGCGCCCGAGCCGGCGACGAGATCCGGCACCACCTTCGCGATGATCGCGCCGGCCTCGTGCCAGCCCTCGCGGCTGAGGCTGCGCACAGTGCCCCGCACCGTCCCCTCCACCGGGATGGTGTTGAAGGCCTCTCCCGCGTGAACCGCGCCCCAGACGAGCGAGACCGGCCAGCGCGGGTCCATCCGGTGGGTGAGCACTCCCGGGAGGTCCACGATGACTCGCCCCAGGATGTCGACGAGGTGCGTGGTGAGGTGCGGCCGGGCGGTGTGCCCGCCGGCCCCGGAGACCCGGACCTCGAGAGTGGCCGACGCGGCGGTCAGCGGCCCGGGCCGGACGCCCACGGTCCCCACCGGGAACTGCGGCGCGCAGTGCAGCGCGTAGATCGAGGAAACCCCGTCCAGCGCCCCGGCTGCGATGACCTCGGGGGCGCCCGAGGGCACCGTCTCCTCGGCGGGTTGGAAGATCAGACGGACCCGGCCGGCCAACGCGCCGCGCTTGGCGAGCGGGACGAGCACCGAGGCGAGGCCGAGCAGCACGGTGGTGTGCACGTCGTGACCGCAGGCGTGGCAGACCCCGGGCACGGTGGAGCGGTAGTCGACCGCCTTGCTGTCGAGCAGCGGAAGCGCGTCGAGGTCGGCCCGGAAGGCGACCATCGGGCCGTCTGCCGCACCGACGATGTCGCAGTAGAGGCCGTTCCCCTTGGGCAACAGCCGTGGGGTGAGCCCGAGCCCGGTCAGCCGCCGGACGACCAGCGCCGTCGTCTGGAACTCTTGGCCCGACAGTTCGGGGTGCGCGTGGAGGTGCCGACGGACGGCGATCAGATCCGGTGCTTCCCGGACCAGCGCCTCCTCCGCTCCCTGCGGCAACGGCCGCGCCCCCGCGCTCTCCGCCGACCAGGACGATGCCGGCGGGCTACCCGCGGGCGGCGTCAACGCACTCGTCACGTCGATTTCTCGATCACTAGAGATGGATGGATCATCGTGCGGAACAGCAGACAGACTAGACCGCTGTCGGTGACGCTGCGCAACATCTTTCCCGTAGTGATCGGACCGCGCAGCGTCACGAATGCCCTGGTCGGAGAGCTCGGAAATCTGCGGGACAGCAGGTAGATCGCGGTCGGAGGCCGTCATCTGCCCAACACCTCCTACAACGCGTCACCGATTCTGTAGTCACCAAACACCCGGGCGTCGTTCGAATTGTCGCATTGGTCGCGCGTCACCTAACCGGCACTGAAAGAAGTCGCGACGACACTTGGCCACGGAACAGCTCCGGACGGTGACATGTCGGTCCGGAGTTCACCCGGACAGGCTGTCCGTCCCGTTCACCCGATCGAGTACCCGCATCTTCGATCCGCACACGGTCGCGAAGTCGGGCCGCATTGCCCACGACGGGACGGACACCCCGGGCGACGTCGCCCGGGGAGGTCCGCACCGAAGGCGCCGCTCCCACCGATATGCGGGGACAAATCCGACTGTACTTCGTCGGCAGGGTGCTGACGAGACCCGAAACCCCTGCTCAGGGCTGTTGTCGGAGCTCGGACACCGGCCCGACGGACAGCACCGCGGCGGACGCCGTCGGCGGCCGGGGACGGTCAGAAGCGATCGGTGGGCCGGTACAACCCCCACACCTCGCGCAGCGTCCCGCAGACCTCACCCACGGTGGCCCGGGCCCGCAGCGCCTCCTTCATCGGGTACAGCACGTTGTCCGAGCCCTCGGCGGCGGCCCGCAGGTCGGCGAGCGCCCGCGTCACCGCGTCGGCGTCGCGCTCGGAGCGCAGCCGGGCCAGCCGGTCGGCCTGGGCCGCCTCGATGGTCGGGTCGACCCGCAGCGGCTCGTACGGCTCCTCCTCGTCCACGGTGAACCGGTTGAGCCCGACCACCACCCGCTCCCCCGAGTCGATCTCCTGGGCGATCCGGTACGCGGACTGCTCGATCTCCCGCTTCTGGAACCCGGCCTCGATCGCGTCCACCGCGGAGCCGTGGTCGGCCACCCGTTCCATCAGCTCGACGGCGGCAGCCTCTATCTCGGCGGTCATCGCCTCCACCACGTACGAGCCGGCGAACGGGTCGACGGTGGCGGTCAGGTCCGTCTCGTACGCCAGCACCTGCTGGGTCCGCAGCGCGAGCCGGGCGGCCTTCTCGGTGGGCAGCGCGATCGCCTCGTCGAAGCTGTTGGTGTGCAGCGACTGGGTGCCGCCGAGCACCGCGCCCAGCCCCTGCACCGCGACCCGGACCAGGTTGACCTCCGGCTGCTGCGCGGTGAGCTGCACGCCGGCGGTCTGGGTGTGGAACCGCAGCATCATCGACTTCGGATCCTTGGCGCCGAAGTCGTCACGCATCAGGCGGGCCCAGATCCGACGGGCGGCGCGGAACTTCGCCACCTCCTCGAGCAACGTGGTGCGGGCCACGAAGAAGAACGACAGCCGGGGCGCGAAGTCGTCCACCGCGAGCCCGGCGGCCAGCGCCGCCCGCACGTACTCCACGCCGTTGGCCAGGGTGAACGCGATCTCCTGCACGGGCGTCGCGCCGGCCTCGGCCATGTGGTAGCCGGAGATGGAGATGGTGTTCCACTTCGGCACCTCCTTGCGGCAGTACGCGAACGTGTCCGCCACCAGGCGCAGCGACGGCTTCGGCGGGAAGATGTACGTCCCGCGGGCGATGTACTCCTTGAGGATGTCGTTCTGGATCGTGCCGTTGAGCGCCGAGCCGGGCACCCCGTTCTCCTCGGCGACGAGCTGGTAGAGCAGGAGCAGCACCGAGCCGGGCGCGTTGATGGTCATCGAGGTGGAGACCTTGTCCAGCGGGATGTCGGCGAAGAGCAGCCGCATGTCCTCAATGGAGTCGATGGCGACGCCCACCTTGCCGACCTCGCCGTGCGCGATCGGTTCGTCGGAGTCGTAGCCCATCTGGGTCGGCAGGTCGAAAGCGACCGAGAGGCCCATCGTGCCGGCTCGCAGCAGTTGGTGGTACCGAGCGTTGGACTCGGTGGCGGTGCCGAAGCCGGCGTACTGGCGCATGGTCCACGGGCGCGAGGTGTACATCGTGGGGTAGACCCCCCGGGTGTACGGGAACTCGCCGGGGCTGCCCAGCCGAGTGTCCAGGTCCTCCGGAAGGTCGGCCTCCGTGTAGACGCCGTTGATCGGGAAACCGGACTCGCTTGACCGCCGTTCGCTCATCCCCGGATGGTAGGACCACGGACCACGTCGCCGGGTGAGGGATACCGCACAGTGCGTCCCGACCGGTCGACACGAGGTGAATGACAGGGCACGTTCTGTCGCTTTCGATAAACGACCGTCGCGTCGGCTTTCGCATCGGGCGTCGGAACCAGCAAGATAGGGGGGTTGTGTCCCAGCCCCCCTCGATTTCCCCCGGTGGCTTTTCTGTGACTCAGATCCCGACGTGGAGCGGCGGACCAGTTAGTCCCGCCAACGGACGAGCAGCGCCCGGCACCACCATTGGTGGCCGGTACTCGCTGCGATCCTCGGTGGGCAACGGCGGCATGGGCACGGTGTGGCGTGCCACAGACACCCTGCTGCGCCGCGATGTGGCGGTGAAGGAGGTCGTCCTGCCTCCGGGGCTGGCCCCCAGCGACCGCGACGCGATGTACGAACGCACCCTGCGCGAGGCCCGCGCCGCCGCTGCCCTCCAGCACCCCGCCGTGGTGCAGGTGTACGACGTGGTCACCGAGGCGGGCCGGCCGTGGATCGTGATGGAGCTGCTGGACGCCCGCAGCCTCGCCGACATGGTCATCGAGGACGGGCCGGTCGCGCCCCGCGCCGTCGCCAAGATCGGCATTGCGCTGCTCGGCGCGTTGGAGGTCGCGCACGCGATCGGCGTGCTGCACCGCGACGTGAAGCCCGCCAACGTGCTGATCTGCAGCGACGGGCGCTGCGTGCTCACCGACTTCGGGGTCGCCCGGATGCCCACCGACGTGCAGCTCACCACCCCCGGCATGGTGCTCGGCTCGCCGCACTTCATCTCGCCCGAGCGGGCCATGGGCCAGGAGTTCGGCCCGCCGAGCGACCTCTTCTCGCTGGGTGTGACGCTTTACACCGCGGTGGAGGGGCGGCCCCCGTTCGACAAGGGCGACCCGATCGAGACCATGCACGCCGTGGTCGAGGACCCGCCCGCCCCGCCGCAGCGCAGCGGCCCGCTGACCCGGGTGCTGATGGGTCTGCTGGAGAAGGACCCGGCGCGCCGGCTGGACGTGCACACCTCCCGGGCCATGCTGCGCGAGCTGCTCGCCGGCCCGTTGGGCAGCACCGCGAGCGCTGTGCACTCGGTCACCGACCCGTACGCGGTGGTGCCGGTGCAGCAGCGCCCGGTGCCCGTCCTTCCGCCGCCCCAGCCGGAGCCGAAGCCGGACAACCAGATCGGCGGTCCGGCGATGCTGGCCCCGGGTGAGTCCCTCACCGACCGGCTGGCCGCGTTGCGCCGGGGCGAACGCCCACAGCCGGTCGGCGGCGCCGACGCCACCGGGCTCGACGAGACCAGCGCCGACGCGTTGGCCGGCCCGCTGCACACGCCCACCGGCGCGATGCCCGGCCCCGGTCAGGCGGCCATCGGGCGCACCTACGGCGGCAGCGCCGACGCCACCCAACGGGTGGACGCCGGCGGACACCCGGACGCCACCCAGCGGGTCAGCTACGGCAGCCCGGCCGACGCCACCCAGCAGGTCGGTTACGGCAGCCCGGCCGACGCCACCCAGCAGGTCGGTTACGGCGGCGCACCGGAGGCCACCCAGCGCATCGGCGGCACCTACGGTGGCGGCAACCAGTGGTCGGTGCCGGGCACCGGCCAGCCCTGGGCCGCCGCGCCCGCCCCTTCCGGGGGCGGCGCTCTGGGCAAGGTCCGCAGCACCGGAGTCCAGCTCGTCGGCACGGTCAAGGGCTGGCCGCGCAAGGTGCAGCTCGCCGCGGCCGGAGGGTTGGCCGTCGTGCTGCTGCTCGGTGCGCTGGCGCTCTCCGGCGGGGACGACCCGCCGCCGACCAGCCCGCAGGCACAGCCCGGTCCGTCCGCCGCGGCGGGCGCGGGCGTCGAGATGCAGGAACACGCCGCCCGCGGCATTCAGGTCATGGTGCCGAAGGGCTGGAAGAAGGCCACCGGCGGCTCCTACACCGACTACATCGACCCGGAGGACAGCGGCCGCAAGGTCCGCATCATCACCGAGAAGTGGTCCAGCAGCTCCACCCGGTGGGCAGAGACGGCGGAGAACGGTCTCAAGACCAGGAGCACCTCCTGCGTCAAGCCGTACGCGCAGGTCAACGCCACCGAGACCGAGCTGGCCAGCAAGCCCGCCGCCGAATTCGAGTACACCTGCGGCGAGGGCGACGTCATGCGGCACGGCGTCTGGCGGGGTGTGGCGGAGGGCGGCAAGGCGTACTCGTTCTACCTCACCTCGACCGACGCCAAGTTCGCGGAGAGCAAGCCGATCTTCGACGAGATGGTGCGGACGTTCCAGCTCACCGGGGAAGGCTGAGCCGGAGGGAACCCACAGCGGTGATCCGCCGCCGTGCTATCAAGAGGCATGGCGGCGGACACCACTGACATCGACGACATTCGCGAGCAGGCCCAGCGTTGGCTGGCCGACGACCCCGACCCGGCCAGCCGGGACGAGCTGACGGCGGTGCTCGACGGGCTGCCGGCGAGCGCGCCGGAGCTGGCCGACCGGTTCGCCGGCCCGCTGACCTTCGGCACCGCCGGCCTGCGCGGCCCGCTGCGCGCCGGCCCGAACGGAATGAACCTCGCCGTGGTCACCCAGGCCGCTGCCGGCCTGGTCGGCTGGCTCGCCGCCCAGGGCGGCACCGGTCCCCTGGTGATCGGGTACGACGCTCGGCACGGCTCCCGGCAGTTCGCCGAGCGCACCGCCCAGGTGGCAACCGGGGCCGGCCGGCCGGCACTGCTGCTGCCCCGCCCGCTGCCCACCCCGGTGCTGGCGTACGCGGTGCGTCACCTCGGCGGGGTCGCCGGGGTCATGGTCACGGCCAGCCACAACCCGCCGCAGGACAACGGCTACAAGGTCTACCTCGGCGCGGAGTTGGGCGGTGCGCTGGGCGCCGGCGCGCAGATCGTGCCGCCCGCCGACGCCGGTATCGAGGCGGCCATCCGATCGGTCGGGCCGCTGACCCAGGTGCCGCTGGGCCAACCCGGGCAGGTGCTCGGCGACGACCTGGTCGCCGCGTACGTCGAACAGGCCACCGCGGTGATCGACCCGGAAGGGCCACGGGACCTGACGGTGGCGTACACACCGCTGCACGGGGTGGGCGCGGCGGTGCTCACCGCCGCCTTCGCCCGCGCTGGTTTCCCCGTCCCCGGGGTGGTCCCCGACCAGGCCGAGCCGGACCCGGCGTTCCCGACCGTGTCGTTTCCCAACCCGGAGGAGCCGGGGGCGGTGGACCGGCTGATCGCGCTGGCCGACTCCACCGGCGCGGACCTCGCCATCGCCAACGACCCGGACGCCGACCGGTGCGCGGTGGTCGTCCGCGACAGCGCGGGCGACGGCGGGCAGACCTGGCGGATGCTGCGCGGCGACGAGGTGGGCGTGCTCCTCGCCGACCACCTGATGCGCCGCGGGGTGACCGGGCTCTACGCCACCACCATCGTGTCGTCGTCACTGCTGCGGGCGATGTGCGCGGCCCGTGGCCTGCCCTACGACGAGACGCTGACCGGCTTCAAGTGGATCGTGCGGGCCGGCGGTGGAAGCGCGCCGTTGGTCTTCGGCTACGAGGAGGCGCTCGGCTACTGTGTCGCCCCGGAGCACGTCCGGGACAAGGACGGCATCACCGCCGCGCTGACCGTGGCCGAGCTGGCCGCCGGCCTCAAGACGCAGGGCCGCACGTTGACCGACCGGCTGGACGAGTTGGCGGCCGAGTTCGGCGTGCACCACACCGACCAGCTCTCCGCCCGGGTGGACGACCTGCGGGTGATCACCGACGCGATGGCCAGGATCCGGGCCGCCACCCCGACCGCCCTGCTCGGGCAGTCGGTCGACAGCGTCCGGGACCTGCTACCCGAGTCGGACGTGGTGATCCTGCGGACCGCGAAGGCGCGGGTGGTGATCCGCCCGTCCGGGACCGAGCCGAAGCTCAAGGCGTACCTCGAGGTGGTGGAGCCGGTCGTGGACGGTGACGTCCCGACGGCCCGCAGCCGGGCGGCGCAGGCGGTCGCCGCCCTACGCGGCGAGATCGCCGCGGCGCTGGGGCTCTGACCGGCGGGCCGCGTCGGGGCCGACCACCGGGGAAGTCCGGCCGCCTGCCCCCTCTGGTTCCTTTGCTCTGCTTCAACCCACGCTACGAAAACGGGACCGGACTGTTGCCTCCGTTGAAGCAGAGCAAAGGACGCGTGGGTGCCGGACGGGCCGACGCCTGGTCGACCTAAGAAAGACCGCTGCGCGAGGTCAGCGGCGCGGGCCGAGGGCCTGGTCGACGGCCCTGCCCAGGGCTGCGACGACCAGGCCCACCGAGGGACGGACCACCGAGTCGTCGGTGCTCACCTCGCCGGAGAAGCCGGCGCCGGTGGCGATCTCCTCCAGCCGGCGACGAGCGTCGGCGGCGGTTTCGCCGCTCACCCCGAGCCCGGCCTCCATCCGCAGCACCACGACCAGGGTGGCCAGCGCGGCGGTCCGCTCGTCCGGGGCCGCCGCGCCGGTCAGAGCCTCGGCCAGCCGCTGCCGGGTCTCCGCCTCGATGGCGGCGTTCAGGACCGGGTAGCGGTGCACGTGGATGAAGCCCAACTCGGTCTCGTCCACGTCGCGGATCACACCCTGGCCGCAGAGGTCACCGAGAATCCGGTCCCGCAGGCCGTGCCGCAGGCGCTGCACCCAGGAGGCCGGGGTGTGCGGGGTATCGGCCGCGATCCGGCCCAGCACCTCGTCGGCGACCGGCTCGCCGGTGGGCGTCGGGTCGATCACCGTCAACGACCCGTCGTCGTACGCGATCCGGCCGGCCAGGGCCAACTCGACCAGCACCGCGGCGGCCATGCCGAGGTCCAGGCTGATCCGTGGCATGGTCGCCTTGCCGGTCGTGTCGTCGTAGGCGAGGAGCAGCAACTCCTCGGCGAGCGCAACACCAGTCATGGCCGGACACGGTACTGGGTCCGCGCATCGCCGCGCACGGACCCGCCCGACCCGGCACCGTCCGGGTCACCGCCTCAGAACCGGGGCATGCCACCGAACTGCCGGTCACCGGCGTCGCCGAGCCCGGGGACGATGAACATGCGGTCGTTGAGCCCCTCGTCGATCGAGGCCGTGACCAGGCGCAACGGCAGACCGGAGCGTTCCAGCCGCTCGATGCCGACCGGCGCGGCCAGCACGCAGAGCACGGTGATGTCGGTGCAGCCCCGGTCGGCCAGCAGCCGACAGGAGTGCTCCAACGAGCCACCGGTGGCCAGCATCGGGTCCAGCACCAGCACCGGCAGCCCGGTCAGGTCCCGGGGCAGCGATTCCATGTACGCGCGCGGCTCGTAGGTCTCCTCGTCGCGGGCCAGGCCCACGAAGCCCATCGAGGACTCGGGCAGCAGGCCGAGCGCGGCATCCGCCATGCCCAGACCGGCCCGCAGTACCGGCACCAGCAACGGCGGGTTCGCCAGCCGGGTGCCCTCGGTGCCGGTGACCGGCGTCTGCACCGGGTACCGCTCGACGGGGAAGGTGCGCGCCGCCTCGTACACCAGCATGGTGGTCAGTTCGTGCAGCGCGGCCCGGAACGTCGAGGAATCGGTGCGCGCGTCCCGCATGGCGGTCAGCCTGGCCTGGGCCAGCGGGTGGTCAATGACGAGTACGTCCACGATCGCTCAACCTACCGGTCCGTCCCCGGCGGCGGTGTGACTGCGCGCGGACCAGCGACGCCGCTCACGTCCGGCAGGCCGCTGTGAGCAAGATCACTTGCCCTTTCCGTGCGTAGACTTCGGGGCATGACGGCGACAACGACGTCGGCCCGGTCGGAGCTCTCCGAGCTGGGACGATCCGAGACCGCTCTGCGGACCTTCCTGCACGGCCTGCCGGGCGTGGACCAGGTCGGCGCGGAGCAGCGGGCGGCACAGCTCGGCACCCGATCCATCAAGACCACCGCCAAGGCCCAGGCGATCGACCTGGCGATCCGGATGGTCGACCTGACCACCCTGGAAGGCGCGGACACCCCGGGCAAGGTGCGCGCGCTCGCCGCGAAGGCGCTGCGCCCCGACCCGGCCGACCCGTCCTGCCCCCACGTCGGCGCGGTCTGCGTCTACCCGGCGATGGTCCCGTACGTCGCCGAGGTGCTACGTGGAAGTGGCGTGCACCTGGCCAGCGTGGCGACCGCGTTCCCATCGGGTCAGGCCCCGCTGGAGATCAAGCTCGCCGACACCCGGGCCGCCGTCGCGGCCGGCGCCGACGAGATCGACATGGTGATCAACCGGGGTGCGTTCCTGGCCGGGCGGTACAAGGAGGTCTACGACGAGATCGTGGCCACCAAGGAAGCCTCCGGTGACGCCCATCTCAAGGTGATCCTCGAAACCGGCGAGCTGGCCACCTACGACAACGTCCGGCGGGCCTCCTGGCTGGCCATGCTGGCCGGCGGCGACTTCATCAAGACCTCCACCGGCAAGGTCCCGATCACGGCGACCCTGCCGGTGACGCTGGTGATGTTGGAAGCGGTCCGCGACTTCCGCGAAGCGACCGGACGGCAGGTGGGTGTGAAGCCCGCCGGTGGCATCAAGACCACCAAGGACGCGATCAAGTACCTGGTGCTGGTCAACGAGACCGTCGGCACGGACTGGCTCGACCCGGACTGGTTCCGCTTCGGCGCCTCCAGCCTCCTCAACGACCTGCTGATGCAGCGCACCAAGCTGACGACCGGCACCTACTCCGGTCCCGACTACTTCACCCTGGACTGATAGCCGATGTTCGAATACGCCCCCGCCCCCGAGTCCCGCTCGGTGGTGGACCTCAAACCCTCGTACGGGCTGTTCATCGACGGCGCGTTCGTCGATCCGACCGACGGTGACAGCTTCAAGTCGATCAACCCCGCCTCGGAGGAGGTGCTGGCCGAGATCGCCGAGGCCGGCGCGTCAGACGTGGAACGCGCGGTGCGCGCCGCCCGGAAGGCGTACGACAAGGTCTGGGGTCCGATGCCCGGCCGGGACCGGGCGAAGTACCTGTACCGGATCGCCCGGCTCATCCAGGAGCGCTCCCGCGAGCTGGCCGTCCTGGAATCCCTGGACAACGGCAAGCCGATCCGGGAGTCCCGCGACGTCGACCTGCCGCTGGTCGCCGCGCACTTCTTCTACTACGCGGGCTGGGCCGACAAGCTGGAGCACGCCGGGTTCGGCGGGAATCCCCGGCCCATCGGCGTGGCCGCGCAGGTCATCCCGTGGAACTTCCCGCTGCTGATGCTCGCCTGGAAGATCGCCCCCGCCCTCGCGGCGGGCAACACGGTGGTGCTGAAGCCGGCGGAGACCACCTCGCTGACCGCGCTGCTCTTCGCCGAGATCTGCCAACAGGCCGACCTGCCGCCCGGCGTGGTCAACATCGTCACCGGCGCCGGCGACACCGGCCGCGCGCTGGTCGAGCACCCCGGCGTGGACAAGGTGGCCTTCACCGGCTCCACCGACGTCGGCCGGGCCATCGCCCGATCCGTCGCCGGCACCCGCAAGAAGCTGACCCTGGAGCTGGGCGGCAAGGCCGCCAACATCGTCTTCGACGACGCCCCCATCGACCAGGCCGTCGAGGGCATCGTCAACGGCATCTTCTTCAACCAGGGGCACGTCTGCTGCGCCGGCTCCCGGCTGCTGGTCCAGGAGAACGTGGCCGACCGGGTGCTGGAGTCGCTGAAGCGGCGGATGGCCCAACTCCGCGTCGGCGACCCGCTGGACAAGAACACCGACGTCGGCGCCATCAACTCGGCAGCCCAACTGGAGCGGATCCGCGAACTGTCCGACGCCGGCTCGGCCGAGGGCGCCGAACGTTGGTCGCCCCCGTGCGAGCTGCCCGACCGGGGCTTCTGGTTCGCGCCGACCATCTTCACCGGCGTCACCCAGGCCCACCGCATCGCCCGCGAGGAGATCTTCGGCCCGGTGCTGTCGGTGCTCACCTTCCGCACCCCGGCAGAGGCCGTCGAGAAGGCCAACAACACGCCGTACGGGCTGTCCGCCGGCATCTGGACCGACAAGGGATCCCGGATCCTGTGGATGGCCGACCGGCTGCGCGCCGGCGTCGTCTGGGCCAACACGTTCAACAAGTTCGACCCCACCTCGCCGTTCGGCGGCTACAAGGAGTCGGGCTACGGTCGCGAGGGCGGCCGGCACGGGCTGGAGGCGTACCTCAATGTCTGAGCGGGTCGCGGTACGCAAGACGTACAAGCTCTTCATCGGCGGGAAGTTCCCGCGCAGCGAGTCGGGACGGTCGTATCTCGTGCAGTCCTCGAATGTGTCACTGGCCTCCCGCAAGGACGCCCGGGACGCGGTGGTCGCCGCCCGCGCCGCCGTCAAGGGCTGGGCCGGGGCGACCGCGTACAACCGAGGTCAGATCCTCTACCGGGCCGCCGAGATGCTGGAGGGCCGCCGCGCGCAGTTCGTCGCCCTGGGCGTACCCGGCGACGAGGTGGACGCCGCGGTGGACCGCTGGGTCTGGTACGCCGGCTGGGCCGACAAGCTCGCCCAGGTGTACGGCGGCGCCAACCCGGTCGCCGGCCCGTACTTCAACATCTCCGCGCCCGAGCCGACCGGCGTGATCGCGGTGGTCGCCCCGGAACGCCCGGCGCTGCTCGGCCTGGTCAGCGTGATCGCCCCGGCGATCGTCACCGGCAACACGGTGGTGGTGGCGGCGTCGCCCTCGGAGCCCCTGGCGGCGGTGACGCTGGCCGAGGTGCTGGCCACCTCCGACCTGCCCGGCGGGGTGGTCAACATCCTCACCGGCGCGATCACCGAGACCGTTCCGGCGCTGGCGGCGCACATGGACGTCAACGCCATCGACCTGACCGGGGTGATCGACACCGCGCTCGCCACCGACCTGGAGGTCAAGGCCGCGGAGAACCTCAAGCGGGTACTCCGACCGGCCTCGGCCGATCACGACTGGTTCGCCGACCCGGGCCTGGCCCGGATGACCGCCCTGTTGGAGACGAAGACGGTGTGGCACCCGAAGGGGGTGTGATCGTCGGTCCTCGGCCTTTGGGTCTCTGGTTTTCCGGGGGGAGCCCGCCCACTCCGGGCGGTCAGGCTTGATCCCTGCGTGGGCGGGCTCCCCCGGAAAACCTGACGTGGGCGCGGCCCGTCGGGTGGGTCAGCTTGCGGGTTCTGCCTCGGGTTGGGTTGACGGTCAGCGGGGTTTTGGTGGGCCGCCACGTTGCGCTGCGGCCCTGCGGCGCGCTCCGGCCCTGCGGCGCGCTCCGGCCCTGCGGCGCGCTCCGGCGCTGCGGCGCGCTCCGGCGCTGCGGCGCGCTCCGGCGCTGCGGCGGCTCGTGCGGTGCTGCGGCGGCTCGTGCGGTGCTGCGGCGGCTCGTGCGGTGCAAGATCTTCACGACTTCGGCGATGTTGCTGCTTCCGGCGTTCCTGATGCAGCAACATCGCCGGTCTTGTGTGGATCTTGGCTGGTGGTCGGGCCAACGACGGTGACCATTCGGGCGAGCGGCGGTGATCATGAGGTTGGTGGGGGATCTGATCTCTCCGGGGTCGGTCAACCTGATGATCTCCGCTGGGCGGGGAGCGGGCGGGGCGCAGACGGGCGGGAGCGCCCGGCGGGACGGGCGGGAGCGCCCGGCGGGACGGGTAGGAGCGCGGGGGGACGGGCGGGAGCGCCCGGCGGGACGGGTAGGAGCGCCGGGGGACGGGTGGGAGCGCCCCCGAAGGGGTCTACTACCGGGGGTAGGATTGAGGCGTGACTCGGTTGGGCGATCTTGAGCGTGCGGTGATGGACGTGTTGTGGGACGTGGTCCCCGGCACGTCGGATGGTGTGACCGTGCGCGAGGTGGCCGACGCGCTCGACGGCCGCGAGTTGGCGTACACCACGGTGATGACCGTGCTGGACCGGCTCGCCGGCAAGGGCATGGTGCAGCGGGAGCGGGAGGGGCGGGCCTGGCGGTACCGACCGGCCGCCAGCCGCGAGGCGCACATCGCCCAACTCATGCTCGACGCCCTCGACCTGGGCGGCAGTCGGGACGCCGCACTGGTGCGCTTCGCCCGTTCGGTCACCGGCACCGAGGCTGAGGTGCTGCGGGCGGCCCTGGGGAGCGAAGCCGGCCTGACCGGGCCGGGCGCCACCGCCGGTGGCACGGGCGCCGTCGGATCTGGCCGAGCCGGGCCGGGCGCTGAGATGACCGACCGGGTGGACCAGCTGGCGGGCCGGCGACCTGCCGGCGAGGCAGCGGAGCGGTAGGGCCCGCGCCATGGCCTACGCCGTGCACTTCGCCGCCACCATGCTGGCCTGCTATCTGACGGCTCAGGTGCTGGCGCGCTCCACCTGGACGTGGCGCAGCCCCCGGGTGGCGATCATCTGCTGGCAGGCCGTCGGGTTGGCGCTGGGCCTCTCCGCGATGGGCCTGCCGATGGCGCTCGGGTTGAGCACGTACGACCTGCCGACCGGGAGCGCACTGCTCGCCCTGGCCAACGACCTCGGCCACGGCCCGCTGCCGGTCGGGCTGAGCACCTTCCACCTTGCCGGTGTCGGGGTGGGCTTCGGCATCGGGGCGGTGCTGGTCACCACGACCGTACGCAGCATCCACGGCACCGTACGCGCCCAGCGTCGGCACCGGGACCTGCTCTCCCTGGTCGCCCGGGACGACCCGGCCGCACCCGGCGCCCTGGTGTTGGACCATCCGAGTGCCGCCGCGTACTGCCTGCCGGGGGTGAAGCCGCAGGTGGTCGTCAGCGCCGGCACGCTGAGTCTGCTGGATCGGGCCGAGCTGGCCGCGGTGCTGAGCCACGAGCGCGCGCACGCCCACGAGCGCCACGACCTGGTGTTGCTGCCGTTCACCGCGCTGTGCCGCGCGCTGCCCTGGTTCGCCTGGGTGCGCGACGCGCACGAGCGGGTCGCCCTGCTCGTCGAGATGCGCGCCGACGACAAGGCCCGTGAGCTGCACGCGGATGCACCGCTGGCGGGAGCGCTGCGCCGGTTCGCCGCCGCCGGCCACCGGGTCACCCCGGCGGGCGCGTTGGGCATGGGCGACCGCGATCTCGACGTACGGATGCAGCGTCTGATGGTCAGCGACCGGCCGCCCCGGGTGCTCGGTGCCACCGCCCTCGCAGTCGCCACCATGCTTGTCGCCCTGCCCGTCACCCTGTTCCTGAGCTGAGCTGAGCGGAGCTGAGCTGAGCTGAGCTGAGCGGAGCGGAGCGGAGCGCAGCCGGCCCACGCCGGCCCGCCCACCACACCGCACGCCCGCCTCCGCACGCCCGCACGCTGACCCTCCCCCACAGCGCACGCCCGCACGCCCGCACGCGACTGCAAGATCGCACTCGATCCAGGATCGAGGGGCATCCCGCGGCCACGAGGCCACTACATCCACGATCGAGCGCGATCTCCCCCAGCCCGCCCACACGTACTACGTTACGTAGTAGAGTTTCCTACGACAGGACGTAGTAGACCGACATGTAGCCAAGCTACGTGTAGGGTGGCTACGACAAGGCAGCCAACACTACGGAGGGCCGGCCATGGACACCCTGCTCCTCGCCCGCCTGCAGTTCGCCACCACCACCTCGATCCATTTCCTGTTCGTGGTCGTCACGCTCGGGCTGGTCACCCTGCTGGTCGGGATGCAGACCGCCGGGGTGCTCACCGGCAACCCGAAGTGGGAGCGACTCACCCGGTACTGGGGCCAGTTGTACGTCATCAACTACGTGCTCGGCATCGCCACCGGCATCGTGATGGAGTTCCAGTTCGGGCTGAACTGGAGTGGCCTGTCGCGCTACGTCGGCAACGTCTTCGGCGCACCTCTGGCCATCGAGACGCTTGTGGCGTTCTTCCTCGAATCCACGTTCCTCGGGATGTGGATCTTCGGCTGGCATCGCCTCCGCAAGGGTGTCCACCTCGCGCTGCTCTGGGGTGTGGCGATCACCGCGTACGCGTCGGCGTTCTGGATCATGGTGGCCAACTCCTGGCTGCAGAACCCGGTCGGATACGAGGTCCGCGACGGGATCGCCCACCTCACCGACTTCGGCGCGCTGCTCACCAACCCCAGCCTCGGCATGGCGTTCGGGCACGTGGTCTCGGCCGCGTTGCTGGTCGGCGGGATGGTGATGGCGGCGGTCAGCGCCTGGCACCTGATCCGGCGGACCACCGACTTCGCGCTCTTCCGCACCTCGCTGCGGATCGGCCTGGTCACGTCGGCGCTGGCGATCAGCCTGGTGCAGGGCTTCGGCTTCGCCCAGTTCGGCCCGGTCGGCGGGGTGCAGCCGACCAAGTTCGGCGGCCAGAGCCCGGAGGCCCAGGCGCTGATCGCCGAGTGGACCGCCCGGTTCGGCCCCGGCGACTACACCCCACCGGTGCTGGCCAGCGTCGGGCTGGGCTTCATGATTTTGACCGGCTTCACCCTGGGCTGCGTCTGGCTGCTGCTGCCCCTGCTCTTCCGGGACTGGATCATCCGGCTGCGCTTTCCGCTCTGGCTGACCCTGCTGGCCCTGCCGCTGCCGTTCGTCGCGGTGATCCTCGGCTGGATCGCACGGGAGGTCGGCCGTCAACCCTGGGTGGCGTACGGGCTGCTCTCCACCGAGCAGGCGGTCTCCCCGGTCGGCGCACCCGTGATGCTCACCTCGCTGATCGGCTTCAGCCTGCTGCTGGGCACCCTCGCCGTCACCAACTGGGTGCTGCTCGCCCGGCACGCGGCGCGCGGCGCGGCCGACCCGCCGCTCGGCCGCCCACCTGCGCCGCCCGGTGAGCCGGCCCACCCCGAGCCCGCCCTCGTCTGAGGATCTGAGGAGAAGACCGTGGACCTCGCCTGGTATGTCCTGCTCGGCCTCTTCAACGCCTGCTACCTGGTGCTCGCCGGCTACGACTACGGCGTCGGGCTGCTGCTCGCGCGCGGCGGTGGCGCGGCCGAGCGGCGGGCCGCGCTCACCGCGCTCGGCCCGTTCTTCCTCGGCAACGAGGTCTGGCTGGTGGCTGCCGTCGGCATCCTCTTCGGCGCGTTCCCGCTGCTGGAGGGCGAGTTGCTGGCCGGCTGCTATCCGGCCGTCGCCGGTGCCCTGGCCGGCGTCGTTCTGGTCACCGCCGGGGTGCAACTGCGCAGCCGGTCCACCGACGAACGGGTCCGCGCCCGCTGGGACCGCGTCGTGATGATCGGCAGCGCCCTCGCCGCGCTGGGCTGGGGTGTGCTGCTCGCCGCACTGTTGCAGGGTGTGCCCCGCCAGGCCGACGGGCACGTCGCCGGGGTGTCGCACCTGGTCACGCCCTTCGCGGCAGCCGTCGGGCTGGCCCTGGTGGCCGTGGTCGCGGTGCACGGTGCGACCTTCCTCACCCTGCGACTGCCGAGCGCCGACGCCGCTGTGGTCGGCCGCACGGCCCGCCGGCTGGTGCCGGTGGCACTCACCGCGGTCGCGCTGGCCACCGTCGTGGGCCTGCTCTCCTCCCGGGTACGCGACGCGGTCCAGCGGCCAGCGGTGGCCGTACTCCTGCCGGTGCTCCTGGTGGCGGCGCTGCTGGCGGCCCGCGCGGCGCTGGCGCGGCGGCGGCCGGGGTGGGCCCTGGTCGCCACCGGCGCGGCCCTGGCGCTGCCGGTGGGGTTGGTCGGCGCGGCCCTCTGGCCCTACGTGCTGGTGTCCACGACCGACCCGGGCGCCTCGCTGACGGTGGCCGACGCCGCCGCCAGCGCACCGACCCTGCGGCTGCTCGGCTGGGTGGCGCTGCCGCTGCTTCCGGCCCTACTAGGCTTCCAGGCGATGTGCTGGTGGGTTTTCCGAGGACGGACCGACGGTAGGGCACCGGTGTACTGGTGAACCGCCGTCCGTTCGACCCGCGTCTGCTGCGCCGGGTCCCCGCGGCCCGACGCGATCTTGCCGTGCTCGCGCTGCTGGGTGTGCTCGCCGCCGGGTTGATCGTGGCGCAGGCCACCGCGCTCGCGGCGGTGCTGGCCACCGCCGTCGACGGCCGGCTGGATCGACCGGCGCTGGCCGGCTTCGTGGTCGCCGTCGCCGCCCGTTCCGCGCTGGTCTGGGCACAGGGCACCGTCTCGGCACGGGTCGCCGCCACGGTCAAGGCCACGCTGCGCGCCGACCTGCTCGGCGCGGTGGGCCGACACGGGCCCGGCTGGGTGGCCGGGCAGCGCGCCGGTCAGCTCGCCACCCTGGCCGGGCGCGGGTTGGACGCGCTGGACGCGTACTTCACCGGATACCTTCCCCAGCTGGTGCTCAGCGTGACGGTGCCGCTGGCAGTGCTGGCCCGGGTCGTCTTCGCCGACTGGAGTTCGGCGGTGATCATCGCGCTGACCCTGCCGCTGATCCCGGTCTTCGGCGCACTGCTCGGCTGGCAGGCGCAGGCCGCCACCGAACGGCAGTGGCGCCGGCTCGCACTGCTCGGCGGCCACTTCCTCGACATGGTCGCCGGGCTGCCCACGCTGCGCGCGTTCGGGCGGGCCCGGGCGCAGACCGACGTGGTGCGCCGGATGGCCGACGGGCACCGGGTCGCCACCATGAAGACGCTGCGGATCGCGTTCCTCTCCGCGCTGGTGCTGGAGCTGGTCGCCACCCTCTCGGTGGCGCTGGTCGCGGTGCCGGTCGGCATCCGGTTGCTCGGCGGCGGGCTGGCCCTGCAGACCGCGCTGCTGGTGCTGCTGCTCACCCCGGAGGCGTACCTGCCGCTGCGGTCCGCCGGCAGCCGCTTCCACGCCAGCATGGAGGGGCTCGCCGCGCTGGACGAGGCGCTGACCGTCTCGGCCGCGCCCGTGGCGCCCCGCGCCGCCGAGGGCGCCGCCACGCCGGACGCGCGAGGTGAGATCCGGTTCGAGGGGGTGACCGTGGCGTACGAGCGGACCACCGCGCTGCGCGACGTGACCCTGACCATCCGACCCGGCGAACGGATCGCCATCATCGGGCCCAGCGGCGCCGGCAAGAGCACCCTGCTCGGCCTGCTGCTCGGCTTCGTGACGCCGACCAGCGGGCGGATCACCGTGGACGGGGTCGACCTCGCCACCGCCGACCCGGACGCCTGGCGCCGACAGCTCGCCTGGGTGCCGCAGCGGGCCCACCTCTTCGCCGCCTCGCTGGCCGACAACATCCGGCTCGGCGCACCGGACACCCCGGCCGACGCGCTGGCCGCCGCGGTGCACGATGCCGCCCTGGACGACGTGGTGGCCGGCCTGCCGGACGGCCTGGACACCCTGCTCGGGGAACGTGGGCACGGGCTGTCCAGCGGGCAGCGGCAGCGGGTGGCGCTGGCCCGGGCATTCCTGCGGGCCGCGCCTGTGGTGCTGCTCGACGAACCGACCGCCCGACTGGACACCGCGGCCGAGTCGGTGGTGCTCGACGCCACCCGCCGTCTGGTCGCCGGGCGGACCGCGCTGCTTGTCGCGCACCGACCGGCGCTGCTCGCCGACGCCGACCGGATCCTCCGCGTCGAGGACGGTCGGGTCACCGAGCTGACGCCTGAACCGACCGGAAAGGGGCCCCGATGAGCACGGCAAACGGATCGGGCCCGGTCGGCACGGGGTCGGTCGGCGACGCGGCA
Source organism: Micromonospora arborensis (assembly GCF_003205615.1). Classification (GTDB taxonomy): domain Bacteria; phylum Actinomycetota; class Actinomycetes; order Mycobacteriales; family Micromonosporaceae; genus Micromonospora; species Micromonospora arborensis. The sequence continues at coordinate 79,330 of NZ_PYBV01000017.1, read as the reverse complement.
CCGCGTGGGCGGGTCACCGCCGAACGGGCCGTGCTGCGGCTGGCCCGGCCGTACCTGGGCCGTCTGGTCGGTGCCGGGCTGCTCGCGGCCGCCACCGAGTTCGCCGGGCTGGCCCTGATGGCCACCGCCACCTGGCTGTTGATGAGCGCCGCCGGTCAGCCTCCACTGGACCGGCTCACCGTGGCGATCGTCGCGGTCCGCGCGCTGGCCATCAGTCGGGGCGTGTTGCGCTACTCCGAGCGGCTCGCCGGGCACGACGCGGTGCTCCGCATGATCACCGACATCCGGGCCCGGGTCTTCGCCACCCTCGCGGCCCGCCGCAGCGCCGTGCACCGCTCGGGTGACGTGCTGAGCCGGCTGGTCTCCGACGTCGACGCGGTCCAGGATCTGCTGCTGCGGGTGCTGGTCCCGGGCTCGGCGGCGGCGCTGGTCGGTGTGCTGGCGGTGGGCGTGGCCGCGCTGATCTCCCTGCCGGCCGCCGGAGCGCTCGCCGTCGGGCTGCTGGTCGCCGGTGTGGCGCTGCCCGCACTGGCCACCGCGGTCACCCGCCGCAGCGCGGCCGAGGTGGCCCCACTGCGCGGCGCGCTGGCCACCGACGCGATCGACCTCACCCACGGCGCTGCCGACCTGGCCGCGTTCGGGGCCACCGGCGTCGCGCTGCGCTCCGCCGAGCAACGCGCCCGCCGGCTGGCCCGACTGGAACGTCGGCTGGCCGCCACCGGGTTCGCGGTGGACGCGGCCGGCGTGCTGACCGCCGGGTTGACCGCAGCGGCGGTGGTGCTGGCCGCGCTGGCCGCCGACGTGCCGGGGGTGCTGGTGGGCGTCCTGGCCGTCGGCGCACTGGCGGCGGTCGAGGTGACACTGGCGCTGGTCGCGGCGGCCCGCCAGTGGACGCAACTGCGGCCCGGCCTGGCCCGGGTGGCCGCCCTGCTCGACGACGGCACCCCGACGCCGCGGCCCACGGACGGCGTGACCACCCTGGTCGGCCCGCACGACCTGTGCTTCGTCGACGTGACCGTGCGGTACCGGGCCGGCGCGGCGCCCGCCCTGGACGGCGTCAGCCTGGATCTGCCGGCCGGGCGGAGGATCGCGGTGGTCGGCCCGAGCGGCGCCGGCAAGAGCACGCTGGCCGCCGTGTTGACCGGCACCGTCCGGCCGGTCTCCGGCCAGGTCACCCTGGACGGTCAGGACCTGTCGGCGTACGCCGAGGAGGCGCTGCCCCGCGCGGTCGGCGGCCTGCTGGCCGAGGCGTACGTCTTCCACGCCACCGTTCGGGAGAACCTGCTGCTCGGGCGGCCCGGGGCTGGCGAGGACGAGCTGACCGCCGCCACCGCCGCCGCCGGCCTGCTGGAGTGGGTACGCGCCCAGCCGGCGGGCTGGGACACGCTTGTCGGTGAGGAGGGCGGGCAGCTCTCGGGCGGCCAGCGGCAGCGGCTGGCGCTCGCCCGGGCGCTGCTCGCCGCCCCACCGGTGCTGGTGCTCGACGAGCCCACCGAAGGGCTGGACCCGACCGCAGCGGACGCGGTGCTCGCGTCCACCGTCGCCGCCACCCCCGCCGACCATTCGGTGCTGTTGATCAGTCACCGGCTCAGCGGGCTGGAGGGGCTGGACGAGATCGTCGTCCTCGACGGCGGCCGGGTGCTCCAGCGCGGTCGGCACGCCGAACTGGTCGCCATCGACGGCTGGTACCGGGACCAGTGGCTGCTGCAGGCGGCGGCCGAACGCGGATACCTGGCTCTCGCCCCCTGAGCGGCCTCCGGGGCGGACCAGGGTTCTCCCCGACGTCGGGGCCTTGCGGTCCGTGGCAGGGTGGTGCCATGCCGCGCTGTGAGGACGTGTTGGTCGACGAGCACCTGCGGGAGTTGGGCTCCCGGTTGCAGGGGCCGGCACGACTCAAGTCCGACCTGCTGACCGAGGCCCGGCACGGGCTGCTGGACGCCGTCGAGGCGTACCGCGAGAGCGGTGTGCCACCCACGGAGGCGCAGCGCCGGGCGGTGGTCGAGTTCGGCTCGCCGGCGCAGCTACTCCCCTCCTGGCAGGCGGAGCTGGCGGTCGGCGCCCTGCGCGGGCTCTCCCTGCGGATGCTGGTGATCGCCGGCGTGGGGATGGCTGCCGGCGACCTGACCTGGCGGGGGGCGAGCTGGAGCGACGGCCCACGCCCCCCGGCCGGCTACCTGCTGCTCTCCAACTCGGTCGACTGGATCTGGGCGGGTTCGCTGCTGCTCGCGGTGGTCGGCCTGCTGGTGGTCGCGGCGAGCGCCCGTTCGACCCGGCCGGGCCTGGCCGTGGCGCAACGCATGGTGGGCACCGGCCTGACCGGCGTGCTGGCTCTCGGCATGGTCGCCGGCTGCGCCCTCTTCGTCTGGTCGATCAGTCTCTGGGACGCGGCGCTGCGCTGGCCGCCGATGATCATCGGTGCGGTGCTGGTGGGCGGCGCCTACTTCTCGCTGACCCGCGCGACGCGCGGCTGGCTGCTGGCCAACGCCCGCTGACCAGCGCCGCTCGCCGGAGAGTCAGGCCGGGGTGGTGGATGAGCTGCCGGGATCGAGGAACCGACCCACGGTCAGCTGGAACTCGTGCCAGCCGGCGCGCTCGCCGGCCAGCGCCCGCCGGCCCGAGTCGGTGAGCTCGTACGTCCGCCGTTCCCGGCCGTTGACCGTGCTCCAGGTGCTCGCCACGTACCCGGCGCGTTCCAGGCGACGTAACGCCGGATAGATGGTGCCGGTGGGCAGATCCAGGCTGCCCTCGCTGCGCGCGCGCAGCGACTCGATGATGGCGTACCCGTGCAGCGCGCCCTGTTCGAGGACGGCGAGCAGCAGAGCGTCGAGATGGCCGTGCAACTCCTGGGCCTTCATGCGTAGCTACGCTACTTGTCGATCGGCCGGTTCGCCACCGGCAGCCACCAGCAGGTCGAACCCGTGCGCCAGCCGGCCACCGGGGTGCGGGCATCGGTCACCCAGGGCCGCCGACTAGGGTATGTGCCCAGAGTCACTCGCCGGTCAGAGACCCCGGCGGGTGGGCAACCCGAAGCACACGGAGGTCAGCGTGGCCCGCCAGTCGCCCCAACGGCCCGACGCCGACGAGCCCGAGCTCGACGACACCACCGGCGCGGCCGAGCCAGATCAGGCCGAGGAGACCGACCGCACGTCGGCCTCGGTCGACCGTTCGCTCTGGGACGAGCTGCACATCGATCCGGTAGAGATCGCCCTGCCCGCCGGCACCGGCTTCACCCTGCGGGCGTACCGGCCGGCCAGCTCGTTGACGCCGACCGACGTGACCGAACGCGACCAGGACGACCCGTTCCTCGCCCGCCGCCAGGTCATCGAGGAGGAGGACGACGACGAGACCGTCGTCATCCTCGACGAGGAGCTGGCCGAGGAGTTCGCCGACAGCGACGAGGACGAGGACGAGTCGACGCGCCGCCGCGCCGCGACCGCCGACACCGACGCGGACGACGAGGCGGACGAGGCCGTCGCGGACGAGGCGAACGACGAGGAAGTGCCGATCTTCCTCAGCCACCGGGGCAAGCTGCTGCTGTTCAAGACCCCCGAGTCGTTGGTCAGTTTCATCCGGTCGGGTGCGCCCAACGATCTGTCCCAACTGGACAGCTGGAATGAATTGTCCGAACGGGTGGAGCCGGCAGATATCGCGCCGCTCGACGAGGACACCTACGAGCTCGACCTGGTCGTGGAGAACCTGCGCGGCGGGCACGACACCTGGGATTCGACGCTGCTGATCGAGGCCGGCGAGGTCGCGCGTGACATCTCGTACGCGTTGCGGCTGCCTGCGGTGCTGGACATGCTCTCCGCCGGCTCCAGCCTCGATGATCTGGACGAGGGATTGCGTGCCACCGCCAACGGTGGGATCGGCGCGTTCATGGGTCGCCGACGGCTGAAGAAGATCGGAGCGCAGACCGCGAGTTTGGGTTGGCGCACCATTGTCGGCAAGATCTCTGCGGTGGTGGACTGGCGCGACTGACCCGTACCGGGGAGCATCAGTTGCTGGCAGAGGAAACACCTGTCCCGGGAGGAGGACGACGCCGTGGCGCTCGTGCGCGTTTACTGCGGTCTGGCCTCGGCGGATCCAGCTGACCGACCGGCCTCCGCCGGCTCGACGCTGACGTCCGCTGTGGTCGACGACGCAGGCCGTCTGCTGCATGTCTGCGAGATCAGCGATGACGCCGCTGGCTACGCCCAGCTCGTCGCGCTGCTCGTGGAGCGGTCGGGCGGGCCGAGCGGTGCGGCCATCGCGGCCGACAGCGACGACCACACGGTCACCTCGCTGTTGAGCGCGGCAGGTCGACCTTTGGCTATCGCCGACGACGACTCGGTGGACGACTTCGCCGAGCGGTTCGCCGATGACGACTCACTGGAGGAGATGCAGTCGCCTCCGGCCGAACGACGGGCCGTCGGCCTGGCCCGTGCGTTGCAGGCGGGCGCGCTCTCCGCGGTCACCCTGCCGGCACCCCGGGACCTCGCCGGTTACAAGCAGGTGCTCTCCGCGCACGCCGCGCTGGCCAGTGGCCGACACTCCGCCGCCGTGGCGCTGCGCGAGGTTCTGCGTGAGCTCTACCCGGCGGCCCTGCGCGCGTACCCGGACCCGGCCGAACCGGTCTCTCTGGCAGTGCTGGACGCGCTGCCCGAGCCGGGCATGCTCGGAGGCACCGTCGCCCGGGGCCGCGAGGTGTCGGTGGCAGCGGATGCCATCGCCGCGCACCTCGCCGCCGACGGGGTCGCCGACGCCGAAGAAATCAACGAGGCGGTCACCGCCCTGCGGGTCGCCATCTCCGAGACGCCACGCCGCGCCGCGGTCAACCGTGCGCTCACCTCCGCGGTGGCCGAGACGGTCCGCCAGGCCGTCGCCTCCGTGCGAGCCTGCGACGCGGGCTGCGAGGCGCTGGTCAGCGCTCTCAGCTCACGGGTCAGCACGCCCACTCAGGCGCCGGGCCGCCGGGCCGCCGCCCGCCGGGGCGAGTCGGTCGGCGAGTTGACCGGTCTGGCCGGCACCGCTGCCGGTCTGCGGTCGGTTCGGCCCACTCCGGCCGCCGACCCCGCACCCGTCCTCGGGCGACGCAGCCGCCCCGAGCCGGTCGGTGGTAACGCGCCGCTGGCGTCGCCCCGCCCACTCGGGCCACCACCGGTCGCCCCGGCTCCGGTCACGCCGCCGCCGGTCGCACCCGCGCCGATGGCCCCGGCGGCGATGGCTGGTCCGCCGGCGTCCACGCTGCCCGCGCGCACCGAGTCGGTTGCCAGCCGGATCGACGGTCCGACCAACCGGCCGGTCTCCTCGCCGCCGCCCCCGCCGCCGGGGATCACCCCGATCGCACCCGCACAGCGCGGCACGGTGCCCCCGGCGGAGGCCGGTGAGCCGTTCCGGCCGACGCTGACCACCGCCGCGATCAACCACGCGCGGGCGGAACGGCAGCGCACGGTCATCCCGCCCCGCCCCAAGACCAACGGCGAGCAGCGGCAGAGCCACCTGCAACGCCCGGTCGACGAGCCGCCCACGGGCGGGTTCAGCGCCACCGACCTCAGCATTCCGGTGCCGACCCCCCGCCCGGATCAGGAGGCCGCACCGCCCGGATCCCGGGCCAACTGGCCACTGGTCAACAACCCGGAGGACCCGGCCGACAGCTCGCCGAACAACCCGGTGGCCTACTCGTACGGTGGCAGCCGTGGCATCGACGCCCCGACCGATCCCGGTCGGGCCGACGGTCGGGTCACCCCGCCCTGGCTGGCGGACGACCTGCCGCAGGAGCCACCGATGCTGCGGCTGGTGGAGCCGCCGCCACTGGCTGACCGGGCGCTGCGGGAGGGGCTCAACCCGTCCGCGGATCCGCACCTGGAGACGCCGCCGTTGCGGTTGGTCGACCGGGAGCAGGCCGCTCGTAGCGGCCGGGCGGCCGCTCGCTCGGACCGCGCTGCCGAGCACCGCCCGCCGCCCCCGGTGGAGCACCGTCCGCCGGCAATGGAGCACCGTCCGCCCGCAATGGAGCACCGCCCGCCGGCAATGGAGCACCGTCCGCCGCCGCCGGTCGAGCATCGGCCCCCACCGGTCGCCGACGAGGGCGACGGCGACCTGCTGATCTTCGCGCAGGCCAAGTCGGCCTGGTTCGTCGGGCAGGCCGAGGAGTCCGACCTGGACTGGTCGACCACGGCCGACACCGGCTGGCAGGCCGCTGAGCAGGCGGCCCGCCCGGCAGTGGGCGCCGAGACCAACGCCGGGCTGCCGAAGCGCGTGCCACAGGCCAATCTGGTCCCTGGTTCGCCGCTGCGCGAGGAGCGCCCACTGCGGATAGTGCGTGATGCGGCAAGCCTCGCGGAGAACACCACCGGCTACTTCCGCGGCTGGCGTCGCGGACAGGAGATCGGCGGTTTCGCGGTGGGTGGTCGGCCCGGTCGCGAGGCGGCCGGCGGCTGGGACTTCAGCCGCGACCACGGGGACCGCGACGACGACCGGGAGTACGAGTACCGCTCCGCCGGCTACCAGTCCTGACCTTCGCCCTCTGCCCTACTCGAATCGCGCCCCCGGTCAACTGATCGGGGGCGCGATTTCGTGTGGGGCAGGACGCCTCCCTGCCACACCGAAAACGCCGCCCCTCGAAGACCTGGAAGGAACGCACCCTGAACGGGGTGGAAATCTTCCAGCTCTCAAGAAGGCGGCGAAGGGCCACACGGCGGGCAGGGCGAAACGCCCGATGGCGGCCGGAGCCACCACCGGGCGTGCGGCGTCCCGATCAGGCCGGGGCGACGGCGCGCGTACGGCGCATGGTGAGCACGTACTCGACCAGCGAGATCAGCACGTGCTTCGTCGACTCCCGGTTACGAGCGTCGCAGGCCACCACCGGCACGTCGCTCGAGATCGCCAAGGCGTCCCGAACGTCCTGCGGGTCGTGGTACTGCATCCCGTCGAAGCAGTTGATCGCCACCAGGTACGGCAGGCGTCGGTGCTCGAAGAAGTCGATCGCCGCGAAGCAGTCGGCCAGCCGGCGCGTGTCCACCAGCACGACCGCACCGATGGCACCCCGAACCAGTTCGTCCCACATGAACCAGAATCGGGTCTGACCCGGCGTACCGAACAGGTACAGGATCAGGTCACGGTCGATCGAGATCCGGCCGAAGTCCATGGCCACCGTGGTCGTCGTCTTGCCCGGCACCTGCCGGGTGTCGTCGACGCCCACGCCAGCGGAGGTCATGATGGCCTCGGTGGTCAGCGGCGTGATCTCCGAGACCGAACCGACCAGCGTCGTCTTACCGACACCGAATCCGCCGTCGATAACGATCTTCGCCGACGTCACGCGCCCACTCGGGTTAGGCGGGCGGTGCGACATGTCAGAGCCTGCGAAGTCCACTCAGCACCCTCTCCAGCAGTTCAGTGCCCACCGCGTCGTCGGAGTCGTCCAAAATGGTCGGCTCGTGGACTGCGACCAGGCCGTCCGTCGCCATGTCGGCGATGAGCACCCGGGCCACACCGAGCGGGAGCTGCATCCGCGCCGCGATCTCTGCGAGCGATTGCACGCGTCCGTCACACAGCGCGGCGATGTACTGGTGTTCGCGGCCCTGGCCGCCGTTGCCATTGGCAGCGGCCCGGCCGCGCACCGTCGTCTCGACGAGCGCCTCCAGCGCGATGTCGAGCCGGGGACGGGTACGACCACGGGTCACGGCGTATGGACGGACCAACGCTCCGGTCGGCTCGTCACGATCGGCCATCTCGCCGCTCACCTCCTTCGTACCCGCTGCCGGCTCCCACCGGTGAAACCCGTCGTTGTCGTTGTTGCGGTCGTGCCGACCTCACGATCGGCGGGGCGTCAGCCCAGCATGCCCGCAGCCGCACGCGGCTGCGGGGTCAGCGCGTCGCCCACCCGGTCGACCAGCAGCGCCATCTCGTAGCCGACCTGGCCCACGTCGGAGCTGCGGGCCGCCAGCACGGCGAAGGACGAGCCGTCCGAGATGGACATCAGGAACAGGAAGCCATTGTCCATCTCCACGACGGTCTGCAACACCGCGCCTCCCTCGAAGCAGCGGGCTGCCCCCTGGGTCAGGCTCACCAGACCCGAGGAGATCGCGGCGAGCTGGTCGGCCCGGTCGCGCGGCAGATCCCGTGACGACGCGAGGAGTAGGCCGTCCGCCGAGACGGCGACCGCATGCGCGACGCCGGGCACCCGGTCGGCGAAGTTGGCCAGCAGCCAACCAAGATCCTGCGTAGTTGTCATCCTTCTTGCTCCTTCTGCCCGCTCCCGGCCACCGGGCCTGAGCCAGACTGCGAGGATTGCCCGCCCGGAGTCGCCTCCGGGCTGGTCGGGTTGTCCGAGGTGCTACGCCCTCGCTGCACGCCCCGGTGGTAGGCGGAGAGCAGGCCACGGACCGCCTCCGGGGAACGGCGCTGGACCGAGGTGGTGGGCTTCTCCACCGCACCCGGCACGAGCTGCGCCATCGGCTTGCGCTTCGGCAGGCCGGTAGTGGTGGTTTCGCTCACCGGTGCCGCGCCAGCCGCCGCCGAAGCGGCACGCCAGCCATCGTCAGCTGCGGTCTGCCAGCCGTTGGACTGCGGTTGGGGCCGGCGGTTCGACAGGCTCTCGGCGACGCTGGGGCGGGCGCCCTCGCTCGCTGTGGAGCCGCTGTCCCGCGGCGCTCCTCCGGCCGTCGGAGTGTCTGCCATCGGTGTGTTACCTGTCGTCCCGGGTGGTGTCTTGTGGACTGTCCGACCGGTGGCCTCGACCGTGGCGAACTGCTGGGTCGCGGTGTCGCCGTTCGTTGCCGGCTGGGCGCCAGCCGCAGGCTCCTCCGAGCCCGGGCGGCGGGTACGGAACCAGGCCGACTCAAGCTCCCGGAAGATCGGCAGCTCCATCGTCTCGTCCGCGTACCGCTGCCGGTTCTGCGCCTGCGGTTGCTGCGGCGCCGGCCGACTCTGCGGAGCCGGAGCCGGAGCCGGAACGGGAGCAGGAGCGGGAGCGGGAGCGGGAGCGGGGGCCGGCGGCCGGTTTGCGGCTGCGGGCTGCTCGCCGGGTCGCGGCACACGCGGCAACTCCGTCGTCATGTCCAGAGCGGCGGCAAGCCGTTCCGGCACCGGCGGGGTCGCCGCGTCCCGGTCGGCACCCGGCACCGGCGGCCAGGCCGGCGGCGCGGGGACGCTGGGCGTCTGCGCGGGCGGAGCGGATCGGGGCGCGAACCCGCTGAACGACGGGCTGGAGGCGGGCGGCACCGAGTACGGCTGACCGGACGCCGGCGACGCCGAAACCGGCGACGCGGACACCGGCGACGCGGACACCGGCGACGCTGACACCGGCGGACCGGCGTACGGCGCACCCGAGTAGGGCTGCCCGGAGTACGGCTGGCCCGAGGCCGGCGAGGCGGAGACCGGCGCGCCGGAGTAGGGCTGAGCGGAGACCGGCGGCACCGAGTACGGAGGTGCCTCGGGGCTGCTCGGCAACTGCCGAGGAATGGACGGCTGCTGACCGGTGGTCGGGCTGTCGTCCCCGGCACGGCGCTGCGGCAGCGGGTCGATCGACTGGCCGTTGGCCGGCCGCGGGGTGAACCCGTCGCCGCCGTTGACACCGTTCGTCCCGGCCGCGCCGGTCAGATCCGACCAGGCCGGCATGGAGCGGTACGAGCCGGTGTTGGCGGGGGTGCCGGCACCGTTGCGCGATGCGGGGTCGAACGGGCGACCGCCGAGGGTGACCTGGTTGCCGGACTCGCTCGGGCGAGGGACGTTGCCCAGCGCGGGCAGCGCACCGAAGACCGGCACCGACCCACCCGGCTGGGGGCCGTTGGCCGCGGGCATCGCCGGGGACTGCTGCACCCGGCCGGAGAGCGCCCGGGGCACCAGCACGGAGGTGGGCAGGGTCACGTCGGCGACCGTGCCCCGGTCGGAGCCGGGGCGCAGCTCGACCCGGACACCGTGCCGGGACGCCAGCCGGGCGACCACGACGAGGCCCATCATCCGGGACACTGCCACGTCCACCTGCGGCGGCGTCGCGAGCCGCTCGTTGAGGTCGTGCAACTGCTCGGCGCTGATGCCGATACCGCGGTCCTCGACGTAGAGCGAGGAGCGGTCGCCGACCCGGCGGGCCTCGACCATCACCTGCGAGTCCGGCGGCGAGAACGCGGTGGCGTTGTCGAACAGCTCGGCGACGAGGTGCACCAGGTCGTTGACCGCGTGCGCGGCGACCTCGATGTCGCGGTCGATGACACCGAACTCGATACGGGTGTAGTGCTCGACCTCGGACTGCGCGGCGCGGAGCACGTCGATGAGCGCGGCCGGCTCACGCTGCACACGGGTGGAGTCGGCACCGGCGAGCACCAGCAGGTTTTCGTCGTTGCGGCGCATCCGGGTGGCGAGGTGGTCGAGCTGGAACAGCTCGGCCAGCCGGTCCGGGTCCTCTTCGCCGCGCTCCAGCCGGTCGAGGTGCCCGATGAGGCGGTCGACCAGGATCTGCGAACGGCGGGCCAGGTTGACGAACATGGTCGCGACGGAGGCGCGCAGCGCGGCCTGCTCGGCGGCCGTGCGGACGGCTTCCAGGTGGACGGCGTTGAACGCCTCGGTCACCTGGCCGAACTCGTCCTTGCTCCGGACCGGCAGCGGCTCGGCGATCTGGTTGGCCAGCTGCACCGGGGAGAGCTGGCCGACGACCTGCGGGTCGCGCAGGCGGGCCACTGCCTGGGGCAGGCCGTACTGGGCGACGGACAGCGCACCTTGGCGCAGCTCACGCAGTGAGCGGGCCATGGAGCGGGCGACCAGGTACGCGAAGAGGATGGCCAGCAGCAGCATGCTGAGCAGCAGGCCGGTCTCCAGGAACACCTGGCGCTGGACGTCCGAGCGGAGGTTGTCGGCGCCGGTGACCACCTCATCGTCGAGCTTCTGCTCAACGGTGCGGATCAGCTTGGCGTTGGCCGTCATCGCGGCCTCCCACTGGTCCGGCTTGAACGGCGCACCGCGCATGTCGCCGGTGGTGTTGCCGTCGATCCAGCCGGTGTAGTTCTGTGCCTCCCGACGGTCGCCGCCCGCGACGGTCTGGTCGTGGAACTTCGCGTCCTCCGGGGTGGCGACGGCCTTGAAGCTCTGCAGTGCCTGCTGCTGGCCGGTGCCGCTGGCGATGTAGTCGGTGCGCAGTGCCGGAGTGAGGCGTTGCCCACCCTTGACGCCCAGCGCGCGGTGCACCACGACCCGGCGTTCGGCGAGGAACTCCTTCTCCCGGGCGACCGCCGCGGCGGCGCGCATCCGGTCGCTCAGGTCGTTGTCGCCGGCGAGCTGCGTGGCCGAGTCACGGATGGCGAGCAGGTCACTGATCAGGCCCTCGTACGCCTGGACGGTCTCGGTGAGCGCGAGCTTGCCGCTGAACACCTGACTGCGGATGCCCGACAGGTCCTGCAGGTTCTGGTCGATGCCGTCGAGCAGGGACTCGAGGCTGGCGGGCAGGTCATCGATCTCGGCCCGCTGCTGCCGATAGGGGCCCGTCTCCTGGTCCACCCGGGAGTTCACCCGGTTGTAGGCCTCCTGGTACTGCGCTGTCGGCTGTGTCCCGTCCGCTCCCAGCAGCAGCACGGCGGCGGTCCGCTCGTCCTGCAGCGTGTCGACCAGGTTGCCTGAATAGCTCGACAGGTTGGCCAGGTCGCCGGCTCGGTTGGCATTGTTGAGCGTTTCCACATGGTCGACAAGACCACTGGTGCCCACCACGACTGTGGCGATGGTCGGCACGATCATGATGAGACCGAGCTTGGACCAGATCGGCATGTCCCGGAGCCGGCTGGCCGGCCGGCGCAGCCGCGACAGGAAGGAGCCCGCCGTCTTTGGCCGTTTGCTCACGTCACCGCCCTCGCGATTACAGCTTCAACGCGTTGCCCCGGGCAACGCCCAGCGACCGACCCGGCGGGTCGGACCCCCGAGATTCCATCACGCCGGTCGACAAGAAGAAAGCCCAGGTTGTCACCTGCCGAAGGTGTGATGAGATGTTGATGCGATTTGATAGCAGTCCGTCTGGCCGGAGTAACTGAAGGTAATGAAACATCCGCACCGCGTTGTCCTCCTCGCCGGCCCTTCCGGGTCCGGAAAGTCGTACATTGCGCAGCAAACCGGCTTACCGGTGCTCTGCTTGGACGACTTCTACAAGAACGGCGACGACCCTACGTTGCCGCGACGAAACGGCCAGGTGGATTGGGAATCGCCACTGTCCTGGGACGCCCCCGCAGCGGTGGAAATCATTGCTCAACTAGCGCGCGAGGGCCGGGCTGATGTGCCGGTTTATGCAATCGGCGCAGATCGACGGGTAGCCACCCGGTCATTTGATGTCGCCGGATCGCCACTTTTCGTGGCTGAAGGGATCTTCGCCGCCGAGATCGTCGCGGAGTGCCGTCGCCGGGGACTGCTCGCCGGGGCGTACGCGCTGCGCCGGCCGCGCGGGGCGACCTTCCTGCGCCGACTGGCCCGCGACCTGTCCGAACAGCGCAAAGCGCCCCGGGTGCTCGTCCGGCGCGGCGTCGCGCTGCTCCGGGCCGAGCCCGCCGTGCTGCGCCGACAGACCGGGTTGGGCGCGGAGGCGGCCCGTGCCCGGGAGGTGCTGCACCGGGTGGCCGGCCTGCTCGCCGGCCACCCGCACGGCTGACCCCTCAGGCCAGCAGCTTGGCGTACGCCGGCTTGATCACCTCATCGATGATCCGCAGCCGCTCGTCGAACGGGATGAAGGCGCTCTTCATGGCGTTGATCGTGAACCACTGCAGCTCCTTCCAGCCGTAGCCGAACGTCTCCACCAGCAGCGCCATCTCCCGCGACATCGAGGTGCCGCTCATCAGCCGGTTGTCGGTGTTGACGGTGGCCCGGAAGCGCAGGTCCCGCAGGAGGCCGATGGGGTGGTCCGCGATCGAGGCCACCGCACCGGTCTGCACGTTCGACGAGGGGCACAGCTCCAGCGGGATCCGCTTGTCCCGGACGTACGCGGCCAGCCGGCCGAGCGCACCGTCGGGGGCGATGTCGTCGATGATCCGCACCCCGTGACCGAGCCGGTCCGCGCCGCACCACTGGATCGCCTGCCAGATCGACGGCAGACCGAACGCCTCGCCGGCGTGGATGGTGAAGTGGAAGTTCTCCCGCTGCAGGTACTCGAAGGCGTCCAGGTGCCGGGTGGGCGGGAAGCCCGCCTCGGCGCCGGCGATGTCGAAACCGACCACCCCGGCGTCCCGGTGCCGCACGGCCAGTTCGGCGATCTCCTGGGAGCGGGCGGCGTGGCGCATCGCGGTGAGCAGCGTGCCCACCCGGATGGTCAGGCCCGCCTCGACGGCCTGGGCGGTGCCTTCGGCGAACCCGGCCAACACCGCCTCGACCACCTCGTCCAGGCTCAGATCCTGCTCCAGATGCTGCTCCGGGGCGAAGCGCACCTCGGCGTAGACGACTCCATCGGCGGCCAGATCCAGTGCACACTCACGGGCCACCCGGCGCAGCGCGGGCGGGGTCTGCATGACCGCCACGGTGTGCGCGAACGTCTCCAGGTAACGCTCCAGCGAGCCGGAGTCGGCCGCCTCCACGAACCAGCGTCCGAGCGCCTCAGGATCGGTGGTGGGCAGTTCGTGGCCTACCTCGGCGGCCAGGTCGACAATCGTCGCCGGCCGCAGCCCGCCGTCGAGGTGGTCGTGCAGCAACGCCTTCGGAACCTTGACGATGTCCTCATACCGGATAGTCGCGACCATGCTCAGACCCTAGTCACGAGGCGGTCAACCCCGCCGCTGGGACCGGCGCATCACCCTCACCTGCCGGTGGCCTACCGTGATCGAGGTGGAACTACGGTCACGGAACGCCTGATGGACCCCCGAGTCGTCGACCGCCTGTGCTGCCCGATCTGCGGGGAGCCACTGGTCGAACAGAGCGCCGGTTCCGCGCGGGCGCTGCGCTGCACCCGCCAGCACAGCTTCGACATCGCCCGGCAGGGATACGTCAATCTGCTCACGGGGCGCGCCCCGCACGTCGGTGACACCGCCGAGATGGTCGCCGCCCGGGCGGACTTCCTCGACGCGGGCCACTACGACGTCATTTCGGCTGCCCTGGCCGCAGCCGCGACGGAGGCCGCCGTCCGGCTCCGGCGGATGTCCTGGCCGCACCCTGGGCCTCCTCCATCCACCCTTTGCTCTGCTTCCCTCCGCGCAACAGCGGCAGGGCAAAACTGTTGCGTGGAGGGAAGCAGAGCAAAGGACACAACACCAGGGGTACGGGCCGAACCACTGACGCCAGACTTCGGGGCGTACCCCCTGGTGGTGGATGCCGGCGCCGGCACGGGCCGCTACCTCGGCGCGGTGCTGGCGGCGCTGCCGGAGGCCGTGGGCCTGGCCCTGGACGTGTCCAAGCCGGCGCTGCGTCGCGCGGCCCGCGCGCACCCCCGGGCCGGCGCTGCGCTCGCCGACACCTGGCAGCGGCTGCCGCTCGCGGACGCCTCGACCGCCGTGCTGCTGAACGTCTTCGCCCCACGTAACGGGCCGGAGTTCCACCGGGTGCTCGACCCGGCCGGTTCGCTGCTGGTCGTCACGCCCCACACCGACCACCTGACCGAGCTGGTGGGTGCCCTCGACCTGCTGCGTGTGGACCCGGACAAGGCCGACCGGGTGATCGGGAGCCTGGGCGGGCACTTCACACCGATCAGCTCGACGGTGCACCGGGCGGAGCTGACCCTGACCCGGTCAGAGGTCGCCACCCTGGTCGGGATGGGCCCGAGCGCGTGGCACACCGAGCCGGGCGCGCTCACCGCCCGGCTGGCCGCGCTGCCCGAGCCGGTCCGGGTGACCGTGGCGGTCCGGGTGGACGCGTACCGACCTCGTTGAGCTCAGGTGGAGAGGTCGACCTCTTCCCAGCCGGGCGGCTCGTCGTGGTACGGCCCGCGCAGGATCACCGCCCACTCCAGCGCCCAGCGCCGCTGCCCGATCGCGTTCGCGTCGATCAGCCCGGGCAACCGACGGCCGCTGCGTTCGGTCTCCAGATACGCCCAGTCCAGGCAGTAGTGCAGGTCGAGCAGGGCGGCCGCGTCGGCCGGGTGCTGCGGGGCCGTGAGGATCCGGGAACGCCACCGGGGGAACGTCTCCCCCTCGGCGATGTGCGGCAGCCGCTCGACCAGCCGCTCGTCGACGGCGAGGGTGGGGTCGAGCTGCTTGCTCAGCCCGAGCACCCACGCCAGCGCGAAGAGCGCGTCGTGGTGCAGCACGAACGAGCGGTGATCGCCCTTGCCGCCCATCACGAACTGCCACTCCGGCGGGGTGACCATCTCGACCAGGTGCGAACCAAGCAGCCAGCTCATCGCCGCCTGCGGGGGCATCCCGAAGCAGCGGGCCAGGATCAGATGCAGCACGGCGATCCGCGCCTCGATCTCCGCCGTGGGGCGCAGGTCGATCTCGTCGCCCGGCTCCCAGACCAGCGGAAACTGGGCCGGCGGCAACGGTAGGCCGAGCCGGGACAGCTCGTCCAGGCTCGCCTCGCGCACCTGACGTGGGTCGGGGGCAGCAACGGTCACGGCGGATCTTCCTGTCTGCTCGCGCCGGCGCAAGGCCGGTTATCCCCCCTATGGCCTGCGACAATAGCGCTCCCAGGTGACCGGCACCACGCCCGGGCGGCCCGCGTCCGATCAGCCAATGCGCTCGATGACCAGCGGCGTCGACGCCGGGGCGGTCGACGCGATCCGCACCGCGTTCGCGGCCTCGGCCAGCGCCGCCGGAATCCGCGTCGCGTCCTCGGCGCGCAGCTCGTAGAGGGGGTCACCGGCCCGCACCGCGTCACCCGGCCGCTTGTGCAACACCACGCCGGCCGGCACGCTGACCGGGTCCTCCTTGCGGGCCCGGCCCGCGCCGAGCCGCCACGCCGCAACCCCCATCGCGTACGCGTCGACGGCCGCGACGTATCCGTCCTGCTCGGCGCGGACCACCTCGACCTCGGCGGCCGCTGGCATCGGCGCGTCCGGGTCGCCGCCCTGCGCCCGGATCATCGCCCGCCAGGAGTCCATCGCCCGACCGTCGCGCAGCGCGGCAGCCGGATCGGCGTCCGGCAGGCCGGCCGCGTCGAGCATCTCCCGGGCCAGGGCCAGCGTCAGCTCCACCACGTCGGCCGGCCCGCCACCGGCCAGGACCTCGACCGACTCGGTCACCTCGACCGCGTTGCCGATCGCCAGGCCGAGCGGGGTGGACATGTCGGTGAGCAGGGCGACCGTCCGCACGTCGTGCGCGCCGCCCAACTCGACCATGGTGCGGGCCAGTTCGCGGGCCTGGTCGACGGACTTCATGAAGGCCCCCGAGCCGACCTTGACGTCGAGGACCAGCGCGCCGGTGCCCTCGGCGATCTTCTTGCTCATGATCGAGCTGGCGATCAACGGGATCGCCTCCACGGTGCCGGTCACGTCACGCAGCGCGTACAGCTTGCGGTCGGCGGGGGCGAGCCCGGCGCCGGCCGCGCAGATCACCGCGCCGACCTCGTCCAGCTGGGCGATGAACTCCTCGTTGCTCACCGTGGCCCGCCAGCCCGGGATGGACTCCAACTTGTCCAACGTGCCGCCGGTGTGCCCGAGACCGCGGCCGCTGAGCTGCGGCACGGCAGCGCCACACGCCGCCACCAGCGGGGTGAGCGGCAGAGTGATCTTGTCGCCGACGCCGCCGGTGGAGTGCTTGTCGACAGTCGGCCGGCGTACCGCCGAGAGGTCCAGCCGCTCACCGCTGGCGATCATCGCGGCGGTCCACCGGGCGATCTCCGGCCCGGTCATGCCGTTGAGCAGGATCGCCATCGCCAGCGCGGACATCTGCTCGTCGGCGACAACCCCCCGGGTGTACGCGTCGACCACCCAGTCGATCTGCGCGTCCGACAGCACTCCGCCATCCCGCTTGGCCCGAATAACGTCAACAGCAGCAAAACCCGAACTCATCAGCAGATCTTCCTAGTCGAATGGCGGCACCGACGCACGGCCGGTGACCACGACGGGGCCGGGGCCGACCGTGCCCGGCGGAGGGATCAAGCCTGACCGCCCGGAGCCGGGCACGGTCGGCCCCGGCCCCGAACAGCAACCACACTCAAGACCAACGCACCGGAATCTCCACCGGCGGCTCGCCCTCACCAGCCCAGAAGATCGTGCCGGTCGCGTCGACCACCACCACCCGTGGCGTCCGGGCCAGGCCCCACGTGATCGCCTCGGCCGGATCGTCCCAGCTCGGTGCCTCCTCCAGCACCCCGGTCTCGGCGCCGGCGTCGTCCCCGGCCGACCGCTCCCAGTACGCCGTCCAGACCTGCTGACCGGCGGACATGTCCGGGTGCACGAAGACGGTGCCGCGCCCACGCCAGGCGGCCAGCCGCTCCGGGACCACCGGCACCGGCGTCTCCCCGGTGACGGCCTCCAGGTCCTCCACGCCGAAGGCGTGCGGCAGCAACTCGGCCATCCGCAGCGGGCGGGTCTTCGATTCGATCAGGCACTCCGGCCCGCCGTGCTCCCAGAGCAGTTGCCGGCAGCGACCGCACGGCATCAGCGGCTCACCGGTGGCGTCGACGCAGGACAGCGCGACGAGTCGACCGCCACCGGTCGCGTGCAGGCTGGAGACGACGCCGCACTCGGCACACAGCGTCACCCCGTAGGCGGCGTTCTCGACGTTGCAGCCGACCACCACGCGTCCGTCGTCGACCAGCGCGGCCGCGCCGACCGGAAACGTCGAGTACGGCGCGTACGCGTGCCGCATCGCGTCGGTGGCGGCGGCCCGCAAGCGCGCCCAGTCAATGTCGGTCATGCCGCCATTCTGCCGAAGTGACCCAGCTCAGACCCACCAGGGCCGGGTGAACGGACAATCTTCGCGCGCCCGTTCCAGTGATCAGGTGATGAGAAGTAGGTCAGCGACGCCCCTGACACCTACTTTTCATCACCTGATCACGGTCAGCCCTTGATGTACGGCTTGCCGTCGGCGGCCGGTGCCCGAACCCGGCCGACCAGACCGGCGACCGCCAGGATGGTCGCCAGGTAGGGCAGCATGGCCAGGAACTGGCTGGGGATCGAGCTGCTGATCGCGCCCAGGTAGGTGGCGAGCTGGTCGGCGAAACCGAAGAAGAGCGCGGCGAGCAGCGCACCTGTCGGGTTCCACCGGCCGAAGATCAGCGCGGCCAGTGCGATGAAGCCCTTGCCGCCGATCATGTTCTTGGTGAACGAGTAGAGCGCCAGCGTGTAGGACGCGCCACCGATTCCGGCGACCACGCCGGCCAGCAGCACGTTGCGGTAGCGCACCCGCAGCACCTTGACGCCGAGCGTGTCGGCGGCGATCGGGTGCTCGCCGACCGAGCGGGTACGCAGCCCCCATCGGGTGCGGAACAGCCCGATGTGGATCACCAGCACCAGCAGCAGCCCGACGTAGAGGAAGATGTTGCCGCGGAACAGCGCCGGCCCGAGCACCGGAATGTCCCTCAGCAGCGGGATCTCCCAGTTGCTGAAGCGGGGCGCGCTGTTGTACTTCTCCGCGTCGGTCTGCATCAGCCGCTCGTAGAGGAAGCCGGTGACGCCGACCGCCAGCAGGTTCAGCACGATGCCGATGACGACCTGGTCGACCAGGTAGCGGATCGCGAAGACGGCCAACAGCAGCGAGATGAACGCGCCGCCGAGGGCCGCGGCGAGCAGACCCACCCAGACACTGCCGGAGATGCTGCCGAAGAGCGCACCACTGAACGCGCCCATCAGCAACTGGCCCTCGATGGCCACGTTGACCACGCCGGATCGTTCGCAGAGCACACCGGCGAGCGCGCCGAAGATCAGCGGCAGGGCCAGGATGAACGTGCCTCGGATGATGTTGACGAGCGGCATGAAGTTCTGCCCGGCCGGCGCGGCGGAGACCTGCCAGCAGAGGAACGACAGCACGAAGCCGACGAGCCCGACGGCGAGCACGGGAAGAAACCATCGTTTCGGCACTCCGGCGAGCAGCGCCGCGCCGGCGGCGATCGCGATGATCCCGAACAGGATCGCCCCGATCGTGCCGTTGATCTCCAACGCGGCGCCGGCCGCGTCGTCGCTGAGCGTGAACCGGGCTTCCTGTTCGGTGGCGAGCGCGCCGAAGAGCACCGCGGCCAACAGGCCGAGCCCCAGCAGCGTGAGGCCAACCTTGCGGCTCCGGGTCCAGAAGCCCTTGCGGACCGGGGCGACCGCGATGTCGGGGACAGCCATGGTGGACATCAGCTACCAGCCCTTCGCCAGGCTCGTCTGCAACCGGGCTGCGCGTGCGGCCCGGAGCTGGAAGATCGCCTTCACCAGGGCCGGCGCGGCGATGAAGATGACGATCAGCGCCTGGAGCACGGTCACCAGCTCCAGCGAGATCCCGGAGTACGACTGCATCCGGTTGCCACCGGCCTGCAGCGCCCCGAACAGCAGCGCCGCCAGCAGCACCCCCCAGGGCTTGACCCGCCCCAGCAACGCCACCAGGATGCCGTCGAAGCCGATCTGCGCGACCACCAACGGCGTCAGCGCGCTGGCGGTGGAGCCGAGCACCATGTTCGAGCCGCCGAGGCCCGCCAGGATGCCGGCGAAGACCATGATCAGGATGTACGTCCGGGTGACGCTGATGCCGGCGGTGCGGGCGGCGTCCGGGTTGGCGCCGACCGCCCGCAGCTCGAAGCCGAGCGTCGAGCGGTTCAGCAGCCAGGCGACCGCCCAGGTCGCCAGCACGGCGAGCAGGATGCCGGCGTGCACCCGCAGGTTGTCACCGAGCAGTCGGGGCAGTTGGGCGGACGTGTCCACCGCCCTGCTGATCGCGTCGGTGCGGTTCGGGTCCTGCACGCCGTTCTGCACGATCAGCCAGGTGAGGAAGTACGTGGCGACGTAGTTGAGCATGATCGTGTTGATCACCTCGTGCGCGCCGGCGCGAGCCTTGAGGATGCCGGGGATGAAACCCCAGATCGCCCCGCCCAGGGCGCCCGCGAGCACCGCAACCAGCAGGTGCAGCCCGGGTGGCAGGGGCAGCAGGAAGCCGGCCAGCGCCGCCATGATCACGCCGATGGTGGCCTGCCCCTGGGCGCCGATGTTGAACAGGCCGCCACGGAAGGCCAGCGCGACCGACAGGCCGGTGAAGACCAGCGGCGCGGCGTAGGTGAGCGTCTCGGAGATCGGCGCGAGCACGGCCTGCCAGCTGTTGGTGCCGTCCAACCAGCCGGCGAACGCCTCGGGGTCGAAGATCGAGCCCTTGAACAGGTTCGCGTACGCCTCGCTGACCAACGTCCAGCTGGAGTTGATCGCGTCGGACGGACGGGAGGTGATGTACGAGTAGGTGGAGAGCACCGCCGGATCAGAAATGATCATCAGTACCGCGCCGACCACGATCGCCAGCACCAGCGACAGCAGAGTCACCGTGAAGGTGTTGGCCGCCCAGAGGTTGTCGATGAACAACCGGCCCAGGCTGGGCCGCGGCTCCTGCTGCGGCTCCGGCTTCGACGCCGGAGTGTTCGGCTCGGTCGCCAACTCGGCCCGTTCGGTGTTGCCGAGCGCGTTCTGCGCGGCCTGCGCCTCGCTCGCCGGCTCCTTGTCCGGTGAACCGGACTGCGGGGTGGGGTCGTTGCTCATGCCGTCACTCCGCTTCGCTGCGTGACGCCATGAGGCACCAACGGCCGGAAACGGTGATTCGCTCGCTGACGCTCGCTCATGCCTCGTCCTCGTTCGCGGAGCCCGCGTCGCTCGCCGGGCTCCCGTCGGTGGCCGCGCCATCCGCCGGCGCGGCGTCCGTGCTGCGCTCGTGGGCCGCGTCCGGGCTGATGCCGGCCATCAGCAGGCCGATCTCCTCCCGCGGGGTGTCCGGGCCGACGATGCCGATGATCCGACCGCGGTACATCACCGCGATCCGGTCGGCCAGCCCGATCACCTCGTCGAGTTCGCTGGAGACCACCATGACGGCGGTGCCGACGTCCCGCTCGTGGATGATCTGGCTGTGGATGAACTCGATGGAACCGACGTCGACGCCGCGGGTCGGTTGGGCGGCGATGAGGAGCTTCAGCGGCCGGGACAACTCCCGCGCCACGATCACCTTCTGCTGGTTGCCGCCGGAGAGGGTGCCCACCGGCGCGTCGGCCGATGAGGTGCGGACGTCGAACTGCTCGATCCGCTCCTTCGCCGAGGTCGCGATCGCGTCCGGCTTGAGCGCGAGCCCGGCACCGAATGGCGGCCGGTCGTAGATGTCCAGCACCAGGTTCTCCGCGACGCTGAACTCCTTGACCAGGCCGTCCACGCTGCGGTCCTCGGGCACGTAGCCGACGCCCGCGCGGAGCACCTTCTTCGTCGTCCAGCCGTCGATCCGGTCGCCGATCAGGCTGACCGTGCCGGCGAGCACCGGGCGCAGGCCCATGATCGCCTCAATCAGCTCGGTCTGACCGTTGCCCTGCACGCCCGCCACGCCGAGCACCTCACCGGCGCGTACGGTCAGGTCCATGCCGTCGACCGCGCGGATCTGCCGGTCGTCGTCGACGACGAGCCCGGCCACCTCCAGCACCGGTTCGCCCGGCGTGGCCGGGGACTTGTCGACGGTGAGTCGGACGTTGCGCCCGACCATCAGCGCGGCCAACTCGTCCCGACTGGCCTCCGGCGAGGCGGTGCCGACGGTCTTTCCGCGTCGGATCACCGTGATCCGGTCGGCGATGGCCTTGACCTCGCCAAGTTTGTGGGTGATGAAGACGATCGACTTGCCGGCCGCCTTGAGCGACCGCATGACCGTCAACAGCTCTTCGGTCTCCTGCGGGGTGAGCACGGCGGTCGGCTCGTCCAGGATGAGCAGGTCGACGTCACGGGTGAGCGCCTTGACGATCTCCACGCGCTGCTGGATGCCGACCGGCAGGTCCTCGATCACCGCGTCGGGGTCGACCTGCAGGTTGTAGCGCTCGGACACCTCGGTGACCTCGCGCCGGGCACGACGGCGGTCCAGGAAGCCGGCGATGCCGCCCTTGACCTGCTCGGCGCCGAGCATGATGTTCTCGGCGACGGTGAAGACCGGCACCAGCATGAAGTGCTGGTGCACCATGCCGATCCCGGCCCCGATCGCGTCGGACGGGCCCTTCAGCTTCAACGGCTTGCCGTCGACCAGGATCTCGCCCTCGTCGGGCTGGTAGAGCCCGTAGAGCACGTTCATCAGGGTCGACTTGCCCGCACCGTTCTCGCCGAGCAGGGCGTGAATCTCTCCAGGCTCCACCGTCAGGTCGATGTGGTCGTTGGCGACCAGATCACCGAAACGCTTGGTGATGCCGCGCAGTTCGAGTCTCAGCGCAACCTCCTGGAGTGCGAGCGATGGTGCAGCCTAGCTGCCGTCAACCCGACCGGACCGGCCTGGCCGCCGTGGTGCGCGATCGGCCGCTCCGACCCCGGGTCACCCGCAGGGCCAGAGCGGCCGATCGGTCGTACCTGTCCCCGCCGATCCTTCCGATGATCTCACCGGAGAGGCCGGCCGGTTGTCACTTGGTCGGCTGGGCCCGCGAGGTGACGGTGATGGTGCCCGCGGCGATGTCCGCCTTGATCTTGTCGATCTCGGCCTTCAGCTCGGCCGGAACCTTGCCCTCGAAGTCGTGGTACGGGGCGAGCGAGACACCGTTGTTGGCCAGGGTGCCGACGAAGCCCGGCTTGGCCGGCAGCTTGTCGCCCGCGGCGGCCTTGACGACCGCCTCCTTGACGGCGTCCGGGATGTTCTTGACCACGGTGGTGACGATCGCGGAGCAGTCCGGGGTGCTCTCGCAGCCGTCGACGTCCACCCAGATGGTGCTGTACTTGCCACCCGACGCCTTGGCCGCGGCGGTGGTGCCGAGGCCGGAGCCGCCGGCGACCGGCATGATGATGTCCGCGCCCTGGGCGACCAGCGCGTCGGAGACCTTCTTGCCCTCGTCCTGCTTGGCGAAGTCGTTGGTGAAGGAGCCCTTCTGGGTCTGCTTGTTCCAACCGAGCGCCTGGACGTTCTTGCCCTTGGTCTGGTTGTAGTACGCCACGCCGTCGACGAAGCCGTCCATGAAGATGGTCACCGGCGGGATCGGCAGACCACCGTAGGTGCCCACCTTGCCGCTCTTGCTCATCCCGGCGGCCAGGTAGCCGGCCTGGAACGCGGCCTGGGCGGTGTCGAACTGCATCGGGTAGATGTTGTCCAGCTCGGAGTTGGAGTCGACGATGCCGAACTCCTGCTTCGGGTTCGCCGCCGCGATCTTCTTCGTGGCGTTGCCCATGAGGCCACCGACCGCCAGGATGAAGTTGCACTTCTGGTTGACGAACTGCGTCAGGTTCGGCTCGTAGTCGGCCTCGGCCTTCGACGCGACGAACTTGATGTCGATGTTGTCGTTGGCGGCCTTGGCCTCCTGCAGACCCTTCCAGGCCGAGGTGTTGAACGACTTGTCGTCGATGCCGCCGACGTCGGTCACCATGCAGGCGCTGAACTTCTTGGCGCCACTGCCGGCGTTGTTGTCATCCTTGGGGGCCTCGCCACAAGCGGCGGCGGTGAGCGCGAGCCCACCCACCGCGAAGATCGAGGCGATCCGCATCCCACGCACCGAGCGCAAGACGTCTCCTTCCCATTGCACACCGCGCCTAGTGCGGTGGCAGCCCATCAGCCGACCTGCGGTGTGCCGCCGGCTGTCCCACGTTACGGACGGGAGCGTACGCCCGCGCCCACCCACCGGCCGACAATCGTGCACGACTGTTGAGCGCCTGTTACCCGGGTGTAACCCTTGCGTGGGGCAAGTCACTCTTAGTGCTGGTAAGCGAGTCCCAGGGCGTCCGCAACGTCCGGTTTTTCGGGGCCGGTCCCTCCTCGGACGTTACCGCCAAAAGACCGCGACCGCCGCGTTGACCAGGGTCAGACCGACGATCGCGAGGAAATGACCGCGGTTTACCACGTCCCGCTTCCGGGAGAAGAAGACCATGACGAAGATCAGTAGCGCGATCACCAACTTCGTCACAAGTTTCGCCGGCGCCGGCTCGTCACCGTCGCGCAGCGGCGCGCTGAGCCCGATACCGGTCAGCAACTGGATCACCGCCCCCCAGAGCATGGCCGGGTTGACCCGCAGCCGGCCGCTGACGTACTGGGCGATCGAGCCGCCGAGCAGCAGGGCGAAGCCGATCAGATGGACATAGAGGAGGATCAGTCTCAACGCTTCCACGGGACACATCCTCCCCTATCAACGACACTTTGTAGTAGGGGGGCGCGCCGACCCGGCGCGCCCCCGCCCGACGAGCAGGCACCCGGCCTGCGGCCGGACCGATCAGGCCGCGGCCACCGCGGAGCGCTCGGCCGCCGCCGGACCGCCGACCACCGGCGCCGATCCGGCCCGCCGGGCGAGTAGCACCAGGAGCAGCCCTGCCACTGCGTACCCGGCGAGGATCGCCACCGCCTGCCCGGCACCGGCGCCATCGAAGAAGGCGGCGGAGCGCAGCGCGGTGCCGCCCGCGCCGACCGGCAGCCACTGCCCGATCTCGCCCCAGGGCTGCGGCAGCAGCTCGGGAGCGGCGGAGACAGCCGAGAGCGGGTTGCCAACCAGGAACACCAGCAGTGCGCCGAGCCCGATCCCCGGCCGGCCGAGCACCGCACCCAGCCCGGCGACGGTGGCCGCGGCGGCGAGCGCGAAGAGGCCGATCACGCCCCCCTCGGCGAGCCGGCTCCCGTCGATCACACCAAGCCAGTCGTGCAGCACGACAACGCCCGCCACCCCGGCGAGCACGGCGTAGGCCGCCAACCCGGCCAGCCGGGCGGTCCGCCCGCGCACGAGCAGGGTCAGCAGCGCACCGGCCAGCAGGCTGGTCATCGCGAACGGCAGGAAGCCGGCGGCGAATCCGGCGCCCCGGGGGTCGTCCGGATCGGCGGGGACCACCGACACCACCGGGACCGGCCGGCCGGCGGAGACCTGCCCGGCCGCCTCAGCGAGCAGTGCGGCGACCGTCGGGCTGGCGGCCGGCGCGGTATGCAGGGCCACACCGTCCGGGCCGGCGACGAAGGCGGCGTAGACCTCGCGGTCGCGCAGTGCCCGGTCGGCCGCTTCGGCGTCCGGCAGGGTGGTCACCACGAACGCGCCGGGCCGGGCCGCGGCGAGCCGGCCGGCCAGGTCCCCGGCCACGGGTGCCGGCCCGGCAACGGCGATCGGCAGGTCGCGGGGGGCGATGTTGGCCGCCGGAGCGGCGAAGAGTGGTACGAGCAGCGCCTGCACCGCCACCGCAAGGAGGGCGACCAGGAGGGCGAGCTGCAACGGCGAGCGGCTGCGGGTGGGTGACGGGGGCATGGCAATCTCCTAAAACGAACGCTCGTTCTTTTCTAGAAGAGTGCGCCGCGAGCCGGGGCTACGTCAAGAACGAGTGTTCGCTTTACACTGTGCGACGTGCCACGGGTCTCCGAAGAACACCGCACCGCCCGCCGCCGGCAGATCGTCGAGGCCGCCCGCCGGTGCTTCCTGCGGGAGGGCTTCCACCGCACCTCGATGCAGGACGTGATCACCGAGGCCGATCTCTCGGTGGGCGCGGTCTACCGCTACTTCCCGAGCAAGACCGACCTGATCAACGCGATCGCCGAGCAGGCGATCGGCGGTGCGGGTCAGGTGCTCACCGAGCTGACCCGGCAGGACCCGCCGCTGCCGCTGCTGGCGGTGCTCGACCGGATGCTGGCGTACATCGAGACCCAGCTCGACGAGGATGGTGCGCTGCGCATCGCGATCCAGGTCTGGGGCGAGTCGCAGCGCGACCCGGCACTGGCTGCCTTCGTCGCCGAGACGTACACGGGCCTCCGTGAGCACTTCACGGCCCTGGTCCGGCGGGCCCAGCGGTCCGGCGAACTCCCCGCCCACGCCGACCCGGACGCCACCGGGGCGGCGCTGTTCGGCCTGGTCCCGGGCTGGTACATCCAGCGCCTGCTGACCGGCGTCCCGGACCGCGCGACCTACCTGACCGGAGTGGCGGCCCTGCTCGGCGCGACCCCGCGATCGTCCTGAACCCCCGCGACGAACCTTCGCACCGACCAGCAGGGGCGCGAGCCCGAGCTCACCCCTCGCATGCTGCGAGGGCACTAGAAAGACCTTGCAGGTTATGGAAGGGCTTGCAGAGCACCCGGCAAGAACTTGCCGGTGGGCTAAAGTGCCGCTCATGCGCGCTCGACTGTCCGACATCGCCCAGCAGGCCGAGGTCAGCGAGGCCACGGTGTCGCGGGTGCTCAACGACCGCCCAGGCGTGGCTCCGGAGACCCGGCAGGCCGTCCTCACCGCCCTCGACGTGCTCGGCTACGAGCGCCCGGCCCGGCTGCG
The DNA here is from genome assembly GCF_003205615.1 of Micromonospora arborensis. GTDB lineage: Bacteria > Actinomycetota > Actinomycetes > Mycobacteriales > Micromonosporaceae > Micromonospora > Micromonospora arborensis. Next base: position 53,119 of record NZ_PYBV01000017.1, on the reverse strand, counting down.
CAAGCGCAGCGCCGGCCTGGTCGGCCTGGTGGTGCCGGAGCTGGACAACCCGATCTTCCCCGCCTTCGCCCAGGTCATCGAGTCGACACTGGCGCAGAGCGGGTTCACTCCGGTGCTCTGCACCCAGACCGCCGGCGGCGTGACCGAGGACGAGTACGTCGAGATGCTGCTGGACCGGCAGGTCTCCGGGATCGTCTTCGTCTCCGGCCGGCACGCCGACACCGCCGCCAACCACGACCGCTACCGGGCGCTGCTCGCCCGACCGCTGCCGGTCGTGATGATCAACGGGTACGTGCCCGACATCGGCGCCCCCTTCGTCTCCTGTGACGACCGGGAGGCCGCCGAACTGGCGGTCGCCCACCTGGTCGCGCTCGGGCACCGGCGGATCGGCCTGATCACCGGCCCGGACCGGTTCGTTCCGGTGCAGCGCAAGGTGTCCGGCTGGCGCTCGGCGATGACTCGACTGGCCGGTGTCGCGCAGTCCGACCTGGGTCCACTGGCCGAGCTGTCGCTGTTCGGCGTGGAGGGTGGCGAGGCGGCGGCCGGCCGCCTGCTGGACCGCGGTGTCACCGGCGTGGTCTGCGGTTCCGACCTGATGGCGCTCGGCGCGATCCGGGCCGCCCGCCAACGCGGCCTCAGCGTGCCCGACGACCTCTCCGTGGTCGGCTACGACGACTCACCGCTGATGGCCTTCACCGACCCGCCGCTGACGACCATGCGGCAGCCGGTCACCGCGATGGCGGTGGCGGCCGTCCGGGCCCTGGTGGACGAGATCAACGGGTACGGGGCTCCGCACTCGGAGTACCTGTTCCGACCGGAGCTGGTGGTGCGCGGATCCACCGCCGTCGTCCCGACCACCGCACGATTGTCTTACGCAAGATCTGCTTGACTCTTGCAGCTCCCGGGCGGCATATTGCTCGGATGATCAGCACCGCCGGCCCACCCCACACCGACGACGACTGGTGGCGCTCCGCAGTCGTCTACCAGGTGTACGTCCGCAGCTTCGCCGACAGCGACGGCGACGGCACCGGTGACCTCCAGGGCATCCGGCACCGCCTGCCGTACCTGCGTGACCTCGGGGTGGACGCGCTCTGGCTGACGCCCTTCTACACCTCACCGATGGTCGACGGCGGGTACGACGTCGCCGACTACCGGGACGTCGATCCGATGTTCGGCACCCTCGCCGACTTCGACGCGATGATCACCGACGCGCACGCCCTCGGCCTGCGGATCATCATCGACCTGGTGCCCAACCACACCTCCAGCGCGCACCGCTGGTTCACCGCCGCCCTCGCCACCGGCCCCGGCTCGCCGGAGCGGGCCCGCTACCTCTTCGCCGAGGGTCAGGGCGCACACGGCGAGCTGCCCCCGAACGACTGGGAGAGCATCTTCGGCGGCCCAGCCTGGACCCGGATCGCGGACGGCCAGTGGTACCTGCACCTGTTCGACCCGGCCCAGCCGGACCTGAACTGGCGCCACCCGGAGGTCCGTGCCGAATTCGAGGACGTGCTGCGGTTCTGGCTGGACCGGGGCGTGGACGGATTCCGCATCGACGTGGCGCACGGCATGATCAAGGCCGACGGGCTGCCGGACGTGGGTTTCAGCACGATCACCACCGGCCAGCGTCAGGTCGAACTGCTCGGCAAGGGCCGGCTGCCCTACTTCGACCAGGACGAGGTGCACGAGATCTACCGCGCCTGGCGGCCCATCCTGGACAGCTACCCGGGCGGCCGGATGGCGGTCGCCGAGGCGTGGGCCGAGACGCCGCAGCGCCTGGCCCGCTACATCGGCCCGGACGAGCTGCACCAGGCGTTCAGCTTCGACTTTCTCGACGCCACCTGGTCGGCCGACTCGTTCCGCAAGGTGATCGACACGGCACTGGCCGAGGCGACAGTGGTCGGGGCCCCGACCACCTGGGTGCTGTCCAACCACGACAAACAGCGGCACGTCACCCGCTACGGCGACGGCGCCGAAGGGCTGCGCCGCGCCCGCGCCGCCAGCCTGCTGATGCTCGCCCTGCCCGGCTGCGCCTACCTCTACCAGGGCGAGGAGCTGGGCCTGCCCGAGGTCCTCGACCTCCCCGACGAGCTGCGCCAGGACCCGGCGTTCCTGCGCACCGGCGAGAGCCGCGACGGCTGCCGGGTGCCCATCCCGTGGAGCGGCGAGGTGGCCCCGTACGGCTTCGGGCCGGCCGGCAGCGAGTTGAGCTGGCTGCCCGCCCCGACGACCTGGCGTGCCCTGTCCGTCGCCGCGCAGACCGGCGTGCCCGGCTCCACGCTGGAGCTGTACCGGGCGGCGCTGCGGATCCGCCACGCGCACCCGGCGCTGGCCCTCGACGCCGACGGGGTCACCTGGTTGGAGAGCGGGCCGGGTGTGCTGGCCTTCTCCCGCACCGCGGGTGACACCACGCTGACCTGCGTGGTCAACCTCAGCGGCGCGCCGGTCCTGATCGACGGGTACGGTCAGCCGCTCGTCGCCAGCGATACGCTCACCGGGCAGGGCTCCGGCCATCTGCTGCCCGTTGACGCAGCCGCCTGGTTGGAACGGCACTGAACGGGTAACTCGTACTCGACCTGGTCGTTCGTCGTGCCCCGCGCCGGCGGGCGACTGGGCTACCGGCCCCTTGTGGTGGGGGGTGAGGTGGCACCGGCGCCACGCGGAGTCCGCTCCGCGCGGCGCCGGTGCTCGTCGGTGCCAGCCCGGTCCGTCACTTCGCGGTGAGCAGCGCCGCGATCCGGGTGAAGCCGGCGCGTACCTCGGCCTCGTCCGGTGGCTCGGCGGGCTCACCGTGACCCGCCTCGTCGGCGGCGGCGTCCAACTCCTCGTCGATCACGTCCTCGAAGTCGCCGTACAGGTCGGCGCCCTCGACCTGCCTCGCCTCGTCCTCGGCGGCGACCTGCGCCGCGGCGATCTCACTGCGGATCTCGTCGGCGGACAGCGCCGGCAGCAGCGGCTCCACCACCGCCATCAACTGCTCCTCGGCCACCACCGCCTCGGCCAGCGCCAACGCGTGCGGTCGCTCGTACGGCCCGCAGACCACCGGCTCCCACTCGTCGAGATCGCCGAGCGGGCCGAAAGTGATGATCCACGGCAGACCGAGGAGCGGCGAGTCGGCCGGCAGGTCCAGTGTCATGAGTGCGCCCACCGGCTCATCATGGTCCGCGAACGCGAGCGCCGACGCCTTTCGGCTCAGTTTCCGCCCGTCCGGCGCTCGATCGGCGGCCGGTCAGCCGGCCCGGACCGGTACCCTCCTCGGCTCAGTCGTGCCGGGTGGCGTCGAGGGCGGCGCGGACGAGGGCGACGGCACGGTCCGGGGCGACACCCAGCCGACGGGCCTCGGCGGCGTACTCGACGGCAACCCGGTGCAGCCGATCGACGGCGTCGTCCCGGCCGGGGGCGACGAAGGTGCCGTTGCGCCCCCGGGTCTCCAGCAGCCCGGCAGCCTCCAACTCCCGGTACGCCCGGGCCACCGTGTTCGCGGCCAGTCGCAGGTCGGCGGCGAGTTGACGGACGGTCGGCAGTCGACTGCCGACCGGCAACCGACCGTCGCCGATCAGCTCGGCGAGTTGTCCGCGCACCTGCTCGTACGGGGGCACCGACGAGTCCGGGTCGACCGAGATCAGCACCTACACACCTTCCGTCATCAGCTCGCACCGCCCGGCGTACCAGGATCGGTGTCCTCGTCGACCTCTCCCGGCGGCGTGGCGGCCTCCGCCAGGTCCACCACCCGCCCGTTCGTACTTGTCGCCAGGAGCGCCGCACCGAACAGCACCAGTTGGTTGAGCAGGTAGAGGTAGAGCAGCAGACCGACAGCGCCGGCCACCACCGTGTACGCCGGATTGCGCTCGGTGCGCACCACGTAGTACCGCCCGACCGTGTTGAGCAGCGTGATACCGATCGCCACCAGCAGCACCACCGGGCGCAGCCGGGACCGGCTCATCCGCAGCCGGGGCACCGCGAGGAGCAACGCGGTGGCGAGCACCGCGTTGATCAGCACGCTGAGCACCGCGCTGATCGTGGTCAGACCGACCGACCCGGTGCTACGCAGCAGGAAACGCAGCAGCGACTCCAACGCGTCCACCGCCGCCACCGAGACGCCGAGCAGCACGAAGACACCGATCATCACGCCCAGGTCGACCAGCCGCCGCACCACCAGGTTTCCCGGCTGCTGGTTGAGTTGGTACATCAACCGCTGCGACGACCGGATCGCCTCCACCCACCCGATCCCGGTGAAGACCAGGATGACCAGGCCGACCACGCCGACCGTGCCGCTGGAGTTCGCGATCTGCTCGGCGTCCAGGAACGGCAGGTTCTCCTTCAGGAAGTCGGCCGCCGCCGCACTGACCTCGTCGTTGTCCTCGAGAATCGCGCCGAAGACGGAGAACGCCACCAGGGCGAGGGCGAACACCGCGAAGAAGCCGTAGTAGGCGATCGCGGCGGCCAGCCGCCCGGCCAGCACCTCGGCGTACAACGCGCCGGCCCGCCACACGTGATCGAAGAGCCGCGACCGGCGGCGCGCGGCGCTCACCCAGCGGTCGATGCCCGCTTCGATCCGGCCGATCACGTTCACGCGATCATCCTCGCCGATCTCCCACCGCCGTAGTGGCAACCGGCTCCCGATACTCACCGGCCGGCGCGTCGCCGACGGTTCAGTCGCCGAGGCGGAAGTCCCGACGCGGCTGCCACCGGGCCTGCCCGCTGTGCGAGAAGAGCGTGAACGCCTCGACCTCGAACATCGCGGAGAAGTCGGCCAGATCCTCGTACACCTTGTCCAGGGCCTCCGGTGCCACGTCCTGCGCCACGGTGACGTGCGGATGGTACGGGAAGCGGAGCTCACGGTGCAGGCCTGGCGCCGCGGCGATGGCGGCGGCCAGCAACTCACACTCGCTGATCCCGGCGGCCACCGCGACGAACACCACCTGCGTGACCGGGCGGAACGTGCCGGTGCCCCGCAGGTGCAGGGCGAACGGCAGGTGCGCGGCGGCGACGGCGGCCAGGTGCCGCTCGACGGCGGCCAGGTTGGCCGTCCGGATCTCGGTGGGCCCGAGCAACGTCACGTGCGCGGGCACCGCCAGCGGGTCGCCGGCCTCGACCCGCCGCCGGGTGAGCTGGGCACCCCACGGCTCGGGGATGTCCACCGCGATGCCGATCTGGATGGTGTCGCCGGTCGGCTGCACCCCGCCACTGCGATCCACGCCTCGCGCCGCCCCTCCGGCCACCGCCCTGTCCACCTGTTCCGCGGAGCTACTCGCCGCGCACGGGCGGGAAGAACCCGACCCGCTCGTACGCGGACCGCAAGGTCGCCGCGGCCACCGCGCGGGCCTTCTCCGCGCCGCTGGCGAGCAACTTGTCCAGTTGCGCCGGGTCGTCGAGGTAGGCGCGGGTCCGCTCCTGGATCGGGCGGACGAACTCCGCCACCACCTCGGCCAGCTCCTTCTTCAGGTCGCCGTAGCCGCGGCCCGCGTACGCGGCCACCAACTCGTCGATGCTGCGGCCGCTGAGCGCCGAGTGGATGGTCAGCAGGTTGGACACACCGGGCTTGGTCTCGGCATCGAAGACGATCTCCCGACCGGTGTCGGTCACCGCGGAGCGGATCTTCTTCGCGGACCGGGCCGGATCTTCCAACAGGTCGATGATGCCGGCCGGCGAGGACGACGACTTGGACATCTTCGCCGTCGGGTCCTGCAGGTCGGTGATCTTCGCGGTGTCCTTGACGATGTGCGGCGCGGGCACCGTGAACGTCGGGCCGAACAGCGAGTTGAACCGCTGGGCCAGATCCCGGGAGAGCTCCAGGTGCTGGCGCTGGTCCTCACCGACCGGCACCGCGTTGGCCTGGTAGAGCAGGATGTCGGCGGCCTGCAGGACCGGGTAGGTGAACAGCCCGACGCTCGCCCGCTCGTTGCCCTGCTTCTGCGACTTGTCCTTGAACTGGGTCATCCGGCTGGCCTCGCCGAAGCCGGTGATGCAGCCGAGCACCCAGGCCAACTGCGGGTGCTCGGGCACCTGCGACTGCACGAACAGGGTGCTGCGTTCCGGGTCGAGCCCGACCGCGAAGAGTTGGGCGGCGGCCACCCGCGTCCGTTGGCGCAACAGCGCCGGGTCGTGCCCCGCGGTGATGGCGTGCAGGTCCACCACGCAGTAGAAGGCGTCATGGGTGTCCTGCAGCGCCACCCAGTGCCGCACCGCGCCCAGATAGTTGCCGAGATGGAACGAGTCGGCCGTCGGCTGGATTCCGGAGAAGACGCGGGGGCGGGCGGGAACGTCGGACATGGCGATAATTCTGTCAGCAAGCAACCGGGTCCGTCATGACGGGCCGGCGGGTCGGCCGCGGCCCGCCGGTGTCGGGGTGCTGACCTCGGGTGCTTCGTCCGCGCCGACCCGGCGCGTCGGGTTGGTTGCGACCCGGCGGTGCTGCTCGGGCACTCGAACGGCGGAGACCGCGAGCCGGGCCACCCGGCGGCCGTCCAACGCGAGCACTCGCAGCAGCCAGCCACCCGGCGGGTCGACCGTGTCGGGCGTGCCGACGTCGGCGGGCTCACCGGGCACCGGCACCTCGTCGCCGGTCACCGGGAGCCGGCCCAGCGCGGCCATCACGAACCCGCCGACCGTCTCGTACGGCCCGGCGGGGAGCACCACCCCGGTCCGTTCGGCGAAGTCAGCGAGGTTGAGGCGGCCGTCCACCACGGCCGGCAGGCCGGCGTGCACCGGGTCCGGGGTCGCGTCGTACTCGTCGTGGATCTCGCCGATCAACTCCTCGATGAGGTCCTCCAGGGTGACGATGCCGGCGGTTCCGCCGTACTCGTCGACCACCACCGCCAGGTGCTGGCCCTCCCGGCGCATCTCGGTCAGCGCGGGTAGCACCCGTTTGCTGCCGGGGAGTCGCTTCACCTCCCGGGCCAACTCGCCGACGCTGACGCACGGATCGGTGTCCGGGCGCAGCAGCACGTCACGGAGGTGCACGAAGCCGACGACGTCGTCGTGGGTGCCGTCGGTGACCGGGTAGCGGGTGTGCGTTTCGGCGCGTACCAGTCGGGCGGCCTCGGCGATGGTCAGTCGCGCCGGGAGGAAGACCACCTCGGTGCGCGGCATCATCACCTCGCGGATCAGGCTGGCACCGGCTACCAGGACCTCGTCGATGATGCGCCGCTCGTCCGGGTCGAGCACCGTGTTCGCCGCGACCAGGTCCCGCAGCTCGGCCTCGGAGATGCGCTCCCGACCGGCCGCCGGGCCGGTCCCGAGCAGGTCGGTGACGAGTCGGGTGGCACCGTCCGCGGCGCGCACCAGCACCCGGGCGACGGCCCGGGCGAGCGGACCGGGGTCGCGGCGGGGCCGCACCCGCACGCGTCGCCGGAGCCCGGTACGGGCCGCTTCCCGCATGACAGAGATGGTAGACACCGTTGGCTCACCACACCGGGGATCACGCGGACGGACCGCAGATGTTCGGCTCTGTTTAATCATGAGAGATTATGATGAAATGACGATGGCGGTGGCGTCGGCGAGGGTGCCGGCCACCGCCTTAGGGTGATCACCGAACGGCCACGTCCCGGGCGGGCCAGGCAGGAGGCAACGACGTGAAACTGCTCGTCACCGGGGGCGCCGGCTTCATCGGCAGCGTGGTGACCCGAATGCTGCTCGACGCCGGCCACCAGGTGGTCGTCCTGGACGACCTGCGCACCGGCCACCGGGAGGCGCTCGCCCCGGACGCGACCCACGTCGAGGCGCCCATCCACGGCGCCGCCCGCATCCTCACCCCGGACGCCGGCTTCGACGGGGTGCTGCACTTCGCCGCTCTGATCGCCGCCGGTGAGTCGATGGTCAAGCCGGAGCTGTACTGGCAGACCAACACCGTCGGCACGCTCGCCCTGATCGACGCCGTCCGCGCCGCCGGGGTGCCGCGAATGGTCTTCTCCTCCACCGCCGCCGTCTACGGCAACCCCACCGAGCTGCCCATCACCGAGACCGCGGTCAAGGCACCCACCAACACGTACGGCGCCACCAAGCTCGCCGTCGACATGGCGCTCACCTCCGAGACGATCGCGCACGGGCTGGCCGCCGTGTCGCTGCGCTACTTCAACGTGGCGGGCGCCCACCTCGACGGCGACGTCGCGCTCGGCGAACGGCACGACCCGGAGACACACCTGATCCCGATCGCCCTGGAGGTCGCCGCCGGCCGGCGGGACAAACTCCAGCTCTTCGGCGACGACTACCCCACCGTGGACGGCACCTGCGTCCGCGACTACATCCACGTCGCCGACCTGGCCCGGGCGCACCTGCTGGCACTGGACGCCGCCACCGGCGGCCAACACCGGATCTACAACCTGGGCAACGGCAACGGCTTCACCAACCGTCAGGTCGCCGACGTGGTCCGCGAGGTCACCGGGCACCAACTGCCCGTCGAGGTGGCGCCGCGCCGTGAGGGCGACCCGGCCGAGCTGGTGGCCTCCTCCGCACTGGCCCGCGACGAGTTGGGCTGGGTGCCGCAGAAGCCGACACTGCACGACATGGTCGGCGACGCGTGGGCCTTCTACCGCACGCACATCCTGGAGAAGAAGTCATGACCCGTTCCACCGGAGACGTCGCCGAGCGTGCCGCCGCCGGCTTCGCCGAGCAGTTCGGCAACCAGGCCGCCGGCCGGTGGGCGGCTCCCGGCCGGGTCAACCTGATCGGCGAGCACACCGACTACAACGAAGGGTTCGTGCTGCCCTTCGCGCTGCCGATGCGTACGGTCGTCGCCGCCGACCGGCAGGACGGCGAGCAGTGGACGGCCTGGTCCGAGCTCTCCGACGAGACGATCACCTTCGGGGCGGACGACGTTGCCGAGGCGGGTCGGGTGACCGGCTGGGGCGCGTACGTCGCCGGGGTGGTGTGGGCGCTCCGCGAGGCAGGTCATCCGGTTCCGGGCGCCCGGATGGCGATCGCCTCCGACGTGCCGCTGGGCTCCGGGCTCTCCTCCTCGGCCGCGCTGGAGGCGGCCGTGCTGGCCGCCCTGCTCGACCTGGGTGGGCTGGAGCTGTCCCCGGAACTGCAGCCCCGCCTGGCGCAGCGGGCGGAGAACGTCTACGTTGGCGCACCGACCGGCATCATGGACCAGTCCGCGGTGATCCGCTGCCGCGCCGGGCACGCCCTCTTCCTGGACTGCCGCGACGAGTCGGTCGAGCAGATCCCGTTCGACCTGGACGCCGCCGGGCTGGCTGTGCTGGTCGTCGACAGCCGGGCACCGCACCGGCACGCCGACGGTGAGTACGCTGCCCGCCGCCGCTCCTGTGAGGCCGGCGCCAGCGCGCTCGGCGTTGCCGCCCTGCGGGACGTGGGCGTCGACCAGCTCGACGACGCGCTCGCGAAGCTCGACGACGAGGAGACCCGGCGACGGGTCCGGCACGTGGTCACCGAGGACCAGCGGGTGCTCGACACGGTGGCGCTGCTCCGCGCCGCCCGGGTCCGCGACATCGGCCCGCTGCTCACCGCGTCGCACGTCTCGATGCGCGACGACTTCGAGATCACCGTGCCGGAGATCGACACCGCGGTCGAGGCGGCGCTGGCGGCCGGCGCGCTCGGTGCCCGGATGACCGGCGGAGGCTTCGGCGGCTGCGTCCTCGCCCTGGTCGAGGTCGACCGCGCCGACGCGGTCGCCGCCGCGGTCACCGCCGCGTACGCCGAACGCGGCTTCACCGCCCCCGGCACCGTGACAGTCCTCCCAGCCCCCGGAGCAACCCGCCTGAACTAACCCCCAAGGCGTTGTGTGAGGGCGACCGTCGGCGAGGCATGGGCTTGATCGCTGGACATCCCTTTGTGGGTGGCGAGGGTGTTCGGGGCTTTGCTCTGCTTCAACAGAGGCAACACTCGGTGTCCGGATATCGGACGCGCGGTGTTGCCTCCGCTGAAGCAGAGCAAAGGCGGCGATGCGTAGGTGCCGACCCCCCGCCCGACGTTCGGGTCAGCTGGCTTCGACGATCATGGCGGCGCCGACCGTGCGGTTGGTGGCCTCGTCGATGATGACGAAGCCTCCGGTGGTGCGGTTACGGCGGTATTCGTCGGCGAGCAGCGGCACGGTCGTCCGCAGCCGCACCCGGCCGATCTCGTTGAGCCGCAGCTCGTCGGCCGACTCGTCGCGGTGCAGCGAGTTGATGTCCAACCGGTAGTGCAACCCGCGCACGATCGCCCGCGCCGAACGGGTGGTGTGCTTGATCGCGTACCGGCCGCCGACCCGCAGTGGGGCGGTCTCGTCCATCCAGCAGACCATCGCCTCGATGTCCTGGGCCACCGCCGGTGCGTTGTTCGGCCGGCAGATCAGGTCACCCCGCGAAATGTCGATCTCGTCGGCCAGTCGTACCGTCACCGACATCGGCGGGAACGCCTCCGGAACCGGCCCGTCGGCGGTCTCCACGGCGGCGATCCGGCTGGTGAAGCCGGACGGCAGCACCATCACCTCGTCACCCGGCTTGAGCACGCCGGAGGCGACCTGGCCGGCGTAGCCACGGTAGTCGGTGACCGTGGTCGACTGCGGACGGATCACGTACTGCACCGGGAACCGGACGTCGACCAGGTTTCGGTCACTCGCGATGTGCACCCGCTCCAGGTGGTGCAGCAGCGACGGGCCCTCGTACCAGGGCATGTTGTCCGATCGGGTGACGATGTTGTCGCCGCGCAACGCGGAGATCGGCACCACGGTCAGGTCCGGTACGTCGAGTTTCGCGGCGAACGCGGTGAACTCGTCGGCGATCCGCTCGTAGACCTCCTGCGACCAGTCCACCAGGTCCATCTTGTTGACACAGAGGACCAGATGCGGCACCCGCAGCAGGGAGCACAGGAACGCGTGCCGGCGGGACTGCTCGACCAGGCCCTTGCGCGCGTCCACCAGGATCAACGCCAGATCGGCGGTGGAGGCCCCGGTGACCATGTTGCGGGTGTACTGGATGTGCCCGGGGGTGTCGGCGATGATGAACTTGCGCCGCGGGGTGGCGAAGTACCGGTACGCCACGTCGATGGTGATGCCCTGTTCCCGCTCGGCCCGCAGGCCGTCGGTGAGCAACGCCAGGTCGGTGTACTCGTCACCGCGAGCCGCGCTGACCGCCTCCACCGCGGCCAACTGGTCGGTGAAGAGCGACTTGGTGTCGTAGAGCAACCGACCGATCAGGGTCGACTTCCCGTCGTCCACACTGCCGGCGGTGGCGAACCGCAGCAGGTCCATCGCCCGGGCCTCCGGCCCGGCCCCGGTAACAGCCCGGGCCTCCGCATTCGCGGACGCCACGATCTCGGTGCTCATCAGAAGTAGCCCTCCCGCTTGCGGTCCTCCATGGCGGCCTCACTGACCCGGTCGTCACCACGGGTCGCGCCGCGCTCGGTGATCCGGGTGGCCGCCACCTCCTCGATGACCTTCTCCACGGTGTCCGCGTCGGAACGGACGGCGGCGGTGCAGGACGCGTCGCCCACGGTGCGGTAGCGCACCTGCGCCTTGAACCGCTCCTCACCCGCGCGGGGACGGAAGAACTCGTTGACCGCGTAGAACATGCCGTCCCGTTCGATCACCTCGCGTTCGTGCGCGTAGTAGATCGCGGGCAGCGGAATGCGTTCCCGTGCGATGTAGTGCCAGACGTCCAGCTCGGTCCAGTTGGACAGCGGAAAGACCCGGATCGACTCGCCCGGGTGGTGCCGACCGTTGTACAGCGACCACAGCTCGGGTCGCTGGTTCTTCGGGTCCCACTGGCCGAACTCGTCGCGGAAGCTGAACATCCGCTCCTTCGCCCGAGCCTTCTCCTCGTCGCGTCGGGCGCCACCGAACAGCGCGTCGAAGCGGTGCTTCTCGACCGCGTCCAGCAGCACCGGCGTCTGGATCCGGTTGCGCATGCCGTCGCCGGACTCCCGGACCAGGCCGTTCGCCAGGGCCTCCGGCACGCTCGCCACCACGAGCTGCAACCCCAGCTCGGCGACCCGCTGGTCGCGGTATTCCAGGACCTCGGGGAAGTTGTGCCCGGTGTCGACGTGCATGACGGGGAAGGGGATGTTGGCCGGGGCGAACGCCTTCTGCGCCAGCCGCAGCATGACGATCGAATCCTTGCCGCCGGAGAAGAGCAGCACCGGGCGTTCCATCTCGGCGACCACCTCGCGCATCACGAAGATGCTCTCCGCCTCCAAGGCGGCCAGGTGGGAGACCCGGTATGCCGCCGGGGTGGTCATGACACCGGCTCGATTCGCTCGCTCATCCGATTTCCAGACCTTTCCGGTCGGACTTGTCAAGAAAGTGCGCTCAGGCTACCCGGAATGTCTCTGCAGCGCTGCAAGCAACCGGTTGGCGAGATCCTTGCGACAGACCAACAGGTCCGGCAGGCGTGGATCCGCCTCGTTGTATTTCAGCGCAGAACCATCGATCCGGGAAGCGTGCAGCCCGGTGGCCGTCGCCACAGCCACCGGGGCCGCCGAGTCCCACTCGTACTGCCCGCCGGCATGGATGTACGCGTCCACCTCGCCGGTGACCACCGCGGCGATCTTCGCGCCGGCCGAGCCCATCGGCACCAGATGCGCCCCGACGTCCTCGGCCAGGTCGGTCAGGAAGACGGGCGGGCGGCTCCGGCTCGCCGCCAGGCGGATCTTCCGCTCGCCGGCTGTCGCGGCCTCCACCGTCATCGGCGGGTACGCCGGCGGGTAGTCCGTGCCCAGCACCCGGTGTTGCGCCGGCAGCCCCACCGCCCCGGCGACCAGCCCGTGCGGGCTCGGCGCGTTACGCGCCCAGAGCGCCACGTGCACCGCCCAGTCCGAGCGGCCCTCCTCGGAGAACTCCCGGGTGCCGTCCAACGGGTCGATGATCCACACCCGGTCCGAGGTCAACCGCGACACCGCTCCGGTGTTCACCTCGGCCGCCCAGGCCAACCGCGAACCCTCGTCCTCCTCGGAGAGCACCGTGTCGCCCGGCCGCCACTTCGCCAACTCCGTGCGGATCAGGTCGTGCGACACCTTGTCCCCGGCCGACTTCAGCGCGCCGGTGTCCGCGAAACCCATCTCGGTGCGCAGGTCGAGCAGCGCTTGCCCGGCCCGGGACGCCAACCATCGGGCGAATGCGCCATCGATCATCGGAGGACTGGTCATCTGCCCGCTCCCGTCGCCTCGCCGCGACCCGTGACCGCACGGACCGATTCGCCGCGACCCGCGTCGCCGGTCACGGCACGCCGAAAGGCGCAGACTACCGGCCCACCGTTTCCGATCCGGTACGCCTCGCCCGGTCAGCGACGCTCGGGAAACCCCTCAACCGCCGTGGTAGAGGTTCTGCGTCGGCTCCACACCCTTGACGATCACCGACTCCACCACATCGGCCGCCCGGTCCACCAGGAAATCCAGTTCCTTGCGCTCAGCCGCGCCGAAATCCGACAGCACGTAGTCCGCCGGGTCCTGCCGCCCCGGCGGTCGGCCGACACCGAACCGGACCCGCGCGTAGTCCTTCGTGCCCAACGACTTCGACATCGACCGCAGGCCGTTGTGCCCGCCCTCGCCGCCGCCGAACTTGACCCGCACCTGGCCGAACCCGATGTCCAGCTCGTCATGCACCGCGATCACCTGCGTCGCCGGCACCTTGTAGAACTGCGCCAGCGCCGCCACCGGGCCGCCGGAGAGGTTCATGTACGTCAGTGGCTTGACCAGCACCAGCTTCGGCCCACCGAACCCCAGCCGCGCCTCGGCCACCTCGGCCACCGCCCGCTTGTGTCGCCCGAAGCGGGCACTCACCCGCCCGGCCAGCAGATCGGCCACCATGAAACCGACGTTGTGCCGGTTGCCGGCGTACTCCCGACCCGGGTTGCCCAGGCCGACCACCAGCCACGGCCCCGCCTCGTCCGTCACGACCCGTCCCTCCCGACGTCCATCCCACCCGATACGCCGACAGGCGCCCCCGAAAACTCGGGGACGCCTGCCGCACAGTACGAACCGATCAGGCCTCGGTGCGCGCCTCGGTGGTCTCGTCGCCCTCGGCGGCGTCCGCGCCCTCGGAGCCCTCGGTGGTCTCGCCAACCTCGGCCTCGGCCTCCTCGGTGGCCACCTCGACCTCGGGCAGCGTCGCCTCGAGCTGCTCGGCGGTGGGAGCGGCGGTCACCGAGGCGACGGTCAGCTCCGAGTCGGCGGCCAGCTCGACGCCGGACGGCAGCTCGACGTCGCCGGCGGTCACCAGGGTGCCCGCCTCCAGGCCCTCGATCGAGGCCTCGAGGTGGTCCGGAACCTTGGTGGCGTCGGCCGTCACCGAAAGGGTGTCGTGGTCGTGCACGATCAGCGTGTCCTTCGCGGCGTCGCCGGTCAGCTGAACCGGGACCTCGACGGTGACCTTCTCGCCACGACGAACCAGGATCAGGTCGACGTGCTCGAAGGTGTCCCGGATCGGGTCGCGCTGGATCGCCTTCGGCAGCGCCAGCACCTGGGTGCCGTCGGTGATGTCGATCGCGAAGAGCTGGTTGGCACCGCCCTTACGGATCGCCGCAGCGAACTCCCGCGACGGCAGCGCGATGTGCTTGGGCTTCTCGCCGTGGCCGTAAAGCACGGCGGGCACCTTGCCGGCCCGGCGGGTACGGCGGGCACCACCCTTGCCGAACTCGGTGCGGGGCTCGGCGCTGATCTTTACCTCGGACACGGGGAAACTCCTGATGCTTTTCGCTGCGGCGGCTTGTCGTCTGGCGGTGCTGGGGCGAGGGGCTCGCTGGGGCTCATGCGTCATGAACGACTGCCCGGAGCACCGCGTCGATGACGGTGCCTCCGTGCGGCGCTATTCAGCGGCCCGCCGGGCACCCTCGCCGTGGCAACCGCACCAGTCTACCCGAGCTGTTTCCAGGGTTTCCGGCAGTCCCCGATCACGGCTCCAGACCGGCGCGTCGGTGGTGCTCCCACCAGCGCGCCGGCCCCGTTTTCACAAGTTTGACAGCCCGTTCCCTCCGGCGTGCCAAATGGCGAAAACGGGGCTCACCGCAGCGCGGCTCAGCTCAGGCCACCGAAGAGGGTGGTCACCGAGCCGTCGTCGAAGACCTCCCGGATCGCTCGCGCCAGCAGCGGCGCGATCGACAACACGGTCAGCTTGTCCAACTGCTTCTCCGGGGGCAGCGGCAACGTGTTGGTCACCACGATCTCGCTGATCGAGCTGTTCTTCAACCGCTCGGTCGCCGGGTCCGACAGCAGCGCGTGGGTGGACGCGACCACGATCTCGGCCGCCCCCGACTCCTTGAGGATGTCCGCAGCCTTGGCGATCGTGCCGCCGGTGTCGATCATGTCGTCGACGATCAGACAGACCCGACCCTCCACCTCACCGACAACCCGGTTCGCGACGACCTGGTTCGGCTTCATCGGGTCACGGGTCTTGTGGATGAACGCGAGTGGGCAGCCGCCCAGCCGGTCGGTCCACCGCTCGGCCACCCGCACCCGGCCCGAATCCGGCGCCACCACGGTCATCGGCCGGCCGGCGTACTTGTGCTCCACGTACTCGGCCAGGATGTCCATCGCGAAGAGGTGATCCACCGGGCCGTCGAAGAAGCCCTGGATCTGCGCGGTGTGCAGGTCGACGGTGAGGATGCGGTTCGCTCCGGCCGTCTTCAACAGGTCCGCCACCAGGCGGGCCGAGATCGGCTCCCGACCCCGGTGCTTCTTGTCCTGCCGCGCGTACGGGTAGAACGGCAGCACCACGGTGATCCGCTTGGCCGACCCCCGCTTCAGCGCGTCCACCATGATCAGGGTCTCCATGACCCAGGTGTTCACCCCGTGCGTGACGGACTGCACCACGAAGGCGTCCGAACCACGCACCGAGTCCTTGAAACGTACGAAGATCTCGCCGTTGGCGAACTCGTACGCGTCGGCGGGCGTCGGCGCGACGCCGAGCACCTCGCCGATCTCCTTGGCCAACTCCGGAAAGCCACGTCCGGAAAAGAGCATCAGGCTTTTGCGGTTTTCCGCGACGATGCTGCCCATGGGCCCGTCTGCTCCCGTTATGTCGGCGGTACCCGACCCGGTGGTGGTGGGTCAGGGACTATTCGGTTGCAGTATCTCCCGTGCCGGATGCGCCGCCCACCGTCTCGGCCACCCCGTGCATTGCCTCACTGTCGCTTGCGGCTCCGGTCACCTCCGACGCACCCTCGGCACCGCGCTGCGCACGCTCGGCCGCCGCCGCGGAGACCGTCCCGGGTCGCTTGCGCGCCACCCAGCCCTCGATGTTGCGCTGCGGCGCGCGAGTCACGCCGAGCGCGCCCGGCGGCACGTCCTGAGCGATCGCGCTGCCCGCCGCCACGTACGCCCCGGCGCCCACCTCGACCGGCGCGATCAGGCTCGTGTCGCAGCCGACGAACGCACCCTCGCCCACGACCGTCCGGTGCTTGTTCACCCCGTCGTAGTTCACGAAGATCGTCGCCGCGCCGATGTTGGCCTTCGCGCCGATCGTCGCGTCGCCCACGTACGTCAGGTGCGGCACCTTCGCGCCCGGGCCGATCTCGGAGTTCTTCACCTCGACGAACGTGCCGACCTTGGACTTGTCGGACAGCCGCGCGGCCGGCCGCAGGTACGCGTACGGCCCGACGCTGGCGCCCGCGCCGACCTCGGCGCTGACGGCGTGGCTGCGGACCACCGACGCGTCGGGGCCGACGATCGTGTCGATCAGCGTGACGTCCGGACCGATCTGTGCGCCCGCGCCGACCACCGTGCCGCCGCGCAGCTGGGTGTTCTGGTCGATCACGGCGTCGCGGTCCAGTGCCACCGTCACGTCGATCCAGGTGGTCACCGGGTCCAGCAGGCTCACGCCGGTGCGCATCCACGCCTCGTTGACCCGGTCGCGCAGCAGCCGACGCAGCGTCGCCAGCTCCACCCGGTCGTTGCAACCCAGCGTCTCGGTGTGGTCGACGGCAACGTGCACCGCCACCGGCTCGCCGGCGGAGCGGAGTAGCCCGAAGACGTCGGTCAGGTACTCCTCGCCCTGGTCGTTGTCGGTGGAGAGCTTGCTCAGCGCCTCGCGCAACCGCACCGCGTCGAACGCGTAGATGCCGGCGTTGATCTCACGGATCGCGCGCTGCGCGGCGTCGGCGTCGCGCTCCTCGACGATCTGCTCCAGCCGGCCGTCAGCGTCCCGGACGATCCGCCCGAGCCCGGTCGGGTCGGGCACCTCGGCGGCCAGCACGGTGGCCGCCGCGGCGGCCTCCTCGTGTGCGGTCACCAACGCGCCCACCGTCTCGGGTCGCAGCAGTGGCACGTCCCCATTGATCACCACGACCGTGCCGGCGCCGTCCGGGACGGCCTCCAGCGCGATCCGCACGGCGTGCCCGGTGCCGAGCTGCTCGGCCTGGAGCACGGGCGTGGCGTCCGGGGCGACCTCGGTCAGGTGCCCCCGGACCTGGTCGGCGCCGTGCCCCACCACGACGACGGTGCGGTCCGCGGCCAGCGGCGCGGCGGCGCTCAGCACGTGACCGAGCAGCGTCCGACCGAGCAGGGGGTGCAGCACCTTGGGCAGTGTCGACTTCATCCGCTTGCCCTCACCGGCGGCGAGCACGACGACGGTACGGAGGTGGGGCTGGGGCACGACGTGGCTCCCGTCGGGACGGCGGACACTCTCGCGGCCATGCTAGCCGCGGCGTCCGGCGCGATCCCCTGTTACCCCCACCGGACCCTAAAACGGACGTAGGTGGGCAGCTCGGCCGCCAGGGTTCGAACCTGAAATACGGGTACCAAAGACCCGGGTGTTGCCAATTACACCACGGCCGATCAACGATGCGAGCAGGTCGCATCAGGGGGGATGTGCATCCCGCGCTACACCTTAGCGCCCCGCCCGCCGGACGCCATCGTTCATCCCGCCCCACCCGGTCGAGCCGCGACCCCGCGTACTCCCGCGCGTCGTTGCGAGCCGTGCCTGCACCGCCGGAATCCGCCCCGGCCCATCCACCGACAGTACTGTCCTGACCTGCGGTTTTGGGCGGCTACGCGAGGGTCATTCAAAAGTTCCCCGTGCGATCTACGGTGCCGTAAGTTACGGTGACGTAGGCGTAGCTTCGTGATCGCAATCGTCCCCCTGCGAGGTCCCATGTCCACTGCCCTGCTCGATCCCAACCCCGCCGGCACCGGCCCCAAACCACTCACCGACGGCAGCCAGTCCCCCGGCATCCTGGCCGCCCTCTGGGGTTTCGTGGTGATCCCCTTCGTCGCCCTGCTGATCGCCGTTCCGGTGGCCTGGGGTGGCTGGCTGGGCTGGACCGACGTGGTCATCGGCCTGGTCTGGTACGTCGTCTCCGGACTCGGCATCACCGTCGGCTTCCACCGCTACTTCACGCACGGCTCGTTCAAGGCCAAGCGGTGGCTGCGGGTGACGCTGGCGGTGGCGGGCTCGCTGGCCGTGCAGGGCGAGATCATCCAGTGGGTCGCCGACCACCGGCGGCACCACGCCTTCTCCGACCTGGAGGGTGACCCGCACTCGCCGTGGCGCTTCGGCACCAGCTTCTGGGCGTTGACCCGGGGCCTGTTCCACGCCCACGTGGGCTGGCTGTTCCGCCGGGAGCTGTCCAACCGCGAGCGTTTCGCGCCGGATCTCATCGCCGACCGGGACATCAGCCGGGTCGATCGGCTCTTTCCGGCGATGGTGGCCATCTCCCTGCTCGGCCCGGCGCTGATCGGCGGCCTGGTGTCCTGGTCCTGGCAGGGCGCGCTGACCGCGTTCTTCTGGGCGGGGCTGGTCCGAATCGGCCTGCTGCACCACGTCACCTGGGCGATCAACTCGGTCTGCCACGTCTACGGCGAGCGTCCCTTCGCTATGCGCCAGGGCGACCGCGCGTCAAACTTCTGGCCGCTGGCGATCCTGTCGTTCGGCGAGAGCTGGCACAACCTGCACCACGCCGACCCCACCAGCGCCCGGCACGGCGTGCTGCGCGGCCAGGTGGACATCTCCGCCCGCGTGATCTGGTTGTTCGAGAAGGCCGGCGCGGCGACGCAGGTGCGCTGGCCGAAGCCCGAACGACTCGCCGCCAAACTGGTGAAGCCGGTCGCACCCCGGTAAAACCGGGCGGTACACCGGGAGGCCGCCTGGCAGGATGTCCGGATGATCGAGCCACGCGGGGGGACCGGACGGCTCGACACACGGGGGAGCCGGGCCCGATCCGGGTACGGTCGGACGGCGTGGCAGGGTGGTCGGACCGCCCGCCAGTGAGGCGACGACGTGAACGGGCACAGCGGAAGCACCATTCCACGGCAGGGCGTCACCGAGCGCCAGCGAGGCGGCGACATGCCTGAGGTCACTGACGGCAACGGTGTCGGCGGCCGGCGCACGACGCCGCCGACACCGGCCCCGACGTCCAAACCCAAACCCACCTCACGAGTCCGCATGCCGGCGGCCCAGCGACGCGAGCAGTTGATCGCGACCGGGCGGCAACTCTTCGCCGAGCGCGGTTTCGACGCCACCTCCATCGAGGAGGTCGCGGCCCGCGCCAAGGTCTCCAAGCCGGTGGTGTACGAGCACTTCGGCGGCAAGGAAGGGCTCTACGCGGTGGTGGTGGACCGGGAGGTCCGGGCCCTGCTGGACCGGATCACCACGGCGTTGACCGCCGGGCATCCACGGGAGTTGCTGGAGCAGGCGGCCCTGGCCCTGCTGGGCTACATCGAAGAGGAGACCAGCGGTTTCCGGGTGCTGGTCCGCGAGTCGCCGTTGATGTCCGGCACGGCCAACTTCAGCAGCGTGATGAACGACGTGGCGCACCAGGTCGAGCACATCCTGGGCGCCGAGTTCAAGAGCCGCGGGTACGACCCGAAGCTCGCCGAGCTGTACTCGCAGGCGCTGGTCGGCATGGTGGCACTGACCGGTCGCTGGTGGCTGGAGGTGCGCAAGCCGCGCAAGGAGACGGTGGCGGCGCACCTCGTCAACCTGGCGTGGAACGGGTTGTCGCACCTGGAGGCGAAGCCGACGCTGATTACCGCCCGACGCCGCTGATCGTGGGTCAGCGCCGGTGCACGTCGGCCACCGGGTGTTTGCGGTTCTCCAGCTCCGCCGCGGCGTGCTCCGGTGGGCCGACCTTGTCGTAGAGGCCGGTGCCGAGCAGGATCAGGCCGAACAGCATCGACACGACCACTGTCGACATGGAGAAGTT
Source organism: Micromonospora arborensis (assembly GCF_003205615.1). GTDB lineage: Bacteria > Actinomycetota > Actinomycetes > Mycobacteriales > Micromonosporaceae > Micromonospora > Micromonospora arborensis. The sequence continues at coordinate 33,050 of NZ_PYBV01000017.1, read as the reverse complement.
GAGGAAGTTCGCTCCGGTCTGCAGCACGGACATCATCAGGATGCTGGTAACCAGGAACACCACCCCGGCGGTGAGGTTCATGTAGTGGCCGAGGTTGGTACGCCGCGAAGCCCCGATGATCAGGACCACTCCGAAGACCACCGAGGCGAGCGAGAAGGCCAGGTTGGTGCGGAGCCCGAGGGCCCAGGTGCTGCTTCGGTCAAAGAGCGGGTCGCCGATCGTCTCGGCGATGCCCCAGACGCCGAAGACCAGGATGTAGACGCCGATCAGGCCGGAGAGGACCCGGTAGAGCGGCCGTGCCGGATGGTTCACCGGAAAGTGCGGCATACCCCTGATCCCCGTCCACCTGAGTTAGACCGTTTCAGGAGGATTGTCACCCAAGGCAGAGCCAACTGTCCGAAGAACCCCAAAGCCGGAAGGGTCCGCCGAATGGCAGGACCAGGTCAGGTTTTCGCCGGAGCCCGAGCTGCGCAGGGATCAAGCCTGACCGCCCGGAGCAGCTCGGGCTCCGGCGAAAACCCACAACGGCAACCAAACTCGGGAAGCTCAGAGCACAAGCCGAGCCTTCTGGAAAGCCTCCGCCTCCTCGTCCGACCCGACCTTGCCGTACATGCCGACCACCAGCAGCACCAGAGCGGTCGCCATCACGACCATGACGGTGACGATGCTGAAGTTGAAGATGTTGGCGTCGGTCCGGATGAACGCCAGACCGGCCAGGCTCACCACCATCAGGGCGTACGCCAGCCACTGGTTGATCGCCACGTCGATGTTGCGGCCGAGCGCGGTGCCGACCAGCACGACGATCCCGAGCAGAACGGTGAGCAGCGAGAAGCCGAGGTTGGTGCCCTGACCGAGGACCCGGGTGTCGTCCTGGGCGAGGATCTCGTTGCCGGTGCTCGCGATGATGCCGAGCACACCGAAGACCACCAGGTACAGACCGGTCAGCCCGCCGATCGCCCGGTAGACCGGCCGCGCGGGATGGTTGACGGGGGTGTGGGCCATGTCTGTGTCTCCAACGCCGTGGGGTGAGGTGTCGCCGACGATTGTCCCGCATGTGGCGGTGTGACGCCGCACACGGCCCCCGGGCCGGCGCGTTCGGCCCGGTCAGCTCTCGGGAAGCTCCTCGGCGAGCGTCATCCAGCTCTCCTCGATCCGCTCCCGCTCGGCGCGCAGATCCTTGAGCTGGGCATCCAGATCGGCGACCCGGGCGTAGTCGGTGGCGTCCGCCGCGAGCTGATCGAGCAGCGTGGTCTCGCGCTGGTCGAGCTTGCTGAGCTGCCGTTCCAGCCGGGTCAGGTCCTTGCGCGCCTGACGGACCTCGGCGGCGGACATGCCGCCTCCCGAGGAAGCGGCGGGCGCGGAGGGCGACGTGCCGCCCGGCCGTGAGAATCCGGCCCGCTCCGCGGTCCGGGCGAGGTACTCATCCACACCGCCCGGCAGGTGCACCAACCGGCCGTCGCCGAACATCCCGTACGCCGTGTCGGTGACCCGCTCGATCAGGTAGCGGTCGTGGCTCGCCACGATGATCGTGCCGGGCCACGAGTCGAGCAGGTCCTCCAGCGCGGCGAGGGTGTCGGTGTCCAGGTCGTTGGTGGGCTCGTCGAAGAGCAGCACGTTGGGCTCGCCGGCGAGCAGCCGCAGCATCTGCAACCGGCGGCGTTCCCCACCGGAGAGGTCACTGACCGGGGTCCAGAGTCGGCGGTCGTCGAAGCCGAACACCTCGGCGAGCTGCGCGGCCGAGACCTCCCGGTCGCCGAGTTGCACCCTGCGGGCGACCTCCTCGACGGCTTCGAGCACCCGCAGGTGCCCGGGCAGCTCGCTGAGCTCCTGGGAGAGGAATGCGGGCCGCACGGTGGAGCCGGTGCCGAGACGGCCACCGTCGGGGCGGGTGATGCCGGCCAGCATCCGCAGCAACGTGGTCTTGCCGGCGCCGTTGGCACCGAGGATGGCGATCCGGTCGCCCGGGCCGACCAGCCAGGTGACGTCGCGCAGGATCTCCTTGGGGCCGGCGTGCAGCTCGACGTTCTCCAGGTCGTACACCTGCTTGCCGAGACGGGAGGTGGCCATGCGCTGCAGCGACATGGTGTCGCGCGCCGGCGGCACGTCGGCGATCAACGCGTTCGCGGCGTCGATGCGGAACTGGGGCTTGGAGGTCCGGGCGGGCGGGCCACGGCGCAGCCAGGCGATCTCCTTGCGGAGCAGGTTCTGCCGGCGGGCCTCGGTGGCGGCGGCGACGCGTTCGCGCTCGGCACGGGCGAGGGTCCAGGCGGCGAAACCACCCTCGTAGGCGCGGACGGTCTGGTCGGCGACCTCCCAGGTGTTGGTGCAGACCGCGTCCAGGAACCACCGGTCGTGGGTGACCACGACCAGGGCGCCCTTGCGGCCGACCAGGTGCCGGGCCAGCCAGTCGACACCGCCGACATCGAGGTGGTTGGTGGGCTCGTCGAGGATGAGCAGGTCGCAGTCGCGGACGAGCAGCGCGGCGAGCGCCACCCTCCGGCGTTCGCCACCGGACATCGGGCCGACCGGCTGGTCGAGGCCGAGATGCGGCATACCGAGGCCGTCGAGGATGGCCCGCACCCCGGCGTCGCCGGCCCACTCGTGCTCGGCGCCCATGCCCTCGGCGAGCCAGGCGGTCCCGAGCACCACGTCCCGGACGGTGGCGTCGGGGGCGAGCGTGAGCTGCTGCGGCAGCCAGAGCACGCGCAGGTCACGGCGGTGGGTCACCCGGCCGTCGTCGGGGTCCTCCTGCTTGGTGAGCAGCCGCAGCAGGGTGGACTTGCCGGCGCCGTTGAGGCCGACCACGCCGATCCGGTCGGCGTCGTCCAGGCCGAGCGAGACGTCCGTGAGCAGCCGCCCGGCGGCGCCGTACCCCTTGGACACCCGGTCCAGATTGACGATGTTCGCCACATTCCACCCTTCATGATCAAAGCGTCCCGGTGCCGGCGGGCACCTGGACGCCTGACCCAAGGGTACGCGGACGACATGGATGGCCGCGCCGCGCGCCCGGTGGGACGCGCCGTCAGCCGACGCGAGCGCCGGCGACCGGACCGTGCGCGACCCGGGCCTCCCGGCACACGCCCGCGGCAGTCAGCTCGGCGGCGATCCGCTCCGCGTCTGCCTCGTCGGCGGCGAGGAACACGCAGGTCGGCCCGGAGCCGGAGACGATGCCGGTGAGCGCGCCGGCCGCCTCACCGGCCTTGAGGGTGTCGGCCAGCGCCGGGCGCATGGCCAGCGCGGCGTCCTGGAGGTCGTTGCCGAGCGTCCGGGCGAGCACCCGGGGGTCACGCTGGCGCAACGCGCCCAGCAGCGCGTCAGTGCTGCCCAGCGGGGCACCAGCGGTCCCAGCATCGCGGAGCCGATCCAACTCGCGGTACGCGGCCGGGGTGCTGAGGCCGCCGTCGGCGACCGCCACCACCCAGTGCCAGGAGGTGGGGCGAGCCAGCACGGGGCTGATCGCCTCGCCCCGGCCGGTGCCCAGCGCGGTGCCGCCGTAGATCAGGAAGGGCACGTCGGAGCCGAGGTCAGCGGCGATCCCGGCCAACTCGTCGCGGGACAGCCCGGTGCCCCAGAGCGCGTCGCAGGCCACCAGCGTGGCGGCCGCGTCGGCGCTACCGCCGGCCAGCCCACCGGCGAGGGGGATCTGCTTGCGCAGGTGCAGTCGGGCGTGCGGCAGCACCCCCGCGTACCCGGCGAGGGCGTGCGCCGCGCGGATCACCAGGTTGGTGTCGTCCAACGCCAGCTCACCGGTGCCCTCGCCCTCCATGGTCAGGGCGAGGGTGTCACCGCGGCGGGCCGTCAGCTCGTCGTAGATCGAGATGGCGTGGTAGACCGTGTTCAGCTCGTGGAAGCCGTCCCGGCGCAGCGGGCCCACCCCGAGGTGCAGATTGACCTTCGCCGGCACCCGGACCTTTACCGGGCCGATGGCCCCGCGTCGCTCGTCCTCGCCGTCCGGTCGCCAGGCCTCGGTCACGGGGTGATGTCCCGTACGCGCAGACGAATGTCGAACGGCTTGGCCACGATCAACTCCTCGGCAGAGTCGGCGGCCAGCTCGTACCGGCCGTCGACCAGGTCGTACGCGTACACGTGCACCGGATTCTGCTCGATCCGCCAGTAGTGCGGGATCCCGGCATCGGCGTAGTCGGCCGGCTTCTCCAGCCGGTCCCGCCGACGCGTGCCGGGCGAGACAACCTCGACGGCCAGCATGACCTGCTCAGCCTCGAAGTAGTGGTGGTCGGCCGCCACCGGACGCTTGAGAAGCACGACGTCGGGTTCGAGCGAGTTCCGGTAGTTGATCGCTACCCCGACGGCGGTGGCCGGCGTCAGGTCGACCGGCGCGTGCTGCCGCAACCACATCCACAACAGGTTGCCGATGTTCTGATGACCAATGGTCGGGGAGGGAACCACGACGAGGACTCCGTCACGTAGCTCGACGCGGGGGGCGTCGTCGGGCAGGGCCAGCACGTCCTCGATGGTGTGGTTGGCCAGTCGCTGCCGGATGGGGTCCGGGGTCCACATCCCCTGGGCGGCGGGCTCGATCGGCTGCGCGGTCACTCGTACACCTCCTCGGCGGGCACGGCGTCAGCCTACTTCGCGGCCCGCGTACCGACCGGAGCCGACGCGGCGATGGCGGTGAACTGCTCGACGGTCAGTGACTCCCCCCGGGCACCGGGGTCGACGCCCGCCGCGGTGAGGGCGGCGGCGGCCCGGTCCGGGCCGCCGGCCCAGCCGGCCAACGCGGCCCGCAGCGTCTTGCGCCGCTGCGCGAACGCCGCGTCGACCACCGCGAAGACCGCTTCCCGCGGTACGTCGGCTCGGGGTGGTTCGCGGCAGGTGAAGGCGACCAGGCCGGAGTCGACGTTGGGGACCGGCCAGAACACGTTCGGGGGCACCCGGCCGGCGCCCCGGGCCTGGGCGTACCAGGCGAGCTTGACCGACGGGATGCCGTACACCTTGGAGCCGGGACCGGCGACGAGCCGGTCGGCGACCTCCTTCTGCACCATCACCAGGCCGTGCCGCAGGGTGGGCAGCACGGCGAGCAGGTGCAGCACCACGGGCACGGCCACGTTGTAGGGCAGGTTCGCCACCAGCGCGGTCGGTGGCGGGTCCGCCAGCGCGGCGGCGTCGATGCGCAGCGCGTCGGCGCGGTGCACGGTGAGCCGGCCGGCATCGGCCCCGGCGTGCCGCGCGGCGGTCTCCGGCAGCGCCCCGGCGAGCACCGGGTCGATCTCCACGGCGTGGACGTGCCCGGCGACGGGCAGCAGGCCCAGGGTGAGCGAGCCGAGCCCCGGCCCGACCTCCAGGGCCACGTCGTCGGGGGTCAGGCCGGCGGCGTTGACGATTCGGCGCACCGTGTTCGGGTCGTGCACGAAGTTCTGGCCCAGCTTCTTGGTGGGCGCGACGCCCAGCCGGGCGGCGAGTTCCCGGATCTCCGCCGGGCCGAGGAGACCGGTCATGCCTGGCAGCGTAGCGGCGTCGTCGGGGCCGACCGTCGGGCCGGGCTCACCACGGGCCGAAGACCCGGTCGCCGTTGGCGGAGATGGCCGCGCACAGCTCGTCCAGGTCGCTGCCGGTGGTCGCGGCCAGCGCGCGGACGGTGACCGGGATCAGGTACGAGGCGTTCGGCCGGCCGCGGTGCGGCGTCGGGGTGAGGTACGGGGCGTCGGTCTCCACCAGGATCTGGTCCATGGGGGTGAGCGCGGCGGCCTCGCGCAACGCGGTGGCGCTGCCAAAGGTGACGGTGCCGGCGAAGCTGAGCAGGTAGCCGCGCCGGACGCACTCACGGGCGAAATCCGCGTCACCGGAGAAGCAGTGCAGCACCACCCGCTCCGGAGCGCCCTCGTCGTCGAGGACCCGCAGCACGTCGGAGTGCGCGTCCCGGTCGTGGATGACCAGCGTCTTGCCGTACCGCTTCGCGATCGCGATGTGTGCCCGGAAACTCTCCTCCTGCGCGGCACGCCCCTCGTCGCCGGTCCGGAAGAAGTCCATTCCGGTCTCGCCGATCCCCCGGACCCGGTCACGGGCGGCGAGTGACTCGATCTCCCGCAACGCCTCGTCGAGGTCGTCCAACCGGGGTGCCTCGTTCGGGTGCAGCGCCACCGTGGCCAGCACGGCGGGGTGCCGGTCGGCGGTGTCCGCGCCCCACTGGGAGGAAGCGACGTCCACCCCCACCTGGACCAGGCGGTCCACGCCGACCTTGGTGGCCAACGCGATCGCCACGGCGACCGGGTCGTCGGCCGGCCCGCCGCCGGGCACACCGGCCTCGCTGACCGTGATGTCCAGGTGGGTGTGGCTGTCCAGCACGGGCCGGGGCAGCGGCTCGGGGGCGGGCGGAAACTCTCCGGCCCGCCGCGCGGCACGCTCTCGACGGGATTCAGTCGGCTCGCTCATCAGCGACAGCATCACACACCGGGGCTGTCCATCTGCCCGCCACCCGACGTTCACCCCGGCTACGCCGCGCGACTCTACCGTCCCCAGTGCGCCACCGGGCCGACGCGACAGCGGGACGGTCCCCATCTCACCGAGCAGAGGGAGGTGACGGCATGAGCGTCACCCCTCAGGCCGGCGGTACCGCCGGCGAACGCACCGGGCTGCGCGTGGCGTTCGACGGCGGCGTCTACCCGGCCGAGGAGATCGCCCGAGGCGCCGCGTACGAGCTGTTCAGCGCCGACGAGGTGGCCGGCTTCGAGTGGGCGCCCCGACCGGGCAGCGCCCTGCCGTGGCGCCGGTTCGTGCACGTCACCGAGGTGACCGCGGTGCACGGGGCGACGGAGCCGGCCGACGAGCCGGAGACGCCGCTGATGATGCCCGCGCACCGCGAGCGGGGTTGGGCGTACCTGCACCAGCTCAGCCAGCAGCCGGCCGCGGCGGGTGATCCGACACTGACGGCGGCACGCGCCTCGGCCGTGATCCGGCGAGGAACCCGGATGGTGAAGATGCTCTCTGCCCGGCAGCTCGCCGGGTACGTACGGGGCTGGCTGCCGCACGGCTTCTGCTACCGCGAGCATGACGTGGCGCATCTGCGTACGCCGGCGACGACGACAGTGCTGCGCACCGACGGTGAGGTCGGCCGGGACAGCTCGGATGTGGCGTACGCGTTGCGCTGGCGGGCGTCCGACCCGGGCGACTACGACGTGCCGGTGGGCGGGGCACACCGCGGCCTGACCGCGCTGGCCTCCCGGGACCGGCTCGGCGCACCGGTGCTGGGCACGGGCTTCGTGCCGAGCAACGGTCAGCTCATTCCGGAGTTCATCACCCGGGACTTCGCCGATCTGCCGATGCCGGCGAACGCCACCCTGATCGCCTACCCGGCGGAGGGGGAGGAGGTGGTGCTCTACACCTACCAGGCCGAGCAGCGCGGGTGGCTGCGGATGGTGGGCCCACAGTGGCGGCACCTGCTGGCCGCGGTGCCGAACATCTCCCCGGACCAGGAGTACGTGCCGAACTCGGACGCGCCCCGCTCCACCCAACTTGTCGGCATGTACGGCGACAACGAGTACGAGGCGGTGGCCGACCTGCCCGGCGGGTTCCGGGTGCTGGCGAAGACCAGGGCGGCCCGTTACCCGGTGGACGCGGTGGCCCGCCGGCTCCGGTTCGCCCAGTGGCGGGGCGTGCCCTGCCTGGTGCTGCGGGAGGAGGCCGGTTGGCTGCGGATGCGACTGCGCTACCCGAACCCGGACGCGGTGGTCACGACCGGTGCGCAGTGCCACGAGCGTGGCGTCTACGAGGCGTGGGCACCGAGTGCCGAGGTGACCGACGACCAGGTGATGGACACCCGGTACGCGATGTGACGCCGTGCGGCGGCAGGGCACCCTGCCGCCGCACGCGTCCTGCGTTCATTCGGCCAGCCGGGCCAGCTCCTCGTCGACGATCGACGGGTCGAGCTTGCGGAACACCGGCTTCGGCACGGCCAACGGTCGGCCCGCCTCCAGCGACACCGACTCCCAGCGCGCGCCGACGGTGTAGTCCCCGGTGAGAATCGGGTACGCCGGACCGCCGTCCAGGTCGTCGACCTGCTCGATGACCGGCATCGGCGCGTGCACGCCGGTGCCGCCGAGCAGCTCGTGCACCTGCTGCGCGGAGTGCGGCAGGAACGGGGTGAGCAGCGTGTTCGCGTCGCTGATCACCTGGAGGGCGACGTGCAGGATGGTGCCCATCCGAGGCTTGTCCGCCTCGTCCTTGAGCTTCCACGGGGCCTGCTCGGAGAGGTACCTGTTGGCCTCGGCGACCACCTTCATGGCCTCGCCGATGGCCTGCTTCTGCCGGTGCCGGCCGATCAGGTCACCGACCACTGCGAACCCGGCCCGAGCGGTCGCGAGCAGCGCCTCGTCGGCCTCCGTGAGCCCGGCCGGGTCGACCGGCGGGATCGCCCCGAAGTTCTTCGCTGCCATCGAGACGGACCGGTTGACCAGGTTGCCCCAGCCGGCGACAAGTTCGTCGTTGTTGCGACGGAGGAACTCGGCCCAGGTGAAGTCGGTGTCGTTGCTCTCCGGACCGGCGGCGGCGATGAAGTAGCGCAGCGCGTCGGCGTCGTAGCGCTCCAGGAAGTCGCGAACGTAGATGACCACCTTGCGGGACGAGGAGAACTTGCGCCCCTCCATGGTCAGGTATTCGCTGGAAACCACCTCGGTGGGCAGGTTGAGCCGACCCAGCTCGCCCGGCTGACCGTCGCGGGAGCCCTCGCCGGAGTACCCGGAGAGCAGCGCCGGCCAGATCACCGAGTGGAAGACGATGTTGTCCTTGCCCATGAAGTAGTAGGACTGGCTGTCCTTACCGGCCCCGTCCGCGGACCACCACTTCCGCCAGGCTTCCGGATCGCCGGAGCGGCGGGCCCACTCGATCGAGGCGGACAGGTAGCCGATCACCGCGTCGAACCAGACGTAGATCCGCTTGTCCGGCCGGTCGCGCCAGCCCTCCAGCGGGATCGGCACGCCCCACTCCAGGTCGCGGGTGATCGCCCGGGGTTGGAGGTCGTCGAGCAGGTTGCGGGAGAACCGCAGCACGTTGGGCCGCCACCCGTCCCGGGTGTCCAGCCATTGCCGCAGCACCTCGGCCAGGGCGGGCAGGTCCAGGAAGAAGTGCTCGGTCTCGACGAACTTCGGGGTCTCCCCGTTGATCCGCGACTTCGGGTCGATCAGGTCGATCGGGTCGAGCTGGTTGCCGCAGTTGTCGCACTGGTCGCCACGGGCACTGTCGTACCCGCAGATCGGGCAGGTGCCCTCGATGTAGCGGTCGGGCAGGGTGCGCCCGGTGGACGGGGAGATGGCGCCCATGGTGGTCTTCGGCACGATGTAGCCGTTGCGGTACATCCCCTCGAACAACTCCTGCACCACCGCGTAGTGGTTGCGGGTCGTGGTGCGGGTGAACAGGTCGTAGGAGAGGCCGAGGCCGTGCAGGTCCTCGACGATCACCCTGTTGTACCGGTCGGCCAGCTCGCGCGGGGTCACCCCGTCCGCGTCGGCCTGCACCTGGATCGGGGTGCCGTGCTCGTCGGTGCCGGAGACCATGAGCACGTCGTGGCCGGCCATCCGCATGTACCGGGCGAAGACGTCGGAGGGAACGCCGAAACCGGAGACGTGGCCGATGTGGCGGGGGCCGTTGGCGTACGGCCAGGCCACTGCCGCGAGAACGTGACTCATGAGCAGCAAGCCTAGTGACCCGTCCGGGGCATCCGCGAACCAATGGGGGGTGCCGGGCAGGCGGACCGGTCCGACCACCCCGCCCGTTGGTCCGATTTGTCGCCGACACGCGGCTCAGCTGCCCATTCCGCCTCCTCGACCGGTGTGCAATGAACCTCGTGACTGGCAGACGAGCGGCACGGGACCACGAGGACCGTCCCACCGGGCCGGCGGTCGGCGACGACCCCGGCCCCGAGCCCGCCGCGCCCCGCAGTGCCGGGGTCGCTCCCCAGCCCCGGTTGGTGCCCGGCATCGACCCGGGTCCGGCACAGCGACCGAGCCCCACCCCACGGCCGAGCCCCGATCCACGGCCGAGCAGCAACCCCGGGCCGGACGCCGGTCGGCCGGAGGAAGAGCCGGCCGCATCGGGACGGGCTGCCGACTCGGGACCCGCCGCCGCGCAGGCCAGCGGTGAGGCCGTCGAGGTGGAGCCGACCACCGGGGCACCGGTGGACGCGGTGCCGAGTCGGGTGCCCGTCCGACAGCAGAGCCGCCGACACTCCGATCAGCGGCCCGCCGGTGACACACCGGACGACGACAGCGTCTTCTGGGCACCGATCGAGCAGGTGCACTGGGACGGCACCCCGGTCCGGGAGGACCCCCCACCGGAGCGGGACCGCAGCTTCCGGTGGCCGGGGCGCCGGTCCCCGAGCCGTCCGGCCCCACCGCCGGATCCGCTGCCCGGGCTCGCCGCGCTGGTGGTGCTGAGCCTGGTCGCGGCCTTCTTCGCCTGGGTCAGCGCCGGCCCGTTCTGGCTCGCGGTCGGGCATGCCCGGGTGGGCACGGTGGTGATCGACGACTGCACCGGCGGCGGGCTCACCCAGCGGTGCCGGGGGATCTTCACCGCGGAGGACGGGCGGTTCATCGCGCACGGTGTGAAGGTCAGCGGCGTGCCCGCCGGAGGGGACGTGGCCGGTGCACGGCTGACGGCCCGGATGACCGGCCCGGACAGCGGCACCGCGTACGCGGACGCCGGGCTGGGCCGGCACCTGCGCTGGCTGCCCGGCCTGCTGGCGGTGCTGGCCTGCACCGCCGGCATCGTCCGGTGGACCGGGTCGGCCCGGCTGCCCGGCCGCCGGCACCGCCGCTGGGCCGTGGCCGCCGCCATCGCCGGCCCGGCGCTGATCACCGTCGGCTTCCTGGTCGCCGCCTGGTGAACCCGCCGGCCGACGGGCACAGGCCCAGGCTGGCCGCCATGTCGATGTGCTGTTGAGCGGTATACCTCAGAGGTATGAATATGACCCTGAGGTATACCGCTCACTACCGCATCCGCCCTCACGAGGCCCCCAACCAGGGTTAGGAATTACTCGTCTAGGAGCGTCGGTCAGCTGTGCACGATCGTGTAGACGTCCCGGCGGCGCAGCGCGTACTCGGTGGCGACGTCGGTGATGGCGTCCCGGCGGGACCGGCCGGCGGCCTCCCGCTCGGCGACCGCCGCGCGAAGGGTCTCGTCGTCGGGGCGTTCCGGGGCGGTCACCGGTGCGCCGGCCACGACGAGGGTGATCTCTCCACGCGGGTCCCCCTCGGCGGCCCACCGGGCCAGTTCGCCAAGCGGCCGGCGGAGCACCTCCTCGTAGGTCTTGGTGAGCTCGCGGCAGAGTGCGGCCGGCCGGTCCGCGCCGAACGTGTCGGCCAGGTCGGTGAGCGCCGCACCGATCCGGTGCGGCGCCTCGAAGAAGACCAGGGTTCGCTCCTCGGCGGCGAGCGCGCGCAGCCGGGATCGGCGGCCGCCCGGGGTGCGGGGCAGGAAGCCCTCGAAGCAGAACCGGTCGCAGGGCAGCCCGGAGACGGCCAGTGCGGTGGTGACCGCACTGGGCCCGGGGGCGACGGTGATCGGCGCCCCGACCTCCAACGCGGCCCGGACCAGCCGGTAGCCGGGGTCGGAGACGCTCGGCATCCCGCCGTCGGTGACCAACGCCACCACGTACCCGCCGAGGATGACCTCGACCAACTCGGGCGTGCGCCGCTCCTCGTTGCCCTCGAAGTAGGAGACGATCCGACCGCCGACGGTGATGTCGAGATCGCGGGCCAGCCGGGTGAGTCGGCGCGTGTCCTCGGCCGCGACCACGTCGGCGCTGACCAGCACCTCCCGGAATCGGGCCGAGGCGTCGGCGGGGTTGCCGAGCGGGGCACCGAGCAGGATCAGGCGCCCAACTTCGGACATTTCACCCACGAATTCGTCTCCTTCATCGACAGTTGGTACCGGTATCAGGGACGACGGACGCCACCGGGCACCTTGGCAGCCTACGATCGCCGGGTGACGAGTGCGTCGACAGCGCAGAGCCCGAGCGCCGATCCTGCCAAGATGGTCGAGGTGACGGGCGAGCCGAGTCCCGACCAGGAGCCGACGGCACCGCCCGCCGCTGGCGGCGGTCTGCCCGCCCTGGTCCGGCGGCGGTTCGCCACCGTCGACAGCCAACTGGACCGACTCTCCTGGTTGGCCACGGCGGTGGTGGTGGCCATCGCGGCGATTCTGCGCTTCGTCGGGCTGTCCAGCCCGAAGGGCAAGATCTTCGACGAAACCTATTACGCCAAGGACGGCTACGGGCTGATCAGCCGGGGCGTCGAGTGGAACTACAAGGACAACGTCCCGTCGTACGTGGTGCATCCACCGCTGGGCAAGTGGTTGATCGGCCTCGGCGAGTGGGCCTTCGGCTATCAGGACGCCGACTCGAAGGTCTCCGTCCCCGGGCACCTGATGACCACCGCACCGGAGTTCGGCTGGCGGTTCTCGGCGGCCGTGGTCGGCACCCTGTCGGTCTTGCTGCTGGTCCGCATCGGCCGGCGGATGTTCCGCTCGACGGTGCTCGGCTGCGCCGCCGGCCTGCTGCTCGCCCTGGACGGCTTCCACCTGGTGCTGTCCCGCGCGGCGCTGCTCGACATCTTCCTGCTCTTCTTCGTGCTGGCCGCGTTCGGCGCGTTGGTGCTCGACCGGGACGCCCGCCGCCGACGCTGGGCGCGGGCGCTGGACGACGGGCTCGACCCGAGCCGGCCGGGCCGAGCCGGCCGACCCCCGACCGGTTGGCGCACCTGGCCGTGGTGGCGGTTGGCGGCCGGGGTGCTGATCGGCTGCGCCTGCGCGGTCAAGTGGAGCGCCCTGTATTTCGTACCGGTCTTCGCACTGCTGGTGATTTTCTGGGAGGTCGGCGTCCGCCGCTCGGCGGGGGTCCGCCGGCCCTGGCGGGACACCCTGCTCGACGAGCTGCCCTGGCTGGTGCTCGCCGGCGTGCTGATGCTGGGCACCTACCTCGCCACCTGGTCGGGCTGGCTGCTCACCGACGACGGCTACTACCGGCTCGCGTCGTCTCCCCACTATGCGACCGCTTCGCTCAGTGACCGCCCGGTGATCGGCCCGCTGATCAACCTCTTCGAGTACCACCGGGCGGCGTACGGCTTCCACGCCCAGCTCGACGACGCACACAAGTACCAGTCGTGGCCGTGGCAGTGGTTGCTGCTCGGCCGGCCGGTGGCCTTCTACTGGTCCGGTGACGGCGCCTGCGGCGAGCCGACCTGTGCCTCCGAGATCCTGCTGCTGGGCACCCCGCTGCTCTGGTGGTCGTTCCTGCCCGCCCTGGTGGCGCTGGCCTGGCTGGGCCTGGCCCGTCGGGACTGGCGGGCCGGCGCGATCCTGCTGAGCGTGGCCGCCGGGCTGCTGCCGTGGTTCGCCTTCGCCCTCCAGGGCCGCACGATGTTCGCGTTCTATGCCGCCCCGGCGGTGCCCTTCCTGGTGTTGGCCGTGGTGTACGTGTTGGGCGCGTTGATCGCACCCGCCGGGGGTGACGTGGGTGAGGTGGCGCCGCTGGTGCCCGGTGACCCGAGTTACGAACGCCGACTGGTGGGCAGCGTGGCGGCGGGGGCGTACGTGCTGCTGGTGGGGCTCTGCTTCGCGTACTTCTATCCGATCTTCGTCGGTAAGCTGCTCCCATACTCGGACTGGCTGTCCCGGATGTGGCTCGACGGTCGGTGGATATAAGCACCGACAGGCGACGCGCCGCATAGCGCGACGGAAAAGGGCCCGCACGCCTGAAGCGTGCGGGCCCTTTTGACAAAGACGCGCGCCCCGATCGCCTGCCACGGGGGAAGCGGGCGATTGGGGCGCGCATGAAGAGCTTAACCACCGCGCACCACCGGCACAACGGGTCGACTTGAGTCAGATTTCCGACGGATGCCGACCGGGGCGATGTTTGCTATGGGGCAGTTGACCGAGGGTGACCTGGCGTGGACCCAGAGCGCGAGACCGGCCGGCCAGAGGTGGTCGCCGGGCTGGTCGGAGGCGCCAGGCGGGGACGAGCCGGACCGACCCAAGTGATCATCCAAAGTGGATCTCACTACACTGCGGGCCGTGATCAACTTCAGACGATCGGCGGCCGTCCTCTGCGGACTGTTGGCGACCACCGCACTGGCCGGGCCGGTCCCGGCGCAGGCCAACGAGGAGCCGGTGCCGGAGCCTCCCCGGGTCGAGCTGGTGCTTGACGTCAGCGGCTCGATGGGCGCCGCCGACATCGACGGACGCAGCCGGATCTCGGTGGCCCAGCAAGCCTTCAACGAGGTGGTGGACGCCCTGCCGGAGCAGACCCAGCTCGGCATCCGGGTGCTCGGCGCGACCTACCGCGGCAAGGACAAGAAGGTCGGCTGCCAGGACACGCAGCAGATCGTGCCGGTCGGCCCGGTGGACCGGTCCGCAGCCAAGGCCGCCGTGGCGACGCTGCGGCCGACCGGGTTCACACCGGTCGGCCTCGCACTGCGCTCCGCCGCACAGGACCTGGGCACCGGGGCCACCACCCGGCGGATCGTGCTGATCACCGACGGCGAGGACACCTGCGCCCCGCCCGACCCGTGCGAGGTGGCCCGGGAACTCGCCGCCCAGGGCACCAGCCTGGTCGTCGACACCCTCGGCCTGGCCCCGGACGAGAAGGTCCGCCGGCAACTGCTCTGCATCGCCAGCGCGACCGGCGGCACCTACACCGCCGCGCAGAGCGCCGACGAGCTGACCGACCGGATCAAGCAACTCGTCGAGCGGGCCGGCGACACGTACACCGCGGCCCCGACCGTTGTCGGCGGCGCGAACGCCTGCGCTGCGGCGCCGCTGCTCGCCCCCGGCGTGTACGCCGACCGGGAGGCGTTCTCCGAGCACCGCTACTACCGAGTGCCGGTACGCCCCGGGCAGGAGCTTCGGGCGTCGGTCAGCATGGCGCTGGACCGGCCCGTGAACCGGGACTACGGCGTGCTGCTGCGGGCCACCGCGGCGGACGGTCGAGAGCTGGTCCGCGGCGCGGACGCCGGCAGCGGGCGGGCCGACGTGCTCTCCGCCGGGCTGCGCTGGTCGGCCACCGCCGATGACGAGGATGCCGCTGAAGCCGAGGAGACCGCCGCCGCGGTCGTCGAACCCAGCACCGTCTGCCTGGTGGTCAGCAACTCGTTCGCCCCCCGCCCCGGCACGGCAGCGACCCCGGGCATGCCGGTGGAGCTGACCATCGACGTGGTCGCCGCCGCACCCGCACCGGACGGACCAGACCTCGGCCGGGGCTGGGTGCTGCTCGCCCTGCTCACCATCGCCGGACTGATCACCGGTCTGCTCGCCGGCCTGCTCACCCGCTGGTGGGTCGCCACCTGGAGGGAGAACTGATGCGTACCGCACTGTTCCGGTCGCTGGCGGCGCTGCTCGCCGCTGGCGGGGCCGCGCTGCTCCCCACCGCGGCCGTCGCCGCCCCGACGCCCTCCCCCGGCGCAACGCCGGTGAACCGGGCCGGCACGTCGTTCCTCACCGCGACCCCGATCACCGCCGGGCAACCGGTACGGGTCGACGCCTCGATCGGCGACCACCTCTACTGGTCGTTCCCGGCGACGGCCGGTCAGGTGCACGAGATCAATGCCACCGTCACCTTCCCGAAGGGGCGCAGCGGGGCCTCCACCTGGACGGTCGACGTCTTCGACGGGTTGCGCCGACGCCAGGCGTGCACCGCAGGGGCGCAGACCCCCACCGTGGACGCGACGGCGACGAGCGTGGCGCTGGGCTGCACGCTGCGCGAGGTACGACCGTGGGCGGAGCCCTGGTCGGCCGATCCGCTGCCCGGCACGTACGTCGTCCGGCTCTCCGTGATCGACCTGCCGGAGCCGGATCTGGGTGCGCCGATCGACGTGGATTTGCTGGTCGGCACCATCGCCGACCGGGGCGCCTCGGCTGACGACGGCGAGTTGGCCGCACCGCTGGTGCCGAACACCAAGGCGGGCACCGTGCTCAACGCCGTACCCCCGGTGGACCCGGAGGCCGACGACGAGAGCGACCCGTTCGCGGACTGGTTGCCGGATCTCGGCTCGCGCTGGGTCTGGACCGGCATCGGCGGCGTGCTCGCCGCCGTGGGCGGCGTCGTCGGTTTCGCGGTGACCCGGCGGCCCCGGCGCCGCTGAACCCGTCCGGCCCCGCTGGTGGCCCCGCCCGTCGGCGGGGCCACCAGCGGTCAGCTGCGCCGGGGGCTGCGGGGCAACCAGCCGATGAACCGGTCCTGTAGCGACATCACCGGGGCGGCGCGCAGATCCTCGGTGGCGGCGGCGAGGCAGGAGCCCAGGTAGACGCTGAGCATCGCCCGGTCACCCCCGTACTCCGCCAGCAGCCGGCTGCGTTTCGTCGCGCACGGCCACTCGTCACCGCAGGAGCGGCAACTCCAGCAGGGGGTCTTCGGGGCGTGGTCATCAGCCCGCACCCCCGACTGTTCCGCACCATCGGTCATCGCACGTCCTTCCAGATGTCCACGGGACTGGCCGGCTGTCGTGCCCGGCCAGTGTTCGATGGTGGTCCCCCCGGAGCCATCAGTGAGGGCGGCGCGCAGCCCTCCGGTGTTACATCCTTCCGGTACCTTCACCGGTTGTGGGAGTCGGAAAGTTGACGGTTGAGCCGATGCTCCATTCCTACCGAGCGGTAGGCGGCAGCGATGCGTGACCTGCTGCCGTCGACGGTCGCGGTGGCCGTCGCCGGTCCGGCCGACTGGACCAGCGAGCTGCTCCCCGCCGAGCAGGCGTGCCTCAGCGAGCGGGCCGTTGCGACCCGCCGCAGGGACTTCGCTGCCGGGAGGGCCTGCGCCCGCAGGGCTCTCACCGATCTCGGCCTCCCACCGACCGCCGTGCCGGCCGCCGCCGACCGCGCGCCGGTCTGGCCGGCGGGGATGGTCGGTGCCATCACCCACACCATCGGCTACTGCGCGGCCGCGGCCGCACACACCACCGACGTCCGGTCCGTCGGAATTGACGCCGAGCAGCACCGCGAGGTCAGCCTAGGAGTAAACCGGCTCGTGCTGCTGCCCGAGGAGGAGGCCAACTGCGCCCGCCTGCCGAGCGGCACCCACTGGCCGGTCGTGCTGTTCAGTGCCAAGGAGACCGTCTACAAGGTCTGGTACCCGGTCGTCGGTAGTTGGTTGGATTTCCACGACGCCCGGCTCGATCTTGATCCGGACGCGGGCACGTTCACGGCTCGGATCGCGCCCGCCCAGGTGGACGCGGCGGGGGTCGACGACCCGCCAGCATCGATAAGCGGCCGCTTCGTGGTCGCCGACGGGCTGGTCCGCACCGCCGCCGTACTCTCCCTGCGCTAGCCGGTGTGCTCACCGACAGCGATGGGTAGACCACCGCGTCCACTGTGCCGGCCGGTTTCCGACCGGACGGCGTCCAGGCTGGCCGTACCGGCGCATCGTCGTCATCAGTGAGACGCGATCCAGCGCGACGGCCGGACGATCGGCCACGCACGGTAGCGTCGGCGGAGTTCCCGAACCGCACGTACCGAGGCGTCAAGGAGTACGGTGACCCACCCCCAGCAGTATCGCCAGCAGTCCAACCCGGAGCCGTCGACCCATCCGTTCGCGGCGACACCGCAGCCGCCGTTCTCGGGCGCCGCGTACCCGGTTGCCGGCGGTGGGCACCCGGACGCTGGCGGCGGACACCCGGTGGGCCGGGTGTCGGGCTATCCGCTCATCGCACCGCCGCCGACGCGGACGAACGCCGCCAAGAAGACCGCCGTGGTCGTCGCGGTCACCGCGGCCGTGCTCACCCTGCTCTGCTGCGCGGGCGGCATCGTGGCGCTCGTCATGGGCGCCAACCGGGCCGACGGCACCAATTCCAACGCCATCGGGACCGCCGGCACCCGGAAGCCGTAAGAGCGTGATGTGGGGCCGGCCCCACCGGTAGGAACAAGGGCGAGCACCGCGTACGGTGCTCGCCCTTGTTCAGGTGCCCGTCCTCACCTGGACGGGCCGCAGGTCAGCAGCCCGTCCAGCGCACCGGGGTGACACGGTCGGCATTGCGGAAGCCGACGATGGTGCCCGTGTCGGAGATGACCCGAGCACCGATGCCCACCCCGACGCCGCCGCCGGGCAACTCCCGGGAGCTGGCACCGCGCGCGACCCGGTCGCCGCCCACGACGACGCCCTTGGCGTTGACATCGTCCAGCGAACTCATCCGCCGGTCGATCGACGTGTACGAGCCGTCCCGAAGATCCCACCGCACCTTGACCGTGTTGCCATCGCCCGGGTTGACGAAGCCGACCGCCCAGTGCCCCGCCACCGCGTTGACAACGGTCGACTCAGCGCCCGGTACGGTGAGTGGCTTGATCCGGCCATTCGGCCGACGGACCCAGCCGGTCCAGTATCCGAAGTCCCCGGCCATACCGACGATGGTCCCGTTATCCGTGATCCCGCTCGGCGTGGCGTTGGCCGGGACGTCGAGCACCTCGACCGTGCCCGGCCGGGCGGCCGGCCAGCGCAGCACGACGAACTCGTTGGTTTCCACGTCCGTGCCTTGGCCGACGATGTCGCCGGCCTTGTTGATGGCGGTGACGCCAACACCGGTGAAGGACGGCAACACCGGCAGCCGCTCGATCCGGCCATCGCGGTACCGCCACGGCTGGCCGCCCCAGTCGCTGCCGATCACGACGCCGTCCTCGTTGATGTCGGAGGGTTCCGCCATGCTCGGCACCTCGACCTCGGTGAGCCGGTCCCCGTCCCAGAACAGCAGCAGGTACTGGTTGCCGGTCTCCTCGATCCGCAACGCGGTGCCGGCGACGAAGCGGCCCGTCGGGTCGATGGCGTTCGCGTCGGCGCGGTAGGTGTCAGTCGGGTACGGCAGGGTGCTGATCGTGCAGGCCCCGAGGGCCGCCCTGCCGGTCGCGGCGGTCGCCGGTGCGGCGACGGCGACGCCGAGAGAGGTGGCCAGCAGTCCGGCGGCGGCGGTGCCCGCGAGCATCCTGCGTCGAGCGGTGTACGTCATCTTCTTCTCCCCGTGTGCGCCCGGGTGCTCCCGGGTTTTGATTGATACCGGTCTCACACCTGGGGAGGCTCCACGGTTGCGATGTGTCAGGGAGGAGACAGAAACGGTTTCCAGCGGGGCTACCGGGCCCACGGCTGCGTGCCGGCGACGACCGGATGGCCGGTGCGGGCCGACTCTTCGATGGCGAGGCTGATCAGATGGTCCTGGCAGGCCTCGGCGAGGGGGTACGGCGCCGGGCCCTCCTCCCGCGCCCACGCACCGCTGCGGGCGAGGATGTCGGCAACCGCGATGTCGTCATCGGACATTCCACTGCCGACGAACGGATTGCGATAGACGACATCGCCGTCGAAGCTGATGTGCTTCAGGTCGAGCCCTTCCAGGTTCAGGTCGTGACCGGTCTGCCGTCGCGTCAGGGACGACTCCACCGGCGTGGTCGGGTCGACCAGGCGGACGACCCGGTCGTCGACCAGCTCACCGAGCGAACCCCGCACCACCAGTCGGCGGGCGCGCAGCGGATTCCACCACTGGTTGTCGGTGAAGTCGTACAACCCCATCCGCCCGTCGAAATCGATGGACGCGAGGGTGGTGGTGAGCTGCCGCGGGGTGGCGTCGCCACTCCAACCGGCAGGTGACAGCGGGTTGGCCAGCGGCGCGACGAAGGCCCGCGCGCTGACCTCTGCGGCGTCGAACCCGACGCCGAGCAGGCCACGGATCAGCGAGACCGCGTGGTAGAGGTGTGTCGAGGAGATCTGGACCGAGGTCGGCTCGCCGAGCACCCCGGCGCGGACCAGCGCCAGGCGGGCCGCGTGCCCCGGCATCAGCAGGTACTGCTCGGCGACCTGCACCAGACCGCTGCCCCCGACATCGGCCCAGAGCGAGCGCAGGCCCGCCAGGTCCGGGGCGGGAGGCGTTTCGGCCAGCACCGGTACGCCGGCCGCGACCAACTCGCGGGTCACGTCGGGGGTCACGGGCCAGGGCACCGAGACGATGACGAAGTCCGGTCGCTCGTGAGCGAGCAGTTCGGCCGTCGTACGGAAGGTCCGCACGCCCCATTCGGCCGCCACCACGTCACCCCGCGATTCGGTACGCGTCACCACTCCGGTCGCCCGGAACCGCTCCGGCAGAAGCCGGGCCAGGCGTAGGAAGAATTCCCCCCGCCAGCCACTGCCGACGATGCCGAACCGGGTCTGGGCCGTCGTTGTCATCTGGGCTCCTCAGGTCGAGATCCGGATGCTAGCCGCCCGACGCGTCGCTCGCGTCTCGCCCGCCTCCGGCTGCGCGCATGGCCGCCGTCGGCGGTCTATCCACTTTGTACTTTGTGTCGCTGCGGACGGTCGGCACCATCGATCCGTGCGGTAATTGGCCGACAGCAACTATCGGGCAGGCGCCCGCGGCTGTCTCGTCTCCGAGAGAGGAACGGAATGCAAGGAACCTGGCGTAAGGCGGCTCTCGCGGCCGCCCTGTCGATCACCGGAGTGTTGGGTGGGCTGGCCATTGCCGCGCCCGCCCAGGCGCAGACCGTGGAGTCCGGTTCGGTCTCCTTCAGTGGCGACCCCGGCGACTACATCACCGGTGGAGATTCCTACTCCTACTCCACCGAGAACGGCGACCAACTCACGACGAACGGCTCGGCCGACAACAGCTACGTGTCGGTCAGCATCAGCGGCTACAACGGCGACTGGTGGTCGGTGGACTTCGACGCCCCGGGCAGTGCGGCGTTGGCCCCGGGCACCTACAAGGGTGCGACCCGATACCCGTTCAACGGCGCTGGTCCCGGGCTCGACCTGTCCGGCGAAGGGCGGGGCTGCAACGAGCTGACCGGCACCTTCACCGTCCTCAACGCGGTGTTCGGCCCCAACGGCTACGTGCAGACCTTCGACGCCACCTTTGAGCAGCACTGTGAGGGCTGGGAGGCCGCCGCACGCGGCGAGGTGCACATCTCCAACCCGCCGCCGCCGGAGCCGCTGGACCTCGAACTCGCCGTGGCGACCGACGGCATCGCCAACCGGATCAACGGCAACGCGGTCCTGCAGGGCACGGTGACCTGCAACCAGCCCACCTCCGTGTCGCTGGAGGGTGCGGTCACCCAGATCGTCAGGAGGGTGCTGGTGCGCGGCACCTTCTCGGCGCAGGTGAGCTGCACGCCGGGCAGCGCGACGCAGTGGACGGCCACCGCCGTCCCGACCGGTACGACCCCGTTCGGCAAGGGCAAGGCGGAGGCCATCACCCGGGCCACCGGCCATGACGTCGAGTACGACGAGTACGTCACCGTCAGCAACACCTCGATCGTGACGCTGACCAGGTCCTGACGCATTGAAGTCGGGCGGCCGGACAGACGTTCGGCCGCCCGGCCGCGAATCGCTACGGTTGCCGGGTCCGCGATGGAGGCACGACGGAGGATGTCGCCGATGGCTGCCAACCCCCTACACGTCGCACCTGGCGGCTCAGACGTAAAGGCGATGGAACGAGCGTCGTCCCTGGACTACTACCTGGTCCTGCCCGGGCAGGACGAGCGTGACCCGACCACTGCGGTGGAGGGGATCGTCGTCGAAGAATTCACCCGCCAGCACGACTACTCCACGACGGGTCTGGACAGCGCGGGCTGGACGCCGACTTCCGGCTGGTGGAGTTCCGCCTCGCTCAGCCGCGCCATCCGCACCGATCCGGAGACGCTGGCAAGGGTGGTGCCCACCTCTCGCCGCGAGGCCGAAAGCGTCTACCGCACGCTCGGGGGTGAGCAACTGCCCGACGACGCGGTGCTGCGTACGTACTTCCTCGACCACCAACCGATCGCGACCGCACCGCCGCTGCGGCTCGGCCCCGCGCAGCCCCCGGCCGGCTTCCACGAACGGCGCGTCTACCGCGTCCTCTTCGCCAAGGATCTCCGCGCCGAGCAGGTGACGAGCCTCTGGGCAGCGTGGCGGACGCCGGTTGACGGCACGAACGCATCAGCCGCGAGCGGTCGCCTCGAGAAGGACGGCGACCAACTCACCTGGGATCTACGACGGGTCGGCCACACACTCGCCTGGTGTCTCGACGTGACCGTCCTGTTGAGCACCGCCACCGCCGACGCGGTGGGTTCGACCCTGTCCGACCTGACGAGCGTCCTGCGACAGCACGGCCTGATACCCGTGACGACCGAACGATTCTCCTAGTCGTCCTGCCGCAGGACGACTGCTCGGCTGTCGGCTTCGCGGGCCTCGGGAGCACCGGACACTCACGTACGATCCGGGTCCGCCTGTTCCACCGGGAGGTACGACACCTGTGCAGACCGACGACCTGCTCGATACGGCTGTGGCAGCAATGAATCGCACTGGCCGTCGCCGACGGATCGGCGCCACGGCGGCAGGTGTCACCCTCGCTCTCGCGCTCGTCGGCGGCATCGTTCTCAGCCGCCGGGTGCCCGACCAGGCCGCGACCCAAGGCGTGGCCGCGACCACGGCTGCGCCGGTGGTGCCGGCCATGGGCTGGAACGCCGCGATGGTTGGTCGCGACGACAGGACCATCACCGTGTGGGCCACCCCCGGCGACACGGCCTGCAAGGAGCTCGTGCAACCGCAGGCCACGCTCACCGAGCAGACCGACACTCAGGTGGTCGTCGCGGTGAGCGGCCGCGTGGTGGACGCCACCGACTGCGCGACCAGCGGCCTACGGGTGCCCCTCGTCGTGTCGCTGCAGAAGCCCCTCGGCGGTCGGGTGCTCCGCGACGCCACCAGTGCGCTGCCACCACCGACCTTCTCCGATCGCGACCTGCCAGACCTGACCTCCGACAAGCGGTGGAGCCCGCATCCGAGTCACTGTGACGAGGGCTTCTGCCAGGGCTACAACGGCCCGAACGGCTCCACGCTGTTCGCGAGCGCGAGCGCGAGCGCGGGCCGTACGGTCGGGGGAGGCAACGGCCCCTCCCCTGTCGGCACCATGCTCGTCGGCTCACACCGGGGCACCATCACGGGGAGCCCCGGTTCCTTCTGGTCGGTGCAGTGGGAGGTCGGGGACCTGACGTACTCGCTGCGGTTGACGCCCTCCGAGGGCGAAAAATTCAGCCTGGCGCAGTTCCGCACCGAACTCGCCAGCTTGAGGTGGAGCTGACGACCGGATTCGTGCCCCGCCAACACCGAAAAGGCCGTTTCCGACTTACGGAAACGGCCTTTGATCCGGGGTGGAGCTGAGGGGATTTGAACCCCATACACCTGCGACCTCGATGGATCATCTTCTATCGGGCGGATCGCAGCGCTGACCTGCACAACCGTCGTCATCGCCTTTCGACGTTTGACACGGCTTCTCGGTCCCGGTTGTGCCGGATCTGTGCCCAGCGATCTTCGTCCCAGGACGACCGCTTGACCCCAGAGATCGGCAACCGGGTGCCGTCCGCCTCGCACCGCTGGTCGAGGGGTCTAATGGTCGTCACCGTGGTTCCGCTTGGTGTCGTCGGTTGCTGCACTCCCCTGCTGTACTGCGTGACCCAGCATCGTCCGTCGGTCGGGCTAGCGAATGCAGGCCGCGATGTAGCACCACCGCGAGGACTAGCACAGCAAGTGTCGGGATAGCGACAAATGACAAGCGACTTGCTGTTGCGGAAGGGGTTTCAGCCGATAATTCACTAGTGACGCCTCAACGCCGACAGTTCGATCTGCCCGATACTGAGCAGGCACGCCTATTCGATTCCCTCGACCCTGCGCCAGCGTTGGCCGTGCCGCCGGGAGGATACGCGCCGCTTGCGCGCCCCAGACCGAGTCGTTTGCCCTTTGAGGCCATGTCGCCGTATGACTTCGAGGCGCTCATTGCAGAGGTAGCCACGATGGTGGACGGCCACCGGGAGGCCCGGCTGTACGGTAGGTCGGGCCGGGCTGACGATGGCCGGGATGTGATTGCCACCGATGACGGTATGACGTATTTCGCATACCAATGTAAGCGTGTGGCACAATTCGACGGAGCTGCCCTACGACGCGCGGTCACGGCGTTCGAGGTCCGGCAGCCGTTCGTCGTCACTAGTTTCATCGTGGTTGTGGCATGCATCGTCGACGCAAAAGACATTGAGACCGATCTGATCGAACTTCGGGCTGCGAGGTCCGGTCTAGATATTCAGGTTCGAGACGGCTGGGATCTGTCCAGGTCGCTACGAGAGTTTCCGACCGTTGTCGAAACCGCGTTCGGGCCTGCCATCCGCCGGGACTTCTGCAATGAGGAGGCGTCATCGACCGCGCCGAGTAGTGGTCCAATGACTGCCACGGTGGCGGAGGGCGGTATTTCTATTCAGGCTGGCCGAGACATCAACGGAGCGATGCATTTCGGACAAAGCAGTGGAAGGTGACGACAACGCTGGCGCCGATATTGGGGCAATGATCGCCGAAGCTGGCCCCCATGCAACCATCCTCCAAGCGCGCCGTGATTTGAACGTTACCTATGTGCGTGCTCGAGTGCCGCGCGTAGTGGTCAGTTCTAGAGACGTTAATGTCGCCGTTCATGCCTTCAGCCCACCGCAAGGCTACGAGCGGGCAGAGCACATTCTTTGGCGCGGGCATGGCGCGGGCGTAGTTGTGCTGATGGGAGAGCCCCGCACCGGGCGGCAAACTTGTGCGTTGTCAGTGTTGTGTCTCGGCACTGCTCAGCCCGTCCATAGGCTGAACGTGACCTGGGGAGAGTATGATTTTCGTGATCTCCCGCGAGAAGGAAATGCTCGGTACTTGCTCGACATTACTTACGCCGAGGAATTGTCCGACGATTTTGCCGCCAATCTGCGTGATTATGGCCGCGAACTGGAGGCGGTGAACGCAAGGCTAGTCGTCATCGCGAGCACTGCAATCTGGCAACAGTACGCCGACGAGCTTGCCGACATTACGGCGTCTATTGGCCAACCTCAGGTCCTCGAAGTTGTGCGGGTCCGGTTGGATTATCAGGCGCGACGTACTGCCATGCCTGGAGGGGAACTCCTAGATGTCCAGGCTCTAGCGGGGATCGTCGAAGCGTTGAAGGACAGCGATGCCCCGCCAGACTACGGCGTTGGCCTCGCATTTGACATAACCGCGCATGCGGAATCGCAAGAGGAATTGCTGCGCTTTGCCGCGTCATGGAAGCGCTGGAATCGGTACATTGTTGACCATCTCGCCAAGGACGTGCCGGGTAGTGCGGGCGAGCGAATTTTGCTCATAGCCGCAGCGGTTCTCGGCGGAGCAACGGTTGAAACACTTTCGGAAGAGGCCGGCGCTCTGAGTGGGAAACTTGGCATAGCGGTTGATCCTACGAGAACGCTTGAGGGTGCCGACATACGTCAACAGCTCGCCAAGGTAGGGGCGCGCAGAATCGGCGACCGGATTTATTTATCGGCCCGAGGTGCGGACCATGACGAAGTTATTGACTATCTTTGGGAGCAAAGACCTAACATTAGGAAGGCACTCTTTTCCTGGATCACCGACATGTCAGCGCGCAAACCTACTGACAGCGCTGAGAGCCGTCGGCTTATCGAAGTGGTTCATCGTCTAGCATCCCGCCATCGATGGGTATCCGCAATTGATGTGCTTTTCAACTTGTTGAACGGCAATCGTGATCAGAATCGGCGGGCTTATGCAGCTCTCGCTGGGCTCTTAGAGGATCCGCACGTCGGCCAGGCATTACAAAAGCGCCTTTACGACTGGGCTGGCGGCAGCCGAAATCTCGTCGAAGTAGCCCGGCTCTGTGGCGGCAAGGTTGGCGACAATTCGTTCACCGTTGCCGTCGTGCGGTTACGTCGCGTTGCTAGTCGAGCGCAGACCGCTGCAGTCCGACTGGCAGTACAAGATGCATTGCGTTCTCATGTTGAGAGGACGAAATTGACTAGGGTGCTTTCGGTAGTTGAGCAATGGCCCCAGCATGAGAGAACCATCGCACTGACAGGGCTTCTCGATCCCGAGTGGCTGCATAGGGCGGGCCATCTCAATACCCGTTCGGGTACTCAAGGCGAGCTAGGTCTTCTTGACCCCCTGGCTGATGCATGGCTGTGGCTCATCAACGACCCGGCTGCGGGCGAGTTCAACACGGAACTTATTCGTGGTTGGGGGCGACTAGCAGATCTCCATCCCGAAGCTCGCGCTCTAGCCGTGGAACTGCTTGCGACTGTCGTTGGGGCCGGTCAGCCCAATCCCCCCATAGCGACAATCTTCCAGCAGCTATCCCCCGATATGTCTGCGGCAGTCATTGACTGCCTGAAAGGCAAACACGGCATCGATTCGGTCGAAAGCAGAACGGATATGGGGGGCTGACATCTGACCGCGCCGTCGCAGCTGAGCCGTTTCCTGTACATATCCCGCTGCACCTGGCAGCCATCCCGTCGGCCTTCGTCCGCACACCGTGGAGTGGGTGGGGCCTGCCCGGTCAAGGTGGAGCACCCAGCGGCTGAACGACCTTGACCGGGCAGGCCCCACCTGCTCGGCTCTGCCCGGACGGAGGTTGTCGGGATGGCACCACCATCCCAGAGCGCCCGAGCGCCCCGCCGGAGGCACTGTCCGTGTCTCGACCAACTTGAAGCCCCGGAACTGCCATCGATCATGGCGGCCCAGGGCTTCTTCGTATGTCGCGCCGCCGGCGGGCTGTCACCGATCGCGCCGTGGCCGCAGGCCTAAGGCGCGAGCGGCGGGCCAGCGGCCCGGCCCAGGTTCGGCGGCGCGAACGGTCCGCGAAGCGGGCCGCCTTGATCCCGTACAGAAAGTTCTCACACAGGTGCTACTCGCCTCAGACCCCCCACTGCTCACCGACTACCCCGCCGAACAGATCCGTAATAGAATACGGGTGGCCGAACAAGAGTACGGCTAGAGTTGCGTACACAAGCCGTAACTCTCGGTTAGACAGGAAGGGTGGCTGCATGTTCGCATTGGTGGTGCGCTTCGATCTGAAAGACGACGAGAGCGCGAAAGCGTTTGACGCGCTTGTCGCAGAGACAGGGATTGAGATCCGTGCCCGCGAACCAGGGACGCTGATCTATGCTACCCACTCCGTAGAGGGGGCACCGCTCGCCCGAGTCTTCTACGAGTGCTACGCAGACCGAGAAGCATTCGAGGCGCACGAAGTGCAACCCCACGTGATCCGCTTCCACAAGGAGCGCGAACCGTACACGCAGGACGCCCGGGTTGAGTTTCTGACGGTCGGACCTAGCAAGGGTCTTGGTTCACTAGATGCCTGACAGCAACGAGCAAGGTCGACTTATAGCTAGGCGGCGGCAGAAGCGCGGTCTATCTCAGCGTGAGTTTGCCGAGATGATCGGGCGGTCTGAGGCGTGGCTTTCGCAGGTCGAGCGTGGGGTGCGTTCGATCGATCGGGTCTCCATTTTGGAGCGGATTGCGGGTGCGCTCGGTATCCCAATGGCCGAACTGGCCCCCGGCACTGCGGATACGGAGAGCACTGAGGTTCCCTCGGCGGCTACCGCCCTACGTTCGGTGCTAAGTACCAGCTACCTCATGGCCGCGATTCTGGGCAAGGACCGAGAGCTTCCCCTGCCGCAGACAGCCGAGCGAGCCGATCTGTGTTGGACGTACGCACACGCCGCCCGTTACGAGGATCTGGCCGAGCTGCTGCGGGGCCTACTGCCGGATCTGGAGAGAGCAACGCGATCCGCCAAAGGCGAGGCGCGAAAGACGTACCTCAACGAGCTAGCGTCGGTGTATCACGCCCTCTCGGCCGCACTGTCGAAGCTTGGTCAGCATGAAGCGGCCTGGGTGGCAATCGATCGGGCCTTGCTCGTTGCGGAGCAGGTGGGAGACCCGCTTTTGGTCGCCGCTGGAACGTTCCGCCTTGCGCTGGTGTTTCAGGGCGGGCGGCAATTCGAGCAGGTCATAAGCGCTGCATCGTCGTCCGCGGAAGCGCTTGAGTCCGAGGTATCGGCAGACAAGCCGGCGGCTGTGTCGCTGTTCGGCGCGCTGAATCTGCAACTGGCTGTGGCCTCTGCGCGGATGGGAGATGATCAGAGGGCTCACGCGTATCTCGGAGTGGCGCGAGAGGCAGCTCAGCTCCTAGGGGTCGACCGCAACGATTACGAAACCGAGTTTGGTCCCACGAATGTCCAGCTACACGAGGTCGCGGTGGCAGTCGAACTCGGTGACGCTGGTTCTGCGCTCCGGGCGGCCGAGCGGATCGACTCGTCCGGCCTATCGTCCGAGCGGCAGGCTCGGCTCCTCATGTACGTGGCAGGGGCCTGGACTCAGCGTCGCAGGGTATCTGAGGCGGTCGATGCGCTTGAGCAGGCCGAGGCGCTGACCCCGGAGCAGGTCAAGGGACACCCGGCGGTCGAGACGATGGTTTCCGACCTTGTACGGATGGAACCCGTCCCCTCCGACCGACTGGCAGCCTTGGCTCGCCGCGTAGGAGTGGCCTAGCTACCGTCACACCTTCCGAGCCGCACCGAAGGGCGTCCCACAGCGGGGCGCCCTTCTTCGCATCAAGATTCCGGTCGATGACCCGTACCGAAGTACTAGACACGTACTTTTGTACGGGCTACGCTGATCCCATCGAACACGGGCAATCGCTCAAGGTGAGCGAGCCCTAGTTGAAGGGAGTCAGTCATGGGACGTCTGCTGCTGGACACCTCGCGGGTGTCGTACGAGGTCGCGGTGAACCCGGTTCCGAAGCTGGACCAGTCGGGTCAGCAGAAGTTCGATCGGGAGACGAAGGCCCCGATGTGGGCGGTGCAGCTCTACGCCCTCGCGGACGGTAGCGCTGAGGTCATCAACGTGACCGTGGTCAGCCCGGTGATGCCGGCTGTCACGGTTCGTCAGCCGGTCGTGCCGGTGAACCTGGAGGCGCTGCCCTGGGTCAACGACCGTGACGGCAAGGTCCGCTCGGGTGTCGCGTTCCGGGCTTCGGCTCTGACCGCGATGGACACCGCCGCCGTCTAGGGCGGCGTTCCTGGATCGGCTCCACAGAAGCGAGAGGTGGACACGGGGTCGCCGTTGATTGGCGTCGTCTGCGACCCCGCGTCCTGTCCAACAAGGTCCCTACCTAGGGAGGACTTGTCGTGTCCAAGTCTAGCCAGAGGTCCCCGTTCGGCTGGTCGAACCGTGGGGGTCAAGTCACTGTCATCGAAGCGCCGGTTGCCCGCTCGTACCGTCGTCGGGCCACCATCGCGTTCTGGGTCACCCTCGGTGTGGTCGGCCTCCTGGCCGCCACGGTGGCCTCTGAGTACATGCACCCGATCCTGGGTGGGCTGCTCGGCGTCGTCCTCGGCGCTGTGCTCGGCGCTGTGCTGTTCGCGCTGATCGTGGCGTGGCCGGTCCTGCGCGTCTTCTGGCACTGGCTGCCAGAGATCCTGCTCGGCCTGGCCACCGTCTACGGCTGGACCACGCTGATGCAGTCAACCCCGCTGTGGGGCTCCCTGCTCATCGTCGCCCTGGTCGTCGGCGTCCCCGCCGCCATCGCCCCGACCCGCCGTCGAGTCATGGCCTGGGCCTGGTGCCTGATCGTCCGGCACCGCCTGCGGTTGTGCTTCGCGGCGTTCATCGCCACCAACCGGCACGGCTCACTCCCGCTGATCCTGCTCGCCAAGCCGACACCGGCCGGCGAACGGGTCTGGGTGTGGCTGCGCCCCGGCCTGTCTCTGCGCGATCTGGAGCAGGACGGCCAGATGCAGAAGCTCGCTGTGGCGTGCTGGGCCAACGAGGTCCGCGTCATGCGCGCCGGCCGCAAGTACGCCGCGTTCATCCGGCTGGACATCACCCGCCGCGAGCCCTTGGCGCACACCGTTGTGTCGCCGCTGCCGGACTACGTCCCCACGGACATCCCGGCCAACGCCCCCACCTCTCCGGGCATGCCGCCTGTCGGCCTGGACCTGCCCGACGTACCCGACGTGACGGTCATCGCATCACCCGATGCGCCCCGCCAGCGCAAGCCGCGCAACCCCACCACTGCCGCGAGCCCGAACGGGTTCGACCCCTCCGACTACGCCTAACCACCGGGACGGCGCGGACCAAGCACCCCTGACGGGTCAAGAGTCCGCGCCCCCCACCCATCCCCCACCCGCCTGACACGTACGTGTCAACCAATCCTCGGGAGTCGTCGTGGACCTCACTGACACCATCGAACTACCCACCCCGGCGGACACGGTTCCGGTCGGCGCGGGCCTGTCCATCTTCGACCCGGTCTTCCTCGGCATCGACGAGTTCGGCCACCCGGCCTACCTCCCGATGATTTACCGCAACATCCTCATCGGCGGTGAACCCGGCGCGGGCAAGTCCAGCCTGTTGAACACCATCGTCGGGCACGCGGCCCTGTGCCCGGACGTGCGGCTGTGCCTACTCGACGGCAAGCAGGTCGAACTCGGGCTGTGGAAGGACGCCGCCGACGTGTTCGTCGGCCCCGACATCGACCACGCCATCCGCACCCTGCGCCGCGTGCAGACGGTGATGGACAACCGGTATGCGTTCCTGCTGTCGCACCGCCGCCGGAAGATCGGCCCTAACGACCTGTTCGGTCAGATCCTCGTGGCCTGCGACGAGATCGCCTACTTCTCCGCCACCGCCGGGGACAAGAAAGACCAGGACCTGTTCGCCGCGCTGCTGCGCGACATCGTCGCCCGGGGCCGCGCCGTCGGCATCATCGTCGCCGCCGCGACCCAGCGCCCGTCCTCGGACATCATCCCGCCATCGCTGCGGGACCTGTTCGCATGGCGGTTCGCCGGCCGCTGCACCAACGACGTGTCCTCCGACATCGTCCTCGGACACGGCTGGTACGCCCGCGGCTTCTCGTCCAACAGCATCGACCCAAACAACCAGGGCGAGGGCTACCTCATCGCCGAAGGCGGCATTCCCAACCGCGTGAAGGCCGCCTACATGACCGACGCCGACATCATCCGCGTCGCCGACTACGCCACCTGGACCCGCCGACGTAGCGGCCTCGTCGCCCCCGCCGAGTCCGCCGTGAAGGTCGCGGCATGAAGACCCGGACCGCTGTCCCGACTCGGGTCCTGGACCTCGTGCTCATCGGTGACGGCGAAGACATCGCCGCACTCACCGCCATCGCCCGCCACGCGGGCGCCCTCGTCTTCCGCTCCGCACCCGCTCTTGTCAGCGACGGCAGACAACGGGTGGCTCTCAGGCTCCACCTGCACCACCGATAGAAGCGGCCGACGGCCCGGACCAAGCCCTGGAAAGCGAACCCGGACCGCCGACCCAACCACCGCCCACGAAAGGACGTGGCCGCCATGAACCCTACCCAAAATCAGTCCACCATCCCTGGCGCGCTGGCCGACCTGACTCCGGCCGACATCCTGCGCTGCGCCGCCCGCTACCTCGAAATCCGAGGCTGGACCCAAGGTTCCTACTACGCCTCGACCGAGGACAACCCGTTCCCGCCGGCCTGCGTGGCCGGTGCGATCGGCATGGCCGCCCACGGCCGGCTCATCACTCTGCCCTGCAACAGCGGACCTGGACGGTGTGAGGCCCGACGCGCCCGCAAGTACCTGACGGGCTACCTCGCCGACACCGGCGCGCTCACCATTCCGGCCAACGACTGGCAGGGCTGGCCCACCGCCAGCGACTGGAACGACCGTGACGGTCAGACTGCCGAGAACGTCATCTCCACGCTGCGCGACGCGGCGGACACGTGGGACTGGACCCACGCCACCGAGGACGACCTCGAAACCTACGCCGAACACGAGTACAGCCAGGAACGGCTGCCGACCCGTGCCGGGTTCCTCGTCTGGCGGGCGACCCGATGAGCACCGTCACCGCTTTGCCGACCGGCAACGTTCATGCGGTTCTCGACCGCACCGCCCTCTACCTGGGCCGCTACGGCTGGACCCCCACCGGCCTCTACGACGCCCACGACGCCTGCCCCGCCACGTGCGCCTGTCACCGCACCGGCACCTACCCGGCGTCGATCCTCGGCGCGATCCGGGCCGCCGTGTTCGGCCGGCCCCGCTGGTACCTGACCGGCATCACCGACGCCGACCAGCACGCCTACAGCGCCGCCGTCGAGTGGTTCAACACCTACCTCATCGCCGTCGGCCACGCCGGCCTTCACGCCCCGGTCTTCGACTGGGAAACCCTGCCCGGCCGCACCCCGGCCGACGTCATCGAGGCGCTGTGCGCCGCCGCCATCGCCTACCGCCGACACACCATCCGGAGGGCCGCATGAGCATCGCCGCCCACACCCCCGACCTGACACGTACGTGTCAAAACGACATCTCCACCGCCGCACTCGTCGCCGCTCTGGAAGCCGCTTGGGCCGCGATCCGCGCCCAGCACACCGAAGTTCCGGCCGCTGTTCTCGTGGTCGGCTCTGGCTCCCCCACCAAAGCGAACCAGGGCATGAAGTGGGGTCACTTCGCCGCCCTTCGCTGGCAAGCCGGCGAGCAGCAACTGCCCGAAATCCTCATCTCCGGTGAGGGACTGTCCCGCGAACCGGAAGCCGTGTTCACCACGCTCCT
Source organism: Micromonospora arborensis (assembly GCF_003205615.1). Lineage (GTDB taxonomy): Bacteria > Actinomycetota > Actinomycetes > Mycobacteriales > Micromonosporaceae > Micromonospora > Micromonospora arborensis. Next base: position 734 of record NZ_PYBV01000017.1, on the reverse strand, counting down.
GCACGAAGCAACCCACGCCCTCGCCGACGTCCGGGGCATCCAGGACACCTCCCGGCAGGGCCGCTGGCACAACAAGAAGTTCGCCACCCTCGCCGCCGAACTCGGCCTGTCCACGACCAAGGACGACAAGCTCGGCTACTCGCCCTGCACCCTGACCGACCTCACCCGCGCCCGCTACAAGGCCACCATCACCGGCCTCACTGAGGCGCTGCGCTTCTACCGCCACCCGGAACCGACCGGGGAGGGCAAGACCCGCACGAACAACAACAACGGCGTCTCGTGCGAATGCGAGTGCCCCCGCAAGTTGCGCATCTCCAAGGCCGCCTTCGAGGAAGGCCCGATCGTCTGCGCCCAGTGCTCGGCGGCGTTCCTGCCCGAGGACATCGACCGCGACACCTACGAACACCCCACCTTCGCCACCGGCACCTCTGCCGGCGACGACACCGACGACCAGGCCGACGACGACTCGGAGGACCCGATGGTGTTCTACGACCCGACCGGCGAGCGCTACGGCCTGCCGACCTACCCCTTCAAGTTCGCCCCCGACGGGCTGCTGACCCGCCGGCAACTGCGTACCCGCAACCTGCGCCCCGGCGGCCAAGACCCCGCCGCGCAAATCATGTGGCGTCGCGGAAAGCGCGTCGCCTACCTGTTCCGCCTCGACCTCGCGATGCCCAAGCGCACCGCCACCCCCGCCCAACGGGCGGCCATCGACAAGGCGCTCACCGCCCGGC
>NZ_PYBV01000150.1 GCF_003205615.1 Micromonospora arborensis | reverse complement strand
GAAGAGACGCTGGCGCAGCATGGCGCGGTGAGTGAACCCGTCGTGGTGGAAATGGCGATAGGCGCACTGAAAGCGGCTCGTGCTGATTATGCCGTGTCTATTAGTGGTATCGCCGGGCCGGATGGCGGCAGTGAAGAGAAGCCTTTCGGCACCGTCTGGTTTGCTTTTGCCACTGCCCGCGGTGAAGGCATTACCCGGCGGGAATGCTTCA
>NZ_PYBV01000149.1 GCF_003205615.1 Micromonospora arborensis | reverse complement strand
AGCTGGACGCGCTCAAGTACAAGCCGGAGACGGCGGCCGCGGCGAACGCGGTGCCGGATGCCTGGTTCACCCCGCTGGCACCCGGCTGGGCCCAGGTGGAGAAGCAGAACGTGCTGGTCAACATGCTCAGCTCGATCCTGGCCGGCAAGCCGGTGGACGAGGTCACCAAGGCCGCCGACGCGCAGATCAACCAGCTGATCAACACTCAGTCCTGACGATGCGTCAGGGCCGTAGCATCGGTGGGCCGGTACCCGTCCGCCCATCGAGAGGGGCC
>NZ_PYBV01000148.1 GCF_003205615.1 Micromonospora arborensis | reverse complement strand
ATTACGCGGTGATTCAACGCAGCGCATTCAGCGTCGACTGTGCAGGTTTTGCCCGCGGGAAACCCGAATTTGCGCCCACAACCTACACAGTCGGCGTCCCTGCACTGGTGCGTTTCTTGGAAGCACACCACCGAGACCCGGACGCCCAAGCTATCGCCGACGAGCTGACCGACGGGCGGTTCTACTACGCGAAAGTCGCCAGTGTCACCGTCGCCGGCGTGCAGCCGGTGTATAGCCTTCGTGTCGACACGGCAGACCACGCGTTTATCACGAACGGGTTCGTCAGCCACGCTACTGGCCTCACCGGTCTGAACTCAGGCCTCACGACAAATCCTGGTGTATCCGCTTGGCAGGTCAACACAGCTTATACTGCGGGACAATTGGTCACATATAACGGCAAGACGTATAAATGTTTGCAGCCCCACACCTCCTTGGCAGGATGGGAACCATCCAACGTTCCTGCCTTGTGGCAGCTTCAATGACTGCAGGAAGGGGATCCGGCTGCTAACAAAGCCCGAAAGGAAGCTGAGTTGGCTGCTGCCACCGCTGAGCAATAACTAGCATAACCCCTTGGGGCCTCTAAACGGGTCTTGAGGGGTTTTTTGCTGAAAGGAGGAACTATATCCGGATAACTACGTCAGGTGGCACTTTTCGGGGAAATGTGCGCGGAACCCCTATTTGTTTATTTTTCTAAATACATTCAAATATGTATCCGCTCATGAGACAATAACCCTGATAAATGCTTCAATAATATTGAAAAAGGAAGAGTATGAGTATTCAACATTTCCGTGTCGCCCTTATTCCCTTTTTTGCGGCATTTTGCCTTCCTGTTTTTGCTCACCCAGAAACGCTGGTGAAAGTAAAAGATGCTGAAGATCAGTTGGGTGCACGAGTGGGTTACATCGAACTGGATCTCAACAGCGGTAAGATCCTTGAGAGTTTTCGCCCCGAAGAACGTTTCCCAATGATGAGCACTTTTAAAGTTCTGCTATGTGGCGCGGTATTATCCCGTGTTGACGCCGGGCAAGAGCAACTCGGTCGCCGCATACACTATTCTCAGAATGACTTGGTTGAGTACTCACCAGTCACAGAAAAGCATCTTACGGCTGGCATTACAGTAAGAGAATTATGCAGTGCTGCCATAACCATGAGTGATCATACTGCGGCCAACTTACTTCTGACAACGATCGGAGGACCGAAGGAGCTAACCGCTTTTTTGCACAACATGGGGGATCATGTAACTCGCCTTGATCGTTGGGAACCGGAGCTGAATGAAGCCATACCAAACGACGAGCGTGACACCACGATGCCTGTAGCAATGGCAACAACGTTGCGCAAACTATTAACTGGCGAACTACTTACTCTAGCTTCCCGGCAACAATTAATAGACTGGATGGAGGCGGATAAAGTTGCAGGACCACTTCTGCGCTCGGCCCTTCCGGCTGGCTGGTTTATTGCTGATAAATCTGGAGCCGGT
>NZ_PYBV01000147.1 GCF_003205615.1 Micromonospora arborensis | reverse complement strand
CCCCCCCCCCCGGCCCCCCGGGCCGCCGCGGTCCGGCCCGCCAACCGGCGGCGGCCCGGAGGGCCGGTGCGGCCCGGCCCCCGACCGCCCCCGCCCCCCGCCGGGGGGGCGCGGAGTGCCCCCGCCACCGTTCCCCTGCGTCCGCCCGGACATCGTCGGTGTGCCGGTGGCGGCCGGTACGCCGGTCCTCGGCGAAAAGCTCCACCCGCCGCCCTCCGGCTTCCGGGTCTCCGTTCCGGCGACCTGGCGATACTCCCGCGACG
>NZ_PYBV01000146.1 GCF_003205615.1 Micromonospora arborensis | reverse complement strand
AGTAACCGGGCATGTTCATCATCAGTAACCCGTATCGTGAGCATCCTCTCTCGTTTCATCGGTATCATTACCCCCATGAACAGAAATCCCCCTTACACGGAGGCATCAGTGACCAAACAGGAAAAAACCGCCCTTAACATGGCCCGCTTTATCAGAAGCCAGACATTAACGCTTCTGGAGAAACTCAACGAGCTGGACGCGGATGAACAGGCAGACATCTGTGAATCGCTGCACGACCACGCTGATGAGCTTTACCGCAGCTGCCTCGCGCGTTTCGGTGATGACGGTGAAAACCTCTGACACATGCAGCTCCCGGAGACGGTCACAGCTTGTCTGTAAGCGGATGCCGGGAGCAGACAAGCCCGTCAGGGCGCGTCAGCGGGTGTTGGCGGGTGTCGGGGCGCAGCCATG
>NZ_PYBV01000145.1 GCF_003205615.1 Micromonospora arborensis | reverse complement strand
GCTCGGACTGTGCCTGCTCGCCATGCGGCGATTCAGCGTCGGGACCGCGCTGCGCGCCGCCGTTCTGGTGACTGGCGGGATCGGCTTCGTCCTCGCGCTCGCCGCCGCGGGCGGGACCCAGTTGGTGACCGATCCGGCGACGGCACTCGCGGCGGGGCAGCGGTCCACCGAGGCGTTACAGGGCGGGATCGGCTCCGTGATCACCGAGCACGTACGTCAGCTGCCGGCGATGTTCGGCGCACGCCTCGTG
>NZ_PYBV01000144.1 GCF_003205615.1 Micromonospora arborensis | reverse complement strand
CCATGTAGTCTGAACGTGCGGTACCGTCGCCTCCGCTATAGTCCGGCGATGCATGTGTTGAGCCAATATACAGACCGACATACAACGGCATTACATCAGAGAGACGTTTATCCCCACCAAACTGGATACCGCTGTAACCCATGTCAAAGCCGCTCAGTTTGCCACTGGCAAAGGAGTCCAGGCTTCCCCCATAACTGCGCAACCAGATATTACCGTCTTTACTCTG
>NZ_PYBV01000143.1 GCF_003205615.1 Micromonospora arborensis | reverse complement strand
AATGACAGCGTCACAATGACCGCGACCGTCCGGGATGCAAAAGGCAACCTGCTCAATGACGTCATGGTCACTTTCAATGTTAATTCAGCAGAGGCGAAACTGAGCCAAACCGAAGTGAATAGCCACGACGGGATCGCCACAGCTACGCTGACCAGTTTGAAAAATGGTGATTATAGGGTTACGGCCTCTGTGAGCTCTGGTTC
>NZ_PYBV01000142.1 GCF_003205615.1 Micromonospora arborensis | reverse complement strand
GCTGCCCGCGACAGTGGGGATCCTTTGTGTCACTTTCCGCGGCGCCACCGCCGTTCAGGCGCCGCGCCCGGGGCACCTGCTTCCCCCCGCAACGGGGGGCCGGGTGAGCCGGACCCATCCCTCCCCGATTCAATCTTTTGTTAGCATCCCCCGGCCCACCCCCCCCGTAACGCCTCTACCGCCACTGCGTCCGCGTCCTTGACCTCGTCGAACAATCGGCGGAAAAGAGAGAAGGAAAGGAGGAGGGGAAGAAGAAGAGAGGAGGAGGAGGAGGAAGGGGAAAGAGAGGAGAGAGAGGAAAAAAAGGAAGAGGGAGAGGAAAGGGAAAGGGGAGGGAAAGGGGGGGAGAGGCTCCGGCGGCGGGGGGGAGGTGGAGGGGGGGGGCGGAGGCAGGGGGGGACAGGGGGCAGCGGGCGGGGTGGGGGCAGGGGTGGGGGCGGTGGGGGGCGGGGGGGCGCCCCGGCTGTCCGGGGGGGGCTG
>NZ_PYBV01000016.1:128712-314170 GCF_003205615.1 Micromonospora arborensis | reverse complement strand
AGGCGACAGGGACTAACCCCACCCCGCTGCCCCACCCCGCACCCCCACTGACCCCCGTTGATCATGAGGTTATTGCCAGGACACGCCGGGGCGGATGGCAACAACCTCATGATCGACGGGGCGTCGGGCGGTGGGCGGTGGGGGGCGCGCGAGGGCGCGCGGGTGCGGGCTTAGGGCAGGCGGGCTAGTACCGGTGTTAGGGGATCCAGGGCGTCGCGGCGGACCGTGAACCGGGTCACCCCCCAGCGCTTCTCGTGCTCGGCGACCGCCGTGACGATCTCGTCCACCGTGCCGATCAGCACGAACGGGGTGGCCAGCAGTTCGGTGACGGTCATCCCGTTGCGCCGGGCCTGCTCCGCGGCGGCAGCCTCCGCGTCGTCGGTGACCACCACCGTCTGCACCAGCGCCTCCAGCGCCGGCGGGTCGCTCCGGCCGGCCGCGCCGGCGGCCACGCAGGCCAACTGCGCCTCGATCTGGTCGGCCCGCCACCGCGCCTCGTGCTGGTGGCCGTCAGCGAGGGTACGCCCGAACCCGGTCAGCCCGACCACGTCAGCGTGCCCGCCGGCCCAGCGCAGCAGGGTCGAGTTCGCCGTACCCATCGTCAGCGGGATCCGGTCCTGCACCGGCCGAGGCGCGCGCAGCACCGCGTCGTACATCGTCAGCTCGGCCGAGTCGACGGTGACCGAGGCGCCGTCGAGCAGGGCACGGACCGCCTCGGCGACGGCCACGCAGCGGCGGACCCGGCCGGCCACGTCGGGGCGTTCCCGGCCCACCGCGCGCCACTCGCCCGGGGTGTGACCGGCGCCGACACCGAGCCGGGCCCGGCCGCCGGAGACCAGGTCGAGGGTGGCCACGTCGGTCGCGAGCAGCATCGGCTCCCGTACGCCGAGGTTCGACACGTACGAGCCGAGCCCGATCGTCGAGGTCACTGACGCGGCGGCGGCCAGCGCCACGAACGGTGACGTCACGTCGCCGGGGTGGTCGCCGGCGAGCAGGGCGTCGAAGCCGGCGGCCTCGGCCCGGCGGGCCAGCTCGACCCAGCTCGCCGCGTCGGTGGGAGTTGCTTGCATGGAGAAGGTCGCCATCGGCCCAGCATCGGCTCACGCCGGCCCATCCGCCAAGCGGTGAGCGCCGATTCTGCCCAGGGCCGAACCACCGGAGGTAGACGGGGCGACGCCCCACCCAGCGCATTCGGCAGCCACGCGGCGGACGGTCGCTCGGACCGCCGTAGGTGCCAAGCTCCCCTGCCCGTGTTGATCAAGAGGTTTGCGTCATCCGGGAGCCGGAATCTGACGCAAACCTCTTGATCAACGCCAACGGCGACATCGGGTCTTTAGGGGGTTAGGGCTGCTTGGAGGGCTTGGGGGAGGGCGGGGTGCTGGTAGTGGTAAGCGGCTCGGGTCAGGACACCGGGTAGGACGCGGGTGCTGGTCAGGGCCTCATGGGCGAAGCCGCCGAGGGCCACCTTGAGCGCCAGCGCGGGGATCGGGATGATCGCCGGCCGGTGCAGTTGCCGGGCCAGCTCCCGGGTGAACTCGGCGTTGGTCACCGGATTCGGGCCCACCACGTTGACCGGGCCGGCGATCTCGTCGTGATCCAGCAGGAAGAGGGTCGCGTCCAACCAGTCGGCCATCGAGATCCACGGCAACCACTGCCGGCCACTGCCCAGCCGGCCGGCGACGCCCAGCTTGAACGGCAGGAGTTGCGGCTTGAGCAGCCCGCCGTCGCGGTGCAGTGGCAGCCCGGTGCGCAGTCGCACCACGCGTACCCCGGCGTCCTCGGCCGGCCGGGTCGCGGCCTCCCACACCCGGCAGACGTCGGCCAGGAAGCCCTCGCCGGCCGGCGCGTCCTCCTCGACCACCCGGTCGCCGGTGTTGCCGTACCAGCCGACGGCCGAGGAGTTGAGCAGCACTTTCGGCCGATCGGCCGCCGGCAGGCCGGCGATCGTGGTCGCCAGCGTGGTGGTGCTGTCCACCCGACTCGTGCGGATCAACCGCCGGTAGTCGTCGTTCCAGCGTTTGTCGCCGACGCCCGCGCCGGCGAGGTTGACCACCGCGTCCGCCTCGGCGACCGCTGCCGGGTCGAGCTGCCCGGCCGCCGGGTCCCACCGCAGTTCCCGCGGGTCACCGGGCGACCGGCGCACCAGCCGGGTGACCTGGTGCCCGTCGGCCACGAGCCGGTCGGTCAGCCGGGTGCCGAGGAAGCCGGACGCGCCGGCCAGCAGGATCCGCATACCCCCATCTTCGCCCAGACCACCGCCCCCGGATGCGCCCCCGGGTGATGGGTCAGGCCATGAGGGCGGGGCGTAGGTCCGTCAGGAGGCGCTCCACCTCGGCGTAGGACTCGGGGCTCAGGGGGCCTTGCGCCAGGGTGGCCAGGTTCTCCTCGGCTTGCGCCACCGTGCGCAGGCCGGGGATCGGCACCGTACGCGGACTGCGTGCGAGCAGCCAGCCCAGCGCGCCCTGCGCGAGGGTCCGCCCGTCGGCGGTGAGCGCCCCGCGAACCTGCTCCACCCGGGCCGCCCAGCGTGGTGTCGGCCGGCCGTCGGTGAACCACTCCAGCCACTCCGGCGCCCGCCCGCGCACGTCGTCCGCCCCGACGGCTCGGGTCGACCCGGTGAGCAGCCCCATCGCCAGCGGCCCACGGTTGAGGCTGGCCAGGTCGTGGCTGTCGCAGACCGCCAGCACCGCGGCGTTGTCGCGCAGCACCGACTCGTCGTGCTGGATCGCGGCGCAGTGTGGACCGGCAGCCGCGAACGCCTCCGCCGAGGTCGGGTCGTCGGTGCTCCAGCCGTACGCGCGGATCTTGCCCTGGTCGACCAGGTCCTCCAGGGTGCCGATCAGGTCGAGCGCGGCGGGCACCGGCAGTTCGGGTGTGGCAGGCAGGGCGGCCTCGTGGGCCTCGTGGTTGGTGTGCTCCTGGAAGACGGCGGCCCGCAGCGCGTGCCGGGAACTCGCGCGTGTTACCTCCGGCCCGGGGCGGGAAGACACCTGGACCAGCCTTCATTCGGTCCGCAGCGCCGTCCGTCGGCGCGAAGGCCGAATTATGGCCGCCAGCGGCCTCCGGCAGCGGGCCGGTCGGTCCGACCCACCCTGGACAAGGATGGATCATGACGACGAGCAAGCCGATCACCACTTCGTTCGCCCACACCTCCACGGCCATGGACGTGATCAAGGGCGTGGACCTCGTCGGGCGGCGGGCGATCGTCACCGGCGGGTCGTCCGGCATCGGCGTGGAGACCGCCCGTGCCCTGGCCAGCGCCGGTGCGGAGGTCACCCTGGCCGTCCGCAACCCCGACGCCGGCCAGAAGGCCGCCAACGACATCACCGGCACCACCGGCAACGACCGGGTCATGGTCGCCCCGCTCGACCTCGCCGACCAGGATTCGGTCGCCGACTTCGTGGCCAACTGGGACGGACCGCTGCACATCCTGGTCAACAACGCCGGCATCATGGCCTCCCCGGAGATGCGCACCCCGCAGGGCTGGGAGATGCAGTTCGCCACCAACCACCTGGGGCACTTCGCGCTCGCCACCGGGCTGCGACCGGCGCTTGCCGCCAGCGGCGGGGCCCGGATCGTCTCGGTCAGCTCCGCCGCCCACCTGCGCTCACCTGTGGTTTTCGACGACATCCAGTACGAGCGCCGGGAGTACGAGCCGTGGCAGGCGTACGGGCAGTCGAAGACGGCCAACGTGCTCTTCGCCGTGGAGGCGAGCCGCCGCTGGGCCGACGACGACATCACGGCCAACTCGCTGATGCCCGGGGCGATCCAGACCAACCTGCAGCGCTATGTCAGCGAGGAGGAGCTCAACCGGCTCCGCGCTGGGAACGCACCAGCCTGGAAGACCGTTGAGCAGGGTGCCGCCACCTCGGTGCTGGTCGCCGCGTCGCCGCTGCTCGATGGTGTGGGTGGGCGCTACTTCGAGGACTGTCAGCAGGCCGCCCCCGCCCAGCCCGGCGGGCGGACCGGCGTCGCGGACTACGCGCTGGACCCGGAGGCCGCCGAGCGGCTCTGGAAGGTCTCGACCGATCTGCTGAAGGGCTGAGATCGCAGACGGAGGGCTGACATCACAAACGTAAGGGCGCCCCGGTCGACGACCGGGGCGCCCTTACGGCGTTGCTGCTGGATCAGGACAGGCCCAGCTCCGCCTCGAAGTTGCCGGCCTCCAGCCGCTCCTTGATCGCGGACAGGAAACGGGCCGCGTCGGCGCCGTCGATCAGCCGGTGATCGTAGGACATCGCCAGGTAGACCATCGACCGGACCGCGACGACCTCGCCCAGATCCGGGTCGTTGACCACGACCGGCCGCTTGACCACGGCACCCGTGCCGAGCATCGCCGACTGCGGCGTCGGCACGATCGGGGTGTCGAAGAGCGCGCCCCGGCTGCCCGTGTTGGTCAGCGTGAAGGTCGCCCCGGCGATCTCGTCCGGGCTGATCTTGTTGGTCCGGGTCCGCTCGGCCAGGTCGGCGACCCGCTTGGCGATGCCACCGAGGTTGAGGTCACCGGCGTTGTGGATGACCGGAACCACCAGGCCCCGCTCGGTGTCCACCGCGACGCCGAGGTGCTCGGCGGCCGGGTAGGTGATCGTGCCGCCGTCCAGGTCCAACTGGGCGTTGACGATCGGGTACGTCTGCAGCGCCTCGACGGCGGCGAGGGCGAAGAACGGCAGGAAGGACAGCTTCACGCCGTGCCGCTGCACGAACGAGTCCTTCGCCTGGGCCCGCAGCTTGGCGACCCGGGTGACGTCCACCTCGATCACCGTGGTGAGCTGCGCCATCTCGTGCAGCGACTCCTGCATCCGCTTGGCGATGGCCTTACGGATGCGGGGGAGCTTCTCGGTGGTGCCCCGCTTGCCGCTCGGCTGCGGCTTGGCGGCCGGCTTGGCCGGTGCCGCCGACGGCGCGGCGGCCGGCGCGGCGGCGGGAGCGGCCTTGGCCGCCTTCGCCTTCTCGGCCGCGTCGAGGACGTCCTGCTTGCGGATCCGGCCGCCAACGCCGGTGCCGTTGAGCGAGGACAGGTCGACACCGTGCTCACTGGCGAGCTTGCGCACCAGCGGAGTGACGTAGCCGGCTGCTTCTTCGCCACCACCCTGCGCGGGGGCGGACGGGCGCGGCGGCGTCGAGGTCGGCGCGGCCGGCTGCGAAGCCTGCTCGGTCTTCGCCGGCTGCGCCGAACTCTCGGTCTCCGCGGCCGGCTCGTTGTACGACTGGCCCGGCGTCGGCTCCTCGACCTTCGGCTGGGCCTTCGGCGCTGGCGCGGCCTCCGGCTTCGGCTCGGGCTTCGCCTGCGCGGGGGCGGCACCGGCAACGCCAATGATCGCCAGGTCGGCGCCGACCGCGGCGGTCTCGTCCTCGGCGACCTTGATCTCCAGCACGGTGCCGGCGACCGGGGACGGGATCTCGGTGTCCACCTTGTCGGTGGAGACCTCCAGCAGCGGCTCGTCGACCTCGATGGTCTCGCCGACCTGCTTGAGCCAGCGGGTGACCGTACCCTCGGTGACGCTCTCGCCCAGGGCCGGCATCTTGACCGCGGTGCCCTCGCCCGACGGCGCGGCGGCCGGAGCCGGCGCCACCTCGTCGGCGGTGCCCTCGGCGGCGGCGGTCGGCTCGGTGACCGGCTCGACTGCGGCCGGGGCCTGCTGCTGCTCCTGCGGGGCGGCCTCGCCGCCACCGGTCGACTCGCCCTCACCGGCGATGACGGCCAGCTCGCTGCCGACCTCGGCGGTCTCGTCCTCGCCGACCACGATCCGGCTCAGTACGCCCGCCGCGGGCGACGGGATCTCGGTGTCGACCTTGTCGGTCGAGACCTCGAGCAGCGGCTCGTCGACCTCGACCGTGTCGCCCTCCTGCTTGAGCCAGCGAGTGACGGTGCCCTCGGTGACGCTCTCGCCGAGCCGGGGCATGGTGACCGATACCGGCATTTTCTGAGACTCCTTCATTCCCCTGGTGGGATCTTCGCCCGTCGCCGGACGCCGCGGTTGGATGATCAGGCGTGTGCGTGCAGCGGCTTGCCGGCGAGGGCCAGGTGCGCCTCGCCCAGGGCCTCGTTCTGGGTCGGGTGGGCGTGCACGAGCTGGGCGACCTCGGCCGGGTAGGCCTCCCAGTTGTAGATGAGCTGCGCCTCACCGATCAGCTCACCCACCCGGGCGCCGATCATGTGTACGCCGACCACCGGGCCGTCCTCGACCCGGACCAGCTTCACGAAGCCGGTGGTCTTGAGGATCTGGCTCTTGCCGTTGCCACCCAGGTTGTAGTTGTACGTCTTGACCTTGTCGGCGCCGTACTGCTCCTTGGCCTTCGCCTCGGTCAGACCCACCGACGCCAGCTCCGGGTCGCAGTAGGTCACCCGCGGGATGCCGACCTCGTCGATCACGGCCGGGGTCTGCCCGGCGATCTCCTCGGCCACGAAGATGCCCTGCTGGAAGCCCCGGTGCGCGAGCTGGAGGCCGGGCACGATGTCGCCGACGGCGTAGACGTTCGGCACGCTGGTGCGCAGCCGCTCGTCGGTCAGCACGAAGCCGCGGTCCATCTTGACGCCCTGCTCCTCGTACCCGAGGTTGGCGGTGTTCGGGCCGCGACCCACGGCGACCAGCAGCAGCTCGGCCTCGACGGTCTCGCCGCCCTGAATGGTCAGCTTGACGCCGCTCTCGGTCTTCTCGACCTTCTCGAACGGCTTGCCGACCTTGAAGTTGATCTTCCGCTTGCGGAACGCCCGCTCCAGCGCCTTCGACGACTCCTCGTCCTCGGCGGCGACCAGTCGGGGCAGCGCCTCGACGATCGTCACGTCCACACCGAAGGACTTCCACACACTGGCGAACTCGACGCCGATCACGCCGCCACCGAGCACGATCACCGACGACGGCACCCGGTCCATCGTGAGCGCGTGGTCACTGGTGATGATCCGCTCGCCGTCGACCTCCAGGCCGGGCAGGCTCTTCGCGTACGAGCCGGAGGCCAGGACCACGTTGCGGCCGGTGTAGCGCTTGCCGTCGACCTCGACCACGTTCTTGCCGACCAGCTTGCCGTGGCCCTCGACGATGGTGATCGCCTTGTTGCCCTTCAGCATGCCCTGCAGGCCCTTGTAGAGGCGGGCGATCACGCCGTCCTTGTACGAGTTGACCCCGGCCATGTCGATGCCGATCAGCTCGGCCTTCACACCGAACTGCTCCGACTCGCGGGCCTGGTCGGCGATCTCGGCCGCGTGCAGCAGGGCCTTCGTCGGAATACAGCCGTTGTGCAGGCAGGTGCCGCCGAGTTTGCCCTTCTCGACCAGCGCGACCGTCAGGCCCAACTGGACGGCGCGCAGCGCGGTCGCGTAGCCGCCGCTGCCACCTCCGAGAATGACGATGTCGAAGGTCGCTTCGTTCGGCTCGCTCACGTCCAACTCCCAGGTCGCGTCGCTGCATCGGGGGTCACAGAGGTGTAACACAGACACACCCCACCTCGGTCATCTTGTCACCACCGGGCACAGGGTGCGTACCGAGGTGCCCAAGGACACGTCATCGACACGTACCCTTGGCACCGTTGTCGATGACGCAGCGTGGGGGAGAGGTCCGGTGGGGTTGTTCCGGCGCCGCAGACAGGCGGCCGTGTCGAGTCGTGACCGTGCCGCCGACCGGGGTGACCTGGATCATCTGGAGAACTTCATCCGGAGCCGACGCGGTGTCGAGGCGTACATCGAGCCCCGCACGACGGTGACGGAGACCACCGTCATCCTGATCGCCGACGACGGAGAGTGGACCCGCCGGCGCATCGACGGCCCGGACGGCGCCCGGCGTTTCGCGTACCGGATGGGCATCCCGGTGTACGACGTCCGGCTGATGGGCTACCCGCAGCGGATGCGCGACTTCAACGAGCGCCGCAAGCGCCGGCCCGAGCGGAGCTGAGACGCGGAAAGGGGCCCCGGCGAGAACGCCGGGGCCCCTTCGTACGTCGGTCAGCCGTTGGCGGCGACGTCCTCGACAAGCTGCACCAGCGTGCGGACCGGCACGCCGGTGCCGCCCTTGGTCCAGTAACCGGTCGGCTCGCCGGAGTGGTAACTCGGCCCGGCGATGTCGATGTGCGCCCACGCCACGTCGTCGGTCACGAACTCGCGCAGGAACACCCCGCCCTGCAGCATGTGGCCGGCCCGGTCCATCCCGGCGTTGACCTGTGAGATGTCCGCGACGTCGGACTCCATGCCCTTACGCACGTCCTCCGGCAGCGGCATCGGCCAGGCGGGCTCGCCGACCGCGTCGCCGACCGCCTGGACCCGCTCGCACAGCTCCGGAGTGCCCATCACACCGGCCACCCGCTTACCCAGCGCGACCACCTGGCCGCCGGTCAGGGTCGAGGTCTCGAACAGGTAGTCGGTGCCGTCCGCACAGGCGCGGGCGATGGCGTCGCCCAGGACCATCCGGCCCTCGGCGTCGGTGTTGAGCACCTCGACCCGCTTGCCGTTGAACATGGTGATCACGTCACCCGGCCGGTAGCTGGTGCCCGACGGCATGTTCTCCGCCATCGGCAGGTAGGCGCTGACCGCCACCGCCGGCTTCAACGCGGCGATCGCCAGCATGGCCGCACCCACCGCGGCCGCGCCCCCCATGTCGGACTTCATCTCCCACATGCCCTGCGCGGGCTTGATCGAGATGCCGCCGGTGTCGAAGGTGATCCCCTTGCCGACCAGCGCGACCCGCTTGCCGTTGCCGCCACCCTGCGGCGTGTAGGTGAGCTTCACCAGCCGCGGCGGGGCCTCCGAGCCCTGCCCGACCGCGACGATGCCGCCGTACCCGCCGGCGGCCAGCGCCGTCTCGTCCAGCACCTCGACGCCGAGGCCGGCGTCCCGGGCGGCGTCGGCGACCGCGTCGGCGAACGACGGCGGACGCAGCTCGTTCGGTGCGGTGTTCACCCAGTCCCGGGTGAGCCGGACCGCGCTCGCCACCGCCTCTGCCCGGACGACCTCCGCCTGGGCGCCCGCGTCGCCGGCGTCCGGCACCGCGATGAGCACCTCGGCCACCGGCTCCCGCCGGGTCGGCTGGGGGCGGGTCTTGTAGCCGGCGAACCGGTACCCGCCGAGCAGCGCGCCCTCGGCGACCGCGCGCAGCTCAGCCGACGCGTCCGCGTCGTCCGGCAGCGGCAGCGCCAGCGCGACCCTGGGCGCACCCGCCAGAGCCCGGATCGCCGCACCCGCGGCGCGGCGCAGCGTCTCCGGCGCCGGGGCGGCACCCGACGGCTCCGGGCCGAGCCCGACCGCGGCCACCACCGGGGCGGTCACGGTGCCCAGCGTGGCCAGCTTGATGACCTCACCCGGCCCGCCGGTCGCGCCGAGCAGCGCAAGCGTCTCGGTCAACTTGCCGTCGAAGGCGGCGGCGATGCTCTCCGCGCCGCTGGCGAGCAGCAGGGTGCCGGCGAGGCCGCTGGTGGCGTCCTGCCCTCCGGGCTGGCTGTGCACGCCGATCACGATCGCGTCGACGGCGAGCTCGGCCGGGTCGGTGTCGACCAGGCTCAGGTTGGTGGTGCGGGGTGATGTCACTGAAGCTACTCCGGGCGGGCCGGGCCGGTCGCGGCGTCGCGTACCAGCGGTGAAGGTCTCCGGCGGAACGTACCCGCCGGACGTGATGGTTGTCCCGCCGACAGCGCCAGCAGGCTCCCGCCGATGCTAACCAGCGACGTTACCCCCGGTAAGTTGCCACCCATGACCGACGTGACCTTCGACGCCGCCGCGACCCGGCTGCGCCGTTCCCCGCTGCACGAGCGGCACATCGCCGCCGGCGCCAAGTTCGCCCCCTTCGGGGGCTGGGAGATGCCGCTGGAGTACGCCGGCGGCGGGGTGCTCAAGGAGCACACCGCGGTGCGTACCGCGGTCGGGGTCTTCGACGTGTCGCACCTGGGCAAGGCCCGGGTGAGCGGCCCCGGCGCGGCCGACTTCGTCAATGCCTGCCTCAGCAACGACCTGGGCCGGATCGGGCCGGGCCGGGCGCAGTACACGCTCTGCTGCGACGACGCCACCGGCGGTGTGGTCGACGACATCATCGCCTACCTGTACGCCGATGACCACGTCTTCCTCATCCCGAACGCGGCGAACACCGGCGAGGTGGTGCGCCGGTTGCGCGCCGCCGCGCCCGCGCAGGTCACCGTCACCGACGAGCACGAGGCGTACGCCGTGCTGGCCGTCCAGGGCCCCCGCTCGGCCGAGTTGCTGGCCGCCCTCGACCTGCCCACGGAACACGGCTACATGAGCTTCTCCGCGGCGACCCTGGCCGGGGTGGAGCTGACCGTCTGCCGTACCGGCTACACCGGTGAACTGGGCTACGAGCTGGTGGTGCCGGCGGAGCACGCGGTGACCGTCTGGGACGCGCTCTTCGCCGCGGGGGAGGCGTTCGACCTGCGGGCCTGCGGCCTGGCCGCCCGGGACACGCTGCGTACCGAGATGGGCTACCCGCTGCACGGGCAGGACCTCTCGCTGGACATCACCCCGGTGCAGGCCCGCTCCGGCTGGGCGGTGGGTTGGGACAAGCCAGCCTTCTGGGGCCGCGACGCGCTGCTCGCCGAGAAGGCCGCCGGCCCCCGGCGTACGCTGCGCGGCCTGGTGGCCGTCGACCGGGCCATTCCGCGGCCCGGGATGACCCTGCACGTCGGCGACAAGCAGGTCGGCGAGGTGACCAGCGGCACCTTCTCCCCGACCCGCAAGCAGGGCATAGCGCTGGCCCTGCTGGACACCGACGCCAACCTGGCCGAAGGCGCCGAGGTCGAGATCGACATCCGAGGCCGCCGAGCCCCCCTAACCCTAACCAAACCCCCCTTCGTAACCCCCTCAGTGAAGTAACCCCCCCACCCTGGCCCCGCCCCCCAAGACCCTGTTGATCATGAGGTTATTGCCACGACACGCCGACGGCAGTGGCAATAACCTCATGATCAACGCGGGGTGCGGGCGGGGAGCCGGGGGCGCGGGGGAGTGGGGCGTGGGTTTTAGGGGGTTGGGGGTTCGCCGGAGTCTAGGACTGCTTGGGTCCAGCCGCCCTCGATGACGCCTGTGGCGTCCAGGATCGCCCAGTCGACTACTTCGGTCGCGTCCACCACCACGGGGGCGCCGATGCGCACCGCCGGGTCGGTGTTGGCGTCGCTGGCGCTCACACCGACGATCCGCTCCGCGGTCTCCCACGAGGTGACGCCCGCCCAGACGTACTCCGGGCCGTCGTCGCCCGGCAGGCCGTACTTGACCACCAGCTGTGACTCCGCCGGGAGCCGACCCGCGACGAACCGGGCCCGGGCGTCACCCAGCGCCGCCCGGGCGGTGGCGACCGCCCGGCTCATCGCGTCAGCCGAGCGGGCGTAGCGCACATCCGGTTGGATTCCGGAGAACAGGGTCGCGCAGGCAGCCGCGTAGTAGCGCCCGTCGGGCCCCCGGTGCCCGGCGGGCGGACGCAGGCTGAGGAACGAGTCGGCCTCCGGGTCGGTCGCCGGGTCCAGTTCCAGGCGCAGCAGCACCGGGGCGGTCGCGCCGTGCTGTTCCGGGTTGCCGTACGCGACCGCGATGTCGTGCCCGGTGACCGTGGCCAGCACCGGTAGCTGCACGAACGCCGGCACCTCCTCGCCGGTGAGCCCGTCGGTCCAGTCCCGCAGCAGCCGGCGTGCCGCCCCGGTCATCACCGCACCCCAGGCGCGGGTGAGGTGGTCGGGCACCCCCTGGGTCTGCAACTCGAGCAGCCCGAAGCGGCGCAGCCCCTTGGTGGTGAACCACAGCCCTTCGGTGTCCGACGAGTACGGCACCAGCACCCAGTCGACCAGCCGGATCCGGCCCTGCTCGTCGGGGAGTGAGCGCAGCGCGGTCGCCGGGTCGAGGAACTGCAGGCCGAAGACGTCCACCACGTCGCTGTCGACGGACTCCGCCACGGCAGCCGCGACCGCGCGGGCCGCCCACTCGTGCGCGGGCGGCCAACCGGGCCGGTATTCGGCCTGTACGACCACCAGGTGGGTCGCCGCGGCCAACCGGGCCAGCTGCTCCTCGGTGGCGCCGAACGCGGTGAGCAGGTCCGGCGGAAGCTCGGGGAAGTCGGCGATGGGCCGGGTGTCGACGCTCATCAGCGGGCTTTCCAGCATCTGCCGGGCCAGCCCGTGCACCGGTTCGGCCAGCCGGCCGGTCAGCGCCGCCACCGCGGTCTTCGCGCTGACCTTCGGCAGCCCCGCCATTGGCACCAGGTAGGTCGCGCTGAGCGACTCCGGCACCGGTACGGGCAGGAAGTCGTCCGTGATGAGCATTCTGGGGTCCCCCGGTGGCCGACGCCGGTGCTGTCGAGCCGAACGCTACCCGGCCCGCCGCGCCCGGTTCAGCCGGACAGCACCAGACCCAGGTAGACCAGCGTGGTGACCACCTCGACGGTCGCGCCGAGGACGTCCCCGGTCATCCCGCCGAGCCGTCGTACCACGTGGGTCTGCAGGCCGACCGCGACGGCGAGCGCGACCGCGACGGTCAGCGGCCCCTGCCACGGGCGGCCCGGCACCGCGGGCACCGCCAGCAGCGCGACGGCGACCGCGCCGACGACCAGTGCCACCGGGCCGACCGTGCCGGCCACGAGCGCGCCGAGCCCGTCCGGCCGGGCCGCCGGCACTCCCCGCCGGCAGGCCACCGTGACGCCGAACCGCCCGGCGGCGGTCGCCGTGGCCACCGCCGCGAGACACGCCGGCCAGGACCGCCCCACCAGGTCGGCGAGCGCCGCGGCCTGCACCAGGAGTACGACCACCAGGGCGACCACCCCGAACGGGCCGACGTCCGGCTTCTTCATGATCTCCAGCGCGGCCGCGCCCCGCCGGTACGAGCCGAGCGCGTCCACGGTGTCGGCCAGCCCGTCTAGGTGCAGCCCGCGGGTGAGCAGCGCGGCGGCGGCAACCGTCACACCGGCGGCCACCAGCGGGGGAGCGAACGCGCCGGTCAGCAGCAACACGCCGGCCAGCAGGGCGCCGAGCAGCGCGCCGACCACCGGGGCGAGAGCCATCGCGGTGCCGGCGACCGGGCGGTCGATTCGTCCGGCCCGCACCGGCAGCGTGGTGAACGTGGTGACCGCCAGCCGGGTTCCCGCGAGGAACCGCGACTCAGCCGGCACGCCAGCCCGTCGCCGGCTGCTCGTCCGCCCCGGTGCTGGCCGGGCCGGGGCCGTCCGGCTCCGGCTCGGCGAAGTCGGGCTCGGTGAAGTCGTGCCCCGGTTCGTCGGGGGCCGGGCCCGGCTCCTCGTCACCGCCGAGCGACTCGTCACCGCCGAGCGACGGGTGGACCGGCAGTGCGGCGGCCAACGCCAGCACCGAGCGCAGCAGCGGGAGCGCGACCAGCGCGTTCGCGCCCTCGCCAAGATCCAGCCGCAGGTCCAGCAGTGGGGTGAGACCGAGCACGTCGGCGGCGAGCCGCACCGCCGGGTGCCCACCGTGGTCGGCGAGCAGGCACCAGTGCCGGGCCTGCCCGGCCAGGTCGCGGCTGATCATGGCGGCGGCCACCCCGACCGGCCCGTCGAGCAGCACCGGCACCCGGCGGGCGGTGGCGCCGAGCAGCACACCGGTGGCCACCGCCACGTCACCACCGCCCAGCTCGGCCAGGATGTCCTTGGCGCCGCGCGACGAGCGGCGGGTGCGGTGCAGGGCGTCGCGTACCGCCGCGCAGCGGATCATCCACGCCGCGTCGTCGATCTCACCCGAGTCGGTGATCACCCGGCCCAGCACGGCGGGCGGCTCCGCGCCGGCGGTCGCCGCGAGCACCGCCGCGGCCGTGGCCTCGGTGCCGGCTCCGCACGCCCCCAGCACCAGCAGCTGTACGCCGGCGTCGGCGGCCTGCTCGGCCAGCCGCCAGCCGTAGCGCAGCGCGGACTCCACCTGCTCGGCCGAGAGCGCCGGCTGGTCCTCCATGGGCGCGGCGGCCGGAGTGTCCACCACCTGCAGGCTGGCGCCACTCTCGGCGGCCAGCCGCGCCAACGCGCCCCGGCCGGCGCGGGCCTGCGCGGCCCGTCGTGCCGACTCACCGGCGACGGTTCCGGCCGACGCCCCACCAGCGTGGTCACCGTGCAGCAGCAGCACCCGCACCGAACCCCAGGCCTGCGGGGTCGAGGTGCTCTGGGTGGCGGCGGCGAAACCGACCACCCGGTCCAGCACGCCCAGCCCGGCCCCCGGGACGTCCAGCGTGGCCAGTCGGTCCACCGCCTGCGGGCCCGCGTACTCGTCGGGCATCGGCAGCTCCATGCCCGGTTGGATGACCAACCCGGTGGCCACCATCGGCAGCGCCATGGTCGGTGCCGCCCAGGGGTTGCCGGGCTCCTGGTTCGGGACGACCGGAGGCGCGTGGGTCAGCACATCGGGCAGTTGCACCTCGGGGGTGGGTTCGGCGTCATCCAGGCTCGCCACGACCGTTGCGGTCGTGGCGGCGGGGGCCGCTGCGGTCGTGGCGGCGGGAGCCGCCGGCAGGGTCGTGGTGGCGGCCGGCTTCAGCCAGACCGGCTGGCCGGCGACGACCAACGCCACCGCGTCGCAGGCGTCGGCGACCGCGCGGTTGGCCGCGCCCAACGCGTCGGTGAACGCCCGGCCCAGCGGGGTGGTCGGCACCAGCGACAGCCCCACCTCGGGGCTCACCAGCACCACCCGCGCCGAGCAGGTACGGACCGCCTCGGCCAGCTCCGCGATCGTCGCCACGTCGTCGGCGGGCTGGTGGTCCGGGTCGAGCAGGACCGTCACCCAGCCGCCCAGGTCGTCGACGAGCAGCGTCTCGTTGGGCTCGGCGGACGCGAGCACGTCGGCCAGCCGGCGTGGCTCGGCGGCGGTCTCCTCGGTGGTCCAACTGCCTGGCCGTCGGGCGCGGTGCGCCGCCAGCCGGGTCGCCCACTCGGTGTCCTCCGGGTCGCCCTCCGGCGCGGTGGCGAGGTAGCGGACCACCGGGGCGTCGGTGACCAGGGACTCGGCGAACTCGGACTTGCCGGACCGGGTCCCGCCGAGCACCAGGACCGTGTTCCACCCGTCTACGGACATGCCCGTACCTTAAGGCCGCCGGTGCTCGTGCTGCCTGCCGGCCCGGTGCTCACCGTCGTTCAGTCGCAGTGTTCGAACCCACTGCCGTAACTGACCCCACCGGTGGCGCCGCCCCACTTCACGCACGTCCCGGCGGCGCTGGCCCGCACCGGCCCGGCGTAGTAGTCGAAGGACCCGCTGTCGGTGCTGCGGGCCCGCCCCTGCACCTCCAGGTACGCCGAGGCCGCCGTCTTCGTGCCGACCCCGGTGTCCTTGAGGGTGACCACGCAGTTGGTGCCGGTGCCCGCGTGGTACATCAGGAAGACCCGGCCCTTGCGTTTCCCGTCGCCGCCGGTCAGCGTCGCCGAGTCGATCACCTGGTAGCCGCTGCCGCACGCCTGGGCGGCCGTGAACGGGTTGGGCCGGCTGGCCGCGCTGCCGGTGGGCGTCGGTCGGCTGCTGGCCTTCCCGGTCGGGGTGCTGCCCGGCGTCGCGGTGCGCGGGTCCGGGTCGGCGGTCGGCGCGTCGGTCCGGCCGCCGGAGACGGTCGGCGCGGCGGACGCGGTGGGGCTGGCGTCCGGGGCGCCGCTGGGCGGAGGTCCCGAGGTGCTCGCCCCTCCGTCGTCGAGCGCGACGCCGTCCGAGGCCGTCGCCGATCCGCCAGCCAGCGCCGGCGGACCGTCCGTCCCACCCGGGTCGCCGCCCGGCCGCAGGGCCACCACGGCCACCGCGATCAGCGCCACCAGGGCGACCGCGCCGACCCCGATCAGCAGTTGTTTGTGCCGGCCGGACGACCCCTCCCGGAACACGTCCTCCCGGGTCGACCCCGACCCGGTCACCGGCGAGGCCGCGAAACCGGCCGGCGTGTGCACTGCGGCGGCCCCGATCGGCGCGGCGCCGACCGGCGCGGGCTGCCCGGTCGGCGGCGCGGGGGTCGGGACGGGCGGCGGGGTGGCCGGGCTGGCCGCAGGGGCCGAGGGCGTCCCGGGGGTGGGGGCGGCCAGCGCCCACGGTGGGCGGGCGGAGACCGGGATCCTCGCCAGGGTCGAGTCGCGGGCATCGGCGGCGGCAGCGGCCAGCTCAGCGGCGCTGCCGAACCGGTCCGCCGGACTCTTCTCCAGCGCGCGGGCGACCACGGCGGCGACCGCCGGCGGGGTGTCCTGCGGCAGCGCCGCCGGCTCCTCCTGCGCGTGCCGGAGCGCCACCGCGAGCGGGTTGTCGCCGTGGAAGGGCGGCTGCCCGGCGAGGCAGAAGTACGCCACCGCGCCGAGCGCGTAGATGTCGGTGGCGGCCGAGACCGGCTGCCCGGTGGCCTGCTCGGGAGACATGTACGAGGCGGTGCCGAGCACCATGTTCGCGGCGGTGAGCCCGGCCATGCTGCGGGATCGGGCGATGCCGAAGTCCACGAGCACCACGCTGCCGTCCGCCTTGACCAGCAGGTTGCCCGGCTTCACGTCCCGGTGCACGATGCCGGCGGTGTGGGCGGTGTGCAGCGCGTCCGCGGCCTGCGCCAGCACCGACATGGTGGTGGCCGGATCCAGCCGTCCCGCCGCGCGCACCCGTGCGGACAGCGGCTCACCCTCGACGTACTCCATCACCAGGTAGTCGACCTGGCTTCCGTCGGCGAGCGCGGCCTGCCCGACGTCGTGCACCGCGACCACGCCGGGATGCCGCAGCGCGGCCAACATTCGCGCCTCGGCCCGGAACCGGGCGGTGAACTCGCGGTCGGCGACCAGCGACGGCAGCAGCACCTTCACGGCGACCTCGCGTTCCAGCAGCACGTCCGTGCCGCGCCAGACCGCGCCCATCCCACCGGTCGCCACCCGCTCGCCGAGCCGGTACCGGTCACCGAGCAGTACTCCCCGAGTCAGCACCGAGCCACCGTACCGGCCGGCGCCGACGGGATTGATCCACCCTTGGACCCTGCGGGGGTGAGCGAGCGGCCGTTGCGCGCCGGGCCGACTACGCTGGCGAGGGTTCGTCCCACGGGGACTTCAGCGGCGAGGGGAGACGCGGCATGGCGTGGAGCTGGCGGTACGAGGGCACGGACGGTCAGACGGTCGAGGGGCCGGCGGAGTCGTTCGGCAGCCAGGCCGACGCCGAATCCTGGATCGGTCAGACCTGGCGGGAGCTCGCGGCGTCCGGCGTCACCTCGGTCGCGCTCGTGGAGGACGACCGGGTGGAGTACCGGATGAGCCTGCTGCCCACGGCCGAGTGATGGCCTACGACCGGCCGGGGGCCGATGGGCTGGTTCTCGGCGTACCGAAGGCGGCGTTTCGGCCCAGCCCGGTCTTCCTCGGCCTGGTCGCTCTCTTCGCGGTCAGCGGGGTGCTGACCTGGAACGGTTACGGCAGCGTCCGGTTCAACGTGTTCCTGTTCGTGGTGTCCGGCTGGCTGGTCTCGCTCTGCCTGCACGAGTACGCCCACGCGGTGGTCGCCTACCGGGCCGGCGACCGGGACATCGCCCACCGGGGCTACCTGACGCTCAACCCGTTGAAGTACACCCACCCGCTGCTGTCGATCGTGCTGCCGGTGGTGGTGGTGCTGCTCGGCGGCATCGGTCTGCCCGGCGGCGCGGTCTGGGTGGACCGGCACGCCATTCCGGGCCGACTGCGGCACACCCTGGTCAGCCTCGCTGGCCCGGCGACAAATGTGCTGTTCACGCTGGTGCTGGTGGCGGCACTGCGGATCGGCATCGAGTCGGGTGGCCCGCTGGAGTTCTGGGCGGGGGTGGCGCTGCTCGCCTTCCTGCAGCTCACCGCCAGCGTGCTGAACCTGCTGCCGGTGCCCGGCCTGGACGGCGGCAACATGATCCAGCCGTGGCTCAACCCGCAGTGGCGCAAGATGTACGACCTGTTCGCCCCGTACGGTTTCCTGCTGCTCTTCGCGCTGCTGTGGAACCCGCGCATCGGCGGCTGGTTCTTCGACGCGGTCTTCGCGGTGGGCGACCTGCTCGGCCTGCCCTCGTGGCTCTACGCCACCGGCCTCGACCTGATCCGCTTCTGGCAGAGCTGAGGTGAGCTGACCGAACCCGGTCCGGCCGGCGCGAGAGGTTCGCGCCGACCGGACCGGACTGGCGTCAGGGACGCTGCGCGGGGGACTCGGTCTTCGCCGGGTCCCGCTCGGTGACCGGCTCGACGATGTCGTCGATCGCCTTGAGCAGCGCGGCGTCGAGCTTCACCCCGGCCGCCTTCACGTTGTCGTGCACCTGCTCGGGGCGGGACGCGCCGATGATCGCCGACGAGACGTTCGGGTTCTGCAGGACCCACGCCACGGCGAGCTGGGCCATGCTGAGCCCGGCCTGCTCCGCGAGGGGCTTGAGCTGCTGGACCCGGGTGAGCACGTCGTCGTTCATGAACCGGGAGATGAAGTTCGCACCCGACTTCTCGTCGGTGGCGCGGGAACCGGCCGGCGGCGGCTGCCCCGGCAGGTACTTGCCGGAGAGCACGCCCTGCGCCATCGGCGACCAGACGATCTGCCCGATGCCCAGCTCCTCGCTGGCCGGCACGACCTCGGCCTCGATGACCCGCCAGAGCATCGAATACTGTGGCTGGTTGGAGACCAGCGGGATGTGCAGCTCCCGGGCGAGCGGGTGGGCGGCGCGCAGCTGCTCGGCAGTCCACTCGGAGACGCCGATGTAGTGCGCCTTGCCGGAGTGGACGACGTCGGCGAAGGCCTCCATCGTCTCTTCCAGCGGGGTGCCGTAGTCGTACCGGTGGGCCTGGTAGAGGTCCACGTAGTCGGTGCGCAGCCGGCGCAGCGAGCCGTTGATCGACTCCATGATGTGCTTGCGGGACAGGCCACGGTCGTTACGGCCCGGCCCGGTCGGCCAGTAGACCTTGGTGAAGATCTCCAGGCCTTCGCGGCGCTCGTTCTGCAACGCCCGGCCGAGCACGTCCTCGGCCCGGGTGCCGGCGTACACGTCGGCGGTGTCGAAGGTGGTGATCCCCGCGTCGAGGGCGGCCCGGACGCACGCGAACGCGGCGTCCTCCTCGACCTGCGAACCGTGGGTGATCCAGTTGCCGTACGAGATCTCGCTGACCATCAGGCCGGAGCGGCCCAGGTGTCGGAATTCCATGTACCGACCCTAGCTCTAGTGGATCAACATCGTCGACCAGCCACTCAGAGCACCGGGTTGGCGTCGGTGAGTAGTCGGTCGATCTCCTCCAGCACCTCGGCGCGATCCGGGTGCACCGGGTCGATCAGCGCCGCGCCGCGCCGATCCAGGGCACCCCACCGCCCGGCGCCGGTGGCGACCAGGAACGCCACCGGGTGAATGACCAGCATCGCGTGCGTCGGCGGGACCAGCACCGCACCGGTGCGGTCCACCACGCCGCGCCGGCCGGCCACGTCGACCACGGCGAGCCCCTCGTCGGTGAAACCGTCGACCTGCTGGCCGTCGGCCAACTCGGTGACGAACCCGTGGTAGCGGGTCGGCACGACGATCCGGCCGGTCCGGTCGACCGCCCCCCACCCCTCGCGCCGAACGGCGGCCAGGCCGCGGCGGAACGGTCGTACCTCGGCGAAGTTGGGTGCGACGTGCACCGCGCCGGTCGCGTCGATCGCCGTCCAACCGCCCTCGCCGACCACCCAGGCCAGGCCGTCGCTGAAGGGGTGCGCCGCCCGGAAGGAGGGTGGGATCACCGTCGTACCGAGCAGGTTGATCAGCGACCACCGGTCGGTGTCCGGCCGGCGGACCCAGGCCAGCCCGTCGTGGAACGGCTGCGCCTCGGCGTACCGGGCGGGGATGACCAGGTCGCCGTCCTGCCCGGTGTAACCCCACAGCGGCCCGTCCCGCTCCGGCAGCGGGGGCCGGTCACGGTCGAGCACCTCGTCCCGACCCCGGCGGTACGGCCCGAAGCCGTCCGTCGCGGCCCGGGCCGCGACCGCGTCGAGGGCCACCCGGATCCGGTCCAGCAGTTCGGCGTCGCCGGCACCCCGCAGGTCCAGCGCCTGCTCGAAGTGCTGGCAGGCCTCCATGAGTCGCCCCTGGTCGTAACACGACCGCCCGGCGTGCTCGTGGAGTGCGGCCCGCAACCGGTCCGGCAGCTCCACCGAATTGGCCTGTGCGAAGAGTTGGTCCGCCTCGGCGAAGTTGCCGCGCCAGCGCAGGACGTGGGCCAGCCGGGCCTGGGCCAACGCGGTCCGGCGCAGCTCGCCAGTGGCCTCGGCGTAGGTGAGGGCGAGCCGACCGTCGGCCAGCGCGTCGTCCAGCTCGCCGAGGATCCTCGACGTCACCGCCCGCAGGCTGAGCAACCGGGCCCGTGCCCGGTTGTCGATCGCCGAGCCCAGCTTCTCGGTCAGCCGCCGCCGGATGTTCCGCAGGTCGTCCGACTCGGTCAGCTCCTCGCGCAGGGTGACCGGGTCCAGCCGCCAGCGGTACGCCGCGAGGACCTGCTCCGGATCGCCCGGGTCGGCCAGTGACGGTCGCGTTGCCGTCGGCGGCGCGTCGCCGGGTGGTGCGGACACGGGCACGTTCTCCCCGCGCGAGCCGGTCCTCGGGCCGGGCACGGTTGACGCGGGCGGCGCGGAGATGGGCAGCGCCGACGCGGGTGGCGCGGAGACGGGTGTCGCCGTCGCGGGCGGCGCGGAGATGGGTGTCGCCGACGCGGGTGGTGCGGACACGGGCGCTGCCGACATGGAGGCGGGGGACGTCGGCGGCGCGGACACGGGTGCTGCGGGGGGCGGTGGCGCGGGCGCAGGCGGCGCGGACGCGGGTGGCGCGGACGCGGGTGCCACGGTGGGCGGCTCTGCCGGTGCGGGAGGCGCGGAGACAGGCGCTGCGGGAGTGGGTGCGGCAGAGTCGGATGCTGCGAAGCCGGGTTCCGGGGTGGCCGGCGGCGCGGACACAGGTGCGGCGGCGGACGGTGGCGCGGACGCAGGCGGCGCGGACACGGGTGCGACGGAGGCAGGCTGTGTCGGCGCTGGCGGCGCGGACACGGGTGCCACGGCGGACGGCTCTGCCGGTGCGGGAGGCGTGGACACGGGCGCGACGGAGGCCGGCTGTGCCGGTGCGGAGGTTGGCTGTGTCGACGCGGGAGGCGTCGAGACGGGTGCCGCGGCGGTCGGCAGCGTGGGCGCTGGCGGCGCGGAGATGGGCGCCGTGGCCGGTGCCGGGACCTCCGGCGCGGGGTTGTCAGGAACCGGCGGGGCCGACACGGGTGCTGCCGCGACGGGAGGGTATGTGTCGTCGCCAGACGGCACGGACGGGGCTGGCAGCGCAGCGTCGACCGACCAGTCGTCGGGCCGCCAGTCGTCGGCCCGCCAGTCGTCGGTTGGCTCTGCGGTGCTCGGATCGCCCTCCGCATCCGACGTTCGGTCGTGCGGCTCGGCGTCGTCCGTCGGCCCGGCGGTGCCCGGGCTGTCCTCGGCGTCCAGCGGTCGGTGGTGCGGCTCGGCGTCGTCCGTCGGGTCGTGCTCAGCCGGATCGGTGTCCCCGACGGGACGAGCGGCGGCCGGCTGGTGGCCGGCGTCGGTGGTGGCTTCGGCCTGGTGGTGCGGTATCGCGGCGTCAGGTACGCCGGAGACGGGCCGCTGGCCCTCCGTCGATCCCGGCTCGACGGTTGCTTGTGCCTCGTCGACCAGGTCGTCCGTCCAGGCGCGGGGGGCGCCGGAGGTCGGGCGCGCGGGCGGCGCGGAGATCGGCTCGGGGGCGTCGGTCGGTGTTGACCTGCCGGCGGGCTGGTCGATCAGGTCGCGACGGGCGTCGACGCTCGGTGTCGACGGATCCGCGTCCACTGCGGTCGGTGGGGTGGAGAGGTCGGGGTCACCGACCGTCGGTTCGTCGTCGGTGAACCCGGCCGACTCCCGGTCCGGCGCAGGCTCGTCCTGGTCGGTCTCGACCGGCCGAGCGGGGCTGAACCACGCGTCCGGCCCACGGGTGCCCTGGACCTCCTCGGATGCTCGAACGGGAGCGACCGGCCTCTCCGAGGGCAGCGGCGGTACGTATCGGCGCGGTGTCCCGGGGGCCAGCGGGAGCGCCGCCTCGGCGTCCTCCACCGGAGGCTCCGGGGCCGCAGTCGCCGGGGCCGCAGTCGCCGGGGTCGCTGGGGTCGGGGCCGCTGGGGTCGAGGTCGCAGCGTTCGAGAAGGTCGGGGCGGGCCGGGTCGACGGTGGTTCCGGGACCTGCCAGGTTGGCGGCGGCGCGACCGACGGACGTGCCTCGGCCGTCGACTCCACCCGCTCCGGCGAGTGCGGGCGCTGCGGCGAGGACGGTCGATCGGGGGAGTGCGGTCGGTCTGACGCGGTCGGTCGGTCCGACGGGAACGGGCGCTCCGGCGAGGCCGGGCGACTGTCGCTGGTGCCGACCCGGTGGCGGTCCGGGGTCGGCTCCCCGCCGCGCCGCTGGTCCACCGGGCGGTCCTCGTTGTCCGGGCCGGGGTAACGCGGTGGTGGGGTGGGGTGCGACCCGGCAGCCGACCGCTCGTCGGCGATCGGCGGGTCCATCGGCGCGGGGAGGTACTCCAGCCGAAGACGTGCGGCAGGTGGACCCGAGACGGGTACGCCGGAGGCAGGGGATACCGGCGCTGCCGACACCGGTCGGTCCCGGCCGGGCGCGGCGGGGGAGACCGGCGCCGGCGACACCGGCCGCCCCGGGGCATCCGGCGACACCGGCCGCGCCGGGGCAACCGGCGGGACCGGCACGGCGCGACCGGACGTGGCCGGTGCCGGCGGAGCCGTCGCTGCTGGGCGTACCGGTCGCTCGTCGTACCGCGACGGGGTGGCCGCCGGTCGCTCGGGCCGGGCAGCCGGCCGCGGCGGGACACCCGGCTCGGCGCTCCGGTGCGGGTCCGGCGTGCGGTGTGGGTCCGGGGTGCGGTGGGGCTCGGTGCGGTGGTCCGCCTCGCGGCTGCGGTCCGGGCGCAGCGGACCCGGTGGCGGCCAGGGCAGGTTGCCGTCCGGCCGCGGGCCGGGCTGCGGCCGAGGCTCGCGGTGCCCGTTGTCGCGAGGCCGGTCGTCGCGAGGCCGGTCGTCGCGGTACACGTTCTCGCGGCGTCCTCCGTCCTCGCGGTACGCGTCCGGACGGGCCTCCTCGCGGGGACGCCGATCCGGGTACGCCTCGGCGCGGGCCGCGGTCTCGCGGGGCTGCTGCCGGTGCGGGTCGGGGTCGGGCCGACGCCGCTCGTCGTCGCGGCGGGGCTGTTCGGGCATCTCCGGCTCGGGTCGGTGCCGTCGTCCACCGTCTGGCGACAGGGCTGCACCGGCCCCCTCGTCCGCGCGGTAGCGCCGTTCCGGGCGGCGGACGTCGTCGGCGGCCCGGTCCGGGTGCCCGTCGGCGCGGTACCGCGTGCGGCCGTCCACGGCCGCCCACGGGTCGGCGGCGTCGGGGAGCCGGTCGTCGGCCAGCCGGCCGTCGTGGTCCCGGGTGGGTCGTACGCCGTACCCGTCGCCGGTGTGTCGCTCGTAACCGGCGGCCGGTCGCTCCTGCGTGCCGCGCCGACGCGGCGCATCGTCCGGCTCGGGCACCCGGCCGGAATCGGAACGGGGCGCGGGGGAGACCGGTGGAGTGCCCGGGTAACCCCGGTCCCACTCGGTGGGCTCCGGTCGCGGGCGGCGGCTGTCGTACCGCTCGGAATGAGGCTGGTCCCGGTGCCAGGCGGCCTCCCGCGCCGGACCTCGCTCCTCGGCGGGGCGTCGGTCGGACCAGGCGGTACGCCGGTCCGACTCGGGGGAGCGGCGGTCGTCGCGGCGGGGCGGTTCGGGTAGGGGTCGGCGGTACGGCTCGTGGTCGTAGTGGCGGGAGTCGGCGCTGTCGGGCCGGCCGTAGCTGGACGCGTCCGCCGCGCGTTCGTCGGGCCGGGGCCGGCCGTAGATCGGTGTCTCGCCCGGCTCGTCGTCCGCCCAGGACCGGCTGTGGGGTGTCGGCTCCGCCGGCGGTTCGTCGGCCCAGGACCGGCCGAGGTAGGTGCCGTCCGGGCGGGTGGGCGCGAGCGGCGGCACCTCGGCCCGGCCGGTCACGGTCGCCCGGCCGCGCGGTGGCGGTTGATGGAGTGCGCCGATGTCGCCGGGGTAGCGCTGGCCGGGGAACTGGGGGTGCCACTCGGTGGTCGGTTCGACCACCCAGGACGGCTCGTTCGGGTCTGGCCACGGGTCGGTGTAGCGGCCGCTCATCGGCCGGGCCCGTCGCCACACCCGGCCACTCGGCCGATTCTCGCCGGAGGTGGGTTTTTCGCAGCCAACTCCGGGTGACCGCCGGGCGTCCGGTCGCCGCCTGCCACACCCCGGTGGCCGGCTCGCGTCCGCTCGCTCACGGCGTTGTCACCTCGTTGCAAATTGTCGCGCTGGGGCCCTCGCGTGCCAGTCAGGTCGCCTGCACCGGCAGGCCGTGGCTGCGGATGGAGGGTAACGGCGTGGGCTCGCTCACCGCCACTGTGGTGCCGCCCACGGGCGCAAACGTTATCCCAATGGTTTCGGACATTTGGTCTTATAACGCAATCTGGTCTTCGACCATACCGCATCCGACGCCCGCCCGGCCCGGGCGGGATCGTCGACCTCGGTCAGGGATGCTCCAGGATGAGGACGGCGAACGTGCCGGGAGCGAGCGCCTCGTAACGATGCGGGGCGTCACCGGGGAACGTGGCGTAGTCGCCCGCGTGCAGCTCGACCGAAGCCGCCTCCGGGCCGACCCGCAGTCGGCCCGCGGCGACCACCACGTGTTCGACGCTGCGCGGGGCGTGCCCGTCGGCGGCTCGGACCGCGCCCGGCTCCAACTCGATGAGGTAGATGTCCCGGCGCAGGTGTGCCGCCCCGGGACTGAGCAGCGTGCCGGTGAAGTCGGCGTGCTCGGAGCGGACCCGAGGCCCGTCCCCGGCCCGGATCACCCGTACGCCGCCCTCGTGGTGGGGCTCCACCAGCCGGCTGAACGGCACGCCGAGCGCCGCGCCCAAGGCCCAGAGCGTCTCCACGCTCGGGTTGCCGGTGCCCGACTCCAGTTGGGAGAGCGTGGACTTGGCCACCCCCGCCCGGCGGGCCAACTCGGTCAGCGAAATGCCGACCCGTTCCCGTTCCCGGCGCAGGGCGGCGGCGATGGTGGCCAGCGGGGCGGCCGGTTCCGGAGGCATCCGTTCGCTCCATCGGATCAGCGTTCGTTGTGGCGAACAGCATCAGCCTGTTCAGGATGATGAACCAAGCGCACGGTACAACGAACAGCGGACGTCTGGATGGCGCACGGCGTGCTTGCCCTGCGTGGGGGAGTCTCACCCCGACCCGGGTCGGGTCAGACCTTGTCGCCGAGCTTGACCTGAGGGGCGGGGGCGCGCATCCGCCGGAACGTGATCGACCGCATGACCGCGTAGAGGAAGAGCGAGCCCATCCGCTGGTCGGTCTTCGGGAAGCGCTCCCGGACCAACCTGCTGATCTTGCGGCAGATCAGCACCGAGTCGACGATCACGCCCAGGGCCAACGCGCCCCAGAGCACGTTGGAGATCAACCGGACCAGCGGCGGCATGGCCGCGTTCGACCCGATCAGCACGATCAGCGCGCCGCCGAAGAACCAGGTGCCGACGGTACGCCGGGAGTCGACCACGTTGCGGGCCAGCAGCCGCTCCGGGCCACGGTCGCGGGGGCCGCCCTCGCGGCGGAACTCCGACGCGGCCTCGGTGCGCAGTTGACGACGGCGCTCCCGCTCCTCCTCCTTGGTGAGGGGGCGGCTGGGGCCGGCCGGGCGGCGGCCGACGGTCGGCCGCTTCGGCGTCTCCCGACCCTTGGCCGGGGTGTAACCCCGGGCACGCTCGGCGGTCTCCTCGGGGGTCACCGAGGAGACGGCCTCGTCGACGAGGTCAGTGGACTTGCGGCGAAAGAGCGACGGCACGCGGCAAGGGTAGCCAACGGTCCGCGCCCGGTGCACATCGCGGTACAACGGCCGACGGCTCCAGGTCGCAGCGCGACCTGGAGCCGTCGGAACCGAACGATGGGTGACCGAGGTTACGGACGCTCGGCGTGCGCGCCCAGGTCGGCGAGCTTCGCCTCGAAGTCCTCGTAGCCCCGGTTGATCAGGTCGACGCCGTACACCCGGGAGGTGCCCTCGGCCGCGAGCGCCGCGATCAGGTGGCTGAACCCGGCCCGCAGGTCCGGGATGACCAGGTCGGCGGCGTGCAGCTTGCTCGGCCCGGCGATCACCGCCGAGTGCTTGAAGTTGCGCCGGCCGAAGCGGCACGGGGTGCCGCCGAGGCAGTCCCGGTAGACCTGGATGTTGGCGCCCATCGAGTTCAGTGCCTCGGTGTAGCCCAGTCGCTGCTCGTAGACCGTCTCGTGCACGATCGACAGGCCGCGGGCCTGGGTGAGCGCCACGACCAGCGGCTGCTGCCAGTCGGTCATGAAACCCGGGTGCACGTCGGTCTCCAGCGCCACCGCGTTCAGCTCGCCGCCCGGGTGCCAGAACCGGATGCCGCCCTCCTGGCCCGGGTCGCCCAGCTTCGGCGCGCGGGCGTCGGTGACCTCGTACTCGCCGCCGACGGAGCGGAAGATGTTCAGGAAGGTCATCATGTCGGCCTGCTGCGCGCCGAGCACCTCGACGTGACCACGGGTCGCCAGGGCGGCGGCCGCCCAGCTCGCCGCCTCGATCCGGTCCGGGATCGGCCGGTGGGTGTAGCCGTGCAGCTTCGGCACACCCTGAATCTCGATCACCCGGTCGGTGTGGACCTTGATGATCGCGCCCATCTTCTGCAGGATGCAGATCAGGTCGATGATCTCCGGCTCCACGGCGGCGTTACGCAGCTCGGTGACGCCCTCGGCCATCACCGCGGTCAGCAGCACCTGCTCGGTGGCGCCGACGCTCGGGTACGGCAGGGCGAACTTGGTGCCGTGCAGCCCGTTCGGCGCGGACAGGTGCAGACCCTCGGGCCGCTTCTCGACCGTGGCGCCGAACTCCCGCAACGCCTGCAGGTGGAAGTCGATCGGCCGCGGACCGATGTGGCAGCCGCCCAGGTCCGGGATGAACGCGTGCCCGAGCCGGTGCAGCAGCGGACCGCAGAACAGGATCGGGATCCGGCTGGAACCGGCGTGCACGTTGATCTGATCGGTGCTGGCGCTCTCCACGTTCGCCGGGTCGAAGACGAGCTCGCCGTCCTCGGTGCCGTCGGTGACCTTGACGCCGTGCAGGCCGAGCAGACCCCGGACCACCTCGACGTCGCGGATCTTCGGCACATCGAACAGCCGGCTCGGGCTGTCGCCGAGTAGCGCGGCGACCATCGCCTTCGAAACCAGGTTCTTCGCGCCGCGCACGCGGATCCGCCCTTCAAGCGGAGTGCCTCCGTGTACGACCAGGACGTCGTCGGTCAACGCAACCTCCAGCGCGTCGGTGCTGCCGTGTTGTTGGGGGGGAGCCTGAACGTCGTCACTACCCCGGATGCGGCCAAGGTGAAACGGCCCGCGTGTGTCGTCGCTCCGGCAGCATAGCCCTCGGTGACGAAAAAGGACTCGGTCACATCGGCGTGTGTGGCATTAATCGGTGATCCGGCGCTTTTGCGTACCAAGAGCACTACGGATCGTGATCAGGACGCGGCGGGCGGCGGGGTGTCCGCGCCGGGCAGGGCGAGCATCTGGTCCAGCGCGACCCGGGCGTGGTGCGCGGTGTCGGCGTCCACCGTGATCTGGTTGACGACCCGGCCCGCGACCAGCTCCTCAAGAGCCCAGACCAGGTGCGGCAGATCGATGCGGTTCATCGTCGAGCAGTAGCAGACGGCCTTGTCCAGGAACATGATCTGCTTGTCCGGGTGCGCCAGCGCGAGCCGGCGGACCAGGTTCAGCTCGGTGCCGAGCGCCCACGCCGAACCGGCCGGAGCCGCCTCGACGGCCTTGATGATGTATTCGGTGGAGCCCACGTAGTCGGCGGCGGTGACCACCTCGTGTCGGCACTCCGGGTGGACCAGCACGTTCACCCCGGGCACCCGCGCCCGTACGTCGTTGACGCTGTCGAGGGTGAACCGGCCGTGCACCGAGCAGTGCCCCCGCCAGAGGATCATCTTGGCGTCGCGGAGCTGCTCCGGGGTGAGCCCGCCACCGGGCTTGTGCGGGTCGTAGAGCACGCAGTCGTCCAGCGACAGGCCCATCTCCAGCACCGCCGTGTTGCGGCCCAGGTGCTGGTCGGGCAGGAAGAGCACCTTCGACCCCTGCTCGAACGCCCAGTCCAGGGCGCGCTTGGCGTTGGACGAGGTGCAGACCACGCCGCCGTTGCGGCCGACGAAGCCCTTGATGTCGGCCGAGGAGTTCATGTACGTCACCGGGACGGTCTCGCCGGCGATGCCCAACTCGGTCAGAGTGTCCCAGGCGGCCTCGACCTGGCCCAGGACCGCCATGTCCGCCATCGAGCAGCCCGCCGCGAGGTCCGGCAGGATCACCCGCTGGGCGTCGGTGGTGAGGATGTCGGCGCTCTCGGCCATGAAGTGCACACCGCAGAAGACGATGTACTCCGCGTCCGGGCGGGCCGCGGCCTCCCGGGCCAGCTTGAACGAGTCGCCGGTCACGTCGGCGAACTGGATCACCTCGTCGCGCTGGTAGTGGTGCCCCAGCACGAAGACCTTGCTCCCCAGCTTGGCCTTCGCGGCCGTGGCGCGGGCCACCAGATCCGGATCGCTGGGCGCCGGCAGGTCGCCCGGACACTCGACGCCGCGCTCGGTGTCGGGGTCGCTGCCCCGGCCGAGCAGCAGCAGAGCCGTCGCCGTATTGGAGGGTTCCACCCAGGTCGAAGTCACGTAACCCATGGTCCCACAGCGCGAGCGCGACGCAGCTTCCCTCGGTGTGGGCTGCCACACTGCTCGGCATGCGCGTGCTGCTCTGCCCGGACAAGTTCGCCGGCACCCTGCCCGCACCGGAGGTGGCCGCCGCGGTGGCCACCGGCTGGCGCACCGTCACCGACGGGGACGACCTGCTGATCCGGCCGCTCGCCGACGGTGGGCCGGGCTTCGTGGAGGTGCTCGCCGAAGCCCTCGGCGGTCGGCGGGTGCCGGTGTCGACGGTCGATCCGCTGGGCCGTCCGGCAGTCGGTGAGATCCTGCTCACCGCCGACGGCTCGACCGCCTACCTGGAGAGCGCCCAGGCGTGCGGGCTGCACCTGCTCGCCACCGCCGAACGTGACCCGAAGACCACCACCTCGTACGGGCTGGGCCTGTTGGTGGCCGCCGCGGTGGAGAGTGGCGCCCGGACGGTGGTGATCGGGCTGGGCGGTTCCGGTACCAACGACGCCGGGGCCGGAATGCTCGCCGCGCTGGGCGTGACCCCGCTCGACCCGGGCGGCGCCGCGCTGCCGTACGGCGGGGCGGCGCTCGCCGCGGTCGACGCGTTGGACGGCGTACCCCGGTTGCGTGGCGTCCGGCTCGTCGCGGCCACCGACGTGGACAACCCACTGCTCGGCCTGCACGGCGCGAGCAACGTGTTCGGTCCGCAGAAGGGCGCCGACCGTGCCGACGTGCTGCTGCTCGACGCCGCGCTGGAGCGTTTCGCCGCGGTGCTGGAACGGGACCTGGCCGGCTGCCCGGCGGGGCTCGGCACGTTGCCCGGAGGCGGTGCCGCCGGTGGCATCGGCGCGGCCATCCTCGCTCTGGGCGGCGGCTGCGAGTCGGGAATCGGCCTCGTCACCTGGGCCACCCGACTGGACGCCGCGCTGGACACCGCCGACCTGGTGATCACCGGGGAGGGGTCGTTCGACCACCAGTCGCTGCGCGGCAAGGTGGTCGCCGGAGTGGCTGGCGCCGCCCGCGACCGGGGGGTGCCGTGCGTGGTGGTGGCCGGGCAGGTGAGCACCGGCCGGCGGGAGGCCGCCGCGGCCGGGGTGACCGACGCGTACAGCCTGGTCGAGCACTTCGGCGGCGAGGAGAGCGGCGGGCTCGACGCCGCGTTGAGCCGACCGGCGGAGGGCCTCCGCGAGTTGGGCGCCCGGCTGGCCCGGCAGTGGAGCCGCTGAACGCCCCGACCACCTAGCCGGCCCGCTCAGGAGCGGGTCGACCTGCGGCGGGGGTTACGCCACGCGGGTGAGCCCGGCCGGGGCGGCGTACCATCGGCAAAGGACCACAACCGGGAATCACTGGACGGCGCTCGGCGTTGGCCAGTGCGTCCGGACCCAAACCGCGCAGGGAGACTTCCACGTGACCACGCCAGCGCAGACCGAGTCGACCGAGGCCCAGGCCCCTACTTCCGTCGTCCTCACCGACGTCGCGGCGCAGAAGGTCAAGGCCCTGATCGAGCAGGAGGGCCGCGACGACCTGCGGCTCCGCGTCGCCGTGCAGCCGGGCGGCTGCTCCGGCCTGCGGTACCAGCTCTTCTTCGACGAGCGTTCGCTCGACGGTGATGTCGTCACCGACTTCGGTGGTGTCGAGGTCGTTGTCGACCGGATGAGCGCCCCGTACCTTTCCGGCGCGACGATCGACTTCGCCGACCGGATCGACGCTCAGGGCTTCACCATCGACAACCCCAACGCGGGCAACTCGTGCGCCTGCGGTGACTCGTTCAACTGAGTCACGCCATCCACCAGCACAGACGGGGCCGTCCTTCGGGACGGCCCCGCTGTCGTATTGGTGTGAAGTCGGACCCGTTGGGAATGGTCGAAGAAGCGGCGGTGTCGGGCCGGTTGCCGATGACCGACCGACGGGTCGATGTCGGGTTGCCCGGCCGGTAGGCTGACCTCGCCCTGCTCCCGACCCCGAGGGTTGACATGAAGATCGCCGTCACCGGCTCGATCGCCACCGATCACCTGATGAGCTTCCCCGGTCGCTTCGCCGACCAGCTCATCGCCGATCAGCTGCACAAGGTGTCCCTCTCCTTCCTGGTGGATGACCTGGTGCTCCGTCGCGGCGGAGTGGCGGCGAACATCTCCTTCGGCATGGGTCAGCTCGGGCTGCGCCCGGTGCTGCTCGGCGCGGTGGGGGCGGACTTCGCCGACTACCGCTCCTGGCTGGAGCGCCACGGCGTGGACTGCGACTCGGTGCACATCAGCGAGGTGGCGCACACCGCCCGGTTCGTCTGCACCACCGACACGGACATGTGCCAGATCGCGTCGTTCTACGCGGGCGCGATGAGTGAAGCGCGCAACATCGAGCTCGCCCCGGTCGCCGACCGGCTCGGCGGACTCGACCTGGTGCTGGTCAGCGCCAACGACCCCGAGGCGATGCTGCGCCACTCGGCCGAGTGCCGCACCCGTGGGTACGCCTTCGCCGCCGACCCCTCCCAGCAGCTCGCCCGGATGCCCGGCGAGGACGTGGTGGCGCTGATCGAAGGCGCCGAGTACCTGATGACCAACGACTACGAGAAGTCGCTGCTGCAGAGCAAGGCGCAGTTGAGCGACGACCAACTGCTGGACCTGGTCAAGGTGCGGGTCACCACGCTGGGCAAGCACGGTGTGGAGATCGCCGGGCGGGGCATCGACCCGATCCACGTGCCGATCGCGCGGGAGATCCGGGCGGTCGATCCGACCGGGGTGGGCGACGGCTTCCGGGCCGGCTTCTTCACCGCGCTCTCCTGGGGGCTCGGCCTGGAGCGGGCCGCCCAGGTCGGCTCGCTGCTGGCCACGCTGGTCCTGGAAACCGTCGGGACCCAGGAGTACGAGGTCCGGAGCGACCTGTTCGTCAAGCGGCTGGCCGAGTCCTACGGCGACACCGCCGCAGACGAAATCCGCCCCCACCTCCTCCCGGCGTAGTTCCCACCCCCCCATCCTCGCCGATCTTGCACATTGTGTCGCCGGTTCGCGGTTTTCATGCGTTTTGTCGCCGCAGAAAGTGCAAGATCGCCGGGGCGGGGCGGGGCGGGGCGGGGGTTGTCAGTGTTGGCGGCGGACGTCGTAGGCGGGGCCTTCGGGGCCGTTGACCGACCCGAGAAACTCCTGACCGCGCATCCGGCACCAGGCGGGAATGTCGACCGCCGCCGCAGGGTCGTCGGCGAGCACCCGGACCACCGTGCCCACCGGCACCTGCGGCAGCCGTCGGGCCGCCGCGATCACGGGCAGCGGGCAGCGCTGCCCCCGGCAGTCGATCACTTCGTCCGGCATCGTCACAGCCCCACCACCCCAGCCTCGGCGCGCAAATCGGCGACGATTCCGGGCAGCTCGGTGAGGAACCGCTCGACGTCCGCCTCGGTCGTCTCCCGATGCAGGCTGACCCGCACGTTGCCGTGCGAGAGCACCCCCATCGCCTCCAACACGTGAGACGGGCGCAGCGTGGACGAGGTGCAGGACGACCCGGACGACACGGCGAAGCCCCGCCGGTCCAGGGCGTGCAGCAGCGCTTCGCCGTCGACGTACAGGCACGAGAAGGTGACCAGGTGGGGGAGCCGGAGCACCGGGTCGCCGACCACCTCCACGTCGGGCACCTCCGCCGCGACCCGCGCCCGGATCCGGTCCACCAGCGGGGCCAGCCGGGTCGCCTCGGCCGCCGCGTCGGCCGCCGCCGCCCGCAGGCTCGCCGCCGCCGCCACCACCGCGGGCAGATTCACCACCCCGGGGGTACGCCCACCCTCCCGCTCGTCGGCCGGCCACGGTGACTCCCAGCGGGTGCCCTTACGGACCGCCAGTACCCCCACCCCGGGCGGGCCGCCCCACTTGTGGGCGCTCGCGGTGAGCACCGACCAGCCGGCCGGCACGGGCACCCGGCCAACCGACTGCGCGGCGTCCACGTAGAGCGGCACCCCCACCTCGGCACACGCGGCGGCCGCCTCGGCGACCGGTTGCACGGTGCCCACCTCGTGACTGGCGGTGATCAGCGCGGCCAGCGCGACCCCGGGCGCGCGTACGGCGGCCGACCACGCGGTCAGATCCAGTCGGCCCAGCCGGTCGACCGGCACCCCGGTAACGGTCCCGCCCGTGGCGACGTGCCGCTCCGCGGCGTGCAACACCGCCGAATGCTCGATCGCCGAGTGCACCAGCGTCGACCCGACCCGATGCCGCCCCGACAGGCCGCCGAGCACCGCACCGTGCGCTGCGGTCGTACCGCTGGGGGTGAAGGACACCTCGTCGGCGCGGACGCCGAGCGTCAGGGCGGTGGCCTCGCGGGCGGCGTCGAGCAGTTGCCGCGCCCGGCGGGCCTGGGTGTAGAGCTTGCCCGGGTCGGCCCAGCCGTCGTCGAAGGCGGCCAACAGCGCCTGCCGTGCGACCGGATGCATCGGCGCGGCAGTAGCCGCGTCCAGGTAGACCGGGGAAGCGCTCACAGATCCGCCTTTTGTTCGCGACTGCGGGGCTCGCAACCCCTGCTCACTCCTCGCGCTCACAGATCCACACGCTATCGCGGTGGTATGCCCAGGATCCCCCCGATGGGGGGTGGACAGTGACCCCACCACGGTCGAGCCCGTCATGGTCGAGTAATCTGCGACCGTCGGTGACGCCTTTGCCGCCGGTGCTGAGGAAAGACGCACCGCGGCGCGCTAGGGAGGCAGGACCAGGTGGTCGCAAGGAGTTCGGAGGTACGGCCGTCGGCCGTACGACACAGCGCTTCGCCAGGGGTCGGTGGACGCCGGGGGCGTGGAGCTGGTCGGTTGGCCGGGCTCGGTCTCGGTGGCGTGGCGCTGCTGGTTCTGCTCACCGGCTGTGACGTCGGTCAGACGTTCCACGGCTTCGGCTGGCCGCAGGGCGGCATCTCGGCGGAGTCCAAGCGGATGTACGACCTGTGGATCGCCTCCTGCATCGCGGCGCTCGCCGTCGGCGTCTTCGTGTGGGGCCTGATCTTCTGGTGCGTCGTGCGCTACCGCAAGCGTGGCAACGCGCTGCCGGTGCAGACCCGCTACAACATGCCGATGGAGTTCCTCTACACCATCGC
This sequence comes from Micromonospora arborensis, assembly GCF_003205615.1. Lineage (GTDB taxonomy): Bacteria > Actinomycetota > Actinomycetes > Mycobacteriales > Micromonosporaceae > Micromonospora > Micromonospora arborensis. The sequence continues at coordinate 280,478 of NZ_PYBV01000016.1, read as the reverse complement.
GCCGATCCTGATCGTCTCCGTGCTCTTCTACTACACGGCGATCGTGCAGACCGACGTCGACAAGTTGTCGAAGAACCCGGACGTCACGGTCGAGGTCGTCGCCTTCAAGTGGAACTGGCAGTTCAACTACCGCGACGGCCAGGGCACCGAGGCCCGCACCACGGCGTCGACGCTCGGCACCAGCGAGGTCATCCCGGTGCTGGTGCTTCCGACCAACCGGTCGATCCGTTTCGAGGAGACCAGCCGCGACGTCATCCACTCGTTCTGGGTGCCGGAGCTGCTGTTCAAGCGGGACGTCATGCCGGGCAAGATCCGCAACGTGTTCGAGGTTTCCAGCCTGGACGCCGAGGGCGCCTACGTCGGGCGCTGCGCCGAGCTGTGCGGCAGCTACCACGCGTTCATGAACTTCGAGCTGCGGGTGGTCTCGCCGGAGAAGTACGACCAGTTCCTGGCCGCCAAGCAGGCCGGCAAGTCGACCCAGGACGCGCTGACCGAGATCGGTGAGCAGCCGTACGCGGGGACCACGCAGCCGTTCGACACCCGGCGGACGCAGGACAACTTCAACCCGGACGACGTTCCGGCCCGCACGGGAAGCTGAGGCAGCCGCATGAAGACCGAGTGGCGTATCTTCCTGATCATCGCCGGGTTCCTTTTCGGTGCCACCATCCTCTACGGCACGTGGACGCACGGCGAGTCGGGTGGCGTCGAGTGGGTGGGGACCGTCGCCCTGCTGCTGTCCTTCCTGCTCTGCACGATGTGCGGTGGCTTCTTCTGGTTCGTCTCCCGCCGGATCGACCTGCGCCCGGAGGACCGTGCGGACGCCGAGATCGCTGACGGCGCCGGCGAGGTCGGCTTCTTCAGCCCGGGCAGCTACTGGCCGTTCGGTCTGGCGCTGGCCGCCGCGATCGCCGCGCTGGGCATGGTGTTCTGGCAGTTCTGGCTGATCGGCGCCGGTCTGTTGGCGGTCATCTTCTCCGCCTGCGGGCTGCTGTTCGAGTACTACACCGGCACCCGCCGCACCGCCGAGCACTGATCCACCCGGTCGCCGTCGCGACCGACCCGTACACCACGAAGGCCCGTTCCCCTCAGGGAGCGGGCCTTCGAGTTTCCGGCCGGCCGCCCGTGCGTCGTGGCCGTGCCGGTGGTCGGATGACCGAGACGCTGCGCGACCGAGGCGAGGGCGGAACGCGGCCGGCCGGGGGCCGGTGGTGGTCTCAGGCGGCGTGGCGGCGGACGGGCTGGTGACGTCGGCGGTCGGCCAGCCGGGTGACGGGGTAGGCGAACGTGGCGATCACCACGGCGGCGCCGCAACCGGTGCAGATCAGCTCGGGACAATCGGTGTCGTGGCCGTCGACGCAGGGCGGCGCCTCGAACGGTGCCACGCCCTCGCAGACGTCGCAGTAGAGCTCGCGGTGCGACATGGGCGTCTCCTTCGCACGTCAGGTTGACCCGCCCCCGGGAGCGACAGCGGCGCACCACGGGAACGGAGAACTACTCGGCTGTAGTTTTCCACGCGGGTCCGACAAATCCCCGGCCACCGGTCACACGGTGGTGGCGGTCTCGATCCAGCGGTCCAGGGTCGCGGCGGCCGCGCCGGAGTCGATCGACTCGGCCGCGCGGTCCAGGCCGGCGCGCAGCGCCTCGGTCAGGTCGCCGTCGAGTGGACCCTGGGTGGCGAGCGCCGCGGCGGCGTTGACCAGCACCGCGTCCCGGACCGGGCCCGTCTCGCCGGCCAGCAGGCGACGGGCCACGCCGGCGTTGTACGTGGCGTCACCGCCCCGCAGGTCCGCGAGGGTGGACCGGGGTACCCCGAGGTCCGTCGCGTCCAGCACAGCCTCGCGTACGGTGCCGCCCTGGGCCACCCAGACCCGGGTCGGTGCGGCGGTGGTGAACTCGTCCAGCCCGTCCTCGCCGCGCAGCACGATCGCCGAGTCCCCGCGGGCCGCGAAGACGCTGGCCATCACCGGGGCCATCCGCAGGTCGAAGCAGCCGACCGCGCCGGCGCGGGGCCGGGCCGGGTTGGTCAGCGGGCCGAGGAAGTTGAAGAAGGTGGGCACCCCCACCTCGCGGCGGATCGGGCCGGCGTGGCGCATCCCGGGGTGGAACCGGGCCGCGAAGCAGAACCCGATGCCGGCCTCCTCGACACAGCGGGCGACCTGCTCCGGGCCGAGATCCAGCGGAATGCCGAGGAACTCCAGCAAATCGGCGGTGCCACACAGGGACGAGGCGGCCCGGTTGCCGTGCTTGACGACGCGGACGCCCGCGCCGGCGACCACCAGCGCCGTCATCGTGGAGATGTTGACCGTATGGGCGAGGTCACCGCCGGTGCCGACCACGTCGAGCGCGGTGCGGCGCAGCTCCTCGGGGAGCACCACCGGGACCGAGCGACCCAGCATCGCCTCCACCAGACCGGCCAGCTCGGCCGGGGTCTCACCCTTGGCCCGCAGCGCCACGGCGAAGGTGGCGATCTGCACCGCGCTCGCCGAGCCGGTCATGATCTCGTCCATCGCCCAGGCGGTGTCGGCGGTGGAGAGCTCCTCGCCGAGCAGCAGCGCGTTGAGCAGGTGCGGCCAGGTCCGATCGCCCATGGCGGGCCTCCCGAGCGTGCGAAGTGCGGGTGGGCTGGAATCGGCGCCGAGGAGACCCGGCGCCGTGGAGGTGCCGGAGAGCTTGGGGACGTCAGGCGGGTGCGTGCGTCCGCAGCAACTCGGCCACCGTGCCGCCGGTGGTCACCGGGTCGAGCGGGTGCACCAGCGTCGCGTCGACCTCGGCGTACGCGGCGAGCCATCGGTCGGCGGCGCGGGCGATCACCAGGCAGGTCGGGGGAGCGTCGTCCCGGTCGTCCTTGATCTGCCGGGCGATGCCGATGCCGCCGCCCGGGCTCGCCTCACCGTCGAGCAGCAGCAGGTCGATCTCGTAGTCGTCGACCAGCCGGATGGTCTCCGCGTAGGTCGACGCGTCGACGAACTCGATCTGCAGCCCGGGCGCGGGTCGAGTGCCGACGGCCATCCGCATCTGGTCACGGACCTGCGGGTCGTCGCTGTAGAGCAGGACGGTACACAGACGATCGCTCATGGCTGACAGGCTCCCACCTCGTAGCTGCCCGCCGATCGTACCGGTCGACGTGACGTAGCCGACATCCCGCCCGGCGCCGCCGCGGGGCGTACCGTCCGGGCAGCTCAGGCGGCCGCGGCGTCGGCGGCGCGCTCGCGGGCCTCCTGGCGGTCGAGCTCGCGGTCGACCCGGCGGGCCTCCCGCTCGGACTGCTTGACCCACTGGACCACCAGCACCGCGAGCATGGTCACACTGACGAACTCGCCGCCGGCCCAGAGGATGCCGCCGGCGACCACCTGGTCCTCCCACGGGTCGACCCAGCTCAGGTTGAGCGACGGGTACCAGTCGCCGCCGAAGAGCGTGCTGCTCTGCATGATGGTGAGGCCGAGCACGGTGTGGAACGGCACGGAGAGCAGCATCAGCAGCGCACGCGCCGGGTACGGCCAGCGGCCGGGCAGCGGGTCGAGGCCGAGCAGCGGCCAGAAGAACACGCAGCCGGTCATGATGAAGTGCGCGTGCACCAGCTCGTGCGCCCAGGCGTGTTCGAGGGTGAAGCGGTACAGGTCGCTGAAGTACAGGGCGAACGGGTTGACCACGAAGATGGCGAACGCCACCAGCGGGAAGCTGTAGACCCGGGCGACGCGACTGTGCACGATCGCCAGCAGGCGCTTGCGCGGCCCGACCGGCAGGGTGCGCAGGGCCAGGGTCATCGGCGCGCCCAGCGCCAGGAAGATCGGCGCCACCATGGACAACACCATGTGCTGGATCATGTGCACGGACAGCAGCGCGGTGTCGTACGCGTGCAGTCCGCTGACCGTGACCAGCGCGATTCCGCCCAGCCCGGGGCCGAGGAAGAACACGGTACGGGTGATCGGCCAGCGGTCGCCACGAAGGCGCAGCCGGTACACCCCGTAGAGGTACAGGCCGGCGGCGAGCACCAGGCCGAGGGCCAGCCAACTGTCCAGGCGGGTCTCGGTCAGCACCGTGCCGACGGTGAACGGCGGCGGGGCCGAGGTGGCGGCTAAGATCGAATCGACGTGCAGCACGCTTTTCAGGCTAGGCCAGGCGAACCGGACCCTGACGCTCGGGCCACGGATGGCGCAGGTTTGGCCCCCCGCTGATCGCGGGCCCCGGTCAGGGGCAATAATGACGGCGTGACTGCGGCCCCAGCCATTGACAAGAGCCGGATCCACTCTCTGACCCGACCGAACATGGTCAGCGTCGGGACGATCGTGTGGCTCTCCAGCGAACTCATGTTCTTCGCGGCTCTGTTCGCGATGTACTTCTCCATCCGCGCGGCTGCGCCGGAGCAGTGGGAGAAGCACACCGAATCGCTGAACATCCCGTACGCGACCACCTTCACGGTGATCCTGGTGCTGTCCTCCGTGACGTGCCAGCTCGGCGTCTTCGCGGCGGAGAAGGGTGACGTGCACGCGCTGCGGCGCTGGTTCACCGTCACCTTCGTGATGGGCCTGATCTTCGTGCTCGGCCAGCTGAACGAGTACCGGCACCTGGTCGAGGACGGCATCAAGATCAACGGAGACGGGTACGGGTCGGTGTTCTACCTGACCACCGGCTTCCACGGCCTGCACGTGACCGGCGGTCTGATCGCCTTCATCATCTTCATGGTCCGTACGACCATGGGCCGGTTCACTCCGGCGCAGGCGACCTCGGCGATCGTCGTGTCGTACTACTGGCACTTCGTCGACGTCGTGTGGATCGGGCTGTACGCCATGATCTACTGGCTCCAGTGATCTTGCGCGTCACATTCCGCGCTGCTGCTCCGTCCCCTGAGACAGGTCCAACCGGTTAAGGACACCGCTCATGACTTCTGACAACGACCGCCGACGCGGTCTGCTCGCGCGGTTGCGCGAGCGGCCCGCCGCGCGCAGCAGGGGCCGCCGCCGGCTGGGCGCCGCGGTCCGGCTGATCGCCGCGCTGATGCTCGCCGGCGGCGCCTACACCGTCTTCGCCCCGGGTGCCCAGGCGCAGGACAACCCGCAGCTGACCGGCGCCGCCGCCGAGGGCAAGGCGCTGTTCGACGTGAGCTGCGTGACCTGCCACGGTCGCAACGCCCAGGGTGTCGAGGGTCGCGGGCCGAGCCTGATCGGCGTCGGCGCGGCCTCGGTCGAGTTCCAGGTCAGCTCGGGGCGGATGCCGCTGGCCCGCCAGGAGGCCCAGGCGCACCGCAAGCCCCCGGTCTTCACCGACGAGCAGACCCGTCAGCTCGCCCAGTACATCCAGGAGCTCGGTGGCGGCCCGGTCGTGCCGGGTGGCGACGACCTCCACGAGGACGGCAACGTCGCGGCCGGCGGTGAGCTGTTCCGGATCAACTGCTCGCAGTGCCACGCGTTCGGTGGTGGCGGCGGTGCGCTCTCCTCGGGCAAGTTCGCCCCGAGCCTGCACCCCGCGACCGACCGCCAGATCTACGCGGCGATGCTGAGCGGCCCGCAGAACATGCCGGTGTTCGGCGACAACCAGCTTCGGCCGGAGCAGAAGGCCGACATCATCGCCTACATCCAGGAGACGCTGAAGCACAACCAGGACCAGGGTGGGTTCAACCTCGGGCGGTACGGCCCGTCCACCGAGGGTCTGGCGATCTTCCTGATCGGCATCGTGGCGCTCGTCTTCGCAAGCCTGTGGATTGCGGGTAAGTCGTGACCGAGCGGATCATCAGAATCAGTGCTGTGGTGCCGCTCGGCGCCACCCGTAGCGAGGTGACGGCATGAGCACCCACACCGAGCACCAGGCCCCGCAGGGCCGGGAGCCGCTCGACGTGAACGACCCCAAGCTGACCCGGTTCGACATCGTTCGTGAGGGCGCGCGTCGGGACGACATCGAGATCGTCCACTACGAGCCGCAGGTGCTGCCCGGTACCAAGGCGGAGCGTCGGCTGGCCCGTGTGGTGGCCGGGCTCTTCCTGATCACCGGACTGGCCGCGACCGCCTTCCTGGCCATCTACATCTGGTGGCCGTGGCAGTACGAGCCGGGCCGTGGCGGCGACAAGTTCTACACCCCGCTGTTGGGCTTCACCCTCGGCGTGGCGCTGCTCGCCGTCGGCTTCGGCATCCTGACCTGGGGCAAGAAGTTGCTGCCCAAGGAGGTCTCGATCCAGGACCGGCACGAGGGCGTCGTGGACGCCGACGGTCGCACCATCACCGGCCAGACCATGCTCTACTTGGCGGACGAGCTGGGTGTGAAGCGTCGCCCGCTGCTGGGCATCTCGCTGCTGGCCGGTCTCGCGCCGGTCGGCGCGGTCCTCGCGGCGCCGCTGGTCGGTGGTCTGATCTCCCAGCCGCACAAGAACAACCAGATGTTCACGACCGGGTTCGCCACGGCCGAGGGCGGCGAGCCGATCCGCCTCGTCCGCGAGGACGGCCGGCCGGTCCGCCCCGCGGACGTCAGCGTCGGTGGTCAGCTGACCGTCTTCCCGGGCATCGAGCACGGCGTGAGCAACAGGCATGCCGACTCGCCGACGCTGCTGATCCACCTTCGGGACTCCGACGCGCAGGAGTCGCGCCGGGCCAACGAACGGATCGGCCACGGCGACTACATGTGGGGCAACTACGCGGCGTTCTCCAAGGTCTGCACCCACGCAGGGTGCCCGGCCAGCCTGTACGAGCAGCAGACCAACCGGCTGCTCTGCCCGTGCCACCAGTCCCAGTTCAAGATCACTGACAACGCCCGGCCCGTCTTCGGCCCCGCCAGCCGGCGGCTGCCGCAGTTGCCGATCGAGGTGGACTCCGAGGGTTTCTTCGTGGCGAAGTCCGACTACACCGAGACCGTCGGGCCTGATTTCTGGGAGCGGCCATGAAGCGTCGAAAGTTTGACCTTGCGGCGACGCCGGGCAAGGCCGCGGTGGGAGTGGACGACCGCTTCCAGGTGGCCACCCCGCTGCGCAAACTGCTGAACAAGGTCTTCCCGGACCACTGGTCCTTCCTGCTCGGCGAGATCGCGCTGTTCTCGTTCGTCGTGCTGCTGCTGACCGGTGTGTTCCTGACCCTGTTCTACGAGCCGGCGATGACCGAGGTGGTCTACGACGGCAGCTACGCGCCGTTGCAGGGCACGCCGATGTCCGCCGCGTACGCCTCCAGCCTGGACCTCTCGTTCGACGTCCGGGGTGGTCTGGTGATGCGGCAGATGCACCACTGGGCGGCGCTGCTGTTCATGGCCGCGATCGTCGTGCACATGCTGCGGGTCTTCTTCACCGGTGCCTTCCGCAAGCCGCGCGAGACCAACTGGATCATCGGTTCGCTGCTGTTCTGGGTCGGCTTCCTGGCCGGCTTCACCGGCTACGGCCTGCCGGACGACGGCCTGTCCGGCACCGGCCTGCGGATCGCTTCGGCGATCATGCTGTCCATCCCGGTGATCGGCTCCTGGGTCACCTCGTCGATCTTCGGTGGCGAGTTCCCGGGCGTGATGATCATCAGCCGGATGTTCATCGCCCACGTGCTGCTCATCCCGGGTCTGCTGGTCGCCCTGATCAGTGTCCACCTGGGCCTGGTCTTCAAGCAGAAGCACACCCAGTGGCCCGGCCCCGGCCGGACCAACGGCAACGTGGTCGGCGAGCGGATGTTCCCGCGGTACGCGCTGAAGCAGGGTGGCTTCTTCATGGTCGTCTTCGGCGTCATCGCGCTGATGGGCGGTCTGTTCCAGATCAACCCGATCTGGCTGTTCGGCCCGTACGAGGCGTGGGTGGTCTCGGCCGCCAGCCAGCCCGACTGGTACGTCATGTTCCTCGACGGGTCGACCCGACTCATGCCGGCGTGGGAGATCAACATTCCGCTCGGTGACGGGTACGTCATTCCGCCGCTGTTCTGGCCGACGGTCGTGCTGCCCGGCATCCTGGTGGGCTTGTCGACGATGTACCCGTTCCTGGAAGCCCGGCACCTCAAGGACCGCAAGAGCCACAACCTGCTCCAGCGTCCCCGCGATGTTCCGGCCCGGACCGCGGTCGGCGCCATGGCCGTCGCTTTCTACCTCGTGCTGACGCTCTCCGGCGCCAACGACGTGATCGCCGACAAGTTCCAGATCAGCTTGAACGCGATGACCTGGGCCGGCCGGATCGGTCTGCTGTTGGTCCCGCCGATCGCGTACTACGTCACGTACCGGCTCTGCCTGGGTCTGCAGCAGCACGACCGGGAGGTGCTCGCGCACGGCGTGGAGACCGGCATCATCCGGCGCCTGCCGGACGGCCGGTTCGTCGAGGTGCACCAGCCTCTCAGCGCGTCGAACGGGCACGCGGACGGTCACGGTGAGCTGGAGTACGTCGGCTGGGTCGTGCCGAAGAAGATGAACCGGCTCGGGGCCCTCGGCCCGGCCATCCGGGGCTTCTTCTACCCGATCGAGAAGCCGGTCGAGGCGCCGGTCTCGCCGGGGCACCCGCCGGTCGAGGCCCGGCCTGAGCGCGAGGAGATCGGCAGCGGCGAGAGCCGCCGCTGACCCCCCGAACGCACCGTTACGTGGCGCCCGCCGGATTCCGGCGGGCGCCACGTCGTATTCGCACCCGCCGCCCATCCGAGTCGGAGTCGGACTGCCACGGCGGGACCGGTCGACCCCGCGCGACAGGCGATCGCAGGAATAACCCCGGTGAGTCGGGTAACCGTGCGGTCCAACGTCTCAAGGGGGGGAAGCATGTTGGGTATCAAACGCCTCGGCCTGTTGGCCGCACTGGTACTGGTCGGGGTCGCGCCGGCTGCGGCCGCGCAGGCCGCGGCACAGCCGTCGACGCAGGACACCCAGTACCTGCAGGCCATACACCAGGTCAACCTGTTCGAGATCACCGCCGGTGACCTGGCCCAGCAGAAGGGTCAGGACCAGGGGGTCAAGGACCTGGGCGCGATGCTGAAGACCGACCACACCCAGCTGGACCAGACGGTCCAGCAGACCGCGTCCCAGCTCGGGGTGGAGCTGCCGAACGAGCCGAGCGCCGATCAGCAGACGGTCATCGACAAGTTGAACAACGCCAGCGGTGCGGAGTTCGACCGGCTCTGGGTGACCAGTGAGCTGGCTGGCCACGTCCAGGCCATCCAGGCCACCCAGACGGAGATCTCGCAGGGCTCCGAGCAGTCGGTGGTCCAGTTGGCGCAGACCGCGCTGCCGACGCTGCAGGCCCACTACGACGAGCTGGTGCAGCTCGCCAACAAGCTGGGCATCCCGGTTCCGCAGACCAGCGCCAGCGGTACGCCCAGCCCGGGTGGCACCGGCACTGAGTCGCCGGCTCCGGGCGGCATCGGCACCGAGTCGCCGGCTCCGGGTGGCAACACCGAGTCCCCGGCTCCGGGCGGCGGCACCACCGAAACGCCGGCTCCCAGCGAGAGCTGACGTAGCGACAGCAGACGGCCGGTCCACCCGCGCGGGTGGACCGGCCGCCCTGCGTGCGCGGGTCAGTCGGCGCTGGACAGGCCGATCGCGAACGCCTCTTCCAGGTCGTGCTGGGAGTACGCCCGGAACGCGATGTGCGACTCGGTGTTGAGCACACCCGGCACCTTGGAGATGCTGCCGGCGATGACCTGGGCGATCTGGTCGAACTCGCGGACCCGGACGATGGCGATGAGGTCGACGTGCCCGGCCACCGAGTAGACCTCACTGACACCGGAAAGGTTGGCCAGGGTCTCGGCAACCTCGGGGATCGCGTCGGTGGCGCAGTCGATCAGCACGATGGCGGTGATCACGGGACATTTCTCCGTTCGTCGGCGTCGTCGCCCATGCTAGATGTTTTCCGCCCGGTCGAGGCCGAGGGTGGTGGACAGGTGACCGGCACGGTCAGGTTGTCGCCGGCCCGGATCGCGTCGCGCAGCCGCTCGCCCTCGTGCACCGTCGCGCCCGGCCAGAGCACGGTGCGCTCCACGTCGCCGTGCACCCGAGCGCCCGCGCCGACCACCGACTCCACACAGCGACCGGTCACCACGGCGGACGGGTCGACGAGGGAACCGCCGGCCGCGGCGTGCAGGTTGGCCGCCAGGTAGTCGGCCGGGGTGCCGGTGTCGTAGAAGGTGCCCGGGTAGGGCACCACCTCCAGAGCGCCCACCGACTCCGCCGGGCGCCACACGGCGTGGACCAGGTCGGACTGGACGACCCGCAGATCGCGGACGAACCGCCAGGGCAGCAGAGAGAAACCGGTGAAGGAGTGCCCGGCGAAGGTGCCCGGTGCCGCCGGGTCCGCGGCGGGCTGGCCGAGTAGGCGCACGGTGTGGCCGTCCCACCCGTCGAGCAGCGCGGCCACGTCCGGGCCCGGCGGTGTCGCCGGGTCGGCGAGGTACGCGTCGGCGTTGCCGACCAGCACCGGCCGCCCGTCGATCCAGTCCCGCAGGTTGGCCACCCCACCCGCGGTGCCCAGCGGGTCGCCCGGCTCGACGGACAGGTGCGCGCGGTCGCCCACGTGCGTGACCACCTGATCGCCGAGGTAGCAGGCGTTCACCGCGACCCGGGCAGGACCGGCCAGGCCCAGCCCCGCCAGCCGGGCCAACGCCCGGTCCAGCAGTGGCACGTTGCCCACCGGGCAGAGCGCCTTGGGCACCCGTTCGGTGAGCGGGCGCAACCGGGTGCCCTCGCCGGCGGCGAGCACCACCGCGCACAGCTCCGTCGGCCCGCCGACCATGCCGGTCATGGCAGGTCGTCGGGGACCGGTGGCGGGAACTGCCCCGCCAGCGGCCCGATGTCGTAGTAGGCGAGCAGCCGGGCGGTCGGCCAGGTCAGCTTGGGCAGGTCGTCCAGGGGATGCCACGCGGCCTCGAAGACCTCCGCGCCGTCGACGGCCAGCTCGGTGGTGGACGCCGGCACCTCCGTCTCGAAGACCGTGTCCACCCAGCCCTTGGCGTGCACGATCGCGTTCGGCACCGCCGGACGTAGCCGGGACGGGGGGAGCCGGATGCCGGATTCCTCGAACAGCTCGCGGGCCGCGCCGACCACCGGGGCCTCGCCGCGGTCCAGCAGGCCGGCGGGGAGTGACCAGCCCTTGCCGGGTGGCTGGCGCAGCATCAGCAACCGGCCCGCGCCCGTCGCCTCGGAGTCGCGGACCAGGGTGACCGCCCCGACGATGTACTTGGGCACGGCCAGCCGAACCAGGCGTCGCCGCACCGGCAGCGGCAGGCGATAGAAGGCCTGGTAGAACAGGGCCCGACCGGTGGCGCGGGAGCGGGGGATCATGACCCCAGGCTAGTGGTCACGAATGTCCTTCGGACGCGCTGGGGCCCGCCGGCTCACTGTCGATGGTCGACCAGATCGATGAGCTGGCGTACCACGGTGTCTGGCTCGATCACCCGGTCGAAGACCGCGACCAACAGGGTCTCCAGGTCGGGATAGCCCAACTCCTCGGAGAGGCGCAGCAGCGGCAGGTCACTGGCGAGGCCTCGGTTGTGCTGACGCAGGGCGAGCCCGATGGTGGCCCGACCGAGGCGGACCTTGTCGCTGATCGTGATGCCCGGCTCGGTGTGCTCGGCGAACCACCGGTTGATCTGCATCTGCGCGTGCGGCGACTTGACGAAGGTCAGCCACTCCCGGCGGGGACCGCGCGACGCCACACCGGCCTCGAAGCCGTTGTCGCCGTCGTTCTCGGTGAAGATCTCCACCACGTCGCCCTCGTCCAGCTCCGAACTCAGCGGAGCCAGTCGACCGTTGATCCGCGCGGCGAGGCAGCGGTCGCCCCGGTCGCTGCCCAGCTCGTACGCGAGGTCGACCGGCGTGGCGCCGGCCGGCAGCACGACCTGCCGTCCGTCGGCGAAGACCTGGATCTGGCCCTCGGCGAGGTCGCAGCGCAGCGACTCGAGGAACTGCGCCGGGTCGGCGGCGTCCGGCTCCCAGTCGAGCACCCGGCGCAGCCAGTCCAACTGCTCGGCGCGGGCCTCGGCGCTGTTGCTCGCCGAACGGGGGAAGCGGAAGCCGGCGGCGATGCCGTACTCGGCCGAGCGGTGCATCTCCTGGGTGCGGATCAGCACCTCCACCGTGCGGTCCTGCGGGCCGCAGATGCTGGTGTGCAACGAGCGGTAGAGGTTGTTCTTCGGTGAGGCGATGAAGTCCTTGAAACGGCCGGGCACCGGTCGCCAGGTGCCGTGGATCGCGCCCAGCGCGGCGTAACAGTCGGTGGCCGGGCCGTCGACCACCACCACGATGCGGGGCAGATCGTACGGGGCGGTGTGGCCGCCGGCGATGGTGTCCTTCCAGATCGAGTAGAGGTGCCGGGGGCGGGGGCTCACCTCGGCGTCGACGCGGCTGCGTTTCAACGCGGCCCGGGCCCGGGTGACCACCGAGTTGAGGTAGTTGTCCCAGCCGGGCCGGTCGTGCACGTGCCGGGCCAGCCGGGCGTGCTCGTCGGGCTCCAGGTGCAGCAGCACCACGTCGTCCAGCTCGCGCTTGAGGGTCTGGATGCCCAGCCGGTCGCAGAGCGGGACCAGCACCTCCTGGGTCTTGCGGGCGATCCGTTCCCGCGATGACGCCGAGCGCACCCCGAGGGTGCGCATGTTGTGCAGCCGGTCGGCCAGTTTGATGATCAGCACCCGGACGTCCTTCGCGGCCGCCACGATCATCTTGCGGATCGTCTCCGCCTCCGCGGCCTTGCCGTAGAACGCCTTGTCGAACTTGGTCACCCCGTCGACCAGGTGGGCCACCTCGCCGCCGAAGTCCTCGGAGAGCGCCTGGAGGGTGTAGCGGGTGTCCTCCACGGTGTCGTGCAGCAGCGCCGCGACCAGGGTGGTGGTGTCCATCCCCAGCTCCGCGCAGATCTGCGCCACCGCGAGGGGGTGGGTGATGTACGGTTCCCCGCTCTTGCGGAACTGCCCGCGGTGCATGTTCTCCGCGATCGTGTACGCACGTCGCAGCACCGCGGGGTCGGTGCCGGCGTGGATGCCCCGGTGGGTGCGAACCAGTTGGGTGACCGGGTCGGAGTCGGTGGTCGGCCAGCTGAGCAACGACCGTAACCGGCGCGCGAACGGCAGCTCACCTGACTGTGTCGGAAGGGCGCCCCCCAGGGCGGCGCCGTGTCCGGCGTCGACGTCCACGAGGGACACCTCCTCACCCCGGCTCCGCATCGCCGAAGGTCGGCGGCGGGGAGCAGGCCCACTAATCGGGCAGGACTGCACTTCTCTAACAGCCTAAGCGAGTCGACGTAGTCCGATCGGTCAGTTGGTCATGAGCGTTCGGTCGAGAGTTGGTGGGACGCTCCGTTCTCGGCCTTCGCCAGCAGGTCACGGAACCGCCCCGCGCCACCCACCGGGGAGGACCAACCGGAGGACATCTCGACCAGGCGGGTCTCCGGTCGTTCCAACCACGACAGGATCCGCTCGGACTCCTCGGCGGTGGCGGCCGGCACCGGCCCGTGCCCGCCCGACACCGTCTCGGCGGTGGCCCGGATGGCGGTCAGCGTGGGCCGCGGGTGGACGCCCGGCGGGGACACGCCGGCACCGGCCAGCCGACCGTGCCGCACCAACGCCAACTCCCAGCCGCCCCGGGCGGCCGGTCGGGCCGCGGCCAGCTCGACGATCCCGGTCAGCGCGGCGAGCCGCTGCATCCGCGCGGTGGCCCGCAGCACCGCGGCCAGCCGGGACCGCACCACCGCCGCCTCCTCGTAGCGCTGGTCGGCCGAGAGCACCTCGATCCGGGCGAGCAGCGCGTCCACCACCGGTTGTGGGTCGCTGGCCGTGGCGGTGCGGAAGGGCGCGGCGGCGCTGTCGTCGTACTCCTCGGGGGTGATCTTGTGCTCGCAGGGCGCCGGGCAGCGACCCAGCTCGGCCAGCGCGCAGGCCGGCGTGACGGTGCGCAGCGAGAGCCGGTGGGTGCACTGGCGCAGCGGCACGGCGTCGTGGAAACCGGCGGCGGCCAACTCCGCGGCCCGCCGGGACGTGAACGGCCCGAGGTAGGCGGTGTCGGTGGGGGAGAGGTCGCGGACGATCGACAGCCGAGGGTACGGACCGTCGGTGAGCTTGAGCCAGACCATCCGCTCCGGGTATTTGGACCGGCGGTTGTACGGAGGGGCGTGCGCGGCGATCAGACGCAGCTCGCGGACCTCCGCCTCCAACGAGTGGGCGCACTCCACCGCCTCGACCCGCTCGGCCGCGCCCAGCATCTCGGAGATCCGGGCACGCTTCTCGCCGGCGGTGAAGTAGCTGCGCACCCGGGTGGCGATGTCGACGGAGGTGCCCACGTAGAGCGGGCGGTCGTCAGCGGCCCGGAAGATGTAGACGCCGGGGACCTTGGGCAACCCTTCGGCCAGGTGCCGTTTGCGGCGCTGCGTCGGGGTGACCGCCCGGGCGAACTCGATGGCGTCGCCGACCGTGTCCACCCGGTGCCCGCCGAGCCGACCGATCAGCCCGTGCAGCACGTCGACGGTGGCCTTGGCGTCGTCCAGGGCCCGGTGGTTGGGTTGGGTGGCGGTGCGGAAGTAGGCGGCGAGGGTGCCCAGCTTGCGGTTGGGCACCTCGTCGCGGGTCAGCACCCGGCGGGCCAGCGCCGCCGTGTCGAGCACGCGGGGGTTGGGCCAGCGGTAGCCGTGCTTCGCGCAGGCGGCCTTGAGGAAACCCACGTCGTACGGGGCGTTGTGAGCCACCAGCACCGCATCGGTGATGAATTCCAGGAAACTCGGCAGCACCTGCTCGATCGGCGGCGCCGGCACCAGCATCGCCTGGGTGATCCCGGTCAGCACGGTGATGAACGGGGGGATCGGCTGCCCCGGGTTGACCAGGGTGGCCAACACGCCCAACTGCTCTCCACCGCGCACCTTGACCGCGCCGATCTCGGTGATGCCGCCGCCGTCCGGCGCGCCGCCGGTGGTCTCCAGGTCGACCACCACGAAGGTGGTCGCGTAGAGCGGCAGCGCCGGGTCCACCCCGCCCGCCGCCGGGTCGAGACCAGCGAGGGACTCCTGGACGTACTCCGCCTGTGCCATCGGCGGCACGCTAGCTCCCCGGTCCGACACTCCTGTCGCAGCCGTCCCATCCGTCACCATGGGGCTAGGATGAGAGATCGGCTCACTCACCGGGCGGTGGGCCCGGTCGCGGTGGGAGACTTGCCACATGCCCCTCACCGAGCCCTACGACGACCACCTCCCGCAGGAGGATCTGGTCGCGCTCGACGGTGCCGCGGGCAACCCGGACGACAACGTAGTCGGCGAGACATCAGGCGCATCCGACCCGGCTTCGGGCGACCGCCCGGCTGCCGAATCGGAGTCGACGCTGCCCGAGCCGGAGCCGACGCTGCCCGAGCCGGTCCGCCAGCGGATCGTGACGCTGACGGCCGCGGTGCTGCCCACCCTGCCCGCCGACGAGGTGCCGGTGCCGTTGCGCCGGGTGGCCAAGTTCGCCCCCAACCGGCGGGCCCGGCTCGGTGCTCCCGCCATCGCCGCCCAGCTCACCGCAGACCCGCTGTTCCGGCAGCGGGTCACCGCCCGGGTCCTGACCGACGCCGGTGACCTCGGTGCCGCCGTCGTCGAGGGCACCGCGCCCGCCGCCGCCGACCCGGTCGAGGTCGCCGCACTGGCCTACCTGGCCCGGCCGCGCGGCTGGCGGGAGCTGATCGACGCCAGCGGCGCCGCCGTGCGGGCCGAGGCGGACAGCGCGGTCGTCGCCGAGCTGGTCCGGGAGGCTGAGCAGCGGGCCACCCGCGCCGAGCACGACCGGGCGGTGGCCCGGGTCGAGGCCGAGAAGCTCCGCGACGAGCTGGCCCGCGTCCGTGAGGAACTGGGTCAGCTCCGCGAGGAGTCCCGGCAGGTCGCCCGTACCCTGCGGGAGACCCAGGCCCGCGAGCGCAAGGCCACCGAGCTGCTGGCCACCGAGCGCGGCCGGGCCGCACGGGCCAGCGCCGACGTGGACGCCGAACTACGCCGCGCCCGGGCCCGGCTGGCCGAGGCCGAGTCCGCCGCCGGGGTGGCCCGGGCCAGCGCCAAGGAGGCCCGCTCGGTCGACGACGCCCGGCTCTGGCTGCTGCTGGAGACCATCGGCCAGGCCGCCGTCGGGCTGCGCCGGGAGCTGGCGCTCGACCCGGTCGACAAACTCCCCGCCGATTTCGTCGCCGACGCCTTCGCCGAGCAGCCGGGCACCGCCCCGGCCAGCCCGGCCGCACGTGCCCGCGACACCGACGACCCGGCCCGACTCGACCAACTGCTCGCCCTGCCCCGGGCGCACCTGGTGGTGGACGGCTACAACGTCACCAAGCGCGGCTTCGGCGAAATGTCCCTGGAGCAGCAGCGCAAACGCCTGATCACCGGGCTCGGCGGGATCGCCGCGCAGACCGGCGACGAGGTCACCGTGGTGTTCGACGGTGCCGAGCGGATGCACGGGCTGCCGCCCGCGCCGCGCGGTGTACGGGTGCTCTTCTCCCGCAAGGGCGAGACCGCCGACGAGCTGATCCGGCGGCTGGTCCGCGCCGAGCCGTCGGGCCGCCCGGTGGTGGTGGTCTCGTCCGACCGTGAGGTCGCCGACGGGGTACGCCGGCACGGCGCGTACCCGCTGGGCGCCGACTCGCTGCTGCGGCGGCTCGCCCGATCCTGACCGCTCCTGACCGCGCCGGCGACCCGGCTCCTGCGCGACCCGACTCGTGCGCGGCCTGGCTCGTGCGCGGCCCGGCTGTGATCGACACGAGATCGGCGATGTCGGGGTGTCCAAGTCATCGGGATACCCCGATATCGCCGATCTGGAGTGGATCTAGCCCTTAAACGGGCGGTCGGACGGGGATTCTGTCGTACCCGGCGAATAGCGTCGATGTGACCGACGGTGCTCGGGCGGCCACGACAGGGCGTCGGCCGCGCACCGCGAGCGATCAGGAGGCGTGATGCTCATCGACTGCGACGGGTGCGCGAGGCGGGGTGACGGCTGTTCCGGCTGCCTGCTGGCCGCCCTGTTCGACGAGACGTCCCCGGCGGCCGGGCTGGTCGCCGCCGAGGTCGAGGCGATCGAGGTGCTTGCCCGGGCCGGCTTCGACGTAGAGGTGCTGTCCGCACCTACGCGCCCCGGTGCCGCCCGCCACCTCGGCCACCGCCGGGTGGCCTGACCCGCCCACAGCCCGCCGCCCGCCGCTGCACTCACGCCGGGTGGCCTGACCACCACACCGCGCCCGGAGGGTGCTTTTCCCGAGCAATAGGATGGGCGCTCACGGCGGGAGGAGCGGCCAGATGAGCGGGGTACGACGCGACGACGGCCGGCTCCGGTGTTGCGGTGACGCCCGTCCGTTGACGACGAAGGCAGGTTTCCGGTGACTCCGCGCGGCTGGGCGCTGCTGACCCTGGCCGGGGTGACCGTCGTCCTGGTCGTGATCGCCGCGTTGTTCATTCCGTGGCACCGACCGCCAGCCCCGCGCGCCGACCAGCTCGCCGCGCTGCGCGACCTACCGGCCGAGCAGGTCGCCAAGGG
This sequence comes from Micromonospora arborensis, assembly GCF_003205615.1. Classification (GTDB taxonomy): domain Bacteria; phylum Actinomycetota; class Actinomycetes; order Mycobacteriales; family Micromonosporaceae; genus Micromonospora; species Micromonospora arborensis. The sequence continues at coordinate 263,088 of NZ_PYBV01000016.1, read as the reverse complement.
GCGGGAGTTCCGGGCGGCGCTGCGCCCCGGCGGGTACGCGGCTCTCGTCGTGGGGCTGCTGGTCGCCCTCGCGCTCGGGTTGACCCCGCTGGGCAGTCGCCTGGTCGAGCTGGTGGGCCGGCCGTTCGGGGGGCACTGGGCCGCTCAGGCGGTGCTCGGCGGGCTGGCCGTGGTCCTCGTCGCCGACCTGGTGACGCTCCCGTTCGCCGCCTGGCGACAGAGCGTGCTCACCCGCTACGGGCTGAGCACCAACGGCTGGAGTGGCTGGGCGGTCGACCTGCTCAAGTCGTACGCGGTCAGCGCGGTGATCGGCGCGGTGGCGCTGATCGGCTTCTACACGGTCATCCGGCTCGCGCCGCGCTGGTGGTGGGCGTTCGGCGCGGCTGGCGCGGCCCTGCTGGTGGTGTTGCTGTCGTTCGTGCTGCCGGTGCTGGTGGAGCCGGTCTTCAACAGGTTCACCCCGATGGAGCAGGGCCCGCTGCGTACCGAGCTGATGAGCATGGCCGCCCGCGACGGGGTGCCGGTGCGCGACGTGCTGGTGGCCGATGCCTCCCGCCGCACCAGGGCGGTCAACGCGTACGTCTCCGGTCTCGGGCCGACCCGCCGGGTGGTCGTCTATGACACGCTGCTGCGCGAGGCGACCCCGGCCGAGGTGACCGCGGTGGTGGCGCACGAGCTGGGGCACGCGAAGGACTCCGACGTGACGGTCGGCACGCTGACCGGGGCGCTGGGTGCCGCTGCCGCCGTGGTGGCGCTCTACCTGCTCGGCTCGTGGGGGCCGTTGCTGCGGCTGGCCGGTGTCGACTCGGTCGCCCAACCGAGCGCGTTTCCGCTGCTGGTCGCCCTGGTCACGGTGGCCGGGCTGGTCGCCGCGCCGGTGCAGGCGCTGATGTCACGACGGGTGGAGGCGCGGGCCGACGCGCACGCGCTCGCGCTGACCCGTGACCCGGAGGCCTTCGAGTCGATGCAGCGCCGGCTCGGCTCGGTCAACCTCGGCGACCCCGACCCACCGCGCTGGGAATACCTCTACTCGGCCACGCATCCGTCCACCGTCGAGCGGATGGCCGCCGCCCGCGCGTACGCCCGGGAGGCCGCCCGATGACCCGCACGCTGCTGATCACCAACGATTTTCCGCCCCGCCCGGGTGGCATCCAGTCCTTCGTGCACAACCTCGCGGTGCGTCAACCGGCCGGCTCGGTGGTCGTGTACGCGTCGAGTTGGCGCGGGGCCGACAAGTTCGACGCCGACCAGCCGTTCGAGGTGATCCGGGAGCGCACCCGGGTGCTGTTGCCCACCCCGTTGATCGCCCGCCGGGCGGCGCGGTTGGCGCGCGCGTACGACTGCGACACGGTGTGGTTCGGCGCGGCGGCTCCGTTGGGGCTGCTCGCCGCCGGCCTGCGTCGGCGAGCCGGCGTACGCCGGGTGGTGGCGCTGACCCACGGCCACGAGGTCGGTTGGGCGGCGCTGCCGGCCGCCCGGCCGGCGCTGCGGCGGATCGGTCGGGGTGTGGACGTCACCACCTATCTCGGCGAGTACACCCGTAGCCGGCTGGCCCGCGTGCTGGACGACGTGACCGAGTTGCGCCGGCTCGCGCCCGGGGTCGACGTGGACACCTACCACCCGACCGTGGACGGTGAGCAGGTCCGGGCCCGGCTCGGGTTGACCGACCGGCCGGTGGTGGTCTGCGTGTCCCGGCTGGTGCCGCGCAAGGGTCAGGACATGCTGATCCGGGCACTCCCGGAGATCCGCCGTCGGGTGCCCGACGCGGCACTGCTGATCGTCGGCGGCGGGCCGTACCGGGCGACCCTGGAGAAGCTGGCCCGGCAGACCGGTGTGGAACGGGACGTGGTGTTCACCGGGTCGGTGCCGTCGGCCGAGCTGCCGGCGCACTACGCGGCCGGCGACGTCTACGCGATGCCGTGCCGCACCCGCAACCGTGGGCTCGACGTGGAAGGGCTCGGCATCGTCTACCTGGAGGCGTCCGCGACCGGCCTGCCGGTGGTGGCCGGTGACTCCGGGGGTGCACCGGACGCGGTCCGCGAGGGGGAGACCGGCTACGTCGTACGTGGGCGGGACATCGCCCAGCTCGCCGACCGGGTCGCCCGGCTGCTCGCCGACCGGGATCTGGCCCGCCAACTGGGCGCTGCCGGTCGGGCGTGGGTGGAGCGCGAGTGGCGCTGGGAGGCGCAGGCGGAACGGATGGCGGCGCTGCTCGCCGGCTGATCGCCACCCGCGCTCAGCCGGTGCTTCCCCGGGGCGGCGCGTAGCTCGGCACGTACTCCTGGCCGGTGAGCTTCTGGATCTCCGCCACCACCTCGTCGGTGACCGTCCGGATGTCGCGTGGCCCGTTGATGCGCTCGGCGACCGGGATCGGCGGGCCGAAGCGCAGGGTGACCGGGTGTCGGCGGGGCAGTCGCGCGTCGACCGGCAGCACCTCCGCGGTGCCGAGCACACCGACCGGGATGATCGGCACCCCGGCGTCGCGGGCCAGCCGGGTCATTCCCACCCGGCCCCGGTAGAGCCGTCCGTCCGGGGAACGGGTGCCCTCCGGGTAGACGGCGACCAGGCCGCCGGCCCGCAGCACCGGCACGGCGGCGTCGAGGGCGCGCAGGGCGGCGCGGCCGTCGGCGCGGTCGACCGGGATGGCGCCCATGCCGGCGACGATCCGCCGGTTGAGCCAGCCACCGGGACCACGGCCGGTGAAGTACTCGACCTTCGCCCAGAAGGTGACGTGTCGGGGTGCCAGGCAGGCGAGGAACAGCTCGTCGGCGACGGACAGGTGATTGCTGGCGAGGATCGCGCCGCCGTGCGGGGGCAGGTGCTCCAGCCCTTCCACGCGGGGTCGCCAGCCCCACCGCAGTGTGGTGCCGACGGTCAGCTTGGTGAGGTCGTACAGCAGGGGCACAGGTCCTCCGAGGTCAATGCCGGGTGGGGCCGAGATGGGCATCGAGCGCGGCGCGCAGCAGGGCCTCGTCGTCGTGTGCGTCGGTGGCCAGCGGCAGGCTGCCCCAGGCCCAGAGCTGGGCGATGCCGTGCAGGTTGGCCCAGAGCGCGCCGGCGAGCACCGGTGCGGGCGTGTCGGTCGGCCGGCGGACCTGGGCCACCAGGTCGGCCAGGACGGCGAAGAGCGGCAGGCTCGTCTCGCGTAGCCGCAGCCGGCCGCTGTCCAGCAGGTCGTGGCGGAACATCAGCTCGAACATGCCGCGGTGGGCCGCCGCGAAGTCCAGGTACGTCCGGGCCAGCGCGGCCAATCGGGTACGCGGGTCCGGGCCGGCGTCGCGCATCGTCTGCTCGACGCGGGCGGTGAGGTCGGCGAAGCCCTCCCGGGCGATGGCGGAGAGCAGGTCGACGTGGGTGGGGAAGTAGCGGCGCGGTGCGCCGTGCGAGACACCGGCACGGCGGGCGATCTCCCGCAGCGACAGCGCCGCCTGGCCCTCGCGCAGCACCAGGTCGACCCCGGCGGCCACCAGCCGCGCCCGCAGGCCCGTCTCCTCCACGTCCATAGACACTGTCTACCAGGGTGGCGTAGACGCTGTCTACTCGCGGGCGGGCCGACGGGTGGAGCGTGCCGGTCGCCGCGGCGATGTGTCTCGTCGAGCGGTATACCTCTGCGTCATAGATATGCCGCTGAGGTATACCGCCTTCGATCCGCCTGGCGGCGCGATCGGGTGGCGGGATGAAGAGTCGCGTTGGGTGGGCGGGCCGTGTGGGCGCGCTCAGCGGATGCGGGCCAGGATGCGATCGGCGGGGGCAGGGCGGCCGAAGTGCCAGCCCTGGGCGGCGTCGCAGCCGATCGCCCGCAGCCTCTCGGCCTGCCCGGCGGTCTCCACCCCCTCGGCGGTGACCGTCAGGTCCAGCGCGTGCGCCAGCGAGACCAGCGAGGCGAGGATCCGCTCGTCGGTGCGGCCGACCGACGGCGACCGCAGGCCGGCCACGAACTCCCCGGCGACCTTCAGCTCGGTCACCGGCAGGTCCCGTAGATACGCGAGATTGCTGTAGCCGGTGCCGAAGTCGTCGATGGCGATCCGCACACCGAGGTCGGCCAGCACCCGCAGGGCGCGTACCGGCTCCTCGGCGGTGCTCATCATGGTGCTCTCGGTGATCTCCAGTTGGAGCCGTTCCGGCGGCAGGCCGGTCTGCCGCAGCAGCGCGCGGACCTCCTGCACCAACCCGGGCCGGTGCACCTGCCGTACCGCCAGGTTGACGCTGACGAACGGTGCGGCGACGCCGCCGGCCGACCAGGCCTCCGCCTCGCGGCAGGCCTCGGCCAGCACCCACCCGCCCAATTGGACGATCAGGCCGGTCTCCTCGGCCAACCCGATGAAGCTGTCCGGACGCAGCACCCCCAGCTCCGGGTGGCGCCAGCGGACCAGCGCCTCGACGCCGACCAGGCTGCCGTCGCGCAGCGACGTCAGCGGCTGGTAGTCGAGGTAGAACTCACCCCGCTCCAACGCGGCCGGGATGGCGGCGGAGAGCGCGTACCGGGCCAGTTCACGTTGGTTGCGTTCGGCGTCGTAGAGCGCCCAGCGCGCCCCGCCGGCGGACTTCGCCCAGTGCAGGGTGCTGTCCGCGGCCCGCATCAGGTCACTGGGGTTGGCTCCGGCCACCTGGCGTTCGACGATGCCGATGCTCGCCGAGATCTGCAGCTCGTGCCCGTCGACCAGCGCCGGTGTCCGTACCGCGGCCAGCGCGGTCTCGGCCACCGCCACCATGTCGTCGGTGCCCCCGGTGCGTTCCACCAGGATGACGAACTCGTCCCCGCCGAGCCGGGCCACCAGGTGCTCATTCATGGCCTGGCACAGCCGTTCGGCGACCGTGACCAGCAGCTGATCACCGACCTGGTGCCCCAGGGTGTCGTTGACGACCTTGAAGCGGTCCAGGTCCAGGAAGCACACCCCGACCCGCTGCGCCCCCCGGCCGGGCTCGTTGAGCGCGGCGGTGAGCCGCTCGGTGAACAGCGTCCGGTTGGGCAGGCCGGTGAGCGGGTCATGGGTGGCCTGATGCCGGAACCGGGCCTCGCTGGCGCGCAGCGCCCGCTCGGCCTGCGTCCGGGCCGTCATCGCGGCCCGGCGGATCGCCTCCTGCTCGTCGAGCGTCCGGTCGCGCAGCGCGCGGGCGTAGCCGGTCGCCACGGCCGCCAGCAGCCGGGCCATCCGGTCCTCGACGTCCTCGGCCACCAGACCCAGGTCACGCACCAACCGGAGCTGAATGACCTCGACGGTACGACCCAGCCCCTCGGCGGAGGCGATGTGCGCGGCGACCAGCTCGGCTCCGACCCGGTGCCCGGCACGCAGATCGAACGGCTCCGTCAGCAACGCGCCGGCCAGCTCCCCGGTGAGCCGGTCCAGCAGGGCCTCCAGCTGCGCGTGGGTCATCGGCAGGTAGCTGGTGCCGGAGACCGCCTTCGCCCAGGCCCGGGCGAACGTGCCCGGGGGAGCGCTCGCCCCGGGCAGCTCAGCCACCGAGTCGCCCGACGCCGCCCAGGAAGACCGCGCGCTCGGCGTCCTCCGCGCTCTCCGGCGTGTCCGGTCGCCACTGGGGCACCCAGACCACGCCGGGATCGAGCACCTCGAACCCGTCGAAGAGCGCGGTCAACTCGGCGCGGCTGCGCACCCACAGTGGATTGTCGGTCCGCCGGTAGACCCGCTCCGCCTCGGCACGTTCGTCTTCGCTGCGCCCGTCGTCGCTGGCCTGCGACAGCACCAGGTAGCTGCCGGGGGCCAACGCGTCCCGCAGCACCCGCAGCAGCTCCGCCGGTCGGTCGTCGTCGGAGACGAAGTGCAGGACGGCCACGACCATCACGGCCACCGGTTGACTCAGGTCGAGCAGCTTGCGGACGTCGGGATGGGCCAGGATCGCCTCCGGGCGCCGCAGGTCCTCCTGCACCACCACCGCCCGTTCGTTGCCGGCGAGGATCTCACGGCTGTGCGCCACCGCCACCGGGTCGACGTCCACATAGACCACCCGCGACTGCGGGTCGAGCCGCTGCGCGATCTCGTGCACGTTGCCGACGGTCGGAATGCCCGAGCCGATGTCCAGGAACTGCCGGACCCCGGCCTCGGTGAGGTGGTGCACGGCCCGGCGCAGGAACGCCCGGTTGGCCTGCGCCATCAGCGGCGCCTCGGGCACCGCCGCGACCATCGCCTGCGCCGCGGCCCGGTCGGCGGCGAAGTTGTGTGAGCCGCCGAGGTAGTAGTCGTACATGCGCGCGACGCTCGGGCGCTCGATGTCGATGGTGTCGGGTGCCCAGTCCGGCCGCTGCATGCGTCAACCCCTCGAGTCCGCGAGGCGGGCACCGCCGCCCGCGCGGGTATTGTGCACCCGCAACGCACGCCAGACCAGAGCGCGGCGAAGGTTGCCCGCCGACGTCGGTCGATGCGCAACGGTCCGCGCCAGGGTGAAGCTGGCGCGGACCGTCGGTCGCGATAACCCCGCTCGACGAGCGGGGGCAGGTCAGAACTTCGGCGCGTCCGGTGCCTCGAGCAGGCCGAGCCGCAGCGCGGTCATCAGGGCCTGAGCCCGGTTGGCCGCCCCCAACTTCTCGTACAGCTTGGAGATGTGGGTCTTGGCCGTGGACTCGCTGACGAACAACTGCTTGGCGATGCCCGCCACGCTCATCCCGTCGGCGAGCAGCCGCAGCACCTGCCCCTCCCGGGGGGACAACTGCGGGCCGGACGGAGCGAGCCGGCGCTTCATCGCCTCGGCCAGGTCGGCGGCGGTGAACGCGCTGGGGGAGGAGGCGGCGTGCCGGGCGGCGGCCACCACCTCGTCGGCCGGTGCGGTCTTCGGCACGAAGGCACTCGCGCCGGCCTCCAGAGCGCCGAAGAGCTGGTCGTCGCCGGCGTACATGGTCAGCACCACGATGCCCATCGACGCGCTGGACTTGCGCAGCGCGCGAGTGGCCTCCAGGCCGCTGCCGTCGGGCAGCCGCAGATCCATGATCACCACGTCCGGCTGCAGGGCGCCGGCCTGGCGTACGCCCTCTGCCGCCGTGGCGGCCTCACCGACGACCTCGAACTGGCGGTCCCGCTCGAAGGCGTGTCGCAGCCCCTTACGAATCAGGTCGTGATCATCGACAAGGAGGACCTTGGTGCGGGTGGCCGGTGTCGGACTTGTGGTCATCCTCGGGTTACTCCCCTTCTGGTGCTGCGCTGTCGCGCACGTTATCTCGGCGGGACGAGGTGCCAACAACCACCGCCACGGTTGTGCCGCTGGGTTGCCGTGGCCTGATCTCCAACCGGCCCCGGATACGTTCCGCCCTCTCGGCCATGATCGCAAGACCGTACCGTCCGTCGGGGCGCTGGTCAGCCATCCCCTGACCGTCATCCGACACTTCTATTTGCGCGTACGGGGGGTCGACCTCGCACGTGACCCACAGATTCGAGGCTCCGGCGTGCTTGCGCGCGTTGGTCACCGCCTCCTGCGCGATGCGCAGCAACTCGGCCTCGGTGGCAGCCGGCAGCCGGGCCGTGGACTCGTCCAGCGAGAGATGCACCCGCAGCCCGCCGGACGCGCCGACGGTGCGCGCGTACTCGGCGATGGCCGCCGCCAACCCGCCCTGCCGGTCCACCTCGCTGCGCAGCTCGAAGAGGCTCAGCCGCAGCTCCTGGATCACCCGGGTCACCTCGCCGCGCAGCGTACGCAGGGCCTCGGCGGTCTCGTCGGCGTCGTCGAAGACAGTGGCCATGGCGTTGTCGATGCCGTAGCCGACCATCACCAGTTCCTGCGCCACCCCGTCGTGGATCTCCCGGGCCAGCCGCTGCCGCTCCTCGTTGGTGGCCAGCGAGCGCACCTCGTCGAAGAGCAGCGCCGCCTCCAGCCGCAGTGCGGCCGGCCGGGTCAGGGCGGTCACCCGGGACACCACCGGCGGTGGGTACGCGTGCGCGACGTCCGCCTCCAGCACCACCAGCCCCACCGTGCGTACCCCGGCGACCAGCGGGACGATCAGCGCGGACACGTCGGCGCCCCGGTGCGAACGGGACTGCGAACGCGCGGCCGTCGTGGCCTGCTGGCTGGCCCAGGCGTCGGCGATCGCCGAGTCGGCGTCCAGCGTCGTCTCCCAGTCCACCCGGTCGACGCCGGCCTGGGCGAGCACCACGAGCCGGCCGCCGCCGCTGGCCGACAGCACCGCGCCCCGGTCCGCCCGGGCCACCGTGCGCAGCTCCTCCAGCAGGTGCTCGGAGATGCCGCCCGGGTCCAGGGTGGCTCCGGGCAGCTGCCGGGCCACCGTACGCAGCTGGGTCAGCAGGCGGGTGGCCTCGGCGTACGGCTGGGGTTTGCCCTCACCGCGGACCGCCATCACCCGGTGCAGGGTGCCGGCGGCGTAGAGGCCCAGCGCCGCCAGGATCAGCCACTGCGCGCAGACCGCGAGGTAACCCGCCTGGTCGAGCTGGAGCTCTCCGCCGACCTTGGTCAGTGCGCCGCTGACCAGCAGGGTGGCGGCGGCGACCGCGAGCAGGGCGGCGCCCTCGCGGAAGCGTCGGCGCAGCGCGGTGACGGTCACCGGGACGGCCAGGTAGGGCAGCACCGCCGAGGCGCCGAGCCCGTCGACCGTGCCGCCGATCGACGCCACCGCGGCCACCTGGCTCGCGGCCAGGCCCAGCACCACCACCTCGGCGACCCGACTCAGCGGCGCGATCAGCCGGTGCTGCGGGGCCAGCAGCGACGGCAGCCCGGCCACCGCCAACAGCGCGATCCACCACAGCTGGGTGACGTCGCGGGTGGCGAACAGGGTCAGGATGGCGATCAGCGCCAGCACCACCAGGCGGGCGGCCGCGGCGAGGGGATGCGGGTGCGGTGCGGTGGCTGTGGATGCGGGCACGTGACGGATGGTAGTCAGCCTCGGTAGATATCGGCGATCTCCGCCGCGTACGTCTTGTGGACGACCTGCCTCTTGACCTTGAGCGACGGGGTCAGCTCGCCGGTCGTCTCGGTGAAGTCGCGGGGCAGGACCCGGAACACCTTGATCGCCTCGGCCTTGGAGACCGCCTGGTTCGCGGTGTCGATCGCGGCCTGGATCTCCTTGCGCAGGGCCTCGTGCTCGCGCAGTTGCTCGACCGGGGTGTCGGCGGGCATCCCGGCACTCTCCAGCCAGGCCGGCAGCGCCTCCTCGTCGAGGGTGACCAGCGCCGCGATGAACGGCTTCCGGTCACCGACGACGACACACTGGCTGATCAACGGGTGTGCCCGGACCAGGTCCTCCAGCACCGCCGGGGCGACGTTCTTGCCGCTGGCGGTGACGATCAGCTCCTTCTTGCGCCCGGTGATGCTCAGGTAGCCGTCGGAGTCGAGCTGGCCCAGGTCGCCGGTGCGGAACCAGCCGTCGCTGCTGAGCGTCTCGGCGGTCGCCGTCTCGTTGCGCCAGTAGCCCTGGAAGACCAGCTCGCCGGAGATCAGGATCTCGCCGTCGTCCTCGATCCGTACGGTCACGCCGGGCAGCGGGCGACCGACGGTGCCCATCCGGGTGCCGGTGGGCAGGTTCGCCGCCGCGGCGGGCGAGGTCTCGGTCAGGCCGTAGCCCTCCAGGACCGTCACGCCGATGCCCCGGAAGAAGTGACCGAGCCGGGCGCCGAGCGGCGCACCGCCGGAGATGGCGTCGCGGCACCGCCCGCCGAGCGCGGCGCGCAGCTTGCCGTAGACCAGCCGGTCGAAGACCACGTGCTGGGCGCGCAGCGCCAGGCCGGGCCCGCCGGGGGTCTCCAGAGCCTCGCTGTACGCGATGGCGACCTGCTCGGCGCGGGCGAAGATGCCGGCCTTGCCGTCTGCCTCGGCCTTCTGCTTGGCCGCGTTGTAGACCTTCTCGAACACCCGGGGTACGGAGAGTATGAAGGTCGGCCGGAAGGCCTGCAGCTCGGCGACCAGGTTCTTGGTGTCGGCGCAGTGCGCCATGGTGGCCCGCGCCTGCACGAGGCCGATCTGGATCAGCCGGGCGAAGGCGTGCGCCAGCGGGAGGAACAGCAGGGTGGACGCGCCAGCGTTGAACAGGTTCGGCAGCACCGGCACCGCGTTGGCGATGTCGGCGTACATGTTGCGGTGGGTGAGCATGCAGCCCTTGGGTCGGCCGGTGGTGCCGCTGGTGTAGATGATCGTGGCCAGGTCCTGGGCGCGGACTGCCTTGCGCCGGCGCTCGACCTCGGCCAGCTCGACCGTGGCACCGGTCGCGACCAGTTCGTCGACCCCGCCGTGGTCGATCTGCCAGACGTGGTCCAGCTCGGGCAGCCGGTCCTGTACGCCGGCGATCAGGGCGGCGTGCGCGTCGGTCTCCACCACGACGGCGACCGCGTTGGAGTCCTCGAGGATCCACGCGGCCTGCTCGGCGCTGGACGTCTCGTAGATCGGCACGGTGACCGCGCCGACGGTCCAGATGGCGTAGTCCAGCAGCGTCCACTCGTAGCGGGTGCGGCTCATCAGCCCGACCCGGACACCCGGTGCGATGCCGGCGGCGATCAGCCCGCGGGCCACGGCGGCCACCTCGTCACGGAACTGCAGGCAGGTCACCTCCGTCCAGGAGGTGGTGGTGCCGTCGGCGCCGGGGGTGGGGCGGGCGAACTGGACGGTGTCGGGCGCGACTTCGGCGTTGTCCCAGACCGGATCGGTGAGGTTGGCCGCGTCGCCAACGGTGACGATCGGCGGGACGGAGAACTCGCGCACCTGCACTCCTTCGTGCTCGCACTGGCGGGGTCGGCGGCCAACCTGGGTGGCGTCGGCTGTGTCGAAACCTACCCGGCGGGCGGTCCGGGTGGGTTAAGCAGGATGCGGGTAGCCTCCCCCCATGGCGGACTCCTCCACCCAGTCGATCATCATCGGCGCCGCACCGGATCGGGTGACGGCGGTCATCTGTGACTTCGCGCGCTACCCGGAGTGGACCGACGCGGTGCGTCGGGCCGAGGTCGTCGAGGAGTACGAGGACGGCTACGCCAGTCAGGTGCACTTCACCATCGACGCCGGGGTGATGGCCGACGACTACGTGCTCGCCTACGAGTACGCCGAGGACCTGTCCCGGATCGAGTGGCACCTGGTGGCGCCCTCGAAGATGCAGAAGAGCCAGCGCGGTTCGTACGACCTGGTGGGTAACCCGGACGGCAGCACCACGGTGACCTACACGCTGGAGGTCGACCTCTCGGTGGGGATGCTCGGGATGTTTCGGCGCAAGGCCGAGAAGATGATCATGGACACCGCGTTGAAGCAGCTCAAGCGCCGGGTAGAAGCAACCGGTGCGGCGCAGTGACGTGTCCGGTGGCACGGTAGAGGAGCCGACGATGGGCGGAACGGATCCGGGTTCGGCCCGGGAAGAGGCGGAGCGACTGGTCGCCACCCTGCTCGCAGGGGCGCGACTGGCCTCCGCGGGCTCGGCAAGCGGCGCGTTCGGTTCCCTGGGCGGGGTGCTGTCCGGTGTCCTCGGTCACAGTGCCGGCCCGGACGGGCGCCCCGGCGCTGGTGGTGCTTTCGCCACCGGTTCGGCCGAATGCTGCGTCTGCCCGGTCTGTCGGGGCATCGCCGCGTTACGCGACCCTAGTCCCGAATTCGCCGAACGCCTCGCGACCGGCGCCGGTGACCTCGCGGCAGGCGTCGCCAGTCTGCTCCGCGCGTTCTCCCCGGCGGATCCGCCCGCGACGAGCCCGTCCGAGCCGGCATCCGAGTCGAACGCCCCACCATCGCCGGCGCCCGCCGCGAGCACCGACGACGTGCTCCCCGAACCAGCACCGAGCGCCCCGCCCACCGCGACCGGCGACGACCGCGTGTGGCGCGATGCCACCCGTACCGGGCATGATTCTCAGCCGGCGCCGGAGCGGGATGTCTGGTCGGTCGCCACCCGGACGGCGGACCCACTCGCCCCGGCCGCCGTACCACCCGTCGACGACGCCGGGACGGCGACCGTACCGGCACCGACCACCCGTCCCGTGGTGCCCGCCTCGCGGGTGCCCGATGACGCCGACGCGGAAGCATCGGGCGACGGCGCCTGAGCGCGGGACATTCCGACCCGGACCGGCATTGGGCCGGAACCTGGGCCGGACAGCACAGCAGAGGGGGGCGGTAGCGGTGACGCTGACCATCGGAGTCGACGTCGGTGGCACGAAGGTGGCCGGCGGTGTCGTGGACGACACCGGCACGGTCCTCGTGCAGACCCGACGGGACACTCCCGCCGATGACGTCGCCAAGACCCGCGACGTCATCATCGAGTTGGTCGGCGAGCTGGCTGCCGGGCGGACCATCGAGGCCGTCGGCATCGGCGCGGCCGGTTGGATCGACGCCAGCCGTTCGACCGTGCTCTTCGCCCCGAACCTGGCCTGGCGGGACGAACCACTGCAGGAGTATGTGAGCACGGCTGTCGGCCTGCCGGTGATCGTGGAGAACGACGGAAACGTCGCCGCGTGGGCCGAGTTCCGCTACGGCGCGGCCCGCGACGCCGACGACTCGATGATCATGTTCACCATCGGCACCGGTGTGGGCGGCGGCATCGTCCTCGGCGGCGACCTCATGCGCGGCGCCCACGGCATCGCCGCGGAGCTGGGCCACATGCTGGCCGTGCCGGACGGGCACCAGTGCGGCTGCGGGCGGCTGGGCTGCATCGAGCAGTACGCCAGCGGCAGTGCCCTCGTGCGCTTCGCCCGAGCCGGCGCCCGGCAGGAGCCCGACCGGGCCACCGCGCTGCTGGCCCTGGCCGGCGGCGAGGTCGAGGCGATCACCGGCCCGATGGTGACCGCCGCCGCGCAGGGTGGCGACCCGATCTCCGCCGAGGCGTTCGCGCAGATCGGCCGGTGGCTGGGCACCAGCCTCGCCGACATGGCGCAGATCCTCGACCCGCAGACCCTGGTGGTCGGCGGCGGTGTGATCGACGCCGGTGACCTGCTGCTCGGCCCGACGCGCCGCTCGTACCTCGACGCGCTCGCCCAGCGCGGTCGCCTGCCGGTGGCCGAGGTGCTCCCGGCCGAGCTGGGCAACAGCGCCGGGGTGATCGGCGCCGCCGACCTGGCCCGCAGGATCTGAAGCGGTCCGGGATGGGCCAGGGTGCGGGCGTGCCGCTGCGCGTGGTGTCGTACAACATCCACAGCCAGCGCGACGACACCGCCGCGCTGGCGGCGGTGGTCCGGGCCGCGACGCCGGACGTGGTGATCGTGCAGGAGGGGCCGCGCCGGTTCCGGTGGCGGCAGAAGTCCGCCACGTTGGCCGAGTCGTTCGGCCTGGTGGTGGCCGCCGGTGGGTTGCCCGCGTTGGGCAACCTGCTGCTGACCAGCCTGCGGGTCCAGGTGCGGGGCACCCGGTGCCAACGCTTCCCGCTGACCCCCGGACGGCACCTGCGCGGTGCCGCGTACGCCGACTGCCGGGTCGGCGACGCCCGGTTCACCCTCGCCGGCTCGCACCTGTCCACCGACCCGACCGAGCGTCCCGCGCAGGCCGCCGAGTTCAAGCGTGAGCTGGACGCGGCGACCAGCCCGGTGCTGGCCGGGGCGGACCTCAACGAGGGTCCGGACGGGCCCGCGTGGGCGACCGTGTCCCGCGGGTTGACCGATGCCGCGGTGGCGGCCGACCGGGCGGACCGGCTCACCTACTCCTGCGTCGACCCGCGTCGGCGCATCGACGCGCTCTTCGTCGACCCGCGGATCACCGTGGTCGACTACGACGTGGTGGACACTCCGCAGACCCGCCGGGCCAGCGACCACTTCCCGGTCCTGGTGGACCTGCTGCTGCCCACCACCGGCTGACCCCAACCCGGCCCGACCGTCGATTTGTCCGCGTCAGGACTGGACATCCGGCCCGGTTGTGGAGAGGATTTCGCGGCGACCGGCACGCCTGCCGTACAAAAGGAGATGTCCCGGTGTCCACCTCCACCGACCACGGCCGGCCCGACCCGGAGGCGACCTCGTCCGGGCTGGGCAGCGACGGCCGCACGGTCTCCGACCGTGGCGACACGGTCTGCGTCATCGGGGCCGGGGCCAGTGGCCTGACGGCCATCAAGAATCTGCGCGAGCACGGGTTCGGCGTCGACTGCTACGAGCGGGAGACGGGCGTCGGCGGCGGCTGGAACTGGCGCCACGACCGCAGCCCGGTGTACGCCAGCACCCACCTGATCTCGTCGAAACCGTTCACCCAGTTTCCCGACTTCCCGATGCCGGACTCCTGGCCGGACTACCCGCACCACAGTCAGGTGCTGTCGTACTTCGAGCGGTACGCCGATCACTTCGACCTGCGCTCGCACATCTGGTTCGGCACCGAGGTGGTCCGGGTTGAGCCCGCCGAGGGGGAGCGGTGGGACGTGACCACCCGCTCCACCGGCGGGTACGGTCCGGAGCGCACCTCCCGGTACGCCGCCGTGGTGATCGCCAACGGCCACAACTGGTCGCCGAAGCTGCCCCGCTACGAGGGCCTCGAACAGTTCCGCGGCGAGATCATGCACGCCTCGTCCTACAAGGACCCAGCGCAACTGCGCGGCAAGCGGGTGCTGGTGGTCGGCGCGGGCAACACCGGCTGCGACATCGCCGTCGAGGCCGCCCAGCAGGCGTCGCGCTGCTGGCACTCCACCCGGCGCGGCTACTGGTACGCGCCGAAGTACGTGCTCGGCCGCCCCGCCGACCAGGTGAACGACAGCCTGTTGGCGCTGCGCGTGCCGCTGCGGTTGCGGCAGTGGCTCTACCACTGGACGCTGCGGTTGACCGTCGGCGACCTGACCCGCTTCGGCCTGCCCAAGCCCGACCACCGGGTGTACGAGACGCACCCGATCGCGAACAGCCAGCTCGTCTACTACGTCGGCCACGGCGCGATCGGCCCGGTGCCCGACATCGCCCGGTTCCACCCGTACGCCGTGGAGCTGGCCGACGGTCGCGAGATCGACCCCGAGGTGGTCATCTTCGCCACCGGCTACCTGCCGCGCTTCGAGTTCCTCGACGCGTCGGTGTTCGGTGACAGCGCGGGGGCGGGCCGGCCCACGCTGTGGCTCAACGCGTTCACCCCGGGGCATCCGACGCTGGCGGTCGCCGGCCTGGTGCAGCCGGATTCCGGGTTGTTCACCCTGTCGCACTGGCAGACGGTGCTCTTCGCCCGACTGCTGCAGGCCCGCCGCGACCGACCAGAGCGGGCTGTGGCGTTCGCGTCTCGGGTGCGCGAACGGGCCGGGGAGCGCTACTCCGGGCAGGTCAAGGAGAGCAGCCGGCACTGGTTCGAGGTCGGTCACGCCGACTACCTGCGCGCCGTCCAGCGGGCCCTGGTCGAACTGGAGGGCAAATGAGCGCGAGTGAGCTGCGGATCATGCGGAGCCGGGAGTGGTCCCGTCCGGTCCGACCGGCCCGGCGGGAGGTGCTCAGCGCCCTCCCCCAGTTGGAGGAGGGGCGACCTCCGCTGCTCTTCGTTCCCGGTTTCGGCCACGGTGCGTGGGCGTTCGCCGAGCACTGGTTGGGTCATGCGGCGTCGCGGGGCTTCCCGGCGTACGCGGTGAGCCTGCGCGGGCACGGTGGCAGCGAGCCGGCGCCGGAGGCGACGCTGCGGGCGTACGCCCACGATGTGGTCCAGGTGGCCGCGGGTCTGCCGCGCCAGGCGGTGCTGGTGGGGCACGGTGCCGGGGCTCTGGTGGTGGCGCACGCGTTGGCCCGTTACCCGGCGCGGGGTGCGGTGCTGGTGGCGCCGGTCTTCGGGGGGTGGGGAGTGCTGGGGGCGGCGTTGCGCCGCAACCCGGCGGGCACGTTGCCGGCGGTGTTCGGTGGGCCGTTGCGGCTCAACCGTGGGCAGTTGTTCAGCCGTGAGCTGCCCGACGAGGAGGCCCGGCGGTACGTCGGACGGCTTGGTCGGGCGAGCCGGCGGGCGCAGTGGGCTCTGCTGGGCGAGCCGGAGGCCGAGCCGGCCGTGGGCGCACCGCCGGTGCTGGTGCTGGGCAGCCCCGACGACCGGGTGGTGCCGGCGTCGACGTTGACTCGGGTGGCCCGCCGGTACGGTTCGGCGCCGCTGCTCTTTCCCGGGATGGGCCACGACGTCATGCTGGACGCCCGTTGGGCCGAGCCGATCGACGCGATCCTGGACTGGCTGGAGAAGGAGCCCGCAGCGCACTGAGCGGCCGGGCCGGCTGCACGCCGGTCAGGGCGGCCGGGCCGGCTGCACGCCGGTCTGAGCGGCCGGGCCGGCTCCACGCCGGAGGGCAGCCGGGCCGGCTGCACGCCGGTCAGGTCTGCGCCGCCGGTCTGGCGGGTGGCCGGGTCAGCCGCTGGTCTGGCGGGCGGCCTGTTCGGCGTCCGGGGTGGCGGGTCGGGGCACCCGGGCGTCGTCGGGGTCGGTGTCGGTGCTGGTCAGACGGCCGACCAGGGCGCCGTGCTCGTCCAGCGCGTGGAGGTAGGAGCGGGCCCAGGCCCGGATGTCGTGTTCGCTCAGGTGGGCGCGCATGGCCCGCATCCGCTGCGTGATGTCGGCCGGGCTGGCCCGCAGCGCCGCGCAGATGCCCTGCTTGAGCCCTTCCAGGTCGTGCGGGTTGACCAGGTACGCCTGGGACAGCTCGGCGGCGGTGCCGGCGAACTCGCTGAGCAGCAGAGCGCCCGTGTCGTCCACCCGGGCGGCGACGTACTCCTTGGCGACCAGGTTCATCCCGTCGCGCAGCGGGGTCACCGCCATCACGTCGGCGACCCGGTAGAGCGCGGCCAGCTCGGCGCGGTCGAAGGGCTGGGTCAGGTAGTGGATCGCCGGTTCGCCGACCCGGCCGAACTCGCCGTTGATCCGGCCCACCTCGCGTTCGATCCGCTCCCGCAGGATCTGGTACTGGCCGACGCGTTCCCGGCTCGGCATGGCGACCTGCACCAGCACCGTGTCGCGGACCTTGACGTCGCCGCTGGCGAGCAGTTCGCTGTACGCCTTGAGGCGCTGCTCGATGCCCTTGGTGTAGTCCATCCGGTCCACGCTGAGGATGACCTGCCGGGGGTTGCCGAGGTCCTGTCGTAGCCGGCGGGCGCGGGCGGCCACATCCGGGCGAGCGGCGAGCGCGGCCATTTCGGCGGTGTCGATGGAGACGGGGAACGCCCCGATGCGGACGACCCGGTCGTCGATGCCGATCCGCCGGTCGGTGGCCGGCAGGTCCAGCACCCTGGTCACCAGCTGGGCGAAGTTGTGCGCCGCCTGCACGCGCTGGAAGCCGACCAGGTCGGCGCCGAGCATGCCGCGCAGCAGTTCGGCCCGGCGCGGCAACTGCATGAAGAGCTCCGGCGGCGGAAACGGCACGTGCAGGAAGAACCCGATGCGCAGGTCCGGGCGGAGCGCCCGTAGCTGGCCGGGGACGAGTTGCAGGTGGTAATCCTGCACCCAGACCATCCCACCCTGCTCGGTCACCTCGGCGGTCGCTTCGGCGAAGCGCTGGTTGACCCGCTGATACGCCTCCCACCACCGACGGTGATGCTGCGGCTGCTCGACGGCGTCGTGGTAGAGCGGCCAGAGGGTGGCGTTGGCGAACCCCTCGTAGTGGTCGCGCAGGTCCTCGTGGGTGAGCGCGACGGTGTGCATGCGGACGCCGTCCACGTCCGGTAGTGCGGGGGCGGGCCCGGTGCCGCCGGCCCAGCCGACCCAGGTCGCCGGCGTGTGCCGCAGGAGTGGGTGCAGCGCGCTGACCAGCCCGCCCGGGCTGCGCCGCCATTCGCAGGCCCCGTCGGGCGCCTGACTGTCGTCGATGGGGAGGCGGTTGGCCACCACCACGAGGGAACTCTGTCGCATCTCGGGCATTCCGATCAGCAGAGGGCTGACCGCCGCGAGCAAGGAAAAACCGGTCAGTCAGCGGAGGGAGTGACGTACAGCGGTATTCCTACTGACAGTAAGTTACACCACTGTTACGCCCTCGGCGGGTCGGCGCCGTCCCGGGATGCGGGCCAGGGTCAGACGACGGCGCCGTTGTCCGGGTCGTCCTCGTCCTCGTCGCCGGGGCGCAGCCGCCAGATCAGCGTGACGAAACCGGCCAGAATGCCGGTGAACCCGAACAGGGTGACCGCCGAGCGGTCCACCGGGAGCAGCCAGGGGAAGAGGAAGAGCACGAACCCGATGACCACGCCGAGCACGCCGACCACCGCGTACTTGCTGATCCGCGGCAGCGGAGGCGGGGGCGGCGGGTGGTAACCCTCGTCGTCGTCCTCGTCGTCGGGCAGATCGGCGCCGAAGGTGTCCAGCCCGTCCAGCAGCGACGGCTCGTCCGGGCGGGCGCCGCGCCCGATGGAGATCCCGGAGATGTCGGTCGCGGACGGTAGCCGGCGGACGTCGGTGGCGGTCGGGCCGGGCTCATCGGTCCCGGAGCGGGCCAGCGGGCCAGCGGACGGCTCGTCCTGGGTGTCCCGTTCGTCCACGTCCTCCGCGGCCGGCCACGGGTGCTCGCCCACGGCGGAGGAGGTGTGGAAGCCGGCGACGATCCGCGCCCACTCGGCGTCGATGTCCGGTTCGTCACGGGCCGGCGTCTGCTCGGGAGTGGTCTCGTCGGCGAGCTGGGTCAGGTAGTCGCGTGCCGTGGTCAGGTGCGAGCGGTCGACGTAGAGCCGGTCGACCGGCCGGGCCGGCACGGTGGTGGTGCGGGTGACCGGGTTGAGATCGGCGGAGGGCTGCAGGTAGGCGGCGATCCCGCCGGCGGCCAGCACGTCGAGCAGGTGCTCGCCGACGCGCGGATCGACGTCGCCGACGACGGCGTACTCGTTCGCGTCGAGCCCGTTGTCCCGCCGTCCCCGGCGGGCACCACCCGCTGACACCCGGACATCCCCCTTAACGCGTCTCTCGACGCGACAGTCCCTGGCTCCTCGACGCCCCGTCCGCACGCCGTGCTCTGAATCGTGACACGTCGGGGCATGGTTCCGGGAGTGCGTTGTGTCGCGTCTTCCAAAGTCACGGCTAGCGCCGCAGGTCGCGGCAGGGGTTCTTTGTCCCTTCTTGCGCAACAAGTGCGATCTCGATGATCGTTGGCACCGGGAGCGACCCGACACGCCGAGCGTTGCCCGGCTGAGCTGCCGACGATCGGGAGCTGACTCGACGGGTGCGCGGCCCTCAGGGCAGGCGGAGCAGGGTGGGGGCGTGGTGTCGGGTCGCGAAGTCGTGCAGGCGGGCGCGGGTCGCTGCGGCGGCGGGTGGATCGGTCTCGGTCAGCGGGCCGATGGCCAGCGCCAGCGTGATGATCTCGTCGGTCACGTCGGTCATCCGGGCGTAGCTCGCCGCCGCCGAGCGCAGCAGGTTCGCCGCGGTCGAGGCGTCCCCGGCGTGCCGGGCCAACGTGGCGTCGGCGACCTGACCGGCCGCGTGAGCCCACGGGGTCATCCGGGGCGCCCGGTCGAGCAACTCCCGGACCAGCCGGGCGGCGTCGGCGCCGAGCACCCCGGCGACGTGCCCGACGGCCGGCACCCACTCCGCGAACGGGATCATCCGGGTCCGTCGCCAGTCCTCGTCCAACTCGGTCAGTAGGGCCATCGCCTCGTCCCGGCGGCCCTGCACGGCTCGGCACAGCGCGGCGTGCGCCAGGGTGGAGCGCAGCACCCGATGGAATCCGCTGCGGCGGGCCGCCACCAGCGCCTGCTCGACCAGATCCGCACCCGCCCCGCCCGGCCCCGCGGCCCCGTCCGGCTCGGCGCCGGCCAGCCCGCGCATCCAGCCGGAGACCGCCACGATGTGCAGGTCCCACTCCGCGGTCGGCCGACGGGTCGACTCCGCTGCCATCGCCAGCGCGGCCGTCCAGTCACCCGCGTAGTACGCCCGCGCCCACTGGTCGGCGAAGCTGGTCGCCAGGCTGTGCTCGCCGCCCAGATCGAGGGTGAGCTGCTCGTCGACCAGCCGAGCCGAGCCGGCCAGGTCGCCCTCCTCCTGCAACGCCCAGGCCAGGTTCTGCACCGCCCGGCGTCGACTGGTCAGCCGCTCCACCCTGCAGTGCTCGGTCACCTCGACCAGCTCCGGGTACGCCGAGTCGGAGCCGGCCAGGTAACGCGCGACCGCCAGGGTGATCCGCGCGTTGGCCTGCACCTCCCGCAGGTGGAGCCGCTCGGCGAGGGTCTCTGCGGCCCGCGCCGCGGCGCACGCCGGGTCGGTCTCCGCGTTCAGCATGTGCACGCGGGCCAACTCCAGCAGGGCACCCGCCTTCTCCTGGCTGTCCGGCAGCTCGCCGTAGATGCCGATCGCCTGGTCCAGGCAGTGCAGCGTCGCGGAACGATCGGCCCGACTCCACGCGGCGGTGGCGAGCAGCGTCCAGGCCCGCGCCGCACCCGTCCGGTCGCCACCCGCGGTGAGCCGCTCGGCCAGCCGGCTGAGAGTGTCCGTGCCGCCGGCGACCAGGAACGCGTCGCCGTCGCGATAGAACGCCAACTCCGCGTCGAACAGCTCCAGCGCCGGGTCCGGCCCGACGTCGAGGGCCAGCGCCCGACCGACCAGCGCGGCGGCCGTGTCCAACGCGTGCAGCTCGTACGCCCGGCGGGCCGCCCGGTGCAGCGCGGCCCGCGCGGGCGGGGCGTAGGGGGCCGTGTCCAGCCCGACGGTCCGGGCGATCTCGTGTGCCGCCCAGCGGTGGTTGGCGAGCACCTCGGCCAGGTCGTGTTGTCGGCCGTCGGCGAGCTGCGCCATCCAGTCGGCGGTGCGCTGGTGCCGCAGGACCCGCTCGGCCCTCGGCAACCGCTGGTAGCAGACGTCCCGTACCAGGATGTGCCGGAACCGGTACTCGGACTGGCCGGGCATCGTCGACGTGCCCTGCTCGTACACCAGGTCGCGCCGTTGCAGCCGGTCCAGCGCGCGTTCCACCCACTCCACCGACCGCCCCAGCGCCGTCGCCACCGGCGCGGCCCAGAACTGCACGCCGACCACGGCGGCGGCCTGGAGCACCGCCCGGTCGGCCGGGTCCAGCAGGTCGAGCCGGTTGGCGATGACCGCCTGCACCGTCCGGGGCATCTCCGCGCCACCGTCGGGGTCGAGGCGGGCGGCCGAGCGCACCGCGTCGAGCAGGCCGCCGTCGAGCAGCATCCGGGCGTACTCCTGGGCGTAGAGCGGGTTGCCGTCGGCGAACTCGATCAGCGGGGTGCGCGCGGTCGTGGGCAGCGTGGACTGTCCGAGTAGCAGCGAGTAGAGCGTGTCGATGTCGGTGTCGTGCATCGGTGGTACCGAGATGGACATCGCGCCGCTGATCGTCGCGGTCCAGGCCGGGTGTCGTTCCCGCAGCTCCGGGCGGGCGGTCGCGACGACCAGCAGCGGCACGCCGCGCGCCGTCGCGCCCAGTTGCTCGACGAAGGCGAGCATCGCCTGGTCCGCCCAGTGCATGTCCTCGAAGGCCAGCACGGTCGGACCGGTGGCGGCCAGGGCGAGCAGGAAGCGCCGCCAGGAGGCCTCGGTCTCGCCGGGGGTGAGTCGTTCGCCGGGTACGCCGATCAGCGGCCCGAGCGCCTCGGCCAGCCGGGTCGCGTGCGGGTCGGCGAGCTGCCCCAGCCGGGCCCGCAGCCGCTCGCGCAGGGCGGCCGGGTCGTCGACCTCCGGTACGCCCACCCAGCTCTTCACGATGTCCGCCAAGGCCGCCCAGGTGACGTTCTCGCCGAACGGCGGGCACTGCCCGACGAGCCAGGTGACCGGCGTCCCGGGCAGGCTCCCGGCGTGCCGGGCGAGCTCGCGCAGCAGCCGGCTCTTGCCCACGCCGGCCGGGCCGAACACCGTCACCAACTGGGAGGTCCGCTCGGTCACCGTCCGGTGCAGCGCGTTGACCAGCAGGCCACGCTCGTGCTCCCGGTCCACCATCGGCGTCAGCTCCGCGGTGCGCAGGTCCCGGTGCGGCCGGACCTGCACGGCCAGCCAGATCCGGCTCACCGCCGACCGGCCGCGCAGCGTGACCGGCGGCTGGTCGGCGTACTCCATCTCGTGGCGGGTGGCCGACCAGGTGCTCTCGTCGACGACGACACCGCCGGCCGGGGCGAACGCCTGCAACCGGGACGCCGTGTTGACCACGTCGCCGGTGACGAAGGCCTGCCCGCCGTCACGGGTGGCCGAGAGGTCGACCAGGGCCTCGCCGGTCGCGATGCCGACCCGGAAGCCGAGCGGCGGCTGCGGGCCGGTGGTCTGGTGGGCCAGGCTGCGTTGCAGCTCCAGGCCGGCGCGGACGCACCGCAGCGCGTCGTTGTCGGTGGCCACCGGAGCACCGAACAGCGCCATCGCCGCGTCCCCGATGTACTTCTCGACCACCCCGCCGTACTGGTGCACGATGCGTCGCACGGTGGCGAAGTAGGTCTGCTGCAGACCGCGGGCCTGTTCCGGGTCGGCCCGTTCCGCGTACCTGGTGAAGTCGACGATGTCGACGAAGAGCACGCTGACCTGGCGTCGGTCCTCCTCCACCACGACGACGTGCTCGCGCAGCGGTTGACCACAGCTCGTGCAGAAGTTGACCTCGGTGCTGTTGGGGTGCCCGCAGTGCGCGCAGTTGACCGCGAGCGGCTGGCCACACCCGCCGCAGAAGCGGTCGTCCGGCCCGGCCGCGCGGGCGCAGTGTCCACACCTGAGGTCGATGTTCAGCTCCGTGGGCGAGAGGGGTCAGTATCGCGGCGGCCCCGGCCAGTCGGCTACCCGACGTGCGGGCGGGCAACGCCATCGATCGGTCGGAGTTAGTGTTCCGTATCAGGAAGTTTCATGTCAGGGAGAGTGCCGTGCAGGTACGACTGTCCGCCTCGTGGACCGATCCGGGTGGTACGCGGTGGGCGCCGGGCGACACGATCGACGTCGATGCGGTAACTCTCGCCGAACTTGAGGAGCAGGGCATGGTGGAAGAGCCTGAGGGCCAGTCGGGCGGGTCGGGGGAGACCACGACCACCTCGTCGAGCACGTCCACGTCCACGACCGCTAAGCCGACCGATCCGAAGAAGATCGGTCCGGGGCCGGGCGCGCCGCCGGCCGACGACACGGACAAGTGATCGGCCGGATGAGGCCGGCGGGCCCACGGGTCTGCCGGCCTCATCCGTTGCCCGTGCCCGCAGCCGCAGGCGACGCTGTCGCTGGTGACGCCCTCGGTGGGGGCACTGTGGAATGCGCGTTGGTCAGCGGTCGTTCATGCCGGCGCGGCGGCGCAGCGCGGCCACGTCGGTCACCACGATCCGGCGACCTTCGGTACGCAGCCAACCACGGCTGGCGAACGAGCCGATCGCCTGGTTGACGCTCTGCCGGGAACCACCGGCCATCTCGGCCAGTTGGCTCTGGTTGAGCTCGATGGTGATCATCGGTGCCTGGCTTTCGCCGGCCAACCGGACCAGCGTCTTGGCGACCCGACCGGGCAGGTCGAGGAAGACGTGGTCGGCGTTCTGCTCGGTGAGCCGGCGGATCAGCCCGCCCAGCGAGCGCATCACCGCGTCCAGGATGCGGGGGTTGGAGTGCACCAGCTCCATGAACGCGCCCCGCGAGAGCGCGAGCGCGGCGCAGTCCTCGATGGCCTCGGCCGAGGCGGACCGGGTGGATGCGTCGAGCAGGGAGACCTCGCCGAGCACGTCCGGTGGACGGATCACCGACAGCACGGCCCGCTCGCCGGTGGGTGCGGTGCGAAAGACGGCCACCGCGCCGCGGCGCAGCACGATCAGCGACTCACCCGGGTCGTTCTCCACGAAGAGCAACTGGCCCTTGCGGTAGGTGCGCGGGACGGCGGCGGCGATGACGCGCTGCCGCACCTCGGGCTCCAGGCCGGCGAACATCTCGACACCCGTGAGCGCGTCACCCGGCTCCGGCAGGCGCATCTCCACGGCCCAACCCCTCCCCGGTCACGGACCACAAACTCGCTCACCGGGTAACCTCATGGCCCTGACAAGGTGAACTGACACCGATTCGGCGTCCGGTAGCGGTACACATCAGATCATGACGGTCCGGTCGCTTGCTGTACACCCCTCGAAGCACTTCCGTGACCGTCGCGAGCTGCTGGCTCCCGTTGTCCCAGGTGCCGGGCCGGCCCGCCGCCAGCGTCGGGCAGGCCCCGCCGGGCACGGCCGCGCGGCGGTGGGCGAGGATGGCCGGAATGGTCTACCGCTACTTCTACGACTGCGAGTTCATCGAGGACGGCACAACCGTCGACCTCGTCTCGATCGGTGTCGTCGACGAGTACGGCCGCGAGTTCTACGCGGTCTCCACCGAGTTCGACGACTCCCGCGCCGTGCCCTGGGTCCGGCGCAACGTGCTGGACAAGCTGCCCTCCCCGGCGGACCGGGCCTGGCGGTCACGCGAGCGCATCCGCGACGACCTGTACGACTTCCTGGTCGAGCCGATCCGGGACCGGCCGGGGGAGCAGCTGGAGTTGTGGGCCTGGTTCGCCGCGTACGACCACGTGGTGCTCGCCCAGCTCTGGGGTGCGATGCCGGCGCTGCCCCGGGAGATTCCCCGCTACACCAAGGAGCTGCGGCAGCTCTGGGACGACCGTGGTCGGCCGTCTCTGCCGGATGCCGACGCGGCTCGGCACGACGCGCTTGTCGACGCCCGGCACAATCTGGCCCGCTGGCGCGCGATGACAGCTGGCGGGCGATGACGACCCGCTGAGTGGCGGTCGTACCGTTGCAGGTTTGACCGGTTCTGTCCCGGGCAACGGTTCGATCAGTCGAGCCGAGGGAGTGTGCCATGAGCAACCAGCCGACGAGCGCCGCCGAGGCCCGCGCACGGGTGACCGAGCTGGCCCGGGCCGCGCGGATCTGCATGCTCACCACGATTGCTCTGGACGGGCGGCAGGTGAGCCGGCCGATGGGGCTCCAGGAGGCCGAGTTCGACGGCGACCTGTGGTTCTTCGCCTACGCCGACTCGGCCAAGGTCCGCCAGCTCCGGGTGAACCCGGAGGTCAACGTCGCCTTCTCCGACCAGAAACACCACGCCTGGGTGTCGGTCTCCGGCACCGCCACCGAGGGGTTCGATCGGGCCCGCGCCGAGCGACTGTGGAACCCGCTGCTCAAGGCGTGGTTTCCCGATGGGCTGGACACTCCCGGCCTCACGTTGATCAAGGTGCACGCCAGCTCCGCCGAGTACTGGGACTCGCCGAGCAGCACGGTGGTCAACCTGCTCGGCTACGCGAAGGCCGCGGTCACCGGCCAGCCGCCGGAGGTCGGCGAGAACCACGAGGTGACCTTCTGAGCGGCGTTCGTGGGCCCGCGCCCCGGGGCGCGCTGTCGCCGGACCGGCGGGCCGACTACAGTGCGCAGTGACGGCCCGCCCCGGGCCGGCAACGGCGCCGATGGTCTGACCTGACACATACCCTGGGGCATATCGGGCTTTACCTGATGCTCCAGGAGGATGAGCGGATCATGCGTATCGGCGTGCTCACCGGCGGCGGCGACTGCCCCGGTCTCAACGCGGTCATCCGGGCGGTGGTCCGCAAGGGCGTCGCCACTTACGGTCACGAGTTCGTGGGCTTCCGGGACGGCTGGAAGGGCCCGCTGGAGGGCCTGTCCCGGCCCCTGGGCATCGCGGACGTCCGTGGCATCCTGCCCCGTGGCGGCACCATCCTCGGCTCGTCCCGGACCAACCCGTTCAAGATCGAGAACGGCGTCGAGCGGATCAAGGACAACCTCGCCGCGCAGGGCGTGGACGCGCTGATCGCGATCGGCGGCGAGGACACCCTCGGCGTGGCCACCAAGCTCTACGAACTGGGCGTGCACGTGGTCGGCGTGCCGAAGACGATCGACAACGACCTCGGCGCCACCGACTACACCTTCGGCTTCGACACCGCGGTCAACATCGCGATGGAGGCCATCGACCGCCTGCACACCACCGCGGAGAGCCACCACCGCACCCTGGTCGTCGAGGTGATGGGCCGGCACGCCGGCTGGATCGCCCTGCACGCCGGCCTGGCCGGCGGCGCGAACGTGATCCTGCTGCCCGAGCGGCAGTTCGACGTCGACCAGGTGGCCGGCTACGTCGAGAAGCGCTTCCAGCACCAGTACGCCCCGATCGTCGTGGTCGCCGAGGGCGCCCAGCCGCTGGACGGCCAGATGGTCCTCGCCAACCAGGAGCTGGACTCGTTCGGTCACGTCCGCCTCGGCGGCATCGGCCAGTGGCTCGCCGAGCAGCTGGAGGCCAAGACCGGCAAGGAGGCCCGCACCGTGGTGCTGGGCCACATCCAGCGCGGTGGCACCCCGACCGCCTTCGACCGGGTGCTCGCCACCCGCCTGGGCCTGCAGGCCATCGACGCGGTCAACGACGGTGACTGGGGCAAGATGGTCGCGATGCAGAGCACCGACATCGTCCGGGTGCCCCTCGCGGAGGCCACCCGCGAGCTGAAGACCGTGCCGCTGGAGCGGTACGCCGAGGCCGAGGTCTTCTTCGGCAGCTGATCGACGGTCGGCGGCGCGGCGGGCCTGCGGGTCCGCCGCGCCGTGACCCGACGCGAGAGGGGTACGGCCGAGATGTCAGCCGAGGTACACACGGTCGCGGTGATCGGCGCGGGCAAGATCGGTGAGCTGATGCTCTCCGGGCTGCTGCGCTCGGGATGGCCGGTGGACCGGCTGCTGGCCACCGCCCGCCGGCCGGCTCGCGCGGAGGAGTTGACCGCCCGCTACGGCGTACGGGTCGTCGACAACCTGACCGCGGTGGACGAGGCGGCGGTGCTCGCGGTCTCGGTGAAGCCGCAGGACGCCGCCGCGCTGCTCGACGAGATCGGCCCCAAGGTGCCGGCGGACAAGCTCGTCATCTCGCTCTGCGCCGGTCTGCCCACCAGCTTCTTCAACCGCCGGCTGCCCGAGGGCACCCCGGTGGTACGGGTGATGACCAACACCCCGGCGCTTGTCGACGAGGCGATGACCGCGATCTCGGCGGGCGCGTACGCCACCGGGGCGCACCTGGCGTTGGCCGAGGAGATGTTCAAGCCGCTCGGGCAGACGATCCGGGTGCCGGAATCGCAACAGGACGCGGTCACCGCGCTCTCCGGCTCCGGCCCGGCCTACTTCTACCTGCTCGTCGAGGCGATGATCGACGCGGGGATCCTGCTCGGGCTGCCCCGGCAGGTGGCGCACGAGCTGATCGTGCAGACCGCGATCGGCGCCGCGGTGATGCTCCGCGACTCCGGTGAGCACCCGGTCAAGCTGCGCGAGGCGGTCACCTCACCGGCCGGCACCACCATCTCCGCGATCCGTGAGCTGGAGAAGCACGGCGTACGGGCGGCGCTGCTCGCGGCGCTGGAGGCTGCCCGGGATCGCGGCCGCGAGCTGGCGGCCCAGGCCGACTGATCGTCCGGGCGCGTCGCGGGGCGGTGCGTGCCGCATACTGGCCCCGTGTTCACACTCGCCCAGGCCCGGCACCTGGTGGCCACCCTGCAGCCGCGCGTCGACGAGCTGATCCGGGTCCGGGCCGACCTGGCCGAGCTGCGCGCCGACCTGGCCGACCACGGCGTGAGCGCGCTCGGCGGGCTGGCCGAGGTGAAGGGGCTGGAGGCCCGGCTGCACGCCGTCGTCGACGAGCTGCACCAGCACGACATCCAGGTCAAGGGCATCGCCCCGGTTCTGCTCGACTTCCCCGGCGAGCGGGCCGGCCGCGCCGTGCTCTGGTGCTGGCTGGAGGGCGACTCCGACGTGCGCTGGTATCACCGGGCCGAGTGCGGTTTCGCCGGCCGCCGCCCGCTCTGACGCCGTACCTGGCTGCCGACCGGCGACCTAACCCGCGGCGGATTCCGGCAGCACCGCGCTGGCGGCCTCGGTCACCGCGAAGACCACCACGTTGTCCCGGTAGTGCCCGCTGCGCCGGTCGAAGTCGCCCCCGCAGGTGACCAGGCGTAACTCCGCACCCGGCGTCGGCCCGTAGACCGCTTCGGTGGGAAAGCGGTCCTTGCGGGTACGCAGCGACCCGGTCACCCGGAACGACAGCCGCTGCCCGCCGCGCCACACCTCCACCCGATCACCGGGGCGCAGCTCACCGAGGCGGGCGAACACCGCCGGGCCGCGCCGCGAGTCCAGATGCCCGGCGAGCACGGCCGGGCCGACGTCGCCGGGTGCCGGGCCGCCGCCGTACCAGCCGGCGACGTCGAAGTCGCTCGGCGGGATCAGCGCACCCGCGCGGTCCAGGCCCAACACGGTGAGCGCGGTGTCGACACCGATGCGGTTGACGCGTACCCGGGTGGGTGGACCCTGCGGCACGGGCGCCGCGGCCACGGACGGACAGGCGTCGGTGCAGCCGGGGTACCAGCTCGCCATCGGCGGGGCCGCGCCGGGCGCCGAGTCGCCGGTGGCCAGCTCGACCCCGGTGCCGGCGGCCAGGCAGACCGCCGCGCCGGCCGCGACCAGCGCGGCCAACGGCACCCGCCGGTCGCGGTGCCGCCGGATCGACGCGTCGGGCCCGTCGTTCACCAGGTGGTGCGCCGCCGCCGGCGCCACAACAGCAGGGTCACCGCGACGGCCGCCGCGGCCAACCCGCCGGCCACCAGGGGGTACGCGCCGAACCCGGCCCGGGCGGTGCCGCCGGCGCCGGTGTCCACCCCGCCGGCGGGGACGACGGTGCCGCCCTCGGCGTCGCGGCGCAGCTCAGCGGTGAGCCCGCCCTGTTTCGCGTCGAGCACCAGCAGTGAGTAGACCGCGCCGCCGGTGAGCCGCACCTCGGCGTCGGCGCTCGGCCCAGCGGCACCCGTCAGCCGCAGCCGAAAACTGCCCGGCTCGACCTGCTGGTAATCGGTCGTGGTCGCGAACTGCACGCCGTTGGCGATCACCGGGCCGTCGGCGGCGGCCACGTCCAGCACCGGGGTACGCACCGAGGCCTGCACGACCCGCACCTTGGCGTGGCCCTGCGTGGGCGCGCTGAGGTCATCGTTGAGCACCCGCAGCCCCAGGTCGGCGTGCCGGCCGACACCGGCCACCGTGTAGGCCTCACCACTGGTCACCGCGACCTCGGTGGTGAGCACCGGGGGATCGCTGGCGGGGGCGCCGGCCTCGCGCATCGCCACCGCGTACCGACCGGGTGCCAGCTTCAGATAGTCGGAGACCACGCCGTAGCCGACCCCGTTGAATACCCTCGGCTTGGCGGCGCCCGGCGCGGCCAGGTAGACGTCGACGGCCGGGGTGTCGGGGGAGAGGTGGGCGAGCCGGACGTATCCGACGCCGTCCACAGCGGTCGCGGCGCTGGCCGGCACGGGCGTGCCGGCGGCGGCGAGGGCGGTGCCGAGCAGAAGCGCGCCGGAGCCGGCCAGCAGCCGGCGGGGCACGGTACGGAGCGTGTGCATGTCGCCTCCGGAAGCACGTTCGGTGAGCGGGCGGCAACCCAGAGAACAGGGTCTCGTTTGCGGGACTCCAGCGCAAGTTGCCGAAAGGATGTTTTTGCGCCGCGTTCCACCCCGTATCTGCCGCCGAGCGGGCCGAATTCGACAGTCGGAGTCCCCTATCATCTGTCGATGCGGGATCGCCGGGTGGCGTTGATGTGGGCGGCCTTCGTGGTCGTCGCGCTGGTGTCCTGTGTGCTCGTTCTCCGGCGTCCGGATCGCCTCTCCGACCTGCACATCTACTACGGCGCGCTGTCCGACCTGCACAGCGGTCGGCCGCTGTACGAATACGCGGCGGACAACGGCGGGCCGTTCACCTACCCCCCGTTCGCCGCTCTCGCGCTGGGGCCGATCACCGCCGTGAGCGAGGGCGTACTGCAGGGGATCTGGCTGGTCGCGACCTGCGCGGCCGTCGTCGCCATCGCCGGGGCCGTCGGTGTCGCGCTCACCACCCGGCAGTCCCGGCGGCCGCTCGTCGTGGCGGTGGCGGCCACCGTGCTGATGCTCTCCGCGCCGGTGCAGAGCAACCTGCGCTTCGGCCAGGTCAGCATCTTCATCGTGCTGATGGCCCTGCTGGACGGGATGGGCGCCGTCCCACCCCGACCGCGCGGGGTGCTGGTCGGGGTCGCCGCGGCGATCAAGCTGACCCCACTGCTGTTCGTGGTCTACTTCCTCGTCACCGGCCGCTACCGCGACGCGGGCCGGGCGGTGGCGACGTTCGTGGCCTGCGCGGGTCTCGCCGCGCTCGTGTTGCCAGGCGAGAGCTGGACCTACTGGGGCGAGGCGGTGCGGCAGACCTCGCGGATCGGCAACCTGGCTTCGCTGGGCAACCAGTCCGTGCACGGAATGCTGCTGCGCGTCGGCGTCGACGAGTCGGCGCTGCCACTGCTCTGGGCCGCCCTGGTGGCGCTCATCTGCGCGGCGGCGCTGCTGCGGGCCCGGCACCTGACGTCGGGGGGCCGCCCGGGGCACGCGGCCGTGCTGGTCGGCTGCGCCACCATCGCCGCGTCCCCGGTGTCCTGGACCCACCACCAGGTGTGGCCGGTGCTCGCGGCGATGCTGCTGATCGGCGCGTCGGGCGTCACCCAGCGGGCCGCTGGCGCCGCGCTGCTCATCGCCATGGTCGTCTCGTTGGGCGCGGTCCTCAGCCCGGTGTCGATGCGGCCGGGCGTGCAGTTCCTCTTCGAGAACGCCCGCGCCGTCGGGGTGTGCCTGCTGTGTCTGGTCGGCTTCGGTGGTGTCGCGGTCGCCGCCGCTCGGACGAACCGGCGGCCGGCCGGGAGGGGCTGGCTGCGGGTGGGCGTCACGGCTGCGGTGGCGGTCGCCTTCTTCGCCGTGCAGCCGTTGCCCGCCGGGGCCGACCCGACCTTCAAGGCGTACGCCCTCGACGACGTGGCCAACCCGCGATACTTCTTCGTCTGCCGTGGCCCGGTCGAATGCGCCGCCTACGGCACCGACGCGCCGGTCACCTTCGGCACCCGCGCCGAGAAGACCAAGGTCCGGGTCAACGGCGTGGTCTCACCGCAGGTGGCCAGACTGGAGTACTACTCGGCGCCGGGCGGGGCACCTCGGGTGATCCCCCTGCTCGACGCCTATCCGGGGACGCGGACGTTCTCGTTCCGCTCGGCGAACATGGCCCAGGGCCGACTCCTCGCGTACGCCTCGGACGGCCAGCCGATCGCCAGCTACGACGACGAACTCGCCGCCGCCCTCCGCACCACCACCTGGTAGCGGAGGCTGTGCGCGGTGTCGGAAATTCCGCTTGACAGGTACGGCCGGATCGTGGCCGGGGAGAACGAGGGATACCTCGTGCACGTCCACTTCGACGCCGAGGTCACCGGCCGGTATTACGTCTACCTGGTAGATGACCTGGAAAGTCCCTCCGACGGAGGAGATTACTGGGCCAAGGACCGGGAGGAGTTGACCAACCTCGTCCGTCTCATGGAATGGCGCGTCGAATGGCTGGAAGAGGAGTGCCACTCCTCATGAGGTTGGCGCGGCGCCGACCGGTCGCCGGGCGAGCCGAAGATGGCCCACCCGGCGGCGTTGCTCAGCGGGTCGCGGCGGCCAGGGCGGCGCGCAGCTTCTCGGCGTCGCCCTGGGCCGGGTGCTCCCAGTCCGTCGGGTCGGCGGAGTAGATCGTGCCGTACGCCGGGGTGTCCGGCTGGTAGCGCCACCCCTCGGCCAACGACCCGGCGTCGACCGCGTCGTAACCGATCCGGTCGAGGAAGGCCGTCACCTCGGCCTTCGCGGCGGCGTCGTCGCCGGCGATCGCGAGGGCGCTGCGGTCTGCCGCGCCGGACGGCCGCGGCAGCGCGGCCAGGTGCTTGAAGAAGATGTTGTTGAAGACCTTGACCACCCGGGCCTCCGGCAGGTGCTTCTGCAGCAGCTCGCTGCTGGTGATCTCGCCGGCGTCCAGCTCCGGGAAGGCCCCGTCGCGCTGCGGGTAGTAGTTGTTGGTGTCGATGACGACCTTGCCGGCCAGCGGCTCCACGGGCACCGCCCGGTACGCCTTCAGTGGCACGCTGACCACCACCAGGTCACCGACCTGCGCCGCGTCCTGGACGGTGCCAGCGCTGGCGTGCCCGCCCAACTCGTCGGCGAGGCCCTTCAGCGTCTCCGGGCCCCGCGAGTTGCTCAGCACCACGTCGTAGCCGGCGTCCACCGCCAGCCGGGCCACGGTGCCGCCGATGTTGCCACTGCCGATCAGTCCCACAGTTGTCATGCTGGTTCCCAACTCCGTCCACCCGCGACGCATTCCCGACCAAGGCAGTGGGTTATTCCGGTTGCCCGGAGTGTCGACCGGCTGCGCTGCCGGGCATGCGCTGTCTCGTCGAGATCTCGCGACCATCGCCGCCACGGCGGGCACCTGGCTGCGCCGAGAGCCCGTCCTGCACAACGTACTGCTCACGCTGGTCGCCAGCCGCCACTCCGGGGACCTGCCACTCTCCGGTGACGAGCAATTCGTCCGGGTGGTCGTGGCAGCCCACCGGTGCCCAGCGCCCGCCGCCCTGCCGCGTCCGCCGCGTCCGCCGCCCTGCCGCGTCCGCCGCGTCCGCCGCCCTGCCGCGTCCGCCGCGTCCGCGGCCCTGCCGCGCCCGCGGCTCGGCGGCGTCCGCCCGACAAGATCGCGCTCGATCCAGGATGTAGTGGCTTCCGGGAGTTGGGAGACCACTACATCCTGGATCGAGCGTGATCAAGGCGGGGCGGGCGGCCCGGGCGGGGCGGGCGGTCCGGGCGGGGCGGGCGGTCCGGGCGGGGCGGGCGGTCCGGGCGGGGCGGGGCGCTCGGCCGGGGTGAGTCAGGCGGGGGTGGGTAGGGCCTTTTCGATTGCGGTGCGCAGGTCGTTGGCGTCGGGCTCGACCGTTGGGGCGAAGCGTGCGGCGACGCTGCCGTCCGGGGCCACCAGGAACTTCTCGAAGTTCCACCGGACGTCCCCGGTGTGCCCGTCGGCGTCCGGGGTGTCCACGAGCGCGGCGTAGAGCGGGTGCCGGTCCGGACCGTTGACGTCGACCTTCTCGGTCAGCGGGAAGGTGACCCCGTAGTTGACCTGGCAGAAGTCGCTGATCTCGGCGGCGCTGCCCGGCTCCTGCCCCGCGAACTGGTTGCAGGGCACGCCGAGGACCACCAGGCCGCGGTCGGCGTAGGAGTCCGCGAGCGTCTGGAGGCCGGCGTACTGCGGGGTGAGGCCGCAGCGGGAGGCCACGTTGACGACCAGGAGCGCCTTCCCGCGGTAGCGGGTCAGGTCGGCGGGGCCGCCGTTCAGGGCGTCGATCGGGATGTCGAAGACGGTCATGGCCCGAGGCTACGCGCCGGGCGGGCGGGGCCCCCGGGGCGGGCGGAGCAGGGCACTCCACGCACCAAGGGAAATCGAAACATGCACATCTTGACGAAGTGATGACGCCGTGAGTACCGTCTCACCATCTCTTTTGGAAGGTTTCCTAACAGTTCGGGAGACGCCTCATGAAAAGATCGCTCCGCCGGGCCCTCTGGGCCGGTGCCGTGGTCGCCGTGACCGTCGCAGCGGTGCCGATGACCACCGCGTTCGGCGCCGGCAGTGTCACCACCACGTTCACCAGGGCACAGGACTGGGGAACCGGCCACGAGACGAAGGTGACCGTCACCAACGGATCCACTGCCACCGTCACCACCTGGCGCATCGAGTTCGACCTACCTTCGGGCACCACCATCAGCAGCGCCTGGGACGCCGACGTGACCAGCAGCGGCAACCACTACGTCGCGGTCAAGAAGAGCTGGGCCGGCGGCCTCGCCCCGGGTGCCTCGTTCAGTTGGGGTTACAACGGCACCGGCACCTTCAAGGCCCCGCTGAACTGCACCGTCAACGGCGCACCCTGCGGCGGCGGCACCCCCACCAGCCCGCCGACCACGACCCCGCCGCCGACCACCGCCCCGCCGACCACCGCCCCGCCGACCACCGCCCCGCCGACCACGGCCCCGCCCACCACCGCCCCGCCCACCACGGCGCCGCCGACCACCAACCCGCCGAACCCGGGTGGCAAGAAGGTCGTCGGCTACTTCGCCGAGTGGGGCGTCTACGGGCGCAACTACCACGTCAAGAACATCCAGACCAGCGGCTCCGCCGCCAAACTGACCCACATCCTGTACGCCTTCGGCAACACCACCGGTGGCCGCTGCGCCATCGGTGACAGCTACGCCGACTACGAGAAGGCGTACACGGCGGCGGACAGCGTGGACGGCGTCGCCGACACGTGGGACCAGCCGCTGCGCGGCAGCTTCAACCAGCTACGCAAGCTCAAGCAGTTGAACCCGAACCTGAAGGTGATCTGGTCGTTCGGTGGCTGGACCTGGTCCGGCGGCTTCACCCAGGCCGCGCAGAACCCGACCGCCTTCGCCGAGAGCTGCTACAACCTCGTCGAGGACCCACGCTGGGCCGACGTCTTCGACGGCATCGACGTCGACTGGGAGTACCCCAACGCCTGCGGCCTGACCTGTGACACCAGCGGTCCGAACGCGTTCAAGAACGTGATCAGCGCGCTGCGGTCGAGGTTCGGCTCCAACGCCCTGGTCACCGCCGCGATCACCGCGGACGGCAGCAACGGCGGCAAGATCGACGCCGCCGACTATGCCGGTGCCATCGGCAACCTCAACTGGCTGATGCCGATGACCTACGACTACTTCGGGGCCTTCGCCGCCCAGGGTCCGACGGCACCGCACTCCCCGCTCACCTCGTACACCGGCATCCCGCAGCAGGGCTTCAACTCCGACGCGGCGATCCAGAAGCTCAAGAGCAAGGGCGTTCCGGCCAACAAGCTGCTGCTCGGCATCGGGTTCTACGGCCGGGGCTGGACCGGGGTCACCCAGGCCGCCCCGGGCGGCAGCGCCACCGGCGCGGCACCGGGCACCTACGAGGCGGGCATCGAGGACTACAAGGTCCTCAAGAACACCTGCCCGGCCACCGGCACGGTCGGCGGCACCGCGTACGCCAAGTGCGGCAGCAACTGGTGGAGCTACGACACCCCGTCGACCATCAACGGCAAGATGCAGTACGCGAAGAACCAGGGCCTCGGTGGCGCGTTCTTCTGGGAGCTCTCCGGTGACACCAGCAACGGCGAGCTCATCGGCGCCATCAAGGGCGGTCTCGGCTGAGCCGAAGGCCGACGTACCACCCACACGGCGGGGAGGGGCACGCACCGCCCCTCCCCGCCCGTGACACAGCGGCCCGGTCGACGCCCAGCGTCGGCTGGGCCGCCGGCGTTGGGTCGGGCCAGCTCGATGTGGCAGACTCCCGGCTCGGCAGGTTTCGATCTCAGCGTCGACGGAGGTGGTCATGCGCCCGACCCACCGCAGGCTGGCGGCAACGGCCGCAGGGCTGGTGCTGCTGCCGGTCGCCCTGGTCGGCTGCGGGATCGGCGGCGGCGCCAAGGACGAGCCGGCCGCCAAGCCCGCGCGAGCCCCCGCCGAGGAGGCCACCGCCCGCTCCCGCGAGCGCGTGCAGGCGTACCTCGACGCGATGACCGCCAAGGACGTCGCCGCCGGCCGCAGTCAGCTCTGCGCGCTGCTGCACGACGGGTTCGACCTGGGTGCCACCGGCCCCAACGGCGACTTCGCCGATCATTTTCAGGTGCCTGAGGCGGCCATCACCGACATCCGGTCCGGTCCGCGCGGGCAGGAGGTCAGCGTCTCGGTCTCGGTCAGCGCCGGCAAGCGCACCGTCGTCCGGCCGCTGGTGTTCACCGTCACCCGCGACGGCAGCGACTGGTGCATCGCCGGGGAGGCGCCGGGCGGCCCGGTCGCCAGCCCCGCGCCGGGCGGCGTCGTTCCCTCTCCCGCGTCCTGACCAGCGCCCGGCGGATTGATCTCCCACCTGCCGGAACCGTCCCCCTCGCCTCCCGGGCACCCCGACCGTCGCCGTACGCTTTCTGTCATGCGCCATGAGTGGCATCAGCTGAGCCATCCCGGGGTGGGCAGCCCCGGCCTGCAGACCAGCCGACCGACCGTCGACTCCGCCGAGGACGCCGCGCTCGGCCTGGACCGATGGCGGGAGCTGCCCCGCGAGCAGGTCCCGCCCTGGTCCGACCCGGCCGCCGTCGCCGAGGTCTGCAAGGTCCTCGACACCGTGCCGTCGGTCGTCGCGCCCTACGAGGTGGACCAGCTCCGGCAGAAGCTCGCCCTGGTCTGCGAGGGCAAGGCGTTCCTGCTCCAGGGCGGTGACTGCGCCGAGACGTTCGTCGACAACACCGAGAGCCACCTGCTGGCCAACGCCCGCACCCTGCTGCAGATGGCGATCGTGCTCACCTACGGTGCGTCGCTGCCGGTGGTCAAGGTCGCCCGGGTCGCCGGGCAGTACACCAAGCCCCGCTCGCTGCCCACCGACGCACGGGGCCTGCCCGCCTACCGCGGCGACATGATCAATTCGCTGGAGGCCGACCCGGCCGCCCGGATCGCCGACCCACAACGCATGATCCGGGCG
Source organism: Micromonospora arborensis (assembly GCF_003205615.1). Lineage (GTDB taxonomy): Bacteria > Actinomycetota > Actinomycetes > Mycobacteriales > Micromonosporaceae > Micromonospora > Micromonospora arborensis. The sequence continues at coordinate 226,993 of NZ_PYBV01000016.1, read as the reverse complement.
TACGCCAACTCGGCGGCGGCGATGAACATGCTCCGGGCGTACCTCGCCGGAGGGCTCGCCGACCTGCACGCCGTGCACGACTGGAACAAGGGCTTCGTGAAGAACTCCCCGGCCGGGGAGCGCTACGAGGCGATCGCCCGGGAGATCGACCGGGCGCTGGCCTTCATCCGGGCCTGCGGCATGACCGACGACGAGGCGCTGCGCACCGTCACCCTCTACTGCTCCCACGAGGCACTCGCCCTGGAGTACGACCGGGCACTCACCCGGGTCTCCGACCGGCGGGCGTACGGGCTCTCCGGGCACTTCCTCTGGGTCGGCGAGCGCACCCGGCAGATCAGCGGGGCGCACATCGACTTCATCTCCCGGATCGCCAACCCGATCGGCGTCAAGCTCGGCCCGACCACCTCCCCGGACGAGGCGATCGAGCTGTGCGAGAAGCTCAACCCGGACAACGTCCCCGGCCGGCTCACCCTGATCAGCCGGATGGGCAACCACCGGGTGCGCGACGCCCTGCCGCCGATCGTCGCCAAGGTCACCGCCGCCGGTGCCAAGGTGGTCTGGCAGTGCGACCCGATGCACGGCAACACGCACGAGTCGTCCAACGGCTACAAGACCCGGCACTTCGACCGCATCGTCGACGAGGTGCTCGGCTACTTCGAGGTACACCGAGGGCTGGACACCCACCCCGGTGGCCTGCACGTCGAACTGACCGGCGAGGACGTCACCGAGTGCCTCGGCGGCGCCCAGGGCATCGAGGATCTCGACCTGCCCGACCGGTACGAAACCGCCTGCGACCCGCGACTCAACACCCAGCAGTCGTTGGAGCTGGCCTTCCTGGTAGCCGAGATGCTCCGTGGCTGAGCTTGCGAGCCCCGCAGCCGGCTCCGTGGCTGAGCTTGCGAGCCCCGCAGTCGGCAGCCGAAAGGACAACTGTGACTGACCTGTTCGTGGACCTGCGTTCCGACACGGTGACCCGACCCACCGCCGGGATGCGGGAGGCGATGGCCACCGCCGAGGTCGGTGACGACGTCTACGGCGAGGACCCGACCGTCAACGCGCTGGAGGCCGAGGTCGCGGCGTTGTTCGGGCACGAGGCGGCGCTGTTCGCCCCGAGCGGGTCGATGGCCAACCAGATCGCCCTGCAACTGCTGGTGTCGCCCGGCGACGAGCTGCTCTGTGACGCCGACGCGCATGTGGTCACGTACGAGATCGGTGCCGCTGCCGCGTACGGCGGGATCTCCTCGCGGACCTGGCCTGCGGTCGGCGCGGACATCGACCCGGACGCGGTGGCCGCGATGATCCGTCCGGACGGCTACTTCGCCGTCCCGACCCGCGCGATCGCCGTCGAGCAGACCCACAATCGCGGCGGCGGCGGGGTGATTCCGCTGTCCACCCTGCAGAAGCTGCGCGGGGTCGCCGACGACGCGGGCGTCGCGCTGCACTGCGACGGCGCCCGGATCTGGCACGCGCACGTTGCCGACGGGGTGCCCCTGATCGAGTACGGCCGGCTCTTCGACACCATGTCGGTGTGCCTCTCCAAGGGCCTCGGCGCCCCGGTCGGCTCGCTGGTGGTGGGCAGCGCGGAGAAGATCGAACGCGCCCGGATGATCCGTAAGAGGATGGGCGGTGGCATGCGCCAGGCCGGCATCCTCGCCGCCGCCGGCCGGTACGCGCTCGCGCACCACGTCGACCGGCTGGCCGATGACCATGCCCGGGCGGCCCGGCTCGCCGAGGCGGTCGCGCCGTTCGGTGTGCTCGCCACCGTGGTCCGCACCAACCTGGTCGCACTGGACCTCACGAAGCACGCCCTGGACGCGCGTACCCTGGCCGCCGCCGCGCGGGCCGAGGGCGTGCTGATCTCGGTGCTCGGCCCCCGGAGCGCCCGCCTGGTCACCCACCTGGGCCTCAGCGACGCGGACATCGACCGCGCCGTCGCAGCCCTACCCCGCATCCTCGCCGCCGCCTAACCCCACCCGCCCACTCCCACCCCCACCCCCCTCGCCCCGGTGATCAAGAGATTTGCGTCAGATTCCAGTCGTTGGACGACGCAAACCTCTTGATCACCAAGGCGGGAGAGGGGGAGGGGAGGGGGACGGGGTGGGTTAGGCGGGTGGGGACAGGCGGGTGAGGGTGGTTATGTCGGCGGTGTGGCCCACGTGCTTCTCGCTCGGGGTCTCCACGACGATCGGGACGCCTGCGGTGGCCGGGTGGGCCATCAGTTCGGCGAAGGCGGGCTCACCGATGGTGCCCTTGCCGATGTTCTCGTGCCGATCCCGGGTCGAACCGCACAGATCCTTCGAGTCGTTGGCGTGGATCAGCCGGAGCCGGTCCGCACCCACCGTGGCCACCAGGGTGTCCAGGGTCGCCGTCATGCCGCCCTCGGCAGCCAGGTCGTGGCCGGCGGCCCAGGCGTGGCAGGTGTCGAAGCAGACCCCCAGCATGGGGTGCCGGTCCACCGCGTCCAGGTACGGCCCGAGCTGCTCCACCCGGGAGGCGAGGGACCGGCCCCCGCCCGCGCTCGGCTCGACCAGCAACATCGGCCCGCCAGCGTCGGCGGCCCAGTCCAGCAGCGGCAGCAACTCCCGGCGGACCTGGCGCATCGCCGTCTCCGCGTACCCCTCGTCCACCGAACTGCCCGCGTGGAACACCACCGCCTGAGCGCCGATCGCCACGCCCCGACGAAGCGCGTGCGCCAGCGTCTGCGTCGACTTCTCGACCGTCGCCGGGGTGGGCGACCCGAGGTTGACCAGCAGCGCGGCGTGGATGAACGCCGGAATGCCCCGCTCGGCGCAGCCGTCGCGGAACAGGGCGTCCTGTGCGGGGTCACCATCGGGCAGGGCCCAGCCCCGCGAGTTGGAGACGTAGACCTGCACCACCTGGGCGCCGGTCGTGTCGACGTACGGCAGGGCGGCCTTGGCCAGGCCACCGGAGGTGGGAGTGTGCGCGCCCACCGGCCGCGAGTGGATCGTCGGCATCAGAAGCACGTGATGACGACCTGGGTGCCCGGCGGCACCTGCGAATTCTCGCCCGGGAGCTGGATTCGGGCCACGGCGTTCGGGTTGACCGCAACCGTCACCGGGAAGCCCTGGCTCTCCAACACCTGCTTGGCCTGCTGACAGGGCAGGTCGATCACCCGGGGTACGACGACGAACGGCGGGCCCTTGCTGACGTCCAGCTTGACCTGGGTGCCCTTCTCCACTCCGGCACCGTCGGCGGGGCTCTGACCGAGGACCTCGTCCTTGGGCTTGTCGGAATCCTTGTAGGTCTCCACCAGCACCAGGTTGAGCTGGGCCAGGGCGGCCCTGGCGTCGGTCAGGCTCTTACCGACCAGGTTCGGCACTGTCACGGGCGCCCGGCCCTTGCTCAGGATGAGGGTGATCTTGGCGCCCGGTTTGACCTCGGCGCCGACCTTGGGGGAGCTGTCCAGCACGACCCCGGCGGGCAGGGTGTCGTCGTAGCGGGCGGCGCCCTTGGCCACCACCAGCTTGACGTTGGTCAGGTCCGCCTCGGCAAGCTCGAACTCCTTGCCGATCACGTCCGGCACGGGGAAACGCTCCGGGCCGAGCGAGAGGGTCAGGGTGATCGTGCCACCCTTGACGATCTTGCTGGTGGACGTCGGGCTCTGCCCCAGCACGCTGTCCTTCGGGGCGGTCTCGTCGAAACGCGGCTCACCGTACTTCAGGATGAGCCCGGCGCGATCGGCCTGCGCCTGCGCCTCGGCCTTGTTCAGGCTCACCAACTGCGGAGCAGTCGTGTAGCGGCCGGCGCCGAACCACCAACCCCCGACGGCGGCCACCAGACCCAGCACCACCACCACGGCCGCGACGGCCAGCCGGCCGCGTGGATTGCTCAACACCGTGGTGCGCAGCGCGGCGAGCCGGGCGCCCAGGCCCTCCGCCGGCTCCGGGGCGGCCCGACGGCGACCAGGTCCCTGGCTGGCGCCCCCCTCGGGCAGCCGGGCCCAGGACGGGCGGTCGGTCGGGCGGACCGTCGCGACCATCATGGTCGGCTGGGAGAGCGACACGTCGTCGGTCACCGGGCGGAGCACGGCGGTACGGGTGTTGGCGTCGCCCAGGCGATCCCGGGCAACCTGCACCTCGGCCAGCAGGGCGCTGGCATCGGCGGGCCGCGCGTCGGGATCGCGCCGAGTGGCCCGCTGCACGAGGTCGTCGAGGACCGGCGGCAGGCCGGGCACCAACGTCGAGGGTGCCGGCACGTCCCGGTCGACGTGCTGCCAGGCGACGTCCACCGGGCGGTCCGCGTCGTACGGCACACGGCCGGTGAGCATCTCGAACAGCACGATGCCGGCGGAGTAGACGTCGGTGCGCGGATCGGCCCGGCCCTCGGTGACCAGCTCCGGGGCGACGTACGCCACGGTGGCCATCAGCTGGTTGCCCTGCTCCTCGTCGGCGCTCGCCTCGACCGCCCGGGCCAGCCCGAAGTCGGCCACCTTGACGACGCTGTCGACCAGATTGGCGACACCACCGGTGGGCGCCTCGGCGACCAGAACGTTCTCCGGCTTGACGTCGCGATGAACGAGACCGGCCCGGTGCGCGGCGGCGATCGCGGCGAGCATCTGCTCGGCGATGGCCAGCGCCTCGTCCGGGTTGAGTCGGCGGCGCTCGGCCAGCACGTCCCGCAGGGTACGGCCGCGGACGTACTCCATCACCAGGTATGGCAGACCGGCGTGGGTGCCCTGGTCGTAGACCGCCACCACGTTCGGGTGGGTCAGCCGGGCGATGGTCTTCGCCTCGTCGGTGAACCGGGCCACGAAGTTGGCGATCCGGGCCCGGGCCTCGGGTGCCTGGGTCGGATGAATGATCTTGACAGCGACGGTGCGCTCGAGGCGTTCGTCCGTGGCGGTGTACACGGTCGCCATGCCACCACGGGCCACGCGACCGCGAATGCGGTAGCGCCCGTCGATCAGCGAGCCCAGCAACGTGTCGGCGACCTGTGTGTCCATCGGCAGGGAGTCTATGTGTCCAGAGGGTGAAGGTTGAACAGGATGCTACAGCCGGACGCCGAACCGGTCCGTCCCGCGGCGCTCGCTGCCCCTCGTCCGCTGGTCAGCGGCGGTCACGAGAGGTGGTTCGGCTCGGTCGGCCGGGGTGCCGGTGGCCCGTCGCGACGGCGACGTGGCAGGGTGGTCGGGTGACCGAACCCGTACCCGACCAGGCCGTGCCGGGCCTGGAGCTCGCCGGACCCGCCGACCCGGCCGACTGGCTGACCCTCCCCGACGTCGCCGAGCGCCTCGACGTGTCGATCAGCAAGGTGCACCAGATGATCCGTGACCGGGAATTGCTGGCGGTCCGCCGCGACGGCGTCCGCCGAATCCCGGCGGACCTGGTCGCCAACCAGACCGTGCTCAAGCACCTGCCCGGCGTGCTCAACCTGCTCACCGACAACGGCTACGACGACGAGGCCGCCCTGCGCTGGCTGTACGAGCCGGACGACACCCTCCCCGGCGCCACCCCAGCCGCCGCCCTCTCCGGCGACCAGGCCCGCGAAGTAAAACGCCGAGCCCAAGCCCTAGGCTTCTAAACCCCCACCCCACCCCCCAACCCCAACCCCCCACCCCGCGTTGATCATGAGGTTATTGCCGCGACACGCCGAGGCGAAGGGCAATAACTCCATGATCAACGCGGTGGGAGCGGGGTGGGGGCGGGGTGGGGGCGGGGGGTGGGGGAGCGGGAGTGGGGGCGGGGGTTAGTCGGCTCGGCGGGTTGCGGCTATGGCCAGGTCTACCAGGGCTTGGCGGGCCTCGGTTTCCAGGTCGGCTGCGGTCAGGGCTGCCAGGGCGGCGTCGGTGAGCGTGACGATCCGCTGCTCGGTGCGGGCCAACGCCCCGCTCGCGGAGATCAGCTCGCGCAGCCGCGCCACCCCCTGCTCGTCCAGCTCCGGGTCGCCGAGCCGGCTGAGCAGCAGCTCGCGGCCCGCCTCGTCGGTGGTCTCCACGGCTGCCGCCACCAGGTAGGTGCGCTTGCCCTCGCGCAGGTCGTCCCCGGCCGGCTTGCCGGTCAGCGCCGGATCACCGAAGACACCCAGCACGTCGTCGCGGAGCTGGAACGCCTCACCCAGCGGCAGCCCGTACGCCGAGTAGGCCGTCCGCACGTCGGCCGTCGCGTCGGCCAGCGCGGCGCCGAGCAGCAGTGGACGCTCGACGGTGTACTTCGCGGACTTGTACCGGGCGACCTTGCTGGCTCGTTCCACCGAGGTGTCCCCGGTGGCCTGGGTCAGCACGTCGAGGTACTGCCCGACGGTGACCTCGGTGCGCATCTCGTCGAAGACCGGCCGGGCGCGGGCCAACGACCACAGGTCCAGCCCGGCGGAGTGCAGCAGCTCGTCGGACCAGACCAGGCAGAGGTCGCCGAGCAGGACGGCTGCGGCGTCGCCGAAGCCGTCCGGGTCACCGCCCCAGCCGGCCTCCCGGTGCCGGGCGGCGAACCGCCGGTGCACCGCGGGCTCGCCACGGCGGGTGTCCGAGCGGTCCATCAGGTCATCGTGGATCAGGGCGCTGGCCTGCACGAACTCCAGCGCGGCCAGGGCGGTGAGCACCTGGTCGCCGTCCACCCCGCCCGCGCCCCGGAACCCCCAGTACGCGAATGCCGGGCGCAGCCGCTTGCCGCCGCCGAGCACGAAAGCCTCGATCGCCTCGGCCACCGGGACCAGGGACTCGTCCACGGCGGTGAGCCGGACCCGTTGGCCGGCGAGGAACTCGGTGAGGGCCTTGTCGACCCGCTGCCGTAGGCCGGCGCGGTCGACGGGGGATACCGGAGCAGCGTGGGTCACGCTCCGACGCTAGCGGGTCGCCGCGGACCGCGCTCCACCGCCACGCGTAGTCCCGCCGGTGCGGCCGGGACCGGTCCGCCCGGCCGGTCGCGCGCCGGCCAGCGCGGTGCGGCCCGGCCCGGTGGCCCGCGTCGAGCCGGCGCGACGGGTCGCCGCGGCAGCCTCGGCGAGCGTCACCAGCGGCACGTCCAGGACGACGGCGAGCCAGCCGAGCCAGAACCCGCCGGGTACGCGACGCTGTCGTTCCCACCGGGACACCTCGTGCCGGCTCAACGTCGGCACCCCGGCGGCGGCACACAGTTCGGCGGCGGCGCGCTGCTGGCTCCAGCCACGGGCCAGCCGGCGCCGGGCCAGCAGCGGCCCGAGCTGCGCCGGTCGCGGCGATGCGGGCGGGGTCATGGGTCCTCCTGACGGGCGTCGGTGTCGGTGACGACCCCATCCGCGCCCGACCGGACGGGACCGGCGTCACCGCGCGGTTGCTGACCCCCACGTGGGACCTGGGGCCGCCCCCGCCGCCCCTCCCACGCCACCCATTCCTACCCCGGGGGTACGACGCCTTCCGCCCGCCGGACCCGGGCGCCCGGGTCGGTACCGGTCACCGGGTGGGAAGCTCCTGGGCCGTGGTGGCGTCGCCCGCTAGAGTCGGGTCGTGGCGCTCGGTCTTCCCTCGGTACTCCCCAATCCGCAGCCGGCGATCGGGGAGCTCATCCGTGAGCGCCAGCCGACCTTCTCGTTCGAGTTCTTCCCACCCAAGACCGAGGTGGGGGAGCGGCTGCTCTGGCAGGCCATCCGCGAGTTGGAGTCACTGCGCCCGTCGTTCGTGTCGATCACGTACGGCGCCGGCGGCTCGACCCGGGACACCACCGTGGCGGTGACCGAGCGGATCGCCACCGACACCACCCTGCTGCCGATGGCCCACCTGACCGCGGTCAACCACTCCGTCGCCGAGCTGCGGCACGTGATCGGCCGGCTCGCCGGGGTGGGGGTGCGCAACGTGCTGGCCGTCCGCGGCGACCCGCCGGGCAACCCGGGCGGTGAGTGGATCCGCCACCCCGAGGGCGTGGACTACGCCGAGGACCTGGTCCGACTGGTACGCGATGCCGGCGATTTCAGCGTCGGCGTGGCGGCCTTCCCGTACAAGCACCCCCGCTCGCCCGACGTGGCCAGTGACACCGCCCAGTTCGTCCGTAAATGCCGTGCCGGCGCGGAGTTCGCGATCACGCAGATGTTCTTCGAGGCCGACGACTACCTGCGCCTGCGTGACCGGGTGGCGGCCGCCGGCTGCGACACCCCGATCCTGGCCGGGGTGATGCCGGTGACCCAGATCGGCACCATCGAGCGGTCCGTGCAGCTGTCCGGTGCGCCCTTCCCGTCGGCGCTGGCAGCCCGCTTCGAACGCGTCGCCGACGACCCGGAGGCCGTTCGCCGGCTCGGCGTCGAGCAGGCCAGCGAGATGTGCCGCCGACTGCTCGACGAGGGTGTGCCGGGAATCCACTTCATCACCCTCAACCGGTCCACCGCGACCCGCGAGGTCTGGCAGAACCTGAAGGTCGGCGCGCGGTTGTGAGTGCCGGGCCGGCGACACCTGATGCCCGGCACGACGGTTGATCCGTGGTGGGCACACAGCTGAACTGGGATCAGTACGCCACGGCGTGGGCGCGGTTGCACGGCGGGTTCGACCCTCGGGTCGCGGCGCCGGTGGTGCGCGCCTGGCTGCGGTTCGCGTACCACGTCGGGTACGTGCTGGGCCGGCTGCGGGTCAGCCCCACCGCGGTCACCGTGGTCGGGGTGCTGCTCTGCCTCTGCGTACCGTTGCTGGTGGGCCGGCCGGGGGACGGGCCGTTCCTCGGCGCGTTGTTCGTGCTGCTCGCCGCCGTGGCCGACAGCGTGGACGGTGCGGTGGCGGTCGCCACCGGCCGCACCACCCGGCTCGGCTACGTCTACGACTCGGTCGCCGACCGGCTCGGTGAGGTGGCGTGGTTGCTGGCGTTCTGGCTGGTGGGCGCGCCGGGCGCGCTGGTCGTCGCGGGCGGAGCGCTGTCCTGGTTGCACGAGTACGTCCGAGCCCGGGCGGTCGCCGCCGGCATGCGCGACATCGGTGCGGTGACCGTGGGCGAACGTCCCACCCGGGTCTCGGTGGCGCTGGTCGGCCTGCTGGTCGCCGGGTTGGCCGGTCTGATCGAGCCGGACCTGGCCGCCGGCACCATCACCATGGCGACCGCGGTGTGGGTGCTGCTGGCCGGGTTCGGCCTGGGGCAACTGCTCTCCAGCATCCGACGCGCCCTGCTCGACGCCGGCTGAGCGTCCGCGCCTACCAGGCGGGGCCGATCTCGTCGGCGACGATCTGCGCGGAGAGGGTCACCATCGGCAGCCCGCCGCCCGGGTGGGTGGAGCCGCCCACCAGCCACAGCCCGTGCACCGGGCCCCGGTTGGCGGGGCGGAGCAGCCCACCTGCGGTGCCGTAGATCGAGCCACCGGGGGCGCCGGTCGCCGCGTCCAGGTCGGCCGGGGTGCGGATCTCGCGGAACAGCAACCGGTCCCGCACGTCCACCCCGCGTCGCGCCAGCACGTCCAGGATCCGGTCGGCGTACGCGTCGGCCAACCCCGGGCGTCGCCAGTCGACCGCGCCCGCCGCAATGCCGTGGCGGGGTGCGTTGACCAGCACGAACCACGCCTCATGTCCGGCCGGGCGGACCATCGGGTCGTCGGCCACGGTGACGAACACCGTCGGGTCTACCGCCGGCCGGGCCCGTACGCCCCGCCCGGGGTCGCCGAAGACCGCGTCGAACTCCGCGTCGTAGTCGGCGGGGAAGAAGACGTTGTGGTGGGCCAGCCCGGTGCTGCCGGAGACGCCGAGCAGCAGCACGAAACCGGCGAGGCTGCGGTCGGTCAGCCCGGCCAGCCGACCCGGGTGCGGCAGCAGGTCACGGTAGACGGTGAGCGCGTCGGTGTTGGCCACCACCACGTCGGCGGGCACCGGCGCGGTGACGCCGGCGAGGCGTACCCCGTGCACTCGACCGCCGGTGGCGTCGATCCGGGTCACCGTGGCGTCGGTCTGCACGACCACGCCGAGATCCAGGCAGCGGGTCAGCAGCGCGTCGGCGAGCGTGCCCAACCCGCCGCGCAGATACCAGCCGCCGAAGGTCAGCTCGGCGTACGGGACCGCGACCAGCGCCGCCGGCGCCCGTCGTGGGTCGGCGCCGGTGTAGGTGGCGTACCGGTCCAGCAGCATCCGCAGCCGCGGGTCGGACAGGTGCCGGCGGCCCAGTCCGCGCAGCGTGCGACCCGGGGCGATGGCGGCCAGGTCACCGACCCGCCAGGCCAACGACGCGAGGTCGCGGGGGGAATCGACGGTACGGCGCAGAATGTCCCGCTCGGAGGCGTGCCACACCCGTTCGGCCCGCCGCCACAGGCGCTGCCAGTCGGCCGCCGCCCGGTCACCGAAGGCAGCCCCGATCCGGGTGGCGAACTCCACCGGGTCGGCGCACGAGTCCAGTGTCGGCCCGCCGCCGGGGAAGACGTGCCGGACGATCGGGTCCAGTGCAACCAGGTCCAGGTACTCGTCGAGCTTCGCCCCGGTCGCCTCGAACAGGTCCTGGAAGACCTCGGGCAGGGTGAGCAGGCTCGGCCCGGTGTCGAAGTGGAACGACCCGGCCGGCGTGTCGTGCGCGTACCGGCCGAGCTTGCCACCGACCGTGTCGGCGGCCTCGAAGACGGTCACCTGGTGCCCGGTGGCGGCCAGCCGGGCGGCGGTGGCGAGGCCACCCACCCCGGCGCCGACGACCACGATCCGCGCCATGCCGCGCCTCCTAGCTGACCGGGCGGCCCCGCCAGGTCAGGCGGCGTCGCTTTCGCAGATGGTACGACCGCAGGGTCAACCAACCGAGGACCACGACCGACACGGGGTGTGCGAGCGCGTCGGGCCACCACCGGCCCCCGGTCGCCCGTGCGGTGAGCACCCGCCCGGCCACGCCCAGCAGGTAGCCCACCAGGCCCACGACGGCCACCTGCGCCGAGCCGGCCACGAGGCCGACCAGCGCGACCAGCGGCGGGGCGGTGTAGAGCAGGAGCAGCAGCGTCACCACGGCGGCCGCCGCGCCGGGGTGCCCGAACGACGCCCACAGCGACTTCGAGTAGCCGTCGCGCAGTTGCGGCCAGTCGTCGTACATCCGGCAGGTGGCCAGCCGGGAACCGTCGGCCAGGGCGATCCGCCCACCGGCCCGCTTGACCGCCCGGGCCAGCTCGACGTCCTCCAGGATCTTGTCGGCGACCGCGGCGTGCCCGCCGGTGGCGGTGTAGCCGGCCCGGTCCAGCACCAGGAACTGCCCGCCCGCCGCGGCCAGCGACGGCCGCGGCGAGCGTTCCATCGCGCGCAGCGGCAGGAACGTCAACCAGAGCCACTGCAGCAGCGGCTGCACCAGCCGGTCGGCCGCCGTCGCCACCACGATCCGGGGGTACGGCGACAGCAGCGTCACGCGGGCGGCGCGCAGTTCGGTGACGGCCGCCGCGACCGCGTGCGGGGCGAGCACCACGTCGGCGTCGACGAAGACCAGCGCGGTGGCGTGCGGGTCGGCCCGGGTGGCCAACTGCCAGCAGGCGTGCGGCTTGCCCAGCCAGCCCGGCGGCGGGGCGACCCCGGTGAGCAGCGTGACCCGCGGGTCGTCGCCGACCACCGCGCGGACCACGTCGGCGGTGCCGTCGGTCGACCCGTCGTCGAGGACCACGACGCTCAGGCCGGGCACGCCACGCTGGGCGAGCAGGGCACGCAGGCATCCGGTGACGCGGGCGGCCTCGTCGCGCAGCGGCAGCAGCACCGCGACCCGCTCGTCGAGCTGGTCGGGTCGGTCGGTGGGTCGGCGCAGCCACCCGGCGGCGTTGAGCCAGGTGTGCCCGGTCAACGCGGCGACGGCGATCAGCAGGACGAGCAGGACGGTCATCGGGTCGCGTCGACGCCGGGGCGGTGCGGCTGGTGGTCGCCGGAGACGAGGTCACGGCCCCGGCGGGCACGCAGCAGGGTCACCGTCAGCGGCACGGCGGTCACCGCCATGCCGGCGGCACCCCAGAGCGCCGAGGTGGGCAGGTCGAGGAAGACGGCGTGGGCCAGGATGCTGGAGAAGTACGTCCACAGGTAGAGCGTGACCATCGGGTGGTCCCGCCGGTCGGTGTGCTCGGCGGCCGGCCCGGCCAACGGGCGCAGCGCGCTCATCAGCAGCACCGCGAAGAGCAGCCAGCCCAGGTAGTTGCTGACCGGGATGCCGGGCAGGCCGGGCAACGCGGGGGTGGCGTCCCGCCAGACCCAGTAGCCCTCGGCCACCATCTGCGGATCGAGGAAGAGGTCCCAGGCGGCCAGTCCCACCGTGGCCAGCGCGATCCTCCCCACCCACCGGCCGGCCGTCGCCCTGCCGCCGCCGGCCGCCGAGCCGGCGTGGCCGGCCGTTGCGACGGTGTTGCCGCCGGTCAACCGGACCGCCGCCAGCCAGGCCGGCCAGGCCATCCAGGTCCAGGCCAGCGGGATGATCAGCGGCACCCCGGCCAGCTTGGGGCCCAACTCGCCGGAGTAGTCGTAGCTGCCGAACGGCACACCGGTGGCCACCCCGATCGCCTCGATCGCGAACCCGCCGCCGGTGGCGACCGCGACCAGCGCCGCCGCGACCTGCGGGCCCCGACTGAGCAGCGCGTGGCCGACCGAGAGCAGCCAACCGAGGACGACGGTGGCCACGGTGAGCCCGGCCCGGGTGGCGCCGGTGGTGAGCGGGTAGCAGATCTGGGCGAGCACCAGGACGGCGAGCAGCGTCCAGGAGATCCGCCGGGTCATGACGCCGGTGGCTCGACCGGCAGGTCCCGACCGAGTACGCCGAACGGTCGCTCGTCGCCGGGGAAGTGGAAGTTGCGCAGCACATCGACGAAGCCGAACCGCCGGTACAACCGCCAGGCCCGCGAGGTCTGCTCGTCGGCCTCCGGGGTGGACAGCAGCACGGTGTCGCCCTCGGCCATGCCGAGCAGCGCGCGCAGTTGGCCGCTGCCCAGGCCGTGCCCCTGAGCCGGTGGCCGGACATGCAGCTCGACCACCTCGAAGCAGTGGGTGAGCCAGCGCGTACGGGTCGGGGCGTCCAGCGCCCGGTGCACCTGGTCGTGCCACCACTGCCCGGACGCGCCCAGGTAGCCGTAGCCGAAGCCGGCGAGGTGACCCTCGCTGGTCAGGCTGGCGACCGCCCGGAAACCCGGTCGGCGGACGTGGGTGGCGATGTAGCCGCGCCGGGCCTCCAGCAGGTCGGTGCGGTACCCCATCGCCTCGCCGTAGACGGCCACCACGTCGTCCAGCCGCCGGACGAGATCGTCCGGCGTCCAGCGCACCAACCTCATGCCCGTCCACCCTTCACCGTTGCCGGGCCGCCGTCGGTGACCCATCCGAGCACCGTCCGGTCGCCGCTCACGTCGCGTACCTCGAACCGGGCGAACAGCTCCTCGGCGTACCAACCCGCGGTGGGGGTTCGCATGATCGCCGCCCGGTGCTCCGGGTGACGGTACGCGAACGCCACCAGGTCCGTAGGGTCGCGCCACACGCTCACCGTGCCCTGCCAACCCAGTGGCGCCTCCCCGACCCCGAACCGGGCCAGCAGACCGGGCGCGTCGCGCAGGGCGGCGGCCACCGGGGGGACCGCCCGCCAGAAGGTGGCCGCCCGACGGACCCGCAACCGGGCCCGGGTCAGCGCCAGCACCGGGCCGGTGACCCGGTCCCCCGAGGGCTCGCCGAACGGCCGCTGGCCGGACCACTCGCCCCGGCTGGTCAGCGGACGCAGGTCGACGCGGGCCTGGGCGTGGGCGATGCGTGCCCAGGCGCGCCCGACCGACGAGTCGTCGAAGTCGGCCGCCGCGGCGGGGGAGTCCCAGACGGTCAGCGCCGCCCACCGGGTCAGGTCGGCATCGCCCGGCCCGAAGCCGGTGCCGGTCCCGGTGCCCAGCAGCTTGCCGAACCGGACGCCCGGGAGGGCCCGCAGCCGGCGCGGGTCCACCGCCATCCGGCTCAGCGCCCGGGGCAGCGCGCCGCGGGAGGTCCGCCACACGTGCAGGGTGACCAGCTCCGGAGCCGCGCTGCTGTGCCTGCTGGTTCGCTCGCTCCGCTCGCTCACGCCACCGCTTCGCGGCGGCGCGAGCGCGTCGCTGCTGTGCCTGCTGGTTCGCTCGCTGCGCTCGCTCACGCCACCTCGGCGGGGCTGCCGGCGGTGACTCGCAGCAGCTCGGCGTAGGTGGTCGGGAAGACCGCCTGCGGTACGCCACCCGCGGCCCAGATCTCGGGGTACGCCGCCAGCGCCGTGTCCACCAGGGTGCGCAGCGGGTGCGGGTGCCCGAGCGGGGCGACCCCGCCGATCGGCTGCCCGGTGTGCGCCCGGACGAACTCCGGGGTGGCCCGGCGCAGCCGGGTGACACCGATCGACGCCGCCAGGCCGGCGGTGTCCACGCGGTGCGCGCCGGAGGTGAGCACGAGCAGCGGCGCGTCGTCCGCGTCGAAGATCAGTGAGTTGGCGATCTGGCCGACCTCGACGCCGAGCGCCTCGGCGGCCGCGGCGGCGGTGTGCACCGCGTCGGGCAGCAGGCGGACGGTGCTGGGCTCACCGGCGCCGTCGAGCGTGCCGGCCGCGGTGAGCGCGTCCTGCACCGCCCGTACGTTCGGGTGTGGCTGCATGTCGCCATTCTTCCCGGTCCACCGGTGGCCGGGTGGTCAGGGCCGGGCGCGCTCGGTGACCAGCAGCTGCACCCCGTCGAGGATCCGGGCCAGGCCGAAGTCGAGTGCCTGGTCGCGGCCGTCCTGAACGGCGGCGGAGGCCACCGCCTCGAGCAGCGCCGGGAATCGCTGCTCGCGCCCTCGCAGCAGCTCGGACAGCCCCGGGGCCATGGCCTGTTCCGGGGTCTCGGTGGGGATACCCGCCACCTGCTGGGCGAGGTTGCGGACGTGCCCGACCAGGAGTACCGCGACGTCGAGCTTCTCTCCGCCGTGCAGGCGGGTGCCGTCCAGGGCGGCGATGGCCCGTTCCATCCAACCGAGCTCGTGGGGCCCCAGCACCCGTACGCCGACGGTGGCGGCCACCGCCCACGGGTGCCGGCGGAACCGGTCGTACATCTGCCGTGCCCAGGCGTCCAACTGGTCGCGCCAGGGCGCGTCGGCGGGCAGCGTGGGTGGCTCCCCGATCCCGGCCTCGATCATGAGGGCGACGAGTTCGGTCTTACCCGGCACGTACCGGTAGAGCGCCATCTTGGTCACGTCCAGCGACTCCGCGACCCGTTGCATGGTCACCGCGCCGAGCCCGTCGGCGTCGGCGACCGCGATGCCGGCCTGGGCGATGACGGCCAGGGTGAGCGTGGGTCGAGGGCCGCGTCGTGGCGGGCTCGGCGGCTGCCAGAGCAGATCGACGAGGCGTTGGCGCTGCGTCGCGCCAGTGGCGTCCACCGGGTCCATCGGTCTCCCGTCTAGCTGTCTTGTCCAGGTCGCTGAACTGTGTCTAGAGTAATCTGTATCCGAAGGACACAGTTTTGGAGGTCTTCCATGTCGTACCCCTTTCCCCTGCGCGGTCTGCGCGTCCTCGTCTCCGGCGCCGGCGTCGCCGGGCCGGCGCTGGCCTGGTGGCTGACCCGCTACGGCGCCGAGGTCACCGTGGTCGAGCTGGCCCCCGCGTTGCGCACCAGCGGCTTCGCGGTCGACTTCCGCGGCCCCACCCACCTGGGGGTGCTGGCCGCGATGGGGGTGCTCGACGACCTGCGCGCGGTGCAGACCCACGGCGGCGCGATGAGCTGCGTGGACGAGCGCGGTCGGGAGATCTTCCGACTGCCCGCCGAGTTCGCCGGGGGTGAGCTGGAGGTCCGCCGCCGGGACCTGTCCCGGATCCTGCACCAGCGCAGCGCCGACCGGGCCGAGTACCTGTTCGGCGACCAGATCGCCGCGCTCACCGAGACCGTCGACGGGGTGCACGTCGAGTTCGACCGGGCCGGTGCACGCACCGTCGACGTGGTGGTCGGCGCCGATGGTCTGCACTCCGGGGTACGCCGGCTGGCCTTCGGCCCGGAGTCGGGGTACGTGCGGCACCTCGGCTACCAGTTGGCCGGCTGGGAGCTGCCCAACGAGCTGGGGGTGGGTGCCCTGTCGCAGCAGTACAACGTGCCGGGGCGGATGGTCAGCGTCGCCGCCGACCAGAGTGATCCGACCCGGGCCGGCGCCTTCGTGGTCTTCACGGTGCCCGACCCGGAGGGTGACTGGTACGACCTCGACCAGCAGAAGAAGATCATCACGACGGCGTTCGACGGGCTGGGCTGGCACGTGCCGCACCTGCTGGACAGCCTGCGCGACGTGCCGGAGCTGTACTTCGACTCGATCAGCAAGGTGCGCGTACCGCGCTGGCACGCCGGTCGCACCGCGCTGCTCGGCGACGCGGCCTGGGGTGTCACCCTCGGCGGGATGGGGGTCGGCACCGGCATCGTCGGCGGGTACGTGCTCGCCGGCGAGCTGGCCGCGGCGGCCGGCGACCACCGGATCGCCTTTCCCGCGTACGAGCGGCGGCTGCGCGACTATGCGATGCGCTGGCAGCGCGGGGCCAACCCCGGCCCGTTCCTCGCCCCGGCCACCGCGAGCGGGCTCCGGCTGCGCAACCGGCTGCTGCGTACCCGGCCGGTCCAGGCTCTGCTGGTGCGCGGCACCCGCTCCCTGGCCACCGACCTCGATCTGCCCGACTATCCGGCCCCGAGTTGAGCCGCCGCGCCCGGTGCGCACGGGCGGTGCGTCACACGTTGCATTTTCGTCGGTGGGGAGGTGTACTGTCAGCAGCAGTTAGAACGAGTGTTCGATTGCCTCGAACGCCCGTTCCAACCAGCCGGAGCGCGGCGTTTCGCGGCGCCACCTCCGGGCGGTGCGGCTCCGCGGGCCGCACCTGGGTTTCCGGGCAGTCGCGAGCCTGGTCCCGACAGGCAGGAGCGTCGTCCGCCGCCCACGACCCCCGGGCGGCGGGCGACGCACCCGCCGGTACGCCGGCCGGGTGAGGTGTGGGGAAGCATCCACACCCGGCCGGCCACACCCGGTGCGTCTTCCTCCGCACCACCCGACCTCGGCGTCTCATCGGCGGCACCAGCGCGCCGAGGCGACGCCCCGGCCACGTGGAGGAGACATCCATGCCGACCAACCCGGCTCAGGCACCGACGGTGCCGGCGCATGTGCTGCCGCACCGCACCCCCGCCCAACTCCTCACCCTGGCCCGGCGCGGGCTGGTCGAGGCCGGCCAGACCCGACCTGACGGCCTGCGCTACGCGGCTGCCCACCTGGCGGCGCTGCGCGCGGCGGCTGCTCTGCTCGCCGCCCGTGCCCGGCCCGCGCCGAGTCGGCGCAACCGGATCACCAGTGTCTGGGTCCTCCTCTGCGCCGTCGCTCCGGAGCTCGACGAGTGGTCTCGGTTCTTCGCCGCCGGGGCCAGCAAGCGCGCCGCCGCCGAGGCCGGCATCCCCCGGGTGGTCAGCGCCCGGGAGGCCGACGACCTGCTCCGCGCTGCCGAACAGTTCGTCACGGTGGTGGAGACCGCGCTCGGCGTGGCCCACCAGCCGGCCCTGGACGGCCTCGCCGCCTGATCCCGCCGTGTCACCGACCGCCCCGCGGGGGGAGCCGGGCGGCCGGTGGCACGGCGTGCCAGTCCTGATCTGATCCACAGCAACGACGGGGGGTTGGTCCCAATGGCGGGCCGCATGGTGGTCGGTTCCGCCGCACTGGCCGATCTGGTGCGCCCGGCGAGCGCACCCGACCCGGTCGGCGGTCACCGGGTGCTGCCGGTGGCGCCCGAGCTGACCGGTCTGCTGCCCAACCGGGGTCTGCGCCGGGGGAGCACCATCGCGGTCGCCGCCGGCCAGGCCCGGCGCAGCGGTGGCACCTCGCTGATGCTGGCCCTGCTCGCCGAGGCGTCCCGGGCCGGCTCGTGGTGCGCCGTGGTCGGTGTGCCGACGTTCGGTGCGGGCGCGGCCGCCGAGCTGGGCATCGCCCTGGACCGGTTGGCCCTGGTGCCGAATCCCGGCCCGGAGTGGGCCACCGTGGTCGCCGCGCTGATCGACGGGGTGGACGTCGTGGTCACCACCGTGCCGGCCGCGGTCTCCGCCTCGGTCGCCACCCGGTTGGCCGCCCGGGCCCGGCAGCGCGGCAGCGTGCTCGTTCCGTACGGCCGGTGGGACGGCGCGGACGTGACACTGCAGGTGGTTCGTGGAGTCTGGGAAGGGCTCGGGCAGGGCCGGGGGCGGCTGCGCCGCCGGGAGGTCACCGTCTCGGCGCGCGGGCGTGGGGCGGCTGCTCGACCCAAGGAGATCAAGGTCTGGCTCCCCGGTGACGAGCTGACCCGGGTGATTCCCCGTTCGGTGCCGTCGACCGTGGGCCGACCGGCCGCGTCGCTTGCCCTGGTCGGTCGGGGGTGACCGGTTCGCCGGCACGGACTCTGCTGCTGTGGTGCCCGGACTGGCCGGTGCTCGCCGCCGAGATCGTCGACGGGGTGCCGGCAACCGGCCCGGTCGCCGTTCTGCACGCCAACCGGGTGGTCGCCTGCTCCGAGCGGGCCCGCGCCGACGGGGTGCGCCGAGGGCTGCGCAAGCGGGAGGCACAGGGGCGATGCCCGCAGCTCACCGTCGTGGAGTATGACCCGGGTCGGGACGCGCGGGCGTTCGAGCCGGTGGTGGCCGC
Source organism: Micromonospora arborensis (assembly GCF_003205615.1). GTDB lineage: Bacteria > Actinomycetota > Actinomycetes > Mycobacteriales > Micromonosporaceae > Micromonospora > Micromonospora arborensis. The sequence goes on along the minus strand of NZ_PYBV01000016.1, from coordinate 208,509 downwards.
GGTGGAGGAGTTGGTCGCCGGCGTGGAGGTGGTCCGTCCGGGCGCCTGCGCGGTGGCTGCCCGGGGGCCGAGCCGTTACCTCGGCGGTGAGGAGGCGGCCGCCGAGCGGATCATCGAGCACGTCGCCCAGTCGTGCCTGGTGGAGAGCCAGGTCGGCATCGCCGACGGGGTGTTCGCGGCCGGGTTGGCCGCGCGCGAGGGCCGGGTGGTGGCACCGGGCGGGACGCCGGAGTTCCTGGCCGGGTTGCCGGTCGAGGCACTTGGCCGGTCGGCGCTGGCCGACCTGCTGCGCCGGCTGGGGGTGCGTACCCTCGGCGACTTCGCCGCGTTGCCGGCTGGCGACGTGCTGGCCCGGTTCGGTTTCGACGGTGCGCTGGCCCATCGGCTGGCCGCCGGGCGGGACCACCGCCCACTCGCCGTCCGGCAGCCGCCGGCCGACCTGACGGTGACCGCCGAGCACGACGAGCCGATCGACCGGGTCGACGCGGCGGCGTTCGTGGCCCGGGCGCTGGCTGAGCAGTTGCACGAGCGGTTGGCCGGGCACGGGCTGGCCTGCACCCGGCTCGGCATCGAGGCGGTCACCGAGCACGGGCAGGAGCTGCACCGGGTGTGGCGGCACGACGGCCTGCTCACGGCCGGGGCCATCGCCGACCGGGTGCGCTGGCAGCTCGATGGTTGGCTCTCCGGCAGCAACGGCCGCACCGGCGCCCGACCGGCTCGACCGACGTCCGGCATCATCCGGCTGCGACTGATCCCGGACGGGGTGATCGCCCAGGCCGGTCTGCAAGCCGGCCTGTGGGGGGAGACCGGCGAGGAGCGGGAACGGGCGCACCGGGCGTTGAGCCGTGTGCAGGGCATCCTCGGCCCGGAAGCGGTGGTCACCGCGGTGCTCGGCGGTGGACGCTCCCCGGCCGACCAGGTGCGACTGGTGCCGTGGGGCGACGAACGTCTCCCCGCCCGCCCCGGCCCGCCGGCCGATGCCGGCGCCGATCCGGCCACCGGCCGGGGTGGAGGCGGGGCTCCGCCGTGGCCGGGCCGGCTGCCGGCGCCCGCGCCGGCGGTGGTGCTGCCCAGCCCGCTCCCGGCGACGGTGCACGACGCCGTTGGTGAGCCGGTGGTGATCAGCGCGCGGTTGGCGGTGAGCGCCCCACCGGCCCGGCTGGTGGTCGGCACCGGCCAACCGGCGGAGATCGTGGGCTGGGTCGGCCCATGGCCGGTGGACGAGCGCTGGTGGGCACCGGCCGAAGCCCGCCGCCGGGCCCGGTTCCAGGTCGGCCTCGCCGATGGCACCGCTCTGCTGCTCGCCGTCGAGGCCGGCCAGTGGTTGGTGGAGGCGATCTATGACTGAGGTGACCCTGTCCCGTCCCGGCCGGTCGTCGGTCCGCTCCGTGCCGGAGGCGGATGCCCTGGTGAGCGATATACCTGCCAGGCATATTCATGACTCTCAGGTATATCGCTCACCGACCCTCTCGTCGGTGGATCCGGCCGTCGGGATCCGGCCACCCGTGCGGGCGGCGCGATGAGCTTCCACAACCCGAAGATGCCCTGGTCGGAGCTGGAGCGGGTGCTCTCCGGGCGGGGCGGCGGCTCCGGCAGGTCGGACGGCTCCGGCAGGTCGGGTGGCTCCGGCGGCGGGCGGTCGCGCGAGGAGCGGCACCTGCACGTGGTGGACCCGCTCGCCGTGGACGCCGACGGTGGGGACTCCCCGGCCTGGAGCCGCCGGCGCGAGCAGTACCAGCCGCCGGAGCTGACCCGCCCCGACGGCGTGGTGCCCTACGCGGAGCTGCACGCGCACACCAACTTCAGCTTCCTCGACGGTGCCAGCCACCCGGAGGAGCTGGCTGAGGAGGCGGCCCGGCTGGGGCTCACCGCGCTCGCCGTCACCGACCACGACGGCTTCTACGGGGTGGTCCGTTTCGCCGAGGCGGCTCGTACGTTGGGTCTGCCGACGATCTTCGGCGCGGAGCTCTCCCTCGGGTTGCCCGGCCCGCAGAACGGCGAACCCGACCCGCACGGCGCGCACCTGCTGGTGCTCGCGCACGGCCATGAGGGGTACGCCCGGCTGGCCACCACCATCGCCCGCGCCCAACTGCGCGGCGGGGAGAAGGGCCGCCCGGTCTACGGGGAGTTGGAGGAGGTCGCCGAAGAACTGCGTGACCACGTGCTGGTGCTGACCGGCTGCCGCAAGGGGCACGTGCCGGGGGCGTTGCTCACCGAGGGGGTGGACGCGGCCGCCCGCGAGTTGGACCGGCTGACCGCGCTCTTCGGTGCGGAGACGGTGGCGGTGGAGCTGACCGACCACGGTCATCCCGTCGACGCCGACCGCAACGACGCGCTCGCCGAGTTGGCCGCCGCGGCCGGGCTGCCGACGGTGGCCAGCAACAACGTGCACTACGCCAGCCCCGGCCGGCGTCGGCTGGCCACCACTGTCGCCGCCGTGCGGGCTCGACGCAGCCTGGACGAGATCGACGGCTGGCTGCCCGCGGCGGCCACCGCCCACCTGCGCAGCGGTGCGGAGATGGCGGCCCGGTTCGCCGCGTACCCGGGTGCGGTGGCTCGGGCCGCGGAGTTCGGCGCCGAGTTGGCCTTCGACCTCCAACTGGTCGCGCCGCAGCTGCCGGCGTACCCGGTGCCGCCGGGGCACACCGAGATGAGCTGGCTGCGCAAGCTGACCGCCGACGGCGCGCGGGAGCGCTACGGGCCGCCGCAGGCGCACCCGGCGGCGTACGCGCAACTCGACCACGAGCTGAACATGATCGAGGAGCTGGGCTTCCCCGGCTACTTCCTGGTGGTCTACGACATCGTCACGTTCTGCCGTGACCAGGACATCTACTGCCAGGGTCGGGGTTCGGCGGCCAACTCGGCGGTCTGCTACGCGTTGCGGATCACCAATGTGGACGCGGTCCGGCACCGGCTGCTCTTCGAGCGGTTCCTCGCCCCGGAGCGGGACGGCCCACCGGACATCGACGTGGATATCGAGTCCGACCGCCGGGAGGAGGTGATCCAGCACGTCTACACCCGCTACGGCCGGGAGCACGCCGCCCAGGTCGCCAACGTCATCTCCTACCGGCCCCGCTCGGCAGTGCGGGACGTGGCCAAGGCGTTCGGCTACTCGCCGGGGCAGCAGGACGCCTGGAGCAAGCAGATCGACAGGTGGGGCTCGGTCGCCACGGTCGACGTCGAGAACATCCCCGAGCAGGTGGTGGAGTACGCCAACGAGTTGCAGACGTTCCCGCGGCACCTGGGCATCCACTCCGGCGGCATGGTGATCTGCGACCGGCCGGTGATCGAGGTCTGCCCGGTGGAGTGGGGGCGGATGCCCGGGCGCAGCGTGCTCCAGTGGGACAAGGACGACTGCGCGGCGGTGGGCCTGGTCAAGTTCGATCTGCTCGGGCTCGGCATGCTCTCCGCCCTGCACTACGGCTACGACATGATCGGCGAGAGCCTCGACCTGGGTGACATGACCCTGGACGACCCGGAGGTCTACGACATGCTCTGCCGGGCCGACTCGGTCGGGGTGTTCCAGGTGGAGAGTCGCGCCCAGATGGCCACCCTGCCCCGGCTCAAGCCCCGCGAGTTCTACGACCTGGTGGTCGAGGTGGCGCTGATCCGGCCCGGCCCGATCCAGGGCGGTTCGGTGCACCCGTTCATCCGGCGCAAGAACGGGCAGGAGCCGGTGACCTTCGCGCACCCGTTGATGCGCAACGCCCTGGAGAAGACCCTGGGTGTGCCGTTGTTCCAGGAGCAGTTGATGCAGCTCGCCATCGACCTGGCCGGCTTCGACGCCGCCGAGGCCGACCAGCTGCGCCGGGCGATGGGCGCCAAACGGTCGGTCGAGCGGATGACCCGTATCGCCGACCGGCTCTATGAGGGGATGGCCGAGCGGGGCATCACCGGCGAGCTGGCCGACGACGTCTACCGCAAGCTCACCGCGTTCGCCAGCTACGGCTTTCCGGAGAGCCACGCGATGAGTTTCGCCTACCTGGTGTACGCCAGCTCCTGGCTCAAGCGCTACCACCCGGGGCCGTTCCTGGCGGCGCTGCTCAACGCCCAGCCGATGGGCTTCTACTCCCCGCAGACCCTGGTCGACGACGCCCGCCGGCACGGGGTGGAGGTTCGTCGTCCGGACATCAACGCCAGCGGGGCGTTGGCGGTGCTGGAGGCCACCCCGGACACCCGGTGGGGCAGCGGGCCGGGGGAGCCACCGCACGCCTGGGGGCTGGGCGGTCCGGCCGTCCGGCTCGGCCTGTCCAGCGTACGGACCCTCGGCGTCGACGTGGCCGAGCGCATCGAGGCCGAACGGGCCACCGGTGGGCCGTACCGGGACATGCCTGATCTGGCCCGGCGGGTCGGTCTCACCTCCGCGCAGTTGGAGGCGTTGGCCACCGCGGACGCCTTCGCCTGTTTCGGGCTGACCCGGCGACAGGCGCTGTGGGCCGCCGGCGCGGCTGCCCAGGACCGGCCGGGCCGGCTGCCCGGCACGGTCACCGGCGCGGCGGCGCCCACGCTGCCCGGGATGGAGGCGGTGGACCGGCTGGTCGCCGACGTGTGGGCCACCGGGTTGTCGCCGGAGAGCCATCCGGCCCGGTTCATCCGGGGTCAGCTCGACGTGCTCGGCGCGGTGCCGATCGCCCGGCTCGGCCGGGTGGAGCCGGGGCAACGCATCCGGGTCGGCGGCATCGTCACCCACCGGCAACGCCCGGCGACCGCGGGCGGGGTCACCTTCCTCAACCTGGAGGACGAGACGGGGATGCTCAACGTCACCTGTTCACCGGGGCTGTGGCAGCGCTACCGGCGGGTGGCCCGGACCAGCGCCGCGCTGGTGGTCCGGGGGCGGCTGCAGCGGCACGAGGGGGTGACCAACCTGGTCGCCGACCGGCTGGACGCCATCGAGCCGCCGGTCAGCCCCGCCTCCCGTGACTTCCGCTGAAGAGTGATTCACATTACGGTTTTCAGCGCCGCTGGGCGGGAGACTCCTCCCCGAGCGGGCAGAGTGGCCCGTGATCCGTTTTAGGGGGAATGACAGTGACGGGCAATCACGCGTACACCGGTGGAATCGCCAACGCCCGGCGGACCCGGCTGGGTGCCGGTTGGGTGCCGTCGCACCTCGCCGACCCGCGTGAGTACGAGGTGACCAACGGCCCGGTGGCCAACGAGCGCCGTTCCCGGGCGGAGGACGAGGTCGAGGGCACCGAGTCCTGACCACTAGGCTCGACCGGGTGGAGCAGACCCGAGGCCGGTTCGCCGGGCCGCCGCTGACACCCCGCACCGCCGTGATCTGGTCGGTGCTCCGCGCCGAGCTGGACCGGCGCGGCGACGCCGAGCTCACCGTGCTGGACGTGGGCGGCGGCACCGGCGGTTTCGCCGTCCCGCTGGCCCGCGCCGGGCACCGGGTCACCGTGGTCGACGCCAGCCCGGACGCGCTGGCCGCGCTCACCCGCCGGGCCGCCGAGGCCGGGGTGGCCGACCGGATCGCCGCGGTGCAGGGCGACGGTGACGCCCTCGCCGGGCTGGTCGAGCCGGCCGGCGTCGACCTGGTGCTCTGCCACGCGGTGTTGGAGGTGGTGGACGACCCGACGCCGGTGGTGGCCGCGCTGGCCACCGCGTTGCGTCCCGGCGGAGCGGCCAGTGTGCTGGTGGCGGGCCGGGCGGCCGCCGTGCTGGGCCGCGCGATGAACGGGCATCTGGACATCGCGACCGCGTTGGCCGCCGATCCGGCCGGCACCGCCGGGCCGCGGGACACGCTGCGCCGGCGCTACGACGCCGCTGACGCCGCCGCGCTGCTCGGCGCCGCCGGGCTGGTGGTCGAGGAGATCCACGGGGTACGCGTGCTGGCCGACCTGCTGCCGGCCGCGGTCGCCGATGGGCAGTCCGCCGCCCTGGTCGAGTTGGAACGTGCGTTGGCCGCCCAACCGCCGTACCGGGACGTGGCCGCCCAACTGCACCTGTTCGCCCGCCGGCCGGCATGATCGCCGAGGTCGGCGGCCTGCCGGCGCCGCTGGAGATCCTCGGGCCGGGTCACGGCGGCGGACGTATCGCCGATGTGCTGCCCAGCGCGCTCGCCGTGCTGGGCGTGCCCGGTGCGGCCGATCCGCTCGGGCTCGTTCCCGCGCTGGCCGGGGTACGCCGGATCGCCGTGCTGCTGGTCGACGGGCTCGGTTGGTACCAGTTGCCGACCGCCGCGCCGTACGCGCCGACCCTCGCCGGGCTCGCGGCGACGGTGGCCCGGCCGCTCATCGCCGGCTTTCCGTCCACCACCCCGACCAGTCTGGTGTCGTTGGGCACCGGCGTCGCGCCGGGCGCGCACGGGGTGCTCGGCTTCACCGTGCGGGTGCCCGGTACCGATCGGGTGCTCACCCACACCGACTGGGCCGCCGACCCGTCGCCGTTGCTCTGGCAGCCGGTGCCCACACAGTTGGAACGGGCCCGCGCCGCCGGCGTGACGACGACCGTGGTGAGCCGGCCGGAGTTCGGCGGCAGCGGGTTGACCCTGGCCGCCAACCGGGGCGGCGACTTCCGGGGCGCCGCCGGCGGGGACGCGGTGGCCGCCGCCATGCTGGCCGCGCTGGCCGCCGGCTCCGGGCCGACCCTGGTCTCCGGCTACCACGCCGACCTGGACCGGCACGGCCATCTCAGCGGCGTCGACTCGGCGCCCTGGCGGGTCGCCGCCACCGAGGTGGACGCCATGCTCGCCCAACTGGTCGACGGGTTGCCGCCGGACGCGGCGCTGCTGGTGACCGCCGACCACGGGCAACTCGACGTACCCGTCGCGCACCGCTTCGACCTGGACACCGATCCGCGGCTGCGGGCCGGGGTGCGGCTGGTGGCCGGCGAGGCCCGGGTGCGCTACCTGCACGTCGAGCCGGGCGCGGTCGACGACGTGTTGGCCGCCTGGTCGGAGGTGCTGGGTGCCGCGGCGCGGGTACGCACCCGTGCCGAGGTGGTGGCCACCGGCTGGTTCGGGCCGGTGCCCGAGGAGCACCTGGCGCGGATCGGCGACGTGGTGGTGACCTGCAACGACACGTACGCGGTCATGGCCAGTCGCACCGAGCGGCCGATGGCGTCGAAGTTGGTGGCGTACCACGGGTCGGACACCGCCGCCGAGCTGACCGTGCCGCTGCTGGTCGTGCGCGGCTGACCGGGGCAGGTCCGGCCGACCGGCGGCTGGTGGTGTCGTACCCCCGGGTTAACCTGCCGGGATGGGCCGCAGCCAGTCGTTGCCCCGGGGCGACGATCCGCGCTTCGGGCCGGACGCCGACGATTCCGGCAGTCCGATCCTGCACGTCGACATGGACGCCTTCTTCGCCGCCGTCGAGGTGCGCCGCCGACCCGAGTTGCGCGGCCGGCCGGTCATCGTCGGCGGGGTCGGGCCACGCGGGGTGGTCAGCTCGGCCAGCTACGAGGCCCGCCGTTACGGCGTGCGCAGCGCGATGCCGACCAGTCAGGCCCGGGCCCGCTGCCCGCACGCGGTCTTCCTGCCACCGGAGTTCACCGCCTACACGGCGGCCTCCCGGGCGGTGATGCAGATCTTCCGGGACGTCACCCCGCTGGTCGAGCCGCTCTCCCTCGACGAGGCGTTCCTGGATGTGACCGGTGCCCGCCGGCTCTTCGGCTCCCCGGCCACCATCGCCCGGCTGATCCGCCGCCGGGTCGCCGACGAGCAGGAGCTGACCTGCTCGGTCGGGGTGGCGCCGAGCAAGTTCGTGGCCAAGCTGGGCTCCACCCGGGCCAAGCCGGACGGCCTGCTGGTCGTGCCCCCGGGGCAGGTGCTCGACTTCCTGCACCCGCTTCCGGTGGACGCGCTGTGGGGGGTGGGGGAGCGCGCCGCCGAGGCGCTGCGCCGGCTCGGCCTGGCCACCGTCGGCGATCTCGCCGAGGCGCCGGTGGGCATGCTCCGCCGAGCGGTCGGTGCCGCCTCGGCGGCGCACCTACACGAGCTGGCCTGGGGACGGGACCCGCGCCGGGTCAGCCCCGAGCACGTCGACAAGTCCATCGGCGCCGAGGTGACCTTCGACGTCGACGTGGCCGACCCGCTGGAGATCCGCCGCGCGTTGCTCGCGCTCAGCGCGAAGGTCGGCGTCCGGTTGCGGGGCTCCGGGCAGGTCGGGCGCACCGTCTCACTGAAGGTGCGGCTGGCCGACTTCCGCACCGTCAGCCGCTCCCGCACCCTCGACGTGCCCACCGACACCGCCCGCGAGATGTTCGACACGGTCTGGGCGCTCTACACCGCACTCGACCCGGGCGAGCGGATCCGACTCGTTGGTGTTCGGGTGGAAGGGCTCGCGCCGGCAGTGGGCGCACCGCGACAGCTCACCCTCGGCGCACCCGAGCGTGGTTGGCGCGAAGCGGAAGCTGCCGCGGACGCCGCTGCTGCCCGTTTCGGGCGGTCCGTCATAGGTCCGGCCAGTCTGATGGGCGACCGTGCTGCCCGTCGAAAGGAAAATCCACCCCGCCCGTAGGTCGTCCCGCTTTCCGACGCGCGACCCCCCTCGTAGACTTGCGGGTAAGCAGCCGGTTGGCTGCCACGGTCTGTCGGCCCGAGTGGGCCCGACCAATGCGTGACCGGGGAGGAGTGCCGTGCCGCTCTCGGAGCACGAGCAGCGGCTGTTCGAGCAGATCGAGCGGTCGCTTGCCGAGGACCCCAAATTCGCCTCGGCCGTGCGCGCCAGCGATCCGCGCTTCCATGCGCGGCGTCGCCTGCTCGTCGCAGCCGGCGTGATCATCGCTGGCTTGGCTCTACTGGTCTATGGCGCGGTGATCAAGACTCCACCGTTGGCGGTGGCGGGCTTCGTCGTCATGCTGGCGTCGGCCGCCTACGCGGTGCAGTCGCACCGACGGGCGCAGTCACCCGACCTGCACGTGGTGGGCGGCACGACGAGTCGTCGCCGTCCGCGCGGTGGCCGATCCGGTCGCCGGTCGTCGATCCTGGACCGCATGGAGGACAGGTGGCGGCAGCGCCCGGAGGGGCACCGCTGAGCCAGTCCCGCCGCTGAGGCGGGCCGTACGCCGCGACGAGCGAGTCGCCGGGTTAGCCCGGCGACCTCCGTCGTATCCGCGCGCCCTCTCCCGCCGGCAAACGTCGCCGAGCGTCTGTGCATGTGCCGTTGCGCGGCTGTGGCGCGTCGTCCATGCCGCAGCACGGGCCGTCGCATGATCGACATCAGGTCGGCGACATCGGGGTAGCCGGGCCGCGGGATGCCCCCCACATCGGCGATCTGGTGACGATTACCCGCACGTGGGGCAGCGGTCGGTGGACCGCCGCCCCGAACCTGGACGAGCGTGGGTCAGCGGGCCGCCCGGTCGGCCAGCAGCCGTCGGGGGTTCCAGCGCAGCAGCCGGTACCGGGCTCGCCCGGTCAGCGCCACCATTCGGCCGGACGTGTCCGCCATGGCGGTCCTCCACCGCAGCAGCACCGACGGCGGCAACACGGCGGCGAGCAGGCGGGTCCGCCGGTCGGCCTGCGCGGCGAGCGCCCCACGGACAACGCGTAGTGCCGGCAGCAACCGCTCACCGGTCAGCGGATCCCGCGCGTAACGGGCACGCTCCTCCGCCCGACCGAGCAACCGCGCCGACCCGGTCGCGGCGGTGTCGTCGCCGAGGGTGTCCCGGACAAGCCGGTCGGCGGTCGCCCGGGGTGTCTCGGTCAGATCGACGGGGATCCGGAAGTCCACCATCGTGTCGAGGAGCTCCGCCCAGGCGGCGTGCGCGTCCGCGCGTGCCGCGTTGGCGTCCGCGCCGACCACCACCACGCGTGTCCCCGGCTCGGCTCCGTCGTCGACGGTCGAGGAGACCACCGCGGCGCTCGCCGCCTTGGCACCCCGTCTACGGCGCAGGGCCAGCCGGCGCAGGGCGGGGATCGCAAGCAGTGCAAGCAGGGCCAGCAGGCCCGCCGTCCACCAGGGCCAGACCGGTGGCTGCTCGGCCGGCCTCGTGCCACTCAGGGAAAGCCCGTCGTCAAGGTCCCGGTCGGCGTTGTCGGGCCCGGCCGGACCAGCGGAGGTGTCGGTGCCCGCCGGGCTGTCCGTGACGCCGGTGCCCGGGGCCGCCGGCTCCGGCGCGTCAGTGTCCGGCGCCCAGGCCGATCGGGTGGACCCCGGCACCCCGTACGCCGGGGTGGCGTCGAACGGCACCCAGCCGATCCCGTCGAAGAAGACCTCGGTCCAGGCGTGCAGGTTGAGGTTGGTCAGCGTGAAGGTGTCACCGTCGCGATTGCTGCCGTTGGTGAACCCGAACGCCACCCGCGCCGGGATGCCGGCCGAGCGGACCAACCAGGCCATCGCCGCCGCGTACTGCTGGCAGTAGCCAACCTTGTTGGTCAGGAAGTTGACGATGTCCTGCCCGCTGCTGCCGCTCGCGGTGCTGAGTCGGTAGGAGAACCCGTTGTCCGCCGAGAAGTGCTGGTAGATCGCCAACACCCGGTCGTAGTCGGTGCGCTTGTTCTGGATCAACCCCTTGACCAGATCCTCCACCTCGGGCACCGGCCCAGGGGTGGCGGTCAACTGTCGGCGTACCGGGTGGTCGGTCGGCAGCGGTCGCGCGGCTCGCAGCGCCGCCGGACTGTACGTCGAACGGACGTAGTCGAAGGAGTACTTCCGGCCCCGGGAGTTTTCCCGGTTGGAGAAGACGACCTGCTGGTTGGGGTCGTAGAGCCAGTTGCCGTTGAGGTCCTCGGTGCGTACCGGCTCGGCGTACACCGGCATCAGCGCCATGCTCAGGTTCTTGGTGACCTCGACGGTCGCCTTGTAGGTCGTCTGCTGCACACCTGGGCCAGCCCGTTCGGCCGGGTTGGGCAGGTCCCGGTTGGTCGGCCGGCCGCTCGGGTTGCGCGCCTGGAAACCAGCCGGGCGCAACTCGTCGGCGACCGCGTACCGCAGGTAGAACGGGTTGGGCTCGGACGTGGTCACCTTGACCAGCTCGGACACCTGGGACTGGTTGAGCTGGCCGGCGAGCGAGGCGAACAGGTCGATCCGACCCGAGTTGCCGCCCGAGCCGTTCCCGTTACCGGTGCCGTTGCCCGGCCCCCGGCTGAGGGAGTCGAGGAGCCCGCCGGTCATGCCGGGCACCGCCAACGGCAGCGCCACGGCCAGCGCCACCCCGACCACCGCGAGCCGACGGCCGGCCGACGCCAGCGGCGAGGCCTCCCACACGTCGATGTCGCGACCGTCACCGGTGAACCGGCGCCCGAACCTGCGCACCCGGTCCACGTTGTCGGTGACCAGCAGCCAGAGGTAACCGGCGGCGCCCACCACGAACGGCGTCGCGGGGACGCTGTTCACGTAGACGGCGACCGGCACCGAGTAGATGGCGAGCATCGGCAGCCCTGCCAGCGCGGGCCGGCGCAGCCCCACGGCCAGTACGTCCACCAGGACAGCGACCGCGCCGACGCCGAGCACGGCGATGAACAGCAGCGGGTCGGTGTCCGGGACCTCGACCCCGTACGAGCGCATGTCCTGCGCGGAGCTGGCGAGCAGGTTGGCGAAGTGCGCGAAGGTGCCCGGCGTGGGCAGGACGGCGACCAACTCCTCGCCGCTGGGGAACAACCAGGTCAGGGCGAGGACCAGGCCGGCCAGCATGCCCAGCACCTGACCCCACAGGGGTGCCCGGGCGAGCCTGGTCAACGCGGCCACCCCGGCGACCACGGCGACCGCGATGACGGACTCGATCAACCACGTCCAGCTCTGGAAGATGGCGGAGAGCGGCGCGGCGGCCAACAACGTGGCCGCGGCCGCCACCACGCCGATGTTCCGACTGGCGATCATGAGGAGAACCTTCCGTTCATCGCACGCCGCCGGCGACCGTCTCGGCCAGCGCGGCGCGCAGGGCGAAGCCCTGCGAACCCCGGCCGGCCTGCGGCCACAGCGCCGGCAGTCGGGTGCCGTGGTCGACGCCGACCACGCGCCAGCCGCTCTGCAGCATGGCGAGGACAGCGGCGCCGTGCGCGTGCTCGGCCTCGGCCCGGGCCTTCTCCGGCAGGCTGAGCCAGGTGGAGCTGCTCAGGAGGAACCCGATGCAGGTGGCGCCGTTGCCCCGCAGCCCGGCCAGCAGCTCGGCCTCGGCCACGCTCACCGTGCCGAACAGCCCGATGATCAACCCGCCGTCGGCGCGTTGGCGGACCCGCTGCACGAGGTCGGTCACCTCGGCACGCTGATCGAGGCGGACCTCCGCGAGGTGGTCGAGCAGCGCGCCGTCACCGCCGGCCTCCGACGCGTCCACATCGACGCCCGAGCCGGTGACCAGGCGCAACTTGTAGCCGGCCTGGCGTAGGTGGACGGCGACGCTCGCGGCGGCGGAGACGGCCCACTCGAAACTGGCCGTCGGCCCCTCGCCGCGGTGGCCGTACGCCCGGGTGTCCAGAACGACAGTGGCCCGGCTCTCCCACGGCTGCTCCTCGCGGCGCACCATCAGCTCGCCGGTACGCGCCGTCGACTTCCAGTGCACCCGGCGCAGGTCGTCGCCGCGCCGGTACTCCCGGGTCGCCGCGTCGTCCTCGCCGTGCACCGCCACCGAGCGGGCCCGGCTGTCGCCGCTGCCCGCGTACTCCCCGGGGAGCCGGACCGACGGCAGCGGGGAGACCTGCGGGATGACCGTCAGGTGGTCGGTGCTCGGGAAGGACCGGGTGAGCTCGCAGAGCCCGAACGGGTCGGTCATCCGGACCACCAGCGGGCCCACGTCGTAGCGGCCCCGCACGTCGGCCCGCACGGTGTACGCCACGGAGCTGGCCTGGTGCGCGCCGAGCCGCTCCAGGACCACTCGGGGCCGGCTGCCCAGCGCGTAGGGCAGCCGGTCCTCCAGCAGGAGGGTGCCGGTCGGCAGCCGGGAGAGATTCTGCAGGCGCAGCACCACGCGGGAGTTGGCGCCGACCGGGACCCGGTGCGGGTCCAGTGAACGGTTGCAGGCCAGTTTGTAGCGGCTGCGCCCGACGTAGGTCGCCGCCAGCAACGGCAGGATGGCCAGCAGCACGGCCACCCGGAGCAGGTCCTTCTCGCCGAGGATGCCGGCCGAGATCGCTGCCGCGACCGCCGCGGCGAGGAAGGAGCGCCCGCGGGTGGTCAGCCCGCGCAGCCCGGCACGCACGTCATGGCCTCCGCGGCTCGTAGGGCGCGCGGCCGTTGCCGGAAGCGGGCCGGGTGTCGTACGGGTTGCGCTGCCGGTCGTGCGGCAGCGGCAGACGGTGCACCAACTCGGAGACGATCGCGTCGGTGGTGCGTCGGGCGAGCTGCGCGTCGGCGGTCGGGATGATCCGGTGCGCGAGCACCGGAACCGCCAGGGCCTGGAGATCGTCGGGGAGGACGTAGTCGCGGCCCTCCAGGGCGGCGACCGCCCGGGCGGTGCGCAGCAGCTGCAGGGTGGCTCGGGGGGAGGCGCCGAGCCGCAGATCGGGGGCCTCGCGGGTGGCGGTGACCAGGTCGATCGCGTACTGCTTGACCGCGTCCGCGACGTGCACCTGCCGGACGGTGGCGATGAGCTGCCGGACGATGTCCGCGTCGGAGACCGCGCGCAGCTCGTTCAACGGGTCGGTGGCACCGTGGCCGTCGAGCATGGCCAGCTCGGCGTTGGAGTCCGGGTAACCCATCGCGATGCGGGCGGTGAACCGGTCGCGCTGCGCCTCGGGCAGCGGGTAGGTCCCCTCCATCTCGATCGGGTTCTGGGTGGCGATGACCATGAAGGGCGTCTGCAACTGGTACGTCACGCCGTCGACGGTGACCTGCCGCTCCTCCATGCACTCCAGCAACGCCGACTGGGTCTTCGGAGAGGCCCGGTTGATCTCGTCGCCGACCACCAGGTTGGCGAACACGGCACCGGGGCGGAACTCGAAGTCGTGCGTCTCCTGGTTGTAGACGCTGACCCCGGTGACGTCGCTGGGCAGCAGGTCGGGGGTGAACTGGATCCGGCGTACCGTGCAGTCGATGGACCGCGCGAGCGCCTTGGCCAGCTTGGTCTTTCCGACACCCGGGACGTCTTCGATCAGGAGGTGGCCCTCGGCGAGCAGCACGGCCAGGGCGAGCCGCACGGTGGCGGTCTTACCCTCGATGACCTGCTCGATGTTGGCCACGATGGCCTCGCTGGCGGCGCGGAACTCGTCGTGCGGCAACAGGCCGCCCACCTCGTCCCAGGTCTGTTGTGTCACGGGCCTCCTCCTCGTCGCCGTCACGGCAGCTCTGTAGAGAGCACCTGGACCCGCCGTTGGGTTCGCGACGTCGAGCCTCTTTTGCCGCAGGATTCTCACTAGCCTCTCAGGCTAACCATGTTTGTCGTTATCGCCGACCCCCGCAGGTAGTCCGTCGGTTACGCCCCGATATTCGCCGCGTCGGGGGACCTGGCCCGGTCCGCCCTGGGGCCCGCCGGCCGAATCGTCGGCGAGGTACACTGCCGAACATGGCCGGAGTCTTCCTGCTTCTTACCGGGCCGTGCTGATGCGCTGAACGCGCGACAGCACGGCGGCCCCTCCTGTGCGAGGGGCATTTTTGTGCCCGCCGCCGGCCCGGCCCGGTGGCGCCGAGACGAAGCGAAGCGAAGCGAGGAGAGACGATGAGTGAGGCAGCCGCACCGGCGGGCGACATTCCCCCGTTCCGGTACACCGCGGCCCTGGCCGACGAGATCGAGATCCGTTGGCAGGACACCTGGGCGCGCGAGGGCACCTTCCACGCACCGAACCCGACCGGCCCGCTGGCCGACCCGACCCATCCCCGCGCCGGCGCGGAGAAGCTGTACGTGCTGGACATGTTCCCGTACCCGTCCGGTGCCGGCCTGCACGTCGGTCACCCCCTGGGCTACATCGGCACCGACTGCTACGCCCGCTACCAGCGGATGGCCGGCCGCAACGTACTGCACGCGATGGGCTTCGACGCGTTCGGCCTGCCCGCCGAGCAGTACGCGGTGCAGACCGGCACCCACCCCAGGACCACCACCGTGGCGAACATCGAGCGGTACAAGGCGCAGCTGCGCCGGCTGGGGCTGGCGCACGACGAGCGGCGTTCGGTGGCCACCATCGACACCGACTTCTACCGCTGGACCCAGTGGATCTTCCTGCAGATCTTCAACTCCTGGTACGACCGCGACGCGGGGCGAGCCCGCCCGATCGCCGAGCTGATCGCCGAGTTCGAGGGCGGTAACCGACCCACCCCGGACGGCCGCGCCTGGGCCGAGCTGAGCGTCGCCGAGCGCCGCCAGGTCGTCGACGACCACCGACTGGCGTACGTCTCGCAGGCCCCGGTGAACTGGTGCCCGGGGCTGGGCACCGTGCTGGCCAACGAGGAGGTCACCGCCGACGGTCGCTCCGAGCGGGGCAACTTCCCGGTCTTCAAGCGCAACCTGAAGCAGTGGATGATGCGGATCACCGCGTACGGCGATCGGCTGCTGGACGATCTGGACAGCCTGGACTGGCCCGAGCCGATCAAGCTGATGCAGCGCAACTGGATCGGCCGCTCGCAGGGCGCGCACATCGACTTCCCGACCAGTGCGGCGCCGGTGCGGGTGTTCACGACCCGGCCGGACACCGTCTTCGGCGCCACCTACATGGTGCTGGCGCCCGAGCACGAGCTGGTCGACACGCTGGCGCCGGCCACCTGGCCGGAGGGCACGAGGGACGCCTGGACCGGCGGGCACGCCACCCCCCGGGAGGCCGTCGAGGCGTACCGCAAGGCGGCGGCGGCCAAGACCGACGTCGAGCGGCAGTCCGACACCAAGGAGAAGACCGGCGTCTTCACCGGCGCGTACGCCACCAACCCGGTCACCGGCGGGCAGATCCCGATCTTCATCGCCGACTACGTGCTGGCCGGCTACGGCACCGGCGCGATCATGGCGGTGCCGGCCCAGGACGAACGGGACTGGGCGTTCGCCGAGGTCTTCGAGCTGCCCATCGTGCGTACCGTGCAGCCGGCGGAGGGCTTCGACGGCAAGGCGTACACCGGGGACGGGCCGGCGATCAACAGCGCCGCGCCCGAGCGCGGCCTGGACCTGAACGGCCTGGGGGTCGCCGACGCCAAGGCGGCGATCATCGCCTGGCTGGAGGCGAACGGGCACGGCACCGGGGCGGTGACCTACCGGCTGCGTGACTGGCTGTTCTCCCGCCAGCGCTACTGGGGTGAGCCGTTCCCGATCGTCTACGACGAGACCGGTGCGGCGATCGCCCTGCCGGAGGAGATGCTGCCGGTCGAGCTGCCGGAGGTGGACGACTTCTCCCCGAAGACGTTCGCCGCCGACGACGCGAACAGCAACCCGGAGACCCCGCTGTCGCGCCGGCGCGACTGGGTCGAGGTCGAGCTGGACCTGGGTGACGGGCCGAAGCGTTACACCCGGGAAACCAATGTGATGCCGCAGTGGGCCGGCTCCTGCTGGTACGAGCTGCGCTACCTGGACCCGAGCAACAGCGAGCGGTTCGTCGACGCCGAGAACGAGCGCTACTGGATGGGTCCGCGCGGCGACGGCGACTGTGGGGGCACCGACCTGTACGTCGGCGGCGCCGAGCACGCCGTGCTGCACCTGCTGTACGCGCGTTTCTGGCACAAGGTGCTGTTCGACCTGGGGCACGTGTCGTCGTTCGAGCCGTTCCGCAAGCTGTTCAACCAGGGCATGATCCAGGCGTACGCGTACACCGACTCGCGCGGCAGCTACGTGCAGGCCGAGGAGGTCACGGAGCGCGACGGCGCCTACTACCTGGGCGACCTGGCGGTCAACCGCGAGTACGGCAAGATGGGCAAGTCGCTGAAGAACGTGGTGACCCCCGACGACATGTGCGCCGCCTACGGTGCGGACACCTTCCGGGTGTACGAGATGTCGATGGGCCCGCTGGAGGTGTCCCGCCCCTGGGAGACCCGGGCGGTGGTCGGCTCGTACCGGTTCCTGCAGCGGGTCTGGCGGGCCGTCGTCGACGAGCAGACCGGCGAGCCGCGGATCACCGAGGACCCGGCCGACGAGGCGACCCGCCGGCTGCTGCACACGGTGATCGACGGGGTCCGTGGCGACATGGACGGCATCCGGTTCAACACGGCGATCGCCAAGCTGATCCAGCTGACCAACGGGCTGACCGGGCTGTCGGCGACGCCCCGCGAGGTGGCCGAGCCGCTGGTGCTGATGGTGGCGCCGTTCGCCCCGCACGTGGCCGAGGAGCTGTGGCGCAAGCTGGGCCACGACACCTCACTGACGTACGCGGACTTCCCGACCGCCGACCCGGCCCTGCTGGTGGCCGACACGGTGACCTATCCGGTGCAGGTCAACGGGAAGGTTCGGGGCCGCATCGAGGTCCCCGCCGACGCCGCGGAGGAGACCGTTCGCGCGGCGGCCCTGGACGCGGTGGCCGCCGCCCTGGCCGGCAAGGAACCCCGCAAGGTCATCGTGGTGAAGGGCCGGATGGTTTCGGTAGTCGCCTGACGGGCTGCCCGTGCGCCCCCGCCCGGTCCCGGACTGGGCGGGGGCGTCACGGGTTGTGCCGTCGGAGGTGGCGGACGCCGCGACGAGCGCTATGACTCAGCGGCATATTTATACCGGTGAGTCATAGCGGTCACCGGACCCGGGGAACCCTCCGACGGATGGCGGGCCGTCGGTGCCGGCGTCGATCGGCTCGGGCGCGGTCAGACCGGTACGCGACGGCGGCGGCGTTCGGCACGCCACCAGCGGTGGACGAGCACCAGGCTGGCGATCAGACCGAGGCTGGACGGGGCGGCGGCGTACCAGTTGACGTGGCCGGGTGAGCTGACCGCCGCGCCGATCGCCGCGTAGCCGAAGGCGGTCGGCGCGGACGCGATGACGCTGCCGGCCAGGAACGGCAGTACCCGGGCTCCGGTCGTGCCGTAGCCGTAGCTGACCAGTCCGAAGCCGGCGATCGGCAGCAGTCGGACGGTGATCACACCGAGCACGCTCTGCCGGGCGAACCAGCCGTCCAGGCGGGCCAGGCGACCACGGACCCGAACGGCGACGAACTCCCGGCCGAGCAGCCGGCCGACCGTGAACCCGATCGCCGCGGCCACCAGCGCGGCGCCCAGGGCGTACCCGGCACCCTCCAGCGGGCCGAAGATCGCGCCCGCGGCGAGCGTGATGAACGTCCGGGGGACCAGCGCGACCAGCAGCACCGCGCCACCGAGGATCGCCGCCACCGGGGCGAGGTCGCCCAGCCGGTCGGCCAGCAGCGGCAGCTGCTCCGGATCCGGCCGGGGCACCAGGAGCAGCAGCAGCCCGCAGCCGCCGATCAGCAGCAGGAGCAGGGCGAACCGGGCGGCCGACGGCTGCCGGAGCAGCCGCCGGACGGCACGGATCATGCCCGGGCGGCGGCCACTGCGGAGCGGCGCTCGTTGCGGAGCCGGTCCGACCAGGTGTCGTCCAGCGGCGGGAGTTGGTGTGCGCCGGTGGCCCAGCGCAGCAGCAGGTCGGCCAGGGCCGGGTTGCGGGCCAGCGCCGGGCCGTGCGAATAGGTGCCGAGCAGCTTGCCGCGCCACGCGCCCTCGGTGGCGCCGTTGTTACCCACCCCGGCGGTGACCCGGGCCAGCGGGGAGACCTCCGGGCCGAGGTGGGTGCGGCCGCCGTGGTTCTCGAAACCGGTCAGCGGGGGCAGGCCCAGCCGGGGGTCGATCTCACCGGCCAGCTCGCCGACCGCCCGGCTCTCGCCCCGGTCGGACTGCAGGTCGAGCAGCTCCAGGCCACGGCACTGCACGCCCTTGGCGAAGAAGGAGGTGCCGAGCAGTTGGTAGCCGGCGCAGACGCCGAACACCACCGAACCCTGGGCGACCGCCCGGTGCAGACCGCCGTCGGCGAGCAGCCGCTGGGCGCCCAGGGCCTGCGGGCCGTCCTCGCCACCGCCGACCAGGTAGATGTCGGCGGTCGCCGGCAGTTGCTGGTCGGAGCGGACCTCCAGGACCTCGACCGGCATGCCGCGTTGGCGGGCCCGGCGGGCGAGGATCAGGGCGTTGCCCCGGTCACCGTAGGTGGAGAGCAGGTCGGGGTAGATCCAGACGATGCGCAGGCTCTCAGATGACACGGTCCAACTCCGCTCGGATGTCCTGGAACGCGGTGTAGTTCGCGATGACCTCCAACCGCCCGGGCGGGACCGACCGGAGGGCGTCGCCGAACGTGCGGACGTGCTGGAACGGCACGTCGTTGACGTCCAGCCGAACCGCCAGGTCGAATGCCCGGTCACCGGTGATCAACACCTGCCGGCCACGCAGCGGGGAGAAGTCGACGTCGTAGAGCCAGGAGGTGTCCAGGCCGTCGGGGTCGCGCGCGTTGATGGAGAGCAGGGTCGGCGCGTCGTCGGCCATGTCGAACGCCTCCAGCCAACTGGCCGGGTTCTTGGCCAGCAGCAGCCGGATGTTGCGCCCGTCCTTGTCGACCTGCGCGTAGCGGCCGGCCACCGAGGTGACGATGCCGAGGCGGGACACCGCGTCGACCGGGCGGACGCCGAACTCGGCGGCCACCGCCAGCGCGGTCGCCGCGTTGCCGAGATTGACCTTGCCGGGTAGTTGGAGGGAGACCTTGTGCCAGGCACCGGTGGGGTCGAGCACGCCCTCGTCCTCGACGACCCACTGCGGCTCCGGTCGGCGCAGCGGACAGCCGGTGCACCACCACTGCCCACCGGAGCGCTGGATGGTGGAGCCGCACTCGGGGCAGACCCAGGAGTCGTCGTGCCAGCGCTGGCCGGCACTGAACCAGGTCACGTGTGGCGGGTTGATGCCCCGGGCGGGGTCGCCCGGCGGGGTGGCCGCCCACACCACCAGCGGGTCGTCGGCGTTGGCCACCACCCGGACGTTGGTGTGCCGGACCAACGCCGCGCGCCAGAGCTGCGCCATCATGGCGACCTCCTTGGCGCGGTCCAGTTGGTCGCGGGAGAGGTTGAGCAGCGCGACCACGTGCGGCTCGGTC
Source organism: Micromonospora arborensis (assembly GCF_003205615.1). Classification (GTDB taxonomy): domain Bacteria; phylum Actinomycetota; class Actinomycetes; order Mycobacteriales; family Micromonosporaceae; genus Micromonospora; species Micromonospora arborensis. The sequence continues at coordinate 188,658 of NZ_PYBV01000016.1, read as the reverse complement.
GCCTCCAGCACCTGGGCGAGGTAGTGCTCGTCGACCTCCAGCACCGCGTACGGGGTGCTGCCGGCCTTCGCCAGCGCCGACGTGTGCCCGCTGGGCATGTTGGCGCCGAACGAGTTGGTGGCGACCCGGCCGAGCACGCCGACCGCGGCGGAGGTCAACCGCGTGGTGGTGGTCTTGCCGTTGGTGCCGGAGACGAGCGCGATCGCACGCCCGGCCGACAGGTGGGCCAGCAGGTCCGGGTCGATCTTCAGGCCGATCCACCCGCCGATCACCGAACCGTCGCCACGGCCGGCCGCCCGGGAGAGCGCCGCGGCGGTCCGTGACACGGAGCTGGCCACCTTGGCCCGTAGGGGCATTTTCGCGTCCGTCACGCGAGCGAGGTTACCGGACCGCCCGCCTCACCAGATCGCCGCCGACGGTGAACCGTTCGGCCGTGGTGGCGGCGCGGGCGGCCAGGTGGGCGTCCGCCGGACGGAGTCGATCTATGTCGGAAAGCGGACCACGCCGGGGGGCCGCCGTGCCCCTCCACTCCGCTCCACCCCTTGTGACGTGCGGTTTTGCCCTCCGATGGGGCACGCCACGCGGGCGAATCTGGTTGCGGGTGGAGGGAAGTGGAGTAGAGTGGGGACCAATGGTGAGGCCGGGAGGGCTCACCGGCCTGGGGGGTCAGCGGCGCCGCGAACGCCGCTCAGGGGCGAGGGGGTAGGGCCGATGTTCCTCGGCACCCACACTCCACGCCTGGACGAAAAGGGCCGGTTGATCCTTCCGGCCAAGTTTCGGGATGAGCTGGCGGGGGGTGTCGTGGTCACCAAAGGGCAGGAGCGCTGTCTCTACGTCTTCCCGACCCCCGAGTTCCAGCGGATCGCGGAGCAGTTGCGCGCGCAGCCGATGACACACAAGGCGGCCCGGGCCTACAGCCGGGTCTTCTTCGCCAGCGCGCACGACGAGGTTCCGGACAAGCAGGGTCGGGTGACCATCCCCGCCCACCTGCGGGCGTACGCCGCGTTGGACCGCGAGTTGGTGGTGATCGGCGCGAGCACGCGGGTGGAGATCTGGGACAAGGTCGCCTGGGAGACCTACCTCGCCGAGAGCGAAGACGACTTCGCCGACATCGAGGAGGGGGTGCTGCCCGGCGGTCTGTAGGGCGGAACGGCGCCCGACGTACTGCGAGATCTCCAGCCGCTTTCGAGTTCCTGGCATCACTTCCCCGGTGCCAGGCGCACGATCCAGTCATCGGGCGACGGTTCGGTGTCCGGCGGGAGCGGATGGGGATCTGGCGGTACGACGGCAGCGCCGTCCGACGACAGGCGCACGAGGAGAACGGACGTTTCAACCAGTGGGGGTCAACATGGGGGAGTTGCGCGGCACGCACGTGCCGGTGCTGCTTGAGCGGTGTCTTGAGCTGCTGGCCCCCGCGCTGGGTCGAGGCGGCCGCACGGTCCACGTCGACGCGACGCTCGGCCTGGCCGGGCACGCGGAGGCGGTGCTCGAGGCGCACCCGGAGACGGTCCTGATCGGGCTCGACCGGGACACCGAGGCGCTCGCTCACGCGCGGGTCCGGCTGGCCCGGTTCGCCGATCGGGTGCATCTGGAGCACGCCGTCTACGACGAGTTGCCCGATGTGTTGGAGCGGCTGGGCTATCCGGGCATCGACGGGATCCTGTTCGATCTGGGTGTCTCGTCGCTGCAGTTGGACGCGCCCGACCGCGGGTTCGCGTACGCCCAGGACGCTCCACTGGACATGCGGATGGACCAGACCCGGGGGGTGACCGCCGAAGAGGTGGTCAACACCTACGCACATCCGGACCTGGCCCGGGTGCTGCGGGTCTACGGCGAGGAGAAGTTCGCCGGGCGGATCGCCTCGGCGATCATCCGGGAACGGGAACGCGCCCGGATCACCTCGTCGGCGCTGTTGGCGGAGCTGGTCAGGGACTCCATTCCGGCACCAGCCCGACGAACGGGTGGGCACCCGGCAAAGAGAACGTTTCAGGCTTTACGGATCGAGGTAAACAGAGAACTGGCAGCGCTGGAGACAGCGTTGCCGTCCGCACTCGACGCACTGACCGTGGGCGGTCGCATGGTGGTCCTGTCCTACCACTCGCTGGAGGACCGGCTCACCAAGGCGGCGCTCGCGGACCGGGTCCGCAACAAGGGCCCGGTCGACCTCCCGGTCGAGCTTCCCGGGTCGGGTCCGACGTTCCGGCTGCTCAGCCGGGGCGCCGAACTGCCCGGGGAAGCGGAGGTCGCCGCGAACCCGCGCGCCGCATCAGTGCGGCTGCGGGCAGCGGAACGACTCGACCCGAATGCGACAGAGCAAGGGCGGACCGACCGCGAACGGTCTCGCCGACGGGTGAAGGGAATGCACCAACCGGGCACGGGGTCTGCCTGATCCGTGGGGGGTCAGGGGCACCGGGACGGCAGAGGGACGGATGTTGAGGGGGAGGGACATTGAACATTGACAAGCGCGACCGCCGGGACGTCACCGGCGGCGGGCAGCGCGCACCGCGGTCGGGGGGCCGGACCGCGGCGGAGCGGGCTCCGCGCCTCGGAAACGGTACGCCACGCATCGATCGAGTGAACCGGCAGGGGGAGACTCGCGCCCGGGGGGCGCGCGAGTTCCCGACCCAGGGCACCGCCGCGCTGCGGCCGGTCGAGAAGACCGGCAGCACCGCCAACGCCCGCCCGCCGCGGTTGCGGGTGGCGCCGCCGCCGCCGGTGTCGGTGCCGCGCGCGCCGTTCGCGGCGCTGATCGTGGTGCTGGTGGTCGGTGGGGTGCTGGGCATCCTGGCGATCAACACCAAGATCAATGAGAACGCGTTCCGGCAGGAGCGGCTGCAGCAGCAGCAGGCCCGGCTGGACCTGGAGAAGCAGCAGTTGGACAAGCAGATCGCCGAGTACGAGGCGCCGGGCAACCTGACCGCCGAGGCGCGGCGGCTGGGTCTGGTGGACGCCGGCGAGCCGGGCTACGTCCGGCTGCCGGACGGCAAGACCATCGGGGTGCCGCAGCCGGCGAGCGGCCAGCCGTCGGTGACCAGCCAAGGTGCGGGAGGCTGACCGGTGGCACCAAGGTCGGACGAGCCGCGCCGGGACCCGAAAGGGGCCCGGCGCGGTTCTTCGCGTGAGGTAGGCCCCACCGATGGCGAGCCGCGCACCGGCGAGCCGGGCATCGGGGGCATCTCCGGCGCTCGGGCGTACACGCCGAGGGGCCGGACCGTCCGTGAGGAGCGTGGCACCCCGCCCCGCAGCGTGGGCGCCGAGCAGCGACGTACGCCGCGCAGCACCCGGTCCGGCGATCCGTTCCGGCCGGCGTTGCAGGTGCTCGACGGCGGTCGGGCCGCCGCCCGGTCCGGCCGGCGCGACGCCCCGGCCGCCGGACGGGGCGGCGTGGTGCGCACCGTCGCGCCGCGTACCCCCCGTGGCCCGGGTCACGAGGAGCCGCCGCCGCGCCGCCGGACCACGCCGCGGCGTGCCGACCGCCCGGCGGCCCGCCGGCCGTCCCGCAAGCCGCCGCGCCCGCCGAAGCTGGCCGACTCGCGGCTGCGGCTGCGGCTGGGCACCGCGCTCGCCCTGACACTGTTCGCCACCATCGGAATCCGGCTGATCTTCCTCCAGGCGGTCGACACCCCGGCGTACGCCGGCGGCGGCACCGCCGCCCGCACCCGCACGGTCGAGCTGCCCGCGCCACGGGGGGCGATCTACGACAGCACCGGCGCCCCGTTGGTCCGCAGCGTCGAGGCGCGCTACGTGTTCGCCGACCCCACCGAGGTCGAGGACCAGGCCAGCACCGCCAAGGCGCTCTCACCGCTGCTCGCCATCCCGGCGTCGAAGCTCGCCGAGCTGCTCAAGCCCCGCAAGCTGGAGGACGGCAAGGAGTCCCGATTCGTGTACCTGGCCCGGGGGGTGGAGATCTCGGCCGCCAAGCAGGTGCAGGCGCTGGAGCTGCCCGGGATCGGGGTGCACCGCGACGAACGCCGCGACGTGCCCGGCGGTGACCTGGCGGCCAACCTGATCGGCTTCACCAGCCAGGACATGGTCGGGCTGGAAGGGCTGGAGGCCCGCTACGACGACGTGCTCGCCGGACAGGACGGCAAGCGGGTGTACGAGGCCGGCCGTCGTGACCTCGACGCGGCGATTCCGGGTGGCTACAGCCGGACCACGCCCGCCAAACCGGGCAGCTCGCTGTGCCTCACCATCGATCGTGACCTGCAGTTCCGGACGCAGCAGATCCTCAGCGAGGGCATGGCCAAGCTGCGCGGCGGCACCGGCGCGGCCGTGATCATGGAGATCCCCTCCGGCGCGGTCCTGGCCCAGGCCAGCAATCCCACCTACAGCGCGGCGAAGCCGACGGACAGCACCCCGGTCGCCCGGGAGGACGCGGCGACCAGCTTCGTCGTCGACCCCGGCTCGGTGCACAAGGCGATCACCTACGGCGCGGCCCTGCAGGAGGGGGTGATCACCCCGGACACCACGCTGCCCATCGCCAACAGCATCAAGATGGGTGACACCTGGTTCTCCGACACGCATCAGGCCAACGGCAAACGGATGAGCATCCCCGGGATGCTCGCCTACTCGTCGAACGTCGGCACCATCACGATCGCCGAGAAGCTCGGCAAGGACCGGTTGATCGACTACCAGAAGCGGTTCGGGCTGGGCAAGCCGACCGGCGAGGGGATGCCGGGGGAGGCCAGCGGGCGACTGCTGCCGGCCGACGAGTGGAGCGAATCGTCGCACGGGTCGGTGCCGATCGGGCACAGCGTCGACGCCACGCCGCTGCAGATGGCCGCCGCGTACGCCACCATCGCCAACAACGGCACGTACGTGCAGCCGCACCTCATCAAGGAGGTGATCGGCCCGGACGGCAAACGCACGCCCGCGCCGGCTCCGATCACCCGGTCGGTGCTCAGCCCGCAGAACGCGGCAGCCCTGCGCACCATGCTGGAGGCGGTCACCACGGTCGACCACGCGACCGGCGTGACCGCCGCGGTCCCGGGCTACCGGGTCGCCGGCAAGACCGGCACCGGCTCGCGGGTGGTCAACGGCAAGATAGACACCGACAAGGTGTCCTCCTTCATCGGCATGGCTCCCGCCGAGAACCCCCGGTACGTGATCGCGGTCTTCGCGTACGCGCCCGGCGGTGGGGGCGCGGTGGTCGCCAACACGGCGTTCCGCGACATGATGCAGTTCACTCTGCGTCACTATCGCGTGCCGCCGTCCACCGGCGGTTCCGCACCCAAGTTCGTGGTCTATCCGCGCTGAGCAGCGACGGCGGGACATCATCGGTGAGTGCCGACGAACTACCGGGGCGGCTGTACGGCCGGAACCGGACGACCGGGTAGGGTCTGACGCCGTGCCCGGCAATCCACGTCCACGTACCGTGACCGGAGTCCGGCTCGGTGATCTCGCCGTCCGACTCGCCGTCGACCTCCCGGCGGACGCCGCCACGGTGGTCGTCACCGGGGCCACCCACGCCAGCCGGGAGGTCCACCCCGGCGACCTCTACGCGGCGCTGCCCGGTGCCCGTCGGCACGGCGCGGAGTTCGCCGCCGACGCCGCCGAGGCGGGCGCCGTGGCCCTGCTGACCGACCCGGCGGGCGCGCAGCTCGCAGCGGGGAGCGGCCTGCCCGTCCTGGTGGTGCCCGACCCGCGTGCCGTGCTCGGCGAGCTGGCCTCGGCCGTCTACGGCGACCCGACCGAAGGTCTCACCGTGATCGGGGTGACCGGCACCGCCGGCAAGACCTCCACGGCGTACCTGGTCGAGTCCGGGTTGCGGGCCGCCGGGCACACCACCGGCCTGATCGGCACGGTGGAGACACGGCTCGGTGATCTGGTGATCGACAGCGTGCGTACCACCCCCGAGGCGACCGACCTGCACGCCATGTTGGCCACCGCCCGCGAGCGTGGCGTCACCGCCGTGGTCATGGAGGTCTCCAGCCACGCCCTGGCGATGGGCCGGGTGGGCGGTGTGCGGTTCGCCGTCGGGGGTTACACCAACTTCGGCTCCGACCACCTGGACTTCCACGCCGACCGCGACGACTATTTCGCCGCGAAGGCCCAGCTCTTCGACGGGCGCTGCGCGGTCGAGGTGCTCAACGACGACGACCCGGCGTTGAAGCCGCTGCACAAGCCGGCGACGGTCACCTACTCGGCCGCCGGCGACCAGGGCGCGACCTGGTGGGCCGACGGCGTGGGTGGCGAGGGGTACGCCCAGCGGTTCACCGCGCACGGCCCGAACGGTGTGGTGCTGTCCGCCGGGGTGGCGCTGCCCGGCCGGCACAACGTGGCCAACGCGCTGCTGGCCATCGCCGCGCTGGTCGGCGCCGGGGTCGACCCGGCGATCGCGGCCGACGGCGTGGCCGCCTGCGGTGGCGTCCCCGGCCGGCTGGAACTTGTCGACTCGGTCGGGCCGGTGCGCGGAGTCGTCGACTACGCGCACAAGTCGGACGCGATCGTGGCCGCGCTGGCCGCGCTGCGCGAGCTGAGCGTCGGCCGGTTGATCTGTGTGATCGGTGCCGGCGGAGACCGGGACCGGGGTAAGCGCCCGGTGATGGGCGCGGCCGCTGCGGAGGGAGCCGACGTGGTGCTGGTGACCGACGACAACCCGCGTACCGAGGACCCGGCGGAGATCCGCGCCGAGGTGCTCGCCGGGGCGTACGGGGCCGCGACGGCAGCCCGGATCATCGAGGTGGCGGGCCGGCGTGCCGCGATCGACGAGGCGGTGCGGCTGGCCGAGCCGGGCGACGTGATCGCGCTGCTCGGCAAGGGGCACGAGCGGGGCCAGGAGGTGGCGGGCGAGGTGTTTCCGTTCGACGACAACGTCGAGCTGGCCGACGCGCTGCGGGCCCGCTTCTCCGACCCGGCGGGTCAGCGGTGATCGCGCTGAGCCTGGCCGAGGTGGCCACGGCGGTCGACGGGCGGTTGGTGGGCGCCGACCCGGCCGCCACCGTCACCGGCTCGGTGGAGTTCGACTCGCGCAAGGTGGGGCCGGGTTCGCTCTTCGTGGCCTTCCCGGGGGAGAAGGTCGACGGGCACGACTACGCGGCGACGGCGATCCAGGCCGGGGCGGTGGCGGTGCTCGGCACCCGCGAGGTGCCCGGGGTGCCGATGGTGCTCGTCGACGACGCCCTGACCGCGATGGGTCGGCTGGCCCGCGCGGCGGTGGACCGGCTGCCCGGGCTGACCGTGATCGGCATCACCGGCTCGTCCGGCAAGACCACCACGAAGGACCTGATCGGGCAGCTCACCACCCGGCTCGGGGCGACGGTGGCGCCGCCCGGCTCGTTCAACAACGAGTTGGGGCACCCGTACACCGCTCTGCAGGCCGGGCCGGACACCCGTTACCTGGTGATGGAGAAGGGCTCGCGTGGGATCGGGCACGTCCGGTACCTCTGCGAGCTGGTGCCGCCCCGGATCTCCGTGGTGCTCAACGTCGGCACGTCCCACATCGGCGAGTTCGGCTCGCAGGACAACATCGCCCTGGCCAAGGGCGAGCTGGTCGAGGCCCTGCCGTCGGACGGGCTGGCGGTGCTGAACGCCGACGACCCACGGGTGGACGCGATGGCGAGCCGCACCGAGGCCCGGGTGGTCCGGTACGGCGAGGCCCCGGACGCCGACGTGCGGGCCGAGGACGTCACGCTGGACGAGCGGGGGCACCCGTCGTACACCCTGGTCACCCCGGAGGGGCGCGCGTCGGTGCGGCTCGCGCTGACCGGCCGGCACCAGGTCGGGAACACGCTCGCCGCGGCGGCGGTGGCCCGGGAGCTGGGGATGCCGCTGGCCGAGTTGGCCACGGCCCTCGGCGAGCTGGGGCTGGTGTCGATCCGTCGGATGGACGTCTTCGACCGTCCGGACGGGGTGACCGTCATCGACGACTCGTACAACGCCAATCCGGCCTCGATGGCGGTAGCGGTGCGGGCGCTGGCGAGCATCGGTCAGGGACGGCGTACCGTCGCGGTGCTCGGATACATGGCCGAGCTGGGCCCGTTCGAGTACGACGGCCACGCCGAAGTCGGCCAACTCGCGGCCGAGCTGGGCGTCGACCGGCTGCTCGTGGTGGGTGAGCCGGCCGCGCCGATCCACGAAGGCGCGACAGCGGTAGCGAACTGGGGAGGAGAGTCGGTGCTGCTCACCGATCAGGCGGCGGCCGTCGAGGTGCTGCGGAGCGAACTACGACCGGGTGACGTCGTCCTGGTCAAGGGCTCCCGGTATCGGACCTGGGAGGTGGCCGACGCCCTGCGCGTCGACGCCGACGGGGAGTCCACCCGATGAGGGCGGTCATCGTCGCCGTCGGGGTGGCCTTCATCGTGTCGCTGTTCTGCACCCCGATCGCGATCAAGGTGTTCACCCGGCTCAAGGCCGGTCAGCCGATCCGGACCGACGGCCCGGCCATGCACCAGGGCAAGAAGGGCACGCCGACGATGGGCGGCGTGGTCTTCATCCTGGCCACGGTGATCGCGTACGTGGCCGGACACCTCGCGCTGACCACCCTTCCGGACCTGCAGATCGCCCAGGTCGAGCCGACCATCACCGCGCTGGTGCTGCTGGGACTGATGGTCTTCTCCGGCGCGGTCGGCTTCCTCGACGACTTCCTCAAGGTGCGCAAGCGCAACAGCGCCGGTCTGAACAAGCGCGGCAAGCTGCTCGGTCAGATCCTGGTCGGCGCGGTCTTCGGCGTGGTCGCCCTGTACTTCCCGAGCACGATGACCGACGCGACGGGCAGGGCGACCAACACCGAGACGGTGGGCAGCACCACGCTGAGCTTCATCCGGGACATCGACGCCCTGGAGGTCAGCAAGGTCGGCGCGGTGATCATCTTCATCTTCGTGGTGATGGCTGCGACGAACGGGGTCAACCTCACCGACGGCCTGGACGGTCTGGCCACCGGCGCCTCGGTGATGGTGCTCGCCGCGTACGCGCTGATCGCGTTCTGGCAGTACCGGCACTGGTGCGCCGACCCGAGCTACACGCAGCCGTACTGCTATTCCGTCCGGGATCCGTTGGAGATCGCGCTGATAGCCGGTGCGGCGGCCGGGGCCTGTGTGGGCTTCCTCTGGTGGAACACGTCCCCGGCGCGGATCTTCATGGGCGACACCGGGGCGCTGGGGCTGGGCGGCCTGATCGCCGGCATGGCGATGTCCACCCGCACCATCCTGCTGCTGCCGATCATCGGTGGGCTCTTCGTGATCATCACGATGTCCGTGGTGATCCAGATCATCTCCTTCAAGACCACCGGTAAACGGGTGTTCCGAATGTCGCCCCTGCAGCACCACTTCGAGTTGGCCGGCTGGAGCGAGGTCAACATCGTGGTGCGCTTCTGGATCATCGCCGGCATCGGCGTGGCCATCGCGCTGGGCCTGTTCTACAGCGAGTTCCTCGCCAACATGACCTGACCCCCACTCTCCCGCGATCTTGCACTTTCGGCTGCCGGAATGTTCTGCGGCGCGGCTTCTGTCCGGGCAGTCAGTGCAAGATCGCGGGAGGGTGGAGGCTCGACACGCCCGGGGTGGCGTTGTGGGCGCGCCGGGCGCGGCTAGCGGTGATGATGTCGGGGTGGGGGAGGATCCAGGCACCGACGACAGGACAGCCGGTCGACCGCGACGGTCACCGGGCGCGGCGCGTACCGCGGAGGCCAGCGCGCCACCGGACGACGTGCGCGGCCCGGAGCCCGGCGCGGCACCGCGGGAGGCCGAACCGGCGCCCACCGTGCCGCTGCGCGGGATGGACGCGGCCAGCGGGCTCGCCGCGCTGCGCGGCCTCCTGGACCGGCCGCTGGCCTCCTACTACCTGCTGCTGTCCTGCGCCGGCCTGCTGCTGCTGATCGGGCTGACCATGGTCTTCTCGGCCACCAGCGTGAAGGACTACGCCGAGGACGGCAACGCCTCGGCCTCGGTGACCAAGCAGGCCATCTTCGCGGTGATCGGCATCGTGGTGTTCTGGGCCTGTCAGCGGCTGCCCGCCAGCACCTACCGATCGCTGGGCCGGCCGCTGCTGTTCACCTCGATCGCGCTCCTGCTGGTGCTCAACCTGCTGCTCGCCTACGCCCGGCTGACCGACCAGGATTCCGCCCGGATCGGCCCGATCGAGGCACGACTGCTCTGGCTGTTCATCGGCGGCATCCAGGTGCAGCCCTCCGAGCTGGCCAAGTTCGCGCTGGTGCTGTGGGGCGCGCACGTGATCGCCCGCAAGGGCGCCGCGCTGGGCTGGTGGCGGGAGCTGGCCACCCCGCTCTTTCCGGTGATGGGCCTGCTCTTCGTCCTGGTCGGTTACAACGACGTGGGCACCATGCTCTGTCTGCTGGCCCTGGTGGTCGGCCTGCTCTGGGCCGCCGGTGTACGGATGCGGGTCTTCGGCGCCCTGACGGTGGTCGGACTGCTCGGCGTCGGCCTGCTCATCGCGGTGGCCTCGCTGGGTGCCGGTTCCGGCGAGAAGGGCGCGGACAACTACCGCCTGGCGCGACTGACGCTCTTTCTCAACGCGCCGCCGCCGGACAAGTGCGGGGACCCGTGCTACCAGGTCTACCAGGGTCGGCTGGCCATCGAGCACGGCGGCTGGTTCGGTGTCGGGCTGGGCAAGGGCAGCCTGAAATGGGACTGGCTGCCCGAGGCGCACAACGACTTCATCTTCGCGATCATCGCCGAGGAGTTGGGCGTGATCGGGTGTGTCGTCATCCTCAGCCTGTTCGCCGTGCTCGCGTACACCGGGTTGCGGATCGCCCGGCGGGTCGACGACCCGTTCCGTCGGCTCGCCGCCGCCGCCGTGACCACCTGGCTGGTCAGCCAGGCCGTGATCAACATCGGTGGGGTGGTCGGGCTGCTGCCGATCACCGGCCTGCCGCTGCCGTTCATCTCCGACGGTGGAAGTGCCCTGGTGGTGACGTTGGCCGGGATCGGGATGCTGGCATCCTTCGCCCGTGCCGAACCCGATGCGGCCAGAGCACTGCATGCCCGTCCGCCGGCCCGGTGGGTCCGACTACTCTGGGCCCCGTTGCCGCCGCTTCCCGGCCGGCGCCGCCGACCGGCGACGCCGCCCGCCGGCCGAGGGTCCGTGCCCCGGTCCCGCGAGCGGCGCCACGACGACCAGGCCGCGCCGCGCGGGGTCCGACAGGACCGGAGCCGCGGGGGTACGGCGAGCGAGAGGAGACGCTGATGGGTCCGCTGCGTTCGGTGGTGCTCGCGGGAGGTGGCACCGGGGGGCACGTCTACCCGTTGCTCGCCTTCGCTGACTGCCTTCGCCGACACGACCCGGGCGTCCGGATCACCTGCCTCGGCACACCACGCGGTATGGAGAACGACCTGATCCCGCCGCACGGCTACGAGCTGCGGCAGATCCCGGCGTACCAGCTGCCCCGGTCGGTCAACATGAACCTGGTCCGTACCCCCGGCCGGATGTGGACCGCGGCGCGCGCCGCGGGCAAGGTGATCGACGAGGTGAAGGCCGATGTGGTCGTCGGCTTCGGCGGGTACGTCTCGGTGCCGGCCTACCTCGCCGCGTGGCGCCGGGAGCTGCCCATGGTGATCCACGAGGTGAACGTGCCGCCGGGCGTGGCCAACCGGCTGGGCATGAAGTTCACCAAGAACATCGCCGTCGGTTTTCCGCACCAGCCGAGCCAGGCCGAGTCGCTGCGCGACGCCACCATCGTCGGGGTGCCGCTGCGCCGCACCATCGCCGGACTGGACCGGTACGCGCTGCGCAACGCCGCCCGCGCCCACTTCGGGCTCCGCCCCGACCTGCCGGTGCTCTTCGTCTCCGGCGGTTCGTCGGGCGCCCGCTCGATCAACCTGGCGGTCTCCGGGGCGGCCAAGGAGTTGGCCCGCAACGGTGTGCAGGTGCTGCACGTGATGGGCGCCCGCAACGAGCCGGTGCCGATCCCCACCGACCTGCCGGTGCCGTACGTGACGCTGCCGTACCTGTCCGAGATGGAGCTGGGCTACGCCGCCGCCGACCTGATGCTGGCCCGGGGCGGGGCGATGACGGTCGCCGAGGTGGCCGCGATCGGGCTGCCCACGATCTACGTGCCGTACCCGCACAGCAACCAGGAGCAGAGGCGCAACGCGCTGCCCGTGGTCGAGGCCGGGGGCGGGCTGCTCGTCGACGACGCGGAGATCACTCCGGACTGGTTGGAGCGCACCGTCATTCCGCTCATCCGGGACCCGCAGCGGTTGTACGCGATGGGCGCCGCCGCGGCGGCGTACGGGCGGCGCGACGGTGACGAGGCGCTGCGTTCCTTCGTCATCGCGGCGGTGGCCCGATGACCGCGCAGTTCACCCCGGCGGGCACGCTCACCGCCGAGGACCTGGGCGCCGTCCACCTGATCGGAGTGGGTGGGGTGGGCATGCTCGGTGTGGCCCGGCTGCTGCTCACCCGCGGCATCCGGGTCTCCGGCAGCGACCTGCGTGAGTGGCCGTCGCTGGCGGGCCTGCGGGCGCTCGGCGGCACCATCCACCTCAGCCACGAGGTGACCAACCTCGACGGGGTGGACACCGTCGTCTACTCGTCGGCCATTCCACAGGATCACCTGGAGTTGGTCGAGGCCCGTCGGCGCGGGCTGCGGGTGCTGCACCGCTCGGAGGCGCTCGCCGCGGCGATGACCGGCCGCCGGGCGGTGGCGGTCGCCGGCACGCACGGCAAGACCACCACCACCTCGATGGTGACGATGGTGCTCCAACAGGCCGGTGTGGACCCGTCCTTCGTGATCGGCGGAGAGATCTCCGAGGTCGGTTCGGGCGCCCACCACGGCACCGGCGAGCACTTCGTGGTCGAGGCGGACGAGAGCGACCGCTCGTTCCTCATCTACCGCCCGTACGTCTCGATCATCACGAACGTCGAGGCGGACCACCTGAACACCTACGGCGACTACGCGACGCTGGAGGCGGCGTTCGTCGAGTTCGCCCGCCTCACCGACCCGGACGGGTTCATCATCACCTGCGCCGACGACCCGGGCGGTCGGCGGTTGGCCGAGAGCCTGCGGGCCGAGGGGCGGCGGGTGTACACCTACGGCGAGGCGGCCGACGCGGACCTGCGGTTGACCGAGATCGTCTCCTCCGCACGTGGGGTGCGCTACCTGGCCGCGATCGACGGCCGCTCGTTGGGCGAGTTCCGGCTGCCGGTGCCGGGGCGGCACATGGGGCTGAACAGCGCCGCCGCGGTGCTGGCCGCGTACCTGCTGGAGCTGCCGCTGGAGGCGGCGGAGGCCGCGCTGGCGGTCTTTCCGGGCGTGCGACGGCGCTTCGAGCGCAAGGGCGTCGCGGACGGCGTGCTGGTCTACGACGAGTACGCCTACCACCCGACCTCGATGACGTTGGCGATGCAGACGCTGCGCGAGGTGGCCGGGGATGGGCGGCTGATCGTCGTCTTCCAGCCGTACCGGCTGTACCGCACCCGCGACAACCAGACGGAGATCGCCGCGGCATTGGCCCTCGCCGACGAGTTGGTGCTGTTGGAGGTCTTCGGGCCGGGCGAGTTGCGCCAGCCCGGCGAGGGGTCGGCCGCGCTGATCGCGGCGGTGGCACTGCCCGCCGACCAGAAGGTCTTCGTCGACTCGTGGGAGGCGGCACCGGTCGAGGTGGCCCGCCGGGCCCGCGCGGGCGACGTGGTGGTCACCATGGGCGCCCCGCCGATCTCGCTGATGGGCGACGAACTGCTGGCCGCCCTGGGTGAGCGGACCGCCGGCCCCGTACCGACCGCGACCGTCGACCCGGTGGCCACCGCCCCGGCGATCGGTGAGCCGGTGGCGGGTGGGGCCACGGCCGGCGGCGACGGAGCGGCCCTCGGTGGCACCGCCGCACCCGGCGGCACGGCGTCCACGGCCGGATGAGTCCCGGCCCGGCCCGAGGGCGGACCAGCGCCGCCGACGGTGGCGCACCACGTCGCGGTCCGGTTCGGCGTTGGCAGTTGGTCCGGGCGGGCAGCGACGCGGTACCGCCGTCGACCCGCCGGTTCATGGCTCGTGCCCGGCAGCGTCGCATGCGTGCGGCGCTGCCCTGGGCGGTGGCCGCGGGTGTGCTCGCGCTGGCCGGGTTGGTCGCCTGGACGCTGCTCGGCACCGGGCTGTTCGGGGTGCGGGAGGTGCGTGTGGAGGGTGCCGGCCTGGTCACCCCGGTGCAGGTGCACGACGCGGTCGGGGTGCCGGACGGGGTGCCGCTGGCCCGGGTGGACCTGGCCGCCGCCGCCCGGCGGGTCGGTGCGCTGCCGGCGGTGGAGCGGGCCACGGTGTCCCGGGACTGGCCCGGCGCGCTGGTGGTGCGGGTGACCGAGCGGACCCCGGTGGCGGCGGTGCCGCAGGGGGAAGCGTTCGCCCTGATCGACCGGAACGGGGTGGCGTTCCGGACGGTGGACCGACGCCCCGCCGAGCTGCCGCAGGTGACGGTGGCTCACCCGGCCACCAACGACCCGGGCACCCGGGCCGCGCTGGAGGTCCTCGTGGCGCTGACCCCGGAGCTGCGTGCGCAGCTCGTGGACGTGAGTGTGGAGGGGTTGGCCCGGATCAGCCTGCGGTTGCGGGGGGACCGGACGGTGGTCTGGGGCGACGCGACCCGGGGGCCGGACAAGGCCCGGGTGGCCACCGCGCTGCTGGACGAGGACGCCGCCCGGATCGACGTGAGCGCGCCGGACGTGGTGACCTTTCGCTGACCGGGGAGCGCACGCGAAGGTGACTCGTCGCGCTCGGGTCGGCGACACGCCGGTGGGGTCCTTGGCTCATCGCGCGGTGGCGCTTACGTTGCCCCGAAGAGGATCAGTGGTTGACATAACTGTAAGCCTCTAGTAGAGGGTGAGGGTTCACCTCTGAGCCTCGCTGGTGACAGCTGTCGTCGGCCGCTGGTCTGGCCACGCCGTACCCGGTCGGCCGAAGCCAATCTCGAAGGAAAGGACCGGAGATGACACCTCCGCACAACTACCTGGCGGTCATCAAGGTCGTCGGCATCGGGGGCGGCGGCGTCAACGCCGTCAACCGGATGATCGAGGTTGGGCTCAAGGGCGTCGAGTTCATCGCGATCAACACCGATGCCCAGGCGCTGCTGATGAGTGACGCCGACGTCAAGCTCGACGTCGGCCGTGAGCTGACCCGCGGCCTGGGTGCCGGCGCCAACCCCGACGTCGGCAAGAACGCCGCCGAGGACCACCGCGACGAGATCGAGGAGGTGCTCAAGGGCGCCGACATGGTCTTCGTGACGTGCGGTGAGGGCGGCGGCACCGGCACCGGTGGCGCACCGGTGGTGGCCAACATCGCCCGCAAGCTCGGCGCGCTGACCATCGGCGTGGTGACCCGGCCGTTCTCCTTCGAGGGCAAGCGCCGCCAGGTGCAGGCCGAGACGGGGATAGACGAACTCCGCAACCAGTGCGACACGCTGATCGTGATCCCGAACGACCGGCTGCTGGCCCTGGGCGACCGCAACATCAGCATGATGGACGCGTTCCGCACGGCCGACCAGGTGCTGCTCTCCGGTGTGCAGGGCATCACCGACCTGATCACCACCCCGGGTCTGATCAACCTGGACTTCGCCGACGTCAAGAGCGTGATGAGCGGCGCCGGCAGCGCGTTGATGGGCATCGGCAGCGCCCGCGGGGAGAACCGCGCGGTCGAGGCGGCCGAGGCGGCCATCTCCAGCCCGCTGCTGGAGCAGAGCATGGACGGCGCGCGTGGCGTGCTGCTCTCCATCGCCGGCGGGTCCGACCTGGGCCTGTTCGAGATCAACGACGCGGCCCAACTGGTCACCGACGCGGCCCACCCGGATGCCAACATCATCTTCGGCGCGGTCATCGACGACGCGCTCGGTGACGAGGTGCGGGTGACGGTCATCGCGGCGGGCTTCGACGGCGGCACTCCGGCGTACAAGGCGGCTGAGCCGACCCGCAAGACCAACACCAACCAGCCGGCGCCGCAGAGCACGCCGGTGCCGGCACCGGCCACCAACCCGGCGCCGGCCCAGTCGCCGCGTCGCGTGCTCTTCGACGACGTGGACGTCCCCGATTTCCTCAAGAACGGGTCCTGAGCACCGCCGATGACCGACAGTTCAGCCACGGCACGACCGGACCGGCGTGCCGAACTCGCGGCCGGCCTGGCCCACATCCGGACCCGGATCGCCGACGCCTGCGCGGAGGTCGGCCGGGACCGCGCCGAGGTCACGATGATCGCGGTGACGAAGACCTACCCGGCCAGCGACGTGTTGGCGCTGGCCGGGCTCGGGGTGACCGACATGGGGGAGAACCGCGACCAGGAGGCAGCCGGTAAGGCCGCCGAGGTCGCTGCGGCCGGGGTGCGTCCCCGTTGGCACTTCATCGGTCAGTTGCAGCGCAACAAGGCCCGCTCGGTGGTGCGCTACGCGGACGCGGTGCACTCCGTCGACAGTGTCCGGCTGGCCCGGGCGTTGGCCTCCGCGACCGCCGACCGGGAGTCACCACTGGACGCCATGGTCCAGGTGAGCCTGGACGGCGACGCGGCCCGGGGCGGAGCGCTGCCCGGTTCGGCCGATCCGGGCGCCGGGCTGGAACCGGTGGCCGAGGCCGTGGCCGAGGCGCCAGGGCTGCGTCTGACCGGTCTGATGGCGGTGGCTCCGCTGGGTTGGGAGCCGGACCGGGCCTTCGCCCGACTCGCGGAGGTTGCCGGTGCGTTTCGGGCGATCCATCCGGGAGCTACCGGGCTGTCCGCGGGAATGAGCGGAGATTTCGAAATCGCGATCCGATACGGCGCGACACATGTCCGCGTCGGCAGCGCGTTGCTCGGAATGCGTCCCACGCTGCGGTAGCCTGACCGCGAGACATGCAAATTACATCAGTGTTGTTTCAGGGGCGGCATCTCCTAGTCGGGGGTCGTGGCACGCGACGCGAATCGCGTGCCGGGGGGATTGCCGTTCCGGTCCGATGGGCATGGTTGTCCACTCGCGACGGGCGACATGGCACGGGGGCGCGTGCCGCACGGCGGACGGAAGGGCGCGGGATGGGTGCACTGCGCAAGGCGGGGGTCTGGCTCGGTCTGGTCGAAGAGGACGACGAGCGGGCCTACGACGACGGTGGCTACGACAAGGGTGGCTACCGCGACTCGCGTTACCGGCAGAGCCGGTACGCCGAGGAGTTCGCCGACGAAGATGAGGACGACACCGAGGAGCCGCCGGCTCCCCGGCCGCGCGCCAGTGAGCGGGGTCGACTCTCCGAGCGGACGAGCGGGCGGCTGGGCGAGTCCGAGCGTGGTGACGGCGAGCGTCCGGAGCGGGCCGAGCGGTCCAGCGTGCGATCGATCACCCGGTCGTCGGCTGGTGAGACCTCCGGCGCGCTGA
This sequence comes from Micromonospora arborensis, assembly GCF_003205615.1. Taxonomy (GTDB): domain Bacteria; phylum Actinomycetota; class Actinomycetes; order Mycobacteriales; family Micromonosporaceae; genus Micromonospora; species Micromonospora arborensis. The sequence goes on along the minus strand of NZ_PYBV01000016.1, from coordinate 171,391 downwards.
CCTACCACACCCGTGACAACCTGGCCCTCGCGCCGCAGGTCACGTCGCGTGAGCGGGCGCTGCCCGAGGAGGAGCAGCGTTACCAGATCACCACGCTGCACCCGACCACCTACCGGGAGGCGCGCACCATCGGCGAGCACTTCCGCGACGGCGTCCCAGTGATCATCAATCTCACCGAAATGGATGAGGCCGATGCCCGCCGTCTGGTGGACTTCGCCGCCGGTCTGGCGTTCGGCCTGCGCGGTACGATCGAGCGCGTGACCAATCGGGTGTTCCTGCTCTCACCGGCCAATGTCCAGGTCACCGCTGAGGACAAGGCCAAGATCGCTGAGGGCGGCTTTTTCAGTTTGAGTTGACCCCGCCCGACCCGAGGGACGTCGCTGACCGTGTTGTCGATCTTACTGCAAGTGTTGTACCTGATCCTTTATGTCTTCCTGCTTCTGCTTCTGTCCCGGTTCGTGTTGAGCGCCGTCCTGCAGTACGGCCGGCGCTGGCAACCGGGGCGTGGCGCATCGGCAGGATTGGAATCCGTGTGGAGCGTCACTGATCCCCCTCTCAACGCGTTGAGGCGTGTGATCCCTCCGCTGCGAATTGGTACCGTGAGCATCGACCTGGCCTCCCTTGTGCTCCTGGTTATCCTGTTCGTGCTGATGGAGTTCGTGTTAGGGCCGTCGATCAGGGCATCTGCCTGATGACCGACGCGCTTTCGCGGCCGCAACTGACCCGAGGAGTTTCGATGCCGCTGACCCCGGCCGACGTCCACAACGTCGCCTTCAAAAAGCCGCCGATCGGCAAGCGGGGGTATGACGAGGAGGAGGTCGACGCCTTCCTGGACGAGGTCGAGCGCGAGCTCGCCCGTCTCATCGAGGAGAACAACGAGCTGCGCGCCCAGGTGGAGCGCGGCGGCCGTGGCGGCGCCCCCGCAGGCCCCGGCGGCGACGCCCGACTCGCGGCGGAGCTCAACGACGTCAAGGCCCAACTGGACCGGGTGCAGCGCGACAAGTCGGCGGCCGAGCAGGCTGCCCGCGCGATGCAGGCCGAGCTGGAGCAGGTCCGCGCGACCGGCGGTCCCGCGGTCACCGGTGACGGCGAGCAGCAGGCCCTGCGCGTGCTGATGATGGCCCAGCGCACCGCCGACGACCACGTGTCCGACGCCCGCCGCGAGGCCGACCAGCTGCTGTCCGAGGCCCGCGGTAAGGCCGAGGAGGTGACCCGCGAGGCTCGCGCGAAGGCCGACGCCCTCGAGCGGGACGCCCGCCAGCGGCACCAGGAGGCCATGGGCGGCCTGGACGCCAAGCGCACGGCTCTGCAGAAGCACATCGAGGAGCTCAAGCAGTTCGAGCGCGAGTACCGCACCCGGCTCAAGGCGTACCTGGAGAGCCAGCTGCGTGACCTCGACGGTCGCGGCCAGGGCCTCGAGGCCGAGATGACCCGCTCCGAGGCGAGCCGGGTCGCCGGCGGCAACGGGCTCGCCGCTGCGGGCCTCGCCGGTTCGTACGGCGGCGGCGGGCGTTCCGGCGCCCTCGAATCCGGACGCTGAGCACCGGCCGGCGATCGCTGTCCGCCAATGGTGACGGTCGCCGGCCCAGCCTGGACGGTACGACGCGGCGGGGGTGAGCCGTGATAGTCGCAAGTCTGTTGCTCATCCTCGTCGCGGTGGTGCTACTGGTGCTCGGCCTGGCCGGTGGCTCCAGTTTCATGCTGATCATCTCCATCGCGGCCAGTCTGCTGGCCGCCGTGGCGTTGGTGGTGGGCGCCCGCCAGGCAGCCACCAACCGCGCTACGGCGGGTCCCGGCCGGACCGGCCGGCGGCACCCCGACGCGCCCCGCGTGGCCAACCAGGCCCCGCCGGATGTCGCGTACGGGCCGCCGCTGGTCGAGCCGGAAGTGCCGGTCCAGCACGTGCCCACGACGGTTGGCACCGGCGGCACCGGGTGGCGGCAACCACCCGTGTCGCCGGTCGACCGTGCGGCACCCGTCGACGATCCGCCCGTGTTCGACCCGGGCGTCGACGATCCGCCCGTCTTCGACCCGGGCGTCGACGAGTCGCCGCCGTTCGATCCGCGGGTCGATGATGCGCCGCCGTTCGACCAGGGGGCGCCTTTCGTGACTCCGGCCGACGACGCGTCCTCTCCCGTCAGCCCGGCTTCTCCCGTCAGCCCGGCTTCGCCGCCTGCGGCGTCGACCGACGACGCCCCGCACCGGGGTGCCCCGCCAATCGACGAGCCGGCCGAGCAGTTGGTCACCCCCGCCGAGGCGGCCCGGGTGGCGCGACTCCCCGCTGCCGTCCAGGTGGTGGACGGTCGTCCTCGCTACCACCTCGCCAACTGCCCGCATCTCGTTGGCCGGGTGCCCGAGGAGTTGCCGGTCGCCGAGGCCGCCGAGCTCGGTTTCACTCCGTGCGCGCACTGTGCGCCAGCCACCGCCCTGCTCGCCGACGCCCGGCCGATCTGAAGCGGCACCGGCGCCCATGCAGGACACGCTCACCGTGGCGGTGCGGGTGAAACCCGGCGCGTCCCGGGACCGGGTGGGTGGCCGCTTCGACGGTCCGCATGGGCCCGCCCTCGTGATCGCGGTGCACGACCCGGCCGTCGACGGCCGGGCGACCGAGGCCGCTCGCCGTGCCCTCGCGGCTGCCCTGGGCGTCCGTCCGGCGGCGGTGTCGCTGCGCACCGGCGCGGCCAGCCGGGACAAGCTCTTCCTCGTCGATCGGCCCAGCCCGGAGCTGTCCGAGCTGCTGCGCCGACTGCGCGACGGATCCGCCGGGTGAGGAACGCCCAGGCCAGGCGACCGTGACGCCCGGGTTGGAGCAACCGTGACGCCCGGATTGGATATCGCGCTGCTGCTCGGTGCGGCCGTGCTGCTGGTCGCCGTCGGCGCGGTGCGGCTCTCCACCCGGCTCGGGGTGCCCAGCCTCCTCGTCTACCTGGCGCTGGGCGTGGCGATCGGCGAGGCCGGGCTCGGTATCCGCTTCGACGACGTCGAGTTGACCCGGACCCTCGGCTTCTGCGCGCTGATCGTGATCATCGCGGAGGGTGGCCTGACCGCCCGGTGGACCACGCTGCGCCCGGTGCTCGGGCTGGCCTCCGCGCTCTCCACGGTCGGCGTGGTGGTGAGCATCGTGGTGGTCGGTGTCGCCGTGCACCTGTTGCTGGGGCTGGACTGGCGGTTGGCGCTGCTCTACGGCGCGGTGCTCTCGTCCACCGACGCGGCGGCCGTCTTCGCCACCCTGCGCCGGCTGCGGCTGCCGCCCCGGCTGGTGGCGACGCTGGAGGCCGAGTCGGGCATGAACGACGCCCCGGTGGTGCTGCTGGTGGTGCTGCTGTCCCACCAGGGCTGGTCGCATCCGTGGTGGTACGAGGTCGCGCTGGTCTGTTACGAGTTGGGCGTCGGTGCGGCGGTGGGCGTGGCTGCGGGGGTCGCCGGCACCTGGGCGCTCCGCCGGGCCGCGTTGCCCTCGGCCGGGCTCTACCCGATCGCCGCGGTGGGCATCACCGTTCTCGCCTACGCCGCGGGGGCGTCGCTGCACGCCTCGGGGTTCCTCGCCGTCTACGTGGCCGGGGTACTGCTGGGCAACGCCCGGTTGTCACACCGGCAGGCGATCCTCGGCTTCGCGGACGGACTGGCCTGGCTCGCCCAGATCGGGCTGTTCGTGCTGCTCGGGTTGCTGGTCTCGCCGGGCCGGCTGGACGCGGCGGTGCTGCCCGCGGTGGTCGCGGGGCTGGCTCTGGTGCTGCTGGCCCGGCCGCTGTCGGTGGCCGTCTCGGCGCTGCCGTTCCGGGTCGGCCTCCGCGAACAGGCGTTCCTGTCCTGGGCCGGGCTGCGTGGGGCGGTGCCGATCGTGCTGGCCACCATTCCGCTCTCCGAACGGGTGCCCGGCGCAGAGCGCCTCTTCGATGTGGTCTTCGTGCTGGTGGTGATCTTCACGCTGGTGCAGACCAGCACGCTGGGGCCGTTCGCCCGCCGGTTGCGGGTGACCGCGCCGGCCGAGGCCACCGAGATCCATGTGGAGACCGCGCCGCTGGAGCGGATGCGGGCGGACCTGCTCCAGTTGGAGGTGCCGCCGGGCTCGCGGTTGGCGGGGGTGCACGTCGACGAGTTGCGGCTTCCACTGGGCGCGTCGGTAACCCTGGTGCTGCGCGACGGGGTGGGTTTCGTGCCCGGACCGAACACCCGGCTGAAGACCGGAGACAGTCTGCTGATCGTGGCGACCGCCGGGGTGCGGGACGCCGCTGAACGGCGGCTGCGGGCGGTCAGCCGGCGAGGTCGGCTGGCCCGATGGTTTGGTGAGTACGGGGATGAGGCAGTCAGTTGATCTGCTAGCGTTCCTTTTGCCCCAGTTAGGCAGGGCTAGGGGCGGTTGAGCGGTGCGACGGTGCGGCACGTTGTCGGACGCCTGTACGTTCCGTATTCTTGCCAACCTCCGGAGTGCGCGGCCATCGACGCCGTGCGCCCCTTTTCGTACTTATGGGGGGACGCCCTGGTTGGCGCCCCCCTGACCAGGTGCCGCGGACCACGCGGCTCCCCGGCCGAGGGAGCGACCTATGGCGAAGCCAGCCGACACCAGGACCGCCGGGCGCAAGCCGGCGCCCAAGGCCACCCGCAGCACGGCGGAGACCGAGAAGATCCGGGCGGCGCTGGCGGCGCGACGGGATGAGCTTCGCGCCGAGTACGATCAGACGCTGAGTGAGATCACCGAGCTGCAGCGCGATCGGCTGACCGACTCGGCCGGGGACGACCAGGCCGACACGGGCACCAAGACGCTCGAGCGGGAGCAGGAGATCTCTCTCGCCAACAGCATCCTGGAACGGATCACACAGGTCGAGCGCGCTCTGGAGCGTCTCGACGAGGGTGGTTACGGCTGGTGCGAGCGGTGCGGCAACCCGATCCCGGTCGAGCGCCTCGCCGCCTTCCCGTCGGCCACCCAGTGTGTGACGTGCAAGCAGCTGGAGGAGCGGCGCTGAGGTCCGTTCCCCGGCGGCGATGAGACGGTGAGCGATCACCGCCGAGACACCTCGATGGGGAGCGCATGACCGCAGCACCGTCCGCCGAACCCGGCCGCACCGACCCGGGTGGCGGCACACGCCGGCCTCGGGCCGTGGCGATTCTGGCCGGAGTCGCCCTGGTGGCCCTGCTGGCCGACCTGGTCACCAAGCACCTCGCGCTGGCCGCGCTGACCGACCGGGGGCCGGTCCGGCTGCTCGGCGGGTTCGTCTACCTGAGTCTGACCCGTAACAGCGGTGCCGCCTGGAGCATCGGCGCGGACCACACCTGGGTCTTCCCGCTGATCACCATCGGTGTGGTCGGCTGGATCGTCTGGATGGCCCTGCGACTGCGCTCGCTGCCGTGGGCGATCTCCCTCGGCCTGGTGTTGGGCGGGGCGCTCGGCAACCTCGTCGACCGGATCTTCCGGGCGCCCGCACCCCTCCACGGGCATGTGGTCGACATGATCAGCCTCTTCGACCCGTACGGCCAGGTCTGGCCGGTGTTCAACCTGGCCGACAGCTCGCTGGTCTGCGGTGTGCTGCTGGCCGTGCTGTTGGAGCTGACCGGCCGCCAGCGGGACGGCCGGCGAGCCGGACGCGACAGCGACCCGGCCGAGGCGGACGCCGCGCAGGGCGCCGACCAGCGGGAGCGGGCATGACCTCCGCGTTCGCCGCTGGCGGCGATCACCGTTCCCTCCCGGTGCCGGACGGCCTCGACGGCATGCGACTGGACCAGGCGGTGGCCCGTCTGTTCGGGCTCTCCCGCACCGCCGCCGCAGCCCTGGTCGATGCCGGGGACGCCCTGGTCGACGGCACCGCGCGGCCCAACTCGCACAAGGTCAAGGCCGGCTCCTGGCTGGACGTCACCTTGCCCGCCCCGGTCGCGCCGCCGACCATCGTGCCGCAGGCGGTGCCCGGTCTGCGGGTGGTCTACGCCGACGACGACATCGTGGTGGTCGACAAGCCGGTGGGCGTGGCCGCGCATCCCAGCCCCGGGTGGACCGGGCCGACGGTGATCGGCGCCCTCGCCGCGATCGGGCACCGCATCTCCACCAGCGGTGCCGCCGAGCGGCAGGGCGTGGTGCACCGGCTCGACGTGGGCACCACCGGCATCATGGCGGTGGCCAAGAGCGAACACGCGTACACGGCGTTGAAGCGGGCCTTCAAGTACCGCGAGGTGGACAAGGGCTACCACGCGGTGGTGCAGGGTCACCTGGACCCGCTGCGCGGCACGGTCGACGCGCCGATCGACCGGCACCCCACCCACGACTACCGCTGGGCGGTGGTGTCCGGCGGCAAGCCGAGCATCACCCACTACGACACCCTTGAGGCGTTCCCGGCGGCCAGCCTTGTCGACGTCCGCCTGGAGACCGGCCGGACACACCAGATCCGGGTGCACTTTTCCACCATGCGGCACCCGTGCGTGGGTGACCTCACCTACGGTGCCGATCCCACCCTGTCGGCCCGTCTCGGCCTGGCCCGGCAGTGGTTGCACGCTCGCGAACTGAGCTTCCTGCACCCCCGAACAGGCGACGAGGTCCGCTTCGTCAGCGACTACCCTGACGACCTGGAACGTGCGCTCCAGATCTTGCGGGACTGAGCGGCGACCGCCCGACACCGATCCGACGAGGGGATCCTGCCCGTGCGCGCCGGCAACCTGCTGCGGCAGCTGGACCAGCGGCTGCTGCCGCCGCTGACCCGGGCCGTGGCCCGGCTGGGCGACCGGTCGGCGCGGTCCGGGGTGCTCACCTGGGCAGCCGTGCTCTCCGCGGCGGCGGTGCTGGGCACCGCCGTCTGGGCCGTCGACGAGACTCCGGTCGGCGACCGGACGGTGGGCGAGGTGACCCGGGTCGGCGTCGCCGACGGCGACTCCGTGCCCGGCTACCTGCGGTCCGCCGCCGCCGACCTGGCCGCGCTGCCCGCCTCGGCCCTGGCCGCCGAGGACGGGACCTACGCGCTGGTCACACTGGACGCCTACCTGCCGCCGCAGCGGCTGGCGACGGTGCTCGGCGACGTTCCGGTCTCGACCGTCTTCGGGCGGGTCCCGCTGCCCGGGCGGCAGACCGAGATCGTCAAGATCCCCGCATTGCGGGTGCCGGACGACGTGGTCGCCGGAATGGACCAGGTGGCGGCCCGCAAGGAGACCGAAGCCGCCGACTACCGGGCCAGAGCCGCCGCGGTCGACGGTGCGGGTGTGGGCGAGCGGGAGTTGCGTGCCCGCTACGCCACCGGCGCCGACGTGGCGGCCGCCGAGGCGGCGGCGTACCGCACCGGTTGCGCCTGCGTCTACGCGGCGGTGGTACGCGCGACGCCGGTGGTGCTGCGCGGCGTCGCGGCCCGGCCGGACGTGCGGGCGGTCGACCCGGCCCCCGAGGTGTACCGGCTGGACCGTACGGTCTTCACGCCGCCGTTGCCCGAGCAGCACGACGTGGTACGCCCGCCGGCCGACACCGAGCCGAGCATTGAGCCCGCCGGGGGCGGGCGGTCGACGCCGACACCGGGCACAGTGGCGCCCTCGGCGTCGATGGGCGAATCGTCGGAACCCGCACCGGTCGTGACGATTCCGTCACCCGAACCTTCGGCACCGGAACCGACCGAGTCGGTGCCGCCGAGCGTCACCACCTCGCCGGACGCCACCGCCACCGAGCCGCCGACGCCCACGTCGTCGTGATCTGCGTCGGCTGGTGTGCGTTCTGAGGTGTGGTCCGAATAGGGTTTGGTTCGTAGCCTGTCAGACGGAGATCGATGGCGCTGGGAGGGCGGGCCGTGGAGGGCAGTGAGACCGGCTGGGGCCGGCCGGCCGAACCAGCGCCGCGGTGGCGCGCGTTGCTGGACCGTGCCCGGCTGGGCGGTCGCGGCGCGGAGCCGGCCGAGCCGGACCGGCACGCCGACGAGGTGCCGCCGGACCCGCTGCCGCGACGCGCGGCCCCCAACGGGTACGCCGGGCGGGCACCCGCCGTCGGACATCCGGCCGAGCTGCCGTACGGCGCGGAGCCCGCTTACCGGGCCGAGGCGACCTACCGCGTCGACCCCGCCTATCGGGCGGAGCCGGGGTACCGGGCCGAGCCGGACTACCGCTCGGAGCCGGCCTACCGGACTGAGCCGGGTTATCGGGCTGAGCCGGACTTCCGCGCTGAGCCGGGTTATCGGGCTGAGCCGGACTTCCGCGCCGAGCCGGGTTATCGGGCTGAGCCGGACTTCCGCGCCGAGCCCGGTTACCGGGCTGAGCCCGGCTACCGGGCTGACTCGGGTTATCGGGCTGAGCCGAGTTATCGGGCTGAGCCCGGCTATCGCGCCGAGCCGGAATACCGCGCTGAGCCGGGCTACCGCGCTGAGCCGAACTTTCGCGCTGAGCCGGGTTATCGCGCTGAGCCGGGTTACCAACTGGAGCCGACGTACCGGGCCGAGCCCGAGCCGCCGGCGCGCGGCTCCGAGCCGGTCCAGTCGCGCTACGCGTTGTTGGACAACGGCTACCGGCAGGGCGACCCGGCGGTGGAGTCGCGGTACGCCCTGCTGGAGACCGGGTACCAACCCGAGACCGGCTACCCGGCACCCCCTCCGGTCGCACCACCGCCCCCGGCGGTCGCGCCGCCACCCGCCCCGGCGGTCGCACCCCCACCTGCCCCGGCGGTCGCGTCGCCACCCGCCCCGGCGGTCGGTTCGGCGATCGCCGAACGCGCCTATCCGACCCGTGTCGAGTGGCGCTCGCAGGGCGTCGACCCGGAGCAGGAACGGGCCAACGGGGTGCTCCGGCGGGACCTGGGCACGCCCCGGGTGCTCGCCTTCGCCAACCCCAAGGGTGGGGTGCACAAGACCACCGCCACCGTGCTCGCCGCGGCCACGATCGGCAGCGTGCGCGAGCAGGGCGTGCTGGCCTGGGACGACAACGAGCTGCGCGGCACCCTCGGACTGCGCGCCGGCAGCGCCCGGCACGCCCGGACGATCCGGCACCTGATCACCGACCTCGCCCAGATCGAGATCCTCGAGGGCTCGACCTTGCTGGGTCGGCTCGACGACTACCTGCGGCACGCCTCCGACGGCTCGTACGACGTGCTGGCCGGCGAGGAGAGCCCGCGTTTCGCCCAGCGACTGGACCAGTTCACCGTCCGACGGGTGCTGGAGCTGCTGCGGCGCACCCACGACGTGGTCTGCGTGGACACCGGCAACAACGTGGAGAGCCCCAACTGGCGCACGGTGATGCAGGCCGCGGACCAGCTGGTGGTGACCACCGTGCCCCGTGAGGACGCGGCGTTCAGCGCCGACTGGATGCTCGACCTGCTGCACGAGGAGGGCATGGGCGAGTTGGCGGACAACGCGATCACCCTCATCTCCTGCCCGACCCCGGGTCGCTCGACCCTGCAGGACGACCTGGAGCGGCACTTCGCCACCCGTACCCGTGGCGTGGCCGTGGTGCCGTACGACCCGGCGCTGGAGACCGGCTCGTCGATCGAGTACCACCAGCTCCAGCCGGAGACCCGGGAGGCGTGGTTGCGTGCGGCGGCGATGATGGTGGAGCCGTTCGCCCGGTGAGCTGGTCTGCCGCCACCGGCACCCCGGCCCGGCGCCGGGCCTGAGAGGATCATCGGGTGAGCCCGGACAACCCCGACCGTGAGCGGCCCGTCGACGAGCCCGACCGATCCGCACCGCCCCGAGCATCGGGCGCGACATCGCCGGCCGCTGAGCAGCCGCCGCCCGGCGAGCAGCCGCCCGGCGAGCAGCCGCAAGCGGCTGAGCAACCGCCGCGCGGCGAGGAGCCGGTCGAGGGCCCGGCTGACGTCGCCCCTTCGGCGGCGTACCAGAGCTCGCTGGAGCTGAACTTCGACGAGCCGCGCCGTCCGCTGCGGGCCGTGGCGACGGTGCTGGGTGCGGTGCTCGCGCTCGCCGTCCTGGGGGTGCCGTTCGGGCTGCTCTGGGCCGCGCTCGCGCCGGACACTCCGGTGCTCAAGACCGTCGAGGGGGCGATCTACGCCGAGCCGCAACCGGAGCAGCCGATCGCCGCGGACGGGTGGTTCAGCCTGCTCGGGCTCGCCTTCGGGCTGCTGGTGGCGCTCGCCGTGTGGGTCGTGCTGCGGCGGCGGCGCGGTCCCGTCGGGCTGCTCGCCGCGGTGCTCGGCGCGTTGGTCGCCGCGCCGGTGGCCTGGCAGGTGGGGCGGCGGGTCGGCCTGGCCACCTTCGACCGGCTGCTGGACACCGCCCCGGCCGGACAGGCCTTCACCAAACCCGCCGACCTGCGGGCCGGTGGGGTCGACTGGCTGCTCGGTGTGCTGCCGGTGCCGCACGGCAACCTGCTGTTGCCGGCGTTCGGCGCGGCGATCATGTACACCCTGCTGGCTGGCTGGTCGCGGTGGCCCGGGCTGCGCCCGGAGCCCGACCCGGCGGGGCTCAGTTGGGTGTCGGCGGGGACGCCAGCTCCGCCAGCGGCACCGGAACCGCCCGCACCTGACGCAGCAGAGCCGCCTCGCGGTTGAGCAGCCGCAGCTCGGCGCGGAGCCGGGCTGCGGTGTCGTCGATCGCCAGCAGCCGCTGCCGGTCGTCGACGGTGAGCGCCGCGGTCGCCGCGACCAGGTGGGAGAGCACGGTCGGGTCCTCCGGCAGTTGCTCGGAGATCTCCTCCGGGTCGGAGCGGATCAGGCCGAGGTACTGCCGGAACACCGCGATCACCCGGGCGGCCAGCAGCTCGGCCACCTCGTCCGGCCCGGCCGGCTCGGGCAGCCACTCGACGTCGGCGGTCAGATAGGGCGCGGCGCTGTCGTCGACCTCGGCGATCCGGAAACGGCGTCGGCCCACGGTGACGATGTCGAAGCCGCCATCGGCCAGCTCGGTCACCTGGCGCAGCTCGGCGGTGCAGCCCACCTCGTGCAGGGTGACCGCGCCGGCGCTCGGCATCGCGCGGGCGCCGGGGCCGGCGGGCGCGACCTCCCAGCCGGCCTGGATGGCCACCACGCCGAACTCACGCGGAGCACCCTCGGGCAGGTCGACCAGGTGCCGGACCAGCGCCCGGTAGCGCTCCTCGAAGATGTGCAACGGCAGCACCAACCCCGGAAAGAGCACCGTTGCGAGTGGGAAAACCGGCAGCCGTGCGGTCACATGGTCGAGCCTAACCAATCTCGCCCCCGAGGGCGTGGCCCGGCTCACCGTCTCGGCGGACGGGCGGCTCGGACGTGCTGCGGGCCGGCCGCCTAGACTCGCAAGGGTGCTGAATCGGATCGACCTGCGCGACGGTCTCGGTGACCCGCGCCGCCTGCTGCCCCGTGCCCAGCTCGACGTGTCGGTCGCCGTCGAGCGAATCCGGCCGCTGGTGGAGGCGGTTCGCGAGCATGGGTACCCGGCGATCCGGGAGGCCAGCGAGCGGTTCGACGGCATCTCCCCGGAGATCCTGCGGGTGCCGGTCGAGGCGATCACCGAGGCCGAGGGGGTGCTCGACCCGGCGGTGCGTGCCGCGCTGCTGGAGTCGATCACCCGGGCCCGTCGGGTGCACGCGGACCAGCGGCGCACCGACCACACCACGCAGGTGGTGCCCGGTGGCACCGTGACCGAGCGGTGGTTGCCGGTCGACCGGGTCGGCCTCTACGTGCCCGGCGGCCTGGCGATGTACCCGTCGACCGTGGTGATGAACGTCGTGCCCGCCCAGGCGGCCGGGGTGCGCTCGCTGGTGGTGGTCAGCCCGCCGCAGAAGGACAACGGTGGCCTGCCCGACGCCCGGGTGCTCGCCGCGTGCGCGCTGCTCGGCGTCGACGAGGTGTACGCCGTGGGTGGGGCCCAGGCGGTGGCGATGCTGGCCTACGGTGCGGCCGTCGACCCGACGGGCGAGCTGCGGTGCGACCCGGTCGACCTGGTCACCGGCCCCGGCAACATCTGGGTGACCGCCGCCAAGCGACTGCTGCGCGGTGTGGTCGGCATCGACGCCGAGGCCGGGCCGACCGAGATCGCCATCCTGGCCGACGACACGGCCGACCCGGCGCACGTCGCCGCCGACCTGATCAGTCAGGCCGAGCACGACCCGCTCGCCGCGAGCGTGCTGGTCACCCCGTCGCTGGCGCTTGTCGAGTCGGTCGAGGCGGAGTTGGCCCGGCAGGTGCCGGCGACCAAGCACACCGAGCGGGTCACCACGGCGTTGACCGGCGAGCAGAGCGGCGTGGTCCTGGTCGACGATCTTGAGGCGGGGCTGCGGGTGGTCGACGCGTACGCGGCCGAGCACCTGGAGATCCAGACGGTCGACGCCCGGGAGTGGGCGCTGCGGGTACGCAACGCCGGGGCGATCTTCGTGGGCGCCTGGTCGCCGGTGTCCCTGGGTGACTACTGCGCCGGGTCCAACCACGTGCTGCCCACCGGTGGCTGCGCCCGGCACTCGTCCGGCCTGTCCGTGCAGTCGTTCCTGCGCGGTGTGCACCTGATCGAGTACACCGAGGCGGCACTGCGCGACGTGGCCCCACACGTGGTCACCCTGGCCAACGTGGAGGACCTGCCCGGGCACGGCCAGGCGGTCCAGGCCCGCTTCCCGGGAGGGGCGGCATGAGCGAGCGCAGCGAGCGAATCAGCTGGCTCAGACCACCGATGCGTCACGCCGCCTCGTCGCGAAGCGGGGAGGCGGCGTGACCAACCTGGACGATCTGCCGATCCGCGACGACCTGCGCGGGCTGTCGCCGTACGGGGCGCCGCAGCTGGACGTGCCGGTGCGGCTCAACACCAACGAGAATTCCCACCCGGTGCCGGAGCCGGTCGTCGAGGCGATCGGCAAGGCGCTCGCGGCGGAGCTGCGGGAGCTGAACCGCTACCCGGACCGGGACGCGCTGGCGCTCCGCGCCGACCTGGCCGAATATCTCGGGCACGGGCTCACCGTCGAGCAGGTGTGGGCGGCCAACGGCTCCAACGAGATCCAGCAGCAGTTGCTGCAGGCGTTCGGCGGGCCGGGGCGCAGCGCGCTCGGTTTCGTTCCGGCGTACTCGATGCACCCGCTGCTGGCCCTCGGCAGCGGCACCCGGTGGGTGCCCGCGCGGCGCGGCGTCGACTTCGGGTTGACCGTCGAGGAGGCGGTCGCCCAGGTCCGCGAGCACCAACCCGACGTGGTCTTCCTCTGCTCGCCGAACAACCCCACCGGCACCGCACTGGATCCGGCGGTGATCGCCGCGGTGCTCGACGCCGCGCCCGGCATGGTGGTCGTCGACGAGGCGTACGCCGAGTTCGCCCGACCCGGGACGATCAGCGCGCTCGCGGTGCTGCCCGGCCACCCGCGCCTGGTGGTCACCCGGACGATGAGCAAGGCCTTCGGCTTCGCCGGCGGGCGGCTGGGTTACCTGGCCGCCGACCCGGCGGTGGTGCAGGCGGTGCAGCTCGTCCGACTGCCGTATCATCTCTCCGCGCTGACCCAGGCCGCCGCACGCGCGGCGGTGACCCACCGCGACGCTCTCCTCGGCACGGTCAGCGCGATCATGGCGCAGCGGGACCGGATCGTGGCGACGCTGCGCGAGCGTGGGTTGCGGGTCGCCGACAGCGACGCCAATTTCGTGCTCTTCGAGGTGGGCGGCGACCAGACCACCGTCTGGCAGGCGCTGCTGGCGCAGGGGGTGCTGGTCCGCGACGTCGGCCTGCCCGGCTGGCTGCGCGTGACCGCCGGCACGTCCGCCGAGACCGACGCCTTCCTTTCTGCAATGGAGACAGTGCGATGAGCCGGACCGCCCGGGTGGAGCGGATCACCAAGGAGACCAAGGTTCTCGTCGAGATCGATCTCGACGGTACCGGCACCGCCGAGATCAGCACCGGCGTCGGCTTCTACGACCACATGCTGCACCAGATCGCCCGGCACGGCGGCTACGACCTGACCGTGCGCACCGTGGGTGACCTGGAGATCGACGCGCACCACACCATCGAGGACACCGCGCTCGCCCTGGGCACCGCGTTCGACCAGGCGCTGGGCGACAAGGCCGGCATCCGGCGGTACGGTTCGGCGACCGTACCGATGGACGAGGTGCTGGTCCGGGCTGCGGTGGACCTGTCCGGTCGGCCGTACGTGGTGCACGACGAGCCGGTGCTGGCCCCGTACATCGGGCCGGTCTACGCGACCAGCATGACCCGGCACATCTGGGAGTCCTTCGGTCAGGCGGCCCGGGTCACCCTGCACGTCGACGTGCTGCGGGCGGCCCGGCCGGGCGGTCACCCGGACGCGCACCACGTGGTGGAGGCGCAGTTCAAGGCGGTCTCCAGGGCGTTGCGCGAGGCCACCGCGATCGACCCGCGTTCCGCCGGTGCGATTCCGAGCACGAAGGGCGCGCTCTGATGAGCGCGAGTAGCGCAGCGCGGTGGAGCCCCGTGGTCGCGAATGAGAGGTGGCTCTGATGGGTGCCGCGTTGCCGACGTTGCTGCTGATCCTGGCCGGGGTGCTGGTGGGCGGCGCCTGGTCGCTGTACCGCCAGGGCGCGTCGAAGGGCGCGATCGTCATCACCGCGCTGCTCGCGGTGCTCGCCACGGTCGGCGGAGTGCTCTGGTTGCTGCCGGGGGAGAACGCGTGAGCGCGAGGCTGCGGCGCGGCGGAGCCCTGCGGTCGCGAACGGAAGGCGGCGTCAGGTGAGCGCCGTCGTGGTGCTCGACTATGGCTCGGGAAACCTGCGCTCGGCCGAGCGGGCACTGGCCGCCGCCGGTGCGGACGTACGGGTGACCGACGACCTGGCCGCCGCTGCCGCGGCCGATGGTCTGGTGGTGCCGGGGGTGGGCGCGTATGCCGCGTGCATGGCCGGGATCGAGGCGCTCGGCGCGGGTCCGGTGATCGCCGAGCGGGTGGCCGCCGGGCGGCCGGTGCTCGGCATCTGCGTGGGTATGCAGGTGCTCTTCGAGCACGGTGACGAGCACGGCGTGGTGACCAAGGGGCTCGGGTTGCTGCCCGGCGGGGTGACCCGACTGGCCGCCACCCGGTTGCCGCACATGGGCTGGAACACCGTCCGGGCACCCCGGGAGTCGGTGCTCTTCGCCGGGCTGCCGGAGCAGAGCCGGTTCTACTTCGTCCACTCGTACGCGATGGGCGACCCGGCGGGGCTGGCCGCTGCCGGCGTGGCGGTGACCACCGCCCACCACGACACGGATTTCGTCGCCGCGGTGGAGCGTGGTTCGCTCTCGGCGGCGCAGTTCCACCCGGAGAAGTCCGCCGACACCGGTGCCGCGCTGCTGCGCAACTGGCTCGCGACTCTGCCCAGCGGTGACTGAGCGCCGTCGCCCGGTGCCCGGCAAAGGGGTGCCGCGGTGAGCCGGGAACGTGCCCACCGGCGGGCCGAGCGGGAGGCTGAGCAGGCCCGGGAGCGGGCGGTCCGGCAGCGTCAGGTGGCTCGCCGGCAGCGTCGCCGCGCGGTGGTCCGCCGGTTGACTCCGCGGGTCCGGCGGGGCCGTTCCGGGCGGCTGGCCCGGCACACCCGGGGTGAGCGGGCCGCCATCGTGCTGCTGACCGGTGCGGCACTGATTGTGATCTGGACGTTCGTCGACAACCTGGCGTTGCGTATCGCGCTGATTGTGCTGTTGCTGCTCGTACTGCCGGCGATCGTCGTGATCGCCCTGGACCGTCGTACCTGATCGAGGAGAAGACGTTGAGCCTCACCCTGTTACCCGCCGTGGATGTCGCCGACGGCCGGGCCGTCCGGCTCGTGCAGGGCGCCGTCGGAAGCGAGAGCATCTACGGTGACCCGTTGGACTCCGCGCTGGCCTGGCAGCAGGACGGCGCCGAGTGGATTCACCTGGTCGACCTGGACGCGGCGTTCGGTCGGGGCACGAACGCGCACCTGCTCGCCGAGGTGGTGCGCCAGTTGGACGTGAAGGTGGAGTTGTCCGGCGGCATCCGTGACGACGAGTCGCTGCGCGCGGCGCTGGGGACCGGGGCGGCCCGGGTGAACATCGGCACCGCGGCCCTGGAGGACCCGGTCTGGTGTGACCGGGTGGTCGGGGAGTACGGCGACCGGGTCGCGATCGGGTTGGACGTGCGGGGGCACACCCTCTCGGCGCGTGGCTGGACCCGTGACGGCGGCGACCTGTACGAGGTGCTGGAGCGGCTCGACAAGGCGGGCGCGAGTCGGTATGTGGTCACCGACATCACCAAGGACGGCACGATGCGCGGGCCGAACCTGGACCTGCTGCGCGAGGTGTGTGCCCGCACCGACCGACCGGTGATCGCCTCCGGTGGCGTGTCCACCCTGGACGACCTGCGGGCGTTGGCCACCCTGGAGTCGGAAGGCGTGGAGGGTGTCATCGCCGGCAAGGCGCTCTACGCGGGTGCCTTCACGGTGGCCGAGGCGCTGCGCACCCTCGCAGCGGCGTGACGACCACCCGGCTCGGCTCGGGTGGTCCGTGGGAGCAGCGGTACGGCTACTCCCGGGTGGTGCGGGCCGGTGAACGGGCCTGGACGGCTGGTTGCACGGCGACGGTCGACGGTCGGGTGGTGCATGTCGGTGACGCCGCCGCGCAGACCGCGCAGGCGTTGCGGATCGCGTTGGCCGCGCTCGCCGAGGTGGGTGCGGAGCTGGGCGACGTGGTCCGGACCAGGATGTACGTGACCGACCGGCTGCACGCCGACGAGGTGGGTCGGGCGCACAACGCGGTCTTCGGCGCGGTCCGGCCGGCGGCGACGCTGGTGGTGGTGGCCGGTCTGCTGGACCCGGAGCACCTGGTCGAGGTGGAGTTGGAGGCGTACCTCGGCGATCGCTGAGGTACGTCCGGCGGGGACGGTCGTCCGGGCCGGACCACGGCCCGATAAGTTGTGCACAACTTAATTTTGGGCTACGGTTCAGCGGTGACCGATGACCTGGTGCTGCGCCGGCAGGTGTGCTTCGCGCTCTACGCCGCGTCGCGCGCACTGACCGACGTCTACCGGCCGATCCTCGACGAGTTCGGGCTGACCTACCCGCAGTACCTGGTGCTGCTGGTGCTCTGGGAACGCCCCGACGACGCCCCCACGGTGTCCGAGTTGGGCGCCGAGCTGCGGCTGGACTCCGGCACGCTCTCCCCGCTGCTCAAGCGGCTGGAGGGGGCGGGCCTGGTGGTCCGGCGGCGGTCGGCCCGCGACGAGCGGCGGGTCGAGGTGGGCCTCACCGAACAGGGCCGGGCGCTGCGGCAGCAGGTGGACGAGGTCCCGCTGCAGATCGCCCGGGCCACCGGACTCGGCATCACCGAGCTGGTCGCGTTGCGCGACACCCTCACCCGGGTCACCGACACCATCCACCGACAGAAGGAGCAGTGACCATCATGCAGGTCCTCTACACCGCGTCCGCGACCGCCAGCGGCGACGGCCGCGACGGCCACGTCGAGACCTCCGACGGCACGTTCACCCTCGACCTGGCCGTGCCGAAGGAGATGGGCGGCGCCGGCGGCGCGGCGAACCCCGAGCAGCTCTTCGCCGCCGGCTACGCGGCCTGCTTCCACGGCGCGCTGCGGCTGGTGGCCCGTCGGGCCAAGGCCGACGTGACCGCCTCGGTCGTCGGCGCCGAGGTGGGCATCGGCGGAGACGGCAACGGCGGGTTCGGGCTCACCGTGCGACTCGTGGTCGACCTGCCCGCCGTGCCGCGCGAGGCAGCCGAGCAGCTCGTCGAGCAGGCCCACCAGGTCTGCCCGTACTCGAACGCCACCCGCGGCAACATCGACGTCACGCTGACCGTCCGCGAGACCCTGCCCGCCTGACGTCACCAAGCCAGTCAGGCCCCGACCGCAGACGAGAGGACGACCACCCCGTGACCAGCAACCGCGAGATCCACCTGGCCAGCCGCCCTGTGGGCTGGCCCACCGAGGACACCTTCCGGCTCGTCGAGACCGACGTCCCGACGCCCGGACCGGGCCAGATCGTGGTCCGCAACCAGTACATGTCCGTCGACCCGTACATGCGTGGACGGATGAATGACGTCAAGTCGTACGTTGCACCGTACGCGCTCGACGCACCCCTCGACGGGGGCGCGATCGGCGAGGTGGTGGCCAGCGAGGCGGCGGACATCGCCGTCGGCGCCACCGTCCAGCACGGGCTGGGCTGGCGGGAGTTCGCGCTGCTCGACGCCACCGCCGCCCGCCCGGTCGACCCGAGCATCGCTCCGGTCAGCGCGTACCTGAGCGTGCTCGGCATGACCGGGATGACCGCGTACGCCGGGCTGCTGGACGTGGCCGCGATGAAGCCCGGCGAGACGGTCTTCGTCTCCGCCGCGGCCGGCGCGGTGGGCAGCCTGGTCGGCCAGATCGCCAAGCTCAAGGGTGCCGGCCGGGTGGTCGGCAGCGCTGGCTCGCCGGCCAAGGTCGAGCGGCTGCGGGCGCTGGGCTTCGACGCCGCCTTCGACTACCACGACGGGCCGGTCCGCGAGTCGCTGCGGGCAGCCGCCCCGGACGGCGTCGATGTCTACTTCGACAACGTCGGCGGCGATCACCTGGAGGCGGCGATCTCGGCCATGAAGCTGCACGGCCGGGTCGCCATCTGCGGCATGATCGGGCAGTACAACGCCACCGAGCCGCCGGCGGCCCCGCGCAACCTGGCGCTGGTCATCGGCAAGCGGCTCACCCTGCGCGGCTTCCTGGTCAACGACCACAACGACGTGCGGGCGGCGTTCGTGCGCGACGTCGCGGGCTGGCTGGCCGACGGCACGCTGTCCTACGACGAGACGATCGTGGACGGCATCGAGAACGCCCCGGCGGCGTTCCTGGGCCTGCTGCGCGGTGACAACCTCGGCAAGATGCTCGTCCGGGTCTGAGGAAGGGCCCCTTCGACGCGGCACCGCACCAACGGCACCGACGGTGGCCGGCCCGACGGGTCGGCCACCGTCGCCGTACGGAGGGATAGGCTGGTGGCATGACGGTGGCGGTGCGGGTGATCCCCTGTCTCGACGTGGACGCCGGGCGGGTGGTCAAGGGGGTCAACTTCCTCGACCTGCGCGACGCAGGTGACCCCGTGGAACTGGCCGCCGCGTACGACCGGGCCGGGGCGGACGAGCTGACCTTCCTCGACGTCACCGCGTCCTCGAGTGACCGCGGCACCATGCTCGACGTGGTACGCCGCACCGCCGAGTCGGTGTTCATCCCACTGACCGTCGGTGGCGGGGTCCGGCAGGTCGCCGACGTGGACACGCTGCTGCGTGCCGGGGCGGACAAGGTCGGCGTGAACACCGCGGCGATTGCCCGGCCGGAGCTGATCGCGGAGATCGCCGACCGGTTCGGCCGGCAGGTGCTCGTGCTCTCCCTGGACGTACGTCGGGCGCCCGACGGCGGCACGCCCAGCGGTTTCGAGGTCACCACGCACGGCGGTCGGCGCGGCACCGGGATCGACGCGGTCCAGTGGGCACGCCGGGGCGCCGAGTTGGGCGCGGGGGAGATCCTGCTCAACTCGATGGACGCCGACGGCACCAAGGCGGGCTTCGACCTGGAGCTGATCGCCGCGGTGCGAGCGGTCGTGGACGTGCCGGTGGTGGCCAGCGGTGGCGCTGGCGAGGTGGCCCACTTCCCGCCCGCGATCGGCGCGGGCGCGGACGCGGTGCTCGCCGCCAGTGTCTTCCACTTCGGCGAGCTGACCGTGGCCGAGGTCAAGGACGCGCTGCGGCACAGCGGCCACCCGGTGCGCTGACCCGGTCAGTGCCCTCCGGCCTGCCCCTCCGGTGACCGGCGGGGCGTGGGGATCGAGCGGACAGCGTACTCCTGGACGGCCGCCGCGTGGTCGGCCTCGTCCAGGATCCAGTCGGCGCTGCCGGGCGCGTGCCGGCGGGCCAGCACGCCCTGCACGGTGTCTACCATCGTCGCCACACCCGCGCGGGGGCGGGTACGCCAGAGCTGCTCACCCTCGGCGGTGATCCGAAACCAGCCGTCGGCGACGCTGACCAGCCCGGCGCCGACCAGCCGCTGGACCGCGGCCTCCACCTCGTGCCGCTGCGGGATCGTGTGGTTGAGGTGATCGGCGGTGGAGAGCACGTCGGTCAGGCGGACGCCCTCCGGCCGCCGACTTGTCGCCGACCGACGGTGCCGCCCTGCCCCGCTCGCGATCACCAGCGAGACGAAGATCCAGGCGTCCGTCCAGCGCCAACCGTTCTCCCCCATGCAGAGATGATGACGGCGCGCGTCGCGGAAGGGAACACCCACCCTCCCATCCGGCATCTTGTACCACCACGGCGTACCGGTCCGCAGACGGTCGGTGAGGGTTCAGCCGGCGGGAGCGGGCGATGCGGTTCAGCCGGCGGGAGCGGGCGGTACGGGCTCAGCCGGCGGGAGCGGGCGGTGCGCGGTGCCCGGACCGGCGGTGGCCGACGCGGGTGTGGCGCCGTCGGGCACGGCGAACAGCGGGATGAAGAGCTGGGCCAACGGGCCGATGGCCAGCGCGTAGGCGACGGTGCCCACACCGACCGTGCCGCCGAGCAGCCAGCCGAGCGCCAGCACGGTGACCTCGATGACGGTGCGTACCAGCCGGACCGACCGGCCCGGTCGGCGGGCCACGTAACCGGTCATCAGCCCGTCCCGGGGGCCGGGGCCCAACTGGGCGCCGAGATAGAGGCCGGTGGCGGCGCCGTTGGCGACGATCCCGATGACCAGCAGCGCGATCCGGACGCCGAGCGGGCCACCGGCGGGCAACAGGGCCAGTGTGGCGTCCACGACCAGGCCAATCACCACGACGTTGCTGACCGTGCCGAGGCCCGGCCGCTGCCGTAGCGGGATCCAGAGCAGCAGCACCAGCGCGCCGACGGCGATGGTGACGGTGCCGAAGGAGAGCGTGGTCAGTTCGGACAGCCCCTGGTGGAACACGTCCCATGGGTCGAGGCCAAGGTCCGAGCGAACCATGAGGGCCATGCTGACGCCGTAGAGGGTGAGGCCGAGGTAGAGCTGGGTCAGTCGTCGAACCGGCCGATGCCGCAGATTGCCAATCAGTGCCATGCATGCCACTCTAGGTGCCAATCTTCGTGGAGGAAGAAGCCAATATTCGAGGAGTGGCCATGACTGGTCAGGTGCGTGGCGTCCAATTGGCCCGTCTGCTCGGGCAGTGGCACGCCCTGCCGGGTCGCCGCCGCAGCCCCGACTACGTCGCCCTGGCCAGCACGGTGCGCGGCTTGCTCGCCGACGGTCGGCTACCGCTGGGCGTCCGCCTTCCCGCCGAACGAGAGTTGGCCGAGGCGCTGCGGATCAGCCGGACCACGGTGACCGCCGCGTACCGGCACCTGCGCGAGACCGGGCACCTGGCCAGCCGCCGAGGCGCCGGCAGCTGGACGATGCTGCCCGGCAACCACCGGGTCGCCAGCACCGGTCTGTGGACCCCGCTGGACGACCGGGAGATGCTCGACCTCGGCGTCGCCGCGCTGGCCGCCCCGCCGCAACTCCTGACAGCCGCCCGTGCGGCCGCCGAGGACCTGCCCCGCTACCTGGGCGGGGCTGGCTACCACCCGACCGGCATCATCGAGCTGCGCGAGGCGGTGGCTCAGGCGTACACCGCCCGGGGGTTGCCCACCTCAGCCGACCAGATCATGGTCACCAGCGGCACCCAGCACGCACTGGACCTGGTGCTGCGACTCGCCCTGGCCCCCGGCGGCAACGTCCTGGTCGAGTCCCCGACCTACCCCAACGCGCTCGCCGCGCTGGCCGGCCGGCGAGCCCGCATCACCACCCACGGCCTGGCCACCGACGGCGGCGGCTGGGAGCCCGACCTGCTGCTGGCAAGCCTCCGGCAGACCCGGCCCAAGCTGGCCTACCTGATCCCCGAGTTCCAGAACCCGACCGGGCACCTGATGCCCGCCGCGCTCCGCGAGCGCGTGGTGGCCGCCGCCCACGCGGTCGGCACTGACCTGATCATCGACGAGTCCTTCGTGGACCTCGCGTTGGACGGCACCGAGCTGCCACCCCCGGTGGCTGTCTACGACCGACACAGCCGGGTGATCAGCATCGGCGGGATGAGCAAGCCGTACTGGGGCGGCCTGCGGATCGGCTGGGTGCGCGCCTCCGCGCCGCAGGTGCAGCGGCTGGCCGCCGTCCGGGTCGGGGTGGACATGGCCAGCCCGGTGCTGGACCAACTGGTCGCGGTGCACCTGCTCGCCGACGCCGACGCCATCGTCGCCGACCGACGAGTGCAGTTGGCCGCCCAGCGCGGCGCGCTGCTCGGCGCGCTGGCGCACCGGCTGCCGGACTGGCGGGTCACCGTGCCACGCGGTGGCGTGACGCTCTGGGCCGAGTTGGACGGGCCGGTCTCCAGCGCGCTGGCCCGGGCCAGCGAGGAGGTCGGCGTACGACTGGCACCCGGCCCCCGGTTCGGCCTGGACGGCACCCTGGAGCGTTTCCTGCGGCTGCCGTTCACCCTGCCCGCCGCGGACCTGGTGGAGGCCGTCGGGCGGATCGCGGCGGTCCGCTACGACCTGGACCGGGCCGGCCCGCAGCGGTGGCGGGAGCCTTCCGTCATCGCCTGAGGCCCCACTGCGCCGAGCGGGCGTCTCGGATGGATCGGCGGCGCGCTGCCGCAACGGGCGCCACCGGCTCGCGCCGGCCTGCCAGACTGTCGGCCGTGACCGATGGCGACAGAACGCGGCGTGCGTCGCGGATGCGGGTGATGACCGAGGGCTCCACAGTGACCCCGCTGGAGCTCTTCTTCGATCTGGTTTTCGTCTACGCGCTCACCCAGGTGACGGCGCTGATGGCCGACGACCTCACCGCCGGTGGCCTGCTGCGGGGGCTGCTCCTACTGGCCGTGCTCTGGTGGTGCTGGTGCTGCTACGCCTGGCTGGGCAACACCGTCCGGGTCGACGAGGGCCTGTTACGGGTGGTGCTCTTCGCCGTGATGGCCACCATGTTCGTGGTCGCGGTGACCATCCCGGAGGCTTTCGACGACCTGCCCGGCGGGCTCTCCGGCCCGGTGGTCTTCGCCGCCTGCTACCTGGTCGTCCGGGTGCTGCACCTGGTCCTCTACTTCTTCGCCGCGCGCGGCGACGCCGGACTGCGCCGGCAACTGCTGCGCGCCGCGCTGCCGATGCTCGCGGGCGCACTGCTGCTCTTCTCCGCGGCTCTGGTGCCGCAGCGGCTGACCGACTCGCCGCAGCAGGTCGGCACGATCCGTACGGTGCTGTGGGTGCTCGCGCTGGCCGTCGACTATGGCGGGATCATGGCGATCGGGGCGCGCGGATGGCGCATCTTCTCCGCGGCGCACTGGGCCGAACGCCATGGCCTGATCATCATCATCGCGCTCGGCGAGTCGTTGGTGGCCATCGGCGTGGGGGCCACCGCGCTGCCCATCTCCTGGCCGATCATCATCGCGTCGGCGCTGGCCATCACGGTCACCGCCGCGCTCTGGTGGGCGTACTTCGACGTGGTGTCGATCGCTGCCGAGCGGGTGCTCCACCGGGCCGAGGGCGTCGCCCGCGCCGCGCTCGGCCGCGACTCCTACACCTATCTGCACCTGCCGATGGTGGCCGGCATCATCCTGCTCGCCCTCGGCTTCAAGAAGGTGCTGGGGTACGTGGGGGACAGCACCCACCACAAGCTGGGCGACCCGCTGCACGGGTGGGGTCTGCTGGCCCTCTACGGTGGAGTGATCCTCTACCTGCTCGGGCACCTCTGTTTCCGGCTGCGCAGCATGAGCTCGGTCAACTGGCCCCGGGCGGCGACGGTGCTGCTGCTGATCGCGCTGTTGCCGGTGGCCGACCGGCTGCCGGCCCTGGCCGCGCTGGGCGTGCTGGCGGTGGTCTGTGTCGCCATGGTGGTCGCCGAGGTGCGGCTGTTCGGTGCTGCCCGGCGCGAGCTGCGCGACGCTTTCCTCGCCGAGCACGGCGCCGGCCCTGCCCCGGCCGGCGGCCGCTGACTCCGTTCGTGCCGCGCACGCAGGCGCCGACGGCCCCGAATGGTGGTGGGTGCGGGGCCGCCGGCAGCCGACTCCGGGGCTGGCTCAGAGCTCGGCGAGGGTGCCGGCGTACATCTTGTCGATCTCGGCCGCGAAGTTGCTCTCCACACCACGCCGCTTGATCTTCAACGACGGGGTGATCTCGCCGTCCTCGATCGTCAGGTCGCGCGGCAGGATGGCCACCTTCTTGATCGTCTCCCAGCGGTTGAGCTTCGCGTTGAGCTGGGCGACGTACTCCTCGACCATCGTCTGAGCCTCCGGCGAGGTGACGATCTCGGTGTAGCTGCGACCCTCCAACGGGCCGCCGGCGACCCAGCCCCGGGCCGCGTCCGGGTCCAACGTGACGAGCATCGTGCAGAAGTTGCGGGCCTGACCGACGACGACCGCCTGCGAGGTGTACGGACAGATGGCCTTGAACATTCCCTCGATGTGCGACGGCGCGATGTATTTGCCGCCCGAGGTCTTGACCAGGTCCTTCTTGCGGTCCGTGATCCGGAGGTAGCCCTGCTCGTCGAGGGTGCCGATGTCACCGGTACGGAAGAAGCCCTCCTCGGTGAACGCGGCGGCGGTCTCCTCCGGCAGGTTGTGGTAGCCGCGCATCACCGGCCGACCACGCACCAGGATCTCGCCGTCGGTGTCGATCCGGCACTCCAGGTCGCCCATGGCTCGACCCACCGTGCCGATCCGCAGCCCCGCCGGCGGGTTGACGAAGTTGCCGGCGCTGGTCTCGGTCAGGCCGTAGCCCTCGGAGATCGGCAGGTTCGCCGCGGCGAAGAAGGTGGCGATCTCCGGGCTGAGCGGCGCGGCACCGGACACCAGCACCCGCATCCGGCCGCCCAGGCGGGCCTGGAGCTTGCTGAAAACCAGTTTCTCGGCCAGCCCGTAGCGCAGCTTCAGCCCTGCCGGCACCGGCTTGCCCGCCTGCTCCAGGGACACCTTCTCCGTGCCGACGCCAACGGCCCAGGCGAAGATCTTCGCCTTCGCGCCGCCGGCGCCCTGCGCGGTGGTCACCGCCCGGTTGTAGACCTTCTCGAACACGCGCGGGGCGCCGCACATCAGCGTCGGACGGATCACCGACAGCAGGTCGACCAGCTTCTCCACCCGCCCGTCGACGTAGGTGGGCAGCCCGACGTGGATGGCGCCGCAGAGCAGCGTCTTGCCGAACGAGTGGGCCAGCGGCAGCCACAGGTACTGCAGGTCGTCGTCGCGCAGCAGCCCGACGTCCGCCTGCGCCACGGCCTCCCAGCACCAGCCGCCGTGCAGCAGCTCGACGCCCTTGGGTCGGCCGGTGGTGCCGGAGGTGTAGATCAGGGTGGCCAGGTGGTCGGGGCCGATGCCGGCCACGAGCATGTCGATCAGATCGGGTTCGGCGGCCAGCGCGCGGGTGCCCCGCGCCTCCAGCTCGGCGAGCGTCAGCTGTGGGATCGCGGCGGTGGGGTCGACGGCGCCGTCGATGAGCACCACGTGGGTCAGTGCGGGCAGGTCCGCGCCGCCGATCTTCGCCGCCTGGGCCGGGTTCTCCGCGAACAGCACCTTCGACCCGGAGTCAGCGATGATGTACGTCGCGTCCGCCGGCTCGGTGGTCGGGTAGACGGTGGTGGTCGCCCCGCCGGCGCACATGATGCCGAGGTCGGCGATCACCCAGTCCAGCCGGGTGTTGGCGAGGATCGCTACCGGGTCCTCCTGGCCGATGCCCAGGCCGTGCAGGCCGGCGGCGACCGCCTTGGCGCGTTGGCCGACCTGATCCCAGGTCAGCCAGACCGGCCCCGAGTCGTCGGGGGCCGGGGACGCAAACGCAGACCGGTCGGGGGTGGCCGCCACACGCTTGAGGAACATGTCCGGGATGGAACGGTACGGTACATCGAGAGCCATCGCTGTAGCCGCCTTCGGGGGTGGTGGCGTGACGGTCGTCACGTCATGGTGGTTACCGAAGAGTATTGCCTGGCGCGGTGCGTCGGCTAGCCCCGGTGATCGTCCGGCCGCCCGCACCCACCGGCCGGTACGGCCGAATCAGGCGTACCGGGCAGCCACCAGTGACCAGTCGTAGGTGGCCCGGACCCAGTTCCGCCGTGTGGCCAGCGCGTGGCGTAGTCCGTCGTCCCCACCGGCCAGCAGCGCTTCCTCCGCATCGAGGTACGCCGCCAGCCCTTGGTTGAACCGGTGCGCCGCGGCCCGCAGCGCCGCCGACTCGTCCGCGCCGCTGTTGCGCGCGATCACCGTCACCAGGTTGTGCGCGTCCGGGTCCACCTCGCTCTCCTTGCCGTAGGAGAAGAGGTCGTTGCACCAGCAGACCAGATCCACCGCCAGCAGATCCAGGGCGATCAACCTTGGATCGGCGTGCTGGGCCGACCCGGGTGGTCGCGGCGACGCCAGGTCGGTCAGGGTGAGGCACGGGCGTACGCCGCCGGTGTGCCGGCGCATCTGCACGTACTCCGCGACCGCGGGGACCCGCCGACGCTCCCGGTTGGTCGCCTCCCAGAGCAGTGCCAGCAGGTACGCCTGCACCTGGCTGGCGAACCGCAGCAGCTGTTCCGGTCGGCCGTGGGCCCGGGTCCGGCGGCACAGGTCGTGCAGCGCGGCGCCGAGCGGGCCGGCATCGGCGCCCGGTGGACGGTCCGGCTCGCCGCACCGGTCCAGCACGTCGAGCAGGCTCCCGATGGTCGTTGCCAGCCGGGCTGGGTCCGCGCCGAGATCGTCCTCGTCGCAGGCGTCGTCCATCACGAAGAGCCAGGAGATCAGGTCGGTGAGCAGCCGCAGGCCGTCCTCCGGCCCGTCCGGGCAGGCCCGTCCGGCCAGGCCGGCGGCATCCGCCTGCCGTAGTCGATGAACCCGGTGGCCGGAATCGATCAGGCCGAAGGTGCGAGCCCAGTCGACGCTCTCGCTCGCTACTCGATCCGTGGCCTTGTGGCGCCCCGCCGGAAACGGTGGCTCCCGGAGTGCCGAAATCGCGAAACTTCGCACAATAGCCCCCACTCGCGCCACCCGGCGCGGAGCGGCGCGGTGAAGCGTACGGGAGAAGATATCAGCGAATGTCGCTGGGTGTGGGGTGCGCCACAGTGAGACTGTGACCGTTTAAGCACAGAGGGTTACATTCCCAGGCTGGTGGCGCGCAGCCGACGCGCGGTCTCCGTCGGACCGTCCAGTTGGACCCGGGCCACCCGCTGCCGGCCGGAGAGGAACAGGGCCAGCTCGGCTGGGGGGCCGACCAGCCGCAGCGGTTCGCCGCCACGACCGACGGATATCTCGCCGTGACCGGGCGCCTGCACGTAGAGGTCCGCCGGAAAGCGGCGCAGCGCGAGCCGAGCCAGCGGGGCGGCACGCTTCCAGAGTGCGCTCTGCAGCCCGGCGGGCAGCTCGCGCGGTTGCCACCCGGCGCCCGCCCGCCGCACGTCCTCATGGTGGATGAAGAACTCCATCGTGTTGGCCAACTCGTCGGTCACCGGGTTGCTGACCGGGCTCCACAGCGGCGGCCGTCGCACCTGTGCCACCAGCTCCGGGTAGGGCCGCGCGGCGAGTTCGCGACGGACCCGCTCGGCGTAACCGCGCAGCGGCGGCAACACGATCCCGCCGGCCGCGTCCGGGCGGCGCTCCCGCAGCACCAGGTGCGCGGCGAGATCACGGGTCACCCAGCCCTCGTTGATCGTCGGAGCGTCCGGCCCGAGGGCCAGCAGGAGATCGGCCAGCGCCTCGCGCTCGGCTCGGGCGTACCGCGGCATGGCCCGATCGTAGGCCCGGTCACCCGTCGGCGCGCGGCGCCAGCCGCCGGGCCGGCGCCCGCCGCTCGTCGCCGTCCGGTACGTGATGGTCGACATATCCCGTCCGGGTCGGCACCGCTGGCCCCGACCGGTAAGGATGAGGGAGACAATTGTGGCTTACGGCGGGGGAAAGTGTGGCGAGCAAGACAAGTCGGGACGTGCTCAGCCGAGGGCTGGGAGTCCTGCGGCAGGCAATCCGCGAGCAGCCACGGATCTTCGCGGTCGCGGTCGTCGGCAGCGTGCTCTTCGGCGGGATGATCATCGTCAGCGCGCGGGTCGTTGGGACGGTCGTCGGTGAGGTGGCGCTGCCGGCCATCTCCCGCCGAGAGGTGGGCACCGGGACGCTCGCGCTGGCCGCGGCCGCGCTGTTCGGGATCAGCGTGCTACGGGTGGCAGGCATCATCGGCCGCCGCCTCGGGGCGGGCTACATGCAGTACCGCCTCCAGGCCTCCTACCGCCGCCGGGTCACCCGCCGCTATCTGGAGCTGCCGCTGTCCTGGCACCACCGCAACTCCACCGGCACCCTGTTGTCCAACGCCAACTCCGACGTCGAGGCGGCCTGGTACCCCATCGCGCCGTTGCCCTTCGCGGTCGGCACGCTGGTGATGTTGGTCGGCGCGATCGTCTCGCTCTTCGCCACCGACTGGGCGCTCGCCCTGGTCGGTCTCGCGGTCTTTCCGGCGTTGTTCGCGCTCAACGTGGTCTACTCCCGCCGGATGGCGCCCCGGCAGGCCCGGGCGCAGCGCCTGCGCGCCGAGGTCAGCGGGATCGCCCACGAGAGCTTCGACGGCGCCCTGGTGGTCAAGACGATGGGCCGCGAGGCTCAGGAGACCGCCCGGTTCGCGGGCCGGGCCGGCGAGCTACGCGACTCGTTGATCGCGGTCGGCCGGCTGCGCGGCGTCTTCGACCCGCTGCTGGAGACGCTGCCCAGCATCGGCACCCTCGCGGTGCTGGTGGTCGGGGCGTTCCGGCTGCGCCAGGGCGCGATCAGCGTGACCGAGCTGGTCAGCGTGGCCTTCCTCTTCACCGTGCTGGCCTTTCCGGTGCGGGCCATCGGTTGGGTCCTGGCCGAGCTGCCGCGCAGCGTCGCGGGCTGGGACCGGGTCCGCCGGGTGCTCGACGCCACCGGCGAGATGCCGTACGGGCAACGCGTCCTCGACTCGGCCGGCACGCTTGGCCCGGCCACCCTCACCTTCAGCGACGTGCACTTCTCCTACCCACCCGCCGAGGCCCACCAGCCCGGCGCGCAGGTGCTCGGTGAGGTCGGCTTCACCGTGCCGGCCGGCCGGACGGTGGCACTGGTCGGGCCCACCGGCGCCGGCAAGTCGACAATCGCCTCGCTGGCGGTCCGGCTCGTCGACCCGGACTCCGGCACCGTCTGCCTGGACGGGGTGGACGTGCGCGAGCTGACCGCCGCGTCGCTGGCCGGCACGGTGGCGCTGGTCGCCCAGGTGCCCTTCGTCTTCGACGACACGGTCCGCGCCAACATCTCCCTCGACCGCCCGGGTATCGACGACGAGGCCGTCTGGGCGGCGCTGCGGCTGGCCGAGGCGGACGGGTTCGTCGCCGCGCTGCCCGACGGTCTGGACACCATGGTCGGTGAGCGGGGCACCTCGCTCTCCGGTGGGCAACGGCAGCGGCTCACCCTGGCCCGCGCGCTGGCGGGCCGGCCGCGCCTGCTGGTGCTCGACGACGCGACCAGCGCGGTCGACCCGCGGGTCGAGGCCGCCATCCTGGCCGGGTTGCGGTCGTCGACCGCCGAGCCGGGGGTGCCGGCCGCGTCGATCCTGGTGGTGGCGTACCGCCGGGCCACCATCGCGCTCGCCGACGAGGTCATCTACGTGGAGCAGGGGCGGGTGGTCGCCCGGGGCACGCACAGCGAGTTGCTGGCAACCGTGCCCGGCTACGTCGACCTGGTCACCGCGTACGAGCAGGCTGAGGTCGAGCGCGCGCAGGAGAGCCCGTACGGCGATGAGGTCGCGCCGCTGCCGTCCGGCCTGGAAATCGAGGTGGACCGGTGAGCGCGAGGAGTGCAGCGAAGCGGAGCCCCGCAGTCGCGAACGAAAGGCCAGCGCGGTGAGCGCGAGGAGTGCAGCGTTGAGTACGTCTGTGACCAGTGAGAAGACGTCTGAGACCGCTGAGAAGCAGGAGACGACCTGGCAGACCCTGCGCCGGGGTCTGGCGCTCTCGCCGGAGCTTCGGACGGGGCTGGCTGGCACCCTGCTCCTGGCGTTGGTCTACATGGTCGGTCGGGTGGCCGTGCCGGTCGCCGTGCAGCAGGGCATCGACCGGGGCATCGTCGGTGGCCTGAATCTGGATGTGGTCTGGTCGGTGGTGGCGATCACCGCACTGATCCTGACGATCACGACGATCTGCGGCTACCTGATGATGCGCCGGCTGTTCACGGTCAGCGAGACGGCGCTGGCCAATGTGCGGACGCGGGCGTTCCGGCACGTGCACGACCTGTCCATGTTGCACCAGCAGTCGGAGCGGCGTGGCTCGCTGGTCTCGCGGGTGACCAGCGACGTCGACCAGATCACCCAGTTCCTCCAGTGGGGCGGGGTGATCCTGCTGGTCAACCTCGGTCAGCTGGTGGTCACCACCGCCGTCATGCTCGCGTACTCCTGGCAGTTGACCCTCGTGGTGTTGGTCGCGTTCCTCCCGGCGGTGTTCGTCATCCGGCAGTTGCAGCGCCGTCTCGGCACGGCGTACGCGACGGTGCGCCAGCGCACCGGCACGCTGCTCGGCACGATCGGCGAGAGCGTGGTGGGCGCGCCGGTGATCCGGGCCTACGGGATCGCGGGGCGCACCGCGCGGCGGCTGGACGAGGCCATCGACGCGCAGCGTGTGGCGCAGCAGCGGGCGATCCGGATCAGCATCGTGGGCAGTTCGGTCGGCGAGTTGGCCGCCGGGCTGGCCCTGGCCGGTGTGGTGGTGCTCGGGGTGACACTGGGGGTGGACGGCACGCTGTCGATCGGTCAGCTGACCGCGTTCCTCTTCCTGGTGACGCTCTTCATCCAGCCGGTGCAGATCGCCACCGAGGTGCTCAACGAGGCGCAGAACGCGATCGCCGGTTGGCGTCGGGTGCTGGATGTGTTGGACGTGGCCCCCGACGTGGCCGACCCGGGGGAGCAGGGGCGCAAGCTGCCGGGCGGGCCGTTGGACGTCCGGTTCGCCGGTGTGCGGTTCGCCTACCCGGGTGGCCCGCCGGTGTTGCACGACATCGACCTGGAGATCCCCGCGAAGAGCCGGGTGGCGGTGGTCGGTGAGACCGGCAGCGGCAAGACCACCTTCGCGAAGCTGCTGACCCGTCTGATGGACCCGTCGGCCGGGGCGGTGCTGCTGTCCGGGGTGCCGCTGGCGGAGGTCCGGTTCGACTCGCTGCGGTCCCGGGTGGTGATGGTGCCGCAGGACGGGTTCCTCTTCGACGCGACGGTGGGGGACAACGTCCGGTTCGCCCGGCCGGAGCTGACCGACGAGCAGTTGAGCGCGGCCTTCACCGAGCTGGGCCTGTCGGACTGGCTGGAGGGTCTGCCGGCGGGTCTGGACACCCCCGTCGGCGAGCGCGGCGAGGCGCTCAGTGTGGGCGAGCGGCAGCTCGTCGCGCTGGCGCGGGCGTACGTGGCCGACCCGGACCTGCTGGTGCTGGACGAGGCGACCAGCGCGGTGGACCCGGCGACCGAGGTGCGGTTGCAACGCACCCTGGACGCGGTCACCAGGGGTCGGACCACCCTCGCGATCGCACACCGGCTCTCCACGGCGCAGGCCGCCGACGAGGTGATCGTGGTGGACCGGGGTCGGGTGGTGCAGCGCGGTCCGCACGACGAGCTGGTCCGCGATGCCGACTCGGTCTACGGCCTGCTCTACGCCTCCTGGCTGGAGCAGACACGGTGACGCGGTGGCGTTCCGGATGCGTGGGTGTGGTGGACGCCGCCGGTCAGGTGCTCTAGGCTCCGGGTTAGGTAAGCCTAACCTTTGAAGGAGTCGCGCCCATGCGGCCCAACCCCGCCGAGATCGTTCGTACCCTCGTCGCCGGCCGCCTGCCCGGCCTGGTCCACCTGGCGCACCGGCCGGGCCCGCACCACGCCCGGCACGTGACCGACCCGGACGGGCGGGTGCTGCTGCTGGTGCCGGTAGCCAGCCACCTGGCCGCCGCACTGCAGCCGGTCACCGGGGGCAACGACGTCGCGGTGGTGCTCGACGTGCTCGACCTGCCACCCGCCGCCGGAGCGCCCGGCCTGGGCCGAGCCTGGGTCTCCGGCTGGGCGGGTGAACTACACGGCGACGAGGCCCGCCGCGCGGCGGTCGACTTCGCCGCCGTGGAGCCGACCGGCGACCTGCTCGACCTGGGCACCCGGTTCCGGCTGTTCCGCTTCGACGTGGTCGAGGTCCGCTGGGAGCGGGCCGGCGTCGTGCACCGGGTCGACCCGGGGGAGTACGCCGAGGCGGAGCCGGACCCGGTGCACCCGGTCGAGGCGCGTCTGCTCGCCGACCTCGCCGAGCGTGACGGCGCCGAGGTGGCCGCGTACCTGCGCCGGCAGCTCGGGTTGACCGAGCAGGCCCCCGACGGGCCGCCCCGGGTGGTGCGCATCGACCGCTACGGGCTGGTGGTGGCGCTCGGCCGACCCGGCGCCCGACGTCGGATCAGGCTGGCCTTCCCCGGCCCGATCGCCGACCCGGCCGAACTGCCGCGACTGCTACCGCCGCTGCGACTCCCGGCCGACGCCCGCCCGCAGCGCTGACCGCTCGCCGCCCACTCGCGGCTTGATCGACCGCGGCGCTGACCGCCGCCGCCCACTCGCGGCTTGATCGACTCCGTATCGCCGAGCTGGGGGTATCCCGTACGACGGATACCCCCAGATCGGCGACCTGGAGTCGTCAGCCGCTGCGGCGGCGCAGGGTCGCCGCCGCGAGCACCAGCGCCACCACCACCGCGCCGAGCACCACCGCCACGTCGCGCCACATCCTGCCGGTCGGCTCGGCGTGGGTGCCGACCTCCTGCAACGCCTCGATGGCGTACGACAGGGGGAAGGCGTCACTGAGCGCCTGGAGCCAACCGGCCATCTGGTCACGGGCCACGAACAGCCCGCAGAGCAGCAGTTGGGGGACCACCACGACCGGCAGGAACTGCACCGCCTGGAACTCGGTGCGGGCGAAGGCGCTGCAGAGCAGCCCGAGGGCGACGCCGAGCACGGCGTCGATGACGGCGATCCCGATCACCAGCCCGAAGCTGCCGGCGGTGTCCAGATCGAAGACCCAGTACGCCACGGCGGCGGCGACCGTGGCCTGTACGGCGGCGGCCAGCCCGAACGCGATGCCGTACCCGAAGAGCAGGTCGAGCTTGCCCAGTGGCGTGGTGAGCAGCCGCTCCAGGGTGCCGGAGGTGCGTTCCCGGAGCATGGCGATGCTGGTCACCAGAAACATGATCACGAAGGGGAAGATGCCCAGCATCACCAGTGCGATCCGGTCGAACGTCGTCGGCTGCCCGGGTGGGGTCGGCTGGTCGACGTACATGAAATAGACAAGGGTGAGCAGGGCGGCCGGCACCACCACGAGCAACGCGATGGTCCGTCGGTCGTGTCGGAGTTGGCGCAAAATGCGGCCGGTGGTGGCCATCAGGATCCGCGGCTTCACGACCCCTCCGGTCCGGTCGTCGCGCGACGCGTCTCGCTCGCCCGGATCAGGCGCAGGAAGGCCTCGTCGAGGTCGTCCACACCGGCGGCGGCGCGGATCGCGGCCGGGCTGTCGTCGGCGATCAACCGCCCCTGTCGGATCAGCAGCAGCCGGTCGCAGCGGGCCGCCTCGTCCATGACGTGGCTGGACACCAGCAGGGTGGTGCCGGCGGCGGCCATCGCGTGGAAGCGGGCCCACAGGTCGGCCCGCAGCACCGGGTCCTGACCGACGGTCGGCTCGTCGAGGATGACCAACTCCGGCTCCCCGACCAGGGCACAGGCCAGCGAGGCCCGACTGCGTTGACCGCCGGAGAGGGTCGCGACCAGTTGGCCGGCGGCCTCGGCCAGCCCGACATCGCTGATCGCCCGGTCGGCCTCGACCCGCCCCCGCCCGTACAGGGCCGCGAAGTAGCGGGCATTTTCCCGGACCGTCAGGTCGGCGTAGACACTCGGCGCCTGGGTCAGGTAGCCCACCCGGTGCCGCAGCGCCGGGGTGCCCGCCGGTTGACCGAGCACGGTGACCGTCCCGTCGCTGATCACCTGCACCCCGACCACCGCGCGCATGAACGTGGTCTTGCCGCTGCCGCTGGGGCCGAGCAGCCCCGTGACCGTGCCGCGCGGGACACGGCAGCTGATGCCGTCCAGCACCCGCCGCCCGCCCCGGTCGACGTCCAGGTCGCGGACGGCTATCGCGTGGTCCATCGCGCACCTCCCCAAGAAAAGTCATCAACTGTTGGACTCAACGCTCGACGAGATACCCGTGTGCACGCAACGGTTGACTTCGAGCGCACTCGAACTGGAAGTCTGGGAAGCGTGAACGTCAGCACCAAAGAGATGACCCTTACCGTCGGTGAGGCCGCCGAACGCGTCGGCCTCACCACCTACACGCTGCGCTGGTACGAGCAGGAAGGGCTGGTCGCGCCGGTCGGCCGGGACGCCGTCGGGCGTCGGCGGTACACCGCCGGAGACGTCAACTGGCTGCTCCTGCTCACCAGGCTGCGCCGCACCGGGATGCCGGTGCGCGACATGCGTCACTACACCGAGCTGGCCCGACAGGGCGACCGCACCATCGGTGCCCGGCGGGCGCTGTTGGAGGCGCACCGAGTCCGGGTGCTGAGCCGGATGGCCGAGTTGGAGGAGGACCTCAGCGTGCTCAACTACAAGATCGACACCTATCGTCGCGCCGAGGAGGAGAACTGATGATCCGTCGTCGGATGGGCACCACCGGGCCGGACGTCTCAGCGATCGGGCTGGGCTGTATGGGGATGAGCTTCGCCTACGGCAGTGGCGACGACGCCGAGTCGACCCGCACCCTGCACCGCGCCCTCGACCTGGGCGTCAACCACCTGGACACCGCCGACATGTACGGTCGCGGCGCCAACGAGGAACTGCTCGGGCCGGTGGTGCGGGCCCGACGTGACGAGGTCTTCCTGGCCACGAAGTTCGGCAACCGGATGACCGGCGAGGCCTTCGGTGGCACCGGCACCCCCGGCGCGTACGTGGACAGCAGCGCCGCCTGGGCCCTTGACGCGTGCGACGCGTCGCTGCGCCGGCTCGGCGTGGACACCATCGACCTCTACTACCTGCACCGTCGGAATCCCGACACCCCGATCGAGGAGACCGTCGGGGCGATGGCCGAGCTGGTTCGTGCCGGCAAGGTGCGGTTGATCGGCCTGTCCGAGGTCAGCCCGGCGACCCTGCGCGCCGCGCACGCGGTGCACCCGATCACCGCCGTGCAGTTGGAGTACTCGTTGTTCAGCCGCGACGTCGAGGGCGAGATGCTGGCCACCTGTCGGGAGCTGGGGGTGGCGCTGGTGGCGTACTCGCCGGTCGGCCGTGGGCTGCTCACCGGGGCGATCACGAGCCGCGAACAGTTGGCGGCCGACGACTGGCGCCGGGGCGCGCCGCGCTTCGCCGAGGACAACCTGGACGCCAACCTGGCGTTGGTCGACCAGGTGCGGGCGGTCGCCGCCGAACTGGGTGCCAGCCCGGCGCAGGTCGCGCTGGCCTGGCTGCTCGCCCAGGGCGAGGACATCCTGCCGATCCCGGGCACCAAGCGGGTGCGCTGGCTGGAGGAGAACGCCGCCGCCGTCGACCTGAAGCTCAGCGCGGAACAACTGGCCCGGCTCAGCGCTGCGCTGCCGCCCGGCGCGGCAGCCGGCGAAAGGTATCCCGCGGCAGCAATGAGAATGGTCGGGCAGTAGCCTCCGGACCGGACACCAGGTCCGGCAACGGGCATTGCGCGCTGATCGGACGTACGGCACGATGGCTCGGTGGGTCACGCTCCGTTACCGAATAGCGGTTTTCTTGAGGATTGGGCCGCGCGGTTGCGGCAGACCGTCGAGCGGCCGGTCGTCGGCATCCTGCTGCGCGGAAGTCACGCCCGCCGCGCGGCCACCGCGCACAGCGACGTCGACCTCGACGTGCTGGTCGGTGGCGCCCCGTACGCCGCGCGGCGGGCGTACCTGGCCGAATCCGCAGGTCGGGTCACCCACGTCTCGGTGGCCGCCCGCGACGTCCGCTCCTGGGTGCACCGACTCGGCGAACCGGCCGACTGGGCGTTCGGGCTGCCGGTCACCGCGCCGGCGCGGTTGCTCTGGGCCGACCCGCACTGGCGGCCCCGGATCGACCTGCCGGTGCTCTGCCAGCCCGCCGAGCCACCCCGCCTCGAGGAGCTGATCGCCACGCTGGGTAAGGCCGCATCCGCCCGGGCCGCCAGCGACCGCCTCGGGGTTCGGCTCGCCGTGGCCGACCTGGCTCGACTCTGCCCGTCGGTGCTGCGTCCGGCCAACCCGTCGGTGCGGGTCCACTCCCGCCGGGCGGCCTTCGCGGCGGCCCTGGAACTGCCGGTGGCCCCACCCGGCTACCGGGCGGACATGCTGCTCTGCCTCGGGCTGCGTCCGGGGTCCACCGGCCAACTCTGGGCCGCCGCCGTACGGCTGGTCGCCGGCACCCTGCCGTTGATCCGGCCGTACGCCGAGGAGATCGCGGAGGCGGCCGGCGCGGACCTGGCCGCCGCCCTGGTGGACGGCCGGCTGGATCGCTACGTGGCCCAGCTGGCACGGCCCGCCGGGCTCGCACCGCAGCCGCGGCGGGAGTGGTCGCCGGTGCCCGCGCCGCGTGCGGGACAATTGGTCACTGTGCCCGTACCTGACTCGCCGGTGACCGGCGGCCCCAGCGCCCCGAGCGACCCGGTGGCGCCCGTCCCGGCCCGCCCGTCCCGGCTCGACCCGGCCATCGCGGCCCAGTTGCGCCGCACCGCCGACGGTCTGGTCGCCGCCGTGGTCCGCGCGCACGACTCCGGCGAGGTGCTGATGGTCGCCTGGATGGACGACGAGGCGCTGCACCGCACCCTCACCACCGGCCGAGCCACCTACTGGTCGCGCAGCCGCCGCGAATACTGGGTCAAGGGCGCCACCTCCGGGCACCACCAGTACGTCCGCTCGGTCGCGCTGGACTGCGACGGGGACGCGCTGCTGGTGAGCGTGGACCAGGTCGGGGCCGCCTGCCACACCGGGCACCGGACCTGCTTCTTCACCGACCTGCCCGTCACCGCTCCGGAGGCACGCCCATGACCGACGGCACCGTCAGCCCCGACCTGGCCACCTTCACCGAGCTGGCCGCCGGCTGGCGGGTGGTGCCGGTCACCCGGCGGCTGCTGGCCGACGCGGAGACCCCGGTCGGGGTCTACCGGAAGCTGGCCGGTGGGCCGGGCACGTTCCTGCTGGAATCGGCCGAGCAGGGCGTCGGCTCGGCCGGCATGGCCTGGTCGCGGTACTCGTTCATCGGCGTACGCAGCAGC
This sequence comes from Micromonospora arborensis, assembly GCF_003205615.1. GTDB lineage: Bacteria > Actinomycetota > Actinomycetes > Mycobacteriales > Micromonosporaceae > Micromonospora > Micromonospora arborensis. Next base: position 134,378 of record NZ_PYBV01000016.1, on the reverse strand, counting down.
GCCACCCTCGTCGAGCGTGACGGCGTGGCGACCTGGCTGGGCCAGCCGCCGGCCGGGCTGCCCACCGAAGGTGACCCGGTGCGGGTGCTGCGCGAGACGGTGGCGGCGCTCGCCGGCCCGGTCGGGGACCCGTCGGACGGCCTGCCGCCGCTGACCGGGGGCATGGTCGGCTACCTGGGGTACGACCTGGTCCGCCGCTTCGAGCGGTTGCCCGAGCTGACCGAGGACGACCTGGGCGTGCCCGAGCTGGGCATGATGCTCGCCACCGACCTGGTGGTGCTCGACCACTACGACGGCTCGGCGATCCTGGTCGCCAACGCGGTGCTGCCGCCGCTGGACGCCCCGGACCGCGCTCCGCAGGTCGCCGCCGCGTACCACCACGCCGTGGGCCGGCTGGACGCGATGACCACCGCGCTGTCCCGGCCCATCCCGCCGATGATCTCCACCGTCGAGCGGCCGCCGGCCGGCGAGGTGCTCTGCCGTACGCCCGACGGCGGCTACCCGAAGGCGGTGGAGGCGGCCAAGGAGGCCATCCGGGCCGGCGAGTGCTTCCAGATCGTGCTGTCCCAGCGTTTCGAGCGGCCGACGCATGCCGACCCGCTGGACGTCTACCGGGTGCTGCGCACCAGCAACCCCAGCCCGTACATGTACCTGCTGCGCTTCGACGGGTTCGACATCGTCGGCTCCTCCCCGGAGGCGCACCTGAAGGTCACCGGTGGCGCGGACGGGCGGCGTCGGGCGTTGCTGCACCCGATCGCCGGTACCCGGCCGCGCGGCGGCACTCCCGCCGCCGACGCCACGCTCGCCGCGGAGCTGCTCGCCGACCCGAAGGAACGAGCCGAGCACGTGATGCTCGTCGACCTGGGCCGCAACGACCTGGGCCGGGTGTGTCAGCCCGGCAGCGTGGAGGTGCCCGAGTTCGCCACCATCGAGCGGTACAGCCACGTCATGCACATCGTCTCCACCGTCACCGGCACGCTGCGTGACGACCAGTCCGCGTTCGACGCGCTCGCCGCGACGTTCCCGGCCGGCACGCTGTCCGGCGCCCCGAAGGTGCGCGCCATGGAGATCATCGAGGAGTTGGAGCCGGTCCGCCGCGGCCTCTACGGCGGCACGGTCGGCTACTTCGGCTTCGGTGGTGACCTGGACATGGCGATCGCCATCCGGACCGCGCTGATCCGCGACGGCCGCGCCTACGTGCAGGCCGGGGCGGGGGTGGTCGCCGACTCCGACCCGGCCGCCGAGGACCAGGAGACGCGGAACAAGGCGGCGGCGGTGCTGGCGGCGATCGCGGCCGCCGAGACATTGCGGCCGGCCCGGTGACCGTGGGGGAGCGGTCCGCCGGGGGGCGGCGCGAGTTGACGTACGCCGTCCTGCTCTGCCTGGCCGGTGCGGGCCTGGCGCTGTGGGCGGCGACCCGGAACTGGTCGGTCGAGTTGACGCTACGTCCGGCGCCGCTGCCACCGGTGCGGGAGGCCCGCAGTGGTGCCGGGTTGCTGCCCTGGCTGCCGGCGCTGGCCCTGGTGACGTTGGCGGGCGGTGGCGCGGTGCTGGCTACCCGTGGTGGGTTGCGGCGGGCGCTCGGTGTGCTGCTCGGCGTGCTCGCGCTGGCCGTGGCGGCCGGTGGCGGTTACGGGCTGGTCGCCGACGTCGACGGCTCGGTGAGCCGGCAGTGGCCGGCGCTCTGCCTGCTCGGTGGTCTGCTGGCCGCTGCGGGCGGTTTCTGGACGGGGCTGCGCGGCGGCGGCTGGCCGGCGATGGGCGCACGGTACGAGCGGCCGGCGCGGACCGCTCCGGAGGCCGCGTCGGCCGGCCCGGAGGGGCCGCCAGCGCCGCTGGCCGGGCGGCGGACCACCGAGGCGTGGAACGCGCTGGATCGGGGTGAGGACCCGACGGCCGACTGACGCGAGGGCCGGTGTGGTCGACGGGGTGTCAGCCGACGGGCTGACGGTCTCGCTGCGGTCGGTGACTGGCGGCGCGGGCGGCGGTCAGCTCGGCCACCAGGCGGTTCAGCTCGGCGCGCTGGTCGGCGCGGGCCCGGTCGGCGCAGACCGCCTCCCAGGCGTTGCCGCGCGCGGTGCGTATCCGCGCCTCGCCCACCACGGCCCGCTCCAGGGAGTGCACCACCCCGGCGGCGAGCGACGCCACCGTCCGTGAGATGGTCGTCAGCCCGATGGCCGGTTGCGGCTCGGAAATGCTCATGGTCACCTCGCACGAGGAGTTGCGACGGTCGGGGCAGGCGCGTCATCGAGTCTGCCCGAGGACGATGCTGACTGGCCGACGTTTCGCCGTCGTGACCGCCCGGTCAACTGTCCCGCCTCGGGCATGACCAGGGGCCGTCCGTTCGGCCTTGAGCTTGGTCACAACATCGATCGACGCCGTTGTCGACGGGCGGCGCGGAGGAACTGGTGGCATGATCGATGGATCGGCCCGGTCTGACCGTGGCCGCCAGGCTCCGTTCCGCGTGGCAGCGGTCGATACGGGAGGTGGCGCTGCGTGACATGCCGTTCACGGCAAGTCGGGCATTATGCCGCAGCCCTTTTCGTGAGCAGCGCCATACCCCCGGCATCCGGCATCGGTCGGCTGCCCCTAGCATCGGCCCATGACGCCCGGAGAGGGGAGTCCGTTGGTGACTGCTGAGCATGCGCACGCGGAGGGGGACGAGGCCGGTCAGGCAGCGTCCGTAAGCGTGCTCGACGAGATTCTGGCTGGCGTACGTGAGGACGTCGCCCGACGCCAGGAGCAGGTTCCGCTGGAGCGGATCCGTGAACTGGCGGCGGCGGCGCCGCCACCGCTGGACGCGTACGCGGCGCTGCGCAAGCCCGGTGTGGCGGTGATCGCCGAGGTGAAGCGCTCGTCGCCGTCCAAGGGCCGGCTGGCCGAGATCGCCGATCCGGCCGACCTGGCGGTCGACTACGCGGCCGGTGGGGCGCGGGCGATCAGCGTGCTGACCGAGGGGCGCTGGTTCGGCGGCTCACTGGACGACCTGGCGGCCGTCCGGGCCGCGGTCACCGTGCCAGTGCTGCGCAAGGACTTCGTGGTCTCCAGCTACCAGGTGCACGAGGCGCGCGCGCACGGCGCCGACCTGGTCCTGCTGATCGTCGCCGCGCTCGAGCAGAACGTGCTGATGGGCCTGCTGGAGCGGATCGAGTCGCTGGGCATGACCGCGCTGGTCGAGGTGCACGACGAGGAGGAGGCCGACCGCGCTCTGGAGGCCGGCGCCCAGGTGATCGGGGTCAACGCCCGTGACCTGCGTACCCTGGAGGTCGACCGGTCGGTGTTCGAGCGGATCGCGCCCGGCCTGCCCAGCAGCGTCGTCAAGATCGCCGAGTCTGGCGTCCGCGGTCCGCACGACCTGATCCGGTACGCCTCCGCGGGTGCCGACGCGGTCCTCGTGGGCGAGGGCCTGGTCACGCAGAAGAGCCCCCGCGAGGCGGTTGCCGAGCTGGTCAACGCCGGTAACCACCCGGCAACGCCCCGGCCGGTGCGCTGACTCCGCGCCGGCGTGACGTCCCACCGAGAGGATTTCCGATGAGCGCCGACGCGCTGGCCCCGCTGGCTGGCCCGCAGCCCGACTCCGCCGGCCACTTCGGTCGTTTCGGCGGCCGGTTCGTTCCCGAGGCCCTGGTGGCCGCGCTGGACGAGCTCGACGGGGCGTGGCGTACGGCGATGGCGGATGAGTCCTTCCGGGCCGAGTTCGGTGCGCTGCTGCGCGACTATGCGGGCACGCCGTCGCTGCTCTACGAGGCCCGGCGGTTCTCCGCGAAGGTCGGTGCGCGGGTGCTGCTCAAGCGCGAGGACCTCAACCACACCGGCGCGCACAAGGTGCGCAACGTTCTCGGCCAGGCGCTGCTCACCAAGCGGATGGGCAAGACCCGGGTGATCGCGGAGACCGGGGCCGGCCAGCACGGCGTGGCCACCGCGACCGCCGCCGCCCTGTTCGACCTGGAGTGTGTGGTCTACATGGGCCAGGTCGACACCGAGCGGCAGGCGCTCAACGTCGCCCGGATGCGGATGCTCGGCGCCACTGTCGTTCCGGTCACCAACGGCTCGCGCACCCTCAAGGACGCGATGAACGAGGCGATGCGCGACTGGGTGGCCAACGTCGACGAGACGCACTACCTGATCGGCACGGCCGCCGGTCCGCACCCGTTCCCGGCGATGGTCCGCGACTTCGTGCGGGGCATCGGTGACGAGGCCCGTCAGCAGTGTCTCGACCTCACCGGCGCGCTGCCGGACGCGGTCACCGCCTGCGTCGGCGGCGGCTCCAACGCGCTGGGCATCTTCCACGCCTTCGTCGGCGATCAGGACGTGCGGTTGTACGGCTTCGAGGCCGGCGGCGAGGGTGTCGCGACCGGCCGGCACGCGGCGAGCATCACCGGCGGGTCCGCCGGGGTGCTGCACGGCACCCGCACGTACGTGCTGCAGGACGCCGACGGGCAGACCCTGGAGTCGCACTCGATCTCCGCCGGCCTGGACTACCCGGGCGTCGGGCCCGAGCACGCCTGGTTGCACGACACCGGCCGGGCGAGCTACCTGCCGGTCACCGACGACGAGGCGATGGCCGCGTTCGAGCTGCTCTGCCGCACCGAGGGGATCATCCCGGCGATCGAGAGCGCGCACGCGCTCGCCGGCACCGTCGCGTTGGCGCCGAAGCTCGCCGCCGAGCTGGGCCGGGAGCCGACCATCGTGGTCAACCTCTCCGGGCGGGGCGACAAGGACGTGCACACCGCCGGCGACTACTTCGGCATCCTCGACAAGGAGCAGTGAGATGAGCCGGATCGGGGTGGCCTTCGACAAGGCCCGCGCCGACGGACGGGCACTGCTGGTGGGCTGTATGCCGGCCGGTTTCCCGACCGTCGAGGGCAGCATCGCCGCGATGACCGCCATGGTCGAGGCGGGTGTCGACGTCATCGAGGTGGAGATCCCCTACTCGGACCCGGTGATGGACGGGCCGGTGATCCAGAAGGCCAGTGACATCGCGCTGGCCGGGGGCGTACGCACCAGGGACACGCTGCGCATCGTCGAGGCGGTGGCGGCCACCGGGGCTCCGGTGGTCACGATGACCTACTGGAACCCGGTCGAGCGTTACGGCGTGGACGTGTTCGCCCGTGACCTCGCCGCTGCCGGCGGCACCGGTCTGATCACCCCCGACCTCATTCCCGACGAGGCGGACGAGTGGCTGGCCGCCTCGGACGCACACGGCCTGGACCGCACGTTCCTGGTCTCGCCGTCGTCCACCGACGCGCGGCTGGCGATGACCGTGGAGCACTGCCGTGGCTTCGTCTACGCGACCGCCGTCATGGGGGTGACCGGCGCCCGGGCGCGTACCTCCGACGCCGCGCCGACGTTGGTCTCCCGGGTCCGGGCGGTCACCGACCTGCCCGTCGGTGTCGGTCTGGGCGTGGGCACGGGTGCGCAGGCCGGCACCGTCGCCGGGTACGCCGACGGGGTGATCGTCGGCAGCGCGCTGATCCGGTGCCTGCTCGACGCGCCCTCCGAGGCGGAGGGGCTGGCCGCGCTGCGTACCCTCAGCGCCGAACTTGCCGAGGGCGTCCGCAACCCCACCCGCTGAGCCCGGCTGCGCCGATCCCTCGGCGCTCGTGCTGGCCCGCCGGTCGGGCCGCGCGGCGCACGTCTGTCTGTTGAGCGGTATACCGGTGAGT
>NZ_PYBV01000016.1:8288-128618 GCF_003205615.1 Micromonospora arborensis | reverse complement strand
ACTCACCGGTATACCGCTCATTCGGCTGTGGCCCGGCGGCGAGGGCGTCCGCGACCGCGCGGCGGACCTCGGGAGTCGTTGCGGGCCGGTCAGGGGTGCAGGGACGGGTCTGCGGCCTCGCCGCGTTGCTCCGGTGGCTGCCCCGCTCCCGGCCGCTCGTCCTGGCCGGTCTCCGGGCGCCCGTCCTGGTCGGTTGCCGGCCGGCCTTCCTCGGCTGGGCGGGCCGCTGGCAGTGGCGCGCAGGCGACGGGCACCCAGGGGACGTCGCGGAGCACACCGGAGCGGCCGGCGGTCGCGTCGGTGACGGCGGCCCGGGTGAGTGGGGTGACCGCCCCGGGCAACGCGGTGGGGGCGTGCCAGGACAGCCGGCAGCCCGGCAGGGGGTCGGCGGTCGGTCGGACGCCGGCGGCGCGGGCCCGGAACACGTGCACGAGGACGTCCGGTAGCGGCCCGGCGCGTCCCGCCGGGGTGTCCCCGGTGGGGCCGGTCAGGTGGTAGACACCGACCAGGTCGACCAGCTCGATGTCCCAGCCGGTCTCCGTGCGGATGTCCCGCAGGGCCGCCCGCACCGGGCTCTCGGCCGGGCGCAGCCGCCCGCCGGGCAGCGCGTAGCGGCGTTCACCCCGGCCCTGCTGGCAGAGCAGCACCCGGCCGGTGTCGTCGCTGACGACCGCGGCAACCGCCCAGGTGAGCGCACCCATGGACAAAGAGCCTACGGCGGCGCAAACCAGAAGTCACCGAGATGCGTCGCTAACCGCCCGGGGTGCCGCTGCGGGGGTGCGCAGCGGTAGCGTGTGCACCCGTGACCCTCGCCTCGCTGTCCCCCCAGGCGGCCCTGCCCAGTCCCAGCACCGCGGTCTGGCAGCTCGGGCCCGTGCCGATCCGGGCGTACGCGCTCTGCATCATCGCCGGCATCGTGCTGGCCTGCTGGGTGACCGAGCGCCGGCTGCGGCAGCGCGGCGTCGCGCCCGGCGCGGTTCTCGACATCGCCGTCTGGGCGGTGCCCGCGGGCATCATCGGCGCCCGGATCTACCACGTGGTCACCTCACCGGAGAAATACTTCGGCGCCGGTGGCGACCCGATGAAGGTGTTCGCCATCTGGGAGGGCGGTCTCGGCATCTGGGGCGCCGTCGCCGGTGGCGCGGTCGGCGCCTGGATCGCCGCCCGGCAGCTCGGTATCCCGTTCGGCGTGGTCGCCGACGCGCTGGCCCCCGGGCTGCCGCTGGCCCAGGCGGTCGGCCGGCTCGGCAACTGGTTCAACAACGAGTTGTTCGGTGGCCGCACCACGCTGCCGTGGGGCCTGGAGATCCACCGGATGGATCCGGACAATCCGGGGCACGCGCTGCGCGACGACGCCGGGCAGCCGATCCTCGAACCGGGCTTCTACCAGCCGACCTTCCTCTACGAGTTGCTGTGGAACCTCGGCGTTGTCGCCCTGGTCCTGATCGTGGACCGTCGGCTCAAGCTGGGTCGCGGCCGGGCGTTCGCGCTCTACGTGATGGGCTACACCGTCGGCCGGTTCTGGATCGAGCTGTTGCGCACCGACGAGGCCAACCAGATCCTCGGCGTCCGGCTCAATGTCTGGACCGCCGCCCTGGTCTTCCTCGGCGCGTTGATCTACTTCGTGCGGGTGCGCGGCCCTCGGGACTACCTGATTCCGCTCGGCGCGGCGGCGACGCCGACCCCGCCCCCCACGTCCGACCTGTCCCAGGTCGACCTCTCCGAGCGGGAGACCCCCAGCCGGGCCGCCGCGCCGGAGGGCTACCGGGTGGTCAGCGAGGAGCAGTACGCCGCCTGGCAGGACAGCGGTGTCGTACCGCCGGAGTCGGCCACCGACGAGGACTCCCGGCCCGGCGGCGAGCCGCTCGGTGACGCGGCACCCGTCGCCGGCCCGTCGACCGACGACGAGCCGGCGGACGATTCGTCGGCCTCGCGCGCCGACCGGGCCGACGCCGCGGGCGCGCGGCCCGCCGACCGGGACAGCTGAGCGGAGGCGGCACCGATGCGAAGCGCGGTGGTGGTCGGCGCAGGGGTCGGTGGCCTCGCGGTGGCCGGCGCGCTGGCCCGCTCCGGCTGGCAGGTCACTCTGTTGGAACGCGCCGAACGGGTCCGCCCCGAGCCGACGGCCGTGGTGCTCTGGCCCAACGGCGTCCGCGCGCTGCAGGCCCTCGGCCTCGGCGCGGGTTTGGCTGCCATCGCCACCCCGCTGGCCGACGGCGGGGTCCGTCGCCCGGACGGGCACTGGCTCGTGCAACCTCGACCCATCCCGGCCGACCGGATGCCCGTGGTGGTGCACCGCGAGGACCTGCACGACACGCTGATCGCCGGCCTCGGTGACCGGGTCGAGCTGCGTACCGGAGTGACCGTGCGCCACGTCCGGGTGGAGCCGGGCGAGCGACCGGCGGTCAGCGACGGACGGCACACCATCGAGGCCGACCTGGTGGTCGCCGCCGACGGCACGGACAGCGGCATCCGCCGCCAACTCGCCCCGGAGTCCCGGGTGGTCAGCTCCGGCTGCGCCGCCTGGCGAGCCGTCATCCCCTGGTACCAGGCCCCCCGGCTGCCCGACGACCAGCCGTTGGCCGGGGAGATCCTCGGCGCCGGTTACCGGTTCGTGGCCGCGTCGCTGGGCGACCGCGGCTCCTCGGGTGGGTCCACCCGGGGCGGCATCTACTGGGTGGCCACCGCCGCCGGCGCACCACGCCCGGAACCCCCGGAGACCCAGCTCGCCCTGCTGCGCCGCTGGTACGCGGGCTGGCCCGCACCGGTCGGCGCGCTGCTCGACGCCACCGACCCGACCGACCTGGTTCAGCAGGAGGTCCGCGAGTTGCGTCCGCTGCCCCGTGCGTACGGCTTCCCGGTCGGGCCGGGCGGGGTGGTGCTGCTCGGTGACGCGGCGCACGCAATGCCCCCACACCTGGGGCAGGGCGCCTGCCTCGCGTTCGAGGACGCCGCCACGCTCGCCTCCCTGCTGCGGGAGGCGCGACTGCCCGACGCCGTTGCGGCGTACGACCGGGTGCGCCGCCCCCGCGCCGCGACCGTGGTCCGGCAGACCCGACGGATGTCGGCGGTGCTCCAGACCCGGGGCCGGCTGGCGTTGCGCGCCCGGGACGCCGCGCTCGGCACGATCAACACGCGGCTGCTCTCCAGTGCCGCCGCCTCCGCCGCCCAGTGGCGTCCCCCAGCCTGACCCCGGTCACGGGGAGGTCAGGCGATGAGGGCCGCGGGTTCGGCGATGCAGGCGGTGCCGATGCGGCGGAACCCGACCCGCAGGTAGACCCGGGCGATGTCGTCGCTGCCCGCGGACAGGAAGATCAGGTCGGTGCCGGCCGCGCGGAGCTCGTGGGCGAGGGTGGCGGTGAGCGCGGCGCCCAGCCCGCGTCGTCGGGCGGCCGGCAGCGTGGCCACCCCGGCGATCTCCGCGACGTCGCCCACCCGCATCGCCATGCCGCTGGCCAGCGCACCGTCGGTCGACGTGCCGGCCAGCGCCGAGACCCGTCGGCCGTCCGCGATCCGGGTGCGCTCCTCGTCGAGCGCGGCCAACTCGAGTTCGGTGACGGCGGCGTCCCGCTCGGCCGGGCCGGCCTCACCGGGCGCGGTGCCGGCGGCGGCGAACGACACCGCGGCCACCGCGCGCCGGGCGGCGACGTCAGCGGCGAAGCTGGGGGAGTCCGCCGCCAGCACCCGCACCGCGACGTCGGACAGCGTCGCCGGGTCGGGCAGCGCCGTCGGGTCGAGCACCATCAGCGGCGCCTCCAGCACGCTCAGCCCCGCCGAGCGGGCCACCGCCAGCAGTTCGGGGGTCGTCTCGTGCACCCACTCGAAGGCCTCCGGCAGGCCCAGCTTCCGCTGTCGCTCGCGGACCGAGGTCACGTCGGCCAGTGACGGCGGCTCGGCGGCGCCGAGCCGGGGGCGGGCGTAGAACGGCCAGCCGTCACCCTCGCGGACGAACAGCACCAGCCCGCCATGCTCCTCCACACCGGCGACGTCGCGGGGCACCGCGTCGTAGAAGTGTTCCAACCGGTCGAAGATGTCCTTGTGTAGAGGATCCACCGCGCGAGACTACACGTCCCAGACTATGGACGGTGTGATCAATCTCAGGTGGCCGCGCGGCCCTGGCCCTAACGTAGACTCAATAGACCCACGGGCCGACGTCGTCCCCACCATGATCCAACCTGAGTGACGACAGGAGGCCCGGTGGCTCAGCCGTACGCGGAAACGACACATCCGTACCCGCACAGCCCGCAGACGTCCCCGACGCCCGGCTCCCACCCCTTGGCCCAGGGCCTCTACGACCCGACGCAGGAGCACGATGCCTGCGGCGTGGCGTTCGTAGCGGATCTGCACGGCCGCCGCTCGCACGCGGTCGTCGCCAACGGGCTCGGCGCGCTCTGCCGGCTCGACCATCGCGGCGCCCGGGGCGCGGAGCCGAACACCGGCGACGGCGCGGGCATCATGATCCAGGTGCCGGACGCGTTCCTGCGTGCGGTGGCCGACGTCGCGCTTCCCGTGGCAGGCGAGTACGCCACCGGGCTGGTCTTCCTCCCCGACGACGATGCCGCCGAGGCGCGTGCCCGGCGGGTGGTCGAGAAGTACGCCCTGGTCGAGGGTGCCGACGTGCTCGGCTGGCGGGACGTGCCGATCGACCCGACCGGGCTCGGCGAGACCGCCCTGGCGGCGATGCCCCGGGTCCGGCAGGTCTTCCTCGCCGCGCGCCGGCTCACCGATTCCCCCGACGGGCCGGCCGGTTCCGCGCTGCGCGGCATCGACCTGGACCGGGTGGCGTTCTGCCTGCGCAAGCAGGCCGAACGGGAGACCGCCGAGCGGGGCGTGCCGGCGTACTTCCCGTCGCTGTCCAGCCGGACGATGGTCTACAAGGGAATGCTGACCCCCGACCAGTTGCCGGCGTTCTACCCGGACCTGCGCGACGAGCGGGTGGACAGCGCTATCGCGTTGGTGCACTCCCGCTTCTCCACCAACACCTTCCCGTCCTGGCCGCTGGCGCACCCGTACCGGTTCATCGCCCACAACGGCGAGATCAACACGATCCGCGGCAACCGCAACTGGATGCAGGCCCGCGAGGCGCTGCTGCGCTCGCCGAACCTGCCGGGCAACATTCGACGGGTCTTCCCGGTCTGCACCCCCGGCGCCTCCGACTCGGCGAACTTCGACGAGGTCCTGGAGTTGCTGCACCTGGCCGGGCGGAGCCTGCCGCACTCGGTGCTCATGATGATCCCCGAGGCGTGGGAGAACGACCCCGGCATGGAGCCGGCCAAGCGTGCCTTCTACCGCTTCCACGCCAGCCTCATGGAGCCGTGGGACGGTCCGGCGTCGGTGGCCTTCACCGACGGCGAGATCGTCGGCGCGGTGCTGGACCGCAACGGGCTGCGCCCGGGGCGCTGGTGGCAGACCGACGACGGGCTCGTGGTGCTCGGCTCCGAGGCGGGCGTGCTCGACCTCGACCCAGCCCACGTGGTCGCGAAGGGACGGCTCCAGCCGGGCAAGATGTTCCTGGTCGACACCGTCGCCGGTCGGATCGTGCACGACGAGGAGATCAAGTCCGAGTTGGCCGCCGCGCAGCCGTACGGCGAGTGGCTGCACGCCGGGCTGATCGAGCTGGGCGACCTGCCCGCCCGCGAGCACACCGTCTACACGCACGACTCGGTCCGCCGCCGCCAGCAGACCTTCGGCTACACGGAGGAGGAGCTGAAGATCCTGCTCGGGCCGATGGCCCGTACCGGGGCCGAGCCGCTCGGCTCGATGGGCACGGACACTCCGATCTCGCCGCTGTCCACCCGGCCGCGGCTGCTCTACGACTACTTCCACCAGCTCTTCGCCCAGGTCACCAACCCTCCGCTGGACGCCATCCGCGAGGAGCTGGTGACCAGCCTGGCGTCGACGATCGGGCCGGAGGGCAACCTGCTCGACCCGGGCGCGGCGAGCTGCCGGCAGATCGTGCTGCCGCATCCGGTGATCGACAACGACGAGCTCGCGAAGATCCTCTCCATCGACGAGGACGGCGACCTGCCCGGCTTCAAGGCGGTCCGGGTGTCCGGCCTGTACCGCATCCGGGAGGGCGCCGCCGGGATCAAGGCACGGCTGACCGAGATCTGCCGGCACGTCTCCGAGGCGATCGAGGACGGCGTCCGCATCCTGGTGCTCTCCGACCGGGACTCCAACGCCGACCTGGCGCCGATCCCGTCGCTGCTGCTCACCGCCGCCGTGCACCAGCACCTGGTGCGGGAGCAGACGCGTACGCAGGCGGCGCTGATCGTGGAGTCCGGCGACTGCCGCGAGGTGCACCACGCGGCGGTGCTGATCGGCTACGGCGCGGCGGCGGTCAACCCGTACCTGGCGTTCGAGTCGGTGGAGGACATGATCGCCACCGGCGCGCTGGCCGGTGTCGAGCCCGTTGCGGCCGTGCACAACTACGCCAAGGCGCTCGGCAAGGGCGTCCTGAAGATCATGTCGAAGATGGGCATCTCGACGGTCTCCTCGTACTGCGGTGCGCAGGTCTTCGAGGCGGTCGGCCTGGACACCCGGCTGGTCGAGCGCTACTTCCGGGGCACCCCCAGCCGGATCGGCGGGGTCGCGCTCGCGGGCGTGCACACCGAGGTGGCCGCCCGGCACGCGCTGGCCTGGCCGCCGGCCGGCACCGCCGTCTCCGACCGCTTGGAGGTCGGCGGCGAGTACCAGTGGCGCCGCGAGGGTGAGCTGCACCTGTTCAACCCGGAGACGGTCTTCCTGCTGCAGCACGCCACGCGCACTCGGCAGTACGACGTCTTCCGGCAGTACACCGCGAAGGTCGACGCGCTCGCCGCGCAGGCCGGCTCGCTGCGCGGGTTGTTCACCCTGCGTACCGGGGTCCGCCCGGCGGTGCCGATCGAGGAGGTCGAGCCGGCCACCGAGATCGTCAAGCGGTTCGCCACCGGCGCCATGTCGTACGGGTCGATCTCCGCGGAGGCGCACGAGACGCTCGCGATCGCGATGAACCGCCTCGGCGGCAAGTCCAACACCGGCGAGGGCGGCGAGGACGTCGAGCGGCTGCACGACCCGGCCCGCCGCTCGGCGGTCAAGCAGATCGCCAGTGGCCGGTTCGGTGTGACGAGCGAATACCTGGTCAACGCGGACGACCTCCAGATCAAGATGGCCCAGGGCGCCAAGCCGGGTGAGGGTGGTCAACTGCCCGGCAACAAGGTCTGGCCGTGGATCGCCCGTACCCGGCACGCCACCCCCGGCGTCGGTCTGATCTCGCCGCCGCCGCACCACGACATCTACTCCATCGAGGACCTCGCCCAGCTGGTGCACGACCTGAAGTGCGTCAACCCGGCGGCCCGGGTGCACGTCAAGCTGGTCAGCGAGGTCGGCGTCGGCACCGTCGCCGCCGGGGTGGCGAAGCTCAAGGCGGACGTCATCCTGATCTCCGGCCACGATGGCGGCACGGGCGCGTCCCCGATGAACTCGCTCAAGCACGCCGGCACCCCGTGGGAGTTGGGGCTGGCCGAGGCACAGCAGACGCTGCTGCTCAACAAGCTGCGCGACCGGGTCACCGTGCAGGTCGACGGCCAGCTCAAGACCGGCCGGGACGTGCTGATCGCGGCGCTGCTCGGCGCGGAGGAGTTCGGCTTCGCGACCGCGCCGCTGATCGTCGAGGGTTGCGTGATGATGCGGGTCTGCCACCTGGACACCTGCCCGGTCGGCATCGCCACCCAGAATCCGGTGCTGCGGGAGCGCTTCACCGGCAAGCCGGAGTTCGTGGAGAACTTCTTCCTCTTCCTCGCCGAGGAGGTCCGGGGGTATTTGGCCGAGCTGGGTTTCCGGTCGATCGAGGAAGCGATCGGGCAGTCCGAGCTGCTCGACGTGGCCCCGGCGGTGACGCACTGGAAGGCGCACGGGTTGGACCTGGCGCCCGTCCTGCACCTGCCGGAGTTGCCGGCGGGCGCGGCCCGTCGGGGGGTCCGCGCGCAGGATCACGGCCTGGAGCAGGCGCTCGACAATGAGCTGATCGCGCTGGCCCGTCCGGCTCTGACGGACGGGGCGCCGGTGCGGGTCGAGGTGGCGGTGCGCAACGAGCACCGCAGCGTCGGCGCGATGCTCGGCGGCGAGGTGACCCGTCGCTTCGGCGGCGCCGGCCTCCCCGACGACACCATCGAGTTCGTGCTGCACGGCACGGCTGGGCAGTCGTTCGGCGCGTTCCTGCCGAGCGGGGTGACCCTGCGGCTGCATGGTGACGCCAACGACTACGTGGGCAAGGGCCTCTCCGGTGGGCGGCTCATCGTCCGCCCGGACGCCGCCGCGCCGTTCCTCGACGTCGACGCCGAGCCGGGGCAGCGGGCCGAGGATCAGATCATCGCCGGCAACACCATCCTGTACGGGGCCACCGCGGGCGAGGTCTTCCTGCGTGGCCGGGTGGGGGAGCGGTTCGCGGTGCGTAACTCCGGCGCGGTGGCCGTGGTCGAGGGTGTCGGCGACCATGGCTGCGAGTACATGACCGGCGGCACGGTGGTGGTGCTCGGTGCGACCGGCCGTAACTTCGCGGCCGGCATGTCCGGCGGTACGGCGTTCGTGCACCAACTGGACCGCGCCCGGGTCAACACGGAGCTGGTCGACCTGGCGCTGCTGAGCGAGCAGGAGCAGTCGTTGCTGCACGAGCTGGTCCAGCGGCACGTGGCCGAGACCGGGTCGGCGGTAGCCGAGGAGCTGCTCAAGCGTTGGCCGGAGGCGGTGGCTGAGTTCACCGCGGTGGTGCCGCGCGACTACCGCCGGGTAATGGAGATCATGCGGGCCGCCGAAGCCGCCGGCCGCGACGTCGACGACGCGGTGATGAGCGCGCTCAGCGCGCCGTCAGCCGTGCCGGTGCCGCCCGCCCCGCGGGTGGCGGCCCAGGAGGTGGCACGTGCCTGACCCGAACGGTTTCCTGCGCTACGACCGGCGACTGCCGGCCCGCCGCCCGGTGCCGGTGCGGATCAGCGACTGGCGTGAGGTCTACCCGCCGGCCGGCGAGGAACTGGTCCGCGAGCAGGCCACGCGATGCATGGACTGCGGCATCCCGTTCTGCCACAGCGACACTGCCGGTTGCCCGCTGGGCAACCGCATCCCGGACTGGAACGACCTGGTGCGGACCGGCAACTGGGACGCCGCCGTGGAGTCGCTGCACGCCACCAACAACTTCCCGGAGTTCACCGGCCGGCTCTGCCCGGCGCCGTGCGAGGCGGCCTGCGTGCTCGGCATCTCTGGCGGCCAGCCGGTGACCATCAAGCAGATCGAGGTGGAGATCGCCGACGCCGCCGTGGCGCGCGGACTCGGCGCCCGCCCGGTGCCGGCGCCGTCCGGTCGGTCGGTCGCCGTCGTCGGCTCCGGGCCCGCCGGTCTGGCCGCCGCCCAGCAGTTGGCCCGCGCCGGTCACGCGGTGACGGTGTACGAGCGTGACGACGCGATCGGTGGCCTGCTCCGGTACGGCATTCCCGACTTCAAGTTGGAGAAGCGGCACATCGATGCCCGGCTGGCCCAGCTCACCGCCGAGGGGGTGCGCTTCCGCACCGGCGTGAACGTCGGGGTGGACGTCACCGCCGAGCAGCTGCGCGCCGAGCACGACGCGGTGCTGCTGGCCTGCGGGGCGTTGCAGGGCCGGGACACCCCGGAGACCCCGGGGCGGGCGCTTCGGGGCGTACACCAGGCGATGGCGCACCTGGTCGCGGCGAATCGCGCGGTCGCCACCGCGGCCACCGACCAGGCCGGCGTGGTGGCCACCACCGAGCGTCGGCTGGCGCCGGCGGTGTTGCCGGACGGCACCCCGATCGACGCGGCCGGCAAGCACGTGGTGATCATCGGTGGGGGTGACACCGCGGCGGACTGCCTCGGTGTCGCACACCGCCAGGGTGCCGCGGGCGTGCACCAGCTCGACCTGTACCCACAGCCGCCCGAGGCGCGCGACGAGGCACGGGACCCGTGGCCGACCTGGCCGTGGATCCTGCGCAGCTACCCGGCGCACGAGGAGGGTGGCGAGCGGGTCTTCGCCGTGGCGGTGCAGGAGTTCGTGGACGACGGCACCGGCCAGGTGCGGGCGGTGCGGATCGCCGAGGTGACCGTGGAGAAACGCGACGGCCAGCGGGTCGTCACCGTGGTGCCGGGCTCCGAGCGGGAGTTGCCGGCCGATCTGGTGCTGCTGGCGATCGGTTTCGAGGGCACCGAGCAGCAGCCGCTGCTGGCCCAGTTCGGCGTGACCCGTAATCGCCGGGGCGCTGTCGACGCTCGCGACGACTGGCAGACCGACGCCGACGGGGTTTTCGTCGCCGGTGACATGCACCGGGGCGCCTCGTTGATCGTCTGGGCCATCGCCGAGGGGCGTGCGGCGGCGGCCGCCATCCACGGGTATCTCGGCGGTGTCGGTGTGTTGCCGGCGCCGGTGGGCTCGGCCGCGCAGCCCCTCGCCGCCGCCCGCTGAGGCGGCACTCGACGGGATCGACGGAGGTCCGGCCGGCGCGGCAGCTTCTGCCCGCCGGTCGGGCGTCTCCGCTGGTGAGACCGCTCACAAATATGGGCGAATAGGTTTAAAGCCGCAAGACTTGTCGGCTGCCGAACCGCACCGCGATCGGCATGAATGATCATGCAGCCGATCGCTTGGAGGTTCGTCGTGGCCAAGGGTGCCACCTTCGCCGCGTTGCGCCACCGCAACTACCGGATCTGGGCGTTCGCCGGGTTCGTCTCCGTCATCGGCACCTGGATGCAGGTCCTCGGGGTCAACTGGTACGTCCTGAAGGAGACCGGCTCAGCGACGTCCATGGGCTTCGCCGTGCTGCTCCAGGCGGCTCCCACGCTGTTGCTCAGCGTGTGGGGCGGTGTGCTCGCCGACCGCCTGCCGGCCCGCCCGCTGCTGATCGCCGCCCAGGTCGCCCACGCGGCACTCGCCGCCGGACTGGCCGCGGTCGCGCTGACCGGCGTTGGCGGCCTGCCGCTGATCTTCGCGATCTCCCTGGGCACCGGCGCCGTCTCGGCCATCGAGGGCCCGGTGATGGGCCGCTGGGCCTCCACCCTCGTCGACCGGGAGACGCTGGGCAACGCCCTGGCGCTCGGGTCGCTCACCAACTCCGCCGGCCGGATCCTCGGCATGAGCCTCGGTGCGGTCGTGGTGGCCGCCGTCGGGCCCGCGCTGCTGTTCGGCATCAACGCGGCGAGCTTCGCCGCCGTGGTGGTGGCGCTGTTCGCCGTACGCCCGGGAGCTTTGCCCGCGCTGGCGGCACAGGGCGGCCGTCGGAGCCACGACGGTGTTCGCGCCGGTTTCGCCTACCTGCGCGGGCAGCCCGTGCTGCTCCTCGCGCTCGCCCTGTCGTTCGTGCTCGGCAGCCTGGGCCGCAACTACCAGGTGACGATGGCGGCGATGAGCGACGGGCCGCTGGGTGCCGGCGCCTCCGGCTACGGCTTCCTCTCGACCGTGTTCGCGGTCGGAACGGTGCTGGGTGCGCTCGTCGCGGCCCGCCGGCGTTCCCTGGACTACCGGACCCTGGTCGTCGCGGGTCTGCTCGCGAGCGGGCTGCAGATCGTCGCCGGCCTCGCACCGAGTACCTGGAGCTTCGCCGCGGTGATCCTGCCGATCGCCGCCGCCGCGGTGGTCATCGACACCACCGTCGGCACCCGCGTCCAGCTCGACACCGACGGCGCGATGCGGGGCCGGGTGCTCGCCGCCCTGGCGGTCACCGGCTCGGTCTCCGCCGCGGTCGGCGCTCCGCTGCTCGGGTGGCTCGCCGAACACGCCGGGCCGCGCCAGACGCTCGTGCTCGCCGGCTCCGCCGCGGCGGTCGCCACGGCCGTCGCGGCGGTCGCCCTGGACCGTCAGCGCGCCCGCGCGACGACCCTCACGCTGGTCGTGCCGCGGCCACGCCATCCGGTACGACGAGTGGCGTGGAGGGCGGCCCGCATGGTCCGGCCCGCCGGGGCGGTCTGTGTCGTCGCGCCCGCCGGGCCCGGTGGGGTCCGGTTGGGCTCGGTCCGGCTCGGAGAGCTGGCCACGGCCGGGTCGGCGCCGCGCGGCTGAGACAGCGGTCACCCCCCGGCGGCCCCGCTACGGGACCAACCACCGCGAAGATCATCGTTACGCTGCGCTCATGGACAACGAGGAGCGGCTACGGCGGACCCGCCGGTGGCTGTGGATCGTGCTGATCGGGCTTTTCCTGAGCGGTGCCACCGCGTTTCCGCTGGAGATCGAGGTGCGCTGGCTGCTGCGGGCTCTGGATCCGCTCGCCGGCCAACTGCCCGCCCTGGTCGAGTGGATCGAGCGGGTGCACGCCGGGCTCGTGACCGCCGACGCGGACTACCCGTTCCTGCTCTACGGCACCGACTGGCTGGCCTTCGCCCACCTGGTGCTGGCGGTGGCGTTCTGGGGGCCGCTGCGCGACCCGGTGCGCAACGTCTGGGTGGTGCAGGTCGGCATGATCGCCTGCGCGGGCATCGTCCCACTGGCGTTGATCTGCGGCCCGATCCGGGACATCCCCTGGTTCTGGACGCTCATCGACCTCTCCTTCGCGGTCGGGGCGTTCCCACCGCTCTGGTTCGCCTACCGGCACATCCGTGCCATCGAAGCGAGCACGGCTGCGGCGACAGGTGTCCCAGCGATGTCCTGAGCGGGCCTCCCTCGGCCCCCGGCCCCCGGCCCTCGACCCTCGACCCTCGACCCTCGGCCCTCGGCCCCCCGGCCCTCGGCCCCCCGGCCCTCGGCCCCCCGGCCCTCGGCCCCCCGGCCCTCGGCCCCCCGGCCCTCGGCCCTCGGCCCTCGGCCCTCGGCCCTCGGCCCCCGGCCCCCCGGCCCCCCGGCCCTCGGCCCCCGGCCCCCCGGCCCTCGACCCCCGGCCCCCCGGCCCTCGGCCGGGTGGGCGGGGGTGACAACCCCCTGACGGTGCCTGTAGAGCTGCCCCAGATATGGGCCGCCGTCATCGCCCCATTTCTGGGGCAGCTCTACAGGCAAGCAGCGAAGTGGTCGGTCGCCGGTCCGCTCTACAGGCAAGCACTGAAGTGGTCGGTCGTCGGTCCGCGCCCCGGGAGAACAGTGGGATGCCGGGGAGACGGGGCGCCGACGACCCGGAAGGGCCCGCCGCGGGGGCGGCGGGCCCTTCCGTCCACACCGGATGCCTAGTGCGACAGCAGCTGGTGCGACTCGCGGATCTTGGCCCAGGACTTCGGCTCGGTCGGCGGGGCGGCCTTGCGCGCGGCGGTCGCCACGTCGGGTCGGCCGGCGGTGAACAACCAGGTGGTGAAGAGGTCGTCCAGGTCCAGACCGGAGATCCGTTCGGCCAGCGCCTGGAACTGCGCGATGCTGCCGTTGCCGTACCGGTGCTCGGCCGTCCAGGTCGGCAGGATCTCGAAGAACGCGTCGTCGCCCACGGCCAGCCGCAACTGGTGCAGGGTCATCGCGCCCCGGTCGTAGACGGCGCCGTCGAAGACCCGGTCGGCACCCGGGTCACCCGGCAGCACCTGCCAGAACTCGTCGTCGGCCGGGTAGCTGGCATAGGTGAAGTCGAACACCTCCTGCGCGGTGCCCTCGCCCTGCTCTTCCGACCAGAGCCACTCGGCGTACGAGGCGAAGCCCTCGTTCAGCCAGATGTTGCTCCACTCGGCCACCGAGACCGAGTCGCCGAACCACTGGTGGGCGTTCTCGTGCGCCACCACGTACGTGTTGGCGCCGCGTCGCCAGAAGCCCGGCCCGTACACCGGTCGGGTCTGCGTCTCCAGTGCGAAGCCGATGCCGTCGAGCGGACCGGCCACGCCACCCTGCGCCTCGAACGGGTACGGGCCGAAGATCCCGCTCTCCCAGTCGACGATCTCGGCGGTCCGCTCGATGCTGGCCTTCGCGGCCGGCCCGAGCTCGCCCAGTGAGGTGCTGTACGCGTTGATCACCGGCTGGCCGCTCGGGGTGGTGTCGGTGACGATGTCGTACTGGCCGATGGCCATGAAGGCCAGGTAGGGGGCGGTGGGGGAGGTGGTCCGCCAGATCCACCGGGTGCGGTTGCCGGCCTCGGCCAGCGGGGGCCGCGGCTGCACGCCGTTGCTGATCACCTCGACGCCGGTGGGCACCGACACCGAGACGTCGAAGGTGGCCTTGTCCAGTGGGTGGTCGTTGCTCGGGAACCACCACCACGCCGACTCGGGCTCGTTGACGGCGAGGGCGCCGTCGTCGGTGCGCGTCCAGCCGGTGTAGCCACCGACCAGGGTCTCCGACGGGATGCCGGCGTAGCGCACCACGATGGTGAGCTGCTGGCCCCGGGTCACCGTGCGGGCCGGAGTGACCACCAGCTCGTGGGCACCCGCGGTGCTGGTGCTCGCCGCCCAACCGTTGACCCGCACCGATTCGACGTCGAGCAGGAAGTCCAGGTTGAAGGCGGAGAGGTCCTGGGTGGCGGTGGCGAGGATGGTGGTGGTGCCGCTGAGCTGGTCGGTCGCCGGGTCGTAGCGCAGCCGGACATCGTAGTGCTCGACGTCGTAGCCGCCGTTGCCGTAGTCGGGGAAGTAGGTGTCGCCCAGGCCGGCCGCGCCGGGTTGTGGCGCCGCGGTGACGACGGGACGGCCCCAGCCGGTCGGGGCGGCCTGGCTGGGGGTGCCGGCGAGCATGGTGCCGGCGGTGGTGAGGGTCAGGGCGGCGGTGGCCGCCGTGAGAACTCGTCGCACGGGGTGGACTCCCTCCATCGGGTGTTCGCCACGCCAACGTAATCGACAACGTTGAACATCGCCGGCCTGCTGCTCGATCACGTCGGCCGGCGTGACACGTCCTCGCAGGACTGTCCGGGTGCCACCGGCGTCCGTTAGGGTTCCTGGGACCAGGCGGCCGTTGGCGTTGGGGGCAGAGGTTGAGCAGGCTCGCGTCGGCGTACCGGCAGGCGGTCAACTCGCACCGGGCGGCCCGGGCACACCTGGACACCGCCCGGCGAGCCCTCGGCACGGCACCGGCTGCCGTCGCGCCGGCCGGTGTTGACGAGCTGGTGGCCCGTCTCGCCCGCCTCGGCGGGGCCCTGGCCACACCCACCCCGAACGCCACGCCGTTGACCGACGCGCCGGCCGCGGTGCGGATCGGTGAGGCGTCCACCTCGGACGGCGGCTTCCCGGTGCTGGTCCCGCTCGGCGGCGGCCACCACCTGGCCCTGGACGCCGATGTCCGCGACCCGCGGGTCGCCGGGCTGCTGCGGGCGCTGGTGCTGCGGCTGGTCGCCACCGCACCGCCCGGGCACGTCCGGGTCGCCGGCATCGACACCGCCGCGGTGGGCGCCACCTTCGGCCCGTTGCGCCCCCTGCTCGACGCGGGGGTGCTCGACCCGCCGGCCACCGGCGAGGCCGAGGTGGCGGCGCTGCTGGACGCCGCCGAGCAGCACGCCCGCACCGCGCAGCACGCCCAGCCCGCCGCCCGGCACCTGCTGGTGGTGGTCGCCACCGCCGCGCCACCGCCGCGCGAGCTGGCCCGGCTCGCCGCGCTCACCCATGCCGGCCCGACCGCCGCCGTCTGCGTGCTGCTCGCCGGCCACCCGTCGCGGCAGCCCGGCGAGACCGCGACGCCGCTGGGCGGCACCACCGCGGTCCGGCTCAATCAGGGGTACGCGCACGTCGGCGACCCGCCCGGCACCCCGTTCAGCGCCGATGGCACCGGCCTCGCCGCACCCGTCCAGCTCGACGGCGACCCGCCGCCCGCCTCGGTACGCGCGCTCGCCGAGCACCTGGGTGCCGCCGCCCGCCGCGCCGACGCGCTGCCCTTCACCGACCTGCTGCCCGAGCGGCGCTGGGTCGAGTCCGCCGGCAACGGCCTGCGCACGGTGATCGGTCGGGCCGGCGCCACCCCGTGGACGCCCGCCTTCGACACTGCGTTGACTCTCGCCTTCGACGACGCCACCCCGCACTGGCTGGTCGGTGGACGCACCGGCGCCGGCAAGACGGTCTTCCTCCTCGACGTCCTCTACGGGCTGGCCGCCCGCTACTCCCCGGCCGAGCTGCAGCTCTACCTGCTCGACTTCAAGGAGGGCGTGAGCTTCACCGAGTTCGTGCCCACCGGTCGGGACCCGTCGTGGCTGCCACACGCCCGTGCCGTCGGCATCGAGTCCGACCGCGAGTACGGGCTCGCCGTGCTGCGCGAGCTTCGCCGGGAGGCGCAACGCCGGGCCACCGCGCTGAAGCGGCACGGCGTCACCAAACTCGCCGACCTGCCCCGCGACAACCCGCTGCCACGCATCGTGGCCGTCATCGACGAGTTCCAGGTGCTGCTCGCCGGCAACGACGCGCTGGCCCGCGAGTCCGTCGACCTGCTGGAGGAGCTGGCCCGCAAGGGCCGCTCGTACGGCATCCACCTGGTGCTGGCCAGCCAGAGCATGACCGGCATCGAGGCCCTCTACGGGCGGGCCGAGGCGATCTTCGGGCAGTTCGCGCTACGGGTGGCGCTGCCCGGCGGCGGCGGGGTGCTCGACCAGCTCAACGACGCCGCCGCGGCCCTGCCGATCGGCTCGGCCGTGGTCAACACCGCAGCCGGTGCGGTCGGCGCCGACACCGTGCTGCGCTTCCCCGACGCGCATGCCGCCACAGCGGACCTCGCCGCGCTGCGCCACGACCTGTGGCAGGCCCGCCCGCCGGGCTCGCGGGCACCGGCGGTCTTCAAGGGGTACGAGGCCGCGCGGGTCGAGGACGATCCCACCTTCGCCGGGTTGCGCCCCGGTGGTCGACGCCCGATGGCCCTGGTCGGCCGGACTGTCGACGTGCACGGCACCACCGCGCTGTTCCTGATGGACACCACCCCCGGCCGGCACCTCGCCGTGGTGGGCACCGCACCGACCGGCGCGGACGTGCTGCGCGCCGCGACGCTGAGCCTGGCCCGACAGCACACCCCCGGCGAGGTCCGGTTCCAACTGGCCTCGCTGGTCACCGCCGCCGACCCGGTCGCCGACGACGCCGAAGCCGTCCTGCGGGCCGCCGGTCACCCGGTGCGGCGTCTCGACGCGGCCGGGCTGCGCGAGCGCATCGCCACGCTGGCCGCCGAGCCCACCGGCCGCGAATACCTGGTGGTGTTCGGCATGGACGCCGCCGCGCCGGTCCTCGGGGCCGCCGACCCCAGCACGTTCCGCTCCGGCCTGGACGACCTGCGCGTGCTCCTGCGCCAGGGGCCCGGGCAGGGGGTGCACGTGCTCGGTTGGTGGCGTGGGTTGCGGCGGCTCGCCGACGACCTCGGTGGCACCCAGAACCGCGACGACGTCGCCTGCCTGGTGGCGCTCAACGTGCCCGGGCCCGAGTTGGCCCTGCACCTCGGAGTGCACGACCTGGCGTACACGCCCCGCGCCGACCGGGCGCTGCTGGTCGACCGGCACGACCAGCGCACCCGGCTGATCGTCCCGTTCGTCGGCGACGGGCACGAGCCGGACCTGGAGCGGTGACCATGTCCTTCGAGGAGTACGCGGCGCTGACCCGACAACTCGCCGAGCAGCACCGCGCAGGCGTTCAGCACGCCGCCGCCGAATCCGAGCGCCGTCGTGACCTGCACGCCACCGCCGAGTACCTGCAGCAGAGGTTGACCACCCAGGGGCAGCGCCTCGACCAGCTCGGTCGAGCGATCGGCCTCTACCAGCCGACCTCCGGCCCTGCTTCCGAGCCGGGCCCGGGGCATCCGGACGAGGCGGCCGCCTGGCCCGGTCCACCGTCCGGGTCCGGCCCGGCCTCCGCTGCTGGCGCCGTTGCCGGCCCCGGAACTGGGGACGGGGCACCCGCCGGCGCAGCCGGCGTGCCAGGGTGGTCGGGGGTCGGGGCGTACCCCCAGGTGCCGGCGGGGGAGGCGCGGCTGGCGCTGCCGACGGCGGTGAGCCCGGCGGGCGCCCTGCCGGCGCAGCGCGCGGTGGCGGTCGACCCGGCGGTGGAGCTGGAGCTGGCCCGGCGGATGGCCGACGAGGCCGACCGGCACGGGCACCAGGCGGAGCTGCTGGCCCAGCGGCCGGTGCTCCTGCCGACGTGGTCACCGCTGGCTCGGGCGGTCACCATCTACGCCGGTTGTGCGGCCGCCGCCGGGGTGCTCATGCTGGCCCTGGTGCTCGCCTCCGGGGTCGGTCTGGTCGACGGGTTCACTCTCGGCGCGTGGATCTGCGCGGGGCTGCCGGCGGTGGCGTTCTTCGGTGGGTACCTGGTGCTGGGCCGGTGGGGGCGGCCGGCCATGGTCGAGGGCGCCCCGCCGCGTTATCTGCCGCTCGGGTTCCTGATCTGCTTCCTGCTGGTGCCGATGGCCTACTGCGCCTACCTGCTGCTGGTCCGCGGCCTGCGCTGAGCCGGAGGCGTGCCCCGCCCGTCGGTGCGCGCAGCGGCCGCCCAGTGGATGCCCGGCTGGCGCCTAATTCAGGTGGTAGGTGAGTCTGCCGGTGTCGCTGAATTTCTGTTCGGCGCCACTGTTCGCTGGGCTGAAGACGCGGCAGGCGCAGCCCTCCTCGGGTTGCCCCGCTGCGGCTTCGGCGTAGTACCAGACCTGGCCCACCTGGGCCCTGAACGTGCGACTGGTGCGCGGTGGCACGTCGAGCGCCCTGTGTGGCGTGCAGTCAGCGTCAAAGAGCCACAGCACGTACGGCTCGCTGGCCGTTGAGGCGGTGCCGCGTACCGGGTCTCCCCACCTGTCCGCAGGGATGTCTCGTTGGAAGAACGCCACCGCGTCGTTGCCCTTGGTCTGCGCGATGCAAGCCCGGTCGAGCTGTGCCCGAGATTCTGGGGTCGGCTTGGGTGCAGGCGTTGCCGACGAGGACGACTGGAGGCCGCTGAGAATGCTCTGCCCGTCTCCGCCCGCGACGGAGACGACGAGCAGGAGGGCGAGAATGCCGATGAGGCCGCCGGACAGCCCAATGGCCCGAGCACGGCCGGTTGACTTTGTGTTCGAGCGCTGAGACGTCAAGCCGGGTCACCCCTCTCAGTCACCTGCCCGCCCGGACGAGGAGGTTGGACCGCCCCTCTCTCCGAGCCCGGAGTCTATGAGGCTTCGCGCTTCGGCGTCGTCCCCGAACCGGGCATGACCGCCCGACTCGGCCATTCCACTGTGTTTGCCTCGGTGCCGTAGTCTCGCGCCCCGAGCGCAATCGGTGCGCAGCCCACTTGGTAGTTCCGAGGCTTTGATCGTCACGCCTCGACGTCCGACAAGTGGCAGGTCGAAAGGTTGGTCAGGAATTGCAGGGACAGACGTCCACCCACGTTGAGCCGATGACGGTAGGGGGCGGTGTTGCCGTTCCGCCGGTCAACGCCGATGCTGCCGCGGGAACGGCGACGCCGCGCTCCGAGCAGGAGCCAGGGCTGTCGGTCGTCGGGGCGTCGCAGCAGGCCAGCCCGGGTGCGGTGGTTGCGGGTTTCGGGCTGATCGCCGTTGGCGCTGCCGCCGGCTGGATGATCTGGCGCAGCGGCGCCTCCGCGGCGAAGATCCAGCCCGAGGACACCACGGGTGTCTTCCTCACCCTGTTGGTCTTCGCCGCAGCGGTCGAGCGGATCGTCGAACCGTTCTCGCGGTGGCTGCCGGGACGCGCCGCCGAGGCCGCTCTGTCGAGGATGACCGACGAGCACAGCCGAGTCGACGCCCCCACCGAGGCTGACCGCGAGGCGATCGCCGTGGCCGAGGCCAAGGTCGCGCGGGCGAAGGCGAACCGCACCATCGTCGCGTGGGGTCTCGCGAGCGGGATGGCGACCGTGGCGTCCAGCGCCGGCGGATTCTACGTTCTGCACGCGGTCGCCGGTGGCGACTGGAACGGGGTCGCGGTCTGGGTCGACGCCGTCGTGACCGGTGTGATGGTCGGCAGCGGCACCAAGCCGCTGCACGATCTGATCACCCGGGCGCAGAACGGCCCGCCGTCGCCGTAGCGCGCTGCCCGGCCCGCCGCCGGCCTTGATCCGCCCGGCCCGTCTGGGCCTGCCAGGGTCGCTCCCGGCCCGCCGCCGGGCATGATCCACTCGATATCGCCGAAGTCGGGGTATCCGTGCCAGCGGGATACCCCGACTTCGGCGATCTTGTGTCGATCTTCCGCCGTGTTGCGCTCACTGCCGGTCGGATTCGACTGTGGCGCCTACCAGCTGGGGATCGGCGCCGTGCGCAGGGTCGTCCGCGGCGTGTGCGGCGGCCACCAGGATCTCGTCGAGTTCGCGGTCGGTGAGACCTTCGTCTTCGAGTAGGCCGAGCAGCAACACCGTCCGCGCGACGATCGCCGCCGCGTCGTGGGGCACGGGCGGGCGCTCACCGAGCGCCGCCCACACCAGCGCCTCGGCCAGCACCGGGTCGACGTCGCGCCCGGTCGCGTCGTAGCGTTCCCGGGCGGACGCCACGAACCGGATCACCGGCGCGCGATCCTGCCCCGCGACGAACCGCCGCCGCACCGCCACCAGCAACGCCCCGGCGAGCAGGTCCGCGTACCGCCGCCAGTCCGCCTCGGCAAACCGCCGCAGCCGCCGTTCGTGGCCGCGCAGCCTCCCGGCCAGCAAACCGCGCAGCGCCGCGTGCGGGTCGGTCACCACCGTCGCTCCCTGAGCATGGTCAGTCGTCTCCTTTGTCGGCGTCGCCTGGTCACCAGCATGCTCGCCAGGTGGCAGCCACGTGCGATCTCGTCGGTGCCTCGACTGTCGGCGTCCTCGTGGCTGGCGCTGGTGGGTCGGTGGGGCGGTGCTGCCGGTTCGCCGGTCAGTGTCGCTGGTTCGCCGGTCAGTGCCGCGGGTTTGCCCGTGAGCGCGGCCACGGAACGGTCGATGCGGCAGCCGCCGACCGCGAGCCGGGCACCGACCAGGTCCAACCGCGTGATGGCCGCCGCGAAGCGCCGGGCCGCGACCGCGTCCGCCACGATTCGGGTACGCCGTAGCCGGTCCTCGGTCGCACCCAACCGCCAACGGACACGGGCGGCCAGTGCGGCGGCGCGATCCGCGTCGACCCGAGCCGCTCGCAGGCCGGCGAGCAGGTCCCCGGCAGAGCCCGTCGGTGCTCGCCGATCGGCTGCCAGGCCGGCGTAGACGAGGCTCAGCGCCCGCCAACACTCCGTGACCGCGTCCTGCCAAGGCAGCCGCCGGCCGGGCGGCCCCGCCCCGTGCAGGTACGCGCCCGCCCGATCGGCGGCGGCGATCGTCGCCAGCCAGGCGTTACGCAGGTCGTCCACGGTGTCATGGCTCATTCGCCCGCCTCGGCGGTGGCTTTGACCAGGCGGGCGAAGAGCACGTCCGTGCAGGGATAGTCCGCGCCGCAGCCGCAGACCCAGCGGCGTACGACACGGGGCGGGTGGGCGAAGAGCATGTCGTCGGCATCCTCGACGTCCTGATCGGACACGAGGTGGGGGAGCTGCTCGGGTTTGCCGAGTGTCTTCCGGGCGGCGGGTTCGGGGTCGTTGGGCTGATCGTCGGGTCGATTGGGCATCGGGGCTCCCGGTGAGTTGGTCTCCTTGCTGGTCACGGCTTGTGGGCCGGGGTGGCGTGCGGGCACGCCCCGGCACGCCCGGCCGGACGGGGGGACCGACCGACCGGGCGCTCACTGCGCGGTGGGAAGAGACCAGCTCCGGGTTTGCAGACCTGGGAGCCAGTCACAGGGAAGCTTATATAACAGGTCATGTACGGCGCAAGCACTGTCTGCACATTACTTGCTATACAAAGTTCCTCGTGATCAAATGGCAGGGCAGACCTGGGAGACACCTATGCCCGCCAAGGCCAAGTGGGCGCTGATCGCCGATGGCATCCGCGCTCGGATCAAGTCCGGCGAACTCGCGCCGGGCGACAAGCTGCCCTCGACCTCCGAGCTGTGCCGTCAGCACGACGTCTCTGCCATCGTTGTTCGTCAGGCCATCAACGCGCTCAAGATCGAGGGCCTGGTCGAGGGTGTTGGCGGTGTCGGCGTGTTTGTCGCTGAGCGCTAAGCGCTTGACGACCCCGATCTCGGGGTGCGGCTTCCGATCTTGGACGATTTCCGTTAGCTCGTAACGGAAACCGTTCACGACTGGGCTTCCCCGTCCACGGCGGCTCACGAACAAGTCCCGTCAATGTCGCTAGTCAGGCATTCACTGCCTGCAAGGTGAGGGGTTAGCGAGCAGGTGGTCGCGCTCCGTGCACGGATCTCGTACGCTCCCATGTGGTCTCCGCCGGTGCGGTGGTGGAGGCGATGGTCGACCAGGGGGAGGGTGCGCGTGAGCGCAGCACAGATCATCGCAAGGTTGGCGGCGGCGTCGCAGAAGCTAGACGAGGCGAAGGCTAAGACCGCAGCGGCAGCGCAGGACGCAGCCGAGGCGCGGGCACTCGTCGCCGGGGCTCTGGAGGGTGTGGCCGCTGGCGCTCTGGTTGGCATGATCGACGCCTATCGTCAGGCCCTCGCTCAGGCGTCCCAGGGTGGCGACCCGGCCAAGCAGCACGTGCAGGAGACGATTGCCAAGGTGCGAGCGCTGGGAAACTGACCACGGGTGGTGGTAGCGCAACCCACCAACCACCCTCGACTGTCGACATCACCCTGAGGTCGGCAGTCCCGCTGATGGAGTCGGTCCTGCCTAACCGTGAAGAGCGACGTGAGGCACGAAGGCGGGAGGACCGCGAGGCACCGCTGCCCTCCCGACGCCGCATCAGCCCGGAGGGGATCGCTGTTGGCGGGTCAGCTGCAGCAACAGCGTGGGCGACTGTTGCAGAGTTCTTACCAGCCTTACCGAAGGCGGTAGCAGGCGTCGTGCTCGGGGCCGTGGCAACCTGGGGATCTCTCAAGGCGTACAAAGCGAGATCGCAAGAAAGCGGAGGTTCCGTTGAAGATCGATGATCGCGTCGAGCAACTCGTACGTGACGCGTTGCATTGGGCCGTTAAGCGGCAGCCAGTTGAATTCGATGAGGCGGTCAAGGCGTTCTCCGACGAATCATTGCGGCAGCCTGCCGTGGAGTTGCTCGTTGCGATCTCGGCCTTCGTCAGTGCGGACATCTGCGGTGGCAAGCCGTCTCCTGAGCAGATCCGAGAATTGGCCACAGAGGTCGCCGAGGCCGAGACGTGGAGCACTACAACCGCTCCGGAGGTCGAGACCTTCCTCAGCGCGATCCTGAATGGCCGCCCGTTGTCGGGTGTGCTGCCCGTCGGCAGCGCAGTTGTCCTAGCCTTCGTCGTGGCCGCAAGCCTGCTGTCGTCTCGCCCGAAGAGCGAGGGCCAGTGGTGGTTCAACTACCTGGACAAGGTGGAGGCGGCGATTGAGGCTGCGGGGTGACGGGCTTACCTGATCGGGCAACTCGGAGCGGTGGTGAGCTGGACGGCTTCCGCATCGGCTATCTGCCGCCGGACGTCGGTGAGCTGGTTTCAGACTTCGCGTCCGAGTGGGAGGACGTCACTTTCGCCACGCGCGTCTGGGAGCGTCAGGTCGACGACGGCTACCGAGTCGACCTGCGGGTGCACGTGCTCCGGGGCGATCGGCTGGGCACCCTCGCCGAGCTTCGCGACTTCCTGGCGGAATATCACGAGCGCGATGACGTTGACTGGGCACTTACCGACTTCCAGCACGGCGAGGACCCCGGCCTTATTGGTGCCGCCGAGGCGTTCTGGCTGGCCGCGCCTGGAGTGGCCGTCAACGTGCTGACCGACCCGGAGCGGTTCGCAGCGGACACCGTGCGGGCGATTACGCAGCGAATTTCAGCAGTTGCGGCAGACCTCGCCAGCCCGTCGGACTTGGGCGATCCGCTCGTCCGTTGAGCTGCGCAACTGCGCGGCAGGGATGAGCGCGGAGGCACGAACGGCCCGCTCACGCGGGCCCCACGTCTGGCAGAGAAGTCCGCCAACTTCGGGTTTGTGGGCGTTGGAATTGAAGTGACCCCGCGTGTCGCGGTGGATCGGCGGTGCGATTCGATAGGCTGCCTGGTATGACCGGATCGGTGAGCAAGAAGTCGTTCTCGCTTCCGCAGGACGTGGCCGAGCGCTTGGAGCGTGAGCCCAACGCCAGCGCGTATGTTGTCGACACGATCCGGGCACGCATGCGCGCCGAGGATCTCGACGCCGAGTTGGCGCGCCGGGGCATGACCGTGTCGGCGGAGGGGCAGGCCCGCGCCAGGGCACGACGCGCTCAGGTTGAGCAGGAGTGGTCGCCTGGTCGACGCGCCGCGTTGCGTGACCGTTCCCGCCGTGCGGCAGCGGAGATGCTCGACGGCTCCGGCAGCCAGGCTCCGGCAGCATGACGGTTCCCGAGGCGCCGTCGGTCCGGCTGATCCTGGACCGGTCCGCGCTGCTCGCCTACGTGGCTGGATCCATGGACGTCGCCGAGCCCATCCACGAGGTTGCCCAGGACGGTGTCCGGTTCGGTGTGCCGGCGGTAGTCGCGGCCGAGGTGCTGGCGGTGGTGGACGATCCGGGCGACCGAGCGGTGCTGCACCGACTGCTCGAACGTCCTGCCTGCGCGGTGCTGCCGACCTGGGGCGAGGACTGGCAGGAGTTGGCGTACTGGCGCGTGGTTACCGGTCGGGTTGACCTTGCCGCTGCCGTGATGGCTGTCCTGGAGCACGATGCCTCGGTGCTGACCAGCGAGGGTAAGGCGTACGGCGATGGCGGTGACCTTCCGGTTATCCGCTTTCCTGCCTAGGGTGCCCGCCACGGTGCACGTTCGATGACGACGATCGGGATCTCGCGGTCGGTGCCCTTTGATGGCGGGCGTACGTCGGGAAGACCTTCGTCACGACGGGCCACAGCCGAAGCCGCTCCTCGGCCGTGGCCGTCTGGGGCCGGTCGGCGAACCGCTCCGCGCCGACCTGGACCTCAGCGTTGAGGTTTAGACAGCTCGATCCACTCAGGATCGGCGATGTTGGGGTATCCGCCTGGAAGGACACCGCCACATCGGCGATATTAAGTTGATCAAGCGAGTGGTGCGGCGTTCCCGGGGCGGGGGGTCAGCACCTGGGGGCCGGCCTCGGTGATCGCGACGGTGTGTTCGGAGTGGGCGGTACGTGAGCCGTCCGCGGACCGGATCGTCCACCCGTCCTTGTCGAACTTGATCTTGTCGGTGCTGCGGCAGAACCACGGCTCGATCGCGATCGTCAGGCCGGGATTGAGCTTCAGGCCCCGGCCGGAGCGGCCGTCGTTGGCCACGTGTGGGGCCTCGTGCATGGTGCGGCCGATGCCGTGCCCGCCGAACTCGTTGTTGACCCGGTAGCCGTAGCGGCGGGCGACCTCGCCGATGGCGGCGGAGATGTCGCCGAGGTGATTGCCCGGCAGTGCGACGTCGATCCCGGCCTCCAGCGCTACCTCGGTGGCCTCGATCAGCTTCAGGTCCTCCGCGGCGGGCGTGCCGACGATGACGGACAGTGCGGAGTCGGCGACCCAGCCGTCGA
Source organism: Micromonospora arborensis (assembly GCF_003205615.1). Taxonomy (GTDB): domain Bacteria; phylum Actinomycetota; class Actinomycetes; order Mycobacteriales; family Micromonosporaceae; genus Micromonospora; species Micromonospora arborensis. The sequence goes on along the minus strand of NZ_PYBV01000016.1, from coordinate 103,346 downwards.
TCCCGACCGCCATGTCGATGCTCAGCAGGTCACCGTCGCGCAGCGAATAGTCGTGCGGCAGGCCGTGCAGCACGGCGTCGTTGACCGAGAGGCACAGCACGTTGCGGAACGGGCCGCGGCCGAACGACGGCGAGTAGTCCCAGTAGCAGGACTCGGCGCCACGTTCCTTGATCCGGCGGCGGGCGTGGTGCTCGAGGTCCATCAGGTTGACCCCGACGGCGGCGACCGCCCGCAGCTCCGCCAGCAGCTCGCCGACGAACTGGCCGGTCACGGCCATCTGTCGAATCTCCTTGGGGGACTTGAGCTCGATCACGATCCACCCCTCCCATTCCGTTGCCGGTATAGTTATACCACGCTGGTCGGCGCGTCCGCCGCGATGGCGTTGCCGGTCCGCACCGGCGGATCTATCCTGCTCACATGGTTCGCCCACCGCTCACACCCGCGCAGATCGCAGCGGGGCAACGTCTCGGGGCGGCGCTTCGGGTCGCGCGAGGTGACCGCAGCCCCGTCGAGGTGGCCCTGGCGGCCGGCATCTCGCCCGAGACGCTACGCAAGATCGAGGTGGGTCGGCTCCCGGCACCCGCGTTCGGCACGGTGGTCTGCCTCAGTGCGGTCCTCGGCGTCGCGCTCAGCGACCTGGCCGACGTGTGGCTGGCCGACGTGCGGGTGCGCGAAGCGTCCTGAGGGAGCGCCCGCGAGGACGACCCGAACGCGAAAGCCTCCAGACCGAGACCGTCAGCCGCGCGAGCGCGCCAGCGAAACCGTCAGCCGCGCGAGCGCGCCAGCGAAACCGTCAGCCGCGCCAGAGAACGTCAGCCGCGCGAGCGCGGCAGGCAGCACTTCTTGTACTTGGCACCCGATCCGCACCAGCAGGCGTCGTTGCGGCCGGGCGGCCAGGACCTGAGGTCGGCCCCGGTGAGCGAGTCGGCGTACTCGTCCTGGGTCTCCTCGTCGGTGGGGTCGAGGTCCTCCTGCTCGGCGAAGGCCGCCAGCCCGGCGACGGAGCCGACGACCACACCCAGGTCGGCGCCGCCCACCCCGGACGCCTCGACGAGGGCGAGTTCGATCTGGGCGCGGTGCTCGTCCCAGGCGGTGGGGTAGCTGCCACTCAGGGCGGGCCAGCGCATCATCAGCGCGTTGAACTCCGCCTGCGGCCAGAACAGCAGTGTCGCCGGGCCGTCGTCCAGCGCGTCGAGCGCGTGGTTGCTCGCGGCGCGGAGCCGGTCGGCGAGGTTGTCGTACTCGTCGTGCGGCAGGCCCATCTCCTCGCGGAGGTCGTGCCGCACCTGGGCCAGGCCGTAGATCATGGCGGCGGCCTCGTCCTGCGCGTCTTCGGACTCGTGCTGCTGGGTCCGGCTCCGTTCCAGGATCGCGTCCAGCGCGCCGGTCAGCCACTCCAGCGCCGTCTCGGTGCGGCCGGCCTCCGCCAGGTCGTCGATGAGGTACGTGGCGTCGGGGTCGGTCTCCAGCAGCGGGCGCAGGGCCGACAGCTCGGCCATGCCCTCTTCCTCCCGGCCCAGGCGCAGCAGCAGACCACCGCGCATCGATCGGGCGTAGGCGTCATCGTCCGGCTGCTCGGCGATGGCGCGGGTGGCCAGCGCGAGCGCGTCGGCCAGGTCGCCCGCCTGCGTCAGGATGTCCGCGGCGACCAGCAGGGCGTACCCGGTGTCGTCGGGGTCGGCGACCCGCCCCTCGTCGACGGCGCCCACCAGTTCGGCGACCAGCGCGGCCGGGTCCGGGCTTCCGGAGCCCAAGGAGTCGATCTCCTCGATGCGGTCGGCGGTCAGCAACTCGGACATGGGCGCATCCTGAGGGCGGGGAACGGACGGGGAAGCGGCCAGCGTACTCCGGAATGCGCCGCAGCCCGGGCGGCGAACCGCCCGGGCTGGGACACGAACCTCAGCGGGTCGCCGGCATGGTGGCGAACTCGCCGGCTAGCTCCGACTCGACGATCGTCGCGGTGGACGGCCGCCGACCGGCCGACGCCCGCCGGGCGGACGGGACGGCGAGGGCCGCGAGCGCGGCGGCCAGGGCGATCGCCGTGAGGACGAGAAACCCCGTCGTGAAGCCGGCCTCCCGGGGCAGGCCGTTGGCCTGCGGGTTCGCGGTGATCACGCCGCTGACCACGGCGGCGCCGATCGCGCCTCCGATGGTGCGGATGTTGGCGTTCATGCCGGTCGCCACGCCGGTCTGGCTGGCGGGCACGCTGGCGACGATCAGGTTGGCCATCGACGCGAACGCCAGACCGATGCCGAGGCCGACCAGGCCACCGGCGACGGCGACCTCCCACCGGGTGTCGTGCGCGGTGGCGAGCATCGCGGAGGCGGCCACGTTGAACGCGGCACCGGTGGCGAGCTGCGCCTTGGCGCTGAAGACGGCCTGGAGGCGACCGGCGACCAGGCCGGCGACGAACATCGCGACGAGCATCGGCAGCATGAGCAGACCGGCCTGGCTGATGCTGGCGCCGAAGCCGTAGCCGGCGACGGTCGGGGTCTGCACGAACTGGGGGAGGAACGCGTACATGGAGAACATCGACGCGCCGTAGAGCAGGGCGACCAGGTTGGTCGTCCAGACACCGGGCAGGCGCATCATCCGCATGTCGATCAGCGGGTTGGCCGAGCGCACCTCGGCGATCAGCCAGCTGACCAGGAGCACCACGGCGAGCGCCAGCAGGCCGAGCACCCGGGGGGAGGTCCAACCCCAGGCCGCGCCCTGGCTGATCGGCAGCAGCAGCGCGACCAGCCAGCCGGAGAGCAGCAGGGTGGCACGCCAGTCGATGCGTCCGGGGGTACGGACCGGCGACTCGGGGACGAAGAGATGGGCGGCGACGGCGGTCAGCCCGACGACGACCATCGGGATCCAGAACAGCCACCGGTAGTCCAACGCCGAGACGATCGGGCCGGCCAGCACGATGCCGAGGCCACCGCCGGCGGCGACGATCGCCGAGATGGCGGCGACGGCGGAGGAGACCCGCGCGGCCGGGAACTCGTCGCGGATGATGCCGAACGACAGCGGGAAGACCGCCCCGCCGATGCCCTGCACGACCCGGGCGATGATGAGGACGCCGATGTTCGGCGCGATGGCCGCCAGCAGGCAGCCGAGGGCGAGCGCGGCGAGCGAGACGACGAGCATCCGCTCCTTGCCCACCATGTCGCCGACCCGCCCGAGGATCGGCGTGAAGATCGACGCGGAGAGCAGGTAGGCGGTCAGGACCCAGGTCACGGTGTTCTGGGAGGTGTGCAGGTCCTGCTGGATGGTCGGCAGCACCGGGGTGATCAGCGACTGGAGCATCGCGAAGAACCCGGCACCGGCCGCGAGCACGGTGAAGGTGAGCCGACGCGAGCTGCGTCGGGAGGTCACTGCCACGAGAGAAAACTCCCTGATTACGTACGAAAGGAGGCTTGTCGCCCGCCGTCGGTGACGGGCTCTGGTGTCGGGTCCGGGCGATCGGGTGGCCAGGCGGCGATCGGGCGGGTCCCGAGGTAAGCTAACCGGAGGCAGGCCTCCGGGGATTCCGGAGGGGTGCCTCCATTAAGCTAGCGGAGGGTTGCCTCCGGATGCAACCACGATGAGGTGACGCACGTCATGACCAGCGCGGGGCAGGTGCCCGAGGTCTTCGCGCAGCGGCCCAAGAGGGCCGACGCGCGGCGCAACTACGACGCCCTGATCGCAGCGGCGCGCGACGCGTTCGCCGAGAACGGCGCGGCCGCCTCCCTGGAGGACGTGGCCCGCCGGGCCGGGGTGGGCATCGGCACGCTCTACCGCAACTTCCCCACGCGCCGTCACCTGTTCGAGGCCGTCTACGTCGAGGAGGTCCGAGCGCTGAGCCGCTCCGCCGAGGATCTGGCCGAGCTGCCCCCGTGGGATGCCCTCGTCGCCTGGCTGCACCGGTTCGTCGCGTACGTCGCCACCAAGCGAGCGCTCGCCGAGCAACTGCTGCACGACTCGGAGATCTTCACGAGCTGCCGGACGGAGATCTACGCCGCCGGTGAGCCGCTGATGCGCCGCGCCCAGGATGCCGGCGTGGTCCGTGCCGACGTCGGCTTCGACGACGTCGTGCGCCTGATCAGCGGGCTCACCATGGCCCAGTTCCCGTCGCCCGCGCAACGCGACCGGGTGCTCGGCGTGGCCCTGGACGGGCTGCGCGCCACCGTGCGCTGACCCGGCGTCAGCGGTCGACCAGCAGCAGCCACTCGTCGTCGAGGCGTTGCACGACCGTGCCCGCCGGCCAGCGGTGACCCAGATCGACGATCGCCCGGGCGTGTGAGTACGCCGACTTGGACTCCGACTACGTGTTCGTCAACCTCTGGGGTAAGCCCCACGGTCATCCGCTGACCTACCCCGCGGTCTATGACCTGGTCCACAGGCTACGACGCCGGACCGCGACCGACTTCGGCCCGCACTGGTACCGGCACACCGCAGTCACTCGGATGCTGCGCGATGGTGTGCCCGTCGAGGTCGTCTCCAAACTGCTCGGGCATGCTGACCTCACCACCACAACCAGCGTCTACGGGCACCTGACGGTGGAGGACGTGCGCGAGGCTCTGGATGAGGCGGGCTGGTTCACCGCACGGAAGGTGCGGCGGTGACCGCGCCGATCCCGATCTCCAGCGGCAGGACGGCTACACCTCGCCGGCACGCGCCTCGGCCACGAGCACAGGATCAGCATGCGCTAGATCTGATTCCCGGCGCTGCGGCCCGCCTCTCGGCCGATGACCCGGATCAGCGGCGTGGGGTGGCGGACCGCTCGTACCGGCGCACCAGCTCGGTCAGGGACCGGATCGGCTTGAGCACCCGCTCGGGGTCCTTCGCGCGGAACACCGGGCCGGACCCGATCACCGCACGCTCGTCCACCACCACATTGGTGAGCGGCTTGCGCCACCCGGAAGTGGTGGACGTAGCCCACCTGGCGAACTCCGGAGACGGCTCGGGCAGATGGACCAGCCAGGCCGTGAACGTCTTCCCGATCCAGGTGTAGTCGAAGATCACGAACCGCAACCCGTCGTGGGTGCCGCGCAGCACCGACCACGCCGCCGGGCTGCTCTCGAACCGGAGGTGATGCCGCAAGGTGTCCACCAGTTCCGTGTCCACCTCGGTGAACTGCCAGCCCTCCCGGCGGGCCAGCTCGAGCCGGTCGGTCACCGGGGCCGACGGGTCCGTCCCGCGGTCGCCGCGGATCAGGAACCCGCTGAGCAGGGCGATCAGGGCGCCCAGGCCGATCAGGGCGCCAGCCTCAGACTGGTTGACGGTGCGCTGCCCCTCGGCGTCTTCGACGCTGCGCTGTCCGTCGCGGTAGGTGATGCACGTGTCGCCCTCGCTCATCTTCGAGCCGCCGCAGGAGTTCGAGCCCGCCGCCAGGGACACCGCGCCGAGGATCAGTATCGCGATCCCCGTCAGCAGGATGAACCACGATCGACGGTCCGCTCGTCGCTTGGCCATGAGTTCCCCCGGGTGACGCCGCTCGATGTTCGAAAGCCGGGTCACGCTATCAGGGCGCCCGGCGTGGGCGTCATACACCCAGCAGTGCGGGCCCGGCCCGGACCCGGCGGCGTTCGGCCTGCCCACCACCGACGACGGGGCACGCGATTACGTGCTGCTCGCCCAGAACCTGGTCTCCCTGCTGTCTCTACGAGCCCCATTCGACGCCCTGCGCGCGGCCTCCACCCGCATCGTCGTCGCTGTCGGAGCCGAGTCGCGAAGACGAGCTGGCCCACCGTTGCGGACGGGCGGTCGCGGGCCGGCGGTCCGATGTGGAGCGTGGCCGAATTGCCGGTTCACCCTTTCGGCGACACAACGGGTTACCCGCGCATAACAAGTCATTGACGTTTCTGAATCAAGGCGGGCATGATCGTCGCACGGTCGACCGGACACCCCACCCACCTGCCCGGTACGCCGGGTGCCTCTCCCCCCCCCGTTACCTTTTTGATCGTCCCCAGCCGGGGACCCTCGGTCGCTCGGCCCGGTATGACTTCCTGCCCCTGTCGTTCGGATGATCCGGGGGGTGTTGTCGCCGGGTCGGGTGGCGTCGGCACGCTCTACCGCAACTTCCCCACGCGCCGTCACCTGTTCGAGGCCGTCTACGTCGAGGAGGTCCGGGCGCTGAGCCGCTCCGCCGAGGACCTGGCCGAGCTGCCCCCGTTCGACGCCCTCGTCGCCTGGCTGCACCGGTTCGTCGCGTACGTCGCCACCAAGCGGGCGCTCGCCGAGCAGTTGCTGCACGACTCCGAGATCTTCACCAGTTGCCGGACGGAGATCTACGCCGCCGGTGAGCCGCTGATGAGTCGCGCCCAGGCCGCCGGCGTGGTCCGCGACGACATCGGCTTCGACGACGTGGTGCGGCTGATCAGCGGTCTCACCATGGCCCAGTTCCCGTCGCCCGCGCAACGCGACCGGGTCCTCGGCGTGGCCCTGGACGGCCTGCGCCCCGCAGCCGCCACCCGCTGACCGCTCAGCGGTCGACCAGCAGCAGCCACTCGTCGTCGAGTCGCTCGACCACGGCGTCCGTCGGCCATCGGTGACCAGGATCGGTCACCGCCCGAGCCTGGTCGACCTGTGGCGGGCGGCTGAACTGTGCGTCGCGGAAGCTGGCCATGCGGTGGAACCGGGCCCGGCCGAAGTTCGCCGCGTCGGTGAAGCGGGCGCGGTCGAACAGCGCCTCCGCGCCGAAGATCGTCCAGCGGAACAGCGCCATGTTCGTGAAACGGGCAGCGTGGAAACTGGCCGACCCGCCGAACTCGGTGTGCTCCATCGACAGGGCGCCGACAAAGTCGGCCTCCTGGAACGTGGCGGCATCCTCGAAGCGAGTCGCGTCGAAGCTGGTCGGCTGGCCAAAGGTCGCCCGACGGAAGGAGGCCGGGCCGGCGAAGCTGGACCGCCGGCAGGAGAGGCCGTCGAACGCGGCGTCGTCGAAGCTGGCCGAACCGCCGACGCGAACGCCGTCCAGCATGATCTCCCCCTCGACGTTGAGATCGTCGAAGACCACGTCATCGAAGACCGCCGCCCCGAGCAGGAGACGCCCCCGCGCCGTCGCGCCCGCGAAGGTGGTCGTGCCGGTGAACGCCGCCGCCGTGAAGTTCGCGTCGACCAGGGTGCAGCCGGCGGCGTCGAAGTCGACCAGCCGGGCACCGGCCAAATCCAGGGTTGCCTCCGGCCAGTGGGCCGCGTCGTCCGCGCGCAGGTGCCGGGTGAGCACGCGCTGCGCGGTGCGCCGGACCTCCGTCTCGCGCGGCTCGCCGTCGCCCGCCGGCATCCGCAGGTACGCGCAGAGCACCGCCGTGATCGTCGGGCGCTGCCCCGGATTGTCCTGGCCGAGGCGCTCCAGGGCGTGCAGGCCGCCGAGGCGTACCGCCGCGCTGTCGTTGCCGAGCAACTCGACCGCGCGGGTGTAGAGCTCGGTCAGCCGACGCTCGGCGGCGTCATGTTCGGCCGCGCCGGACTGCCGATCCTGGTGGCGCTGCGCGGCGTCGGCCACCGCCTCGGCGTGCGACTGCACCCGGTTCCGGTGTGCCTGATCCTGGGCCGCGACGCTCTCCTGATGCCGCTGCGCGCGCTCGGTGATCCACTGTCGCCGCGCGGCCAGCAGCAGCGCGAGCCCTCCGCCGGTGCCGGCGACGACGGTCAGGCCGGTGCGGATCGCGTCGATGCGCAGCGTGGCGCGGGTGTCCGGTTGGGTGGCCCGGTCGGCCTCGCTGAGTAGCAGGTCCAGCACAAGCCATCCCAGGGCCGCGGCGACCAGCAGGCCGACCAGGACCAGCCACCACGGCATCACTCGCAGCCGGTGCGCGTCGGGTTTGTCGACAGCCACGGCCACAGCATGCCAGCCGCCGGCCAGGTCCGATATGGAGCCGGACGGTATGCCCGTTTGCGCCCCCGCCGGAACAACTGGTTACCGGCGCGTAACAACTCATTGACGTTTCCAAATTGTTGCGGGCATCATCGTCGCACGGTCGACCGGACACCCCCACCCACCTGCCCGGTTCGCCGGGCGCCTCCCTCCGGAGGTGCAGCGATGCTGCTCCGAAAGACCGCCCTCGTCCTGGCCCTCGCCACCGCCGCCCTGCTCACGTTCACCACCCCGGCGACCGCCGATCCCGTGGCCCCCGTCGATCGGGTGGCCGCCCCGAAGGCCGCTGCCGCCGCCAACCCGGTGATCGTGGTCGGCGGGCTCAGCGGCGTCGCCGTCGCGTACGAGCCGATCGCCGCCCGCCTGCGCGGTGACGGCTACCGCACCTTCATCTACCAGTTGCCCGGGTTGGGTCTCGGCGACATCCCCACCTCCGCCCGCGCGTTCGCCACCTACGTCAACCAGGTCCGGACCAGCACCGGCGCGGCGGCCGTGGACCTCGTCGCGCACTCCGAGGGCGGCCTGGTCGCCCGCTACTACCTCAAACGGCTCGGCGGCACCGCCACCGTCGGCCGGTACGTCAGCCTGGGCTCACCGCAGTACGGCACCTACGTGGCCAACATCGTCGCGTTCCTCGGCCTGGGCAGCTGCGCCGGCATCGTGGCCTGCCAACAGATGACCATCGGCTCCGCGTTCCTCGCCGACCTCAACGGCGGCGACGACACTCCCGGGTCGGTGCGCTACACCACCATCCGCACCCTGCAGGACGAGTTGGTCCGCCCGACCGGGAACGCCGTCGTCAACGATGGCGCGACGAACGTCCTCATCCAGGCGTACTGCCCGCTGCGGGTGGTCGGGCACCTCGGCCTGGTGCTCGACGCGACGGCGTACACCATCGTGCGGGGCGCCCTGGTCGACGGCCCGGTGCGACCCAACTGCCTCGCGCTCTGACCCGGTCCGTGCGGGTGGTCCCGACGGGACCACCCGCACGGGAGTACGGCGGTGAGTGTCGGTTGGGCGACGTTCCAACGAACGGTGTGGCAGACATCAGATCCGCTCGATAGCCTGCTCCGGCTGTCCATTCCCGACAGACATGTTTCCCGAAGGAGCAGCGCGCATGACCGAGCCGCACACCGTGCCGCCGGAGAGCACCCCGCCGACCGTGCCTCAGCTCGACGTGCGCGCCGCCGAACCGCCGGCGGACGACACGCCACCACCCACCGGCGGGTTCGCCGACCGGCCACCCGGCTTCCCCAGCGCGCTGGTCTGGCTGCGCGCCGGGATCGTGCGGGACTGGCGGGGCGTGCTCGGGGCCTTCGTCGCCACCTGGTTCTACCTGCCGGTTGCGCTGCTGCTGGCGTTCTGGGGCGGCCTGAGCCTCGCCGCCGTCGGCCTCTTCGCCGGTGGGCTCGGCGCCGACGACCAGATGCCCGCGATGCTGCGCGACACCCCGCTGATCGGCCCACTGCTGGAGGCGTTCCTGAGCCGCTCCGGTGGGGTACTCGGCGGCGTCGTCGGTTTCGTCGTCGGGTTCCTGGTCGGTTTCCTCTCCGTGCTGGTGCTGCCCTGGCTGGGCAGCACCGCCGAGCCGTTCGCGCTGTTCACCGGGCTGGTCGGCATGGTCGCCGCGGCGGCGCTGATCGGCGTGCTCTACACGCTCTACCGGGTGCTGCTGGAACCACGCCTGCTGGTGGTCTCCGGTGCGCGCCAGCCCAGCCGCCGGGAGTCCGCGCGACTGCGCCCGATTCTGGATGAGTGCGCCCGGCGGCTCGGCCTGCCGAGCGTGCCGCGGCTGCTGATGGAGGACGACCCCGTCCTGAGCAACGCCCGCACGTACTCCCGGCACGTGGTGGTCACCACCGCCGTGCTGACCGAGCCGGACGACGAGATCGCCGCCCTGTTCAGCCACGAGTTGGTGCACTGGCGCACCGGGGATGAGGTCACCAGCGCCTTCGTCCGTGGTGTCGGCCTGCCGCTGACCCTCGCGCACGCCCTGCCGACCTGGCTGATGCGGACCTTCCCGCACCCGGCCACCAACTTCGTGGTCTTCGTGTTCTTCTGGCCGGTGCTGCTGACCATGCGCTACGTGGTGCTGCCGCTGCACGCCCGCGACGTCCGCGCAGCCGAGTACCGGGCTGATCTCGGTGCGGTGCTCACCGGCCACGTCGACGGCATGCGGCGCATCCTGGAACGCCGGCTGTCGTTCGAGAGTGGCCGCAGTGGCTGGGACGAGGCGGTCTGCGCCACCCACCCGCCGCACGAACTCCGGCTCGACCAACTGGAGCTGGCCTCGGAGGCCGACGCGCCGGGGGTGCCCGAGGCCGTCCCGGTCACCGCCGAGCGGCTGTTCGGCCATTCCGGTCCCGTCGGCACCCGGCGGACCTGGCTCCTGGTCGGTGCACTGGTGCTCGCCGCCTGCGTCGGCACTGGCGGGCTCGGCGTGGTGCAGTGGGCGTTCTTCCGCCCCCAGGGCGCGATCGAGGGCTACTTCTCCGCGCTCGCCGACCGGGACAGCGACGCCGCGCTCGGCTTCCTGAGCGACGAGAGCAGCGTCGGTGATCGCAAACTGCTCGCCCAACTGCTCCGCGGCGAAGGCTACCAACCGCCGACCGACGTCGAGATCAGCTCGCTGGAGCGCGACGGCGACAGCGCCACCGCCGCCGTGGCGTACCGGCTCGGCGGTGAGCGGCACACCGTCACCGTGGGACTGCACCGCGACGAGGAAGCCACCCTCGGGCTGTTCCACGGCTGGCAACTGCTCGGTGGGTTGATCCCGCTCGACGTCCCGGCCGCCGGCCCCGGGGTGCAGCTCAACGGGGTGGCCCTGCCGGCCGGCACCGAGGGGCCCACGCTGGCGCTGCTGCCCGGCGGCTACACCGCGACCGGCCCGTCCACCGCCCTCAGCGAGACACCGACCACGACCGTGGCGGTCGGCCCGGGGCAGAGTGCGGCCACCCTGCAGATGGTCCCGGTGCTCAAGCCGTCGGCGGTCGAGGCCGTCGACGCGCGGGTACGGGCCTGGCTCGACGAGTGCGCCAAGCAGACCGTCGCCGCACCGGAGGGTTGCCCGTTCCGCTACTACAACGCGAGCGCCGGACAGAAGGTCACCTGGAAGATCCTCGACTACCCGCGGCTCGCCGTCGAGCTGACCGGACCGGACACCGCCCAGGTCGACACCCCGTACGAGGCCAAAGGTCGAGTGCAGGTCAGCGGCACCACCACGTACTTCGGCACCAGCTCACCCTTCACCGACGACCAGGAGATCGACGTCGCCGGCGTCGCCACCGTCGACGGTGCCACCGTCGCCTTCCGACCCACCGCCAACTGACCGGGAGAGACCGTGACCGACAGCGACACCGCCGCGCGACAGCCGGTGCGGCTGACCATCAGTCCCCGGCACCGGCAGCCGCCGCCAGTCGCCCTGCTCGACTGGATCCACCGCAGCCCGCAGTACCGGCCGGTGGTCCGTCCGGCCGGTGGCGGCGGCGGGGGACGGGCGGGCTTCAGCGACGCGGTGATCATCGCGGTGCTCGCCCAGGGGCTGCTCCCGGGGCTGTTCAACCTGTTGCAGTCCTGGGTTGACCAGCAGCGCACCGAGGCCAGCATCCGGATCCAGGCCGGGGACACCGAGGTGGAACTCCAGGTGAGCGGGCGCACCGACTCCGCTCGCCTGCTGGCCCAGGCGACCGAGGCGCTGCGGGCCGCCCGGGAGGCCGGTTCGGACGCCGCCGACTGAACCGGCGACGTCCGAACCCGACGCGTCAGCTCGCCTTGGCCAGCGCCTCGAACTCGTCGTCGGTGAGCCGCACGTCGGCCGCGCTCACGTTCTCCTCCAGGTGCGCCACCGAGGACGTACCGGGGATCGGCAGCATCACCGGCGAACGGCGCAGCAGCCAGGCCAGCGCGAGCTGCGCGGGTGACGCGCCGTGCGCGGTGGAGATGGCGTCCAGCGGGCCGCCCGGACGGGCCAGCTCACCGGTCGCGATCGGGAACCACGGGATGAACGCGAGATCGTTGCGCTCGCAGTACTCCAGCACGTCCTCGGCGCTGCGGTTCGCGAGGTTGTAGAGGTTCTGTACGGAGGCGATCGTGGTGATCGCGCGAGACTCCTCGATCTGCGCGACGCTCACCTCGGACAGCCCGATGTGCTGGATCTTGCCCTCCTGCCGCAACAGCGCCAGCTCACCCAGCTGATCGGCGAGCGGCACCTTCTCATCGATCCGGTGCAGCTGGTACAGCGGGATGCTGTCCAGGCCAAGGTGGCGCAGGCTCAGCTCACACTGCTGACGCAGATACTCCGGGCGGCCCACCGGACGCCAGTCGCCGGGGCCGGAGCGGGTCAGCCCGGCCTTGGTCGCGATGACCAGATCGTCGGTGTACGGGTGCAGAGCCTCGCGGATCAGCAACTCCGAGACGAACGGCCCGTACGAGTCGGCGGTGTCGATGAACGTCACGCCCAGCTCGACGGCGCGGCGCAGCACCCGTACCGCCTCCGCCGGGTCCTTCGGGTCGCCCCAGACACCCGGGCCGGTGATCTGCATCGCCCCGTAACCGAGACGGTTGACGGTGACGTCCCCGCCGATCCGGTACGTGCCGGACGCCTTCGCGGGCTGCTCACTGATGTTGGTCGCCATAGGTAGATCATCCCCCGGAACTCGGCCGTCGCACGGCGTGTCGGCCGACTGTGTGCGTTGACACGTCACCTGCCCGCCGGGGCCAGTTGCCGGCAAGCGCCCGCCACGAGGGGGCGTACGTGCGACGCTGGCCGGGGCCGGCGCATGCCGGCGCGACGGCGGAGCGGAGGAAGCACCCATGGCGGGAGTGCCGCAGGTCAACTTCGCGCTCGACACGTACGAGTGCATCGTGATCTATCCCGGCGCGGCCGGACGGGCCCTGCCCGCCGAGACCGTCCAGCGGTTGCAGTCCGAGCACGCCGAGCACATGCAGGCGTTGCAGCGCAGCGGCATCGTCCTGGTCGCCGGGTCGATCGACGGGCCGGCCCGCAACCCGGAGCCGCCGATCGGCTTCGGGCTGGCCCGCACCGGGAGCGTCGACGACGTCCGCAGCGTGCTGGAGGCCGACCCCGCGGTGCAGGCCGGGCTCTACCGGGTGGACGTGCTGAGCTTCCTCTGCCCGGCCGGGTCCCTGGAGTTTCCCCTGGTCAAGACCGGGAGCTGAGCTGCCGCTCAAGCACCGGCTGTCGTGATGACGACGGCGCTCACCGGCCTGCCGGTGTTACGGTCGCGCCCAGCGAGGGCCGCCACCGGGGCGCACCCGGAAGCCTTGGGTCGGCCCCGGTCGAGGAGTCGCCATGATCTCCGCCGCCACCGGTGATGTCGCGACGGCCGCCGCCCGGTTGCGGGCCCTGCTCGGCGACCGGCTGCGCGAGCCGGGCGATCCCGGTTTCGTCACCACCACCCGGCTCTGGAACGGCGCGGTGGACCGCGCGCCCGTCCTGGTCGCCCAATGCCTGAACGACGACGAGGTGGCCGACGCGGTCCGCATCGCCACCCGGTGCCACCTGCCCCTCTCGGTCCGCTCCGGCGGGCACGACTGGGCCGGCCGGGCGCTGCGCGACGGCGGCCTGGTGCTCGACCTGACCGGGCTGCGCGACGTCCGGGTCGACCCGGACGCGGCCACGGTGACCATCGGCGGCGGCGCCACGGCGGCCGAGTTGCTCGCCGCCGCCCGCCCGCACGACCTGGTGGTGCCCACGGGGGTGGTCCGCGACGTGGGCATGGCGGGGCTCACCCTCGCCGGCGGGTACGGCCCGCTCTGCGGTCGGTTCGGTCTGACCTTGGACAACCTGCTCGGCGCGGAGGTGGTCCTCGCCGACGGCCGCCGCGTCACCGCCGACCCCGATCACGACGCCGAGCTGTACTGGGCGCTCCGCGGCGGCGGAGGGAACCTCGGCGTGGTCACCGAGCTGCGCTTCCGCGCGCACCGGCTGCCCGCCGTGCTGGCCGGCATGATCATGTTCGCGCTGGCCGAGGCGCCGGCCGTGCTGCGCGGCTACGGCGCGCTGATCGCCGAGGCCCCGGACGAGCTGACCGTGATGGCCGGCTTCCTACCCGGCCCGGCCGGCGCGCCTGTGGTCTTCGTCTGCCCGTTCTACAGCGGCCCGGACCTGGACGCCGCGTTGCCGTGGCTGCAGCGGCTGCGCGCGCTCGGCACCCCGCTGGTCGACCAGATCGCCACGATGCCGTACGCGGACGCGCTGCGGATGTTCGACGGCGGGATGGTCGACGGCAACCACTACCTGCTGCGTACCCGCTGGCTGCCCGCGCTGACCGACGGTGCGGCGGATGCGCTCGTCGACGCGGCCCGGCAGGTCAGCTCGCCGTTCTCCGCGCTGGCCCTGCACCACTTCCACGGTGCCGCCACCCGGGTCCGGCTGGCCGACACGGCGTTCGGCCTGCGGAGCGACCACCTGCTGACCGAGATCATCGCGGCCTGGGCGCCCGGCGAGCAGGCCGGGCCGCACCGGGAGTGGGCCGAGCGCACCTCGGCGGCGCTCGCCCCGCACGCCCTGCCCGGTGGTTACCCCAACCTGCTCGCCCCGGAGGAGACCGACCGGGTCCGGCTCGCCTACGGCACGAACTGGGCGCGGCTGCGCCGGGCCAAGCGCCACTACGACCCGCGTGACCTGCTTACCGCGGTGCCCACCCTGCCGCCGTCGAGGCACCCACGGTGAGCGTCTGTCGGGAGCACCCCGACAGCGCACGCCGACGGAGGCGTACGATTCCCGGCGCGCGGTCGCCGTTGCCCGTCGCCACAACGTTCCCGGTGCGGTTCCGCCCGCCGGCCCGACGCGCACCGCGCGTTGTTGGACACATGTTCCGCTGCCTGCAATGGGTCGGACCCGAGTCCGACCTGAAGGAGAGACTAGCCTGATGGGCGTGACACGCCGCGTTAAGATCGTCTGCACCCTGGGTCCCGCTACCTCGTCCCCGGAGCGCATCCGGGGTCTTGTCGAGGCCGGCATGAACGTGGCGAGGCTCAACTTCAGCCACGGCAGCCACGCCGACCACGAGGCGGTCTACCGACTGGTCCGGGAGGCGTCCGAGGCGGCAGGTAAGCCCGTGGCGATCCTCGCCGACCTGCAGGGCCCCAAGATCCGGCTCGGCAAGTTCGCCGACGGCCCCCACGAGTGGCGCACCGGCGACTCGGTCGTGATCACCAGTGACGACATCCTCGGCACCAAGGAGCGGGTCTCCTGCACCTACCAGAAGCTGCCGCACGAGGTGAAGCCCGGTGACCGCCTGCTGATCGACGACGGCCGCGTTGCCGTCGAGGTCACCGACGTCACCGGCAACGACATCCGCTGCCTGGTCACCGAGGGCGGCCCGGTCTCCAACAACAAGGGCGTCTCGCTGCCCAACGTGGCGGTCAGCGTGCCCGCCATGTCGGAGAAGGACGCCGAGGACCTGCGCTTCTCCCTGGGCCTCGGCGTCGACCTGGTCGCGCTCTCCTTCGTCCGCTCGGCCGAGGACATCAAGCTCGTCCACAACATCATGGCCGAGGAGAACGTGTTCCGGCCGGTGCTGGCCAAGGTCGAGAAGCCGGAGGCGGTGGAGCACCTCGAAGCCATCGTGCTGGCCTTCGACGGCGTGATGGTCGCCCGCGGTGACCTCGGCGTCGAGATGCCGCTGGACCAGGTCCCCCTGGTGCAGAAGCGCGCCGTGCAGCTGTGCCGGGAGAACGCCAAGCCGGTCATCGTGGCCACCCAGATGCTCGACTCCATGATCGAAAATTCCCGCCCCACCCGGGCCGAGGCCTCCGACGTCGCCAACGCGGTGCTCGACGGCGCGGACGCGGTGATGCTCTCCGGCGAGACCAGCGTCGGCAAGTACCCGGTGCTGACCGTCAGCACCATGGCCAAGATCGTGACGACCACCGAGGCCGGCTCGATCGGCGTGCCCCGGCTGCAGCACGACCCGCGTACCCACGGTGGCGCGCTCACCGTTGCCGCCTCGTCGATCGCCCGGGCCATCAACGCCAAGGCGCTCGTCGCCTTCTCGCAGACCGGCGACACCGTCCGACGGCTGTCCCGCCTGCACTGCGACCTGCCGCTGCTGGCGTTCACCCCGGTCCCCGAGGTGCGCGACCAGCTCGCCCTCACCTGGGGCGTGGAGACCTTCCTGATGCCGTTCGTGCAGCACACCGACGACATGTTCCGCCAGGTCGACCAGGCGCTGCTCGGCCTCAACCGGGCCAACCCCGGCGACTACGTGGTGATCGTGGCGGGCAGCCCGCCCGGCACCCCCGGCTCGACCAACACGCTGCGCGTCCACCAGCTCGGCTCGCTGGTCGACGCGGCGTCGGCGCGGGCGCTGCAGTGACCGACGGTCGGGTCGCGGTCGGCCAGGCGGCGGTGGACCAGCTGCTGGAAGTGCTGGACCTCGACCCGACCGGGGAAATGACCTTCCGGGGGATGAGCCCCCCGGTCGGCCCACAACGGGTGTACGGCGGCCAGGTCGCGGGTCAGGCCCTGGTCGCCGCCGGCCGCACGGTCGACCCGGAGCGGTTCGTGCACTCGCTGCACGGGTACTTCGTCCGCCCCGGCGACCCGGTCGAACCGATCGAATACCAGGTGGAGAACATCCGCGACGGCCGGTCCTTCTCGGTACGCCGCTCGGTCGCCCTCCAGCACGACAAGCCGATCTTCTTCATGTCGGCGTCGTTCCAGCGGGCCGAGGAGGGTCTGGACCACCAGGCCACCTCCCCGCTGGACGTGCCACCGCCACAGGACGTCCCGACGATGACCGACCGGCTCTCCCGCTACCCCGAGCGGCTGGGCATCTGGGGGCAGATCCCGCGCCCGATCGACGTGCGCTACGTCGGTGAGCCCGGCTGGGTCCGCCCCGGCGATCGACCCGCCGACCCGCACCAGCGCGTCTGGATGCGGATCGACGGCAAGCTGCCGGACGACCCACTGCTGCACGCCTGCGCACTCACCTACGCCTCGGACCTCACCCTGCTGGACTCGGTGCTCTCCGCGCACGGGGAGGTCTGGGGGCCGGGCGGGTTGGTCGGCGCGAGCCTCGACCACGCACTGTGGTTCCACCGGCCGTTCCGCGCCGACGAGTGGTTCCTCTACGACTGTTTGAGCCCGTCGGCGTCCGGCGCACGAGGGCTGGCCACGGGCCGGATGTTCACCACGGACGGCCGGCAGATCGCCAGCGCCGTCCAGGAGGGTCTGCTGCGCCGCGTGGGCGCCTGAGACTGTCGCGGCCATCCCCGCCAGGGCGCGTCGTGGCGGGGATGAGGTGCCGTCAGGCCTGGTAGATGGCCTCGCCGGCGATTTCGATCTGCACCGTCTTACCGACCAGCACCCCGCCGCTCTCGAGCATCACATTCCAGAGCAGGCCGTAATCCTCGCGGTTGATTTCGGCCGTCGCGCTGAAGCCAAAGATGTTCTGCCCGTACGGGTCGGTACGAGCGCCACCGAAATTCACCTCAAGGTCGACAGCTCGGGTGATTCCCTTCACCATCAACTCGCCGGTGAGCACGAATCGGCTGGGGGTGCCGTCGGACTGCGGCGGGACAATGGGACTCCGGCCCCGCCCACCCAGTCGATGGCTGCGCAGACGGGCCCACGCGAAGATGGGGTCCTCGTTGCCCTGCCACCTGATGCCGGTGCTTCGATATTCGAGAGTGGGATAGCGCTCCACGTCGAGGAAATCGGCACTCTTCAGATGCGTGTCCCGGTCGACGCTGCCGGTGCTGATACTTGCCGATTCGATGGTCGCCGTCACCGAGGAGAGCAGCGGGTCCTCCGCCACGGAAATCTGCGCCGTGGCCTCGGCGAACTCGCCGCGTACCGGGCTCACCATCATGTGTCGGGACAGGAAGCCGATCCGCTTGTGCGCCTGATCGAGAAGATAGGTGCCGGCGACCGGGATGGTCATGCCATCCCAGGTGCGTGTGGCGATATCGGTCATCGTGTTGCCTTCCCCCCGATGTGTAGCAATGTGCGGCCCGGCGTCGCTCAAGCGGTCTGACGGTCGTACCGCCGCTCAGCATAAGGGCGCTCCATGCTGGCATTTTCGTGCCCACCAAACGGTGGTTCATGAGGTACTTCACTCGTCCTCAACAGCGACCGGAACCGGCACGAATAGCGCGAGTTCCCATCGATGCGTGCCCGATCGGCCGAGGGTCGGCGGCCCGGCCGACTGACCAGCGGCTAACCTTGCCGGCATGCGCTTATCCGCCCGGGTCGACTACGCCCTCCGCGCGGCCGCCGAGCTTGCCGCGACGGCCAGTGGTCCTGGGCGCGGCCGGCCGGTCACGGCCGACCAGATCGCCCGTGCCCAGGAAATCCCGCCGAAGTTCCTGGAGAGCATCCTGCTCCAGCTGCGCCGGGGCGGCATCGTGCACGCCCAGCGCGGCCCGGAGGGCGGATACTGGCTGGCCCGCCCCGCCGAGGAGATCACCCTCGCCGAAGTGATCCGGGTGATCGACGGACCTCTCGCCCACGTACGCGGACAGCGCCCCGAGGAGCTCGGCTACCACGGCCCAGCCCGCGCGCTCCAGGAAGTCTGGATCGCGTTGCGGGCGAGCGAGCGGGAGATCCTGGACCTGGTCAGCATCGCCGACGTGGCCGCGGGCACCCTGCCCGCGCGGGTCACCGAGCTGGTCGCCGACCCGCGCGCCTGGATCTGAGGGCCGGCCCCACGCGGGCATCGCGTCACTCGTGACGCGCGGTGGGCTCGCGGTTCCGCGTGGTTCGTGTTGCGCGATGGGCTCGCGGTTCCGTGTCGTTCGTGTTGGGCGGTGGGCTCGCAGTTTTTGCGTGGTTCGTGGTGTGCCGTGGCCTCCTCGCTCCGCGTCGCCCGTGCGGCGGCGTCTGACCGAGGGTGCCGCAGGATGGCGTCCCAACCACCGATCTGGGGCTTGACCCCGGCAGTCCCGTGGCGCATTGTCGACCAAGTCGATAGGAGATGCCGAAAAGTCAGGGGGCGCTCGTGCGCAAGCTGCTGATCCTCGCTCTGGTCGGGCTCGCCGCGCAGTTGATCGACGGGTCGCTCGGCATGGCGTACGGGCTGACGTCGTCCACTCTGCTGCTGGTCGCCGGGGTCGCCCCGGCCGCCGCCTCGGCCTCGGTGCACCTTGCCGAGATCGGCACCACGCTCGCCGCCGGGGTCGCGCACTGGCGGTTCGGCAACGTCGACTGGCGAGTGGTGACCCGCATCGCCCTGCCCGGCGCGATCGGTGCCTTCGCCGGTGCCACCCTGCTCAGCTCGATCTCCACCGAGTCGGCCGCGCCGTGGATGGCCGGCATCCTCTTCACGCTCGGCGCGTACCTGCTGGTCCGCTTCGCCCGACCGCTGCGCACCGATCGGGTCGGCGGGCGGCTACGTGGTCGTTTCCTCGGCCCCCTGGGCCTGGTCGCCGGCTTCGTCGACGCGACCGGCGGCGGCGGGTGGGGGCCGGTGGCGACACCTGCGCTACTGGTCTCCGGCCGGATGGAGCCACGCAAGGTGATCGGCTCGGTGGACACCGCCGAGTTCGTGGTGGCCGGCGCGGCCAGCGTCGGCTTCCTGATCGGGCTCGGCACCGAGGGGTTCCTGCTCCCCACCGTCGCCGCGCTGCTGGTCGGCGGGCTCATCGCCGCCCCGCTGGCCGCCTGGCTGGTGCGCATCGTGCCCGCCCAGCTACTCGGCGCGGCGGTCGGCGGCGTGATCGTACTGACCAACGCCCGCACGTTGATCCGCTCCGCCGAGCTGGGCGGCCCGGCCCGGCCCGCCGTGTACGCCCTGCTGGCCGCCGGCTGGTTGGCCGCGCTGGTGCTGGCCGTGCGGGCTCTGCGTCGTACCCGCCGAGCTCGCGCTGGGGCCGGGAACACCTCCGCCCCTGCCTCCCTTGCCGTTCCCGCTGACGTCACCGTTGCTTCCGCCTCGGCGTTCGACGACGCGGTCCCGGCCGAGTTGGCTGGAACAGGTACGCCCAACCCGCGCTGAACCCGCGCTGCCTGCCTGCCTGCCTGCCCGCCCGCCCTTCCGCACGCCCGGACGCGCCGGAACGCCCGCCAACGTCATGATCACCGAGTCGAGCAGTCAAGATCGTGCTCGATCATTGATGTAGTGGCTTCCGGCGAGTTCGAGGCCACTACATCCATGATCGAGCACGATCTTGGTGCGGGGTGCGGGGTGCGGGGTGCGGGGTGCGGGGTGCGGGGTGCGGGGTGCGGGGTGCGGGGTGCGGGGTGCGGGGCCCAGAGGCGCGGGAGCCGGGGGTGTCAGGGGGTGAGTAGGTTCTTGGCCGTGTTGGCGAGCAGTGTCCAGGCCTCGTCGACGTGCGCCTCGGTGGTTTGTGGCGAGCCGACTGCCAGCCGCAGTGTGTAACGACCGGCGACCCGGGTGTGCGTCAGGTGCACCCGCCCGGTGCCGTTCACCTCGGCCAGCAGTGCCGCGTTGACGTCGTCGTCGGCGCGTAGTCGGAAGCAGACGAGCGAGAAGGGGTGCGCCGCCGCCAGCTCGAACCGGTCGTCGGCGCGGACCCGCTCGGCGAACCGGTCGGCCAGCGCCACCCCGGAGCGGATGTGCGCCCGCAGCCCTTCGGCGCCGTACCAGCGCAACACGAACCACAGCTTCAGGGCCCGGAATCGCCGGCCCAGCGGCACCTGCCAGTCCCGGTAGTCGATCACCGCGCCGGACTCGGACGCCGCGTTGCGCAGGAACTCCGGCAGTACGGTCAGCGCCTCGACCAGTTCGGCGCGGTCGGCCACCCAGAACGCGTCGCAGTCGAAGCCGGTGAGCAGCCACTTGTGAGGGTCGAAGCAGTACGAGTCGGCGTACTCCAGGCCGGCGTGCGACCACCGCAGTTCGGGGCAGACGGCGGCGGCGCCCGCGTACGCGGCGTCGACGTGCAGCCAGATTCCGTACTCGGCGCAGATCGCGCCGATCTCCGGCAGCGGGTCGACGGCGGTGGTGGAGGTGGTGCCGATGGTCGCCACCACGATGGCGGGTACGTTCCCGGCGGCGAGGTCGGCTTCGATCGCCGTGCGTAGCGCGTCCGGCAGCAGGGCCTGGGTGTCCGGGGCCACCTGGATCGGGCGGACCCCGTCGGTGCCCAGCCCGGCGATCCGCACGGCCTTCTCGATGGAGGAGTGCCCGTGGATGGAGGTGTACGCGCGGTAGCGCCGGTCGATGCCGGTGTCGCGCCAACGACCGCCGCTGGCCCGGTGCAGCGCGGCCAGGGTGGCCACCAGGGTCGCCGAGGACGCCGAGTCCTGGATGACCCCACCGCCGGTGGCGGTCGAGCGGAACCGTTGCGGCAGGTCCATCAGTTGGGCCAGCCAGTCCATCAGCACCGTCTCCAGTTCGGTGCAGGCGGGGCTGGTGGCCCAGAGCATGCCCTGCACGCCGAGCCCGGAGCTGACCAGGTCGCCGAGCACGCTCGGGCCGGACGTGTTGGCCGGGAAGTAGCCGAAGAAGCCGGGGTGCTGCCAGTGGGTGAGCCCCGGTAGGACGATCGAGTCCAGGTCGGCGAGGACCGCTTCGACGGGTTCGCCTCCGGTGGTGGGCGGCGCGGTGGGGAGGGCCGCGGTCACCGTGCCCGGCGGGTCGGCAGGGGCGACCGGGTGTTGCTCCAGCGTCGTCCAGTAGTCGGCGATCCAGTCGACGACGGCGTGGCCGGCGCGACGGAACTCGGCGGGGTCCATGTGGGGGGCGCTCACCCGAACGAGTTGATCAGGCATCGATCGTCGAGGCAAGACCGGGCACCCACGACGACCATCGATGTTGCGCGCTGGAAAACGCTTGCCTTACGATGCGCGGTGAGTCGGATCCGTGAGTTCCAGGGCGTTCACCCCCGATCAGATCGCTGTCCGCCGCCGTGGCGGCGGGGCGAGTCCACTGTGCTTCCCGGGCGAGGCGGGTGGGCCGCGGCGATCACCAGCGGATCCCCGGAGGCAGTCCCATGCACCCGTCCAGACATCGGCTGATCCTGCTCGCGGCCACGACGACGGCCGCCGTCGTGGCCGGCACCCTCGGCACGGTCGTCGCCTCGGCCGCCGCCGTCGGCTGCCGGGTCGACTATCAGATCACCAACCAGTGGCAGGGCGGCTTCGGCGCCAACGTCACCGTCACCAATCTCGGCGACCCGGTCAACGGGTGGGCCCTCACCTGGTCGTACGCGGCGGGTCAGCAGGTTACCCAGGCGTGGAACGCCACTGTGACCCAGTCCGGTGCGCAGGTCACGGCGCGCAACGTCGACCACAACGCCACCATCGCCACCAACGGCACCGCCGCCTTCGGCTTCAACGGTTCGTGGACCGGCACCAACCCGGTGCCGTCCAGCTTCGCGCTCAACGGGACCACCTGCACCGGTGCCCCATCCACCGACGGGCCGACGACCACCCCGCCGACGACCACCCCGCCGACGACCACGCCACCGACCACCACGCCGCCACCGACGACCGCCCCACCGACCACGCCTCCGCCGTCGGGGGCGAAGCAGATGGAGGACCTGGACCGAGGGCTGATCAGCGTCCGCTCCGGCAACGGCAACCTGGTCTCCTGGCGGCTGCTCGGCACCGAGACCTCCGGGGTGGCGTTCCACCTCTACCGGGGGTCGACCAGGGTCAACGCCAGCCCGATCACCGGCGCCACCAGCTACCTCGACAGCGGGGCGGCGGCCGGCTCGGCGTACACCGTGCGGGCCGTGGTCGACGGCGCCGAGCAGGCGGCGTCCGCGCCCGCCCTGCAGCTCGGCGCGGGCTACCTGGACGTGCCGTTGCAGGTCCCGGCCGGCGGCAGCACCCCCAGCGGCGAGAACTACACCTACAGCGCCAACGACGCCTCGGTCGGTGACCTCAACGGCGACGGCACCTACGAGATCGTGCTCAAGTGGGATCCGTCGAACGCCAAGGACAACTCCCAGTCCGGCTACACCGGGAACGTCTACGTCGACGCGTACACCCTGACCGGCAGCCGGCTGTGGCGGATCGACCTGGGCCGCAACATCCGCGCCGGCGCCCACTACACCCAGTTCCAGGTGTACGACTACGACGGCGACGGTCGCGCCGAGGTGGCCATGAAGACCGCCGACGGCACCCGCTCCGGCACCGGCCAGCTCATCGGCTCGTCGTCGGCGGACCACCGCAACTCCAGCGGCTATGTGCTGTCCGGCCCGGAGTACCTGACCATGTTCAACGGTCAGACCGGCGCGGTGCTCTCCACCGTCAACTACGACCCGCCGCGCGGCACCGTGTCGTCCTGGGGTGACTCGTACGGCAACCGGGTGGACCGGTTCCTCGCCGGCACCGCGTACCTCGACGGCCAGCGCCCCTCGCTGATCATGGCCCGGGGTTACTACACCCGCGCGGTGGTCGCGGCCTGGGACTTCCGCAACGGCACGCTGACCAAGCGTTGGACGTTCGACTCGAACACCTCCGGCAACGGCGCCGCCGCCGGTCAGGGCAACCACCAGCTCTCCGTCGCCGACGTGGACGGTGACGGCCGTCAGGAGATCGTCTACGGCGCCGCCACCATCGACGACAACGGTCGCCTGCTCTACTCGACCGGTAACGGGCACGGGGACGCCCTGCACGTGGGGGACCTCGACCCGGGTCGCGCCGGCCTGGAGGTGTTCAAGGTCGACGAGGACGCCAGCAAGCCCAGTTCCTGGTTCGCCGACGCCCGTACCGGTCAGATCCTCTGGTCCACGCCGGCTTCCGGCGACAACGGCCGGGGTGTCTCCGCGGACATCTGGGCGGGCAGCCCCGGTGCGGAGTCGTGGTCGTCGGCCGTCGCCGGGCTGGCCAACACCAGAGGGCAGAACATCGGCCGCAAGCCGTCGTCGGCCAACTTCCTCGCCTGGTGGGACGGCGACCCGGTGCGGGAACTGCTCGACGGCACGGCGGTCGCCAAGTACGGCACCGGCGGCGACACCCGACTGCTCACCGGCAACTCGGTGGCATCGAACAACGGCACCAAGTCCACGCCGGCGCTCTCGGGCGACATCCTGGGTGACTGGCGTGAGGAGGTGATCTGGCGCACCACCGACAGTCGGGCCCTGCGCATCTACAGCACACCCACAGCGACCAGCACCCGGATCCACACCCTGATGCACGACCCGCAGTATCGGGTGGCGATCGCGTGGCAGAACACCGCCTACAACCAGCCGCCACACCCGGGGTTCTTCATCGGCGACGGAATGGCCAACCCGCCCACGCCGAACATCTACCTACGTTGATCTGACCCCTGGCGGTCCCGAACGGGGTCGCCTAGGGTGGCAGGCACCGGGCCGCAGCCGCGGAATCCGCTCAGCTCCGGCCCGGTGCGCCACACCGCGGCATTCCCAACCCGTCCCGACCGGGAATGCCGTACCACCACCGGCACCAACATTAGGCACCGTCGGGGTCGGCGGGGTGACGCTGACGTGAAGATCGTGTTTCACGCCCCCTGGCGTAGACCGCCCGCCACCTGCTCGGCGATCAACTCGTACGACCGCACCCGGTCCTGCACGTCGTACACGAGCGTGGTCAGCATCAGCTCGTCCGCGCCGGTGCGCTCCACCAGCTCGGTCAGCTGCCGGCGCACCGTCTCCGGTGACCCCATCGCCTGACCGTCACGGCGCTGCAGCACGAACTCCCGCTCGATCTCGGAGTACGGGTACGCCGCCGCCTCGTCGGGCGTCGACAGCGGCTCCGGCCGGCCGGAGCGCAACTTCAAGAACGACAGAGCGCTCGGCCCCGCCAACCACTCGGCGCGTTCGTCGGTGTCCGCGCAGACCGCGTTGACCGCCACCATGGCGTACGGCTTGTCCAACCACTGCGACGGCCGGAAGTTCTGCCGGTACAGGGCCAGCGCCGGCAGGGTGTTCGCCGAGCTGAAGTGGTGCGCGAAGGAGAACGGCAGACCGAGCAGGCCGGCCAGTTGGGCGCTGAAACCGCTGGAACCCAGCAGCCACACGGCCGGCTGCTCGCCGTGCCCCGGCGTGGCGGTGATCTGCCCCGGCCGTTCCCCGCTGAAGTAGTTCATCAGGTCCGCCAGCTCGCGCGGGAAACCCTCCGCCGACAGGCCCTCCATGGTGCGCCGCAACGCCAGCGCGGTCACCTGGTCGGTGCCCGGCGCCCGCCCGATGCCCAGGTCGATCCGACCAGGGTGCAGCGCTTCCAGGGTGCCGAACTGCTCGGCCACCACCAGCGGCGCGTGGTTGGGCAGCATCACCCCGCCCGATCCGAGCCGGATGGTCGACGTGTTCGCGGCCAGGTGCGCCAGCAGCACCGCGGGGGCGGAGCTGGCGATCGCCGGCATGTTGTGGTGCTCGGCCACCCAGAACCGGTGGTAGCCCAGCTCCTCGGTGCGGCGGGCCAGCTCGGTGGTGGCTTCCAGGGCCGCGCCGACAGTGGTGGCCTTGGCGACCGGAGCAAGATCAAGAACAGACAACGGTACGGTGATCACACGGTCAGCCAACCCGCTGTCGACCGGATTTGTTCCGCTTGGCTGGCATCTGTCGGTTGATTCACCCCTGCCACCGCTCAGCCCATCCCACGAGCCTGCTCGAAGATCAGACTGGTCTGGGTGTGCTGCACCACCGGATCGACCGCCAGATGATCCAGCACGAAATCACGCAACGCGTCACCCGACGCCGCCCGTACGTGCAGCACGTAATCCTCCGCACCGGCCACGTGGAACACCGACACCACCCCGGGCAGTCGCACCGACCGGGCCCGGAACGCGTCCACCGCCGCCCGTTCGTGCGCGGTCAACCGCACCGACACCAACGCCTGCAACGGCAGCCCCAGCGCGGCCGGATCCACCTCCGCGTGGAAACCGCGGATCGCGCCGCGCTCCCGCAGCGCCCGCGTACGGGTCAGGCACGTCGACGGCGCCACCCCCACCCGCTCGGCGAGGGCATTGTTCGGCAGCCGACCATCAGCGGCCAGCTCGGTCAGGATCGCGCGGTCCACGTCGTCCAGGGCCGGATACGGCCGCACATCATTCGGCTCAGGAGGCATCCGACCATCCTCGCCCGAATCCAGCACCGAAACCAAGCCAACTAACAGAATCATCTGCCGACCCATTGCCTATCGACAGGTGAATGTTCGACGCTACCCGGCATGACATCGGTGGACACCCGGGCCGTACACGCCGGCCGCGACGACCTACGCACCCTCGGCGTGCACGTACCACCCATCGACCTGTCCACCACCAACCCACTGCCCTCCGTCGACGGCGGCGGCGCCGCGTACGAGCAACTCGCCACCGGCGGCACACTCCCCACCGAGGGCGGAGCCGTCTACCAACGGCTCTGGAACCCCACCGTCGCCCGCTTCGAAACCGCCCTCGCCGAACTCGAAGGCACCGCCCAAGCCGTCGCCTTCGCCAGCGGAATGGCCGCCCTCACCGCCACCCTCCTCGCCGCCGCCCGCAACGACCGCCGGCACGTCGTCGCCGTCCGACCCCTCTACGGCGGGACCGACCACGTCCTCGCCACCGGCCTGCTCGGCACCACCGTCACCTGGGCGCACCCCGACGAGATCGCCGCCGCCATCCGCCCCGACACCGCACTGGTCATCGTCGAGACACCCGCCAACCCCACCCTCGACCTCGTCGACATCGCCGCCCTCGCCGCCGCAGCCGGCGACATCCCGCTGCTGGTCGACAACACCGTCGCCACCCCCGTACTGCAACAACCCGCCCGACACGGCGCCACCCTCGTCCTGCACAGCGCCACCAAGAGCATCGGCGGGCACGGCGACGTGCTCGCCGGCGTCGTCGCCTGCGACGCAGACTGGGCCGCGCGACTACGCCAGGTCCGCGCGGTCACCGGCGCGATCCTGCACCCACTCGGCGGCTACCTGCTGCACCGCGGCCTGCAAACCCTGCCCCTGCGGGTCCGCGCCCAGCAGGCCACCGCCGAGAAACTCGCCGGCTGGCTCGCCAACCACCCCGCCGTACACCGGGTGCACCACCCCTCGGTGCACGACCCGGCGGCGCTGGTCGGCCGCCAGATGGCCGGACCCGGCAGCCTGCTCGCCTTCGAGGTACGCGGCGGCGCACCCGCCGCGGCCACCGTCGCCGGCGCCTGCCAACTCATCACCCACGCGGTGTCCCTCGGCGGCGTCGACACCCTGATCCAGCACCCCGCCTCGCTGACCCACCGACCCGTCGACGGCGACGCGAAACCCGCCGCCGGGCTGCTGCGCCTCTCGGTCGGCCTGGAAGACCCCGAAGACCTGCGCGCCGACCTCGCGCACGCGCTCGACACGCTCAGCTGACCCTCAGCGCAGCTCGCGGTTGCCCAACACCCGCACGGGCGAGCCCTGCCGGGCCACCCGCAACATCGCCAGGCCGATCCCCTCGGTCGTGGTGATCTGATTCGGCAGCCACCGGCGCAACACCGGAACGAGCGGACGGGTGATCGCGTACCCGATCCGGTACCAACGGGTCTTCGACACCACCCCGTGCGTCGGCTGGATGAAGCCGGGCCGCGCCGCGTAGCCGTTGGGCAGCAGATCGATGATCGCGTTCTCGGTACGACCCTTGACCCGGGCCCACATCACCCGACCCTCGCCCGACGAATCGGTCCCCTGACCCGAAACGTAGATGAACGTGACCTGCGGGCTCACCTCCGCCAAGGTGACCACGCGCATCGGTCCCCACCCCTGTCGTCGACCCCGCCGACGGCCGTTCCGCCCGCGTGTCAGCCAGGCTCCCACGGTCGGGGTGATCCGCGCGGGTAGCGGTCAGGACTTCGGGCCCACGTGCCGGTCCAGGGTGG
This sequence comes from Micromonospora arborensis, assembly GCF_003205615.1. Taxonomy (GTDB): domain Bacteria; phylum Actinomycetota; class Actinomycetes; order Mycobacteriales; family Micromonosporaceae; genus Micromonospora; species Micromonospora arborensis. Next base: position 75,769 of record NZ_PYBV01000016.1, on the reverse strand, counting down.
CGACCGCGTCGCGCCGCGCCACCGACAGCGAGTTGCGGCGGTTCATCCGCCAGGCGACGCCGAGCAGGTCGAGGCTCCACTGGCAGAGCGCCATGATGTCCGCCGACTCGTTGACGAACATGTAGCGCGGGTAGACGTACGCCTTGCCGCGCACGGTCACCCGGTTGGCGAACCGACAGCCGTCGGAGTGGAACAGCCCACGCAGGAAGTCACCCGGATGCGTCGCGACGATGTCCCGTTGCCAATCGGCGAGAATGATCGGACGTTCGTGTTTCTTGCCGGGACCATGCTGGGGAAGCAGGCATGGCCAGTGCTTGCCGGAGCTCTGCACGCTGACGCAACCAGGCTGCTGGACGCGCTGGACCTTCGCCGCGAGCACCTGCTGCATGCTGGCGTCGCACGCCTCGATCAAGCCCGGCCAACTACTGCTGCAAGCGATGCGCAGCACCGGTACCCGTGCGGAGGTGACGAGATGCCCGTCGCCCAGGTAGAGACCGAGCAGGTAGAGGTATGCAGACGGATCTGTCTGATTCCTGACCTCGGGCCGGCAGCGAAAGCACCGAAGCTCGCTGCTGGACCTTCTCGGCTCGACCGGGTGTTTGCACCAGCCCCTGACCGTCGGGTACGGAAGTCTCAGACGTCTGGCGACCTCGGCGACCGTGCTGCCGGCGAGGTGCTGCTGCCGTGCACGAATGCGTAGTTCAGGTGGATGCACATGACGATTTTGGAACAGCTGTACGACACTTTTGGTGCCCCCGGTGGGAGTCGAACCCACACTGTCGGAGGTTTGAGCTCCGCTTCTCTGCCGGTTGGAATACGGGGACGGCTTGGCCGAATGCTCTGGTGGCCTCCCATAGGTTACCTACTACGCTGAGGGCGGCGACACCCGGTCGGGTTGGTGTCGGCTTATGACTGGTGGGGGTAGGGCTGGTGGCTGAGATGCCGACGGATGCCGAGCGTAGGCGCGTACTGATCGCCGAGGACGAGGCGCTGATCCGGCTGGACCTCGCCGAGATGCTGGTCGAAGAGGGTTACGAGGTGGTGGGGGAGGCCGGTGACGGTGAGACCGCCGTCCGCCTCGCCGAGGAGTTGAAGCCCGATCTGGTCATCCTCGACATCAAGATGCCGATCATGGATGGGCTGGCCGCGGCCGAGCGCATCGCCGGCGCCCGGATCGCCCCGGTGATCATCCTCACCGCGTTCAGCCAGCGTGACCTGGTGGAGCGGGCGCGGGCGGCGGGCGCGATGGCGTACCTCGTGAAGCCTTTCCAGAAGAGCGACCTGGTCCCGGCGGTGGAGATCGCGCTGTCGCGTTACTCGGAGGTCGCGGCCCTGGAGGCGGAGGTCGCGAGCCTGACCGACCGCCTGGAGATCCGCAAGGCCGTCGAGCGCGCCAAGGGCGCGCTGATGACCACGTACGGGATGACCGAGCCGCAGGCGTTCAAGTGGATCCAGCGCACGGCGATGGATCACCGGATGACCATGAAAGAGGTCGCCGAGCGGATCCTCGCGGAGACCGCTGGTGGCGAGGTGTCGCAGCAGCCGACCGTCTGAAGTCCCGACCTGCGCGATCCGGGTTGCGCGGGGGTCCCCGGGTGTGGTCTGCGGTGGTTAGCATCGACGGGTGTCCGTCCGACGGGTGATCGCGGTGTTCGGCCTCTTCGCGCTGGTCCTTGTCGGGTGCGACGGGCCGTCCGCGCCGAGCGGCGCCGGGTCGACGTCGGCCGCCGCGCCGGCGCTGCGACCGGGTTGGCAGCCCGTGACGCTGCCGGCGCCGCCGGGTGGCGAGGGCCGTCTTCTGGTACGCGACGCGACGTCCTGTGCGGGTCGGTGGTTCCTGGTCGGCGGCGTCGCCGACACCTCCGGCGGGACTCGTCCGGCGGCGTGGACCAGCGTGGACGGTACGACCTGGACGGTGGTGACGGTCCGTCCGGATTCCTTCTACGGTCGGCAGAACGTCTTTCTCTCGGTGGCGTGCCGCGACGGCGTGGCGGCGCTGATCGGCGCCAAGGTCGGTGGCGCGCACGGCTATCCGCGGATCAGCACGTGGCGGCAGGTGGCTGACGGCGCGTTGGTCGAGGTGCAGGCGCCGTTCGAGACGTTCGGCGGGCCGACGGCGGTGAACGTGTCCCGCCTGACGGCCGGTGCGCAGGGCTGGTTGATCGTCGGCAATCGTTCGGCGGGTGCGGCCTCCTGGGTGTCGTCGCCGGACGCGGCGGAGTTCGCGCTGGTCGAGGGTGCACCGGAGTTGGCCAGTGACGCGGTCGGGGTGACCTGGGCGTTCGACGCGGTGGCGACGTCGTCGGGCTGGCTGGCGGTGGGTGGTCTGCTGCCGGCGGGCCGGATCGACCGTGACCCGGCGCTGTGGTCGTCGCCGGACGGGCGGTCGTGGCGGCGCACGGTGTTGCCGGGCGGTGCGGAGTACGAGGAGTTGCAGCGGGTTGCGCTGGTCGGCGGGGTGCCGGTGGCGGTGGGGCTCCGGGGGTCGACGTTCGGTGTGTGGCGGCAGGAGGCCGCGGGCTGGGTGGCAGCCGGGACGTTCGGGCGGCGGGCCGGGGCGGGGGTGCTGGGTGTGGCGTCGCTGGTGTCGTCCGGGGACCGGCTGTTCGCCGCGGTGACCGATGGGGCGCGGCAGTCGGTGTGGGTGTCGACGGATCGGGGCGGGTCGTGGCGGGAGGTCGCGATGCCGCTCGATGTGCCGGCCGGCGTTGATCGGGACATGTCACTGGTGGCGGTGGGTGACCGGTGGTGGTTGGCGGCGGACGACGGGGCGCGGGCCGGGCTGTGGTGGGCGGCCGGCGTCGGCGTCTGAGACTCGGCGGTGGCGTTTCCTGTCGTGTCGGTGCGATGCGCTGACCTATTTTCGCAGGTCAATGGCCGTCTCGCAGACTGGGAACGATCCGGATGGATGCGCGTGACCTCCCACCGGACGTGGGCATAAGGACCAAAAGACGGGTTCACATGTGACGGCCATCGACATGATTGCCCGTGTCTTCGTAACGGTTTCGCAGACCCCGCCTTCAGGCCTTCCGGGACGGTATGCGGTGTCGGTACGCTCCGCCATCACGAGCCGTAACGCAGGGGCAGTCCCTGCGGGGTGGGTGGAATTGCGGTCTGCTGCTGTCGCCGTCGCAAGGGGTCAGCCGCGTCCGCATCTGGAGGAGGTCAGGAAGCCGTGAGGCGAAGCTATGTACGGGCGCTGGGTACCGTTGCGCTCGCCGCGACCCTGGTGGTCGCGGCAGGTTGCCAGGATTCCGGTGGTGGCGACAGCAACACCGCGTCCGGTGACTGCGGTGGCAAGATTGCAATCTTCGGCGCGTTCACGGGTGACAACGCGGGTCTGGTGATCCCGTCGCTGAACGGCGCGAAGCTCGCTGTGAAGCAGTTCAACGCGGCGAACCCGAACTGCAAGGTCACCATGCAGGAGTTCGACACCCAGGGTGACGCTGCGGTGGCGACCCCGTTCGCGAACCAGATCGCGGGGGACAACTCGTTCCTCGGTGTCATCGGTGGTCACTTCTCCGCTGAGTCGGACGCCACCATGCCGATCTACCAGGCCGCGGGTCTGGCGATGGTCAGCCCGTCGGCGACCCGGACGGACCTGACCCAGAAGGGCAACACGTCCTTCTTCCGGGTGGTCGGCAACGACGGCACGCAGGCTGGCGCGGTGGCCAGCTACCTGAAGACGCAGAACGCGGCGAAGGTCTTCCTGATCGACGACGCCAGCGCGTACGGCGCCGGCATCACCGAGGAGCTGGGCAAGCAGCTCGGCCCGCTGGTGGTCAACAAGGACAAGATCCAGGAGCGGCAGGCGCAGTTCGACGCCACCATCTCCAAGATCAAGGCTGCGCAGGCGGACTTCGTCTTCTACGGCGGTTACACCCGTGAGGCCGCTCCGCTGGTGAAGCAGATGCGTGCCGCTGGTGTCCAGGCCAAGTTCGTCGGCCCGGACGGTCTCTACGACCCGGCGTTCCCGGCGGGTGCCTCCGGCGGTGCCGAGGGCGCGATCATCACCTGCCCGTGCCTCCCGGCTGACAAGGCCGGCGGCACCTTCTCGGCCGACTACCAGAAGGAGTACGGCATCGCGCCGGGCTCCTACGGTGCGGAAGGCTTCGACGGCGCGACGGTCTACCTGGACGCCTTCAAGGCTGGCAAGAAGACCCGGGCGGACATCCTGTCGTACGTCAAGTCGTACGACAAGCAGGGCGTGTCGAAGTACATCAAGTTCGACAGCAAGGGTGACGTTGACCCGACCAAGGTCGTCATCTGGGCCTACCAGATCAAGGGCACTGCTATCGAGGCGCTGCAGGAGCTCAAGCTCAGCTGACGCCCACGCAATGGAGTGCGGCCGGGGTGTTTAACCCCGGCCGCGCTCGATTCAAGGAGACCCCCGGTGCATTTTGATGAATTGATCGGCCATCTCGGCCAACACACGGTCGATGGCCTGTCCAAGGGCGCCATCTACGCCCTGATCGCCCTTGGCTACACCCTCGTCTACGGCGTCCTTCGCCTGATCAACTTTGCTCACTCTGAAGTTTTCATGGTCGGTACCTTCGCGGTGCTGATCCTGTGGACCCAGCTCGGCGTGCAGAACAACCCGCCTGTCGGCCAGGCGATCCTGTTCCTGGTGCTCGGTCTGGTCGTCGCGGCTGCTGCCTCGGGCGGTACGGCCCTGGCGCTCGAGCGGATCGCGTACCGGCCGTTGCGGCGTAAGAACGCACCGCCGCTGATCTTCCTGATCACCGCGATCGGTCTGTCGCTCGTCTTCGTGGAGCTCTTCGGGCAGGTGCTGCCCAAGCTACTCGGTGGAGTCTTGCCGGAGGCGTTCGGTCGGCCCCGGCAGATCGTCGGTATGCCGACGATCATCCAGCAGGAGACCCTCTTCACCATCGGCAACACGGCGATCACGAACATTCAGTTGATCGTCTTCGTCGCGGCCGTGGCGATGATGGCGATATTGGACTGGTTCATCAACCGCACCCGGTACGGCCGGGGTGTGCGGGCGGTGGCCCAGAACCCGGAGACCGCCGCGCTGATGGGCGTCAACCAGGAGCGCGTGATCATGCTGATCTTCGTGCTCGGTGGCATCATGGCCGGCGCCGCCGCGCTGTTGTGGAGCATGCGGTTCGGCTTCACCCAGAACAGCATCGGCTTCGTGCTCGGCTTGAAGGCGTTCACCGCCGCGGTGCTCGGCGGCATCGGCAACCTGCGCGGCGCACTGCTCGGTGGTCTTTTCCTCGGCATCGTCGAGGTCTACGGCGCCTCGCTCTTCGCGTCCAACTGGGAGGACGTCATCGCCTTCGTGGTGCTGATCGTGGTGCTGATGTTCCGGCCCACCGGCCTGTTGGGTGAGTCGCTCGGGAGGGCCCGCGCATGATCGACAAGATTCGCTCCGCAGACCGCCGCCGGGTTGGCGTGCTGACCTCGGTCGGCGACCGCTGGCGGGCGCTGACGAAGTGGCAGCAGGCCATCGGTCTGGCCGCTTTCGTGGCGTTCCTCTACTACCTGCCGCTGCTCGGCGTTCCGGGCCTGACCTGGTTGCGTACCGACTCGATCGAGGGCGGTAACAACTGGGCGGGTGTGCTCTTCGTCTGCGCCATCTACGTGTTGGTCGCGATCGGCCTGAACGTGGTGGTCGGCCTCGCCGGCCTGCTCGACCTGGGCTACATCGGCTTCTTCGCCATCGGGGCGTACAGCGTCGCGCTGTTCGGTTCGGTGAACTCGCCGGTGGTCAAGTGGATCCAGCAGGAGTTCAACCTGCCGCCCACCTGGGCGGTGACCTGGGCGATCTGCCTGTTCATCGCGATCGTGCTGACGATGATCTCCGGGGTGCTGCTGGGCTGGCCGACGCTGCGGCTGCGCGGTGACTACCTGGCCATCGTGACCCTGGGCTTCGGCGAGATCATCCGGATCGTGGCCCGCAACGCCACCGGGCTGACCAACGGCCCGGTGGGCATCTCGGCCATCCCCGGCCCGGAGGGTCCGCCGTCGGTGGACAACAAGGTCTTCGGTCTGATCGACGCGAAGCCCTGGTACTGGTTGGCGATCACCTTCGTGCTGATCATGGTGATCCTGGTGCGTCGGCTGGAGCACAGCCGGGTCGGCCGGGCGTGGTTGGCCGTGCGGGAGGACGAGGACGCTGCCGCGGTGATGGGCGTGTACCCGTTCAAGTTCAAGCTCTGGGCGTTCGCCATCGGTGCGGCGCTGGGCGGCCTGTCCGGCTTCCTGTTCGGCAGCCGGAACGCGTTCATCGACCCGACCCAGTTCAACGCGAACCTGTCCATCCTGTTCGTCGCCATGGTCGTGGTGGGTGGCTCCGGCAACATGATCGGCGTCTCGCTCGGCGCGGTGCTGCTGGCGTACCTGCCCGAGCGGTTCCGCGACTTCGCCGACTACCGGTGGTTGGTCTTCGGTCTGGCCATGGTCCTGGTGATGATCCTGCGTCCGCAGGGCCTCGTTCCGAGCCGGCGGCGTGCCCGCGAGTTGAAAGACCGCGCGGCGGATGCAGAGGAGGTGCCCGCTCATGTCTGACCAGAGCACCAGCACGTCAGCGCCGAAGATCCCCACTCAGGCGGGGCCACGGTCGGTGCTGCTCGAAGTCGACGACGTCACGCTCCGCTTCGGCGGTGTGGTCGCCCTCGACAAGATCAATTTCCAGATCTACCAGGGCGAGATCCTCGGCCTCATCGGGCCGAACGGTGCCGGCAAGACCACTAGCTTCAACGTGATGACGGGGGTCTACAAGCCGACCTCCGGGGCTGTCCGCTTCAACGGCCAGAAGGTGACCGGCCGCAAGCCGCACCAGATCAGCCAGTTGGGCATCTCCCGCACGTTCCAGAACATCCGTCTCTTCCCGGAGATGACGGCACTGGAGAACGTGATGGTCGGCACCGACTCGCGGCACAAGACGAGCGTGCCGGGGGCCCTGTTCCGGCTCTACCGGGTGCGGCCGAAGCCGGAGGAGTTGCCGCAGGTCACCGCCACGTCCGGGATCGTCCGGACCTGGCAGCAGGTGCGTCTGTCGGCCGCGAAGATCTTCGGCCTGTCCCGGCACATCCTCGAGGAGCGGGCGGCCGAGGCCAAGGCGCTCGAGTTGCTCCGTCTCGTCGGGATCGCCGATCGGGCCAACGACGAGGCACGCAACCTGCCGTACGGCTACCAGCGCCGGTTGGAGATCGCCCGCGCGCTGGCCACCGAGCCGAAGCTGATCTGCCTGGACGAGCCGGCCGCCGGCTTCAACCCGGCGGAGAAGGAGGAGCTCCTCACCCTGATCCGCAAGATCCGTGACATGGGCCTGACCGTCCTGCTCATCGAGCACGACATGCGGCTGGTCATGGGAGTCACCGACCGGATCGTGGTGTTGGAGTTCGGCCGCAAGATCGCCGAGGGTGCGCCCGCGGAGGTCAGCCGCGATCCGAAGGTGATCGCCGCGTACCTGGGGGAGCCCGCCGATGACGCTGCTTGAGCTCGAGAACGTCGCCGTCGCGTACGGCCGGATCGAGGCACTGCACGGGATCAGCCTCACCGTGAACGAGGGCGAGGTGGTGGCCCTGATCGGCGCGAACGGTGCCGGTAAGACCACCACCATGCGGGCCATCTCCGGCACCCGGCCGCTCGCCGGCGGGAAGATCACGTTCAACGGCGAGGACATCAGCAAGCTCCGGGCCGACCTGCGGGTGGTCCGGGGGCTGTGTCAGTCGCCGGAAGGGCGGCAGATCTTCCCCGGTATGACGGTGATGGAGAACCTGGACATGGGGGCGTACACCCGGCGGGACTCCGCCGGCATCGCCTCCGACCTGGATCGGGTGCTGACCCTCTTCCCGCGGCTTGCCGAGCGGCGTAAGCAGGCCGGTGGCACGCTCTCCGGTGGCGAGCAGCAGATGCTCGCGGTCGGCCGGGCGCTGATGAGTCGACCGAAGCTGCTGCTGCTCGACGAGCCGTCGATGGGTCTGGCTCCGCTGGTGATCCGGCAGATCTTCGACATCATCACGGAGATCAACCAGCAGGGCACCACGATCCTGCTGGTGGAGCAGAACGCCCAGCAGGCGTTGTCGCGGGCACACCGCGGCTATGTGCTGGAGACCGGTCAGATCGTGAAGGAGGGGTCCGGTCAGGACCTGCTGCACGATCCGTCGGTCAAGGAGGCGTACCTCGGCGTGGCCTGAACCACCCGAGCGGCGGCCGGTCATCCCCTCGCGGGGGTGGCCGGCCGTCGGCGTTCGGGCCGGCTGTCGTCTCGGCGTCGCGGCACCCCGTGCCGAGGGCCAGGGATGTCGGTGCGACGGACTAGAGTCGCTGCCGTGACAGCTACGACACCGCGCCTGCTCCTCGTCGACGGACATTCCATGGCATACCGGGCCTTCTTCGCCCTGCCGGTGGAAAACTTCTCCACCACGACGGGGCAGCCGACCAACGCGGTCTATGGCTTCACCTCCATGCTGATCAACGTGTTGCGGGATGAGCAGCCCACCCACATCGTGGTGGCCTTCGACGTCTCCCGCCGCTCCTTCCGCACCGAGAAATACTCGGAGTACAAGGCCGGCCGCAGCGAGACTCCGACCGACTTCAAGGGCCAGGTCAGCCTGGTCAAGGAGGTCCTGGCCGCGCTGCAGATCCCGGTGGTCGAGAAGGAGGGCTTCGAGGCCGACGACGTCATCGCCACGCTCGCCTGCCAGGCCCGCGACCAGGGCATGTCGGTGCTGATCAGCAGCGGTGACCGCGACGCGTTCCAGCTCGTCGACGACCAGATCACCGTCCTCTACCCGCGCAAGGGTGTCTCCGACCTGGCCCGGATGGACCCGGCGGCGATCGAGGCGAAGTACGGCGTCACCCCACAGCAGTACCGGGACCTGGCCGCGCTGGTCGGCGAAACCAGCGACAACCTGCCCGGCATCCCGGGCGTCGGCCCGAAGACCGCCGCCAAGTGGATCACCACGTACGGCGGGGTGGAGGGCGTGATCGCCCGGGCCGACGAGATCAAGGGCAAGGCCGGCGACAGCCTGCGGGAGCGGCTCGCCGACGTGATCCGCAACTACGAGATCAACCGTCTCGTCTCCGACCTGGAGCTGCCGCTGCGCCCGGAGGACACCCGCTGGGCCGGTTGGGACCGGGAGGCCGTGCACCAGGTCTTCGACACCCTGGAGTTCCGCATTCTGCGTGACCGCCTCTACCAATACCTGGAGGCGGTCGAGCCGGAGGCCGAGTCCGGCTTCGACCTCGCCGGCGAGAGGCTCACCGAGCCCGGCGCGCTGGCCGGCTGGCTGACCACGCACGCCCCGACCGGCACCCCGGTCGGGCTGGCGGTCAAGCTCGACACCGGCCCCAACCGCCGGCACACCGCCTCGATCACCGGTCTCGCGCTGGCCACCGCCGGCGGCGCGGCGGCCTGGGTCGACCCGGCGCAGCTCGACCCGACCGACGAGGGTGCCCTCGCCGGCTGGTTGGCCGACGCGCAGCGGCCCAAGGTGCTGCACGACAGCAAGCCGGCCGTGCTGGCCTGCGCCGCGCACGGCTGGCAGCTCGCCGGCATCGTCCGCGACACCCAGATCGCCGCGTACCTGGCCCGCCCCGATCAGCGGTCCTACGACCTGACCGACCTGGCGCTGCGCTACCTGCACCGGGAGTTGCGGGTGGACGTGCCGGAGTCCGGCCAGCTCACCCTCGACGGGCTCGGTGACGAAGGCGTCGCCGAGCAGAACCTGATGCTCCAGGCCCGGGCCACTCTCGACCTGGCTGACGCCATCGACGCCGAGTTGTCCCGCGACGGCGAGCAGTCCGCCCGGCTGATGGCCGGGGTGGAGCTGCCGTTGATGCGGGTGCTGGCCGGCATGGAGAGCATCGGCATCGCCGCCGACACGCACTATCTGTCCGAGTTGGAGGCGCACTTCGCCGCCGAGGTGAAGGCCGCCGCGCAGGGCGCGTACGAGGCGGTGGGTCGGGAGTTCAACCTCGGCTCGCCCAAGCAGTTGCAGGAGATCCTCTTCACCGAGCTGGGCCTACCGAAGACCAAGAAGATCAAGACGGGCTACACCACCGACGCCGACGCGCTGCAGTGGCTCTACGCGCAGCAACCGCACCCGGTGCTGGCCCACCTGCTGCGCCACCGGGACGTGGCCAAGCTCAAGTCGACAGTCGACGGGCTACTCAAGTCGGTCTCCGACGACGGCCGGATCCACACCACCTTCAACCAGACGGTGGCGGCCACCGGGCGGCTCTCCTCCACCGAGCCCAACCTGCAGAACATCCCCATCCGCACCGAGGAGGGTCGGCGGATCCGCCGGGCCTTCGTGGTGGGCGAGGGCTACGAGTGCCTGCTCACCGCCGACTACAGCCAGATCGAAATGCGGATCATGGCGCACCTGTCCTCGGACGACGCGCTGATCGAGGCGTTCAACTCCGGTGCCGACTTCCACGCCGCCACCGCGTCGTCGGTCTTCGGGGTGCCGCTCGACGACGTCACCCCCGACCAGCGCCGCAAGATCAAGGCCATGAACTACGGCCTGGCGTACGGGTTGAGCGCGTTCGGCCTGTCCCAGCAGCTCAGCATCGGCACCGACGAGGCGCGCGGGCTGATGGAGAACTACTTCGCCGGCTTCGGCGGGGTGCGCGACTACCTGCAGCAGGTGGTCGCCCGGGCACGCCAGGACGGCTACACCTCCACCATCCTGGGTCGCCGCCGCTACCTGCCCGACCTGGTCAGCGACAACCGGCAGCGTCGCGACATCGCCGAGCGGATGGCGCTCAACGCCCCGATCCAGGGCTCTGCGGCCGACATCATCAAGGTGGCGATGCTGCACGTCGACACCGCGCTCGGCGAGGCCGGGATGCGCTCGCGGATGCTGCTGCAGGTGCACGACGAACTGGTCTTCGAGGTGGCCCCCGGCGAGCGGGAGGCACTGGAGGCACTGGTCCGGCGGGAGATGGGCGAGGCGTACCCGCTGTCGGTGCCGTTGTCGGTGTCGGTCGGCGACGGGCACGACTGGAACAGCGCCGATCACTGATTTGCGGTGTGGGGGTTCCGGGGCAGCCCGACCCGCTCCGGGCGGTCAGGCTTGATCCCTGCGCGGGTCGGGCTGCCCCGGAACCCCTGACCGGGTCGCCGTGGTCGCGGCCGTTGGCGTTGGCGTTGTGCATCAGGGTGGTCGGGCTGTCCCCGACCGGCTCGCCCCGGTCGCGGTGCTGCCACCGGTGTGCCCGGTCGTCGCCTTGGTGCTGATCTGTGGTGTGGTCACTTCAGGGGGTCGTGGCCCCAGTTCATGAGGGACCAGCGCCATTTGGTGTCGCGGACGTTGCCGGACGGGCGCTGCGCCATGTGCCGGCGAACGTAGCCAACCACCTTGCGCATGTGCTTGTAGTCGCCCTCGGACAGGTCGCCGCGCTTGCGCCGGAGCAGGTTGATGATCTTCCGGCCGGAATCGTGCCCGACGGACTCGCCGCCACCGGAGCGGCCGCCCTTGTGCCAGCCCACCCGCTTCGACTCATCGGTCTTCAGCCACGTGGACAGCTCGCCGGGCTTCATGTTCACCGCCTCGGTGAACTCCCGGTAGGTGTCCCGGCCCTGATCGTCAGCTCTGCTCATGACGCAGCGCCTCGGGGCGGTGGGCCACGTCGCGGCCCGTCCCGTCACTGCGGACCCGGTACTGCGGTTCGTCGGGCGCCGCGTTCACTGCCCGCCCGCGGATCCGCGTCCGCTCGGTGATCGTCTCCTGCACCACGCCGTACGCGCGGCTGCCGTGGGCCGACCAGGAGACATGGTCGCCCTTGTGGAATCTCTGCTCGGCCATGCCCCTCGGCTACCCGACGCCGTAGGGGTGAAACGACTACGGGGTGATCTCGGCGATCGGCAGCTTGATGTCGAACGGCTCGGTCAGCTCGATCACGTCGGCGCCGTCGGCGACCAGCTCGTACTGCCGCTCACCGCCCGGCCCCACCCGGTCGCCGATCCGGTACGCGTACACGTGCACCGGATCCTGCTCGAGCCGCCAGTAGAACGGGATGCCGGCGGCGGCGTACTCGCCCGGCTTCGCGAACCGGTCGATCCGTCGCGTGCCCGGCGAGACGATCTCCACGGCGAGCACGACATCCTCCGCCCGCAGCCGAGACCGGTCGGATTTCACCTCGGAGTGACACAGCAGCACGTCCGGCTGTCGACTCGTGTTGAAGCTGAGCCCGACTCCCATCGCTTGGGCGACTCGGAGATGGCCCGGCACACGTGAATGCAGCCATAGACGTAGGAGGAACGAGATGTCTTGATGGCCCAGGGTGGGGGAGGGTGTCACCTGGATGACTCCGTCGACGAGTTCGACGCGGGGGGCGTCGTCCGGCAGGGTGAGCAGGTCCTCCAGCGTGTAGTCGGCACGCTGCTGCCGCATCGGATCCGGACACCAGGGGCCAGGTGATGTCGGGATGGGCTCGGCGCTCATGAGTCGAGCCTACCGGCGATCGATGGAATGCAGGTCGGACTGCGAGTGTGAGGCGCTCACGTGGCGGGCTTCTCGGTGACGAAGATGGCGGTGCCGGGGAAGAGTCGACCGCGCAACGGGCTCCACTGCCCCCAGATTGCCTCGTGCCCCTCCGGCCACTCCGGTTCCAGCAGGTCCAGCAGCCGGAACCCCGCGCCGACCAACTCCCGGATCCGGTCACCGAGGGTGCGGTGCTGCTCGACGTAGGTGGCCACGCCGGAGTCGTCCTGTTCCACGTAGGGGGAGCGGTCGAAGTAGGAGTGCACGGCGGTCAGCCCGCCCTCGCCGGGGTCGTCGAGGAAGATCCAGCGCATCGGGTGGGTCACCGAGAACACCCACCGGCCTCCGGGGCGCAGTACCCGGTACACCTCGGCATGCAGGGTCGCCGAGTCGTCCACGAAGGGGATCGCGCCGAAGGCGGTGCAGGCGACGTCGAACGACCCGTCGGCGAACGGCAGGGCGAGCGCGTCGGCCTGCACCAGCGGTACGCGTACCCCGGTGCGGTCGGCGGCCTCGGCGGCGTGCCGCAACATGCCGGCGGACAGGTCGAAGGCGACCGGCCGGGCACCCTGGGTGGCGAGCCAGCGGGCGGCGGCGGCCGCGCCGGCGCCCACCTCGAGCACCCGCCGCCCGGGCAGGTCACCGAGCAGCCGGGCGTCGGCCTCGCGCAGCCCCTCCGGGCACCAGACGAAGTCCACGTCGCCGAGGAACGCGCCGTGCTCGGCCTGGTAGTCGTCGGCGTCGGTGTCCCACCAGCCGCGGTTGGCCCGCCGGGCCTCGGCGTCACCCACCCGGCGCCGGGTGACCCGGCTGTCGTCATCCACGCGCTCACGCTAGGCCCCACCGTGGCCGTTGCGCCCGCTGGGCCGGCCGACCCGCCGAGCGTCGGCAGACAACAGCCTCCTCGAACGTGTGTGAATCCTGGAGCGCCGCGGTGACTGCTGGGGTTGGTGTGACGCAGGAGACAGCAGGGGTGGTTTCCGGGCGATTGTTCGTCTTTCGCAGGTCATCGCACAGAGAGAAGCCGGGAGGCCTTGCACGCTGTGGTAATGCGCACGGTAGGCTAGACGATGCGCTCGCGGATCGCGTTGCCTCGGCAGGGAGCAGGTACGCGGTCGACGGAGCCACATCATGATCTCACTAGGCGATCGTTCGGTGTGCCCGGCGACGGATCCGCTGGCGCGAACAGGTCACTGCGACACCAGCCTGCTGTGACAACCCACCGACCGGAGCAACCGCCCACATGACGAGCAGCATCGAGGCCCCCTCGAGCGCCACCCGGGTCACCCACGACGATCTCGGTTCCGAGGAGGCATTCCTCGCCGCGATCGACGAGACCATCAAGTACTTCAACGACGGCGACATTGTCGAAGGCACCGTCGTCAAGGTCGATCGGGACGAGGTCCTGCTCGACATCGGCTACAAGACCGAGGGTGTCATCCCCTCTCGGGAGTTGTCGATCAAGCACGACGTGGACCCCGCCGAGGTTGTGACGGTTGGCGACCACATCGAGGCCCTGGTCCTCCAGAAGGAGGACAAGGAGGGTCGTCTGATCCTCTCCAAGAAGCGGGCACAGTACGAGCGGGCCTGGGGCACGATCGAGAAGATCAAGGACGAGGACGGCGTCGTCCGCGGTTCGGTCATCGAGGTGGTCAAGGGCGGCCTCATCCTCGACATCGGGCTGCGCGGCTTCCTGCCCGCGTCCCTGGTCGAGATGCGTCGTGTGCGTGACCTGCAGCCGTACGTCGGGCGTGAGCTCGAGGCCAAGATCATCGAGCTGGACAAGAACCGCAACAACGTGGTCCTGTCCCGCCGGGCCTGGCTGGAGCAGACGCAGTCCGAGGTGCGCACCGAGTTCCTCAACAAGCTGCAGAAGGGCCAGGTCCGCAAGGGCGTCGTGTCCTCGATCGTCAACTTCGGCGCATTCGTGGACCTCGGCGGCGTCGATGGTCTGGTGCACGTCTCCGAGCTGTCCTGGAAGCACATCGACCACCCGTCTGAGGTCGTCGAGGTGGGCCAGGAGGTCGAGGTCGAGGTCCTGGACGTCGACCTGGACCGCGAGCGGGTCTCGCTGTCGCTGAAGGCGACCCAGGAAGACCCGTGGCGGCAGTTCGCCCGCACCCACGCGATCCAGCAGATCGTGCCGGGTAAGGTCACCAAGCTGGTGCCGTTCGGTGCGTTCGTCCGCGTGGACGACGGCATCGAGGGCCTGGTCCACATCTCCGAGCTGGCCGAGCGTCACGTGGAGATCCCGGAGCAGGTCGTCCAGGTTGGCTCCGAGGTCATGGTCAAGGTCATCGACATCGACCTGGAGCGTCGCCGGATCTCGCTGTCGCTCAAGCAGGCCAACGAGGGCTTCGTCGAGGGCGAGGAGCACTTCGACCCGACCCTCTACGGCATGGCCGCGACGTACGACACCGAGGGCAACTACATCTACCCGGAGGGCTTCGACCCGGAGACGGGCGAGTGGCTCGAGGGGTACGACAAGCAGCGCGAGACCTGGGAGAACCAGTACGCCGAGGCTCGTCTGCGTTGGGAGGCCCACACCAAGCAGGTGCAGACCTCTCGGGCCGCCGACGCCGAGGCTGCCGCCAACCCGACTCCGGCCGTTCCGGCCGCTGGCGGCACTGGCGGCGGTGGCACCACCTCCTCGTCCAGCCCGGCCCCGAGCCGGCAGGCCGAGGAGCCGGCCGGCACGCTGGCCACCGACGAGGCGCTCGCCGCACTGCGGGAGAAGCTCGCCGGCGGTAAGTGACCCGCTGAACGACTGAACGACGACAGGCCCCGTCCCCGCGATCTTCGGATCGCCGGGGGCGGGGCCTTCGCCGTGCGCGGGTGGTGGTCATCCCCGGCGGGGGCGTCACGGCGTGATCCACTCCAGGGCGGCGACATCGCGGTATCCGCCGGGCGAGATACCGCCACATCGGCGACGTGGAGTGGATCACGCCCCGGGCCGCCGGGCCGCTTCGGCAGTGTCCGGCCACCCTGCTGGCGCGCAAGATCGCGCTCGATCACGGATGTAGGGGCCACCGGGCGACCAGGACACCACTAGAACCAGGATCGAGCACGATCTTGCGGGGCTGGGCCGGCTACGCCGCGCTGGGCAGGGCCGCGCTGGGCAGGGCAGGGCTGGGCTGGCCGTCGGCTTGGGGAGCAGCTCCGCGGTGGGTTTGGCGGCTTGGCCGGTGATCCGGTTGACTGGTCGGGTGCTGAGGGTGGGGTTGACCGGCGGGATCGGGTCGGGCAAGAGCGCGGTGGCCGCGCGGCTCGTGGAGCGGGGCGCGGTGCTCATCGACGCCGACCGGGTGGCCCGGGAGGTCGTCGCGCCGGGCACGGAGGGGCTGGCCGAGATCGTTGCCGCCTTCTCCGATGTGGTGCTGGATGCCGACGGCGCGCTGGACCGTGCCGCACTGGGCGCGGTGGTGTTCGCCGACGAAACCGCCCGCCGTCGGCTGGAGGCGATCACCCACCCGCGGGTTCGGGCCCGTACCGCGGAGTTGGCCGCCGCGGCGGCACCTGACGCGATTGTCGTCAACGACGTACCGCTGCTCGTCGAGGTTGGTCTCGCGCCCACGTACCACCTGGTGATCGTGGTGGAGACGGCCGTGACGACCCGACTGGACCGGCTGGCGCGCGACCGGGGGATGGATCGCGCGGAGGCCGAGCGGCGGATCGCCGCCCAGACCGACGACGCCCGTCGCCGGGCGGCTGCGGACGTGGTGCTCAGCAACGACGGGAGTCTGGCGGAGTTGCACGACGCCGTCGACGCGCTCTGGCGGCAGCGGCTGTTGCCCTACGAGGACAACCTGCGCGAGCGGCGGGTGGTGTCGCCGGGCCGGGGCGACCTGGCCGAGACCGACGCGAGTTGGCCCGAGCAGTACGGGCGGCTGGCCGCTCGGATCCGGCACACGCTCGCCTCGGACGCCCTGCGGATCGACCACATCGGCTCGACCGCGGTGCCCGGTCTCGCCGCCCAGGACGTCATCGACGTGCAGGTGGCCGTGCCGAGCCTCGCCGACGCCGACGGGGCGTTGGCCGACCGGTTGGCGAATGCCGGGTTCCCGCGGGTGCCGGGGCAGTGGTGGGACGATCCGCGTCCGGCCGGCAGCGGTCGGTGGGAGAAGCGGCTGCACGGCAGCGCGGACCCGGCCCGCCCGGTCCGGCTGCACGTGCGTGTCGCGGGCTCGGCGGGCTGGCGTTATGCGCTGCTGATGCGCGACCACCTGCGTGCCGACCCGGATCAGCGGGCCGCGTACCTGCAGTTCAAACGGGACCTGGTCGACTCGGCACCGGCCGGCGACTCCGGCACGGCCGGCGACCCGTGGTTCGACGAGGAGTACCTGCGGGCCGAGCAGTGGGCCGCGCAGACCGACTGGCGGCCCTGAGAGGCACGCTCAGCGGGCGCCGGGCCGACCGTTGGTGGGCCGGGGAATCGGGGTCGGGCGGGGCACCGGGGCCAGTCGGGGCACCACCGCGGTGTGCAGGTCCAGTTGGGCCCAGGCCTTGGCGTCGGTGTGCAACTCCAGCCTCCGTAGCGACCCGTCGCGGTCGATCCAGTAGCGCAGCCGCGCGTCAGCCGGGCCCAACTCGACGACGTCCACGGTCCGTCCGGCGGCGACGTCTTCGCGGACCCGCACAGTCGCACCGGGTTGCCCGACGGACCCGGCGGCCAATGCGGCGTCGACCAGCAGGTTCAGGTCGTCCCCGCCGGATCGGGAGACCCGCCACGCCGCGGCCGGGGGTGGCAGCGGTGGCTGGCCCGGCACCTCCGCCGTGCCGCCACCGGCGGCGGCCGCCGGCAGGTCCGCCCGGGCCAGCCCGGCGGTGTCGCGTCGCAGCAGGGTCCGTCGGTCCGGCACGCCCAGATCGGCAACCGAGAGGTACGCGGTACGCGCGGTCCAGCTCAACCAGCCGGTGCCTCGCAGGTTCGTGTCCGTGCCGGTCGGCGCGGTCAGCGTGACCGTGGCACCGCCCTGGGCGCGTAGCCGCGCCGGCATCCGGTCCAGCCGACGCTGCTCGGTGGCGGTCAACGCGCGGGGCAGACCGGGCCGGCCGCCGAGGGCATCCACCGGCCGGAGTGTCGGCCGGTCCACCCGGTTGAGCAGCACCGTGACCGGGCCGACACCGGGCAGCCGGGTCACCAGCTTGTACAGCCGGGCGTCCTGGTCGAGCCAGTACCGGCTCTGCCCGTCCGGTTCCGTGCCCGCCGACCCGGTGTCCGGCGTGGGTGCCGGGGTGTTGCCCGATGTGGTGCTACCTGGTGGGGTGTTGCCCGGCGTGGTGCTGGCGGCGGGTGGTGTCCCGGTCGGCAGCGGTGCCTGAAGAACGTCCACCGGGCCGCCCGCCGCGGTGTCCCGGGCGATCCAGCGCGCAGCGCTGCCCGGCGTCGTCTGGGTGGGGTCCGGGCGGTCGGCGGCGAGCCCGAGGAGCAGGTCGAGCACCGGCGCCAGACTCGCTCCGGGCGCCAGTCGGTGCAGCCGCCAACGGTCCGCCGGAGGCACCAGTGGAGGTGGGGCGGGGGTGGGCACCGCCGCCGGATCGGGCCGGATCACCAGCACCGGGCCAGCTCTCTGCAACAGCCCGCGCTCGGCACCCGCGCCCGGCCCGCCCACGTCGAGGTAGAGCAGTGACCGTGACCAGTCCACCCAGCCCACCAGCTCGATCCGGGCCGCGTCGGTGCCGGCCGTGACGCGGACCCCGGCGCGGAGGTCCCGCAGGTTGGTGACCCGCACGGCGGCCAGCCGCTCGCCCTCGGCGAGGGTCAGCGGCCGGGCCGGCTCGGGCGGCTCGGGGGTCCAGCTCAACAGCCCGAGAACCAACGCCGTCGCGGACGTCACCGCGGTCAGACCGAGCAACATCAGCACGGTACGTCTGCGACGGCTGGCCGGGGCCGGACCTGCGGTGTCGGCCGTGTCGGCCGTGCCGTCGGGTCTGGTGGTCGTCGGGGCCTTCTCGGGTCCCCGGCCGGCGGCGGTTCGACGGGCGGGGGCGGTTCGGCCGGTGGTGGCGGTTCGGCCGGCGGGGGCGGTTCGGCCGGTGGTGGCGGGCCGGTCGCTGTCGGCTGGTCGGTCGGCGGCGGGTCGGTTGGTGTTGGAGCCGCTCCCGGTGGTCCGGATGGCTGCGGACGCTCCGGCCGAGCCGGTGCGGTGACGACCGGTGCCACGTCCCGGCCGGACGGCACCCCGCAACTCGACACTTCCGCCGCGGGGAAGTCCGGCCCCCCCGCCGCCCGACGGCCCGGCACCGGATGGCGTGGCACCTGGGGGCTTGGTAGCGGGCGCTGTGGCACCGGGCGGCTTGGTAGCGGGCGCTGTGGCACCGGGCGGCTTGTTGGCGGAGGACGTGCCGGAGGTCTTGGTGCCGGATGGTTTGGCACCGGGCGGCGTGGCACCGGGCGGCGTGGCACCGGGCGCTGTGGCGTTGGGCGACGTGGCGTCGGAGGGCGTGGTCCCAGACGGCTCGGCACCGGATGGCTTGGCGCCGGGCGGCGTGCCCCCGGGGGCGGTGGTGTCGGGCGACGGGGTCGCAGAGGTGTCCACGGAGATGAAACGGGCGGGGAGGCACCGGGGTGACGAGCAGGGGCGCTCGCGGCGGCCGGTCTGCGCCTCGAGCGCGACCACACGGGTGCGCACGCCGGACGAGCCGGGTGCTGCGACCGCAGTGCCGGGGGCGGCCGGCCGTGATGACGGCCTGGCCACCGGCCCGGTCGGCCGCCGCGAGCGGCCTACATGGAGAGGGTAGTCCCGGTCACATGGGCCACACAATGGAAATATTGAAGCCGATCACCTACCTGGCGTGACGGCCGTTCCTGTCGGACCTCCGGCGTACCGTTGTTGGCATGGCGCTCGACATTCCCCGGCTCGACAGCCGCTTCCAGGTCGTCAGTGACTTCCAGCCGGCCGGCGACCAACCCGCAGCTATCGATGATCTTGAGCGCCGGGTTCGGCGTGGCGACCGCAACACCGTGCTGCTCGGTGCGACCGGCACCGGCAAGAGCGCCACCACGGCGTGGTTGATCGAGCGGCTGCAGCGCCCGACCCTGGTGCTCGCCCCGAACAAGACGCTCTGTGCGCAGCTGGCCAAGGAGTTCAGTGAGCTGCTGCCGCACAATGCGGTCGAATACTTCGTCTCGTACTACGACTACTACCAGCCTGAGGCGTATATCCCGCAGACCGACACCTACATCGAGAAGGACTCCTCGATCAACGAGGAGGTCGAGCGGCTGCGGCACTCGGCGACGATGTCGCTGCTCACCCGCCGCGACGTGATCGTGGTGGCGACCGTCTCGGCGATCTACGGCCTGGGCACCCCGGAGGAATACCTCGACCGGGCGGTAAAGGTGCAGGTCGGCCAGGAGCTCGACCGTGACCAGTTGCTGCGCCGGCTGGTCGACATCCAGTACACCCGCAACGACATGGCCTTCCAGCGCGGCACCTTCCGGGTTCGCGGCGACACGCTGGAGATCATCCCGGCGTACGAGGAGTTGGCGGTCCGCATCGAGCTGTTCGGTGACGAGGTGGAGAAGCTCTACTACCTCAACCCGTTGACCGGTGACGTGGTCCGCGAGGTCGACCAGCTGGTGATCTTCCCGGCCACGCACTACGCGGCCGGTCCGGAGCGGATGGAGCGGGCGATCCGTGACATCGAGGTCGAGCTGGCCGAGCGGCTGGCCGAGCTGGAGCGGCAGGGCAAGCTGCTGGAGGCGCAGCGGTTGCGCATGCGCACCACCTACGACATCGAGATGATGCGGCAGGTGGGTTTCTGCTCCGGCATCGAGAACTACTCGATGCACATGGACGGGCGGCTGCCCGGCAGCCCGCCGCACTGCCTGCTCGACTACTTCCCCGACGACTTCCTCACCGTCGTCGACGAGTCGCACGTGACCATCCCGCAGATCGGCGGCATGTACGAGGGCGACGCGTCCCGCAAGCGGATGCTGATCGACCACGGTTTCCGGCTGCCCAGCGCGGCCGACAACCGGCCGCTGCGCTTCGACGAGTTCCTGGAGCGGGTCGGTCAGATGGTCTTCCTCTCCGCGACCCCCGGGACGTGGGAGATGGAGCAGGCCCAGGGCGAGTTCGTCGAGCAGGTCATCCGACCCACCGGTCTGGTCGACCCGGAGGTCGTGATCAAGCCGACCAAGGGCCAGATCGACGACCTGATGCACGAGATCAAACTCCGCACCGATCGCGACGAGCGGGTCCTGGTCACCACGCTGACCAAGAAGATGGCCGAGGACCTGTCCGACTACCTTTTGGAGAACGGCATCCGGGTGCGCTACCTGCACTCGGAGGTCGACACGTTGCGCCGGGTGGAGCTGTTGCGCGAGTTGCGCAAGGGCGAGTACGACGTGCTGGTCGGCATCAACCTGCTCCGTGAAGGTCTGGACCTGCCCGAGGTGTCGCTGGTGGCGATCCTCGACGCCGACAAGGAGGGCTTCCTGCGCAGCGGCCGGTCGCTGATCCAGACCATCGGGCGGGCCGCCCGTAACGTCTCCGGTCAGGTCCACATGTACGCCGACAAGATCACCCCGTCGATGGCGGCGGCGATCGACGAGACCGATCGGCGCCGGGCCAAGCAGATCGCGCACAACGAGGCGCACGGGATCAGCCCGGAGCCGTTGCGTAAGAAGATCCACGACATCCTGGACGACATCTACCGCGAGGCCGAGGACACCGAAAACTCCCGGGTCGGGGGCGCGGTGCGTCAGCTTTCCCGTGGCAAGGCGCCGGTCAAGGAGACCCGCAGCCGGAGCCGGTCCGCCGCCACCACCACCTCGCGGGAGGGGATGGCCCGCGCCGACCTCGCCCAGCTCATCCAGGAGCTCAGCGACCAGATGCTGGCCGCTGCCCGCGAGCTGCAGTTCGAGCTGGCGGCCCGGATCCGTGACGAGGTCTCCGACCTGAAGAAGGAGCTGCGCGGCATGGACGCCGCTGGTGTGAAGTGACGGCCACCACCCGGCCGGCCACGACGAGCGTTCCGCTCGGGCGCGGTCGGCCGGGGCACGCGGAGGGCGGGCGAGGTTGACGGCGGCGGCACCGGTCGGGGAGATGGTTCTTGGGTTGCCCGACGTCCGGCTGCGCCCGTTCGTCGACAGGTACGTCGGCTATCGGGAACGGGCCGACGTGCCGCTGGTCCGCCGGGAGTCGGCGGGCGTCTTCGTGGTGCTGATCCTGGGTTGGGGCGCTCCGCTGGACGTGACCGACCCGCGCAGCGCGGAGCGCGGGGCCACGAAGGTCGACTCGTTCGTGGCCGGCACCTTCGACGGCTGGTGCGCCACACGCACGGTGGGTGTGGGGGAGGGCGTCGAGTTGCTGCTCGCCCCGCTGACCGCCCGCCGGCTCCTCGGTCTGCCGCTCAGCGAGCTGACCAACCGGGCCGTGGGCGTCGGGCAGCTCCCGGGCCGTTGGCTGGATCGGCTGCGCTGCCGGCTCGCCGAGGCGGCGGGTTGGCCGGAACGGTTCGCCCTGCTCGACAGGGTGCTCGCCGGCCGGTTGGCGTCGTCCCCACCGGTGGACGCCCGGCTGGACTGGGCGTGGCGGTGGCTCGTCGCCAGCGGTGGGCAGGAAGGTGTGGGTGTGCTCGCCGACGAACTGGGCTGGAGCCGGCGGCACCTCGCGTCCCGGTTCCGGCAGGACGTCGGGCTGCCGCCCAAGATGGTCGCCCGGTTGCTGCGCTTCCAGCAGGCGTACGCGGCGCTGACCGAACCGGGCGCAACCGTCGGGGCGAACGCGGTGGCCGGGGCGGGCGCCGGGCCGCCGACCGGTGCCGGGCAGTCCGCGTACGGTGCCGGGCAGTCCGCCGCTGGTGCCGGGTCGCCCGGCGCGACCCGGGCCGTCGACTGGGCCGCGGTGGCGGCACGATGCGGTTACTACGACCAGTCCCACCTGATCCGGGATTTCCATCAGTTCGCGGGGGCGACTCCGGCCGCGCTGCTCGCCGACCGGTCGTCGGCCGGCTGACACCGCTCGGTTGGCGACCCGCCGAGGTCACATTCGTCCAATCCGGAGCAGGGTCGCCTGCCGCAGAATCAGGTCATGCGAACCGTCTATCCCGTCTTCCGCTACCCCGACCCCCGCTCCGCAATCGACTGGCTCTGCTCCGCCTTCGGTTTCCAGGTGCACGCCGTGCACGAGGCGCCGGACGGCACTGTCGCGCACGCCGAACTCGTCCTCGACACCGGCATGATCATGCTGGGCGGTCGGGCCGACGCGAAGCCCAGGCCGGCCGACGACGACTGGCTGGTCTACGTGGCGGTGCCGGACGTCGACGCCCACTGCGCCCAGGCCCGCGCGGCCGGTGCCGAGATCACCCGAGAGCCGTTCGACACCGACTACGGCTCCCGTGACTACGCCGCCCGCGACCTGGCTGGAAACGTCTGGGCCTTCGGCACCTACCGGCCCTGAGTGGGCACACTTGTCCGGTTCGCCAAAGATCGACTCTAGGTCGCCGATGTGGCGGCATCCGGCCTCGCGGATACCGTCATATCGGCGAGGCGGAGTGGATCAGGCTCGGACGTTCGGCATGGCTGGCACCGGGACTCGGCCAGGCCCGCGCCGAATGACCTGATTGCGGTGAGCGAGCGAGCTATTGCACTGGGTGATCGTCCTGCGTAGTCTCCCTCGATGGGGAGGCCGGGATGCCGTTGCCAACGAGTCCTGTCATTCGACGTGCACGTCTGGGCGCAGAACTGCGCCAACTACGTCGGCGCGAGGCGCTGACCCTGGAGCAGGTCTGCGACCGGCTGGGCTGGGCCTCGACGTCGAAACTGTCCCGCATCGAGCTGGGTCAGAGCCGCCCGGACCTGGCCGATGTGCTCGATCTGCTGGACATCTACAAGGTGCCGCCGCCCGCCCGGGACGCGTTGATCGTGATCGCTCGGGACGCGGCGACCAGCCGAGGCTGGTGGAAGACGCTGGGCGAGATGAGCGAACGACAGCGCACCTACGCCGAGTTGGAGGCGGGTGCCGCCGACATCGTCGAGTACCAGCCGACGGTCGTGCCGGGGCTGCTCCAGACGCCCGCGTACGCCCGGGTTCTGGTCGCGGCCGGTGCCCAGCTCACGCCGGAGGTCGACGTGGAGGCGGAGGTGCGCGCCCGGGCGCTGCGGCAGGAGGTGCTGAGGCGGGCCTACCCGCCGCGTTACACCGCGGTGCTCGCCTCGGCCGTCTGCGACCCGGGTGACCTGCCGGTCGCGGTCTGGCGGGAGCAGTTGCGGCACCTGGTCACCGTGACCGGGCTGTCCCATGTCACGGTGCGGCTGCTGCCACCCGGGGCGGCCGGTGGCGGGCTGCACCCGCTCACGCCGTACTCCTGCTATGCCTTTCCCGACCCGGCGGACCCGCGGACGGTGATGATCGAGGCGTTGACCACCGACGTGCGGTTGGCCACGGTGCTCGACATCGACCGCTACGAGCGGATGACCGAGGCGCTGCTGGCGGCCGCGCTGTCAGCGGAGGAGACGGTCACCGCGCTGGCCCGCCGCGCCGGCGAGTAAGGCCCAGTGCGGCACGCCGCGCGGCCACCGGGCCCGGCGCCCCCGAGCCCGTCGGGACCGGCGGCCGGCGCGTGCGCACGGCACGATAACCGCGGGGTACGACAGCGTCGCTCAGGCCGGCACGTCGAGGAAGTGCTCGACCACGGGCGGCCCGGCGAAGTGCGGCCCGATCAACGCCCGCCACTTCTCGAACCGCTCGGTGGCCCGGAAGTTCTCCTCGTGTGCCTCGACCGAGTCCCATTCGACCAGCAGCACGAAGCGGGTCGGGGACTCGATTCCCCGGGTCATCCGCACCGACCGGCAGCCGGTTGCCCCGGCGAGCACGGGGTGACCCTCGGCGTACGCGGCGGCGAACGCGTCCTCGTGTCCGGGCAGTACGTCGATCAACGCGACCTCAAGCACCATGCCGGAAAGCCTCCCACGGTGGGCAGGGTCGGCGGCGACGCGGGGTCGGTTCCGGTGTCGACGGTACCCCTGGGGTGGGCATCGTGATCATGGGCGGGAGGAGCGCTACCGGGGCAGCGTGTCGCCGGCCCGATCGCCGGCCCGACTCGCACTAGCCTCCTAGGACGGCGTAGCGGGTGTGCCGCGTCCGTTGTTCCCCGCCGACGGGTGGTCAGTGCCACCGGCTGCCCGGGGTGTGATCACGGGGCGTGGTGGGCAACAATGGTCACCGAGGAGGGGAGTATTCCCCCGCGACGGAGTCGTCAGCACGGTCGAGCGCCGGAACCACGGCGCCCCGACCCGGCCCCGTAGGTCGCCACCCCGACGAGGGGCGGCGGCGGAAGAGACCTCCGACAGTCACCAGAGTGAGCGACAGCGGCACGCCGGCCCTTCCGGGGGCGTACGGTGTGCCCGACGCCGCGTGTCTGCCGGAGGAATGAACGTTGGACGTGTCCGGATTGGTGTGGGCGGGGACGCTTGTCGCACTGACTGCGGTCCTGTTCGTCGACCTGTTGATCATCGGTCGGCGTCCGCACGAGCCGAGTGTGCGGGAATCGAGCCTCTGGGTCGCCTTCTACGTCGGGCTGGCCCTGCTCTTCGGGGCGGGTGTCTGGCTGACCTCGGGCGCCAGCCCGGCGGGGCAGTTCTACACCGGCTGGCTCACCGAGTACAGCCTCTCGGTGGACAACCTCTTCGTCTTCGTGATCATCATGGCCCGTTTCGGGGTGCCCCGGCAGTACCAGCAGAAGGTGCTGCTCGTCGGCATCGTGCTGGCGTTGGTGATGCGCGGCGGGTTCATCGCCGCCGGTGCGGCGCTGATCACGCAGTTCTCCTGGGTCTTCTACATCTTCGGCGCGTTCCTGATCTACACAGCGGTCAACCTGGCCCGGCAGGGTGAGCCGGACGAGGACGAGTTCTCCGAGAACGTGTTGATCCGGTGGAGCCGCAAGGCGCTGCCGATCTCCAAGGAGTACGACGGCGCGAAGCTCACCACCCACGCGACCGGCAGGCGACTGTTCACCCCGATGCTGATCGTGATGATCGCGATCGGCACCACGGACCTGATCTTCGCCCTGGACTCGATCCCGGCGATCTTCGGCATCACGCAGGAGCCGTACCTGGTCTTCACCGCGAACGTCTTCGCGCTGATGGGCCTCCGTCAGCTCTACTTCCTGCTCGGTGGCCTGCTCGACCGGCTGATCTACCTGAGCTACGGCCTGGCCGTCGTGCTCGGCTTCATCGGGGTGAAGCTGGTGCTGGAGGCGTTGGCCGACAACAACCTGCCGTTCGTCAACGGTGGCGAGCACGTCGGCTGGGCGCCGCACATCCCGATCTGGCTGTCGCTGCTGGTCATCATCGGCACCCTGGGTGTCGCCACCGCCGCCAGCCTGATCAAGTCCTCCCGGGACCGACGCCGCGAGTTGGCCGACGCCCGACGCTGACCGGGCACCGGTCGGGCGCAGATGCGCGCCCGACCGGTCAGACCCGGTGTGCGCCGACCAGCGTGGCGGTCCGATCGGCGGGCAGTGGCTCCTCGATGACCCGCCGCCGCCGGTAGCAGGCGTGCAGCATCCGCCGCTCACCGTCGTCGCCGGGCGTGGCGGTGACGATGCCGATGTGGTGGATCTTGCGGCCGGGCCGGGCGAAGAAGTAGAGATCACCGGGGCGTTCCGCGCCCAGCGTCAGCGGGGTGGTGGCCACGGCCTGGTCGTCGGCGTCGCGGGGCAGCAGCACCCCGAATCGCCGCCAGGCCAGGTGTACGAGCCCCGAGCAGTCGATGCCGTGTGCGGAGAGACCGCCCCAGATGTAGACCACGTCCAGCAGCCGCTGAGCCACCGCGAGCGCCTGTTCGGCGGCCGGCGACGCGGCCGGGGCCGGGGTCAGGTGGTTGTCGAGCAGCCAGAGTGGCGCGGCCCGCCCGGGGACGTGTACCGGCCGCCAGCCGTCGCGCGCGGGGCCGGCCGGTGCCAGGCGGGTGCCGACGACCACGCCGGGCAGCACCACCGGGCCACTCGGCTCGGCGTGCAGCCCGGTGACGGTGGCGTCGACCACCAGCGGGTGGTCGGTGCGAGTGGCCGGGTCGACCGTGGTCAGCTGGTCGGCGGGGAGCCAACCCGGGTAGCCGCGCGGGTCCAGCTTGGCTGCTGGCTGCTCGACGGCGACGACCCGGGCCCAGCCGTCCGGGCGCACCTCGCTGACGAGCACCCGCTCGCCGAGCAGGAGTTGGCTCAGCACGCACTCGCCGACCTGCTGGTCGGTGTTCAGACCGGAGACCCAGGCCGGGATGTCGGCTCCGGTGGTCAGCGCCGGGCGGTCGACCGGACGGACCGCCTCGGGTGAGGTCCACAGTGTTGCCACCGCGACCCGGACGACGGCCTCGCGGCCCGGTTGCAGCTCCACGTCAACCCCCAGATCGTGTCGGCTGTCCCCGGGAAACCCTAGGAAAGAAACCGACGATCATCAACTGTGCGTCTGCACCTTTGCTTCAGCAAGCCCGGAGATGCCCAGGCCGGGGGCGTTCGGCAACACCACGGTCGACCCGTCGTACCGAATCCCGCCCTGCACCGGCGACCAGGCCAGCCACCACGCGGCGTCCAGGTCGGCCACCGCTGTGGTGCCGTAGGCGGCGACCAAGCTCGCCGCCGCCCCGATGCCGACCTGGCTCTCCATCATCGAACCGACCACCGTGCCGAGCCCGTGGGCGGTGGCCAGCTCGAGGAGGGTACGCGCCGGGTGCAGCCCGCCGCACTTGGCCAGCTTGACGTTGACCAGGTCGGCCGCCCGACGGCGGATCACCTCCACCAGGTCACGGACCCCGAAGACCGCCTCGTCGGCCAGGATCGGCACGGACACCCGGTCGCTGACCCAGGCCAGCCCGTCCAGGTCCCAGCGGGCCACCGGCTGCTCGACCAGTTCCACGTCGAGCCCGGCGTCCTCGATGCCACGAATCACCCGGACCGCCTCCCGGGGCGTCCAGCCCTGGTTGGCGTCGAGCCGAATCCGGACCCCGGGGCCGACGGCCGCGCGGACGGCCCGCACCCGGTCGAGGTCGCCGGCCGCGTCGGTGCCGACCTTCACCTTCAGCACGCCGAACCCGTCGGCCTGCCGCTGCCGTGCCGACGCCGCCAGGTCCACCGCGTCGCCCGCCGCCAGTGTGACGTCCGTCGGCACCCGCAGCGTGGTGCCCCCGAGCAACCGCACCAGGGGTACGCCCAACCGTCGGGCGGCGAGGTCGTGCAGGGCGACGTCCACCGCCGCCTTCGCCGCCTCGTTGCCGGCCGCCGCGCGCTGCACCTCGGTGCAACGGGCCACCAGGTCGTCCGGGTCACGACCGATCAGCAGTGGGCCGAGCAGCTCGCGTACGCACGCCTGCGCGCCGGCCACCGACGCGCCGGTGACCTGCCAGACCTGGGGCGCCTCGCCGAAGCCGGACCGGCCGTCGGCATCGATCAGTTCGACGACGAGAGTCTCCACTGTGGTGGTGCGGCGCAGCGCGGTGACGAACGGGGTGTGTAAGGGGGCGGAAACCCGGTGGGTGCGTACCGCCGAGATCGTCATGTCGGGCACCCTATATGCAGGCACGCCGCGGGAGGGGACACCGGATGGCCGGGCAGGGTTGGAAGTTGGTGGGCGCACCGAACGCGCGGGACCTGGGCGGGCTTGTCGGTGCCGACGGGCGACGGGTCCGCGTCGGGCAACTGATTCGCACCCCGGCGTTGGGTCGGCTGACCGACGAGGACCTACCGGTGCTCGCGAAGCTGGCCCCGGCATGTGTGCTGGACCTGCGCGACTCCTCCGAGATCGCGGTCGCCCCGGCCGATCGGCTGGTCGGTGAACCCCGAGTGGTGCACCTCCCGGTGCACGACCCGGAGCACCCGGTCTTCACGTACGTCTCGGCGGTGCTGCTCGGCCACGACCTCGACGCGTACGCGGAGCTGGCCCGGCAGGGCACGGCGGGGGCGATGGCGGCCATCTACCGGTGGTTCGTCACCGGCGAGTCGGCACGGGTCGGCTTCGCCGAGGCGGTGCGGCTGGCCGCCCAGCCGGAGAACCTGCCGCTGGTCTACCACTGCTCCGCCGGCAAGGACCGCACGGGTTGGCTGACCGTCATCCTGCTGACGGCGCTCGGGGTGGACGAGGTGGCGATCCGCTCCGACTACCTGCGCAACAACGCGCTGACCGACAGCCTGCGCGCGGTGATCGTCGAGGCGTTGCGGCGGCGGCGACCCGACCTGGACGTCGACGCGGTGCTGCCGGTGCTGGAGGTCCGCGCCGAGTATCTCGACGCCGCGTACGACGAGGTGCGCCGGGTGCACGGCTCGTTCGACGCGTACCTGCGCGACGGGCTCGGGATCACCGAGGAGACCCGCACGGCGCTGCGGGCGCAGTTGCTGGACTGACCGGCGCGTCCGGCGGTGTGCCGGTGCGGGTTCAGAGCTGATGGCGGGCGGCCCAGACCTGGGCCGAGATGTGCGCGATCAGCCGGCAGGCGTCGTCGGAGTCGGAGTCGCCGCCGCCGTCGGCCGGGTCGGTGGTGGTGCAGACGGCGATCAGGTACGGCGGGGCGTCGTCGGGCAGCACCACGCCCGCGCCGTGCCGCACGCCGCGTACCCAACCGTTCTTGTGCGCGATGCGGGTGCCCTCCGGCAGACCGGCGGCCAGGTCCTCGCGGTGCTCCTGGGCGAGCAGGACGTCCAGCATGGCCGAGCAGGCGGCCGGCGCGGCGAGCGTGCCGGGGGTGCCCGCCCCCCAGGCCAGTGCGCCGAGCAGGGCGGCCAGGTCGGCGGCGGTGACCACGTTGGTGATGCCGGCGTCGCGGGCCGCGAAGTCCTCGATGCCCCGCCCCGTGACGCTGTTGCGGGCGCCGGCGAGCGCCCACACCTCGGCCACCGCGGGCAGCCCGACGTGCCCGATGACCAGGTTGGTGGCCAGGTTGCTGGAGCGCACGATCATCCGGTCGGCCAGCCAGCGCAGCGTCGCCGTGGCACCCAGCCGGTCCCAGACGGCGTCGTCGTTGTCGTAGAGCTGCGCACAGGAGAACCGGGGTGCGCCGGGCTGGGCGGAATCGAATTCGTTGACCAGCGGGACCGGGGCGTCCAGGTCCACCGTGCCGGCCTCGGCGGCGCGGTGCAGCGCGGCGAGCACCGCCACCTTCATGGTGCTCGCGGCGTAGTGGGCGGCGTCCGCGTGGCGGGTCCAGGTCGGCGGCGCGTCGAGCCGGCCCACGTACGCCGAGACGGTGCCGGGCACCCGGTCCAGGTGGACGTCGAGATCATCCCAGGTCATGCCGGTGACCGTAGCGGATCAGCGGTGGACGGTCGGACCGGCCCGC
Source organism: Micromonospora arborensis (assembly GCF_003205615.1). Taxonomy (GTDB): domain Bacteria; phylum Actinomycetota; class Actinomycetes; order Mycobacteriales; family Micromonosporaceae; genus Micromonospora; species Micromonospora arborensis. Next base: position 46,035 of record NZ_PYBV01000016.1, on the reverse strand, counting down.
GTACCCCGGTCGGAAACGGACGGGCGCGTCGACCGCAAGCGGTCGACGCGCCCGTCGTCGGGTGCTGCTGGGATCAGCCGGCGTGCTTGCGGCGGGCGGCGGCCCGGCCCCGCTGCTGCTGGTCGAGCACCACCTTGCGGATGCGCACCGTGGCCGGGGTGACCTCGACGCACTCGTCCTCGCGGCAGAACTCCAGCGCCTGCTCCAGCGAGAGCTTGCGCGGCGGGATCAGCTTCTCGGTCTCGTCGGAGGTCGAGGCCCGCATGTTGGTGAGCTTCTTCTCCTTGGTGATGTTGACGTCCATGTCGTCGGAGCGGGAGTTCTCGCCGACGATCATGCCCTCGTACACCTCGGTGGTCGGCTCGACGAAGAGCTGGCCGCGCTCCTGCAGGTTGATCATCGCGAAGGCGGTGACCGCGCCGGCCCGGTCCGCGACCAGGGAGCCGTTGTTACGGGTACGCAGCTCGCCGAACCACGGCTCGTAGGACTCGAAGACGTGGTGCAGGATGCCGGTGCCCCGGGTGTCGGTGAGGAACTCGGTGCGGAAGCCGATCAGGCCGCGCGCCGGCACCAGCCACTCCATCCGGATCCAGCCGGTGCCGTGGTTGACCAGCTGCTCCATCCGGCCCTTGCGGGTGGCCAGCAGCTGGGTGATCGCGCCCAGGTGCTCCTCGGGGGCGTCGATGGTCAGCCGCTCCACCGGCTCGCAGGTCTTGCCGTCGATCTCGCGCGTGACCACCTGCGGCTTGCCGACGGTCAGCTCGTAGCTCTCCCGGCGCATCTGCTCGACCAGGATGGCCAGCGCCAGCTCACCGCGGCCCTGCACCTCCCAGGCGTCCGGCCGCTCGGTGGGCAGCACCCGCAGCGACACGTTGCCGATCAGCTCCTTGTCGAGCCGGTCCTTGACCATCCGTGCGGTGACCTTGGAGCCCTTGATCCGGCCGACAAGCGGCGAGGTGTTGGTGCCGATGGTCATCGAGATGGCCGGCTCGTCGACGGTGATCAGCGGCAGCGCGACCGGGTTGTCCACGTCCGCGAGGGTCTCACCGATCATGATCTCGGGGATGCCGGCGACGGCGATGATGTCGCCCGGGCCGGCGGTCTCGGCCGGCTTGCGCTCCAGGCCCTCGGTCATCAGCATCTCGGAGATGCGGACCCGCTGGGTGCTGCCGTCGGTGCGGCACCAGGCCACCGTCTGGCCCTTGCTGATGGTGCCCTGGCGGACCCGGCACAGCGCCAGCCGGCCGAGGAACGGCGAGGCGTCGAGGTTGGTGACGTGCGCCTGCAGCGGCGCGTCGTCCTCGTACGCGGGTGCCGGGATGGTGTCCAGCAGGGTGCGGAACAGCGGCTCCAGGGAGGTGCTGTCGTCGGGCACCGAACCGTCGGCGGGCTGGGTCAGCGAGGCGATGCCGTCGCGGGCGCAGGCGTAGACGATCGGGAAGTCGATCTGCTCCTCGTCGGCGTCCAGGTCGAGGAAGAGCTCGTAGGTGTCGTCCACGACCTCCTTGATCCGGGCGTCGGGGCGGTCCACCTTGTTGATCACCAGGATGATCGGCATCCGGGCGCGCAGCGCCTTGCGCAGCACGAAGCGGGTCTGCGGCAGCGGACCCTCGCTGGCGTCGACGAGCAGCACCACGCCGTCGACCATGGTCAGGCCGCGCTCCACCTCGCCACCGAAGTCGGCGTGGCCGGGGGTGTCGATGATGTTGATGGTGACCGGGTCCGAGCCGTCCGCCGGCAGGTAGCGCACGCCGGTGTTCTTGGCCAGGATGGTGATGCCCTTCTCCCGTTCCAGGTCGCCGGAGTCCATCACCCGCTCGGTGTTCTCGCCGCGTGCGCCGTACGCGCCGGCCTGCCGCAACATGGCGTCGACCAGGGTGGTCTTGCCGTGGTCGACGTGAGCGATGATGGCGACGTTGCGGAGGTCGGTGCGAAGCTGCATACCCTCTATCCTTCCGCCTGCGCTCGCGCAGGCTGCGTCGGGGTCACCCCCAGGTGCCCCTGATCTATGGTGAAACCGCTGTCCTGGTCGTTCCCCCGGCTGGCATGCTGACTCCCGTGTTCCGGGGGCCTGAGTGCATGACCTGCTGACCTGGGTGCAGGGCCTGCCCGCCCTGTGGATCTACCTGGTCGCCGCGCTGATCGTGGCGGGCGAGACCGCGGTGATCTTCGGCCTGCTCGTGCCGGGTGAGGCTACCCTGCTGCTCGTCGGCTTCCTCACCTACAACGGTACCTTGCGGCTCGGGCCGGCGTTGCTCGCGATGATCTTCGCCGCGGTCCTCGGTGATGGGCTGGCCTTCCGCGCCGGACGACGCTATGGGCCCCGGCTGCGTGCCGGGCTGGGTCACCGGGTCGGGCCCGAGCGCTGGGGCCGGGCCGACGCCATGCTCGCCCGGCTCGGTGGGCGGGGCGTGTTCGCCGCCCGTTGGGTGGCCTTCGCCCGCACCCTGGTGCCCCGGCTGGCCGGTGCGGCCGGCATGCCGTACCGACGGTTCGCGCTGTGGAACCTGGCCGGAGTGGTGACCTGGGTGGGCGGCTCGGTCCTGCTCGGTCACCTCGCCGGTGAGTCGTACGACACGGTCTCCCGGCTGCTGGGTCGCGCCACCGGGGTGGCGCTGCTGCTGCTGGCCGGTCTGTTGGGAGTCGTGCTCGCCGGCCGGTGGCTGGGTCGCAACCCCGACCCGGTACGCGCCCTGCTGTCCCGGGCGGGCGCGCTGCCGCCGGTGCGCTGGCTCACCGCCCGCTACGGTGTGCTGTTCTTCCTGGTGGCCATGCGGATCGGGCCGGCCTGGACGCTGCTGCTCAATCTCGCCGCCGGGCTCCTGTTGCTCTTCGCCGCCGGGCTCGCCATCGCCGGGCTGCTCGCCGTGGCGATCCGCAACAGTGGGTTGGCCGCGCTGGACGACGCTGTCGCGGGCTGGTTCGCCGCCCGGCGTACCCCGGGTGCCGCCGACGCCACGATGCTCGTGGTGTCGCTGGTACGCGGGTGGGTGTTGATCGTGTTGGTGGCGCTGGTGGCCGCGGTGCTGGCGTGGCGCAACCGGCCCTGGCGCGCGGACCTGCTCAGCGTGGTCGGCACGGTGGGCGCGTTCGTGCCGCTGCTGGTGCTGGCCGTGGTGGCCGAGGTGACCGGGCCGCACGGGACCGCACCGGGTGGCGGCGACGCGGTCCCGCTCTCGACGCAGAACGCCGTGGTCGCGGCGAGCTTCTGCACCCTGGCCTGGCTGGTGTCGCGAAGCGCCCGCTGGCCGGTGGCGGTGGCCGCCTGGACGGCCGCCGCCGCCGGGTTGCTCGGGATCGGCGGCGCGCGGCTCTACCTCGGCCTGGAGACGGCGAGCGGGACCGCCGCGGCGGTGCTGCTCGGGGTGCTCTGGACGGTGGTGTTCATCGTCGCCTGGGCCACCCGGGACCGGGCGGTGGGGGACCGGGAGCAGCATGTTGATCCGGCCCGTCCTCCGTCGCAGGGGCACCGCCGCCCGGTGGAACCTTGCTAGGGTGCGGCGACGATCACACGGGGGAGTATCGACATGTTTCGACGGACCGGTCGGTGGGGCGCTGCGGTGCTCGCCGGGATCCTGCTGGCGAGTGCGCTGGTCGGCTGCGCCGCCCCGGGGGAGAGCCCGCAGGACGTGGCCGCCCCGGTCGCGGTCACCGATGCGCCGACGGACGCCCCCACCGATGAGGTCACCGCGGAGCCGAGCCCGTCGCTGAGCGCGGTGGAGTCGATGGGTGCCGCGCCGAGCCATCGCGCGACCCCGACCGCGAAGCCGACGAAGAAGTCGACCCGCACGGCGCCGAAGCCGCTCGCGGTGGCGAAGCCGCCCACCGAGACCAACGTCCCGCCGGCCCCGCCGAAGCCAGCCCCGAGCTCCTGCAAGCCGAGTTACAAGGGCACCCAGGCGACCCGGGCCGAGGTGAAGGCCGCGTTGACCGACGCGGCCGGTCGCGTCTACTGGCCGGTCTCCGCGCCGGACATCAAGATCCCGCTCAACCTGCTCAAGGCCACCGCGTGGCAGGAGAGCGGCTGGCAGTCCAACATCTACGCCTGCGACGGCGGTGTCGGGTTGATGCAGGTGATGCCGGACACCGCGACCTGGATGAACCAGCGGTTCGAGAAGAGCTACCGGATCGACGACTACCGGGACAACGCCTACCTCGGTGCCACCTACCTGGCCTGGGCGACCAGGTACATCGGCGAGATGTACTTCGAGTCCGACTTCCGCCTCGACCCGGCCCTGTGCACCGCCGAGCTGAACTCCTGCCTGCTCAACGCGGTCATCGCCGCGTACAACTTCGGGCATGGGGCGGTGGCGCAGGAGGGGGAGCCGCTGGCCATCCCCAACCCGTCGTACGTGCGCAACGTGCGGGCGTTGATGAGCGAGTGCGTCTGCCTCGAGTACTGACCTCGACGGGGGCCGTGACGGTGTCGCCACGGCCCCCGTCGGTCAGTCGCGTGCGGCGACCGGCTCCGGCGACGCCGAGTTGTCCTCCGGGCGGTCGCGGGTGATCCGGCCGGGCCACCAGAAGCGGTCGCCGAGCACGAACGCCAGCGCCGGTACCAGGACCGTGCGGACCAGCAGGGTGTCGAGCAGGACGCCGATGCAGACGATGATGCCGATCTGGGTCAGCGTGATCAGCGGCAGCACGCCGAGCACGGCGAACACCGCGGCGAGCAGCACTCCGGCGCTCGTGATCACCCCACCGGTGACCCGCAGCGCGGAGAGCATCCCCTCGCGGGTGCCCCCGCTGCGGGCGTCCTCCCGGGCCCGGGTGACCAGGAAGATGTTGTAGTCCACCCCGAGCGCCACCAGGAACACGAAGGCGAGCAGCAGCACACCGCTGTCCAGTGCCGGGAAGCCCAGCACGTGGTCGAAGAGCAGCCATGCCGCACCGAGGCTCGCGAAGAACGACGCGATCACGGTGAGCACCAGCAGCACCGGTGCGAGCAGGCCACGCAGCAGCAGCACGAGCACGGCGCCGACCAGCAGCAGGATGATCGGCAGGATCAGCCGCAGGTCGGCGTCGTTGGCCATCTCCGAGTCGTAGGTGGCGGCCACGGTGCCGCCGACGAGCGCACCGGACGGCAGGTCGGCACCGTCGACGGCGGGCGGCGCGGAGCCTCCGACCGCGGCGACCGCCGTACGCAGGGCCTCGATGGTGCGGTCCGCGGCGGTGGTGCCCGGCTCGGCGTTCAGCACCACGTCGACCTGGGCGACGGCCGCACCCGCGTCGCCGGGACGTGCCGAGGCGACCCCGGGCACGCCGCTGGCGGCGTCGGTGACCGCGCGGACGGCCGCCGGGTTGGTGAGCACCGCCACCGGCTGGGTGGTGCCGGCGGGGAACGCGCGGGCCAGGGCCTGCGCCCCGGTGACGGCCTCGGGCGCGGCCCGGAACTGCTCGGTCTCGGACAGGCCGGTGCGGATGCCGAGCCCGCCCAGCGCGAGGCCGCCGAGCAGTAGGGTGGCCAGCACCGCGATCACCACCGGTCGGCGGTGCACGGCGGCGCCCAGCCGGCCCCAGAGCCGACCCTCCCGGGCCGGGCCACCGACCCGGGGTACGAACGGCCAGAACAGGCGCCGACCGAGGAGCACCAGCACGGCGGGGAGCACGAACAGCGCCGAGAGCATGGCGAAGACCACACCTGCGGCGCAGGCCACCGCCAGCGCCCGGTTGGTCTCCTGTTCACTGAGCAGCAGGGTGAGGACGCCGAGCACCACGGTGCCAGCGCTGGCCAGGATGGGCTCGGCGGTACGGCGCAGCGCCGCGCGCATCGCCACGAACCGGTCCTGGGCGCGCCGCAGCTCCTCGCGGTAGCGGGCGATCAGCAGCAGGGCGTAGTCGGTGGCGGCGCCGAAGACCAGCACGCTGGCGATGCCGGTGACCTGGCCCTGTTGCAGGTTGATCCCGACGGCCGGCACGATCGTGTCCACCGCGCGCAGGGTGATCTGCTCGGTCACCGCGACCACCACGAGCGGGACGATCCACAAGAACGGGCTGCGGTACGTGATCAGCAGCAGCAACGCGACCACGGCGGCGGTCACCGCGAGCAGGGTGACGTCGGCGCCGTCGAACACCGAGGACAGGTCGGCGGTGAAGGCCGGGGCGCCGGTCACCTCGACGGTCAGGGTGTCGGGCAGGTCCGCCAGGGCGGCGCGTAGCCGGGTGACCGTGTCGGTGACGTCCTCCTGTCCACCGACGGTGTCGAGGGGCACGGCGACGAGGGCGACCGTGCCGTCCGGGGACACCTGGACGGGGCTGATCTGCCCGCCCACCGCGAAGCGGCGCAGGGCGTCGGCGCGGACACCGACGGTGCTCCGGTCGGCCTCGCTCAGCGCGCCGCCGTCGCCGCGGCTCACCACCACGATGGCCGGCTGCACGTCACGGGACGGGAGCTGGTCCTGCAGACGCTGCACCTGGGTCGACTGCCACCGCACGGAGAGACCGGTCGCGGAGACCGGCGCCGGGTTGTCCGGCCGGGGCATTCCGAAGACGGCCGCGCCGACGACGATCGCGGCGGCGACGGTGAGCCAGGCGGCCAACCGGCCGCGGGTGACTCTGGTGAACACAGACATCAACTGACCCCAAGGTCCCTTGAAGTACAAGTATCTTGATAGCCGAGATTATCGAGGGCTGTTCTATGCTGCAACCCGGGGGACCGACGACGGGAAGAGCGGCGCGAGGTGGCGACTCACGGCATGTACCGGCGGCGCGAAACGCGCCGCGAGCAGTTGGTCGCGGAGATCACCAACAACCTCCGGCGGTACGCGGTGGACGCCCAGCAGGTCGGCCACGCCTTCGCCAACCTGCACGGACTCAACCCGACCGACCTGCAGGCGTTGATCGCGGTGATGGACGCCGAGCTGCTCGGTGACCCGATCACCCCCGGCCGCCTCGGTGAGCAGCTCAACCTCTCCTCCGGCTCGGTGACCGCCCTGATCGACCGGTTGGAGCGGGCCGGCCACATCCGCCGGGACCGGGACACCGTCGACCGCCGCAAGGTGCTGCTGCACTACGCCGACCAGGGCGCTGCCCTGGCCATGGAGTTCTTCCAGCCGCTGGGCGCCCGGACCGACACGGTGATGGCCCGCTTCGGCGAGGACGAGCTGGAGGTGGTGCACCGGTTCGTGGCGGAGATGAGCGAGTCGCTGCGGGGCCACCGCGACGCGATGCGCGCCGCCCGACCCGAGTCGTCCCGCCGGTCGACGGGCTGACCCGTGCCGCCCCGGCTCGTCACCCGCCTCGCCGCCGTCGCGCTGCGGTTGCCGCCGACACGCTCCCGCCCGGTGCGGGTCACTCGCGACCTTCCGGTCCGGGCCCGCGACGGCGTGGTGCTGCGCACCGATCACTACGCCCCGAAGGTCCGGGACGCACCGACCGTGCTGATCCGCACCCCGTACGGGCGGGGTGGACCACTGCGGCTGCTCGGCCGGCTGCTCGCCGCGCGGGGCCGGCACGCGGTGATCCAGTCCTGTCGGGGCACCGGTGGTTCCGGTGGGACGTTCGCCCCGCTGGTGCACGAGCGCGACGACGGGTTGGACACCCTGGACTGGCTGCGTCGCCAGCCCTGGTGGTCCGGGCAGCTCGGCATGTTCGGGGTCAGCTACCAGGGGTTCGCGCAGTGGGCGCTGGCCGCCGACGCCGGCGAGGAGTTGCGTGCGATGGTCGCGGTGGTGACCGCCTCGGCCACCCGGGACTCGACGTACGCGGGGGAGTCCTTCGCCTTGGACACCGTGCTGACCTGGGCGGAGTTGCTACACGCGCAGACCGTGCCGTGGCTGGCCCGGCAGCGGGAGCTCAAGCGTGGCCAGCCGCGGCTGGCCGCCGCGCTCGAACACCTGCCCCTCATGGATGCCGACCGGGTGGCCACCGGCGTGACCATCCCGTTCTTCCAGGAGTGGCTGCGCCACCACAACCCGGAGGCCGGGTACTGGCGCAACCGGGTCTTCGCCGACCGGGTGCCCCTGGTGCGGGCGCCGGTGGTCATGGTCACCGGTTGGCACGACATCTTCCTGCCCGCCCAGCTCGACGACCACGCCACCCTGCGGGCCGCCGGTGCGGAGCCACGCCTGGTGATCGGCCCCTGGACACACGGCAGCCCCGGACTGTTCGTGGCCGCGCTGCGGGAGGGGCTGTCCTGGCTCGACGAGCACCTGTTGGCCACGCCACCGGCCGGTCGGCCCTCGCGTGCCGCCGCCCCGGTCCGGCTGTACGTGGGTGGTCCCGGCGGCGGCTGGCGGGACCTGCCGGACTGGCCACCTCCAGCGGTCGAGACCGCCTGGCACCTGCACGCGGGTGGTGAGCTGGCGGTGCGCCAGCCGGTCCCGTCGGCGCCGGACGAATTCCGGTACGACCCGGCCGACCCCACCCCGTCGCTGGGCGGGCCGCTACTCGTCGCCAAGCGGGCCGGCCCGGTGGACAACCGGCACGTCGAGGCTCGCCCCGACGTGCTGACCTACACCAGCGCCCCGCTGACCGGCCCGGTCGAGGTGATCGGTCCGGTACGCGCCGAGATCCACGTCCGCAGCGAGCTGCCGCACCTGGACGTCTACGTTCGACTGTGTGATGTGGACCGTCAGGGCCGCTCGTGGAACGTCTGCGACGGTCTGGTGCGGGTGACACCCGAGCGGTTCCCCGCGTCCGGGGCGTTGCGGGTTCCGGTCTCGCTCTGGCCGACCGCCTACCGGTTCGCGGCCGGACACCGGCTGCGGGTGCAGGTCGCCGGTGGCGCCCATCCGCGGTGGGCGCGTAACCCCGGCACCGGCGAGCCTCTCGGCACGGCGGTCACGCTGCGTGCCGGCTGGCGGCAGATCCTGCATGACCCGGCGCACCCCTCCGCGGTGCTGTTACCGATCATCCACTCTGGTCGGTGATCTCCGAATCAGAAATAAAGTCGCTCTGACCTGGGCATTCATGTATTGATGGGGTTATGGTTGAGCCATCGCCCGGCGTCAGGCACGAGTTGGACCGGGCCCTACCTGAAGCCCGCACCGCGAACACGCGGTGTGACATCGCTTCTGGTCCCCGTACTGTCTGAGAGGGGGGCCGATGACTCGCGCCCCGTCCAATCTGTTAGCTGTCCGCAGCTTGCTCCTCGCCCACCTCAACATCGACCCGAACACCGATCGTGCCGCAGACCTGGAGCCGGCGGAGGTCGGCATCGTCGGGGATCCCGCCCACCGGGGCGGTTACCACTGCGGGTCGGACCGGCTGGACGCCAACGACTACTCGGTGGCGGAGTCACCCCGGGACAAGGCTGGTCTGACCCTCGACGCGGCGGCGCTGGACGTCGGCGGCTTCGAGGTCCGCTCCGGTGGTCGGACGCACACCCTGGCCAGCTTCTCGCTCTGGTGTGTCGGGCAGTGCGCCGCGAACGCGGCCGACACCCGGGACATCCGCGAGATCATCTACAGCACCGACGGCTCGACCGTGAAGCGGTGGGACCGTCTCGGCAAGCGCAGCACGGGCGACAGCTCGCACCGCTGGCACACCCACTTCAGCTTCTTTCGTGACGCGACCAAGGCGGGCCGCGACCAGCGGCCGCTGTTCCGTCGTTACCTCAGCTCCATCGGACTCCTGGAGGAGATCGACATGACCCCCGAAGAACACACCTGGCTGGCCACCGTCCACAAGAACATCACCGTGCTCGACGGCCGCAACCCGATCGGGCAGATCTACACCCGGATGGCGGAGGGTCGGGACGACACCGGGGCCGCGGTCACCGGCCACCCGAACCTCAAGAGCCTCGGCGCGCAGTTGACCGCGCTGCAGGCGGCGCTGACCGTCTTCTCCGGCCGGGACTTCACCGACGAGCCTGCGGTGATCCAGGGCGTGCTGGCCGGCCTGCCGCCGGAGAAGATCGCGGCGGCCATCCCGGCCACCCTCGCCAAGCAGGTCGCCGACGAGTTGGCGCGGCGACTGGCCGTCTGAGCGAGGGGCGGCTCGTACCCGCCGGGTCGCCCCTCCCGGCATCCGCAACGGTTGTTGAGCAATAAGCATTGCGCAACGATCGTTGCGGATGTCATTCTGGCGGCATGGACAGCCCCGACGTACGTCACATCACCGACTCGCGGGTCCTCGCCGCCATGGCCCACCCGCTACGCCGCCGCCTGATGGACGTGCTCAAGGTGCACGGCCCCTCGACCGTCGGCCAGCTCGCCGACCGCACCGACCAGGCACCCGCGAACGTCAGCCACCACCTCAAGGTCCTCGCCGCCGCAGACCTCGTCACCGAGGCCCCCGAACTGGCCCGGGATCGGCGCGAGCGCTGGTGGCAGTTGGTCACCCGAGGGCTGCGCTGGTCCAACACCGACTTCGACGCCGACCCGGCCGCCCGTGCGGTCGCCGACGCCGCCACCTCGCTCAACCTGGACCGGCACGTCGCCCTGGCCCGGGCGTGGCACGCCGCCGACGAGTCGGTGCAGGCCACCTGGAACGACGCGGCGTTCTCCACCGACCACTGGCTGCGCCTCACGCCGGACGAGTTGGCCGAGCTGAGTCACGAGATGATCGACCTGCTCGCCCGCTGGGCCAACCGCGACCTGCCCGACGACGGTGCCGACCGCCGGCCGGTCTTCGTGTTCGTCCACGGCGTGCCGGCCCGCCCATGACCGCCGACACCCGCAGCGACCCGACCCCGACCTCGGCCTCGGCTCCGGCTCCGGCTCCTACCTCGGCTCCGGCTCCTACCTCGGCCTCGGCCCGCCGGGCCGGAGGGCTGCTGCGGCACCGGGACTTTCGGCTGCTCTGGGCCGGTCAGGCGGTCAGCAGCGTCGGCAGCAACGTCACCACGGTCGCGTTGCCCCTGGTCGCGGTCTCCGTCCTCGACGCCGGCACCTTCCAGGTGGCGGTGCTCACCGCCGCGGCCTGGCTGCCCTGGCTGCTGATCGGCCTGCCGGCCGGCGCATGGGTGGACCGGCTGCCCCGTCGGCCGGTGATGGTGGTCTGCGACCTGCTCTGCGCCCTGGCCTTCCTCAGCGTGCCGCTGGCCGCCGTGCTGGACCGGCTCACCGTCGTGCACCTGCTGGTGGTCGCCCTCAGCGCCGGCGTCGCGCGGGTCTTCTTCGAGACCGCCGACCAGGTGTACCTGCCGGTGCTGCTGCGACCCGAGCAACTGCCGGAGGGCAACGCCAAGCTGCAGGCGACCCAGACCGCGAGCTATATCGTCGGGCCCGGCGTCGCCGGCCTGATCGCCCAGCTCATCGGTGCGGTCACCGCTCTGCTGCTGGACGCGCTCACGTTCCTGGTCTCCGCGGTTCTCCTGCTGCGGATCCGTACCGTCGAACCGCGCGTCCGCCGAGTGGAACGGTCCCGGTCACTGCGCCGCGACATCGCCGAGGGGCTGCGCTTCGTCGCCCGAGACCCGTACCTGCGGGTGTTGACCCTCTTCGGCGCGGCCAGCAACATCGGGCTGACCGGCTACCAGGCCGTCCTGGTGGTCTTCCTGGTCCGCGAGTTGCGCCTGGAACCGGGCCTGGTGGGCGCGCTGGTCGGCGTGATGAGCGCTGGCGGGATCATCGGCGCTCTGCTCGCCACCACGCTGGGCCGACGCTGCGGCACCGCGCGGGCACTGCTGATCGGGGCGGTGTTCACCGGCCCGCCGGCGCTGCTCATCCCGCTCGCCGCACCCGGCGTCGGGTTGATCTGGCCGGCACTCGGCGGGGTGCTGATCGGCCTCGGCGTGGCCATCGGCAACGTCGTCAAGGGTGCCTTCCGGCAGACCTACACGCCGCACCACCTGCTCGGCCGGGTGACGGTGAGCATGCAACTGCTCAACTACGGCACCATTCCGGTGGCGGCCGTGCTGGCCGGTGCGATCGGCGCGCGCTACGGCGTCACGACCGCAATCGGAGTGATGACCGCCTGGTTGGCGCTCACCCCGTTGATTCTGTTGATCGGACCGATCCGGAGGCGGCGGGACCTGCCCGCCGCCCCGGCGGCGTCTTGAGTGCGCTGCGACGGCGGCCGGAGGACCGGCCGCCGTCACCGGCACGGAGCTACATCGGGCGGACGTTGTCCGCCTGCGGACCCTTCTGCCCCTGGGTCACCTCGAACTCGACCTTCTGGCCCTCGTTGAGCTCCCGGTAGCCGCTCGAAGCGATGGCGGAGTAGTGGACGAACACGTCCGGCCCTCCACCGTCCTGCTCGATGAAGCCGAAGCCCTTTTCCGAGTTGAACCACTTAACCGTGCCGGTTGCCATGCATCTCTCCCTGTTCAAAGCGGCTGACCCTCGGCCTCTGGCCGATGATCGCCCGTACCTGTCCGACAGTAACGGGCAAAACCCCAATCCGCTGGCCGAAGTGCCGTAGGTCTTCGTGTGAAGTCGGGTGAACTCTGCGCGTCGGCATCCGAAAGCTGCCCCGATCACCCGCCGCTGGGGCATGCTTGCGCCGATGAGGGGTGCCGCAGCCGACGCGCTGACCGAGCTTGAGCGCGAGATCGACGCGCCCGGCGCCGGCCTGGATCGGCTCCGGTTGGTGCCCACCCCGTTCGTGCCCGAGGTGCGGCTGCACCTGGCCGAGGACGCGATCGTCTGGTGGGCTCGAATGGAGGCCGCCGTCGGGCATGCCCTGCCAGCGCCGTACTGGGCGTCCGCCTGGGCCGGAGGCCAGGCCCTGGCCCGCCACCTCCTGGACCACCCGGAACTCGCCGCCGGACGCAGGGTGCTCGACCTCGCCGCCGGATCGGGACTGGTGGCCATCGCCGCGGCGCTGGCCGGTGCCGCACGGGTGATCGCCAACGACATCGACCCCTACGCCGTCGCCGCCGTCACGCTCAACGCGCGAGCCAACCGGGTCGCCGTCGACGCCGTCGGAGACGACCTGCTCGACAGCACCGAAGCCGAGGCCGACCTGGTGGTCGCCGGGGACGTCTTCTACGACCGCGCGATGGCCGACCGGATGCTGCCGTTCCTGCAGCGAGCCGCCGCCGGGGGCGCCGAGGTGCTGGTCGGCGACCCCGGCCGGGGGCACCTACCGGCGGACCGCCTGACGGTGCTGGCCAACTACCCGGTGCCCACCACCGAACCGTCGGTCGACTCGTCGTTACGCCGAGTGCAGGTGCTGCGACCCACCTGAGGTGGGGGCGCCGCCTCAGGGGCGACCCCGAGGCGGATACCAGGGGTGGATGGGGGCTACGACCGGATGCCCAGGGTGGTGCGGCGGTCATAGCGTACGAGGCATGACGCAATGGCTGGCCCAGATCGGAGAACTGCCCGTTCTGCTGCTGATGGGTGCGCTCGGGCTCGTCATGCTCTTCGATGCCGTACCCCTGCTGGGTGTCCTGGTCCCCGGCGACGTGGCGATCCTGGCCGCCGTCGGGGTGGGCCGCCCGACCACCGGGCTGGCCACCTTCGCCGCGGTGCTGGTCGGCTGCCTGGCCGGCTGGTCGCTGAGCTTCCTGATCGGCCGCCGCTACTCCGAGCGGTTGCGACACAGCCGGATCGGCGGCTGGATCGGCGAGACGCGCTGGACGGCCGCGGAGGGAATCCTGCGCCGCGGCGGCGGCCGGATGATGGTCGTCGCGCCGTTCCTGCCCGTGTTCAACGCGCTACTCCCGCTGGCCGCCGGCGGACTACGGATGTCGTACCGACGATTCCTCGGCTGCGCGGCCCTCGGTGCCACCGCCTGGGCCGGTCTCTACCTCGCGCTCGGCACCGCATCCCGGTCGCTCGCCGGGCTGCTGCCCGGGGAGCCCAGTCCGCTGCTGGTCACCATGGGGGTCGGGCTGGTGTTGGCGTCCGTCGTGCTGCTGGGGGCGCGGCGGCGGTTGTTCTCGGTGGCTGGCTGAGGGCTGGGGCTTGCCTTGCTGTTGCTGCTGGTTGCGGTGGGGGGTCGGGGCCTGCCGTGCCCGGCTCCGGGCGGTCAGGCTTGATCCCTGCGCCGGGCACGGCAGGCCCCGACCCCGTCGGTGGTGGCGGCTCGTTCGGGGGAGCCGCCACCACGGACGGGGTTTGATCTTGGTGGTTCTTGGTCAGCGTGTGGTGATTTGGCGGGGCCGGGCTGGCCGGGGCTCGGGTTTACCAGCCTCGGGTTTACCAGCCTCGGGCTCGCCATTGGGGGAGGGACGGTCGTTCCGCTCCCAGGGTGCTGTCCTTGCCGTGGCCGGGGTAGAACCAGGTGTCGTCCGGTAGCTGGTCGAACAGCTTGTGCTCGACGTCGTCGATCAGCGCGGCGAAGCGCTCCGGGTCCTTGTCCGTGTTCCCAACTCCACCGGGGAAAAGACTGTCGCCGGTGAAGAGGTGCGGGGTGCCGGCCGGGTCGCGGTAGAGCAACGCGATCGAGCCCGGGGTGTGCCCCTTGATGTGGATGACCTCCAGCGCGCAGTCGCCGACCGGCACGGTGTCACCGTCGGCCAGGTGCTCCGCCTCGATCGGCAGCCCGGCCGCATCGTCGGCGTGCACCAGCGCCCGGGCGCCGGTCTTCGCGACCACCTCCTCCAACGCCACCCAGTGATCCATGTGCTGGTGGGTCGTCACCACGGCGGTGAGCCCCCCGTCGCCGATCAGATCCAGCAGCCGGGGCGCCTCGTTGGCGGCGTCGATCAGGACCTGGTCACCGGTGCCCGTGCAGCGCAGCAGGTAGGCGTTGTTGTCCATCGGGCCGACCGACAGCTTGCTGATGGTGAGCCCGTCCAACTCGCGTACCGCAGGCGCGCCGCCGTGGGTGACGTCTCCGCTGTATGTCATGACGTTTCTAGATCCATTCCGGTGGAGTAGGCAGGGGACCGTCGGGGGTGACGGAGAGCGGGTCGCCGTCGGCACGGCCGATCAACCAGGCGGCGAGGTCGGGGACGGGACCGGCGACGATCGGGGCGCCGACGCGCTCTCCGATCACCACCTCGTGCACGCCGCCGTCGAGGCGTAGCACCAACGACGGCGGCGTCGGCCCCATGGCGTGGTGGCTGGCGGCCTCGCGCAGCAGCCGGTGGGCGAACGTCTCCGACCAGTCCGCGGGTCGGTAGTCGGCGGCCAGGTCGAGGTGGTGCACCTCGATCTCGCGCAGCCGACCCCACACGAGCAGCGCGGCCGGCCACGGGCCCTTACGGGCCTGCACCGTCGCCGCCCAGCCCTGCGCGGGCATCGCCGCGACCGCCTCGGCGAACCGGTCGGCGGTGCGCCGCAGATCGTCCAGGTGCTCGGCGGGTGGTCGGCCCGCGCCGGTCTCGATGTCGGTGGTGCGGGCCGCCAACGAGGCGTACATCGGCAGCGCCTCGCCGGTGCGGGCCGAGGTGAGCAGATTGACGAAGCCGTCGGCGTTGCGCGCCAGATGCGCCAGCACGTGGCCGCGCGTCCAGCCCGGCAGCAGCGACGCGGCGGCCAGGTCCGCGGCGTCGAAAGACGCGGCGGTACGCAGGAGTCGGCTGGTGGCCGCGTCCACCTCGCCCATCAGCAGGAGCGGATCCGTGGTCACCCGTCGACCCTAGCGGTCCGCCGTCGTGCCGTCGCCGGGGAAATCGCTTTCGGCGCGTCGGCGCGGGACCTACCGTCAGCGGCAGACGCGGCACCGGGACATCGGACGGAGGTGGTGATCATGCCGGACGTGGCACGCGTGTTCCGCCATCACCAGCTTCGACACCGATGAGGATGCCATGACGATCGATCTGACCGCGCTCGGCTGGGATGCCGAGCGGGCGACGTACGCCGCGCGACGCGGCGAGCACCACCACCCGGGCCGGGTGGCCCGGGTCGACCGGGGGGTCTGCACGGTGCTCACCGCGCCCGGCCCGGTCCGGGCCAGCCTGGGCGGGGCGGTGCTGGCCGCCGCGGCCCGGGACCCGTCCGCGCTGCCCTGCGCCGGGGACTGGGTGCTGCTCACCCACTGGCCGGACCGGCGCGTCACCGTGGAGGCGGTGCTGCCGCGGCGGACCGCGCTGATCCGCCGTACCGCCGGCAAGGACGCCAGCGGCCAGGTGCTGGCCGCCAACCTCGACACGGCCGCCGTGGTGGAGCCGGTGCACCCCGAGCCGGACGTGAGCCGCATCGAACGGCTGCTCTCCCTCGCCCACGAGTCCGGCGCCCGGCCGCTGGTCGTACTGACGAAGGCCGACCTGGCGGCCGACCCGGCTGCGCTGGCCCGCCAGTTGGCCGCGGTCGCCCCCGGCGTGCCGGTCCTGCCGGTCAGCGCCGAACGTGGCATCGGGCTGGAGCCACTGCGCGCCGAGGTGACGGCCGGCCGCACACTCGGCCTGCTCGGGCCGTCCGGCGCCGGCAAGTCGAGCCTGGTCAACGCCCTGGCCGGGGCGGTGATGATGCCCACCCAGCCGATCCGGCGGGTCGACGGCAAGGGTCGGCACACCACCACCTGGCGGGCCCTCGTACCGATCCCCGGCGGCGGCGCGGTGATCGACACCCCCGGTGTGCGGGCGGTCGGCTTGCTGGACGGCGCGGCCGGGCTCGACCGGGCGTTCGCCGACATCGCCGGGCTGGCCGAGGGCTGCCGGTACGCCGACTGCGGGCACGACGGCGAGCCCGCCTGCGCGGTCCGCGAGGCGCTGCAGACCGGCGAACTCTCCACCCGCCGGTGGGAGAGCTGGCGACGGCTGCAGGGGGAGGTGTCCCACGAGAGTCGACGGCGGGAGGCGCGGTTGGCGGCGGAGCGGCGCGGTGGGTGGCGCTCGGCCCGGCGGCGGGCAGCCCGGCCCCCCTCGCCCGGGGGTTACTGAGTCGACGCGCGTCGCTCGGGGGTTGCTGGGCCGGGGCGTGCGACTCGCGCGGCCAAGAGCATCTGAACGGCGCGGCCGACCGGGCTGAGCTGGGGGAATGTGCGGGCGGGGGAAACTGTCGTACCTCGGGGCTAGAGTTGCCGAGGCGTGTTTTCCGCGCCCGCACGACCGCTCAGAATCACCCCAGAGCGGGACAGATCCTTCGCTTCGTCTTCTCCCGGGAGTACACGCACCGTGGCCGACCGACTGATCATCCGTGGCGCGCGCGAGCACAACCTGCGTGACGTCAGTCTCGACCTGCCCCGGGACGCGCTCATCGTGTTCACCGGGCTGTCCGGGTCGGGCAAGTCGAGCCTGGCCTTCGACACGATCTTCGCCGAGGGGCAGCGCCGCTACGTCGAGTCGCTCTCGTCGTACGCCCGGCAGTTCCTCGGCCAGATGGACAAGCCAGACGTCGACTTCATCGAGGGCCTGAGCCCCGCCGTCTCCATCGACCAGAAGTCCACCTCGCGCAACCCGCGTTCGACCGTCGGCACCATCACCGAGGTCTACGACTACCTCCGCCTGCTCTACGCCCGCATCGGCGAGCCGCACTGCCCCGTCTGCGGCGAGCGGATCTCTCGGCAGAGCCCTCAGCAGATCGTCGACCGGGTCCTCACCATGGCCGAGGGCACCAAGTTCATGGTGCTCGCGCCGGTCATCCGCGGCCGCAAGGGCGAGTACGTCGACCTCTTCGCCGAGCTGCAGGCCAAGGGCTACGCCCGGGCCCGGGTCGACGGCGTGGTGCACCCGCTGACCGAGCCGCCGAAGCTCAAGAAGCAGGAGAAGCACACCATCGAGGTGGTGATCGACCGACTCACCGTCAAGCCGAGCGCCAAGCAGCGGCTGACCGACTCGGTCGAGGCCGCCCTGGGCCTGTCCAGTGGCCTGGTGCTGCTCGACTTCGTCGACCTCCCGGAGGGCGACCCGGAGCGGGAGCGCCGCTACTCCGAGCACCTGGCCTGCCCCAACGACCACCCGCTCGCCATCGAGGATCTCGAGCCCCGGGTCTTCTCCTTCAACGCTCCGTACGGCGCCTGCCCGGAATGCACCGGCCTGGGCACCAAGAAGGAGGTCGACCCGGAGCTGCTGGTCCCCGACCCGGAGCGCAGCCTGCGCGAGGGCGCCATCCAGCCCTGGTCCACCGGGCACAACCTGGAATACTTCCTGCGCCTGCTGGAGGCCCTCGGCGACGCGCAGCACTTCGACGTCGACACCCCGTGGCGCGCGTTGCCGGCGCGTGCGCAGAAGACGATCCTGCACGGCTCCGACGACCAGGTGCACGTGCGCTACCGCAACAAGTACGGCCGCGAGCGCTCCTACTACACCGGCTTCGAGGGCGTGGTGCAGTGGATCGAGCGCCGGCACTCCGACACCGAGTCCGAGTGGTCCCGCGACAAGTACGAGGGCTACATGCGCGACGTGCCCTGTGCGGCGTGCGGCGGTGCCCGGCTCAAGCCCGAGGTGCTCGCGGTCACCCTCGCGGGCAAGAGCATCGCCGAGGTCTGCAACCTGTCCGTGGGGGAGTGCGCCGACCTGCTCGCCGGCATCGAGCTCACCGACCGGCAGAAGATGATCGCCGAGCGGGTCCTCAAGGAGATCAACGCCCGGCTGCGGTTCCTGCTCGACGTGGGTCTGGACTACCTCTCCCTGGACCGGCCGGCCGGCACGCTGTCCGGCGGTGAGGCGCAGCGCATCCGGCTCGCCACCCAGATCGGCTCCGGCCTGGTGGGCGTGCTCTACGTGCTCGACGAGCCCTCGATCGGGCTGCACCAGCGCGACAACCACCGGCTGATCGAGACCCTGATCCGGCTGCGCGGCCTGGGCAACACGCTGATCGTGGTGGAGCACGACGAGGACACCATCCGCACCGCCGACTGGATCGTCGACATCGGGCCCGGCGCGGGTGAGCACGGCGGCAAGATCGTGCACAGCGGCTCGGTGTCGGCGCTGCTGAAGAACAAGGAGTCGATCACCGGGGCGTACCTGTCCGGGCGGCGGTCGATCCCGACGCCGACGACGCGCCGCCCGCGCGATCCGGCCCGGGAAATGGTGGTGCACGGCGCGCGTGAGCACAACCTGCGCAACCTGACCGTCCCGTTCCCGCTGGGCCAGCTGATCGCGGTCACCGGGGTGAGTGGCTCGGGCAAGTCGACGCTGGTCAACGACATCCTCTACGCGGTGCTGGCCAACCAGATCAACGGCGCCCGGCTGGTCCCCGGCCGACACACCCGGGTCTCCGGCCTGGAACACGTGGACAAGGTCGTCGGAGTTGACCAGTCGCCGATCGGCCGGACGCCGCGCTCCAACCCGGCCACCTACACCGGCGTCTGGGACCACGTCCGAAAGCTCTTCGCCGAGACCACCGAGGCGAAGGTGCGCGGGTACGGCCCGGGTCGGTTCTCGTTCAACGTCAAGGGCGGGCGCTGCGAGGCGTGCTCCGGCGACGGCACCATCAAGATCGAGATGAACTTCCTGCCCGACGTGTACGTCCCCTGCGAGGTCTGCAAGGGCGCTCGGTACAACCGGGAGACCCTGGAGGTGCACTACAAGGGCAAGACCGTGTCGGACGTGCTGGAGATGCCGATCGAGGAGGCCGCCGAGTTCTTCTCCGCCATCCCGCCCATCCACCGGCACCTCAAGACGCTCGTCGACGTTGGCCTCGGCTACGTACGCCTTGGTCAGCCCGCGCCGACCCTCTCCGGCGGTGAGGCACAGCGGGTCAAGCTCGCCTCCGAGCTGCAGAAGCGCTCCACCGGGCGGACGGTCTACGTGCTCGACGAGCCGACCACCGGTCTGCACTTCGAGGACATCCGCAAGCTGCTGATGGTGCTGGAAGGGCTTGTCGACAAGGGCAACACCGTGATCACCATCGAGCACAACCTCGACGTGATCAAAACGGCCGACTGGCTGATCGACATGGGTCCAGAGGGCGGTCACCGGGGCGGCACCGTGCTCGCCACCGGCACCCCCGAGGAGGTCGCCGAGGTGGCGGAGAGCCACACCGGCCAGTTCCTGCGCCAGGTGCTCAAGCTCGACGGCGAGGCAAAGGGCGCGGCGGCCGCCACCACCCGGGCGACCAAGGCCAACGGCGTGACCAAGGCACGGGCCAGCCGCAAGGTGCCGGCCGCCGCGCGCTGACCCTCGACTCTGCCAGGGCGGGTCCGCGCGGGCTCGCGTACACCGGTTGCGGAGGTGGGTCCGCGCGGGCTCGTGCACGCCGGTTACGGGGCGGGTCTGGTTCGTTTCGCGCACGTCCATGCGGCGTGGCCGAAACGAACCAGACCCGTCCCGTTCCATTTCCCGGGTCGGACAGATGCCGCGCTGAACCATCCGGCACAGTTGCCCGTGTGGAGAAGTGTGACCGGCTTTCCAACCGGCACAGCGGGCTAGAGAGAGGCGAGGCATGAGTGACGATCAGGCGCTGACCGGTCCGGGTACGCAGACACGTCGTACCCTGCTCACTGGCGTCGGGGCAGTCGGCGCGGCCGTCGTCCTGGCCGCCTGCGGCAGTGACGACGGCAACGGCAGTGCCGCTCCCACCAGTGGCGGCCCGGCGGTGCCCAGCACCGGCGACGCCGGCGGCGGCGACCGGCAGGGCGCCCAGTCGCTGGCCACCACCGCCGACATCCCGGTCGGTGGCGGGAAGGTCCTCGCCACCGACGGCGTGGTCATCACCCAGCCCACCGCCGGCCAGTTCAAGGGCTTCAGCCCGATCTGTACCCACCAGAACTGCCCGGTGACGAACGTCGACGGCGGCACCATCAACTGCACCTGCCACGGCAGCAAGTTCTCGATCGAGGACGGCTCGGTGAAGGCCGGCCCGGCCACCAAGCCGCTGCCGCCCAAGGAGATCAAGGTCACCGGCGACCAGATCTCGCTGGCCTGACGCGTACCTCGCCTGCTTGGTCGACTCACGTTCCGGAAGGTCGGGGTGCCCGCGACCTGCGGCGCCCCGACCTTCCGGAAACCGAGTGGATCTAGCGCTGGCCGTGGACTGTCGGTGCTGCGGACTAGGCTTGCTGGCGTGGCTGACCCCTCGACCTACCGCCCCGCACCCGGCACCATCCCGGAGTCACCGGGGGTCTACCGCTTCCGCGACGGCACCGGCCGAGTGATCTACGTTGGCAAGGCGAAAAACCTGCGCAGCCGGCTCAACTCCTACTTCGGCGACGTGTGGAACCTGCACGAGCGCACGCGGCAGATGGTCACCACCGCCGAATCGGTGGACTGGATCACCGTCGGCACCGAGGTTGAGGCGCTCCAGCAGGAGTTCACCTGGATCAAGCAGTACGACCCCCGGTTCAATGTCCGCTACCGCGACGACAAGTCGTACCCCTATCTGGCCGTCACCCTCGACGAGGAATACCCGCGGCTGCAGGTGATGCGCGGCGCCAAGCGCAAGGGGGTGCGCTACTTCGGTCCGTACTCGCACGCCTGGGCGATCCGGGAGACGCTCGACCTGCTGTTGCGGGTGTTCCCCGCGCGGACCTGCTCCGCCGGGGTCTTCAAACGGGCCGGTCAGGTCGGCCGTCCCTGCCTGCTCGGCTACATCGGCAAGTGCTCGGCGCCGTGCGTCGGCACCGTCTCCGCCGACGAACACCGCGCGATCGTCGACGGGTTCTGCGACTTCATGGCCGGGCGCACCGACACCATGGTCCGCAAGATCGAGCGCGAGATGACCGAGGCGAGCGAGCAACTGGAGTTCGAGCGCGCCGCCCGCCTGCGAGACGACGTGGCCGCGCTGCGCCGGGCCATGGAGAAGCAGACCGTGGTGCTGGGCGACGGCACCGACGCCGACGTGGTCGCGTTCGCCGACGACCCGCTCGAGGCCGCCGTGCAGGTCTTCCACGTCCGCGATGGCCGGGTCCGCGGCCAGCGAGGCTGGGTGGTGGAGAAGACCGAGGACCTGACCACCGGCGACCTGGTGCACCACTTCTGCACCCAGGTGTACGGCAGCGAGCAGGGCGAGACCGACGTGCCCCGGGAGTTGCTGGTGCCCGAGCTGCCCGCGGACGCCGACGCGCTGGCCGACTGGCTCTCCAACCACCGGGGCAGCCGGGTGTCGCTGCGGGTGCCGCAGCGCGGCGACAAGCGTTCACTCATGGAGACGGTGGAACGCAACGCCAAGGACGCGCTGGCCCGGCACAAGCTCAAGCGGTCCGGTGACCTCACCACCCGGGGCAAGGCTCTGGACGAGATCAGCGAGGCACTGGGCATGCGCACCTCGCCGCTGCGCATCGAGTGTTTCGACATCTCCCAGATCCAGGGCACCGACGTGGTCGCCAGCATGGTGGTCTTCGAGGACGGGTTGCCCCGCAAGAGCGAGTACCGGCGCTTCATCGTCCGTGGCGCCACCGACGACCTGTCCGCGATGTCCGAGGTGCTCCGCCGCCGCTTCGCCCGCTACCTGGACTCCAGGGCCGAGACGGGCGAGGTCGGGGTGGAGTCGGCCGACGACCCCACCGCCCCGGGAGACGCGGTGGAGCCGCAGGTCGGTGTCCTGATCGATCCGACCACCGGCCGGCCGCGGAAATTCGCGTACCCGCCGCAGTTGGTGGTCGTCGACGGCGGAGCCCCGCAGGTCGCGGCGGCCGCGCAGGCCCTCGCCGACCTCGGCATCGACGACGTGGCCCTGTGCGGGCTGGCCAAGCGGCTGGAGGAGGTCTGGCTCCCCGACGACGAGTTCCCGGTCATCCTGCCGCGCACCTCGGAGGGGCTCTACCTGCTGCAACGGGTCCGTGACGAGGCCCACCGGTTTGCCATCACCTTCCACCGGCAGCGGCGTTCCAAGCGGATGACCGAGTCGGCGCTGGACCACGTGCCCGGCCTGGGGGAGGTGCGGCGCAAGGCGCTGCTACGTCATTTCGGCTCACTCAAGCGGCTCTCCGCCGCAACAGTTGAGGAGATCACCGAGGTGCCCGGGGTGGGCCGACGTACCGCCGAGGCGATTCTGACCGCCCTCGACAAGGACACGAAAGCAGACGACGGCGCCGCAGCGACGCCAAGCCCCTGACCGCCACCCTGCCCGTTTCCTCTGCCCTGCCCTGCCCTGCCCTGCCCTGCCCTGCCCTGCCCTGCCCTGCCCTGCCCTGTCCGTGTGCCGTGCCCTGTCCGCGTGCCCTGCGCTGTGCGTGCGCTGTCCGCGTGTCTTGGCCCGGTTTTCCTGGATCGAGCGCGATCTTGGCGGGCGAGCCGTGCCTGCGTGGCGCGCGCCAGTTCCCGAGGGTGGTTCGAGGCGGTGCGAGGGGCGACAACCCCGACTAGGCGTGGTCGCCAGTGGGACGATGCTGGGATGGTTTATCCGGTTTGTCTTCCGCAGGCCGGGGTGGTCGGGTCCTCCGGGTAAGCCAGGGTCGTCAAGCGGACGACCCGGACATGATCCACTCCATATCGCCGATGTGGCGGCATCCCGCCCGGCGGATACCGCCACATCGCCGACATGGAGTGGATCACCGCCGGATGCCCACCATGCGGGAGCGCCAGGCCGCCGGTTTGTTCTGTCTGGGCGGTTTGTCCAGTGGTCGGGGCCACCCTGGCGGTGGAATCGGGGGCCGGCTCGGGTCGTTATACCTGGCGTGCCGCCGCAGCCCCCGGGCTCAGGCGTGTGGCAGCCCCGGGAACACCCACCGGGCCGCCACGGTTCACATCCCCGTAGCCGCCAGCCTCCGGAACACCGGCCGGCACGATTACATCCCGTCGCCGACGGTCCCCGGAACACCCGCCGGGCCTACATCCCCGCGGGGCTGAGGTGCGAGGGCTGGTCCCGGGAACACCCACCAGGCCGCCACGGTTACACCCCCGGCCGCCGAAGTAGCAGGCCACCCCCGGGAACACCCACCGGGCCGCCACGGTTACACACCCGGCCGCCGAAGTAGCAGGCCACCCCCCCCGGGAGTGCGGCGGAATAACCCGCCAGTTACACCCCCCGTTGAGACACCCGATGCCGGCCCCGTGTGGGCTGCCGGGCGCGAACCCCCGCAACGACTTCCCCGCCGCGCACCCACCCCCGGGTGTGCATCGCGGACCCCCTATCGCAGAGGAGCACGCCATCATGCGTACCGATCTGATCCGTAAGACCGCCCTCACCGCTGCCGGACTCGCCTTCACCGGCGGCGCCATCGCCGGCCCCGTCACCGCCGCGTACGCCGCCGACGCCCACACCCAGGGCGACCGCAAGCCCGCCAGCGAGCGGGAACTGAACGTCCGCTACCAGGCCCAGCCGAACTTCTACGACTGCGGCCCCGCCGCCACCCGCAACGCCCTGTCCGTGCAGGGCAAGGACATCAACATCGACGACATGGCCAAGGAAATGGGCACCACCGAAGCCGGCACCAACTCGATCAACGACATCACCCCGGTCCTGAACAAGGAAACCGGTAAGGGCGACGCCTACCACAGTGTCGAGATCAGCAACCCCGACGCCGACACCAAGCAGACCGACCAGCTGCGTGCCGACGTCGTCAAGACCGTCGACAACGGCCGGGCCGTCGTCGCGAACATCGCCGGCACCAGCACCGACACCAACGGCAACACCCACTCCTACGAAGGCGGGCACTACATCAGCGTCGTCGGCTACCACGACAACGGCAACACCGTCACCATCGCCGACTCCGCCGACCCCAACACCGCCTCCTACGACATCACCGTCGAGCACCTCGCCGACTGGATCGCCACCCGCGGCTACGCCACCAACTGACCCGCGACCACCAGCACCAGCAAAACCAGCACCAGCACCACACGGAAGGGCCGGACCCCAAGCACCAGGGGCCCGGCCCTTCGGCATGACCTCAGTCGGTGGCGAGGACGGCGAGGATCTGCTCGCCGTACTTGGCGAGCTTGTTCTCGCCGACCCCGCTGACGCGGGACAGGTCGGCCAAACTGGCCGGCGCGTCGCTGGCGATCTGCCGGAGCGTCGCGTCGTGGAAGACCACGTACGCCGGGACGCCCTGCTCCTTGGCGGTGGCCGCCCGCCAGCCGCGCAGTCGCTCGAACAGCGACGTGGCGGCCGGGGTCAGCTCGGCCACGACGGTGGCCGAGCCGCGCGGCTTCGACGAGCGGGTCGAGGCCGGCTTCTCCGGCTCGCGGCGCATCGTCACCGTGCGGCGGCGGCCCAGGACGTCCGCGCTCGCCTCGGTCAGGGCGAGCGTGCCGTAGTCGCCCTCCACGGCGAGTAGTCCCTCGGCGAGCAGTTGCCGGACCACGCCTCGCCACTCCGCCTCACTCAGATCGGAGCCGATGCCGAAGACGGTCAGCGAGTCGTGACCGTACTGGCTGATTTTGTCGGTCTGCTTGCCGAGCAGGATGTCGATGCAGTGCCCGGCACCGAACCGCTGGTTGCGTTCGCGGTCGAGACGGAAGACGGCGGAGAGCAACTTCTGGGCGGCGACCGTGCCGTCCCAGGACTCTGGTGGGGTGAGGCAGGTGTCGCAGTTGCCGCAGGCGGGCGTTGCCGTCTCGCCGAAGTATTCGAGCAACTGGACCCGGCGGCAGCGCACTGTTTCGCAGAGGGCGAGCATCGCGTCCAGGTGTGCGGCGAGGTTGCGGCGGTGGGCGAGGTCACCGTCGGACGTCTCGATCATCTTGCGTTGCTGGACGACGTCCTGCAGCCCGTACGCCAGCCAGGCGGTGGACGGTAGGCCGTCCCGGCCGGCGCGGCCGGTTTCCTGGTAGTAGCCCTCGACGGACTTGGGCAGGTCGAGGTGGGCGACGAATCGGACGTCCGGTTTGTCGATGCCCATGCCGAAGGCGATCGTGGCCACTATCACCAGGCCGTCCTCGCGCAGGAAGCGCTGCTGGTTGGCGGCGCGGGTCGCCGCGTCCAGACCGGCGTGGTACGGCAGTGCGGCGACCCCGTTGGCGGTGAGGAACTCGGCCGTCTTGTCGACCGAGGCCCGGGACAGGCAGTAGACGATGCCGGCGTCGCCGGGGTGCTCGTCGCGCAGCAGGGCCAGCAGTTGCTTGCGGGGCTCGCGCTTGGGAACGATGCGGTACTGGATGTTGGGCCGGTCGAAGCTGGCCACGAAGTGGCGGGCGTCGTCGAGCTTCAGCCGGGTGGCGATCTCGGTGCGGGTGGCGCTGGTCGCGGTGGCGGTGAGCGCGATCCGGGGCACCTCGGGCCAGCGTTCGTGCAGCATCGACAGCGCCAGGTAGTCGGGGCGGAAGTCGTGCCCCCACTGGGACACGCAGTGCGCCTCGTCGATCGCGAACAGGGAGATGCGGCCCCGGTCCAGCAGGGCGAGAGTGGATCGGACGCCGAGTGCTTCCGGGGCGAGGTAGAGCAGATCCAGTTCGCCGGCGACGAAGGCGGCCTCGACCCGGCGTCGGGCGTCCAGGGTCTGGGTCGAGTTGAGGAAGCCGGCACGCACGCCGACTGCGGTGAGCGCGTCCACCTGGTCCTGCATGAGCGCGATCAGTGGGGACACGACGACCGCGACCCCGTCGCGGACCAGGGCTGGAATCTGGTAGCACAACGACTTGCCGCCGCCGGTGGGCATCAACACCAGCGCGTCGCCACCGGCGACGACGTGGTCGATCACGTCCTGCTGGAAACCGCGGAAGGCGTCGTAGCCGAACACCCGGCGCAGCACCGGCAGGGCGCCCTCGGTGCGCAGGTCGGTGGGAGAAGCCATCCGCGGAGTCTACGAGCCGACCCCGACACCGCCCGCCCGGCGCACCCGAGTGGCGGCCAGGCCGCGCGCATCCCACCCGACAGCGCCCGGCGCACCCAAGTGGCGGCCAGGCCGCGCGCATCCCACCCGACAGCGCCCGGCGCACCCGAGTGGCGGGTACGCCGGGCGGCGCGGTCAGCTGGGCTGGCTGGACCGGTTCGCGAGGCCGCGCGGTGGGGCCTTCATCCCGACCACGATGTCGACGATCTCGATGTAGCGGGCCTTGTTGCCCATTCGGAAGGCGGTGGCCGCCGCGTTGATCTCCTCCAGGGTGTCGGCCTCGACCATGGTGACCTGGTCGTACTTGCCGTTCACCCCGGTCGTCACGACGTGGGTGAGCTGCTTGGCGAAGCGGCCCAGGTCCCGCGCGTGCTCGGCGGAGACCTCGTGGATGCCCTCCCGGCCGAGGGCGAAGTACTCCGGGTTGATCCGCATGAACAGGAAGCCGATGTATTTGTTCTTGTCCGCAAGGTCGTGCATCGCACCCTCCCAGTGTCGGTCTGACCTGCGACGATCACGAAGAGCTTATTGATGATTACTGATCGTTATCAAGGGCGGCGGCTGTCGGGAGGGCGACCCGCGGCGGCCGGTCGACGGAAGAGCCGTGACGGGTGGCGGCCGTCGGCGAGGCGGCGGGATAGAGTCGCTGATTGACCTATCGCGGCCGAGGGCGGCCGCGGCGCCACAGCTTGGGGGTACGGGTGAGCGAGGCGCGTACAGCCGGTGGACGGATCGGCGAGCCGAGCGCCGTCGACGGGCAGTTGGCGGCCGAGTCGGAAACCACACTCGTGGTGGTCACCGGCGTCTCCGGGGGTGGCCGCAGCACTGTTGCCCGGGCGTTGGAGAACGTCGGCTACTACGTCGTGGACAACCTGCCGCAGGCGCTGATGCTGGACATGGCCGAGTTGGCGTTCAAGGCGGGCGGCGCCGCTCGGCGTACCGCGATGGTGCTCGACGTGCGGTCGCGGGCCTTCTCGACCGACCTGGCCGGGGCGATCCGGGAGCTCAAGGAACGCGGCTTCTCCCCCCGGGTGGTCTTCGTCGACGCCGACGACGAGGTGCTGATCCGGCGGTTCGAGAGCGTTCGCCGTTCGCACCCGTTGCAGGGCGACGGGCGGTTGGCCGACGGCATCGCCGTGGAGCGTGGGCTGCTGGAGGAGGCGCGCGACCTGGCGGACGTGATCGTCGATACCAGCCACCTCAACGTCAACCAGCTCCGTCGGCGCATCGAGGAGCTGTTCGGCGGCGAGGACGCCCGCCGGCTGCGGGTCACCGTGCTGTCGTTCGGCTTCAAGTACGGCCTGCCGCCGGACGCGGACTTCGTGCTGGACGCCCGGTTCCTGCCCAACCCGTACTGGGTGCCGGAGTTGCGCGAGCACACCGGGCGGGAGGAGGCGGTCAGCGCGTACGTGCTGGGCCAGGAGGGCGCGGACGCCTTCGTCACCTCGTACGCGGACCTGGTCAACGCCACCACCATCGGCTTCGAGCGGGAGGGCAAGCGGTACCTGACGGTCGCCGTGGGCTGCACCGGCGGCAAGCACCGCAGCGTGGCCATCGCCGAGGAGTTGGCCAGCCGGTTGCGCCACTCCGGGCTGGCGGCCAACGCCCAGCACCGTGATCTGGGGCGCGAGTGACGGCCCGCCGAGTGGTGGCGTTCGGCGGTGGGCACGGCCTCTCCGCCTCGCTGCGCGCGCTGCGCCACTGCGCACCCGAACTCGACGTCGAGATCACCGCGGTCGTCACTGTCGGTGACGACGGCGGGTCCAGTGGCCGCCTGCGCGCCGAGCGAGGTGGGCTGCCTCCGGGTGATCTGCGGCAGGCGCTGGTGGCGCTGGCCGGGGACCACCCGGCGACCCGGCGCAGCGCCGGGCTGTTCCAGCACCGCTTCGCGGCCGTACCGGTGGGCGTACCCGGATCTGGAACGACCGACCCGGACCCGGCGGTGGGCGACGACCCGGACCGGCACGGCGCGGCCCGGCGCGGCACCGACGGGGCGTCGGCCGGCACGGACGGGCTGGCCGGGCACGCGGTGGGCAACCTGGTGCTCTGCGGTCTCATGGAGCTGCTCGGTGACCCGGTGGCGGCGCTGGAGCACGCCGGCGCGATGCTCGGCACGGTCGGTCGGGTGTTGCCGATGTCCCGCCAGCCGGTCGGCATCGAGGCGCGGGTACGCGGTGCCGACCCGGCCGCCGGCGACGAGGTGCACACGGTGCGCGGCCAGCACCAGGTGGCCGTGACCACCGGGCGGGTGGAGTCGCTGCGCCTCACCCCCGCCGCCCCGGCGGCCTGCGCCGAGGCCATCGAGGCGATCATGGCGGCGGACTGGTTGATCTTCGGGCCGGGCAGCTGGTACACGAGCGTGCTCCCGCACCTGCTGGTGCCGCAGTTGGCCGACGCGATCGTGTCGACCTCGGCCCGGCGGTTGGTCACGCTGAACCTCGCCGCGGAGAAGGAGACCCTCGGGCTCTCGGTCGCCGACCACCTCGCGGCCCTGCGCCAGTACCTGCCCGAGCTGAAGGTGGATCTCGTGCTCGCCGATGCCAAGGCGGTGGGTGACCCCGAACCGGTCGAACGTGCGGCAGAATCGCTGGGTGCCCGCCTGGTCCTCGCCCCCGTCGCCGTCAGCGACGGCACTCCCCGACATGATCCGGCTGCCCTGGGCGCCGCGCTGGTGCCTGTCCTGCGCGCCGATCGTTAGACACGTACGTAATCTCCGGCGACACGCCGGAACCGGTCCGTGAGGGGACGCACAATGGCGATGACGGCCGCGGTCAAGGACGAGCTGAGTCGGGTCGACGTGCCCAAGCCCTGCTGTCGGCGGGCGGAGATGGCGGCGCTGCTGCGCTTCGCCGGCGGGCTGCACATCGTCTCCGGCCGCGTGGTGGTGGAGGCGGAGTTGGACACCGGGGCGGTGGCCCGGCGGTTGCGCCGGGAGGTCGCCGAGGTCTACGGGTACCCCAGCGAGATCCACGTGCTGGCCTCCGGCGGGCTGCGCAAGGGTAGCCACTTCATCGTGCGGGTGGTCAAGGACGGCGAGGCCCTCGCGCGGCAGACCGGCCTGCTCGACGTGCGGGGCCGCCCGGTGCGCGGGCTGCCGCCGCACGTGGTGGCGGCGAACGTCTGCTGCGCGGTCTCCGCGTGGCGGGGCGCGTTCATGGCACACGGCTCGCTCACCGAGCCCGGCCGCTCCAGCGCCCTGGAGATCACCTGCCCGGGGCCCGAGTCGGCGCTGGCGCTGGTCGGCGCGGCCCGCCGCATCGGCATCACCGCGAAGAACCGCGAGGTGCGCGGGGTGGACCGGGTGGTGGTCAAGGACGGCGACGCGATCGCCGCGCTGCTCACCCGCATCGGCGCGCACTCCAGCGTGCTGGCCTGGGAGGAGCGACGGGTACGCCGCGAGGTGCGGGCCACCGCCAACCGGCTCGCCAACTTCGACGACGCCAACCTGCGCCGCTCGGCGCGGGCCGCGGTCGCCGCCGCCGCCCGGGTCACCCGCGCACTGGAGATCCTCGCCGACGAGGCGCCCAACCACCTGACCGACGCCGGACGGCTGCGCCTGGAGCACCGGCAGGCGTCGCTGGAGGAGTTGGGCGCGCTCGCCGAACCGCCGTTGACCAAGGACGCCATCGCCGGGCGGATCCGCCGGCTGCTGGCGCTGGCCGACAAGCGGGCCCGGGACCTCGGCATCCCGGATACCGAAGCAGCCGTCACGCCCGACATGCTCGTGGTCTGATAGGACGGTGGGGCCGCACGGTGCGCCGGGAGCACGACCCGGCGCGGCGTGGTCTCGCGCGCTCGGATATGGTCGCTGAGTACGGCAAGGGGGCCGACACCGGCACTTCTCGTCGTGCCCACCGCCTCGGGCGGTCAGGTCCTCAGACCGCGCGGCGGGGTGGCCGAGATGAACCGTCGACGGCCGGCTCCAACGGTCGGCGCACACCATTCCCGCCGGCCCGTTGTCTGAAGCCGGCGGACCAGAACGCGAGGAGATGGGACCTGTGACCATCCGGGTTGGCATCAACGGCTTTGGCCGAATCGGCCGTAACTTCTTCCGGGCAGTGCTGGCGTCTGACGCCGACATCGAGGTCGTGGCGGTGAACGACCTGACCGACAACGCCACGCTCGCCCACCTGCTCAAGTACGACAGCATCCTCGGTCGCCTGCCGTACGAGGTCAAGGCCACCGCCGACGAGATCACCGTCGGTGGCAAGACCATCAAGGCGTACGCCGAGAAGGACCCGTCGAACCTGCCGTGGGGCGAGGTCGGCGCTGACGTCGTCATCGAGTCGACCGGCTTCTTCACCGACGCCACCAAGGCGAAGGCGCACGTCGACGGCGGGGCCAAGAAGGTCATCATCTCCGCACCGGCGAAGAACGAGGACGTCACCGTCGTCATGGGTGTCAACCACGACACCTACGACCCGGCGAAGCACACCATCATCTCCAACGCTTCGTGCACCACCAACTGCCTCGCCCCGATGGCGAAGGTCCTGCACGACACGTTCGGCATCCAGCACGGTCTGATGACGACGATCCACGCGTACACCCAGGACCAGAACCTGCAGGACGCGCCGCACTCGGACCTGCGTCGGGCCCGCGCCGCCGCGCTGAACATCGTGCCGACCTCCACCGGTGCCGCCAAGGCGATCGGTCTGGTCCTGCCGGACCTCAAGGGCAAGCTCGACGGGTACGCCCTGCGGGTGCCGATCCCGACCGGCTCGGTCACCGACCTCACCGTCAACGTGGGTCGTGAGACCACCGTGGACGAGGTCAACGCCGCGCTGAAGGCCGCCGCGGATGGTCCGCTCAAGGGCATCCTGGTCTACAACGAGGACCCGATCGTCTCCACCGACATCGTCACGGACCCGGCGTCGTGCATCTTCGACGCGCCGCTGACCAAGGTCGTGGGCAACCAGGTCAAGGTCGTCGGCTGGTACGACAACGAGTGGGGCTACTCCAACCGTCTCGTCGACCTCGTCAAGCTGGTCGGTAGCTCGCTGTGAGCATCCGGACCCTCGACGACCTGCTCGCCGAGGGGGTGTCGGGTCGGCGCGTGCTGGTGCGCGCCGACCTGAACGTCCCACTCGAC
The DNA here is from genome assembly GCF_003205615.1 of Micromonospora arborensis. GTDB lineage: Bacteria > Actinomycetota > Actinomycetes > Mycobacteriales > Micromonosporaceae > Micromonospora > Micromonospora arborensis. Next base: position 14,576 of record NZ_PYBV01000016.1, on the reverse strand, counting down.
AAGCAGACCGGCGCCATCACCGACGACGGCCGGATCCGGGCGGTGCTGCCGACTCTCGGCGCGCTGGTCGAGGCCGGCGCGAAGGTTGTCGTCTGTTCGCACCTGGGCCGCCCGAAGGGCGCACCGGATCCGCAGTTCAGCCTCGGCCCGGTCGCCGGGCGGCTCGGTGAGCTGCTCGGCGCGCCGGTGCGCTTCGCCACCGACACCGTCGGGGATTCCGCCCGTTCCACCGTCGCGGACCTGGCCGACGGCCAGGTCGCCCTGCTGGAGAACCTGCGCTTCAACGCGGGCGAGACCAGCAAGGACGAGGCGGAGCGGGGCGCCTTCGCCGATCAGCTCGCCGCGTTCGGCGACGCGTACGTGGACGACGCGTTCGGAGCCGTACACCGCAAGCACGCCAGCGTCTACGACGTGCCGGCGCGGCTGCCGCACGTCGCGGGCCGCCTGGTGCTGCGTGAGGTCGAGGTGCTCTCCAAGCTCGCCGGCGACCCCGAGCGGCCGTACGTGGTGGTGCTCGGCGGGTCGAAGGTGTCCGACAAGCTCGCCGTGATCGAGGCGCTGCTGCCCACGGTCGACCGGCTGCTCATCGGCGGCGGGATGTGCTTCACCTTCCTCAAGGCCCAGGGCCTGGAGGTGGGCACCTCGCTGTTGGAGAAGGACATGGTCGAGACCTGCCGCAACCTGCTGGAGCGGTCCAACGGCAAGATCCTGCTCCCGGTCGACGTGGTGGTCGCGGACGCGTTCGCCCCGGATGCCGCGCACGACACGGTCCGCGTCGACGGCATCCCGAGCCACCGGCTCGGCCTGGACGTCGGCCCGGAGACGGTGGCCGGCTTCAGCGCCGCGTTGTCCCCGGCGAAGACGATCTTCTGGAACGGCCCGATGGGTGTGTTCGAGATGCCGGCCTTCGCGGCGGGCACCCGGGGGATCGCCGAGGCGATCACCAAGGCCGACGCGTTCAGCGTCGTCGGCGGCGGTGACTCCGCCGCGGCCGTCCGTGCCCTGGGGCTGGACGAGTCGTCCTTCGGGCACATCTCCACCGGCGGTGGCGCCTCCCTGGAATACCTCGAGGGCAAGGCCCTCCCCGGCATCGCAGCCCTGGAGAACTGAATGGCGAGCACCACCCGCCGGCCGTTGATGGCCGGCAACTGGAAGATGAACCTCAACCACCTCGAGGCCAACCTGCTGGTGCAGAAGCTGGCGGCGAGCCTCACCGAGAAGCAGCTCACCGACGTCGAGACGGTCGTACTGCCGCCCTTCACCGACCTGCGTACCGTGCAGACCGCGGTGGACGGCGACAAGCTGCTCATCGGCTACGGCGGGCAGGACCTCTCCCCGCACGCGTCCGGCGCGTACACCGGGGACATCTCCGGGCCGCTGCTGGCCAAGCTCGGCTGCACGTACGTGGTGGTCGGGCACTCCGAGCGGCGGGCCTACCACCACGAGGATGACGCCCTGGTCAACGCCAAGGTGAAGGCGGCGCTGACGCACGGCCTGACGCCCATCCTCTGCGTGGGCGAGGGGCTGGACGTGCGCGAGCAGGGCACCCACGTGGCGCACTGCGCCGACCAGCTCGACGGGGGCCTCGCGGGGCTCACCGCCGAGCAGGTTCGGCAGGTCGTGATCGCGTACGAGCCGGTCTGGGCGATCGGCACGGGCAAGACCGCGACGCCGGAGGACGCCCAGGAGGTCTGCGGGGCGGTCCGGCAGCGACTGGTGGAACGCTTCGGCCAGGACACCGCCGACCAGGTCCGGGTCCTCTACGGCGGCTCGGTCAAGGCGTCCAACATCGCCTCGATCATGGCCCAGCCGGACGTGGACGGGGGCCTGGTGGGGGGCGCCAGCCTGGACGCGGAGGAATTCGCTCAGATCTGCCGGTTCCCGGAGCACCTTGCCCGCTGATCGCTCGGTATCCTTGACACCGCCCGTCCGCCGGTCGGTGCCGCCGTGCCCGATCAGACCGGGCGAGGATCGCTACGAGAGGAACTGACCCCAGCCATGCCGATCTGGTTCGCATACACGTTGATCGTGTTGCTGGTCATCACGAGCATTCTGCTCACCATGCTGATCTTGCTGCACCGCGGCAAGGGCGGCGGTCTGTCGAGCATGTTCGGCGGTGGCGTCAGCTCCAGCCTCGCCGGCTCTTCGGTCGCGGAGAAAAACCTGGACCGCTACACGGTCCTGGTGAGCGTCGTCTGGTTCGCCGCCATCGTCGGGCTCGGGCTCTGGCTTCGCCTCCAAATGAACAGCGGCTCCTGAGCTAGCTCGTCAAGTCGTACAATCTGCGCGCGGTCCGTCACTCGACGGGCCGCGCGCAGACTTTTCTCCGCTGCACCGCGTCGCCCGCCGTCCACCCCTGACAGATGGCGGGTCCCCTCCGACGACAGGAGCGAGCAGCCGTGCCCAGTGGCAACGTCATCCGCGGCGCCCGGGTCGGGTCCGCACCCATGCGCCCCGACGAACGGCACCAACCCGCCCCCCGACAGGACGTCACCTACTGGTGCCGCAACGACCACCGGATCGACATCCGGATCGCCGCGGACGCCGAGGCACCTGCCCGGTGGGACTGCCCCCGGTGTGGTCTACCCGCCGGACGGGACGCGCAGAACCTGCCAGGCCGGGTCCGCGCCGAACCGTACAAGAGCCACCTGGCGTACGTGAAGGAGCGGCGTACCGCCGAGGAGGGTGAGGCGTTGTTGGCCGAGGCCCTCGCCGCGCTACGCCGTCGGCGCGGCGAGTAGCGGGCCCCTCCTCGCGCTCAGCGGAGGCTGCGGAGGCGGGCCGGTACGTCGGCTGCCGCCGCCCGGTCCAACAGCCAGCGGGTGCGGCCCACGCCGTGCACCCCGGCGGCCGGCAACTGCACCGGCCCCGCGCCGGCCAACGCCATCCCCACCGCGCGTGCCTTGTCGGCGCCTCCGGCCACCAGCCAGACCTCCTCGGCGGTGTTGATCGCCGGCAGGGTGAGCGTGGTCCGCATCGGCGGCGGCTTGGGGCTGCCCCGCACGGCGCTGACCGGCCGGGTCTCGTAGTGCACCGGGTGCTCGGGGAAGACCGAGGCAACGTGCCCGTCCTCGCCGACGCCGAGCATCAGCACGTCGAAGTGCGGCAGGGTGGCGTGCCCGGGCCGGGCGGCGCGCGCCAGTTCGTCGGCGTACGCGGCTGCCGCCGCCTCGGGGTCGTTGCCGGCCGGGCCGTCCGAGGCCGGCATCGGGTGTACCCGGGCCGGGTTCAGCGGCACCACGTCCAGCAGGGCGGCTCGGGCCTGCGTCTCGTTGCGCTCCGGGTCACCGGCGGGCAGGAACCGCTCGTCACCCCACCACACGTCGACGCGGGACCAGTCCACCGCGTCGCGGGCCGGCAGCGTCGCCACCGCCCGGTACACGGCCGCGGCGATCCGGCCACCGGTGAGCACCACCGACGCCTCGCCCCGGTCCGCCTGGGCGTCGAGCAGCTTCACCAGCAACCGGGCCGCCACGGCCTGCGCCAGCAGGTCGGCGTCGGCGTGGACCGCGACACTCGCCTCACTCATGGGTTACGCCTTCGTTTCTCAGACCGCGGGGCGGTCGCTGTCGCGTCGGGCCCGGGCCGGTGTGCCCGAGGTGGAGGGGCGGACGCCCCGGAGGTTACGGGGGCAGGGCCCGGAATCAACCCGGCCCTGCCCCGAGATGGTGCCCCGGCTGGGCTCAGCCCTCGCCGCTCGTGCCGGAGTGCGCGGCGACCCCGGCCTCGGCGCGCTGCGCGGTGGCCGGGTCCTTCCAGACGTGCACCCGCTGCGGGGATCGCTGCTCCAGCCCCCGCAGCCCGACCGTCGCGCCCAGCGCCTCCGCGTACACCTGGTCGGCGTCCAGACGGCGCAGCTCCTCGGCCAACTCGTCACCGAGGGGCCGACGGACCAACGGCAGGGCCCGGTCGTCCTGGCCCGTCCGCCGGAACACCGCCATGCTGTCCTCACGGGTCAGCGTCAGCTGGTCGCCGTTGGCGCAGCTCAACCGCACCTCCCGCATCCGGGGGAACTCGTCGGTGTCCACCCGGTGCGGGGTGATGCCGAGTCGGCTGGACAGCCAACCGACCATCAGCGCCGCCGTCGGGTCGGTGGCCGGCGCGACCACTGTCGCGTCGACAACCCGCTCGCTGGCGGTGTCGAACGCCCCAGCGACCAGGGTGCGCCACGGGGTGATCCGGGTCCACGCCAGATCCGTGTCGCCCGGCGCGTAGTCGCGGGCACGCTGCCGCAGCGCCTCCACCGGGTCGGCGGCCTGCGCGGAGTCGGTGATCCTCCGGTCGGCGACCACCCCGAGGAAGTCGGTGGCGATCTCCGCCGGCGGCTCGCCGTGCCACCAGGTGACCACCGGCACGTCCGGGACGAGCAGCGGCATCACGACCGACTCGGCGTGCAGGGCCAGCCGACCGTACATCCGGGTGACCACCGCCTCGCCCGGGCCGAGGCGGCCACCGACCACGATCTCCGCGTCCAGCCGGCTGCGGTCCCGCTCGATCTCGGAGCGAACCACCACCACCAGCCGGCACGGGTGGGCGGCGGCGGCGATCGTCGCCGCCGCCTCCGCCTCACGGACCCGCTTCTCGTCCACCACCACGATCAGGGTGAGCGCCATTCCGCTGGCCACCCCACCGGCGCTGCGCCGCTCGGCGGCGAGCGCCTTGACCACCTCGTTGCCGGTGGTGTCCCACAGCCCGATCACTGGAGCCTCCTGCTCTGCGTCATGGTGAGCTCGCTGCGCTCGCTCACGCGCGCCGCCAGGCGCGGCCCTCGCGGGCCAGCATCTCGTCGGAGGCCCGCGGCCCCCACTCGCCGGCCCGGTACGGCTCCGGCGTGGTGCCCGCCCAGGCGTGCTCCAACGGGTCGATCACCTGCCAGCTCTGCTCGACCTCGGCCGCGTCCGGGAAGAGGGTACGGTCGCCGATCAACACGTCGAGGACCAGCCGCTCGTACGCCTCGGGGCTGGACTCGGTGAACGCCTCGCCGTACTGGAAGTCCATCGCGATGTCGCGGACCTCCATCGTGGTGCCCGGCACCTTCGAGCCGAACTTGAGCACCACGCCCTCGTCCGGCTGCACCCGGATCACCAACTGGTTGTTGCCCAGCGACTCCATGTCGGCGTCGTTGAACGGCAGGTGCGGCGCCTTCTTGAACATGATGGCGACCTCGGTGACCCGCCGGGGCAGCCGCTTGCCGGCCCGGATGTAGAACGGCACCTCCGCCCAGCGGCGGTTCTGGATGCCCAGCCGCACCGCCACGTACGTCTCCGTGGTGGAGTCGCTGGGCACGTCCCGCTCCTCCAGGTACCCGACCGCGCGTTCGCCGCCCACCCAGCCGGGCAGGTACTGCCCACGTACGGTGTCCCGGGCGACGTCCTTGGGCAGGGTGATGGCCTTGAGCACCTTCAGCTTCTCGGCCCGGATCTCGTCGGCGTCGAAGCTGGTCGGCTCCTCCATCGCCACCAGGGCGAGAAGTTGCAGGAGGTGGTTCTGCAGTACGTCGCGGGCGGTGCCGACGGTGTCGTAGAAGCCGGCGCGGGTGCCGATGCCGACATCCTCGGCCATGGTGATCTGCACCGAGTCGACGTACTTGGAGTTCCACAGCGGCTCGAACAGGTTGTTGGCGAACCGCAGGGCGAGGATGTTCTGAACCGTCTCCTTGCCCAGGTAGTGGTCGATCCGGAAGACGTCCTGCCGGGTGAACACGTCGTCGACGAGGTCGTTGAGCGCCTTCGCCGAGGGCAGGTCGTTACCGAACGGCTTCTCCACCACGACGCGGCGCCAACCGCCGGACTTCTCGTTGTCGGCCATCCCGGTGCGGGCCAGTTGCTTGAGCACGACGGGGAAGGCGGCCGGCGGGATGGAGAAGTAGAACGCCGCGTTGCCGGTGATGCCGTGGGTCTGCCGCAGGTCGTCCAGCGTCGAGGCGAGCTGGTCGAACGCGTCGTCGTCGTCGAAGGACCCACCGACGAACTTGATGTTGCCGGCCAGGCGTGCCCACACCTCGTCCCGCCAGGGGGTACGGGCGTGCTTGCGGGCCGCCTCGCAGGCGAGGGTCTCGAAATCGCCGTCACCCCAGTCGCGGCGCGCGAAGCCGAGCACCACGAAGCCGGGCGGCAGCAGCCCCCGGTTCGCCAGGTCGTAGACGGCGGGGAGCAGCTTCTTGCGGGCCAGGTCGCCGGTAACCCCGAAGATCACCAGAGCGCAGGGCTCCGGGATCCGGGGCAACCGGCGGTCCTGCGGGTCGCGTAGCGGGTTCACCGAGCCACCTTCGGTTCGCGACTGCGGGGC
>NZ_PYBV01000016.1:263-8133 GCF_003205615.1 Micromonospora arborensis | reverse complement strand
TCACTCCTCGCGCTCACGGTGCCCCCTCGCTTCCGCCTCAGTCACATCGTCCATCCTCACGCCCGCAGCTCACCGGCCGCGTCGAGCAGTTGGGCGACGCCGGCGGCCCGGTCGGTCAGGTGCAGCCGCAGCACCGGCCGCTCCCGACCCGCGAGGGCCTGCCGGTCGCCGGCGGCCTGTGCCGCCTGCAGCTCACCGAAGGTGTACGGCTTGCCCGGCACCTCCAGGTCCTCGACGACCGCGCCGGTCACCTGAAGGTAGCTGCCGACCTGCGGGCCGCCCTTGTGGTACTGGCCCGTCGAGTGCAGGAACCGCGGCCCCCAGCCGAAGGTCACCGGCCGTCCACCCGCCTGAGCCAGCAGCGGCCGCAGCCGGGCCGCGTCGGCGTCGGCGAACCGGTCGAGGTACGCCATCACCGCGAGGTAACCGTCGTCGCCCAGCCCGTCGAGCAGCCAACGCAGCACCCCGGCCAGGTCCCCGGGAGCGCCCTGCGGGGCGTACACCTCGATCGCGCCCTCGGTGAACGACGGCGTCTCCGCCGGCAGGCCCGAAGCCAGGATCTTGTTGGTGTTCTCTTTGGACTCGGTGACGTTCGGCTGGTTGAACGGGTCGATGCCGAGCACCACGCCGGCCACCGCCGTGGCGTACTCCCAGGCCAGGAACTGTGCGCCCAGCGGGCCGTTGACCGCCACGTCCGGGGTGGCGCCGCCACCCGGCACGTCACCGGCGGCGAGCGCGCCGCCGTAGCTGACGGTCAGCACGTCCGCACCGGTGGCGCCGGGGCTCTGCGGGGACTCCACGACCACCGGGAGGATGCCCACCCCGGCCTTGCCGGTCGACTCGGCGATCAGCTGCTCGGCCCAGTCGCCGAGGCCGTCGATGCCGGTGCCGTCGGACACCAGGGCGACCTTGTCCCGGGCCAGCGTCGCCGCGGCGCCCAGGGCGGCGCCCAGTGCCAGCGCCGGATTGTTCCGGTCCGCGCCGAGCGACGCGGCCAGCGCGTCGGCCTGGTCGAGCAGTTCCGCGACCTCGACCCCGGCCAGCGCCGAGGGCACCAGGCCGAACGCGGTCAGCGCCGAGTACCGGCCGCCGACGTTCGGGTCGGCGAGCACGGTGAACGCGCCCATCTCGGTCGCGGTGGTCTCCAGCGGCGAACCCGGGTCGGTGACGATGACGAAGTGCCGCCCGGCCTCCGCCTCGGTCATCCCGGCGTCCAGGAACGCCTGCCAGTACGCGCGTCGGTGGCTGTCGGTCTCCACCGTCGATCCGGACTTGCTGGCCACCACCACCACGGTGCGCTCCAGCCGGTCACCGAGCGCCGCCCGGACCTGGCCCGGGTCGGTGGTGTCCAGCACGGTCAGCGGACGACCCAGGGTCCGGGTGATCACCTCGGGGGCCAGCGACGAGCCGCCCATCCCGGCGAGCACCACGTGGTCCAGATCGGCCAGCTCCGCGGTCAGCTCGGCCAGCTGCACCAGCAGTTCCCGGCTGCGCTGGTGGGTGTCCACCCAGCCGAGGCGGATCTTCGCCTCGGCCTCGGCGTCCGGACCCCACAGGCTCGCGTCCTTGCCCGCCAGCTTGCCCGGGACGCCGGCCTTGACCAGCGCGTCCCGGGTCGAGGCGGGCGCCGACTTGTCGACCGCGTCCGCGCCGTACACCGCGAGCCCGGCGGCGGCCTCCACCGGCCCAGCGAGAAGATCACTCATGCGTTACCACCGGCCTTCTCGGCGGCCTTCGCGTTGCCCTTGGCGGCCTTGTTCGGAGCACCCTTGCCCTTGGCCGCCGCTTCCAGCGACTTACGGACGCCGTCGAGCAGCTCCTGCCAGCTCGCCTCGAACTTCTCCACGCCCTCGCGCTCCAGGGTGGCGATCACGTCGTCCATGTCCACCCCGACCGACTCCAGGTCCGCGAAGACCTTGCGAGCCGCGTCGTAGGAGCCGGTGATGGTGTCGGCGCGGGTCTCGCCGTGATCGGCGTACGCGTGGATGACCGACTCCGGCATGGTGTTGACCGTGCCGGGGGCGATCAGCTCCTCGACGTAGATGACGTCGCGGTAGTCCGGGTTCTTCGTCGACGTGGACGCCCACAGTGGCCGCTGCGGGTGCGCGCCGGCGGCGGCGAGCGCCTTCCAGCGGTCGGAGGAGAACACCTCGGTGTAGCGCTCGTACGCCAGCTGCGCGTTGGCGATGGCTGCCTTGCCCTTGAGGGCCTTGGCCTGGTCGGAGCCGACCTTCTCCAGCCGCTTGTCGACCTCGGAGTCGACCCGGGAGACGAAGAACGACGCCACCGAGCCGATCTTGGAGAGGTCGTGGCCGTTCGCCTTGGCCTGCTCCAGACCGGCCAGGAACGCCTCCATCACGGCCGAGTAGCGGTCCAGACCGAAGATCAGCGTGACGTTGACGCTGATCCCCTCGGCCAGGGTGGCGGTGATCGCCGGGAGGCCAGCCTCCGTGGCCGGGATCTTGATGTAGAGGTTGGGGCGGTCGACCAGCCACCACAGCGCCTTGGCCTCGGCCACCGTCCGGTCGCTCTCGTGCGCCAGTCGGGGATCCACCTCGATGGAGACCCGCCCGTCGACACCGGCGCTCGCGTCGTACGACGGGCGCATCACGTCGCAGGCCCACCGCACGTCGTACGTGGTGAGCATGCGCACCGACTCCTCGACCTCCACCCCACGGGTGGCGAGGTCGTGCAGCTGCCAGTTGTACTCGTCGGCGTCGCTCAGTGCCTTCGCGAAGATCGTCGGATTGGTGGTGACTCCGGCAACGTGCTTCTCGCGGCGGAGCTGGTCCAGCCCGCCGGAGCTCAGTCGTACCCGGGAAAGATCGTCGAGCCAGACCGCCACGCCCGCGGCGCTCAGCTCATTCAGCTTGTCCGTCATGCCGTCCACGCTCCCCTCAGTTGCCGGTCGTGAAACCGGTGATGTCGCCCACCCGGGCCAGCGAGGCGTGCGCCGCCGCCACGATCCGGTCGGGGGTGAACCCGAACTGCTCCAGGAGCACGGTGTACGGCGCACTCGCCCCATAGTGCTCAAGGCTGACGCTCTCGCCGAGGTCGCCGACGATGCCGCGCCAGGACATCGCGATGCCCGCCTCCACGCTCACCCGTGCCTTTACCCCGCGAGGGAGCACCGACTCCCGATACGCCTCGTCCTGCTCGTAGAACCACTCCTGGCAGGGCATCGACACGACCCGGGTGGGGGTGCCGTCGGCCTCCAGCCGCTCCCGGGCGGTCAGGCAGAGCTGCACCTCGGAGCCGGTGCCCACGATGATCACCTGCGGCTTGCCGTTGGATGCCTCGGCCAGCACGTAGCCGCCCTTGGCGACCCCCTCGGCACCGCCCAGGACACTCCGGTCCAGGGTCGGCAGCGCCTGGCGGCTCAGCGCCATGGCGGTCGGACGGTCGGTGTGCTCCAGCGCCTGCCGCCAGGCCCAGGCGGTCTCGTTCGCGTCGGCCGGGCGGACCACGTCGAGGCCCGGGATGGCGCGCAGCGCGGTCAGGTGCTCCACCGGCTGGTGGGTCGGGCCGTCCTCGCCGAGGCCGATCGAGTCGTGCGTCCACACGTAGGTCACCGGCAACTGCATCAGCGCGGCCAACCGGACCGACGGGCGCATGTAGTCGCTGAACACCAGGAACGTGCCACCGTACGGGCGGGTGCCGCCGTGCAGCGCGATGCCGTTGAGGATCGCGCCCATGCCGTGCTCACGGATGCCGAAGTGCAGCGTGCGGCCGTACTCGTGACCGGGGAAGTCCTTGGTGGCGTGCGCGGCCGGGATGAACGACGGCTCGCCCTTCATGGTGGTGTTGTTGCTCTCGGCCAGGTCGGCCGAACCACCCCAGAGCTCCGGCAGCACCGGCGCGAGAGCCTCCAGCACCTTGCCGGAGGCGGCCCGGGTGGCCACGCCCTTGGCATCGGCGGGGAAGACCGGCAGCGCGTCGGTCCAGCCGTCCGGCAGCACCCGGCCGGCCATCCGTTCGTAGAGAGCGGTGCGCTCCGGGTTGGCCTTCTTCCAGGCGTCGAACGAGGCGGTCCACGCCTGCTGCGCGTCGGAGCCGCGACCCATCACCGTGCGGGCGTGGCCGAGCACCTCCTCGTCGACCTGGAAGGTCTGCTCCGGGTCGAAGTCGAGGATCCGCTTGGTGGCCTTCACCTCGTCGGCGCCGAGCGCCGAACCGTGGATCTTGCCGGTGTTCTTCTTGTTCGGCGCGGGCCAGCCGATGATGGTGCGCAGCGCGATGAAGGAGGGACGGCCGGTCTCCGCCTTGGCGGCCAGCAGCGCCTGGTACAGCGCCTCGACGTCCTCGTGGTAGTCGTCCTGGTCGGCGTCCCCGCTGCGCCAGTCGACGGTCTGCACGTGCCAGCCGTACGCCTCGTAGCGGGCGGCCACGTCCTCGCTCTTGGCGATGCGGGTGTCGTCCTCGATCGAGATCTCGTTGTCGTCGTAGATCACCGCGAGGTTGCCCAGCTGCTGGTGCCCGGCGAGGGCACTGACCTCGTGGCTGATGCCCTCCTCGATGTCACCGTCGGAGACGATGCACCAGATGTCGTGGTCGAAGACCGACGCGCCCGGCTCGGCCTCCGGCTCGAACAGGCCGCGCTCGCGGCGGGCCGCCATGGCCATGCCGACCGCGTTGCCCAGGCCCTGCCCGAGCGGACCGGTGGTGGTCTCCACGCCCGGGGTGTGCCCGTGCTCGGGGTGACCCGGAGTCTGCGAACCCCACTGCCGCAGCGACTTCAGGTCGTCCAGGCTCAGCGGGTAACCCGACAGGAACAGCTGGATGTAGAGAGTCAGGCTGGAGTGCCCGGCGGAGAGCACGAACCGGTCCCGGCCGGGCCAGTTCGGGTCAGCCGGGTTGTGCCGCATGACGCGGTTGAAGAGGAGGTACGCCGCGGGCGCGAGGCTCATCGCGGTGCCCGGGTGGCCGTTGCCGGATTTCTCCACGGCATCCATAGCCAGCACGCGGACGGTGTCGACGGCCCGGCGATCGAGGTCGGACCAGTTCAGTGCGGAGTTCTCGGGTCGTTTGGCAGCCACGATGGTTGTGCTCCTCGGCAGAATGGGCGGAACCCTCACTGGTGACCCTATCGAGCGTCCCTAAACGTGCGCCCGGGGATCTCTGCATGGTGTGCGCTACGTGACCATTCGAATGCCCGGTTCAACCCCGTGGTGTGACGGCCCGCACCGTTGTCGGGTCGGCCGGGCAGCCAAAACGACGACGCGTAGTGTGTGGGTCGGTGTGCGGACCCGAGCGGGCCCGGCCGATCCGATCTCCCCCGTGCCGATGCCGGAAGGTGGCAATCCGTGAGCATGATCACCGAGCGCCCCGCGAACAACCCGGCCGGGCACCCGGCACGGGCGGGCGAGGGTCCGGTGGCCCGGCGGGACGTGCGCGCGGTCCTCATGGCGTACGTGACGCTCACCAAGCCGCGGATCGTCGAACTGCTGCTGGTCACCACCATCCCGGCGATGATGCTCGCCGAGCGGGGGCTCCCGTCGCTGTGGCTGATGGCCGTCGTGCTGATCGGCGGCTCGCTCGCCGCGGGCGCGGCCAGCGTGCTCAACTGCTACATCGACCGGGACATCGACCAGTTGATGCGGCGTACCAAGCGTCGGCCGCTGCCGGCGCACACCGTGTCACCCCGAAACGCGCTGGTCTTCGGTCTGGTGCTGGGGGCGGTGTCGATCGCCCTGATGGCGGCGTTCACCAACCTGCTCGCCGCCGGCCTGACGCTTGCCGCGATCATCTACTACGACGTCATCTACACGCTGTGGCTCAAGCGATCCACTCCGACCAACACCTTCTGGGGTGGCGCCTGCGGGGCGGCCCCGGTGCTGATCGGGTGGGCGGCGGTGACCGGCTCACTGGCGCCTGCCGCCTGGGGGCTCTTCGCGGTGGTCTTCTTCTGGCAGATGCCGCACTTCTACCCCCTCGCCATGAAGTACAAGGACGACTACGCCCGCGCCGGCATTCCGATGCTGCCGGTGGTGGCCTCGGTCCGCCGGGTGAACGCCGAGATCCTGATCTTCGCGTGGCTCACCGTGCTCACCTCCCTGGCGGTGTGGCCGCTGGGGCTCAGCGCGATCTACGGGGTGCCGACCCTGGTGGTGGGTGCCATCTTCGTGGTCGAGGCGCACCGACTCTGCCGGCGCGCGACGCGTGGCGAGGCGGTCAAGCCGATGCGGCTGTTCCACTGGTCGACGACGTACCTGACGATCGTGTTCGTGGCTGTCGCGCTCGACGCGCTGATCTGACCCGTTCCGGTCCTGCCGCTCCGGCGGTGCGCCAAGCGCGCCGATGATCTCCTGACTAATCATGACCATGGATGAGTTGTCCGGGTTTAACGTCACATCAGAGTAACTTTCAATATGAGTCGGATCGGCTCAACCTGCGACGGTTGGGCACTGGTTTGGCGGTGTGGTTTCACCTGGAAAGTCCGGATATAACCGGACAGCAAAGCTGTGGTCATCCTTAAACCTCTGAGTAATTGGCATCACAAAAGGTTCATGGTTCTCGCCCGAGAGAGTGCGAGTCTGCTTAGGCTTCGCGTCATGGCAGATGGTTCCGATACGACGCTGACGGCCGAGCAGACCGCCGGCGAGCAGGCGCCCCACGGCCTGGTCGCGGGCCTCCAGGCGTTCGCGGCCGGACACGGCGGCGCGAAGGCGGTCATCGAGTACGTCGGCAAGCGTGGCGCGCGAATCGTCCTCGTGGGTTCCGACGGTGAGTGGGGCGACCAGTTCGCCGACGACACCGTCACCGCGCGGGAGGCGTGCGCCAAGGCGGGAGTGACCGTCGAGAACGCCTGGGAGCGTGAACTGATGGACCAGATGCGCCCGAGCAACGACCTCTGGCGGTCGATGGCCCGGCGCACGATGGCCCGCTGAATAGACAGCTGAATTGACCACCCACCACACGTCGACCCGGGGGGAACCCCGGGTCGCTCTCGTCACCTGTGCCGAGCTGGTCGACCTCGACCCGGACGACCGGCTCGTCCTCGCCCCGCTCGCCGCCCGTGGCATTCCGGCCGAGACCGCGGTCTGGGACGACCCCGACGTCGACTGGTCGTCCTACGACCTGGTCGTGCTCCGCTCACCCTGGGACTACGCGCTGCGCCGCGACGAGTTCGTCGCCTGGGCGGCATCCGTCGCGGCGCTGGTCAACCCGGCCGACGTGGTCCGCTGGAACACCGACAAGCGCTACCTCGCCGAGCTGAGCGCCGCCGGAGTGCCGACCGTACCGACGTCGTGGGTCGAGCCGGGGGAGAGCTGGCAACCACCCGCCGAAACCGGCGAGTACGTGCTCAAGCCCGCCATCAGCGCCGGCAGCCAGGACACCGGCCGCTACGACCTGGCCGACCCGGAACACCGGGACCTGGCCGTGGCACACGTCCGCCGGCTCTCCGACGCCGGCCGGGTGACCATGGTCCAGCCGTACCTGCGCGCCGTCGACACCGAGGGCGAGACGGCACTGCTCTTCCTGGCCGGCCCGGACGGGCTCACCTTCAGCCACGCGATCCGCAAGGGCCCGATGCTGACCGGGCCGGACCTCGGCCCGGACGGGCTCTACAAGGCCGAGGAGATCACCGCCCGCACCGCCCGACCCGACCAGCTGGCAGTGGCCGAGAAGACCCTCGCCGCGGTTCCTGGCGGCACACGGCAGCTGCTCTACGCCCGGGTCGACCTGATCCCCGGCCCGGACGGCGAGCCGGTCCTGGTCGAGCTGGAGCTGACCGAGCCGTCGCTCTTCATCGGGTACGCCGACGGAGCCCCCGACCGCCTCGCCGCCGCGATCGCCACCCACCTGGCCCGCCGTACCTGACCCGACTCAGCACGCTTTGCCCCGCACCACCGCCAAGATCCGCGCAACT
>NZ_PYBV01000016.1:0-144 GCF_003205615.1 Micromonospora arborensis | reverse complement strand
GAAGTTGCGCGGATCTTGGCCTGGGTGGTGTGGGTGGCGGGGCGTCCGGTGTGCGGGTGGTGCGTCGCCGGTGGGCGCCGGTCGCGCCGCGAGTGACTTCGTAGGGCACGCCGCACCTGACCCGCCCGTTACCTTTTTGATCGT
>NZ_PYBV01000141.1 GCF_003205615.1 Micromonospora arborensis | reverse complement strand
TTTTTTTTTCCAAGCAAAAGCCGCAACACGATTTTTTGCTGTGTCTGAATTTAATCTTTTTCTTCTCCCAATCTAACATTCCCCGCCATACTTACTGGGATCGCGAGGAGCAGACAAACTACAACATCATGCTCTCCCACTATTTCAATATGGGTAGCATTCGCAATATGAGCGTTTCCCTGACTGGCTACCGCTACGAGTATGACAACCGGGCGGATAAGGGCATGTACATT
>NZ_PYBV01000140.1 GCF_003205615.1 Micromonospora arborensis | reverse complement strand
CCAGGGACGCTACTGGCAGATGTATCAACTGCAACTTGCGGGCGAAGAGCTGGCAGCCAGCGTGCGTGAAGAGGAATCATTGAGCGCCTGAATAGCGCAATATTTCATCGTTGGTGCAAAAATGTAACGCACTGTGCACTGTCATAGTGCGTTTTCATTTTCAAACTTCTTAACTTCCTGCTCTCTTTCTCGTTTTTCATTTC
>NZ_PYBV01000139.1 GCF_003205615.1 Micromonospora arborensis | reverse complement strand
CGGCGCGCGGGTACTGATCGTGCTACTCCCGGTGCGGTGTCGTCCCTGCTCACCTGGCGGGTCCTCCCCGTCGGGTCGGCGACGCGGCCGGTCATTCCCCTTCTTCCGCGGACAAAACGCCCCGCCAGGCGGGCATCGGTGAGCGAGGTTCGTCGTCCGGCAGAATCGTCGGGTGCCCGTCCACCAGCTCACCGACCCGGACGACGACCGGATCGCCGACTCCCGAGCGCTCGCCGACGTCGAGCTGCGC
>NZ_PYBV01000138.1 GCF_003205615.1 Micromonospora arborensis | reverse complement strand
GCGGCGGCGGGGCGTCCACGAGCTCGCGGGGGACGGGCGGGGGGGGGGTCGGCGGCGGCGCCCGCCGCCGCCGCCCGCGGGCGGGCCCGCCGGTGGGCGTGCTCCGGCCAGATCAGCGCGTCCAACCAGGACACGTCGTCAGGGTCGGTCACGTCGGGCGGGTTCAGGTCCAGCCCGGCCCGCCACACCACCTGGGGTACGCGTACCGGCGGCTCCAACCCGCTGGCCGCGCACTCCAGGACCGGCTCGCCGGACCCGACCTGATGATCGCCATAGCGGTACGCGTACCGGTCGGGGTAGAGGTTGAGGCCGGCGGACGCGCCGACCTCCAGCAGGGCGATGGGCTGCGGCAGCGCGGCGAGCA
>NZ_PYBV01000137.1 GCF_003205615.1 Micromonospora arborensis | reverse complement strand
AGAAGTCGCGGAAAGGGCACCGGACCTACCGGCGGTGCTGAGCTGAGGGCGGTGAGCCGATCAGGCCGGGCGGCGGGCCACCAGCACGTCGCGCATGATCGACTGGTCCACCCGGTGCCGCAGCGCCCGGTAGGGCTCCCCCGGCGGCCAGCGCCCCCGCCGCCCCCACGGCCGAGTCACCCCCACCCGACATCGCAGCCAGAACCCGCACCGACGAACTCCCTTCCCCCACCCGCCCATCCCCCACACGCCCGTCCCCCACACAACCCTATCCACCAGCCCCGATAACCCCGGCCCCGTGCCGTCCCGCGCCCCCGCCCGCCGTCGCGATCTTGCAGTTTCTGCGCCGACATATGCCGCACAAGGCACGACCGGTCAACAGAAAGT
>NZ_PYBV01000136.1 GCF_003205615.1 Micromonospora arborensis | reverse complement strand
TGGACCGTCGCGCCGATCAGCACCGGCCGGTCGAAGGCGTAGCCGACGGCTCGGCGCAGCGCCGCCGGGTCGGGGTTCCGCACCGGCCACCCGGCCGGTCGCCCCTCGCCGCAGTCGGGGTCCTGACGCCGTCCCGCCCCGCCCGCCACCACGACCCCCGGCGCGCTCGGACCCAGCACCCCGCGGGCGCCCGTCCCCTCGGCGGCCGGCGCGGCCCCCACGTTCGTGTGCACCGGCGGTGCGGCGGCAAGTCGACGCGCGGGGTGCACCAGCGGCGTTCCACCGGCGAGCGGGCGCAGCCCTTGGGGGCGGCGGGGCCCGAGCCGTACCCCAGCCCCCGCCGCAGGCACGAGGACCGCGACGTCACCG
>NZ_PYBV01000135.1 GCF_003205615.1 Micromonospora arborensis | reverse complement strand
GCGGTGTCCACCGAGAGCTACACTCGTACCCTACGCGACGACATTCCCATCTACGTTGAACGCCAACGACGTGCCGTGGCAGCTGCCCTGCGGGGGGGCGAACTTCTTCGAGTTCGGTGGCGACGTGCGCGACGAGATCCATATCGACAACGACGGCGACGGTCGTCCGGATGTCACCTACCGGTTCGAAGTCACCACCGAGATCACCAATCCGAACAGTGTCCTCTACAACACCGTCCCGATCGACTC
>NZ_PYBV01000134.1 GCF_003205615.1 Micromonospora arborensis | reverse complement strand
GTGACCGAGGCCAGCATGCCCGGCAGGTGGGCCGCCCCGCCGGCGCCCGCGATGATCGCCTTCAGGCCGCGGGTGTGCGCCTGCTCGCCGTAGGCGATCATCTCGCGCGGCATCCGGTGCGCCGACAGGACGTTCACCTCGTAGGGCACCTCGAACTCGTCCAGCGCCTGGGCCGCGGCCTCCATCACCGACCAGTCGGAGT
>NZ_PYBV01000133.1 GCF_003205615.1 Micromonospora arborensis | reverse complement strand
ACCAGATCCGCTGCGGCTACTTCCTCGGGAGTGATTGCATTACCCGCGCCAACAGAACCACGGGTTTCAACTTACCCCCACCAGCCACGTTTTTTCGCTTCGGTTTCAATGGCTTCAGCCGCCATAAAGGTGTGTGCTACGCCAGTCGGGCAAGCAGTCACCGCAACTACGCGTTTCGGACCGCTGGCGGCAACCGGTGCTGTCGCAGTAACCGGCGCAGTGTAAGGTTTCGCATGGCCTTTGGCTTCACTCAGGAACAGCTCAGGGTGCGCAACTGCCC
>NZ_PYBV01000132.1 GCF_003205615.1 Micromonospora arborensis | reverse complement strand
GCGGCGGATTGAGAGCCGCGCACCCACGGGTCTCGCCCTGCAGCTACCGCAGCCGGAGCACGTGTGCGACCCGGTCCAGCGACTCCTCGAGGCGGCCGCACAGCGTGGTCCCTGCGCTCTTCTGGCCCTGGCGGGGGTCGAGGGCATGGATGCGGGCTCAGTCCTCCGAGTGGCGGCGGTGGCGGAGGAGGGGGGGCCGCACCTCGCGGCCGAGGATCTCCGCGCCGCCGCCGGTCAGCTACTCCAGGCC
>NZ_PYBV01000015.1 GCF_003205615.1 Micromonospora arborensis | reverse complement strand
GAGTCATATTCATACCTCTGAGGCATATCGCTCAACAGCACATCGGCATGGCGGGCCAGCCGCAGCGGAGGGCTGGCCTCCACCGCGACACGGCTCAGGCCGGCGTGCCGGTGACGGTCAGGTTCCGTACCCGGCCGACGTTGTCGAACGAGCCGAAGCCCACCCGCCCCGAGCCGAACGTGGTGTCCTTCGCGGTCAACAGCGGGTCCTTGTGTCCGTCGACGTAGACCGCGATCTCACCGGTCGCCGGCAGGTGCACCACCCGGACGTCGTGCCACCGGGCATCGGTGATGGCCGGGTTGGCGCCGCGGGACCGGCCGTTCCACTGGTGGTCGATCCGCTCCCGGTCGGCGTTGTCGACCTTGAAGATGCCGTTGTGCGGATAGATCGTGTTGTCGGTGGAGAGGTGGGCGTAGTAGAACTCGGTGTCCGAACGCCAGCCGAACACGATGATCACATCACGGTTGGTGACCTCTACCGGGGTGTCGAGGCGTACCTGAGCGTCGACCTGCACCGACGACCACGTCGGGCCGGCGGTCAGTGTGGCGTACTCGAAGGGCCGGCGCGGGCCCGGCCGGCTCTCCCCGGCCTCGGCGAGGATGACCTGGTCGCGGGTGAACTGCCACTTGGCCGGCGTCACCGGCGTCCAGTTGGCGGCCCCGGCGGTACGGCGCAGGGTCGTGTGCCCGACATCGCCGCTGGCGAACTCCCTGGTCCCGGTCACCTTCCAGATCTTCCCATTGGCCTTCGCGACTAGATAGAGCTCACCGGCGGCGTCCGTGCCGAAGCGCAGATCCACCCGGTTGGGGTCGCCCGGCGCACCGGGCCCGGAGAGGTCCCGCATCCGGACCGGGCCGCCCGCCGCGTCGAAGAGCGCGAGCTGGTGGATCGGGGCCAGGCCACGGCCGCGGCGCATCTCGTTCGCCTCGGTGTAGAGCACCCGGCCGTCGACCAGGTCACCGAAGACGTACTTGCCGCGCAGCGCGGGCAGCGCCCGCCCCCGGTAGACGAACCCGCCGGCCACCGCGACACCGACGTCGTCGGTGCAGTTCCAGCCCGCGGCCGGGTCATGGTCGTACGCGGCGACCGGGTACGTGTAGCCGTACCGGTCGTCGTCGGCGGGCAGCGGGAACAACCGGTCGCACGGGTTCGTGGCCGCCCTGTCGAAGACGAAGGATCCCTCGCGCTCGCTCCAGCCGAAGTTGTCGCCGGCGCGGACCTCGTAGATCGCCTCGACGGCGTGCTCACCGATGTGCCCCAGGTACATCCGGCCGGTCGCCCGGTCCCAGCTGAACCGGTGCGGGTCCCGGAAGCCCACGGCGTAGATCTCGCCGAGCGCGCCGGTCTGGCCGACGAACGGGTTGCGGGGTGGGATGCCGTACCGCCCGTTGGCCGAGTTGGTACCCCGGGGGTCGATCCGCAGCAGTTTGCCGTGCGGCAGGCCCAGATTCTGCGGGTCGGTGTTGCGGGCGCCCTGACCGCCGTCGCCGACCGCGAGGTACAGCAGGCCGTAGTCGGCGTCGTGGCGCTTGGCCGTCGGGTTGAAGTTGATCTCCTGGATGCCGTGCACCTGACCGCCGAAGCCGATGCGCAGCACCTCGCGGCGGGTACCGGCGAACGTGGCGGCGGCCGGGTCGGTCGCCGTCCACTCGGTGATGACACCGTGGTAGATCGCGTTCGGCTGGGTGTGGTCCGGCGGCGTGCTCGTCGCCGCCGAGGCCAGCTCGGTGTGGATGGTGTAGAACCGGCCGTTGGCACCGAACTCCGGGTGGAAGGCGACATACCCGAAGCCCTGGCCGAGACCACGACCGGAGAAGAACCGCGGCGCGAACGTCGCCGCCACGTCGAGGTAGACGTGCGGTACGCCGTCCTCGACCAGGTAGAGGTTGCCGTTCAGGTCGGGCACCGCGCGTCGGCCGGAGCCGTCGGGCAACTCCATGATGGTGTTGATCCGCGCGGTACGCATGAGCCGCGGGTCGGTCGGGGCCGGGGTGGGTCGTGACTGCGGGAGACTGGTGTACTCGCTGAGCACCAGCCCGAGCCGGGACTGGATCGGCATCTCGGGGATCGGGTCGTAGACCGCGTCGGCGGCCCGGGCGGGGCTGGCGACCAGGGTGGACAGGACCAGCGCGAGGGCGGCGAGGCCGGCGGTCAGCGCGGATCGGCGGACTCCGCCGGCGCGGCGGTGGAGGATGAGCACGCGTGTCTCCTTCTCGGTGGGACGGTGCCGAGGGTGGTCAGCGGGCCAGGTGGCGGTACTGCCTCCGGACGTCGTGCGCGGAGACCACACTGTCGAGGAACATCAGGCCGTCCATGCGGCAGTCACACGGGTTGCGCTCCAGCGTGTCCTGGGGAAAGCTTCCACCGATCTTGATGCCCCGAGGGTCGGAGGCCGTGGTCACGTGCGGGCCGGGCCCGGACACCAGCCACGGGTCGTCGGTGCGGGTGTAGAAGCCGTCCACCGGTTCGCCGTCACGGTAGAGGGCGAGTGCCCCGGTGCCGAAGTCGAAGGTGGCGGCGAGATGCACCCACTCCCCCACCGGCAGCAACTCCCGCCAGTCCTGGTTCGCGGCGAAGGTCTGGGAGTTGCCGCCGTCGAGGCGTCGGCCGAGCGCGACGAGACGCAACTCCCCGTCGACGTCGATCAGCTCCAGCAGGGCGCGGACGCCGTGGCCGTCGGAGTCGCCGGTCAGCACTCCGGCCAGCCCGATCGCGTTGTACCGGTCGTCCGGGTCGGAGGTGGTGGAGTTGGGCAGCGGGCTGTCCATGTTCAGCTTGAACCAGCCCATCACGGTGGTGCCACCGGTGGCACTGAAGGCGCGCAGCGTCCGCACACCGCTGGCCGACCAGGTGCCGGCCTTCCAGTCGTCGTTGCCGGCCACCGCCGGGTCGACCTGCCGCGTCCGCACCGCGTTGCGGCTGCCCCGGTACGCGTGGTCCGGCACCCGCATCGCGGCCCCGCCGTTGGACATGGGCGTTCACCTCACTTCACGGCAGGCCGGTGCCGGTCACGTAAGCGCTTACGTAAGCGCTTACGTACCCTAGGCTTCGATGAACGCCACTGGCAATAGATCGGGTGGCGTAGATGTCTTTGGGGGTTGCGGATGCCCAGGGCCAACCAGCGGCCGCGCCTCGTGGACGTGGCCGAACATGCCGCCGTCTCGCTGGCGACCGCATCCCGGGCCCTCGCCGGCCGCGAGGGGGTCAGCGCCGAGGTGGCCGACCGGATCCGGCAGATCGCGCACGAGCTGGGATACGTCGCCAACCCGTACGCCCGCACCCTGGCCAGCGGGGCCAGCTCCACCGTGGGCCTGATCGTCCACCAGGTCGACGACCCGTACTTCTCCGAGATCGCCGCCGGAGTCATCCAGCTCGCCGCCGAACAGGGGCTGCTGGTGCAGATCTGCCAGTCCGGACGCGACCCCGACTACGAGTTGCAACAGCTGCGCCACCTGATCGCCCAGCGGGTCGGCATCGTACTGATCAGCGGCTCCGGCTACGACGACCCACGGGTGGAGGCTGCGGCCCGCGCCGAACTGGCCGCGTTCCAGGACCACGGCGGACGCGCCGCGGCCATCGGACGGCACGCGCTCGGCATCGACGCCGTCCTGCCGGACAACGAGGCCGGCGGTGTCGCACTCGCCCAGCACCTGATGGACCTCGGTCACCGGCGGATCGCGGTCGCCGCGGGCAGCGCCGGTCTCACCACCGTCGCCGATCGGCTGGCCGGTGTGTCGTCGGCCCTGCGGCAACGGGGTCGGTCCCCCGCCGACCTCGTCGTCGTGCACAGCGACTTCACGCGCGGCGGCGGGCGTGCGGCCACCGAGCAGATCCTCAACGAGCATCCGGACACGACAGCGATCATCGCGCTCAACGACGCGATGGCCATGGGTGTGCTGTCGACGCTGCGGTCCCGCGGTGTGCCGGTGCCCGCGCGGATGTCCGTCGTCGGCTTCGACGACGTCTCCGTGGCGGCCGACCTCGCGCCCAGCCTCACCACCATCCGCCTGCCGATGACCGAGATGGGCCGCACGGCGCTCACCCTCGCGCTCAAACCACGCGCGACACGCCCCCGCCGCCGACCCACGGGGCACCTGCTGGTCGTCCGCGACTCGACCGGGCCCGCACCGAAGACCTGACCACCTCGGCCGCCTCACACCGCCAGGGCCGCGCGGACCTCCCGTTCCGCCGTGACGCCCCCGTCGCCGTGCGAGGTGACCCGGCCGGATTCCAGTACGTGATAGCGGTCCGCCACCCGCAGCGCGAAACCGAGGTGCTGCTCGACGAGGAGCACGCTGAACCCGGACTGTCGGGTCAGCTCGATGATCCGCTCCTGGATCTCCGCGACCACCGACGGTTGGATGCCCTCGGTCGGTTCGTCGAGCATCAGCAGCCGCGGCCGGGTGATCAGCGCCCGGGCGATGGCCAGTTGCTGGCGCTGACCGCCGGAGAGCAACCCGGCCCGGCGCCGCAGCAGCGGGCGCAGTGCCGGAAAGAGATCCAGCACCTCCGCGGTGGCCACCGCACCGTCGCGCCGGCCGTCGGCGACCAGCCGCAGATTCTCCGCCGCGGTCAGGTGCGGGAAGCACTGCTGGCCCTGCGGGACGTACGCCATCCCCCGCGCCACCCGATCGTGCGGCCCGAGGCGGGTGACGTCCTCGCCGTCCAGCTCGACGATGCCGGCGCTCGGGCGCAGCAGGCCGGCCGCGACCCGCAGCAGGGTGCTCTTGCCGGCGCCGTTGTGCCCGAGTACCGCGGCCACCCCGTCGGGCGGGACGTCGAGGTCGACACCGTGCAGCACCCGACTACGCCCGTACCCGGCGTGCACCCCGCGCAGCGTCAGCATCATGCCTCCCGACCGGTGGGGGCCGACCCGGCGTCGACCGGGTGGCCAAGGTAGACCTCCTGCACGCGCGGGTCGGCCTGGACCTGCGCCACCGTGCCCTCGCTGAGCACCCGACCGGCGTGCAGCACGGTCACGCTGCGCGCGAATCGGCGCAGGAAGTCCATGTCGTGCTCGATCACCACGACCGTGCGGTCCTGGCTCACCGTCTCCAGCAGGGCGCCGGTGGCGTCGCGTTCCTCGTGACTCATCCCGGCGACCGGTTCGTCGAGCAGCAGCAGGCGGGCGTCCTGCACCAACAGCATGCCGATCTCCAGCCACTGCTTCTGGCCGTGCGCGAGCGTCCCGGCGGGGTGCCCGGCCCGCTCGGCCAGCCCGATGGTCTCCAGCGCGGCGGCCACCTCGTCGGGAACCTCCCGTCGACGGCGGGCCAGAGTCGCCAGGCTGCGCCGAGCACCCGCCGCGATGTCGAGGTTCTGCAGCACGGACAGTTCTTCGAACACCGCCGAGGTCTGGAAGGTCCGCCCGATACCCAGCCGGCTGATCCGGTGCACCGGCCGGCCGAGCAACTCGTGGTCACCGAACCGGACCGAACCGGTGGCCCGGACCAGCCCGGTGATCGCGTCGACCAGGGTGGTCTTGCCGGCACCGTTCGGCCCGATCAGGAACCGGATGTCGCCTGCGGGCACCTCCAACGAGACGCCGTCGACCGCCGTGAAACCGTCGAAGCTGACCCGCACGTCGCGGACGGACAGACCGTCCAGCCGGTCTCCGCTCATGCTGCCGGCACCTCCGTCCGCTCGACACGCCGTCGACCCAGTGGCAACCACCCACGCCGGCGCGACTCCGCGTCGCCGGCACGGCGGCGCGCCAGCGCCCACAGCGACGCCAGGCCGCCGGGGAGGAACGCCACCACCACCACGAAGAGCAGACCCTGCAGGTACGTCCAGGTGCCGGGGAAACGCTCCGACAGAGTGGTACGCGCCCAGGCCACCGCCACCGCGCCGAGCACCGGACCGAGCAGGGTCGCCCGTCCACCCACCGCGACCCCGATGACGAACTCGATCGACGGGACGATGCCGATCAGCGCGGGCGAGATGATGCCCACCGCGGGCACGAACAGCGCCCCGGCCAGGCCGGCCATCCCGGCGGCGACGACGTACGCGACGAGCTTGACCGACGCCGGGTCGTAGCCGAGGAAGCGGACCCGCTCCTCACCGTCGCGGACCGCCACCAGCAGCTCGCCGTAGCGGCTGTGGATGAGTTGGCGGGTCAGCGCGAGCAACGCCAGCAGCGTCCCGGCGATGATGAAGTAGACCATTCGCTGGTTGACCGGGTCGTCCAGGTCGTAGCCGAAGAAACCCTTGATGTCGGTGAGCCCGTTGGTGCCGCCCGTCGTGCCCTGCTGCCCGATCAGCAGGATCACCATCGCGGCGGCGAGCGCCTGACTGAGGATGGCGAAGTACGCGCCTCGGACCCGGCGGCGGAAGACCAGCGAGCCGAGCCCGAAGGCGACAACCATCGGCAGCAGCACCGTCGCGGGCAGCGCGAACCACGGACTGGCGAACGGTCTCCACCACAGGGGCAGTTCGTCGAGCTGCCCGTACAGCAGCATGAAGTCGGGCATCCCACCCGGGCCCGCGTCGGCGAGCTTGAGGTGCATGGCCATCGCGTAGCCGCCGAGGCCGAAGAAGACGCCCTGGCCGAGGGTGAGCATCCCGCCCCGACCCCAGGCGATCCCGATGCCGACCGCGACCATGGCGACGCAGAGGTACTTGGCGAGCAGCGACAGCCGGAAGTCCGACAACACCAGGGGCGCCACGGCGAACAGCAGCGCCGCGCCGAACGCGAAGCCGGCCGCCGTGCGCAGCCGGAAACGACCACCGGGCCGGGCCGGGGGTACGACGCCGGTGGGCGCCGGATCATCGGCGATGCTGGGGGGCGCGGGGGTGACGGCGGTCATGCGAGGCTCCTGGTCCGCAGGGTGAACAGGCCCTGTGGCCGCCACTGGAGGAACGCGACGATCGCCACGAACACGATCACCTTGGCGACGCTGAGGGTGGTCAGGTACTCCCCGGTGGCCTGCAGCACACCGAGGGCGAAGGCGACGATGACGCTGCCCTTGAGCTGGCCGATCCCACCGACCACGACGACCAGGAAGGCATCGATGATCAGGTTGGTGCCCATGGTCGGGCCGATCGGACCGAGCAGGGTGAGCGCCACCCCGGCGAGCCCGGCCAGGCCGGAACCGAGGAAGAAGGTCGTCCGGTCGACCCGGGCGGTGGGGACGCCGGACACCGCGGCGAGGTCGCGGTTCTGCACCACGGCCCGGATGCGACGCCCGAGTGGGGTGAGCCGCAGCGCCAGGGTGAGCGCGGCGACAGCGGCCAGCGCCAGGGCCAGGATGAACAGCCGGTTGTTCGCGATGGTCAGCCCGCCGGGCAACGCCACGTTACCGGTCAGCAGTTCGGGGGCACGGGTCTGCACGTTCGGGCTGCCGAAGACGTCGCGGGCCAGTTGCTGCAGCATCAGCGACACTCCCCAGGTGACCAGCAGGGTGTCCAGCGGCCGGGCGTAGAGCCGGCGGATGAGCAGGATTTCCAGCAGGACGCCCATCGTGCCGGCGACCACGAACGCCACCGGCAACGCGACCACCAGCGACCAGCCGGCCCCGGTGATGCTCTGCTGCAGGACATAGGTGGTGTACGCGCCGGCCATGATGAACTCACCGTGCGCCATGTTGATCACGTTCATCTGGCCGAAGGTCAGCGCGAGGCCGAGAGCGATGAGCAGCAGCACCGCGCCGATGCTGATGCCGGTGAAGAGTTGACCGAAGAGGACTGTCACGGTGGGTACTCCGTACTGCTGGTCGGGTGGCCCGGGCGGACCGCGCGGCAACGCGCCCCGCCCGGGCCGGCGTCGTCAGCTCAGGCCACTCGCCCAGGGGTAGGTCTTGAGGTACGGGTCCGGCGAGACCGGCTTGCCGGAGTTCCACACCTCGGTGATCAGGCCGTCCGCGCCGACCTTGCCGATCCGGGCGGTCTTGGCGATGTGCTGCGTCGTACCGTCGACGGTGACCGTGCCCTCGGGGGCGTCGAACGTGATCCCACCCGAGGCGGAACGGACCTTCTCCACGTCGAACGCGCCGGCCTTCTCGACCATCGCCTTCCACAGGTGCACCGCGACGTACGCGGCCTCCATCGGGTCACTTGTCGGCTTGTCCGCGCCGTACTTCGCCTTGTACGCGGCCACGAACTTCGAGTTCGCCGCCCCGGGGGTGGTCTGGTAGTAGTTCCAGGCGGTCAGCTGACCCTCCAGGTACTGGGTGCCGATGCCCTTCACCTCCTCCTCGGCGATCGACACCGACACCACCGGCATCGCGGTCGCGGTCAGGCCAGCCGACTTGTATTCTTTGAAGAAGGCCACATTGCTGTCACCGTTGAGGGTGTTGAACACGGCGTCGGCGCCCGACGATTTGACCTTGTTGACGATGGTGCCGAACTCGGTGGATCCGAGCGGCGCGTAATCCTCGCCGAGCACCGTCATCCCGTTCGCGGCGGCGTACGCCTTGATGATTTTGTTCGCGGTGCGGGGAAAGACGTAGTCGCTGCCGACCAGATAGACCGACTTCGCACCCTGTGCCTTGAGGTAGTCGAGCCCGGGAACGATCTGCTGGTTGGTCGTCGCACCGGTGTAGAAGATGTAGGGCGATTGTTCCAGCCCTTCGTACTGCACCGGGTAGAACAGCAACGCCTTGTTCTTCTCGAACACCGGCTTGACCGCCTTGCGACTGGCGGACGTCCAGCAGCCGAAGACGGCGGCGACCCGGTCCTCGGAGATGAGCTTCTCCGCCTTCTCGGCGAAGGTGGGCCAGTCCGAGGCGCCGTCCTCACCGATCGGCTGGATCTTCTTGCCGAGGACTCCGCCGGCCGCGTTGATCTCGTCGACGGCGAGCATGATGGAGTCGCGGACGGTGACCTCGCTGATCGCCATGGTCCCGGAGAGCGAGTTGAGCAGGCCCACCTTGACGGTGTCGCCGGTGACGTCGGCCGTGACGCCGGTCGCGCTCGGATCGTCGGTGGTCTTGCTGCCGCACGCGGTCATCGCGGCCGCGGCGACCAGGGTCATGGCACCCGTCAGGATGCGGCGGCCCCGGAATAGTGACATCAAGTCTCCCCTGCGGTGCACGTCGAGTGGCGATTGGACGGAGGGTGCGGTCCGGTGGAGCTGACGTGGGCGACGCCGAGGTCGGCGGGTGGACGCCGCCTGCGGGCACCGGTTCGAATATGGGCAGGCAAAGCGTCGACCGGCATCATTGCGCGGGTGTTTCCCAGTCCTTAATTGACTGTTTCCGCGCTGCTGGTGAGACGTCAACGAAAATCGGCCGGCACCCGTTGAGGAACGGTGCCGGCCGCGCGGAGAGACTCGATAAAAATGTCACCACAATGGTCGGCGGGCGATTCCGCCGACGGTGGGCGCACAATGGGGACGGGTGACCTCAGAGGCCAGATCCTTCACACAGGAAGCATCTTAGGGTCGGATCGGGTGGAGCTGTCAAGGGTCTGGTCGGCCGCTGGGACGGCTGTCGGCACCCGAGTCAGAGTTGAGCGAGCACGGTGAAGTCGAGCCCATCGGCCTCGGCCAGGTAGATGCGCTGTCGCACGTGCCGCCCGCGCAGCCGCAGCCGCCCGCGCGGCCCGTGGTACGCCACGGAGTCGGCGGCCGTCTCGATGGCCCGCACGTCGAGGGTGCGGGCCTGACCGATCAGCGCGGCCAGCAGCATCACACCCTCGTAGCAGGACTCCCCCAGGCTGCCCAGCGGTGGTGCCTCGACCCCGAAACGACTGGCGAACTCGCCGTGGAAGTCGAGGTTCTCCTGTGTCACCAGCCCGGCGAAGAAGCCCGCGGTGCTGTACAGCCGTCGCGTCGCGCCGGCACCGCTGGCCAGCAACATGTTCTCGTCCATCAGCGTGCTCAGCCGAAGACAGCGCTGGTCCAGGCCGGTTCGGGCGAACGCTCGGTTGAACCGCACCGCGTCCGCACCGACCAGCAGCATCAACACCGCGTCCGCGTCGCTGTGCTCGATGCGACGCAACACCTCGCCGAAGTCGTGCGCGTCCAACGGCAGGAAATGCTGACCCACCACCTGCCCGCCGCCGCGCAGCGCGTACCGCTGGGCCGCTCCCGCCGTTCGCCGCGGCCACACGTAGTCGTTACCGACCACGAACCACCGACGCACCCCCTGCTCGCGGGCGAGCAGCCGCATCGCCGGCCACAGTTGGGCATCCGGCGTCTCGCTGGTCAGGAAGACCCCTTCGGTACGCTCACCACCCTCGTACAGCGCGGTGTAGACGTACGGAACCCGGTGCGCGACCCGAGGTGCCAGCGCCTGGCGCACCGAGGAGATGTGCCACCCCGTCACCCCCTGCACCGCCCCCACCGAGACCAGCGCCTCGACCTCGGCGGCCACCTCGGCCGGCGGTGCTCCGCCGTCGACCGGCACCAGCCGCACCTCTCGACCCAGCACGCCGCCGCACCGGTTGATCTCCTCGACTGCGAGTTGCGCGCACAGCTCGCAGGTGGGGCCGAACATGCCGGCCGGCCCGCGCATCGGGTAGACCAACGCGATGCTGACCACGGCACGGTCGACGGTCAGCCACGGCGGTGCCGGCGCGGACATGTGCACATGATTGCCCGGCCCAGGACGGAAGGCCAGAGCTCACCACGGACCGGGACGACTCGCTACCATGACAGGGCCACCGGCCCAGGGGGTTTCATGTCAGACGTGCCCGGGGCGCCAGCCGACCTGCTGCGCTCGCTCACCCGCGCCGAACGGCTGCTCTCCCGCCGGCTGGGCGCCGTCCTGGCCGGCGACGCGCTGACCATCGAGGCGTGGCGGGTGCTCTGCCTGCTCGCCGACGGCCAGGGGCACCCGATGAGCGAGGTGTCCGCCGAGGCCTCACTGCCTCCGGGCACCCTCACCAAGTTGGTCGACCAGTTGGTCGACCGCAACCTCGTCTTCCGTCGAATCGACCCGATGGACCGTCGGCGGATCCGCGCCTATCTCACCGCCCGGGGTCGGCGCGAGCACGCCCGCCTCGACGAGCGGGTCCGAGCCAGCCTGGCAGAGCTGGGCATTTCGCCGACCGTCGAGCTGGACGTGCCGTCGGCCGCCAGTTTGGTCAGCGCGCTCGACGACCTGATCGACCGCCTCGACCCGGCCCGCCGTGCGACCCCCTCATCCCATCTCGCCGCCGCGACCCTGCCGACGCCAGCGCAGTCGCCAACCCGCGCCTACTGACCCGCACGCACTGACCCCGCGCTCGCTGACCCCGCGCTCGCTGAGCCCCACTCGCCGACCCCGCCCCAGCAGCCGAGGGGTGCGCTGGTGGCCGGGGGCGCGTCGGCGGACCGGCTTCTGGATGAGTTGTCACAGCAGGCCGGCCTGACCGGCAGGTCACCTGAGAGCGATATACCTGTGAGTCATATTCATGCCTCAGAGGTATATCGCTATCAAGCAGCACCGCCGTCGTGGGGCGATCGTGCCGGGCGCCTAGAACAGGCGATCGACCAGTCTCGGCGCATGGGACCAGCAACACCAGGAACAGTGCGCGCATGCGACCAACACACCGCGCGGCCTGCCAACGACCGCGCAGCCAGCCCGCAGCACGCAGCCAGCCACGACCGCACCGCCCGCCACGACCGCGTAGCCAGCCCAGACCGCGTCGGCGGCCGGCGCGGTAACTCCTAGCCCGTGAGATGGGCACGCAGGGTGTGTGCGTCCGGGGCGGTGGCGGTCCACAGTGTCGCCGGGCCTCCGGCCAGCGGCAGTCGGGCGGCGGTCACGTCGGACCGGACGTACGCCGGTTCGGCCGGCCGCGACGGGTCCACCACCAGCAGCGAGCCGGTGGCCGGTGCGCCATCGAGCACGGCCGGCCCCGCCCAGCCGGGTGCCTGCGGTCCCACGGCCAGGGACTGCCGCAGCAACGGCCGGCCCGCGTAGTCGACCTGGGTGTGCACGACCGCGCCGCCGGGTGCCTCGCCGTACCGGCCGCAGATCAGCTCGTCGCGCCAACGGAGGCTGGCCCCGGCGGCCAGGCCGATCCGGGATTCGGCCAGGTGCGCGCAGCCGGCCGCCGCGACCAGTTGTTCGGGTAGCCAGTGCAGCGTGGCACCGGCCTGGACCTCCGCCCGTACCGCCATCCGGGACACGGCACCGGGCCGGCCCGGTAGGGCGATCGACGCGGCGACGGTGTGCACCCGGACCGCCGCGTCCGGCCCCACCTCGATCTCCAGCCGCAGATCGTCGCCGGCGATCGGGCCGGCCGCCCCGCCGACGAGGTGCACCGTGGCCACACCGTCGTCGGTCGGGGTCTGCCGCAGCAGTAGCGGCGTTTCGCTGTGCAGCTCGACCAGGACCGTGCCGCCCCGGCCGTCGGCCCGGGCAACCAGCCGGGCGAGCGCTCGCATCAGGCCGGACCGACCGGTACGGCGACCGGATGCAGGGTGGCGTGGTGAGCCAACTCGTGCCGGATCCAGTCGGCGACCCGGCCCGCCATGGGGTCACCCACGATGGACAGGAAGAGGGTCGGCAGGTCGCCGCGCCGGGCCCGCGCGTCACGCTCCATCACGGCGAGGTCAGCGCCCACCAGCGGTGCCAGGTCGGTCTTGTTGATCACGAGGAGGTCGGCGGCGGTGACCCCGGGCCCGCCCTTGCGGGGCACCTTGTCCCCTCCCGCCACGTCGACCACGAAGATCTGCCGGTCGACCAGACCTCGGCTGAACGTCGCGGTCAGGTTGTCCCCGCCGCTCTCCACCAGCACCAGGTCCAACGGGCCGACCGTCTCGGCCAACTCGTCCACGGCATCCAGGTTGGCGCCGATGTCGTCGCGGATCGCGGTGTGCGGGCAACAACCGGTCTCCACCGCGCGGATCCGGGCCGGGTCCAGCACTCCGGCCCGCCGGAGAAAGTCGGCGTCCTCGGTCGTGTAGA
This sequence comes from Micromonospora arborensis, assembly GCF_003205615.1. GTDB lineage: Bacteria > Actinomycetota > Actinomycetes > Mycobacteriales > Micromonosporaceae > Micromonospora > Micromonospora arborensis. The sequence goes on along the minus strand of NZ_PYBV01000015.1, from coordinate 85,755 downwards.
TGTCGTTGGTCACCACGCCGAGCCGTAGCTCGTCGGCGAAGGCACGGCAGAGCGCGGCCACCAGGGCCGTCTTGCCGGACCCGACCGGGCCGCCGATGCCGACCCGCAGTGCACGACCCGCACGCGCCAGCGGAGGGTGTGGGTCCACCCCTGGTTCGGGGTGGGTGTGGGGAACGGTCTCGTCGTGCGGTGGGGCGGCCGCCAGCGACGGGATCGGCTCGACAGTGGGCACCGCGTTCGGCACAGCAGTGTCAGGACGCAAAGAGACGCACCTCCCAGGTGGCATGGATTTCGGCATGGATGTCGGCGAGCGGAGCGGCCGCGGCGGGTAGCCGCTCCGGTGGATCGTCGGCTGCCTGCGCCGCGTCGGCCGCCGTGCCGTCGCAGGCCTCGGCGAGACCGACCAGCAAGGCCTGGACCTGGTACGGGTCGAGACCGAGCAGGCGCACGCCGGCGCTGGCCGCCCCGGTCACCGTCCCGTACGCGGCGACCGTGGCGGTCTCGACACGGGACAACCCCGCTGCGGCACAGAGCTGCCCGAGCACCAGCGGTTGGTGCACGCCGTCGGACGTCGCGGGCAGGTCGCCGAACGGCGCATCCGGCCAGATGGCCCGGCCGGCGCGCAGCAGCGCACGACCCTGTCGGCGGGAGATCGTCCGCAACGTCGGCGACGCGGTACGTGCGTCCAGCTCCACGTCGAGCTGGGCCAACGTGCACGACCGCACGGCGGACCGGGCCAGCATGCCCGTCCGTGCGGTCGACCCGACGGCGTCGGCGGATTCTGCTGCGTCGACAGCTCCGTCGACCGCGACCCGGTGTGCGGCTGCCGCGAACGCCGCACCGACGAGACCGGCGGTGGCCAGGCGTCCGGCCAGGAACGCCTCCAACGAGACCAGGTCGGTGACCCGGCCCGCCGCGACGGCCGCCTCCAGACCGCCGGAGTGCGCGTGCGCCCCGGCCGGGAAGCGTCCGTCTGCCAGCAGCAACAGCAGGCTCGGCGTCGCCATCAGAACAGGAAGTAGCGCTGGGCCATCGGCAGGCGGGTCACCGGGTCCGGCTCCACCACCACACCGTCGATCCGTACGGTGAAGGTGTCCGGGTCCACCTCGATTCGCGGCATCGCGTTGTTCTCCGGCAGGTCGGCCTTACCCCGTGACCGCACGTCGTTGACCGGCACCACCCGGCGTCGCACGTCCAGGCGGAGCCCTGCCTCCAGGGCCGCCGGCGCCACGAAGGCCAGGCTGGTCGCGGCCGCCGCAGTGCCGTACGCGCCGAACATCGGCCGGGGCAGCACCGGTTGCGGTGTCGGGATCGAGGCGTTGGCGTCACCCATCTGGGCGTACGCGATCATGCCGCCCTTGAGCACCAGGTGCGGCCGTACGCCGAAGAACGCCGGGTCCCAGAGCACCAGGTCGGCGAGCTTGCCCGGCTCGACCGAGCCGACCTCGTGCTCCAACCCGTTGGCCATGGCCGCACAGATGGTGTATTTGGCCACGTACCGTCGGGCCCGGTGATTGTCGGCGGCGCCGTCACCCGGCAGTGCGCCGACCCGGTCCTTCATGACGTGCGCGCTCTGCCAGGTTCGCATGATCACCTCGCCGACACGGCCCATCGCCTGCGCGTCGGAGCCGATGATGGAGATCGCCCCGAGGTCGTGCAGCAGGTCCTCGGCGGCCATCGTGGATGGTCGGATCCGGCTCTCGGCGAAGGCCAGATCCTCCGGCACGGACGGGTTGAGGTGATGGCAGACCATCAACATGTCCAGATGCTCGGCGAGGGTGTTGGCGGTGTACGGCCGGGTCGGGTTGGTCGACGACGGCAGCACGTTCGGTTCACTGGCCACCGTGATGATGTCCGGTGCGTGCCCGCCACCGGCTCCCTCGGTGTGGTACGAGTGGATGGCCCGCCCGCCGATCGCCCGCAGGGTGTCGGCCACGAAGCCGGCCTCGTTGAGCGTGTCGGTGTGGATCGACACCTGGACGCCGGACGCGTCCGCCACCCGCAGGCAGGCGTCTATCGCCGCAGGTGTGGTGCCCCAGTCCTCGTGCAGCTTGAACCCGCCCGCGCCGGCCCGCAACTGCTCCCAGAGCGCCTCGCTGGAGACGGTGTTGCCCTTGCCGAGCAGCAGCACGTTGACTGGCAGAGTGTCCAGGGCCTCGTGCATCCGGGCCAGGTGCCAGGCGTTCGGGGTGACCGTGGTCGCCCGGGTCCCCTCGGCCGGCCCGGTGCCGCCTCCGACCATCGTGGTGATGCCACTGGCCAGCGCCTCGGTGACGATCTGCGGGCAGATGAAGTGCACGTGGGTGTCGACCGCGCCGGCGGTGAGGATCCGCCCGTTGCCGGCGATCACCTCGGTCGACGGGCCGATGACCAGGTCCGGATGGACGCCGGGCATGGTGTCCGGGTTGCCGGCCCGACCCAGGGCCGCGATCCGCCCGTCGCGCAGCCCCACGTCGGCCTTGACCACTCCCCAGTGGTCGAGCACCACCGCGCCGGTGATGACGGTGTCCAGCGCACCCTCGGCCCGGGTGACACGGGACTGCCCCATCGACTCGCGGATCACCTTCCCGCCGCCGAAGACGGCCTCGTCGCCGCCCACGCAGTGGTCGGTCTCCACCTCGATCAGCAGGTTGGTGTCGGCGAGCCGGATCCGGTCACCGGTCGTCGGCCCGTACAGGTCGATGTAGCGGTCCCGCCGCACGGCGGTCACCGCGGCGACCCGTCGGCAATCGCCGCGTGCGGCGGCGGGTCCAACGGTCCCGCGCACTCTCCGCGCAGGCCCGGCACGATCCGTGCCCCGCCGAGCGGTACGAGGTCGACGCTGCGGTTGATACCCGGCTCGAACCGGACCGAGGTGCCTGCCGGAACGGCGAGCCGCTGCCCCCAGGCCGCGCCCCGGTCGAAGGACAGCGCCGGGTTGGCTTCGGCGAAGTGGTAGTGCGAGCCGACCTGCACCGGGCGATCGGCGGTGTTGACCACAAGCAGGGTGGTCACCGGGCGGCCCACGTTGATCTGCACCGGGTCGGCCGCCGGCAGGATCTCCCCGGGGATCACGGGATCGGGTGGTGCACCGTCACCAGCTTGGTGCCGTCCGGGAACGTTGCCTCCACCTGCACCTCCCTCAGCAGCTCGGGGATACCGTCCTGGACGTCGTCACGGCCGAGCACCGTTCGACCGGCGGACATCAGGTCGACCACCGACCGGCCGTCGCGGGCCCCTTCGAGGAGGAACGCGGTGAGCACCGCCACGGCTTCGGGGTAGTTGAGGCGCAGGCCGCGTTCGCGGCGGGCGCGGGCGACATCGGCCGCGACGTGGATGAGCAGGCGGTCCTGCTCGTGCGGGCTGAGGAACACGGGGCTCTCCCGGTGGGGTCGGCGTGCCCGGCTCGCCGTCGGCTCCGCACGGAGCCGCGCCGGGCATCAGCGCCCGGGGACGAGCTGGGAGTCACACGACCGCCGGGTCACCGCCGACGGGTCGACCCGGGACTCCACCATCCCGGCCCGCACGACGGGCAACCGGCGGTGTCGGGTCGGATGCGGACCGCACCGCCCACCGCTGAGCAGACCGTAGAGGATCGCCACCGGCCGAGGCAACAGTCCACCGTGTGTCCTGACCCCCGACGGCGTGCGAGGCGGTGGGAGCATGATCTGGGCGGGCTTTCCGTCGTCCCCGGTCGGGCCTCGGCGCGATCGGGCACCGGCAACCGGGGAGGCACCCGATGCAGGAGTCAGCGCCTGCGGCGAACGGCGACGGCGAGCGGCGGCTGCGGACGCTCACCGTGGTCGGGGTGGCCGCCAACGTCCTCGGTGTGGTCACGACGGTGGAGGGCGTGCTGCGCCGGGACGTACTGCTGATCGTCCTCGCCCTCACCGCCGTGCTGCTGCTCGGCGGGTTCTGGTTCTGGTACCAGCGAACCAGGCTGGCGGTCGCCCTGCTCGCACTCGGCTGTGTGCTGCTCGGCGGTGTTGTGGCGACACAGGTCGGCCGCCAGTCGTCGCCGCCACCCGTCGCCGGTGGCACCACGACGCCGACACCGTCGACAGTGGGCGGAGCCTCGCCGCCGAGCACCGCCGCAACCCCGACCGTGGGGTCCTCTCCGACGCCAGCCACTCCGACCGCCCCCGGTACGGCAGTGGTCGACCCGGACGCGCCGCGCGTCCTCGTGGACGGCAACGTGGTGCTGCCCCGCGGCGCGGCGGTCGACGTCGACCGGCCGGATCAGCAGGTTGTCGCGAAGCACACCGACGGGGCCACCGACGGGCTCGACCTGTACCACGACTGGGGGCAGGTGCGGTCGGACAACATCCAGGTGGCCAACCCGCCGAACGTGTACCAGTACTCCGGCGGCAACCCCGGTCGGGCGTACCCGGTCTGCGCCGTCGACGGCTCCGGGTCGGCACGGGCGTCGTTCACGCCGGGGGCGGACTTCTGCTTCCGTACCTCGGAGGGGCGCGTCGGGTTCGCAACCATCACCCGGACCCGCGACGACCAGGCATTCGTCGTCTATGTCGTGGTCTGGGACGCCACCGGCCTCTGAGGTGGGTGGTCGGCGGGATTCCGGTGCTGGTCGGGATGGCAGCCCGCAGCACGGTGGTGAGCCTCGCGGCGCGGCGGGTCGGCCGGTCAGCGGGCCACGACGGGCTGCGGCGCTGGCCCCCGGGTGAAGGGGATGTCGACGTGGTCGGCGGTCCCCGGCTGGCCGTCGGGGTGCTGCCAGAGCCCGCGGTCGCGCAGGATCGGCAGTACGCCCTCACCGAACCAGTACGCCTCCTCCAGGTGCGGATAGCCGGAGAGGATGAACTCGTCGATGCCGAGTGCGTGGTATTCGGCGATCCGGTCGGCGACCTCGGTGTGGCTGCCCACCAGTGCGGTGCCGGCCCCACCGCGGACCAGCCCGACCCCCGCCCACAGGTTGGGTGCGACCTCCAGGCCGTCGCGGGAGCCGCCGTGCAGGTCGAGCATCCGGCGCTGCCCCTCGGACTCGCTGCGGCGCAGCCCCTCCTGCACCGACCGGATGTCGGCCTCTGAGACACCGTCGAGCAGGCGTTGGGCCTGCGTCCAGGCCTGCTCGGCGGTGTCCCGGACGATGACGTGCAGCCGAATGCCGAAGCGCAGTTCGCGCCCGACGTCGGCGGCCAGCGCCCGGACCCGCTCCAGTTTGGCGGCGACCAGGGCCGGTGGCTCGCCCCAGGTGAGGTAGACGTCGCTGTGCCGCGCTGCCACCGGCAGGGCGGCCGCGGAGGAGCCACCGAAGTAGACCGGCGGGACCGGGTCGGGCAGGCGGTGCAGCCGTGCCTGCTCGACGTGCACGTGCGCGCCGGCGTGGTCGACCGTCTCGCCGCGCCACAGCGCGCGCACGACGTGCAGGAACTCGTCACACCGGGCGTACCGGGCGTCCTTGTCCAGGAAGTCGCCGTAGGCCCGCTGCTCCGTCGACTCGCCGCCGGTGACCACGTTGAGCAGCAGCCGGCCCCGGGACAGCCGCTGGAAGGTCGAGGCCATCTGGGCGGCGAGCGTGGGGGTGAGCAGCCCGGGTCGGAAGGCGACCAGGAACTTGAGCCGCTCGGTCACCTCGGTGAGCATCGCGGTGCTGAGCCAGGCGTCCTCGCACCAGGCGCCGGTCGGGGTGAGGGCGCCGACGAAGCCGAGTTGCTCGGCTGTGCGGGCGATCTGCCCCAGGTAGGCCACGCTGGCCGGGCGGGCGCCTCCGGCGGCACCGGTCGGTACGCCGTGTCCGCCGCCGACGATGTCCCGGCTGTCGCCGTTGGTGGGCAGGAACCAGTGGAAGGTGAGGGTCATCTCGGCTCTTTCCGTGTGGGCACGGCGGGTATGGGTCCGGCGGCGCACGCGGCGAGCGGGCACCTCCTGAGGGGTGGGACGATCCCACCGACAGCCTACCCATAAAACCTACCGGGTTAGTAGGCTACCGCCCACGGCGCCGACAGCCGTCGATGCGCCCCAACCCACATGCCCGACCCGAGGAGCCGCCATGCCCACGCCGTCGACGAGCCGCCCCCCGCATCGCCGCCTCCTGACGGCCGCGCTCACCACCGTGGCGCTGCTCGCCACGGTGGCGGTGAGCGCGTGCGGCGGGCCCGCCGATGCGGGCGGCAGCAAGGGCAAACTCCGCGTCGGCTACCAGCGCTTCGGCGGGCTGAGCCTGGTCAAGGCGCGCGGCGCCGCACCGGATGTGCAGTGGTCACTGTTCGAGAGTGGCCCGGCGCTCACCGAGGCGCTCAAGGCAGGGTCCATCGACATCGGACAGGTCGGCGAGGCGCCACCCGTCTTCGCCGCGGCCGGGAAGATTCCGTTCTCCATCATCGGCACCTCGGCGCCGATCCCGCAGGGTGAGGCCGTGCTGGTCAAGGCAGACCGTGGCTACCGCACCTTCGCCGACCTGAAGGGCAGGACGATCGCCCTGAACAAGGGCTCCAACGTGCACTGGCTGCTGGTCCGGCTGCTGGAGGCGAACAACATGACTCTGAAGGACATCCAGGTCAAGTACCTCAAGCCCGCCGAGGGGCGGCCCGCGTTCGACGGCGGCCAGATCGACGCCTGGGTGATCTGGGACCCGTACTTCGCCCTGGCCGAGCAACCGGGTGTCCAGGTGCTCGCCGACGCGACCGGCCTGGCCAGCAACCGCGAGTACGTCCTGGCCGCACCCCAGGCGGTCGACAAGCGGTCCGACGAGATCCGGGCGTTCCTCCAGCGCTACCGCGAGGTGACCGACTGGGGCATCACCCACCCGGAGGAGCGGGCCAGCACCCTCGCGCCGGAGCTGAAGATCCCGCAGGACGTCACCAGCCGCGCCCTGGCCCGCAGCGCCAAGCCCCTCGCCCCGGTCAGCCCGGCCATCGGCGACGAACTTCAGGCGATCACCGACAGCTTCATCGCCTTGGAGCTCATCCCGGGACCGGTCGACCTTCGAGCGCGGGTCGACGACCGGTTCAGCGCGGTGTTCCAGTGAGTCGTACGACGCTCGTCGAGGCGCCCGACGAGGTCACGGCGGCGGCGCCGGTCGTACCCCGCCGTCAGCGGCCGGCCCGGCGCTGGCGGCGGGTGGTGAGCCCGGTGGTGCTGGTCCTGGGCTGGGAGTTGGCCGCACGGACCGGGCTGCTGGCAGCGGAGAAACTGCCCGCGCCCAGCGACGTCCTGGTCACCGGTTGGCGGTTGAGCCGGGACGGAACGCTCGGCATCCACCTGCTGGACTCCCTGACCCGGGCTGGGGCGGGCCTGCTGATCGGCGGTCTCCTGGCCCTGGCCCTGGGCACCGTGGCCGGGCTGTTGCGGCTCGGCGACGACCTGGTCGACCCCCCGGTGCAGATGGCCCGGATGCTGCCGCACCTGGGCCTCGTCCCGTTGCTGATCATCTGGGTCGGCATCGGTGAATCGCTCAAGATCAGCCTGGTCGCCCTGGGCGCGTTCTTCCCGATCTACTTCAACACCTACGCCGGCATCCGGGACATCGACGAACGGCTGGTGGAGGCGGCCCGCACCTGCGGCCTGGGGCAGGCCGCCCGACTGCGGCACGTGGTGCTGCCCGGGGCGCTGCCGTCGCTCTTCCTCGGCCTACGGCTGGCGATCGGCGCGGCCTGGCTCAGCCTGGTCGTCGGCGAGCAGGTCAACGCCCAGACCGGGATCGGCTTTCTGATGATGGAGGCGCGGGAGTTCAGCCAGACCGACGTGGTGGTGCTCGGCCTGCTCGTCTACGCGCTGCTGGGGCTGATATCCGACCTTGCGTTGCGCATCCTGGAGAGGAGGATGTTGACATGGCGTCGCGGACTGCGGGCCACCTGAGCGGCGCGACGCCGGTGTTGACCGCCCACGCGGTGCACCGGGCGTTCGGGCCGACGGTCGTGCTGGCCGGGGTCGACCTGACCATCGCACGGGGCGAGGTGGTGGCCCTGCTCGGTGGCAGCGGCTCCGGCAAGAGCACGCTCCTGCGGATTCTCGCTGGACTGGACGGCGAGGCCAGCGGCGAGATCGTCGTGCACGGCACCGCCGCCGTGGTCTTCCAGGAGCACCGGTTGCTGCCGTGGAAGCGGGTGGCGCCCAACGTCGGCCTCGGGCTGTCCGGGGCGGACACCGACGGGCGGATCCAGCGCGCACTGGCCGAGGTCGGGCTCGCCGATCGGCACCGCGCCTGGCCGGCGGAGCTGTCCGGCGGGCAGGCGCAACGGGTGGCCGTCGCGCGAGCCCTGGTCCGCGAACCGGACCTGCTGCTGCTCGACGAGCCGTTTGGCGCCCTGGACGCGCTGACCCGACTGCGGATGCAGGTCCTGCTGCGCCGGTTACGCGCCGAGCACGGCTTCGCCGCCCTGCTGGTCACCCACGACGTGGAGGAGGCGCTCCTGCTCGCCGACCGGATTTTGCTCCTCGACGAGGGCCGCATCGCCGCGGACCTGCCCGTCGACCTCGCCCCCACCCGTACGCCGGACGATCCGGCATTCGGCGCGCTGCGCCGCCACCTGCTCGACCGACTCGGAGTTCCCACCACCTGACGAGCGGAGCTGTGATGACCCGCTGGACCCCCGATCCCACCTTCTACCCCTCGCCCCGCGAGGCGGCGACCGCGCCGGCGGAGAAGCTCGCCTACGTGGCCGCCTTCGACCGTACGGCCAGCCGCCCGGATGCCATCGTGGTGCTGGACACCGACCCCGACTCCCCCGACTACGGCCGGGTCGTCGGCTGGACCGACCTGCCGCACCTCGGTGACGAGCTGCATCACTTCGGTTGGAACGCGTGCAGCAGCGCGCTCTGCCCGACCGCGCCGCACCCACACGTCGAACGGCGCTATCTGATCGTGCCCGGTCTGCGGTCGTCGCGGATCCACGTCGTCGACACCCAACCCGACCCCCGCCAGCCGCAGGTCGTCAAGGTGATCGGGCCGGAGGAACTGGCGGAACGGGCCGGGTACTCCCGCCCGCACACCGTGCACTGTGGTCCGGACGGCATCTACCTCTCCGCCCTCGGAGGCGCGGACGGCGCCGAGGGGCCGGGAGGCATCGCCATCCTCGACCACACCACGTTCGAGGTGCGCGGGGCGTGGGAGGCCGACCGGGGCCCGCAGTTCCTGGCGTACGACGTGTGGTGGCACCTCACCCAGGACGTGCTGGTCACCAGCGAGTGGGGCACCCCGTCGATGATCGAGGACGGCATCATCGGCGAGTTGCTGCTGGGCCGCCGCTACGGCCACGCCATCCACTTCTGGGACCTCGCGAAGCGTCGACACGTGCAACGGGTCGACCTGGGCGACGCGTACCAGATGCCGCTGGAGTTACGCCCGGCGCACGATCCGACGAAGTCGTACGGGTTCGTGGGGGTGGTGATCAGCGTCGAGGACCTGTCCGCCTCGATCTGGCTGTGGCACCGTGACGGCGATGCCTGGGCGGTCACGAAGGTGATCGACATCCCGGCCGAGCCGGCGGACCCGGCGAACCTGCCCGATCTGCTCAAGCCGTTCGGAGCGGTGCCGCCGCTGGTGACCGACATCGACCTGTCGGTCGACGACCGCTTCCTCTACGTCTCCTGCTGGGGCACCGGAGAGCTGCGCCAGTACGACGTCAGCGACCCGATGCGCCCCGTGCAGACGGGCTCGGTGCACCTTGGCGGGATCGTCCGCCGTACGGCGCATCCGGCTGCCCCCGACGAGGCGTTGGCCGGCGGTCCGCAGATGGTGGAGGTCAGCCGCGACGGAAAACGGGTCTACGTCAGCAACTCCCTCTACGGCGCGTGGGACGACCAGTTCTACCCCGACGGGGTGGGTGCCTGGCTGGCCAAGCTCGACGTCGACGTCGACGCCGGAGGGCTCACCCCCGACGAGAGGTTCTTCCCCCACGGGGACGAGTTCCGCGGCCTGCGGGTGCACCAGACCCGGTTGCAGGGCGGGGACGCGTCCTCCGACTCGTACTGCTTTCCGTGACCGTCACCACCTGGGCGACGCTCGCGGCGCTCGGCGCGTTCCACGGCCTGAACCCGGCGATGGGCTGGTTGTTCGCGGTGGCCCGGGGCCTGCAGGAACGCAGCCGGGCGGTCCTGCTGCGGTCGCTGCTGCCGATCGCGGCGGGACATCTCGCCTCGGTGGGGATCGTCGCCGCGCTGGTGACCGCGACCCGGTCGGTGACGGCGAGCACCACCCTGGCGGTGGTCGGCGGGGTGCTGCTGGTCGCCTTCGGGCTGTGGCGGCTGCTCTCCCAGCGGCACTTCCGCTGGGCGGGGATGCGGTTGTCCGCGGCGCAACTCGCGGGCTGGTCGTTCCTCATGTCGTCGGCGCACGGCGCGGGGCTGATGCTGCTGCCGGTGCTGGTCACGGAGCCGGTGCCCGGAGGCCACCCCGGGCACCTGAGCGCCGCCCCGGTCGGCGCGCTGGCCGGGCTCGCCGCGGCGGGGGTGCACACCGTGGCCATGCTCGGCACGGCCCTGGTCATCGCGATGCTGGTCTACCAGGTGCTCGGGGTCGGGGTGCTGCGTCGGGCCTGGTTCAACGTGGACCGCCTGTGGGCTGGCGTGCTGGTCACCGCCGGGCTGGTGACGCTGATCCGGGCCTGACCCCCGAGCGACGCCCATAGTGGAGGGACGCTTTCTGTGATCTCATGTCGCGATGAACACTCCGACTCCCCTGATGCGTCTGGTGGCCGGTGTATGGGGGTTCAAGACCCTCGCGGTCGGCGTCGAGCTCGGCCTGTTCACCCGGTTGGCCGGTGGGCGGACGATGACCGTCGACCAGGCCGCCGCCGAGTTCGGGCTGCCCGACCGGCCCGCTGACCTGCTGCTGGCGGCCAGTGCCTCGCTCGGCCTGTTGGAGAAGGCCGGCGACGGGTACTGCAACTCCGAGTTGGCCGAGCAGTTCCTGGTCGAGGGTCGCCCGTACTACTTCGGGGCCCAGGTGCGCTACTCGGACCAGCGCACCTACCTGCCCTGGCACCGCATCGGCGAGGCTCTGCGCACGGATCGGCCGTTGACCTGGGACCCGGAATCCCAGCAGTCGATGTTCGACACCTCCGACCCGGAGATGCTGGCCCAGTTCTGGGATGCCATGTTCTCCACGTCCAGCTTCACCGCCACCGCGCTGGCCGACGCGTACGACTTCTCCGGGCACAACCGTCTGCTCGACGTGGGCGGCGGTGCCGGGGCGTTCCCGATCGAGTTCTGCCGACGCCTGCCTGAGCTGCGGGCGACCGTCCTGGACCTGCCGCACGTCTGCGTACGGGCGCGGGAGCGGATCGCGGAGGCGGGCCTGACCGGGCGGATCGACACGTTCGCCGGGGACTTCCTCGCCGACCCGGCGCTGCCCGGCGGGCACGACGTCATCCTGCTCAGCATGATCCTGCACGACTGGGACGAGCCGACGAACCGGGCGCTGCTGGCCCGGTGCCACGCGGCGCTGCCGCCGGGCGGGACGATCGTCGTCTGTGAACTGCTGCTGAACGACGAGCGCACCGGGCCGCCCGAGGCGGCGCTGATGGGCATGAACATGCTGGTCGAGACCGAGGGCGGCCGAAACTACTCGGGCGCCGAATATGCCGCCTGGCTGACCGATGCCGGCTTCGTCGACGTGCGTACGGTGCCGTTCGACGCTCCCGGGGCCAACGGCGCGGTGGTGGCCCGGCGGCCCTGACGACCGACGACACCCGGCCCCGGGAGGGGCCGGGTGTCGCAGCGTCCTCGCGGCGCTGGTGTCCGAACGGCTACCGGTACGGGTCAGGCGCGAGCCTTGGCCGGCTGCTTCATGAAGTCCATGATCGCCTTGTTGATCTCGTCGGCGTGTGTCCACGGAATGCCGTGCGGCGCGCCCTTGAGCGTGATGAGCTGGCCGGTCGGCATCATCGGGCCGAGCCGCTGACCGGTAACCGGATAGGGCAGCACCCGGTCCTGGTCACCCTGCACGATCAACACCGGAATATCGATCTTCTTCAGGTCGGGCCGGAAGTCCTCCTGCCAGGAGTCCACGCTGTCGTGGGTGCCCTTGGCGGAGGCCATCGCACCGATCTGCCAGTGCGCCCGGTACGCCTCCTCGCTGACCCGCTTGCCCATGTTCTGATCCGGGTTGAAGAACGCGTCGCAGAACGACGTCAGGTAGGCGAACCGATCCTTGATGATGGCGTCCTGGAAACCCTTGAAGAGGCTTCGCTCGACGCCCTCCGGATTGTCCTTGGCCTTGGCCAGCATCGGTTGCAGCGGGCTGAGCAGCACGGCCCGGCTCACCCGCTGGGAGCCGTAGTTGCCCAGGTAACGGATCACCTCGCCGGTGCCCATCGAGTGCCCCACCAGGGTCACGTCGCTCAGGTTCAGCTCGGTCATCAGGACGTCCAGGTCCGCGGCGAACGTGTTGTAGTCGTACCCGAACGTCGGTTGGGCCGAGTTGCCGTAACCGCGCCGATCGTAGGTGATCGTCCGGTATCCGGCGTTGAGCAGCGCGGTGGTCTCCTTCTCCCAGGTCGCGCCGTTGAACGGGAACCCGTGGATCAGCACCACCGGCTTACCGGAACCGTGATCCTCGTAGTACAGGTCGATGGGCGCGGAGTTTTCCGTTCCCACGGTGATGAAAGGCATGTTTGTCTCCTGCTCCGGTTTCGGGCTGTCGGACGTCTGCGCTTTCCCGCCGGATCGGCGGATATGCGGGCGGCCGAACAGGCCCCAGGCGGGCCGGGATCGGGTGCATGTCCACGGACATGGATTTCGGGCAGCGTGTGGTGACTCACAGCGGAACCGCCACCGACGGAGTTGTGGCTTGGCTCATAGTCGACCGCATCTCGCTACCCGAAAGTAGCGGCATATATTTCCGCTGCCGCCGCTCAGCCGGGCACCCGCGCCGCGGTGCTGGGCGTCGGTGAACTCCAGATTAATTCATTCGAACCCGCATGGGCAGGAACATCATCTTGAGCACCTTTCCGTCGCTTCTTCTCGTGCACGGCGCCTGGCACGGGCCCTGGGTCTGGCAGTCGCTCGTCGAGCGGTTCCCGGATATCGACATCCACACCGTTGCGCTACCCAGCGTCGGCAACGACCCCACTGCCCTCGGGGACCTCTACGACGACGCGGCCGTGGTCAAGGCCGCCGTCGCCGCCATCGACGGCCCGGTCGTGGTCGTCGCCCACTCCTACGGTGGTGCCCCGGTCACGGAGGCGCTCGCTGCCGCGGACAACGTACGCCGAATTGTTTATCTCGCTGCTTTCCAGCCGGACGTCGGCGATTCGCTCTTCTCCACCGCCGGTGGCGTTGCTCCGCCGTGGTGGGAGGTGCACGAGCAGTCGGACCTGAAGGGCAAGGGTCACATCGTGCCCGCGCAGCCCCGCGAGGTCTTCTACGGTGACGTCGAGCCGGAAATCGCGGAACAGGCCATTGCACAACTCGGACTCCAGTCCTGGGCCTCGACGCAGCAGCCGCTGACCGAGGCGGCGTGGCGCACCATTCCCAGCACCTACATCATTTGTGAGGCCGACAACGCTCTTCCGCCCTTCGCGCAGGAGCTCATGTCCAAGCGGGCCGAGCGAGTGTTGCGGATGAACTCCTCGCACTCGCCGTTCCTTTCTCAGCCCGCCGAGCTGGCCGCGCTGATCCGGGCGGAACTCTCCGCCTGACACACACGGCGCGGGTTGGGCGCTGCCACGGGCAGCGCCCAACCCCGCTCCGCACCACCACCCGGCCTCTGCGGTGCCGCACAGCCGATCAGCGGGTGAGGCCGACCACCGTCGCCAGTCGCGCCACCCCGGCCGGTGCCGGGTGACCACGGGCGACCTCGGCGATCACGGTACGCGCCAACGGGCGGCACCGAACCTCAGCCGGCGCGACGTGGTCCGCGTCGACGAGGGCGCGTGCGGCGCCGCGCAGGTCACCCACCTGGAGGTACGCCTGTGCGACGTCCAGCAGGTACGCGCCCCGGTACTCGGTCGGCAACCGCCGCCACCCCTCCCGCCGCACAGTCATCGAGTGCCTCTGAAACGCCTCGATGGCGTCACCCCGCGAGGCCGCCACCAACACCCGCGCCAGCTCGACAACGACCGGCCCGAAGCTGGTGCGGTGCTGATCGTCGTACCCCCTGATCTGCCCGGCAATCCCTGCCGCCCGGTCGGTCAGCTCGTCGGCGCGGCGGCGCTCGCCGCAGCCCGCAGCAGCGAGAGCGGCCTGCACCAACAACGTCCCACCCACCGCCCACTCCGGGCGACCGCCCCGCCCCCGAAGATCGCCCCGCCCTCGGTGATCGCCCAGCCCCCGGTGATCGCCCAGCCCCCGGTGATCGCCCCGCCCTCGGTGATCGCCCTGCCCCCGGTGATCGCCCTGCCCCCGGTGATCAAGAGGTTTGGGGGAAGTTTGATCTCCAAAAGTCCCGCAAACCTCTTGATCACCGTTGTGGGATGAGGGTGGAAGGACGCGGTTGGCTGCGGGGAGCAGAGCGGCCAGGGCCAGGTGGCCTCGGTCTTGCGCGCGGAGCACTTGGCCTATCGAGATGGCTGCCGTCGCCGCCAGGACCGGGTTGGCGCCCGCTGCGGCCATCGCGCGGTCGGCCGCCAGCCAGCCGAGGTCGGCCTCGCCCAGCTTGACCAGCAGCGACGAGGCGATCCGGTACGCCTGCACCAGCAACTCCGGTGACCGCGCGGCCTGGGCGGTGGCGAGCAGACCCGGCAGCAGCCGCACCAACTGCCCGTAGTGCGCGTGCTGGTAGGTCAACCAGGCGTACCCGACCTGCCTTCGCACTTCCTCCGCTGGTTGGGGCGGGGCTTGCGGGACGTCGTAGCGGGCGAGCGCGGCGCGGATGTCGTCCACCCCGTCCGGCGGGCCGGCCGGGGTTGGCCGCTGCTGGCCGAGGAGCACCTCCGGGTCGACCCGCAGGACGTGAGCCAGCTCCTGGATCACCGAGTACCGGTCCAGAGCGCGCACGCCCCGCTCCACCTTGTCCACCCAACTCTTCGACCTGCACAGCCGGTCCGCGAGCATCTGCTGCGTCATCGACCGCCGCACCCGCCAACGGGCCACCCGCCGGCCGATGGGCAGGTCATCGCTGGTCACGCCGCCACCGCCGGTCCGGGACCGCGCGGGTCGTGTCCTCCACGGGTACGCGGTCCGCCTCGGCCTGGGCGAGGAGGCGCTGTTTGGCAGCCTCCCGCTCGGCCGCCTCAGTCTGCTCGGCTCTGCTCGTCGGCTCGTCGCCTTGCATGCCCACCTCCGTCAGCCGGTGCCGACGCTCGGACTCGCCGAACCTCGGCTGGGCCTCTCGCGTCCTGTCTGGACGAGCTGTCCTGTGAAACCAGGCTCCGCCGACCGGTAATGACAACTTCACCGCGAGTCACGGACGACTGGGGACATCCTTGTTAGGTTGAGTCGTCCCCACGCCGTCCCCCAGCCCAGTGCGCAGGAGATGCGATGCCGAACCACCGCCTTCGCGACGGCATGCTCAAGAACGGTCTGACGGCGTCGGCGCTGGCCGAAAAGCTCGGTGTTGACCCGAAGACCGTCGAGCGGTGGGTGACACAGACCCGCAACCCGTACCCGCGGCACCGCCACACCATCGCCGAGCTGCTGAACGAGAGTGAGTCGTACCTCTGGCCGGACGCACTTCCGACGCAACGAGCCGTGCAGATCAGCCAATCGGAACTCGTCCACATCTACCCGCGCCGCGGAGCCGTCCCCACCGACCTCTGGCAGCGGCTCCTGGAGCAGGCCACCCGACAGGTCGGCGTCCTGGTCTACGGAGGACTGTTCCTGCCCGAGTTCAACCACCGCTGGATCGCAACGCTTCGCGAGAAGGCGTTGGCCGGGGCGCAGGTGGAGTTGCTATTCGGCGACCCGGAGGGCGAGCACATCACCGAGCGTGGAGACGCCGAGGGCATCGGCCCAGCGATGTCCAACAAGATCCTCAACGCGCTCGCGTTCTACAAAGACCTACGGGACCTGGACAACGTCGGGATCTACTACCACGACACGATCCTCTACAACTCCATCTACCGCTTCGACGACGAGATGCTGGTCAACACCCACCTCTACGGCACGCCGGCTGCGTATGCGCCGGTGCTGCACCTGCGGCGCCTCGGTGGCGGGGACCTGTTCGACAGCTACGTCGCCAGCTTCAACCGGGTCCTCGGGAAGAAGCGAGCCGTCTGGCCTGAGCATTGAGCCGCTGGCAGTGAGAGGGAGGCCATGGCCCGGATCGAGCACTTCAACAACCCGAACGCCCCGAAGCCGAACAGCATCGTCGTAGCCGTGACCGTCTTCGTTCAGGACGAGCAGGGGCGGGTGCTGCTCATCCAACGCACCGACAACGGCCTGTGGGCACTGCCCGGCGGCGCCCAGGACTTCGGCGAGTACATCGCCGAGACGGCCGTGCGGGAGACACGGGAGGAGGCCGGCGTCGAGATTGAGGTGACCGGCGTAGTGGGCATCTACACCAACCCGAAGCACGTCGTGGAGTACAGCGACGGTGAGGTGCGACAACAATTCTCGATCTGCTTTCGCGGTCGCTATGTGAGTGGGGAGCCCGCGATAAGCGACGAGTCGTCTGCGGTGCGGTGGGTCGCACACGATGAACTTGGCGAATTACTCATCCATCCGTCGATGCGACTCCGAATTGACACTGGCCTTGAGCAACGGAGTGAGCCTTACATCGGGTAGGTGGCCATCCGAGCCTGCGTCCGACTCACGGCCTCTAGTAACGCCGGCTCGGCTCCGCGCCAGAACCGCGTGACAATACTGTCCGGGCCGTACCGTTCGCGGATCTCGGCAAGCCTTTCTCCCACCGCGAGGTCTTGGCCGTCCGGTCCCGTCGTCATGTCTGCGTACCAAAGAGCGTCGGACGTCGGCGACTCTTCTTGAAAGAACTCCGAGCGTAGGATTTGTCCCAGGCCCCGCTCGTCTGCCTCGTACGAAGCGCAGGAGTGATGGGCGACCAGGCTTGCAAGCCGCAGATCGGCGGCACCATGGCGCAGTAGCCAACGAGCACCGTCGAGCGAGTGAAAGCCGGTCGCGACGATGTCAGGCGCATAACCCACGTCGTGCAACCAGGCAGCAGCGACAAGCGTATCCGCATCTTGACCAACCAACGGGCTGAGCCGCTGAGCCTTCGCAGCAACCGACCGGACATGCCGCCAACGCCGAGGTAACGCAGGTCCGAGGTGTTGTTCAGCCAGCCTAGCCGCCCGCTCGACGGTTCCTACCATGTCGAGAGCGTAGGGCTCGCGAAACTCCGGCGCCAGGTCGATCCTCTCTTCCAAGACGGACAGTCGATACCTAGAGTAGTTGGATCGACAGTTTACGTAGCGGCGGAGGTGACGCGTGGCGCAAGGTGGTCGCTCAGATCAGGCACGCCAGCTGGCGGCGGAACGGCGAGAGGCTGACCGACTGGCACGGGAAGTTGCGCGTCAGGGCAGAGAGCAGCAGAAGGCACGACAGGCGGAGAATGCCACGAAACAGCAGCGTTTGGCCGCGACGAGAACCGAAGCTGTGGCCGAGGAAATTGGACTACTTGAGAAAATACTCGTCAATGCTTTAAATCACCCAACGTTGTCTTTTTCCGGACTGAAGGTGAAGTTTGAACCGCCGACCTTTCAGCCGGGAACGCTGGCGACCCCTCTCGCTGAACCGATATGGCAGCAGTACGCCCCTGTGGAACCCCGAGGTATTGGACGATGGTTCGGTGGTATGAGCCAGTACCATCGGGCCCTTGCCCAAGCGCGACGCTCATTTGAAGCTGCAACCGCGGACTTCCAGCGCGCTGAGGGCGAACGTTTGCGTAAGCTAGCAGCGGCCCAAGATGAACACCATCGAAAGGCAGAGGAGGCGCACGCCGGTGCAGAGCTCTATAACAACAACCTGGAGGCACGCCGACAAGGATTCGCGCTCGGAGAAGCCGAAGCTGTCGAGTGGTTTGTAGATAAGGTACTCAGAGCTTCCATGTATCCAAAAAGCTTTCCACGTAAATGGCAGGTCGCCTACCGGCCCGAAAACCGAGACGTGGTCGTTGAATTCGAGTTGCCGGCGCAGCAAGTGGTGCCGAACGTCCGAGAGTACCGTTACGTAAAGAGCCGCAATTCTGTGGATCCTGTTCCTAGGCCGGCAGCAGAGGTCAAGCAGCGGTAC
Organism: Micromonospora arborensis; assembly: GCF_003205615.1. GTDB lineage: Bacteria > Actinomycetota > Actinomycetes > Mycobacteriales > Micromonosporaceae > Micromonospora > Micromonospora arborensis. The sequence continues at coordinate 67,686 of NZ_PYBV01000015.1, read as the reverse complement.
GCGCGCCTCATCGCGTCTATGGCGCTCAGGACGCTACACGAAATCTTCCGCAGCACACCGTCCGAAGTGGTCGAGGCTGTTGTCTTTAACGGTCGCGTCAGCACTACAGACAGGGCCACCGGCAAGAGAGCTCACCCACACCTCATCAGCGTCGAGGCTGAGCGATCCGCATTTGCCGATATAAACCTAGCCGAAGTAGATCCTGCTGCGTGCCTCAAATACCTCAACGCGCTGGTATCGCCGAACCCGTTTGACCTGGAAGCGGTCGAACCGTTTATTACCTTTGATCTCAAGAGATTTAGATTTGTCGAAGCTGCTGACGAACTAGCGGGCCTCGATTCTCGGCGGAATTTGTTGAAACTTTCGCCAACCGAGTTCGAGCATTTAGTCAAGGACCTTTTCGCGGCGATGGGCGCAGAGGCTTGGCGGACAGTGCCGTCAAAAGACGGGGGCGTCGACGCTGTTGCAACAAGCAAGAATCTGTTCTTTGGCGGGGTTTGCCTAATACAGGCCAAGAGGTGGACCAAGCTTGTTGGGCTTGACGCTGTGCACGCGCTCACGGGCGTGATGACTGACCACAACGCCACCACCGGTGTACTCGTAACTACGTCATGGTTTAGCCGGACCAGCGAACAGTTCGCGCAGCGGAACCGAATCACCCTGATCAACGGTGCTGAGTTGAAACATCTAATCAAGCAGCACTTGGGATTCGATGTAATCCCGGGCACACGTCCGCCGACCAGGATCCGTGCATCCGACAACCACCAGACTGGCCGACCCGGGCCAGCCGGGTAGATAAGCGTTGGCGCAATTGGCAGGCCGCTCGCGCCGCCAACCAGGGGCCGACCAGAGGTCGCCGCACGGGAACTCATCCGCCAAGAGCGCAAGCGCGAGCGGCACCCAGCGGCTCTAGCCCCCGTCGACGCGACACGATGGAAGCCCCGGCTGCCGTGATTCGGTGGCGGTTCCGGGGGTTCTTTGAGGCCGACACACATGAGTTTATCCGGGCCCACCGAGGGTTATAAGGCGGCACAACGGGAACCATTCGTTGCTGAGCGCATCATAATGCTTCGGATGCCTAAGTGGCGCGCGTACCGGCCAAGGCGTCGAGCTGCAAGGTCAGACTGAGTTCACCGAATAATCCGACGAGCACGTTTAGACCGGCAGATGGATCGTAACTCTTCCACATGCGGATAACTGAGTCGGCGATTTCACCTACGGTTCTAACCGTCAAAGCGCATATGATTTGGATGTCGTCGGACCTTGCTCCAGAGTGCATGATGCCGTCGCGGCCAATTGCGAGTAGGCCGCCGAGCGAGTCTGCGTGAACACTGTGGTTAGCACCGGCTAGGAATTGACCGTGCCCCTTAAGATCGGCGATCTTTTCGAGGTGCCAGAATTGCGGCTTTTCGACGCCCAGCTTTCGCTTCGTGACCTCAGTAGCCCATCCGTAGGTATTTGAGTAGTTGGGACCGTATCGGCTGACCAAATCTGCAGCCAACTTTTCGACCTTAGGTCGAATATTCATCCACTCACTATCATCGGGAAAATACTCACGAGGCTTCTTTGCGACTAGGACCCAGCGATGGTTGATATATCTCGCCGCCGTCCCGCGCGGCCCCTTCCTCAAAACCGCTGCCACCACGTCTAGCTCGTAAAGGGTCCGCCACCGTGCGTACGCACCACCAGGGAATCCAGCCCGCAGCATCGCGCAAATTTCATGACCAACTCCGACTGATCTCGTAAGTAGAACTGACGCTGCGTATTGCACCGGGCGAGGGGGGCGCTTCGAATATTGCAACCGTCCTGTAGTTAGAAGTCGAGTCGCTGCGTAAGTGATTGCGAGAATCGAATCTAGAGCCCTGAAGGCAAGAAAGAACCTCTCGCCAAGATTCCTTTCTAGCCCTGCTCGACTTTCCCACGTGCGGTCCGCAAGGGCTAGCAGGTCATCTTCGAACTCCGCGACGGAATCCTCTATCTGCCGGAAGAAGTCGTCGCCACCGTCCGATACCGCTAGGTCATGCTCGGTAGATTGAGTCAGGTCGAGTAGCGCTTGAACATACCCGTCGTAGGGATCAGCGGCCATGCACTGATAATGCACTAGATTGCTCGATCGAGCCTCCCCAATTCGGTGTCCACGTCGGACTCGGGGCCGAGCCCTGCCAGACCGGCCAGCCCTCGTTCCCTGTGGTCCAGGCGTGGGCAAGCTGCCGCTCGGGGACCGCCACAGCAGCAGCAAGTACGAGAACCCGAACACACCGAGAGGGGCCGCGATGAACGCGGTCGGGCCACCGACCACTCCCGCGCACCAGATACAACCTGTTGCCGACCTCTTGGCGTCACGGGTTCGTCGGCTCGAATCCGCCGACTCAACTCACTGGCCAGGGACCGCTCGGGATTCTCCGACCGACGACCACCTCCGGGGCGACGTACGTCGACGTCAGAGGGTTCATCCTGGCCGAAGGTTCAGTTCTGGCCTAGAGGGCGTGCTGCCATCCGGAAGAGCGGCCGCCGGTCGGCGTCCGGCGGCCGCCCCACGCCCGGTCAGCTGGCGTAGACCTCCAGCGTCGACAGTTGACCGGCCGGCCAGCCCGTGTTGCCGGTGACGGTGACCCGTACGTAACGGGTCTGGGCGGCGGTGAAGGTCAGCGTCACCTGGTTGCCGGTGGCCGGGTTGAAGGTGCGCCCCGCCGAGGCGACCAGCGTGCCGAAGCTGCCCCCGTCGGCGCTGCCCTGCACGGCCAGGGTCTGCGTCCGGCTGCCCCACGCCGACGACGGCGGCAGCTTCAGCACCACCCGCCCCACCGTGCGCGACGAACCCAGATCGACCTGCACCCACTGCGGGAATGCGCTGTTCGCGCTCTCCCAGTAGCTGTTCGGATCACCGTCGACCACGTTGCCCGACCCGTAGCTCTGGACGTGGCTGCTCTCGCTGGTGGGTCGACCCCGAGCGAGGTCCGCGTTGGCTGCGGCGTCCGTGGTGACCGTGACCGCAGAGGACGCGCCGGAGGTGTTGCCTGCGGCGTCCCGCGCAGTGACCGTGAAGCTGTACGCGGTGGACGGGTTGAGCCCACTCACCGTCGCCGTGGTGCCGGTGACGGTGGCGACCACCGCGCCGCCCTGGCGTACCTGGTAACCGGTCACCCCGACGCTGTCGGTGGACGCCGTCCAGGCCAGCGACACACTGGTCGCCGTCTTGCCGGTCACGGTGAGGCCGCTCGGCGTGGTGGGCGCGGTGGTGTCCACTGTGTCGCTGCCGGCGTACACCTCGACCTGGGCGAGTTGCGCGGCCGGCCAGCCGGTGTTGGCGCCGATGCTGAGACGGACGTAGCGGGTCGTGGTGGTCGGCAGCGTGCGGGTGACGGTGTTGCCGGTGGCCGGGTCGAAGGCGAACGCGGAGGCCCCGGCGATGGTGGCGAAGGAGCCACCGCCGACGCTGCCCTGCACGGTGATGGTCTGGGTACGCGCGCCCCACCCGGCGGGCAGCCGCAGCACGAGCTTGTTGACCTGGTGGCTGGCACCGAGGTCGACCTGCCACCACTGCGGGAACGCGCCGTTGGCGCTCTCCCAGTAGCTGCCCGCGTCGGAGTCCACCGCGTTCGACGCCGGGAACCCGCCACCCTGGCTGCTCGCCGACGTGGTGCGGCCGGCGGCCAGGTTTCCACCGGTCGGGGGCGGGGTGCCGACCATCGGTGGGGTGGGGCGCACCGGGGTGAGCGCGAGTTGCCCCTTGAGCATCCGGCCGCCGTCGCCGGTGATCCGCAGGTAGTAGTCGGAGGAGCAGGCCACGCCGTCCTCGTCCAGCGCCCGGATGTTCGCGCCGGCCGGGGTGGTGGCCTGCGTCTCGGACGTCTTGGCGATCTGGTTGCCCTCGTTGTACTCGTCGAACATGGACACGTAGAGGCCCTGGGAACCGAGCCGGACCATGTTGTAGATGTGCCGCCAGTAGAAGTCGCCGTGCTTGCGGTGGCCACCGGCGAGGTCACCGGGCATCACACAGGGCAGGTAGTCGATGCCGCGCGCCGCGCAGTCGGCCATGTCGCCGACGTTGACGTTGTTGTAGTACGAGTCGAGCTCCTCCACGGTCCTGGCCCGGTAGACCATCCACGGCGAGATCGCGTTGAAGGCGTGGTAGACGTCGAGGAAGCCGGGGCGGGAGTCCTCGATGCCCTGCCGCCACCAGGTGGGCACTCCACCGATGACGTAGCAGCCCTGCGCCTTGAACCAGTTGATGACCTCCAGGCACGGGCCTGGGGTGAAGGGCCTGCTGGGTTCGCTGAAGCCGAAGCCCCAGATGCAGACGACCGGCTTGCCGTTCTGGCGGGCGTACGCGCTGGACGCGACGTGTGCCGACATCTTCGTCGTCCAGTCGGTCTTGATGTCGGCCTGGAAGGTCAACCAGTCGGTGACGTCGTACATGATGTAGAACTTGCGGCCGTAGCGTTCGGCGGCGGAGCGGACCTTCTGGGTCATCGCGTCGCGGGTCGGCCCCTCGTCGCCCATCGGGTTGAACCGTTGCAGCGCTGCGGTGTCGCAGCCGTACTCCTGCATCCACCGGAAGTGGGTGTCCACCGTCTGCTGGTCGTAGGAGGAGAAGAGGGTGGCCGGCGAGCCGTTGCCGAGATTGGGGTACGCGGTGGGATAGCTGCGCGTGTACTCCCGCATGTCCGGCCAGGACACGATCGTGGTGTTGGCGGGCGACGGGGGCTGGAACCGGTCCCGGCTCCAGTGCCACCAACCGCCGATGGGTGCGGAGTCGCCGGGGGCACTGAACCAGCCCTGGTAGCCGACCGTCACCTTGCCGACCACGTCCCCGGGAGGACTGGCGGCCTGCGCCGGGCTGGCGAGCAGTTCGGTGGTGGAGGCGGCGGCGAGGGCGGAGGACGCCAGCACCGACGTGACGAACCTGCGGCGGGAGACCGCCATGACGACCACTCCTTCGGGACGGAAGGCATTGGCGGCCATCGTGGCAGCAATGATTGCCGTCCCGCAAGAGTTAGACTTATCGATGAAATTATTCGTCAATGGCCCGGAAGATTCGCCACGCGGCCCTGAACTCACCGCGGCGAGGCCGGAGCGAGCCTGCTTGGGCCTGATCGCCAAATGCTAGGCGTCGCGGCGCAGCGTGAACCAGAAGGTCGGCACCGAGTTGGTGCCCGGTGTGACGTCGATTAGCTCCCAGCCGCGGAACCTGTCGCGGAGCTCGTCGGCGGTGACGCCCGCCGCCCACGACGTGATCTCGGTGGTCGGATTGCCGAGCGGCTCGGGGCCGTATCCGAACATCAGCAGCCGTGCTCCGGGAGCGGCGCGGTGGGTGAGCCCGGCGGCGTAGGCGTCGCGGCGGTGTAGCGGGACGCCGCAGTAGCAGCTCAGGTCGAAGAACAGGTCGAAGGGGCCCGGGACGTCCAGTTCGTCGAGGCGGGTGGCGTCTCCGTGCAGCCCCCGTACCGCCACTCCGGCTGCCGCAGCCTTCTCCCTGGCCTGGTCGGCGGCGCGGTCGATCAGGTCGACGGCCGCCACCTCCCAGCCGTGGCGTGCGAGGTAGGTGGCGTTGGTCCCCGTGCCGCAGCCGAGTTCGAGGGCACGGCCGGGCGGCAGCGCGCCGTGCCCCTCCACCAGGTCGACCAGCTCGGGCGGTGTCACGCCGGTGTCCCACGGTGGCTTGCCGGTGCGGTAGTAGGCCTCCAGTGCGCGGTGGACGACCTCCTCCTCCGGGTCTCGCTGCGTCGTCGCCTGGTCCGGCTGGTCCATCATGTCCTCCAAGAATCTAGAGTTGAACTCTAGTGACATGCTCTAAAGATAGACTCGCAATATGGACAAGGTCAAGCGGCCGGACAAGCGAGCGGAGCGCTCACGCCGTACCCGAGAAAAGGTGATCGCGGCGGCTCGCGAGCTGTTCGTCGCGCAGGGTTACGGGGCGACGAGCCTGCAGGAGGTCGCGGACCGGGCGGGCGTGGCCGTCCAGACGGTCTACTTCGTCTTCCGCAACAAGCGCACGCTGTTCAAGGACGTCGTCGACACGTCCATCGCCGGGGACACCGAGCCGGTCGCCACCATGGATCGTGAGTGGTTTCGCGCCGCGTGTGCCGAGCCCACCGCAGCCGGGCAGTTGCGCGCGCACGTCCACGGCACCCGCGAGATCCTGGGCCGGGTCGCCCCGATCATGCCGCTGATCGCGGCTGCCGCAGCCACCGACCCTGAGATCGCCGCACAGTGGCCGGACGGCCCCGACCCGCGTTACACCGTGCAGTACGCAGCGGCCGAAGCCTTGGCCGGCAAGCCCGACACCCGTCCCGGCCTCTCCATCGAGATGGCGGCGGACCTGCTGTTCGGCCTGCTCAGCCCGCAGCTCTACCTGATCTTCGTCCGCGACCGCGACTGGTCACCGGACACGTGGGAAGAGTGGGCCCGCACCACCTTGACCTCCCAACTCTGCGCCGACCCCGGCTAATCCTCCAGCAGCCGACCGCTGTCGCTGAAGCTGTAGGTGGTGTCAGTAAGGGACAAAGCCTCGCCCCAGCGGCCGAACCCACCGTCGGCGACTTCGAGATAGATCCGCTTGAGGAGTGGCGGCATCGGATGCCCCACTGCGGGTCTCAAGCTCGGCCACGGCCTCGGGCGGCGCAGGTGTCGGCAGCTCGCCAGCCGCATCCTGCTCTCGGATCCTGTGGATGATCTCGTCGTCGGTCAAGCCGGCATTCGTAGCAGCTGCCACCGACATCAACCACACCGCCCCCGGGACAACGAGGGCCTCGGTCAGGTACGGGGAGACCCGGGCGCGGGCGCCGCCCAGGGACCCGCGCTGGGAAGTCCGGCGAGTGACCAACTCGCAGCCGGCCTCTCGTTCCGCACCATCAGGACCGAATTCATGGCGCGCCGTGTCCGACCGCCGCTGGTGGGCTGCCGGCAGGGCTTGACGGCCCCGGCGAGCCGCTGACCGTCCGTCACGGTCACCGGCTCGCCCGGCCGGGTCAGGGGTTGTAGTAGCCGGTCACGTAGGTGCGGTCGAAGCGACCGGCCTCCAGGTCCGCGCGCTGGATGATCCACTGCATTTGCGTGCCTTCCCGGTCTGCGACATCCGCGTCCCAGTAGGCCAGCGCAACCCAGTCCTCGGGGTCGCCCGACACCGGCTCACCGCCGCCCCACCGCCCTTGCTCGGCCTGCTGCACAGCGCAGCTCACGATCTGCTCCAGCGGGGGTTCCTCGTACGCGTAGCCGCCGAGCTGCAGATGCCGGTTCCGGTTCCTGCCCGCGACGTCCCACCAGACAGCGAAGAGCCCGTCATAGTGCGGGAAACCGTCAGGTGCCTGGTGCGGCAGGTCCGGTTCGGCCGTGACTCTCAACTCGCCCTGCGGGAAGTTGTCGAAGTTCTCCCGGAACTCGTCGACGGAGTTATCCCCGTAGGCCGTCCAGGTATATCTGTCGCGCTCTGTCACCGGGGTGCCAGCCGGGACATAGACGGCATGGCCGCGGTTGTCGCCGTCCCACAGCTCCCAGATCTCGGCGAAGAGCAGCAGGCGTCCGTCCGGCGGCAGAGGAAGGTCCGTCGAGCCCTTCGGCAACGCGGCGAAGTCGATGTACCCGACGTACGGGTGCCTCGGGTCCGGGACGTCGGCGGGCAGCAGCAGCGGCCCACCGAACCTCCCCGCGACCGGCCCCTCTCCGTCCAACCTGAGGATCGCGCAAGGCCGGGCGTGGCCGATCCACCGGTCCACCTCCTCCGCCGGTATCGGGTCCACACGGTCGAGCACACTGCCCACCTCAACGGCCCTCGTACGAAAGGGAATCAACGCTTCACGAAGCTCATCCGTCACACCGGCAAAGGTAGTTGCCGCCACTGACAACTTGCCCGGGCTGCCCGAGACAGCTCATAGCGGTGGCATCCCTGATCATCGTGGAGTTGTGTGCACTGACGATGAGACGGGGGCGGCTGGTCACGGCATAGATCCCGTCCGCTGGCGGGAGGCGTTCGAGGTGGCCATGGGCCGGATCGTGGGCCGGGGAGACCAGCCCGTTGACGGTTTCGATCAGGCAAGCCGGTCCACGACGTACGCGGTCGCCTCGGCAAGGAGGGCCTGGTCATAGTCGGCTTCTCGAGCCGCTCTGCTCGACATCATTGAGATGACAAGGGGCGCGGACCCCGGGGGCCAAACGATAGCGATGTCGTTGATCGTGCCGTAATCACCGGTACCGGTCTTGTCGGCCACGGTCCAGCCCGTCGGCAGCCCAGCGCGGATGCGGCGGGCGCCGGTGGTGTTGCGTATGAGTAAGTCCTTGAGGAACTCGCGCTTGTCGGCCGGCAACGCGTCGCCCAGCACGATCTTCTGGTAGTCGGTGCCGATGGCCCTGGGTGTGGTGGTGTCCCGCGGATCGCCAGGAATAGCGCTGACGATCTCCGGCTCGATCCGGTCCATCTGGGTGACCGAGTCGCCGAGGCTCCGCAGGTAGGCCGTTAGCGCTGCCGGCCCGCCAAGGTCGCGAAGTAGGAGGTTGCCCGCGGTTCCATCGCTGTACCGTACGGCGGCGTCGGCCAACTGCCGAATGGTCATTCCGGTCGCTACGTGCTGCCCCGTGATGACGGCGCTCTTCATGAGGTCCGCACGGGAGTACCGGACGACTGTCTCCAGATGCGGCATCGAGTGGTTGTGGAGGATGGCAGCAGCGGCGAGGCCCTTGAACGTCGAGCAGAACGCGAACCGCTCGTCCGCACGGTGCGCGATGGTGGCGCCCGTACCGGTGGCGAGGGCGTACACACCCAGGCGCGCGTCGAACCGACGCTCCAGCTCAACCAGGCGGCTGTGCTGCTCTTCTGCCGACGGACTAGGGGAAACAGGCGGCGAGGACGCAGCCGGCGAGGACGCGCCAGGTTCCCTGGCTTTCCCGCAGGCGGCCAACGGCAGTAGAGCCGCCATGCTCAGGAGGGAACGGCGACCGACCCTTGATGGCTCAGTTGCCCAACGGGTGACAGGGGCGCCCGCGGTCGGGGGCAGAGACGTCGGCCGCGGCGATGAAGGCTGATCGTGGCTGGTCATACGGGGGATACGCCTGATCATCCAGCCCCGGTTGCGCGCCGAATCCAGACGTTAGTCACGCCACACTTAGCTGGAAGGCTCTGGATGGCCGACCTCAACTGCCCAGGTTGTGGCGACAACCGGACGAGAGGTAGAAGGCTCCTCTAGCTAGGGGGTCAGGAAGTCCTCGATCATCGGGGCCAACCAGTCCGCCCGCTGCGGGATCGAGGTGTGCGTCGTGCCGGGCAGGATGGCCAGCCGACAGGCGGGCAGACCGGTCAGGTCGCCGGGCACCGCACCGCCGAGCAGCCGGAACATCCGCACCGCGTGTTCGGGCTGGACGATGTCCGAGTCGGCCAGCACGATCATGGTGGGTGCGGCCAGCGCGCGGATCTGCTCGGGCGTCCACTGCGGCAGGCTCGCGTCCAGCACCTTCATCTTGGTGACCAGGTTGGCCCAACCCGCCGGGTCCGGCGCGGTTCGCAGGTACTCCTCGTGGAACTCCGACCCGTGCAGGTGCTCGGGTTGCAGGTCCTGGATCCCGTCCAGGAGCCCGGGGTGCAGGCCGTCGTCGTCGAAGCTCACCGAGGCGAGCACCAGCCGCCCGACCCGGTCGGGGTGATCGGTGCCGAGGCGCAACGCGACCGCCGCGCCCATGCTCCAACCGAACACGTCCGCCCGCTCGACGCCCAACCGGTCGAGCAACTCCACCACGTCGGTGGCGAAATGCTCCACGGTCAGCGGACGATCGACGTCGGGGGTGCGGCCGTGGGCCTGCAGCTCGACGGCGATCACCCTGCGGGTCTTCGCCAGCATCGGCAGGATCGTGCCAAACGAGGTGCCGATGCCGGAGAGCGCGCCGTGGACCAGCACCAGCGGGCGGCCCGTGTCGTTGCCGTGGTCTTCGTGATAGATGTCCATGCCCACACGGTGCACCGACGCGCTTACGGTCGACTTCAGGTGGCCTTACCGGCGCTAAGATGTCGGCCGTGCAGTTCGGGGTGCTCGGGCCGCTCGCCGTGAGCACGGATGCCGGCGAGCCAGTGGTGGTGCCCGGCACGAAGGTACGGGCGCTCCTCGCCGACCTGCTGGCCAACCGCAACCAGGTGATCTCGGCCGACCGGCTCATCGACGACCTGTGGGGAACCGACTCCCCCGCCAATCCCCTGGGTGCCCTACAGGTGCGGGTGTCCCAGCTCCGCAAGGCGCTCAACGACGCCGAGCCGGGTGCCCGCGAGCTGATCGAGTCCCGGCCGCCCGGCTACCTGCTGCGGGCCGCCTCGGTCGACGCCGACCGGTTCGCCGAGCTGGCCCGCAGCAGCGACGTCGACCGGCTGACCGAGGCGCTCGGATTGTGGCGCGGTGAGGCGTACGCCGACGTGGCCGACGCCGAGTTCGCCCGAGCGGAGGCGGCCCGCCTCGCCGAACAGCGCCTCGCCGTGCACGAACGGCTGGCCGAGGCCCGGCTGGCTCGGGGCGAGCACGACCTGGTCGCCGCCGACCTCGTCGAGTTGGTCGCCCGGCACCCGCTGCGCGAAGGCCTGCGGGCGGTGCAGCTCCGCGCGTTGTACGCGGCCGGCCGCCAGACCGAGGCGTTGGACAGCTACGCCGAACTGCGCGACCGGCTCGCCGAGGAGCTGGGCCTCGACCCCGGCCCGGAGCTGGTCGCCCTGCACCGCCGGATCCTCGAACAGGACGCCGGGCTGAGCGCTCCGCCGAAGGCCGCGATCATCCGCAACAGCCTGCCGGCCCAACTCGACGAGTTGGTCGGGAGAGCCGAGGCGCTGGCCGAGCTACGGACGCTGCTGCCTCGGCAGCGGCTGGTCACGCTTGTCGGGCCGGGTGGTGTGGGCAAGACCCGACTGGCCACCGAGGCGGCCCGGACACAGTCCTTCCCGGACGGCGTCCAGTTGGTGGAGCTGGCACCACTGCCGGCCGGCGACCCGCGCGTCGCCGAACAGGTGCTCGGCGCTCTGGGCACCCACGAGACCGCCGGCACGAGCATGTCCGCCGGTGACCGGGTGGTTTCCGCCCTGCGGCACCGACAACTGCTGCTCGTGCTCGACAACTGCGAACACGTGGTCGAGCCGGTCGCCGAACTGGTCACCCGGCTGCTGCGGGACGTGCCCGGGTTGACCGTGCTGGCCACCAGCAGGGAGCCGCTCGGGTTGACCGGCGAACTGCTCTGGGACGTACCCCCGCTGCCCGTGCCGGGCGACAGTGACCTGGACACGGTGCGGCGCTCGGCGGCGGCCCGGTTGTTCGCCGCCCGCGCGGCCGCGCAGCAGCGCGGGTTCCGCCTCGACGAGCAGACCGCGCCCGCGGTGGCCCAGCTCTGCCGCCGCCTCGACGGCCTGCCGCTGGCGCTGGAGTTGGCCGCGACCCGGGTCCGCGCACTGGGTCTGCGGGGGGTGGTGGACCGGCTCGACGACCGGTTCCGGCTGCTCACCTCCGCGCAGCGGGACGTGCCGACCCGGCAGCGGACGCTGACCGCGGTGATCAGCTGGAGCTGGGACCTCCTGGACGAGACCGACCGGGCCGTGCTGGCCCGACTGGCGGTGTTCCCCGACGGCTGCACCCCGGAGGCCGCCGAACACGTCTGCCGGACCGATCTGGACACCCTCGCCCGGCTGGTGGACCGGTCCCTGGTGGTGCTCGACGACTCCGGCACCGACCCGCGCTACCGGCTGCTCGAATCGGTGGCCGCGTTCGGCCTGGACCGCCTGACCGACGCCGACGAGGTACGCGCGCGGCACGCCGCCTACTACACCGAGCTGGCCGAACGCGCCGATCCCGAGCTGCGCGGCGCTGAGCAGCGGCGGTGGCTGGCGCTGCTGGACGCCGAGACGGCGAACCTGCGGTCGGCACTGGTCAACGGTGGCGGGCTGCGGTTGGCCGTCGCGCTGAGCTGGTACTGGTTTCTGCGCGGCCGGCTCACCGAGGCGCGGCAAGCCCTGGCCGTGCCCGGTGACCCGGAACAGGAGACCCGTGCGGCCCCCTGGCGGGTCGGCTTCGCCCTGTCGCTGGGCGAGGCGATCGCACCGGACGACGTACGCGCCGCGGTGGCGGTCGACCCGGACGGCCACGCCGCCTGGTTCGCGGCCAACGCGGTGATCGAGCACGGCGACCTGGCCCTGGCGTCGGAACTGCTGCCCACCGCCGTGGTCGACCCGTGGACCGAGGCGGCGGTGCTCACCTCCCGGGCGCACCTCGCGCACGCCAACGGTGACCAGGCCACCCTGGAACGCACCGCGACCCGCAGCGCCGCGCTCTTCGCCGATCTCGGCGACCGGTGGGGTCGACTCCGGGCGACCGAGTGGGTGGGTGGGCTCGCCGACATGCGCGGCGAGCACGAGCGGGCCGTCGCGCTGCACCGGGAGGGGCTGCGCTGGGCCGAGGAGTTGGCGCTGTGGCCGCAGGTCTGCGCGGAGCTGTCCTGGCTGGCCTGGCTCGCCGTGCAGACCCGCGACTACGCCCAGGGTCGGGAGTTGGCCGAACGCGCGTACGACCTGGCGGTGGAGCAGGGCTCGCCCGGTGCGCTGATCTTCGCGGAGATGAGCCTCGGGTTGGCCGCCCGCCGCGACGGCAAGCTCGACCTGGCCGTCACCCACCTCACCCACCTCGCCGACCTCGGCCGCGGCGAGAGCCAACCCGCGCTCTACCTGCCGATGATCCTGGTGGAGCTGGGCTACGCGGTCGAGCAGGGCGGCGACCCGGACGCGGCGCTGGCCCTGCACGTCGAGGCGTTCGAGGCCGCCGAGGCGATGGCGACGATGCGCGACGCGGTCGGCCCGCTGGAGGGAATGGCGGCGGCGGTGCGCTCCCCCGAGGTCGCCGCCCGACTGCTGGGCGCCGCGGCCGCCGCCCGGCTCGCCACGCAGTCCCCGGCCGCGCCGGCCGAACGCGACGACACCGACCGGACGACCGCACGACTGCGGGCCGAACTCGGGCCGGAGCGGTTCGACGCGTTGCTCGCCGAGGGCGCGAAGCTGAGCCCAGGCGAGGCCCGGGCTCAGCTCTGAGCTCTGGTCAGGCCGTCGTCTTCGGCGCGTACGAGGCGACGATCACGCCGCTCTTGTGCACCCGGGTGTCGACCAGGTCGAACGAGGCCTTGAAATCGGTAAGCGCCGCCGTCAGGTTGCCACCGCCCTCCAGCACCGGGTGGATCCAGAACCGGACCTCGTCCACCAGACCCGCCTTGATCAGTTGGGCGGTGACCGAGCCGAAGCCGTACTGGATGATGTTCTTGCCCTCCTGGGCCTTGAGCGCGGTGACCGCCTCGACCAGGTCGCCCTGGAGCACCTCGGTGTTCTTCCAGGTGGGGTCGGTGAGGGTGGTCGAGGCGACGTACTTCTTGACGTTGTTGAAGAACGCGGCGCCCGTGGTCGGGTCGTTCTCGTCCATGTTCGGCCAGGCGGCGGAGAAGCCGTCGTAGGTGGCCCGACCCATCAGCATCGCGTCGGCCTCGGTGGTCAGCGCCCCGGCGAGGCTGGCGGCCTCCTCGTCGAAGTACGGCATGGTCCACATCGGGTTCTCGATGACGCCGTCGAGGGTGAGGTAGGTCGAGTTGATGAGCTTGCGCATCGGAATCTCCTGGGTGTCGGTCGTGTTCTCCGGTGACACCCAGAACTCTGCCGGGACCCGCTTACGATTCGCTTCAGACGCCCTTACCCGCGCCGTCACCCGCGTCCGGATCGGTCAGCGGGATCGGTAGCGCCTGCGTGGCCACCGTGCCGCCGCCGGTCGAGTGCGCCGGCGCGGGACGGTCCCCGGTGCGGCTGTGCAGCCGTCCGCGCCCCGCGGGCCCGGCACGCCGGGTCACCTCGACGGTCACCATCCGCACCGGCGGTGGCGGCGCGGTGAAACGCCCCACGCCCCACCGCACCCAGATCGGGACCCGGCCGGCGTCCGCCTCCGCGCGTAACTTCTGCACCGTACGGGCCCGGTCGGTGTGGTCGACCTCCACGACGACCGGCGGGCCGTCCGGGCGGGCACACGCCACATCAAGGACCGAGTGCCGCTGCTCCAGCGGCGGTGGCAACGGCAGCACGCTGGGCGCACGCCGGTAGACCCGCCAACCCTGGCCCTCGGCCCACCGCACCACCGCGTCGATCACCCGCGCGGTGACCTCGTCGGTGTCCAGGTCGACGAACGTCAGATCGGCCAACCAGCGGCCCAGGTCCGCGGCCAACCGCTCGCCCTGCGCCGTGAGCTCCACCGGCGGAGGATATCGCCTCAGCCGACGGTGGTCACGGTCGCGGCGAGGTGCCGGGTCAGCCAGCCGGTGGTGGCCGTACGCGCCGCCTCCTGGTTGGCACGCGCCAGGAAGTCGTGCCCCTCGCCAGCGAGCACCAGGTGCCGGTGCGGCACGTCCCGAGCCGCCAACGCCTGCGCGACCTGCGTCGACTCGCCAGCCGGCACGTTTGTGTCGTTGGCGCCGTGGATCAGCAGCACCGGCACGTCCAGCCGGTCGATGTGGGTCAGCGGCGAGAGGTCACGCAGCAACTCCGCATCCCGCTCCGGATCGCCGTACTTGCTGACGGCGGCGGCGGCGATCCACGGCTCGGTGCCGGCGAAGAAGGTCCGAAAGTCGGAGATGCCGCACTCGGCGACCCCGGCGGCGAACAGCCCGGGGAAGTTCACCAGCACCGCCAAAACCAGGTAACCACCGTAGGAACGGCCCAGACAGCCGAGTTGGCCGGGCCGGGCGACGCCACTGTCGACGAGGAAGTCGGCGCAGGCAGCCACGTCGGCGATCGCACCGTAGCGGCCGGCCAGGTTGTCGGCGGCGACGAAGGAGCGGCCGAACCCGGATGATCCCCGGACATTGGGCGCGAAGACCGCGACGCCCTGCGCCACGAGGGCCTGGAACAGCGGGTTGTAGGCAGGACGTTCCTGCGCCTCCGGGCCACCGTGCAGACTGATCGCGGTCGGCCAGGGGCCCGGGCCGGACGGGCGGTAGAGCCAACCGGAGAGTGGCAGACCGTCGCGGGCGCGCAGGTCGACCAGTTGCGGCGCGACACCGCTGTCGCCCGTACGCGTGCCCGGCCGCAGCGGGCGCAGCGTCCCGGTCGGCGGATCGACCAGCCAGACCTCCCGGGGCTGCACCGGCCCCTGCGCGGTCAGGCAGAGCAGGTCACCGCCGGCGGCGAAGACCGCGTCGTCGAGCACCTCCCCGGGAGCGCCGACGGCCCGCTGCACGCCGTCGGCGAGGTCGAGCAGGCTCAGCTCGCTTCGCCCGCCGTAGGTGTTCCACAGCAGGGCGGCCCGGTGCCCGTCCGCGCTCGGCGTCACGTGCTCCAACTCGGCGTCGGGTCGCCAGGCGAGCCGGGTCGGCGGCTGCTCCGGTCGGCTCAGGTCGACCCGCACCAGCGCGGCGAGTTCCGAGAACGCGTCGGTGCGCGCCAGCACGCTCGTACCGTCCGGGCCGAACCAGCCCTGGTCGGTGCTGCCCCGGCCGGTGTCCGGGAGCAAGCGCCGACGGGCGCCGGTCGCCACGTCGAGCAGCTCCAGCCAGCGGGCGTTACGCGGGCCGCGGCGCAGCAGCGCGGCGCTGGCGTCCGGGGTCACGTCCAGGAGCGTGAGCAGGTCGCCCTCGGTGAGCACCCGCCGGTGCCCGGTGCCCGCGTCGATCAGGACGGCCCGACCCAGCTCGTCGGTTTCGGTGACCGCCAGGACCGCGCCGCCGCGCAGCCAGCCGGCCAACGCGGCGCTGCGCCGGCCGAACCCGGCGACCTGGCGGCGGCCCGAACCGTCCGGGCGCAGCACCCACAGCTCGGTGCGGGGCGCTCCACCGGGGGCGATGACGCACGCCAGCCACCGCCCGTCCGGGGACCAGCTCAGCGCGAGCACCGGCTCGTCGCCGGTGGGCAGCACGACGGCCTCGGCGGCGTCGACGTCGCGGACCCAGACGCCCGGGGTGCCGGCCCGGTCGGAGAGGAACGCCACCCGGCGGCCGTCCGGGGACGGCGCGGGCGCGAAGTCCTCGCCGGCCGGGAGCAACGACGGCGGCGCCGGGCGGTGTCCCGCGGGTCGGGCCCGCCGGATGCTACGCGGCGCCTCGGTCCGTACGCTCATCTAAACCCCGATCCGCTGCAACCAGAGCTCCAGCAGCCCGAGCTGCCAGAGCGCGTTGGAGCCCAGCGTGGTCCGCCGGGCGTTCGGCGCGTCCAGCAACTCCTCCAGGTAGTCCTTGCGGAACAGGCCCCGCTCGCGCGCCGGCTGGGCGGTCAGCGCGTCCCGGACGTCGTCGAGCAGCGGGCCGGAGAGGTGCCGGATGGCGGGCACCGGGAAGTAGCCCTTCGGCCGGTCGATCACCTCGTCCGGGACGATGCCCCGGCTCGCCGCCTTCAGCACGCCCTTGCCGCCCTGGGCCAGCTTCAACGCGGGTGGGCACGCCGCGGCCAGCTCGACCACCTCGTGGTCCAGGAACGGCACACGGGCCTCCAGCCCCCAGGCCATCGTCATGTTGTCGACCCGCTTGACCGGGTCGTCGACCAGCATCACCAGGCTGTCCTGGCGCAGCGCCGCGTCCAGCGCGGTGTCCGCGCCGGGCTCGCCGAAGTGGGCCGTCACGAATTCCAGGCTGGCATCGTGGTCGAGCATCCACTCGGGCGCCAGGTGACCGCCGAGCGCGTCGTGACGACGGTCGAAGAACACCCGGGCGTACGCCTCGACGGCGTCCGCCCGGGCCACGTTGGCCATCGGTGGGTACCAGTCGTAGCCGGCGAGGATCTCGTCGGCGCCCTGCCCGGACTGCACCACCGTGATCCGCTTCGAGACCTCCTCGGAGAGCAGGTGGAACGCGACGCAGTCGTGACTGACCATCGGCTCGCTCATCGCCGCGATGGCGTCGTGCACGGCCGGGACGAACCGACTCGCGCCGATGCGGATCTGCTGATGGTCGGTGTCGAAGTGGCGTGCCACCAGGTCGGAGTAGTGGAACTCGTCGCCGCTCTCCCCCGCCGCCGCCTCGAAACCGATGCTGAAGGTGGCCAGCCCGGTCTGGCCCTGCTCGGCCAGGAGGGCGACGATCAGGCTGGAGTCGAGACCGCCGGAGAGCAGCACCCCGACCGGCACGTCGGCGACCATTCGTCGGCGTACGGCGGTGCGCAACGCCGCCATGATCCGTTCCTGCCACTCGTCGGCGGACATCGGAGCGGCGGCGGCCCGGTTGAACTCCGGCCGCCAGTAGAGCGTGTCGGTGCTCCGGCCGTCCGCGGTGATCACCCGCACGGTGGCCGGTGGGAGCTTGCGGACCCCGGCGAGGATCGTGCGCGGCGGGGGCACCACCGAGTGGAAGCTCATGTAGTGGTGCAGCGCCACCGGGTCGAGGTCGGTGTCGACGTCGCCGGCGGCGAGCAACGCCGGCAGCGTGGAGGCGAAGCGGACCCGACCCGGCCCCTGCGCCAGGTAGAGCGGCTTGATGCCGAGTCGGTCGCGGGCCAGGACCAGGGTGTGCGTGGCCAGCTCGACCAGGGCGAACGCGAACATCCCGTAGAACCGTTCGACGCAGGCTGTCCCCCACCGGTGGTACGCCTTGAGGATCACCTCGGTGTCGGAGGTCGACCGGAAGGAGTAGCCGGCGGCGATCAGCTCGTCGCGCAGCTCCCGGTAGTTGTAGATGCAGCCGTTGAAGACCATGGCCAGGCCCAGCTCGGGGTCGACCATCGGCTGGGCGCCGGCGTCGGAGAGGTCGATGATGCGCAAACGGCGGTGCACCAGGGCCACCGGCCCCTGCTGCCACCGGCCCTCGCCGTCCGGGCCTCGGGAGGCCAGGACGGGCAGCATCCGCTCGACGGCGGCCAGGTCCGATGGCCCCCCGTCGAGGCGGAACTCACCTCCGATACCACACATGGCACCCAACTCCCATCGGCTCGGGACTGCTCGGGCCGCTGACCGGTCCAGGCTTGGCGGACCGCGTTGCGCCCCGATGACATGTAGGTCAAGCGTGGGTTACACCGGATTCTGCTCGGTTCCACCGAGCAGCCAGGTGTCCTTCGACCCACCGCCTCGCGAAGAGTTGACGATCATGCTGCCGGCCGGTGCCACCCGGGTCAGTGCGACCGGCGCGACCTCGGCCTTCTCGCCCAGGAACACGAAGGCCCGCAGGTCGACGTGGCGGGGAGCGAGAGCCGTACCGTCGAAGACCGGGTGGGTGGTGAGTGAGATCATTTCCTGCGCGATCCACCGGTGCGGGGCGGCGAGGATCTGCTCCCGGACGGCGTCCAACTCCTCCGCCTCGGCCCGAGGGCCGATCACCACCCGGTCGCCGCCGTACCCGTCGACCGGCTTGAGCACCAACTCGTCGAGCCGACCCAGCACCTCGACCCGCTGCTCGGGCAGCCCGCACAGGTACGTCGGCACGTCCCCCAGCAGCGGCTTCTCGCCCAGGTAGTACTCGATCAGCCGGGGCACGTACGCGTACAGCGCCTTGTCGTCGCCGACGCCGTTGCCCAGCGCGTTGGCCAGCGTGAGCCGCCCGGCGTGCACCGCGGCGAGCAGCGGCCAACCGAGCGGCACCCCGTCGGCACCCGGTGCGTGCAGCAACGCCTCCTCGTCCATCCGCAGGTAGATCACGTCGACCTGGCTGCGGCGGCCCTCCCGGACCAACCTGACGCGGCCGTCCTCCACCAGCAGGTCGCTGGTCTCGGTGAGCGGCACGCCCATCTCGTCGGCGAGCAGACGGTGCTCGAACCAGGCGGGGTCGCCCGAGCCGCCGCTGAGCACGACCACAGCGGGATCGTCGGCCGCGGCAGGCGCGGCGGCGACCAACGCCCGGTACAGCATCGCCGGCGTCTCGTCGGCGGGCAGCAGATCTGCGGGCACCGGCAGCTCCGGCAGCACCGCCCGGGTCAGGCGGCGGTTCTGCACCGCGTAGCCGATCCCGGAGGGCACCCGCAGGTTGTCCTCCAACACGTACCAGCCACCGTGCGGGTCCCGGACGAGGTCGGTCCCGG
Organism: Micromonospora arborensis; assembly: GCF_003205615.1. GTDB lineage: Bacteria > Actinomycetota > Actinomycetes > Mycobacteriales > Micromonosporaceae > Micromonospora > Micromonospora arborensis. The sequence goes on along the minus strand of NZ_PYBV01000015.1, from coordinate 48,716 downwards.
ACACCTGGGCGCGGGTGCCGCGCCGGCCCATCAGCGCCCCGGTCGGGCGCAGCCCGGGTGAGGACTCCACCACCCACGCCGGCACCACGCCGTCGGCCACCACGGCCCGGTCGCCGTAGACGTCGCGCAGGAACGCGTCGAGGGCGCGGGCGCGTTGCACCAGGCCGGCGCGCAGGGTCCGCCAGTCGGCGGCGGGCACCACGCGGGGCACCAGGTCGACCGGGAAGAGACGGGTGCTCGCCTCGCCGGCCACGCTGAACGTCACACCCCGCGCACGCTGCTCCTCGTCCCGGTCGTGCTCGCGTTGACGCAGGGCACCGGCACCGAGTTGGCGCAGGGCGGCCAGCATGGGGCCGTACGCCGGCTCCGGCCCGGTCGGTCCGAAGACCTCGTCGCCGGCGTCGGCGTACGTGGGCAGCGCCGGCGGCACGGGTACGCCGGGCAGCGGCTCGCGGACCCGACCCCGGGTCTCGTCGAGCAGCAGGTCGACCACGTCGGCCAACCGGCCGCGACGCTCGTACGCCCGCCGCTGCCGCGCCGCGGAGCTGCCCCGCTCCAACGCGTACCGGGTCAGCTCACGGATCTGCTCCCAGTCGCCGGTCGCCTCCAGCTGCGGGCGCAGGTCGGTCACCAGGCGGCGGACCGCCTCGGCGGCCTGCACCGGTCGAGCCGACCGAGGCAGGTCGAGCAGGTCCCCCTCCAGCCCCGAGCGGGCTGCCCGCCACACGGCGGCGCGCAGCACCGGTGGGCGTACCGCCGTGCGCTCCACCCCCAGGCGCAACGCGGCGACCTCCCGCCGGACCAGCGCCCGGAACAGGCCGGTGAGCAGGACGATGGTCTCCACGTCGGCGTTGGCGTCGGTGATCCGTAGCTCCACAGTGGGCACGTGGGCCGACGGTCGCACATCGAAGTAGATCATGGCAGGGTCGGTGATCGTGCCGGAGGAGATCAGCTCGGCGACCAACGCCTCATGGTCCGCCGCGCTGGTCACCTCACCCGGGTCACCGGCGGTGGGCCAGCGCTGCCAGACCAGCGACCGGACGCTGGCGTAGCCGCTGTCCTGGCCCATCCAGTACGGCGAGCTGGTCGAGAGGGCGAGCAGCACCGGCAGCCACGGCTGGACCCGGCGGGTGACCGCCACCGCCAGATCCCGGTCGGACACCCCGACGTGCACCTGCGCGCCGCAGATCAACTGCTCCCGCGCGAGCATCTGATACTCGTCGAGCATCCGCCGGTAGCGGGAGGTGGGGGTGACGCTCGGGTCTCCGTCGGCGCGCAGCGGCACCGTACCGGCCGCCACGACGCCCAGCCCGGCCCGGTCGGCGACCTGGACGGCCAGCTGGCGCAGCCGGGACAGCTCGGCGCGGATCTCGTCCAGGGTCCGGCAGACCGCGGTGTTGGTCTCCACCACGCTGCGGTGCAGCTCGGCGGTGAACGAGTCGGCCGGCAGCCGGTCGAGCAGTTCACCGGCCCGGGGCACCAGCTCCCGGGTGTGCAGGTCGACGACGTGGAACTCCTCCTCCACCCCGATCGTGGCCAGATCCGCCGGGTCGCCGTCGTTGCGGGACACGACCGGATCGGTACGCGGTATCGGCAGTGTCCGGCCGTTGCCGGACCGGCCAATCGGCCCGTCGAACGTCGGCGCGTTCGTGGTGTTGTCGGCCATGGTCACCCCGGTTCGAGATATCGGTGGTCTTGGCTGTCCGACGAGCGTTCCCAGCGTTGGTGCCGGCCGTGTTTCCGATGAGTTAAGGTGGCGCGCTGTTCTGCGCCGGGGGTCGGATCCGGTCGAGAGCGATATACCGCAGAGGCATAGATATGACTCACAGGTATATCGCTCCGACGGGTGCGCCAGAGCCGCCGCGTCACCTCGCCGGGCCGCGACAACCGCACATGGCGGACCGACCGGGGCCGGCCCGGACGGGCCGACCCCCGGGACGGGTCAGGCCGCCGGACGTACCCGGTAGGCCAGGTGGGTGACGCCGGTGCCCTCGACGACGTTGATCGGCCCTTCCAGTTGCAGCGGCGCGATCTTCAGGTCCGCGAAGAGCGGGATGCCGGCGCCGAGCACAACGGGGACGAGGTCGACGTGCACCTCGTCGAGCAGGCCGGCCTCGACGACCTGGGCCGCGATGGTGCCACCGTTGACACCGACCTCCTTGTCACCGGCGAGCGCCTTCGCACGGTCGATGGCGCTCTCGATGCCGTCGGTGACGAAGACGAAGGAGTCACTCTCCGGCTCCCAGCCCTCCGGCACGCTGTGCGTGACGACGACGACGGGCAGGTCCATCGGATGCCGACCGCCCCACCCGCTGGTCATGTCGAAGAGCCGGCGGCCGACGACCAGCGCACCGGTCCGCTCGTTGAGATCGCGCAGATGCCGGGCGCTCGCGGCGGACGTCCGAAACGTCATGTCGGGATTGGCGGTCGGCGTTTCGACGTCACCGTTGTTGTACCACCGGAAGAGGTGTTCGAAGCCACCGTGGGACGCGTCCGCGATGTAGCCGTCCAACGACATCGTCGCCCCGGTCGTCACCTTCGTCATCGATCTGCTCCTTGGTTCGCCCGCTGGTGGGGCCGGGTGTGCCCGGCCCTCACTCCATGGTCGAAGCCGGTGGCGCCGCCCTCGACACGTCCGCCGATCTTTTTTGACGGCGCCGGTCAGCGCAGGGCGGACCCGCCTCACCCAGCCGAAGTTCTGAGGGGCCGGCGTAGACAACATCAACCCTGGTGGTACCCGACCCGACCCGCCGCACCAAACGCCCGCGGTGGTCGTAGCGTGGGCACATGCGAACCACCACGCTGGGCAGCGCAGGCCCCGAGGTCGGCGTTGTCGGCCTCGGCTGCATGGGCATGAGCCACGGATACGACATCACCGGCCCGCGCGACGACGACACGTCGATCTCCGTCATCCGACAGGCACTGGACCTGGGTGCCACCCTGATCGACACGTCGGACGTGTATGGGCCGTACACCAACGAGGAACTGGTCGGGCGGGCACTGGCCGACGGCCACCGGGAGCGGGCCGTTCTGGCGACGAAGGCCGGTCTGGTGGCCACCTCCCCCACCGGTGGGCCCGGCAACTCACCGAAGATCGGCAACAACGGCCGGCCGGAGCACATCCGCGCGGCGATCGACGACAGCCTGCGCCGGCTCGGCACCGACCACGTCGACCTCTACCAACTGCACCGCGTCGACCCGGAGGTGCCCATCGAGGAGTCCTGGGGTGCGATGGCGGAGGTGGTGACCGCGGGCAAGGCGCGGCAGATCGGCCTGTCCGAGGTGACGGTGGCCCAGATCCAGCGGGCCCAGGCGGTGCACCCGGTGGCGTCGGTGCAGTCCGAGTTGTCGCTGTGGACCCGCGACCCGCTGGCCGAGGTGCTGCCGTACTGCCTCCAGCAGGGCATCGCCTTCCTGCCGTTCTCCCCGCTCGGTCGCGGTTTCCTCGCCGGCCGGTTCACCTCGTTCGACGATCTGCCCGCCGACGACTTCCGCCGTGGCCTGCCGCGTTTCCAGCAGGACGCGTTGCGCGCCAACCTCGCCATCGTCGCCCGGGTCCGGGAGATCGCCGACCGGGCTGGCGTCAGCCCCGCGCAGGTCGCGCTCGCGTGGGTGGTCGCCCAGGGTGACCAGGTCATTCCAATCCCCGGCACCAAGACCCCGAAGTACCTGGTGGACAACTGCGCCGCCGGCGACGTGCGGCTCAGCGCCGAGGACCTGGCCGACCTCGACGCGCTGCCCGCGCCCGAGGGCGGCCGTTACTGACGCGGCACCGACCGGGAACGGTCACCAGGCCGTTCCCGGCCGGTCGGGCCGACGCACCGGGCGGGCATGCCGGTCGCGGGCGACCGCCGGCGCATGTCCTCAGGTCGCCCACGCTACGACCGACGCCACTTTCCGCCAGCCGTCGTCGGTGCCGGCGATCACCGTGGTGCTGGCCCGGACGGGCGGCACATTCACCCGTCGTAGGCTGGTGCGGGCGGCACCACCGAGCAAAACGCCCCAAAAGGTACAGGTAGACCGCCCGGGACGATAGGGAGGACGCACACGTGACGCAGAGTGACGCGGAGCTGGTCGTGCTCGCACAGGCGGGAGACGCCGCCGCGCTCGGTGCGTTGCTGGCCCGTCACGAGGCCGCGATGCGAGCCGTCGCGCTGAGCGTCCTCGGTTACGGACCCGACGCCGAGGATGCGGTGCAGGACGCGATGGTGGTGGCGTTACGCCGCATCCGCGAGGTCCGCGACCCGGCCGCCGTCGGCCCGTGGTTGCGGGCCATCGTCCGCAACAACAGTCGGATGACGTTACGCGGGCCCCGAGCCGTGCCGGTCGCCGAGCCGGAGTGGTTCGCTGGCCCCGCCGACACGCCAACCCCCGAGGAGGCACTGGACCAGGGCGCGATGCGCGACTGGGTGTGGCACGCGATCGGGCAACTCTCCGAAACCGACCGGCTGGTCACCCTGCTGCGGCACTTCAGCGACGCGTCCTCGTACGAGCAGATCGCGGCCGTTTGCGGCGTGCCGGTCGGTACCGTCCGCAGCCGCCTCAGCCACGCCCGCCGTGCGCTCACCGACGGCCTGCGGGCGGCGGCGAGCGCGGCGCACACCGACATCACCGCGACGAACGACTCACGCTGGCGTGAGGGGCGCGACATGATCTCCACGGCGATGAACGGCGACTTCGACCGGGTGGTCGGCGAGAGCTGGTGGCCGGACGCCGAGATGGTCGTGCCGGGCGGCCTGCGCGGCGGCCGTGATCTGGCTGTCAATGGCATGAACTTCGACCTGACGGTCGGGGTACGCCAGCGGCTGCGCAACGTCGTGGCCAGCGGCGACGTGCTGATCTGGGAAACCGACCTGATCAGCCCACCCGACGACCCGGAGCACTGCCCACCAGGGGCGCTGTGGTTGCAGGTGCTGCGCGAGGGCCGGGTGCGCCAACTCACCCTCTTCCACCCCGTCGCGGCGCGGGCGATCCGCCTGCCATCCCTGGTCTGAGAAAAACTTTTCGGAACGAGCGAACTTTCTCCCCGACCCACGCATCTGGTTCGCGTCATGCACCAGTCGCCGTGTCGGCACACGCCCCGCGGGTCTCGGATCGGGAGATAGTTCATGGGTTCCACCAGCCACGACGTCAGCGCCCTCGCACCGGGCGCCCACTCGTTCCTCGTCGACGGCGTTCGGCAGGTCTACCACGTCGCCGGCAGCGGTCCGGTGTGCGTGGCGCACTCCGGCGGCCCTGGCATCGAGTGGGCGTACCTGCGGACGCCCAGCCTGGAAGAGCACTTCACGATGGTGTACGTCGAGCCGGTCGGTACGGGCGCCTCGGGGCAGCTCGACAACCCCGGCGACTACCGTCTCGACACGTATGTCCGGTTCCTCGACGCCGTCGTCCAGCACCTCGACGCACCCCGGGTGTACCTGCTCGGGCACTCGCACGGCGGTTTCGTCATCCAGAGTTACGCCCTCGCCCACCCGGACCGGGTCGCCGGACTCGCCCTGTACGACACCTCGCCCGTCACCGGCGGCGAGTTCTGGGCCGAGGCGATGGCCGCGCTCACCGCGTACCCGCAGCGGCACCCGGACCGGCCGGAGGCGGCGGCGGTCCCGGCTGCCTTCGGGCAGATCGGTGCTGCCACCGACGACGAGTCGTTGGCTGTCGCCCTGCGCGCCGCGCTTCCGGTCTACTTCGCGGACTTCTGGGGCCGGCAGGACGAATTCGCACCGTTCCAGGCCGCTGTCCGGATCTCGTTGACGCCGGCGAGCGCCCAGGACCCGACGCCCTTCGACGTGCGGGAGAACCTGGCTGAGATCACCGTGCCGGCCGTGGTGATCGTCGGGGCGTACGACTTCATCTGCCCCCCGCACCGCGCCGAGGAACTGCACGCGGGCCTCAAGGACTCGCGGCTGGTGCTGCTGGAGAACAGCGGGCACTTCGGGCACATCGAGCAGCCGGCGGAGTTCACCCAGGCCGTGGTGGAGCTGCTGCGGCGCTGACACCTCGCCCGGCACCGTGGCCCGAGGTCCGTTCGTCACAGCGGGCAGGCCTCGGGATGCGGCAGCGTTGGACAGCCATAGGGTTGATCCATTGCCGCACTGTGACGAAGAGGAGACCGCCGTGAGCCAGACCGAACGGATGGATTCCGTCGACGAGTGGAACGTGGCCGAGGATGACGGAGTCCTGGACGCGTCCGACACGCTGGACGACGACCGGGTCGGTGACCCACTCGACACCGGCATCATCGCCGAGGACCACTGGACAGCGGCGAACCGGTTCGGCACCACGCCGGCCGAGGAACGGGCGGGCGAGTCCTTGGAGCAGCACCTCGCCCAGGAGGTGCCCGACGTCGACCCGTACGCCGAGGGTGGCGACGACGAGGACGAACTGACCCGCCGGGGGTACGAGGCCGAGGCACGCGCGGGCCGTCTCGTCGCCTACGACGAGGGCGTTCGTGAGGATGACGAGGCCGAGTCGGTGGCGTGGGACGCCGGGATCGACGCGGGTGCCGCCAGCGCGGAGGAGGCGGCGGTTCACGTGGTCGAAGACCCGGACGGCTCCGGCGACGGCCCGTTGCGCTGACGCCGTACCCGCCGCGCTCGGCACCTCGCGGGGTGCCGAGCGCGGCGGGATCGGTCAGTGGATGACGACGGGCGTCTTGACCTGCTCGCCCTGCACGTCGTCGAGCTGCGCCGGCTGACGTCGGCGCGGCAGCAGGGCCGCCGGGACGAGCGTGAGCACGACCAGCGCGAACGCGACCCAGAACGTGGTGGCGAACGACTTCGCGGCGAAGTCGAGCCCGCGTTCGATGAGCGACGGGTCCACCGGCATTTGCTGGAGCAACTCCGGCCGTTGCTGGGAGGCGATCGCCAACCCGGCCTCGGTGATCGGCTTGCCGCTCTCGTCCACCAGGCCGGGGATCGGCCGGGAACCGTTCAGCTCGTTGGTGAGGATCACCGACATGACGGCGGCACCGACCGAGCCGCCGATCTGCTGAAGGATGTTGACAAGCGTCGAGCCGCGCGCCACGTCGTTGGCCGACAACGTCCGCAGCGCCGACGTCATGATCGGCATCATCGTGCCGCCCATGCCCAGGCCCATCACGAACAGCGAGCCCTCGATCAGCAGGTACGAGGTCTGCGGGTCGACCTGGGTGAAGCTGAAGAACCCGACGACGATGAGCGCCAGCGCGAACGGGACGGTCCGCCCGATCGGCACCCGGTCGGCCAGAACGCCGGCGATCGGCATGGTGAGCAACGCGCCGATGCCCTGCGGGGCCATCAGCAGACCGGCGGTCAGCGTCGTCTCGCCACGCACCTGCAGGAAGTAGCTCGGGAACAGCAGGCCGGCGCCCATGAACGCGATGATGAACACGAACAGCGTCACCGACGCGATGGTCAGGCTGCGGTTGCGGAACAGCCGCAGGTCGAGCAGCGGGTGCCGGGGCTTGAACGAGTAGAGCACGAACGCCACGACCAGCGCGCCGCCGACCAGCATCGGAGCCCACACCTTGGTCGCGGCGAAGGTGCCCGCCTCCGGCAGCGACGACACGCCGTAGAGGAAGAGGGCCAGGCCCGGCGAGAGCATCAGCATGCCGACGAAGTCGAACGACTCGGACGGCTCGGGGGCGTCCTTCGGCAGCGCCATCTGTGCGTAGATCAGGGCGACGACGCCGATCGGCAGGTTGATCAGGAAGATCCAGTGCCAGCTCGCGGTGTCGATCAACCAGCCGCCGAGGATCGGGCCGCCGATCGGCCCGAGCAGCATCGGGATGCCGAGGACGGCCATCAGCCGACCGATCCGGTGCGGGCCGGCCGCGCGGGTCATGATGGTCATGCCCAGCGGCATGAGCATGCCGCCGCCGAGGCCCTGTAGGACGCGGTAGCCGATCAGCTCGCCGATCGTGTCGGCCGTGGCGCAGAGCCCCGACCCGATCGTGAACAGGGCCAGCGCCACCATGTAGAGCCGTTTGGTGCCGAACCGGTCCGCCGCCCACCCGCTCAGCGGGATCACGGTGGCGAGCGCGAGGGTGTAGGCGGTCATCGTCCACGCGACACGGGCGTAGGACGCGTCGAACTCACTCTGGAATTTGGGCAGCGCCACGCTGACCACCGTCACGTCGAGGATCGACATGATCGCACCAAGGACGACGACACCCGCCACCTTGAGCACCGCGGCGTCGAGCTTGTCCGATGTCGCGACGGATTGCTGTGTCACAAACTCTCCTGAAGTCGATTGATCCGGCCGAGGGTGGGCGGTGGCGGCAATGCCGCGCCTACCGGGCGCGGGCACGACGTGCCGAGGCAACGACGCGCGGAGGCAGACTAACTGCCAGTTGTGACGTTCTGCCGCCGGTTTTCGTGACCACTCGGCCACGTATCCGAACGGCCGTCCTATTGCACCCGGTCGTCGGGGTGGCGATCAGCCAGCAGCGCAGTTATAGACGGATCGCGGTCCGGATCAGCCCGGCGAGGGCCAGGGATCGGCTGTGCGGCGGCCACGCGATCACCGTCGTGACGGTTGGCGCGTCCACCACCGGCACAGCGGCGAGATCGCGGCGCAGGTCGGCCCGGCACGACTCGGGCAGGACCGCCGACGCCCGGCCGAGCGCGATCAGCTGGTACAGCTGCGCGTTGTCCCGTATCTGCGGTCCGGGTCCATCCGGGTACGTGCCGTCCGGGCCGGGGCGGCGCGGCGGCGGCAGGCCGGGCAGCGCGGCGACGTCGGCCATCCGCACCTGGGCCTGGGCGGTGAGGGGGTGCCCGGCCGGCAGGACCACCACCTGCCCCTCCGTGCGCAACTCCTCGCTGTCCAGTCCGACCGTCGAATCGAACGGCCGGTGCAGCAGCGCCACGTCCGCCCGCCCGTCGCGCAACAGTCGCTCCTGCTCGCCGACCCCGCACAGCAGCACGTCGACGGGGACCGCGCCGGGCTCGGAGGCGTACGCGTCAAGCAGCTTCGACAGCAACTCGCCGGACGCTCCAGCCTTCGTGACGAGGACCAGGCCGGGTTGGCCCGCCCCGGCGAGGGCGGCGCGGCGGGTACGACGTTCGGCGGCCTCGACCGCGTCGAGGGCCGCCCGACCCTCGACCAGGAGCACCGAGCCGGCCTCGGTCAATGCGACGGCGCGGCTGGTGCGTTCGAGCAGCGCCACCCCGAGCCGCCGTTCCAACTGCGCGATCGCCCGCGACAGCGGCGGCTGCGCGATCCCGAGCCGCTGCGCCGCGCGCCCGAAGTGCAACTCCTCGGCGACGGCCACGAAGTACCGCAGCTCACGCGTCTCCATGCCCCAACGGTACCGGCGGCACGACCCGCCCCGCCCCGGTGCACACCTGCGGCGGGGCCTCGATGGATACCCGCAAGGTATCGGTGCCCACCCAGACGGTGTTGGCGGCCCGCTGCGGCGCGGACAGGATCGGATGCATGAGCCAAACGACAATCGCGCTGGTCACCGGCGCGAACAAGGGAATCGGGTACGAGATCGCGGCCGGCCTGGGCGCCCTCGGATGGAGCGTCGGGGTCGGTGCGCGGGACGACGCGCGCCGGGAAGCCGCGGTGGAGAAGTTGCGCGCGGCCGGCGTCGACGCGTTCGGTGTGCCGCTGGACGTGACCGACGACACGAGCGTGACCGCCGCCGTCCGGCTGGTCGAGGAGCGTGCCGGCGGTCTCGACGTGCTCGTCAACAACGCCGCCGTGACCGGCGGTATGCCGCAGGAGCCGACCACGGTCGACCTCGCGGCCGTACGGACGGCGGTGGAGACCAACGTGATCGGCGTCATCCGCGTCACCAACGCCATGCTGCCCCTGCTGCGCCGCTCGGCGTCACCGCGGATCGTCAACATGTCCAGCGGTGTCGGCTCCCTCACCCGGCAGACCGCCTCCACCGACGAGCGCACGACGGGCCCGCTGTCCGTCGCGTACGCGCCATCGAAGACGTTCCTCAACGCCGTCACCATCCAGTACGCCAAGGAGCTGCGCGACACGAACATCCTGATCAACGCCGCCTGCCCCGGCTTCGTCGCGACCGACCTCAACGGCTTCCGCGGCGTCCGTACCCCACAACAGGGCGCGGCGATCGCGGTCCGACTCGCGACCCTGCCCAACGACGGGCCCACCGGCGGGTTCTTCGAGGACGCCGGTGTGGTGCCCTGGTGATCAACGGGCCGCGCCGATCTTGCAGTTTCGGTTGTCAAAATGGGTGAGATGCCCGTTGTGTCGGGACAGAAAGCGCAAGATCGCGGAGCAGGGACAGTCCGGCCTGCTGCTCTCCGTCAGCGGCGGCCAGCTCGTCTGACCCCGGCGCTGGGCGCGCCGAGGTAGCGGGCCGGGCTGACGCCCAGGTGCCGCCGGAAGTGGCGGGTGAGGTGCGCTTGGTCGAAGAAGCCGGCCGAGGCGGCGGCCTCGGCCGGCCGTTGCCCGGCGAGGAGCAGGCGACGCGCCAGCTCGACCCGGCGACCGGTCAGGTACGAGTGTGGTGGCAGCCCGTGCACGTGGGTGAAGGTGCGGACCAGGTGGGTCGGGTGGGCGTGCAGCAGCTCGGCGGCCTCGCCCAGCGTGACGCCCTCGACGGTCCGGGCGTCCAGCAGCTCACGCAGGCGAACCGCGAGGCCGTTCGCGGGGGGTTGAACGCTGGCCGAGGCGCGTTGGCGGAGCCGTTGGCGCAACCGGTCCAGGATGAGCGCGAGCCGACTGTCGGCCTCGAACTCGTCCCCGGGTGCGGCGAGCGCCCGGTGCAGGTGGTCGATCCGGTCGCGCAGGTGCGGGTCGGCCAGGCCCGGCTCGTCGACGGCTCGGCCGACCAGTTCGGCACCGAGCGCCGAGGTGTCGAGGTACAGGACGCGCTTGCGGAAACCGTTCGAGGTGGCGGAGCGACCGTCGTGCGGCACGTACGGCGGCAGCAGGGTGACCGACGTGCGCAACGCGCCGTGCCGGTGTCGATTGAGGTCGAAGCGGACCGCGCCGTCATCGACGATCAACAGCGTCCACACGTCGTGGACGTGCCGCGGGTAGGCGTGATCCACGAAATGGGCGTGGAAGACCTCGGCGACCCCGGCTACCGCGGGTCGCCACGCGCTGACGTGCGAGCCCGTCGGGCGGGTGGTCACGCTAAGAACGTACAAGACCGGTCGACGTCCGGGCGGGCACGCTCGACGCCATGACCGAACCCATCCGATTTTCCACCAAGATTGCCGTGCTGCTCCGCGACGACCTGGCGGGCTGGCAGCGGCTGAACGTCACAGCCTTCCTGGTCAGCGGCATCGCCAACGCCGTACCGGAGCTGCTCGGCGAGGAGTACCGCGACGCGGACGGCACCCGGTATCTGCCGATGTTCGGCCAGCCGGTGCTGGTCTTCGCCGGCGATCGGGCGGCGCTGGTCGGCGCACACTCGCGCGCACTCGCCCGCGGGTTGCGTCTGTCGATCTTCACGTCCGAGCTGTTCGCCACCGGCAACGACCGGGACAACCGCGCCGCCGTGCAGGCGGTCGGCCGAGACAAGCTCGACCTGGTCGGATTGGCGCTGCACGCCCCGCGCAACGTCGTGGACAAGGTCGTCAAGGGCACGACCATGCACCCGTGACCGCACCCGACCCGGCGAAGACATTGATATCGATGCGCGTGACTGTAATGATTAACACACTTTACAGTTGGCTTCGCCGCTCGGAAGGACCCCGACATGGCGCGACGATTGGCCGGGCCCGCGCCCCGCCGCCCCCGCATCCGCCTGACCGCCGCGCTCGCGGTGGCCGTGCTCGCCGTACCGACAAGCCTGCTGGTGGGGGCCTCGCCCGCCACGGCGGCCGCGACGGGCGCCATCACGGGGTACGGCGGCAAGTGTGTCGACGTGGCCGCCGCGAACCCGGCCAACGGCACCCAGGTCCAGCTCTACACCTGCAACGGCTCCGCCGCGCAACAGTGGACGGTGGCCGACGACGGCACGATCAGGTCGCTCGGCAAGTGCCTCGACATCGCCGCCGCCAGCACCGCCAACGGCGCCCGCGTGCAGATCTACGACTGCAACGGCACCGGTGCGCAGCAGTGGTCGCCCAGCGCCGGGCAACTTGTCAACCCGACCTCCGGCAGGTGCCTCGACGCGACCGGCCCCAGCTCCGCCGACGGCACCCCGCTGCAGATCTGGAGCTGCACCGGCACCGCCAACCAGACCTGGACGTTGCCCACCGGCGGTGGCACGACGCCACCTCCGTCGGGCGGCTTCACCCACCCGGGTGTGCTGGTCAGCCGGGGTCAGCTCGACTTCGTCCGCGGCCGGGTGCAGGCCGGCGCGCAGCCGTGGGCGTCGGCCTACAACCAGATGATGAGTAGCCGGTACGCCTCCCTGTCGCGCACCCCAGCGCCCCGCGCGGTCGTCGAGTGCGGGTCCTACTCCAACCCCAACAACGGCTGCACGGACGAGCGGGAGGACGCGATCGCCGCGTACACCGACGCGCTCGTCTGGTACCTCACCGGCGACTCCCGGTACGCGCAGAAGTCGATCCAGATCATGGACGCGTGGTCGGCCACGATCACCGCGCACACCGGCAGCAACGCACCCCTGCAGACCGGGTGGGCCGCCTCGGTCTGGCCCCGGGCCGCCGAGATCATCAAGTACACGTACACCAGCTGGCCCAACGCCAACCGCTTCGCGACCATGCTGCGCAACGTCTACCTGCCGGTGGTGCGCAACGGCTCGAACAGCAACGGCAACTGGGAGCTGACCATGATGGAGGCGGCCGTCGGCATCGCCGTCTTCCTGGAGGACCGGACCGCGTACGACGCGGCGGTCACCCGCTTCCTCAACCGGACCCGCGCCTTCGTCTACCTGCCCAGCGACGGCGCACTGCCCTACACGGTGCCCGGCAGCGGTCTCGACACCAGCTCGGAGATCATCGGCTACTGGCAGGGCCAGTCCACCTTCGTCGCCGGCCTCGCGCAGGAGACCTGCCGCGACTTCGTCCACACCGGGTACGGGATCTCCGCCATCTCACACGTCGCGGAGACGTCCCGCATCCAGGGGCGGGACCTGTACCCCCAGGTCGGTGAGCGGCTGCGGCAGGCGCTCGGCTTCCACTCGCGCTACCAGCTCGGCGAAGCGCCGCCCTCCTGGCTCTGCGGCGGCAGCCTCACGCGTGGTCTGGGCCCGATCACCGAGGTCGGCTTCAACGCGATGAGCACCCGGCTGGGCAACGTCATGACCAACACGCAGACCCTCACGCTGCAGCAGCGTCCCGCCGGCAGCAACAACCTCTTCGTCGCCTGGGAGACGCTGACCCACGCCAACAACCCGAACTGACCACGCCGTCGCGGGTCGGCGCCGAGACGCCGGCGCCGACCCGCGATCCAACCCGATGATGCCGACCCGCGATCCAGCGGGATGATGCTCAGCCGTCGGCCCCCAGGGCCACCACCGGGCTGACCCGCGACGCCCGCCGCGCCGGCAGCACCCCGGCCAGCGCGGTCAGCACGACCAGCGTCACGAAGAGCCCGAGCAGCGGCAGCACCGGCACGGTCAGCGGTGCGTTGATCCCGAGGGTCTGCACCGCCAACCAGGCGTACGGGATGCCGAGCAGCAGACCGACGGTCGCTCCGATCACCCCGTAGAGGCCGGACTCGACGGTCAACATGGTGCGCAGGCCGGTCCGGGACAGGCCGATCGCCCGGAGCAACCCGGACTCGCGTACCCGCTCCACCACTGAGAGCGCGGTCGTGGAGCCCACGCCGACGACCGCGATCAGCACGGTCAGGCTGACCAGACCGACCGCGATCCAGACCAGGCTGGCCACCAAGGTGTCGTTGCGGTCGCGCTCGTCGGCGAGCACCACGAGGCCCACCCCGGCGCTGCCCCCGATCGCCTGCCGCAGCGCCCGCACACCGGCGGTGCGACCGTCCTCGCCGGAGCCGGCCGCGTCGGCCAGCAGACCGTTGTACGCGGCCGGCACCCCGAGTCGGTCCAGGTCGGTCGGATCGGTGAGGATACCCGCGTGCAGCGGGCCCGAGTCGGGCAGGACCGCGGCCACGCGGATGTCGGCGGTCTTCCCCTTCAGAGCAAGGGTGGCGGTGTCGCCGGCGCGTAGCCCGGCGCTCCGGGCGACCCAACTGCCGATCACGATGCGGCCCGGGCCACGGTCGGCCAGGGTGCCCTCGGCCACGTCCAGGTCCTTCGTGGTCGGCATCGCCGCCAGATCCAGGTCGGTTGTCGAATACCCCGACTCGGCGTCGCCGAGCCGGTCGGTGCCGCGCCGCAGCGTGACGTCGCCGACCCGCCGGTACGGCACCACCCGGGCCAGCGCCCCACGTGCCTCCTCGGCCTGGGTCACGACAGCCGCCGGCAGTGGCTCGCCGTTGGTGCTGACCTCGAAGTCCGTCGGTGCGGAGAGCGCCAGCTCGCGACCGGTGAGGACCTGCAGCGATGCTCCCCCGATGACCACCCCGGCGATCAGGGTCACGCCGAGCGCGACCACGACGGAGACCGCGGCCGCTCGGCGCGGCGCCCCACCGATGCCGCCGACCGACATCCGTCCGAGCGGTCCGAGCTGACGCAGCGGCCAACCCACCACGGCCAGCACCGGCCGCACCAGCAACGGCCCGAGCGCGACCAGCGCGAAGAACGCCAGCGCACCGGACGCGACCAGCAGGAACAGTGGCTTCGTCGGGTCGTAGGACTCCTGCTCCGGTGTCGGCAACCAGTGCCACGTCCCGACGGCGCCCAGCACCGCGCCCACCGCCAGCAGCAGCCCGAACACGAGGCGCGGCCCGCCGATGCCGCGCCGCCCGGAGGTGGTGCTCGCCGTCCGCAGTGCCTCCAGCGGGGAGACCCGGGCCGCCGAGAGCGCCGGCGCCAGCACGGCCAGCACGGTGAGCACGACGGCTCCGATCACCACCGCGACCGCCGCCGCGAGTGGCAGACCTGGCGGCGAGACGTCCATGCCGGACGCGCGCAGGATCGCCGGCAGGGCGTACCCGAGGGCGAGGGCGCTGGCGACCCCGACGACACCGGCGACCAGGCCGGTCAGGGCCCCCTCGGCGGTCAACGCCCCCACCAGGGTTCCGCGACTCGCGCCGACCGCCCGCAGCAACGCGAGCTGCCGCATCCGCTGGGCGAAGACGATGCGGAAGGTCGAGGTGACCACCAGCGCCGCCGCGGCGACCGCGATGGCGACGAAGATGCCGACCAGGACGAAGAGCCTCGCGACCTGCTCGGCCGCCGCGTTGGCCTCGGCGTCGCGTACCTCGGCGCCGGAACGGATCGGCAGCCCGGCCGTGACCGCGGCGGTCACCCGCTGGTGGACGGTTTCCGCCGACTCGCCCGGGGCCACCCGCAGATCGATGCGCTCCACGGCGGTCAGGTGCGCCCAGGCGATCACGAGACTGTCCGGGGCGTACGCGTCGTAGCCGGCGTCGGTGTCCGGTTCGACCACACCGGTCACGGTGAGCGGGGCGGGCGTGGTCAGCTCGCCGCCCGTGCCGGTGGTCGTGGTGCCGACCGAGAGCCCGAGCCGCTCGACGGTACGCGGGGTGATCGCGATCTCGCCGGGCTTGTCCGGGTAGCTGCCCTCGATCACCCGGACCGTCGCCAGCGGGCCGACACCCGGATCGGCCTGCAGGTTGAGATACCCCTCGCCGATGGACATCCCGACCGTCACCCGGCCCAACGCCTCGACCACACCGGGCACGGCGCGGACGTGCCGCAGGTCCGTCACGGTGGGTGGTGGCAGGTCGGGGTCGCCGACCACCAGGTCGGTGGCGGCCGGGGTGCCGCTCAGGTTGTCCCGCACGGTCCGCTCGGTGATCTGCTGCACCAGCACGGTGCCGAAGACGACGAACGACGCGACCAGGATCGCCAGGCCGGTCAGGATCAGCCGGCCGGGCCGTCGGGCCGCGGCGCTGGTCTGGGTACGCAGCACGGTCGCCCTCATGCGCGGGCCGCCAGATCACGCAGCGCGTCGGTGACCGACCCCTGGTCCGGCTTGTCGATCTCGCCGGCCACCCGTCCGTCGGCGAGCAGCACCACCCGGTCGGCGTACGCGGCGGCGATCGGGTCGTGGGTGACCATGACGACGGTCTGGCCGAGGTCGCGTACCGAGTCGCGCAGGATGGTGAGCACCTCCGCGCCGGAGCGGGAGTCGAGATTGCCGGTCGGCTCGTCGGCGAAGACCACCTCCGGTCGCGCCACCAGTGCTCGGGCCAGCGCGACCCGCTGCTGTTGGCCGCCGGACAGCTCGCTGGGCCGGTGGCCGAGGCGGTCACCGAGGCCGAGCACCCGCACCAGGTGCTCAAGGAGCTGCCGATCCGGCTGCCGGCCGGCGAGATCCAGCGGCAGGGTGATGTTCTGCGCGGCGGTGAGCTGCGGCAGCAGGTTGAAGGACTGGAAGACGAACCCGATCCGCTCCCGGCGTACCCGGGTCAACGTCCGGTCCGACTGGCCCGTCAGCTCGGTCCCGCCGAGCAGGACGCGGCCGGAGGTGGCCGTGTCGAGGCCGGCGAGGCAGTGCATCAGGGTCGACTTGCCGGACCCGGACGAACCCATGATCGCGGTGAACTCGGCCCGGCCGAAGCCGACCGAGACCCCGTCCAGGGCACGGACCGCGGTCTCGCCGCTGCCGTACACCTTCACCAGGTCGACCGCGGCGACCGCGGCGTGGCTGGTCTCCGGCGGGGCGTGGGTTGTCATTGTTCCTCCAGTGGCTGCGATGTGACCCGGGAAGCGTCGCCGTCACCGGGGGTTGCGCGCATCGGCCCGGGGCCGGGTATCGCCGGCGCGGGGTCTACCTTTTGGCCGACCTGCCCGCGCCGGGTCGCTGGCTACGCTGGGTCATCATGAGCACGCTGGATCTTCGCCGTTGGTGGGTACGTCTGGCCCAGGCCGCCGGGCTGCTGGCCATTGGCCTGCTCGCTCTGTTCGACCTGCGGTTCACCACGTCCGGGAGCATGGGCGCGGCCGATCTCCTGCTCCTGCTGGTGCGGATGGGGCTGGCGGTGGCGACGGTGCCGCTCTGGCTGCCGGTGCACCGGCTGGGTTCCCGCCTGCTGCCGGTGGCCGCGCTGGCGCTCGCCGCCGCCTCGCTGGCCCTCACCGCGGCGGGCGTGTTCATCGCCAATGGCAGCAACCTGTTCGGCGGCAGTTGGGGGCTCGCCGAGACGGCCGGCCTGCTGGGGGTGGTCTTCGTGGTCACCCGGTGGGGCGCGGCCCGGCTCGCCCCGTGGGCGGCGCTGGCCGCCGGGCTCGCCGTCAGCGCACTCCCGCTGCGTGCCGGCACCGACAGCGTGCTGGTGATCTTCGGGCTGATCCAGGCGCTCGCGGCGGCCGGCACCGCCGGGGTGGGCCTCTACCTGCGGATCATCGCCGCCGGTCGGGAGCGGGCGATCGCGCTGGTCCGGGCCGAGCAGCGGGCCGAGTTCGCCCGCGACCTGCACGACTTCATCGCCCACCACGTCACCGGGATCGTGGTGCAGGCGCAGGGCGCCCGGTTCGTCGCCGAGCAGGACCCGCGGCGGGTGATCGTCGCCCTGGAGCAGATCGAGCGGGCCGGCGCCGAGACGATGGCCTCGATGCGGCGGATGGTCGGGATCCTGCGCAACCCGAACACCCCACCGGACGCGCCGCTGGCCCCACTGGCCGGCCTGACCGAGTTGGAGCCGCTGTTGACCGGGTTCAACGGCACGGCGAGCGCACCGGCACGACTGCACATCGACGGCGACCTGGACGGAGTGCCGGTGGAGGTCTCGACCTCGGCGTACCGGGTGGTGATGGAAGGGCTGACCAACGCCCGCCAGCACGCGCCGGGCGCCCGGTCCGTGGACGTGGCCGTGCGACGTACCCCGGACTGGTTGCTGGTCCGGGTGTCCGACGACGGCGCGGCCGGGCGCACCGCGCCGGCCCGGGGGCACGGCTTCGGCCTGATCGGCCTCACCGAGCGGGTACGCGCCCTCGGTGGCACGATCACCGCCGGGCCCGGCATCGCCGGCGGCTGGGTGCTCGATGCGGCGTTCCCGCTGCGTACGGCGGTGGGCCGATGATCCGGGTGTTGATCGCCGACGACCAGGCGATGGTCCGGACCGGCTTCGGCATGATCATTGGCGCCCAGTCGGACATGGAGGTTGTCGGCGAGGCCGCCGACGGCGTGGTCGCCGTAGAGCTGGCCCGGCGACTACGCCCGGACGTGGTGCTGCTGGACATCCGGATGCCTCGCCTCGACGGCCTCGAAGCGCTGCGGCTGCTCGCCGGGCCGGGCGTCGCCGACCCGATCCGGGTGGTCGTGGTGACGACCTTCGACCTTGACGAGTACGTGCACACGGCGCTCGCCAACGGCGCCTGCGGCTTCCTGCTCAAGGACTCCGGCCCAGCCCTGCTGGTGGAGGCGGTCCGCGCGGCCGTGTCCGGTGACGCGCTGATCAGCCCTTCCATCACGGTACGGCTGTTGGAGCACCTCAGCTCCCCCGCCCCGGCGCGCGGCGACACCGGGCTGTCACCACGGGAACTCGACGTCGTGAAGCTCGTCGCCCGGGGCCTGACCAACGCCGAGATCGCCGCCCAGCTCTTCATCGCCGTGGGCACCGTCAAGACTCACCTGGCGAGCGTGCAGATGAAGCTAAAGGCCCGCAACCGGGTCGAGATCGCCGCGTGGGCCTGGGAACGGCGCCTCGTCGGCTGACGGGACATCGACCTGGCCGCACCTGCATTAGCATCAATGACAGTCTATGGCTGGTCCGCTGCGGTGATTTCGGAAACGAGGGATTCATCGTGCGTCATCCGTTCCGAGGAACCTGGTCCAGGGCCGCCGCGCTGGTCGCGTGCACACTGACGGCAACTCTGGTCGCCGCCGGCGCGACCCCGGCCCAGGCTGCCGCCGCCGAAGACACCGAACGCCCCACCGCCCCCGGCCCGATCACGGTCGTCGCCATCGGCACCACCTGGGTCGAGCTGACCTGGGCGGCCTCGACCGACAACGTTGGGGTGGTCCGCTACCCGGTCGGCGCGCAATTCGAGGATTTCGGCGCCCAGTATTCAACCGACACCACCAGCATCCGGATCACCGACCTGCGGCCCTCGCGCACGTACACCTTCTCGGTGTGGGCGCTGGACGCGGCCGGCAACAGTTCACTGCCGAACCCGACCCTGCGGCTGACCATGCCACCGGGGGACGACCAACCGCCGAGCGCGCCGGGTCAACCGGTGGCGTACGACGTCGCCGCCACGGTGGTCTGGCTGCGGTGGGCGCACTCGGTGGAGAACGTCGCGCTCGACCGGTACGAGGTGTTCCGGGTCGACGCCGGCGGCACTCTCACCCGGGTCCGTGAGGTGTCCCAGTACCCGCCCGTAAACAGTGCCCAGATCAGCGGGTTGGCGCCGAACACCACGTACACCTTCGTGGTGCGGGCCCGCGACGAGGTCGGACATCTGTCCCCGCTGTCGGCACCGGTCACGGTGACCACCCTGCCGCCGCCGCCGAGTTGCGCGGTCCGGTCCGTCGTGCGGCAGTGGGCGGACGGCTTCGTGGCACACCTCGTCGTCCGGAACACCGGCACCACGACTGTCGACGGGTGGACGATGACCTGGCGGTTCTGGGCCAGCCAGCAGGTCCACGGCATCTGGGGCGCGAAGGTCGTCGACCGTCCCAACAACGGCTACCTGCGGGTGGGCAACACCGGTCGCAACGCGGTGATCCCGCCGGGCGGCACCGTGTCGCTGGGGCTCGTCGCCTCCGGCACGCAACTGCCGGAGGAGATCACGCTGAACGGCGGCCTCTGCACGGTGGCAGACGAATAACGCTCGACTCCGGGGTCTGGCGCCAGCCACGACATCTTGCGACGCTAACGGTCGTGTATGACTACGACCTGTTGGTGCTGGGCTCCGGGCCCAGCGGTCAGAAGGCCGCGATAGCCGCCGCCAAACTCGGCAAACGAGTCGGCATCGTGGACCGCCGCGACATGATCGGTGGGGTGTGCATCAACACCGGCACCGTCCCCTCCAAGACGCTGCGTGAGGCCGTGATCTACCTGACCGGGCTCAGCCAGCGGGACCTCTACGGCAGCAGCTACCGGGTCAAGGAGGAGATCACGGTCAGCGACCTGGCGGCCCGGACCCAACACGTGATCACCCGGCAGACCGACGTCATCCGCAATCAACTGGCCCGCAACCGGGTCGAGGTGATCACCGGCACCGGTCGCTTCGCGGACGCGCACTCGGTCTGGGTCGACAGCGGCTCGGGTCGCGAGTCGAAGGTGACCTTCGACAAGATAATCATCGCCGCGGGCACTCGTCCGGCCCGCCCGGACAGCGTCGACTTCGACGACCGGACGATCGTGGACTCCGACGGCGTCATCAACCTGCAGGCCGTCCCCCGCAGCATGGTCGTGGTCGGCGCCGGTGTGATCGGCATGGAGTACGCGTCGATGTTCGCGGCGCTCGGCACCAAGGTGACCGTGGTGGAGCGCCGCGACCGGATGCTCGAGTTCTGCGACGACGAGGTCATCGAGTCGCTCAAATACCACCTGCGCGACCTGTCCGTGGCGTTCCGCTTCGGCGAGGAGGTCGCCGCCGTGGAGAAGCACCAGACGGCCGCGCTGTGCATCCTCAAGAGCGGCAAGAAGATCGTGGCGGACACCGTGATGTACTCGGCCGGCCGGCAGGGCCAGACCGACGACCTGGCGCTGGAGGCCGCCGGATTGGAGGCGGACCGACGCGGGCGGATCAAGGTGGACGCCAACTACCGCACGACGGTGGACAACATCTACGCGGTCGGTGACGTGATCGGCTTCCCCGCGCTCGCGTCCACCTCGATGGAGCAGGGCCGACTTGCCGCGCAGCATGCCTGCGGCGAACCGATCCGGGAGATGCACGGCCTGCAACCCATCGGCATCTACACGATCCCGGAGATCAGCTTCGTCGGGCAGACCGAGGCGCAGCTCACCGACAACTCGACACCGTTCGAGGTCGGCATCGCGCGTTACCGGGAGCTGGCCCGGGGCCAGATCGTCGGTGACTCGTACGGCATGCTGAAGTTGCTCGTCTCCCCCGAGGACGGCCGACTGCTCGGGGTGCACGTGTTCGGCACCGCCGCCACCGAGATCGTCCACATCGGGCAGGCGGTGATCGGCTGCGGCGGCACGATCGACTACCTGGTCGACGCGGTGTTCAACTACCCGACGCTGGCCGAGGCGTACAAGGTGGCCGCCCTGGACGCGTCCAACAAGATCCGCAACATCACCCGCATCGACGGCTGATCCTTACGTGGTGGTTCCCGCCTTCCTCAGCGCTGCGCCAGGTGCGCTGTGCCGGGTCGGCCGCCAGCCTGAACGAATCAATCCCGGTTTCGGATGGCCTACTGGCCGCCTCGCCGTGAGGCACGACCAATCCTCCCCGGCGCCTGTAGAGCTGCCCCATAGATGGGGCGGCACGCGCTCCACGATCCGCCCGGGCAAGGCCCGACCGGCGTCCGGGGGGCAGGGGCCGCGAAGGCGGCCGAGGCAGCACGTTCCGGCCTTGGCGAACCGCGGCCTGACGCGCGCTGCATCCACGTCGCCGACACCTCCCACTCCGAGTCGGCACCGGCGTCGGCCGACAGCGGTCTGGGTCGGCGCCGGCTGTCGACGCCCGGCACACCGTGGACGAAGGCGAGACCAAGGACGGTGCCGGGGACGGACGCTCGCTGCCCCAAATCTGGGGCAGCTCTACAGGTGCCAACCAACAGTCGCTCCCCCAACCGCGCAGCCCTCTGCGGGCCTCATCAGCCCTGTACCGACCCTTGTCCGCCCCCATCAGCTCGGACCGGCCGCCGTCGCGGATGGAGAGGCGGGGTTGTGGGGGCCGGGGGCCGGTGCGGCGGGCGGGGGCCCTCCGCACCGGCCGATGACGCGTCTAGCCTGCCGCGCAGGTTGGGCTGAGGCTGCCGGCGGTGCCGTTGGCCTGGAAGCCGAACTCGGTGGACTGCCCGGCGCCGACCTGGCCGTTGTAGGCCACGTTCGTCCAGTTCGTCGTGCCGGTGTTACCACTGCGGTTGGCGCTCCAGGCGTTGGTGACCGTCGCGCCTGACGGCAACCCGATCGTCACCGTCCAGCCGTTGAGCGCCGACGAGCCGGCCGTGACCCGTACGTTCGCCACGAAGCCGCCCGTCCACTGGTTCACCGTCACCGTCGCGGTGCAGCCACCCTGCCCAGGAGGCGTGGTCGTGGGCGGAGCCGTCGTGGGGGGAGCCGTGGTCGGCGGAGCAGTGGTGGGCGGAGCAGTGGTGGGCGGAACCGTGGTCGGCGGAGCCGTCGTCGGTGGGGTGGTGCCGTTGTTCAGCGCGGCGAGGACGGCGTCGTACGCCGGCTTCTTTGAGCCGTTGCTGTTGAACAGCAACGGGGTCTGCGACGCCCGCCACGAGTCACTGTCGCGGATACCCCACACCGTGATCCCGTTGCAGCGGGCCACCGCCAGACAGTCCTCCACCACACTGCGGTACGTGGTCGCCGACGCGCCCTGGATGTCCAACTCGGTGATCTGCACATCCACACCGAGCGCAGCGAAACTCGACAACGTGGTGCGGTAGTTGCTCACGTACGGCGAGTCGTTGTTGAAGTGCGA
The DNA here is from genome assembly GCF_003205615.1 of Micromonospora arborensis. Taxonomy (GTDB): domain Bacteria; phylum Actinomycetota; class Actinomycetes; order Mycobacteriales; family Micromonosporaceae; genus Micromonospora; species Micromonospora arborensis. Next base: position 26,161 of record NZ_PYBV01000015.1, on the reverse strand, counting down.
CTGGAAGCCCACACAATCGATCGGCACGCCACGGGACTTGAAGTCGCGGACCATGTTGTACACGGCCTGCGTCTTCGCGTGCGTCCAGTTGTCCGTGTTGTAGTCGTTGTAGCAGAGCTTCGCGTTCGGATCCGCCGCATCCGCGGCCCGGAACGCCGCCTCGATCCAGTCGTTACCCGTCCGCTGCAGATTTGAGTCACGCCGAGCACCAGAACTACCATCGGCGAACGCCTCGTTCACCACATCCCACGCGACCACCTGACCCCGGAAATGCGTGGCCACCTGCGTCACATGGTTGAGCATTGCCTGCCGCAGGGCGGTGCCACTCATGTTCTGCATCCAGCCCGGCTGCTGCGAATGCCAGGCCAGGGTATGACCCCGCACGCTCATCCCACGGCTGCGCGCATGGTTGACGATCTGGTCCGCCGCCCCGTAGCTGAACTGATTCTGCTGCGGCTCGGTGGCGTCGATCTTCATTTCGTTCTCGGCCGTCACCATGTTGAACTCACGGTTCAGGATCGTGGTGTACGCACTGTCGGAGAGCTTGAACCCGGCCACCGCTGTACCGAAGTACCGACCCTTCTCGGCGGCGGACGCGCCGAGTGTCGTGCCGGCGGAGGCGGGTGCCGTCGCGAACAGCGCCATGCCGGCGGCGAGGGCACCCGCGCCGGCCAGCGCGAGCGCGGCTCTCGATGCCGCCTTCCACTTCGTTCTTCTCATCGTGCGACTCCTTCTGTGGTGGTGGATGGGAATGGGGCTCAGGCCACCGAGCAGGCGGCACCGTTCAGGGCGAACGACGAGGGTTTGCCGGTGCCACCGTCATGGGTGGCCTGGAAGCCGATGTCGACCGACGTGTTCGGGGCGATGGTGGCGTTGTAGGAGACGTTGCGGGCGGTCACCGCGCCGCTCGCCGGGGCGTACTGGGCGTTCCAGCCGTTGGTGATGCGCTGCCCGCTGGGCAGCGTGAATGTCAGCGCCCACCCGTTCACGGCGGCGGTACCGGTGTTGGTGATGGTCACGCTCGCGGTGAGCCCGTTGCTCCAGGCGTTGACCGTGTAGCCGACCCGGCAGGCGCCCGCGCTGGGCGGCGGCGTCGTCGGAGGTGGCGTGGTCGGGGGCGGCGTCGTCGGGGGTGGCGTGGTCGGGGGCGGCGTCGTCGGCGGTGGGGTCGTCGGCGGTGGCGTGCTGCCGTCCAACCCGAAGAAGCGGATGACCTGCGCGGCGTCGACCGGCAGGTTGTGCGTGACACCCTGCATGCTGATCGCCTCGACCGGAGCCATCGGGCCGCTGCTGCCGTAGCGGGTGCGGGTGTAGCCGGACTGCGGGGAGTCGGTGTACGTCGGGGTCTGGCTCAACCCGTGCACGTTGGTCCACTGCTTGACCTGCTCGCCGAAGTTCGGGTAGCGCAGGGTCTCGTCGTTGGTGCCGTGCCAGATCTGCATCCGTGGTCGCTGGCCGCTGTAACCGGGGTACGCCCCGCGGACCAGATCCCCCCACTGCTGCGGAGTCTTGATGAGCTGCCCGTTCGCGCACTCGCTGTTCCACTCGGAGCTGCCCCCGGTGGCGAAGCAGCCGAACGGCACACCGGCGAAGGACGCGCCTGCCGCGAACACGTCCGGGTAGTCACCCAGCATGACGTTCGTCATCATCGCCCCGGACGAGGTGCCGGTGGCGAAGATCCGCGCCGGGTCGGCGCTGTAGCGCTGCCGCACGTACTCGACCATCGACATGAGCCCGACCGGGTCGCTGCCCCCGCCACGACGTAACGCCTGCGGCGAGTACACATCCCAGCACTTGCTACTGCGAGTCGCCGACGGGTAGATCACGATGAACCCGTACCGGTCGGCGAGGGATGCGTACTGCGTGCCCGAGTGGAACGCCGGGCCCGTTCCGGTGCAGTAGTGCAGGGCGAGCAGGATCGCCGGTCGGGTCGCCACCCGGTCCGGGACGTAGAGGTGCATCTGCAGGTTGGTGGGATTGGTGCCGAAGTTTGTCACCTGCGTGAGCGTCGCCGCCGACGCCGACGTGGGGAACGTCAACGCGGCGGCGGCCAGCGTCACGGCCGCCAGAACGACGCCAAGCGTTCTTGTCTTCAGTGTCATCGTCGCGATCCCTTGCGAAAAAGGCGCGTGGAAGGGGACTTAAGTCGAGGAGTGCCCTTCGCCCGACCTTGACCGCGGCTCGCGTGACCATGTCAGCTTCAATCGAGCACACTCGATTGTCAAGAGTTCCGGAAACCTTTCGCTGCCACGGATCCGGCGGTCACCTGCACACCTAGGGGCATCGACGGGCGTGGGCAGCGCCGGTGGGTCCCGAGCAATTATCGAAATGTTCCCGGAACCTGCCGGGCTTCCCGGAGACAGCCGAGGAGGCTCGGCCGGATGGCCGAGCCTCCCCGTCGTGGCCGATCAGTAGATGACGCGTCCGCGCTCGTCGGGCACCCCGGACTTGCGGAAGAAGTACGTGTTGACCTGGTCGCGCCACTCGGTGGCGGACCGCATCTGCTCGTCGAGACGTTCGGCCACCCGCTCGTACACGGCCGGGTCGATCATCCCGTTCAGGGTCTGCCAGCGCCGTCGCATCACCGCCACCTCCTCGACACCGGCGAAGTGGGTGTCGTAGATGTGCTGGATGACGGTCGACCCGCTGTGCAGGACGTGCTGGTACGGGACGTGGTGGAAGAAGAGCAGCAACTCGTCGGGGCAGCTGTCGGGCGACTCGTACACCTGGGCCCAGTACGGCGGATACTGGGCGGCGAAGCCGGTGCCCGACGCGCGGCTGCGGTCCACGCCCACACCGTCCCGGTCGGCGAAGTGGTAGGTGCCCCACCGCGTGTACTCGTACCCGTCGATGCCGGGGCCGTAGTGGTCACCGGGATGAACCATGAAGCCGACGCCCAACGGGGCGGTGTACCGCTCGTAGGTGCGCCACGAGTCGTCCATGATCTCGTGCAGCGTCCGCCCCACCAGCTCCGGGTCCGCGGTCGCCGACGGCGGGAAGGTCAGCGAGATCCATTCGTCGAGAATCGCCGACGGGTCCAGCCGAGGGTCCCAGGCGAGCCGGCCGAACGTGTACAGGTTGGCCTGCGCCAACGGGTGCCCGGTCCAGAAGAGGTCGGCACCGGTGTTGGCGACGGCGACAAGACCGCCACCCGCTTCCGCCTCCCCCGTGGCCACATCGGCGATCGTCCGTCCACCCGGACCCCAGGGTTCGAAGCGCAGCAGCTCACTCCACCACGGGCCGAGGTGGCAGACGTGCCGCTGCTGACCCGTGTACTCCTGGGTGACCTGCAGCTCCACCGCCAGCCGGGTCGCCGGCATGGCGGCGAGCACCGGGGAGACCGGCTCACGCGTCTGGAAGTCCACCGGACCGAACTTCACCTGCACGATCACGTTGGTGCGGAACCGCCCGTCCAACGGGACGAAGTGGTCGTACGCGGCGCGCGCCCGGTCGGTGGACCGGTCCCGCCAGTCCTGGTGGTGGTTGTAGACGAACGCCCGCCAATGCACCACTCCCCCGTGCGGGGCGAGGGCCTCGGCCAGCACGTTCGCCCCGTCGGCGTGGTCACGCCCATAGGTGAACGGGCCGGGTTGCCCCTCCGAGTCGGCCTTCACCACGTAGCCGCCGAAGTCCGGGATGCGCTCGTACACGTTGCGGGTGGCCGCGGCCCACCACGCCCGCACCGCCTCGTCCATCGGGTCGGCGGTCGACAGACCACCGAGGACCACCGGCGCGGCGAAGGTGATCGACAGGTGCACCCGGATGCCGTACGGGCGCAGCACGTCCGCGATCTCGGCGACGTCGCCGAGCCGGTCGGTGAGCAGCAGCGCCTCCGTCCGGGCCACGTTGACGTTGTTCACCGAGATCGCGTTGACGCCGCTCGCGGCCAGCAGTCGCCCGTACTCCCGGATCCGGGCCAGGTCTCCGCGCGGTCGGCCCCGGTGCCAGAAGATCGAGCCGCCCGCGTACCCCCGTTCCACCTGGCCCATCACCGGGTGCACGGCCACGTTGTCCCAGTGGTTCAGCATCCGCCGGCGCAGCGCCGGCCGGTGCCGCTCCGGGGGACGGGCCGGGTCGTAGGCCGCCGCACAGAGCCGAACCACGTGGAACAGCCCGTACAGCAGACCGGCGGGCGCGTCGGCCACCACCGCGGTCACCTCGCCGGCCCGCGCCAGCACGAACCCCTCGTCGCCGAGCGTCCCGCCGTCGCCGAACTCGGCAAGCGCCGCCTCCCCCGCAGCGCGCGCCGCCTCCACCGCCGGGTTGGGCAGCTCACCGGCACCACGCAGGGCGAGCACCAGGTCGACGTCGACGTCCCAGGAGGGGGAATGCCACACCCGCCCGCCGTAGCGCGCGCAGGCACGCGACACCTCGTCGAGGACGGTGTCGACGAGCAGCCCATGGCCGTGCACGAGGACGCGTCGGGCGCCGAGCGCCCGGAACGCCTCCGGGGGCAGCCAGGCGGCGTGTACGCGCGGCTCGTCGGTGCCCTCCGGCTCTTCGACGAACACCAACTGTTCCAGGTCCGCAGACCCTTCGGCGTTCACGCGTCGTCCCGCAGCACGACGACGCCGTACGCCGGCAGCCGCAGGGAAGCGCCGGACACCGTCTGGCCGCCGGTGCCGATCCCACGTCCCTCGGCGCCGGCACGCTCGACGATCCGGTCCAGCAACGAGAAGTCGTACACGTCCTCGGGCCACTGTTCCGGGTTGTCGTCGCCCCTGAAGGGCACCTTGGCGGTGACGGGCAGGCTCATGGGGTGAACTCCTTCCGGATCAGGTGGATCATCGGGTCACCGATACGCAGGAACGCCAGGACCGCGACCGAAGCGAGCAGCGCCAGCACCGCCTCGGAGAAGACCGCGGCGATACCGGCCGCCGCGGCCAGCAGCAGGGCGTTGCCGACGGTGACACCGGGGGTACGCACGAGGAAGTGCGTGGCGAGCCGGAGCACGTCCCGGGTGCGGAAGTCGAACAGCGAGGTGATCACCAGGGCGTTGGCCGCGCAGAGCGTCACCCCCGCGCCGAGCAGGACCAGCGGTACCGTCCACCAACCCGGGAGGCCGACCGCACCCAGGTAGGCGAGGTTCACGGCGAGCACGGTCAGCCACAGCAGCGTCGGCACCCAGACGCGCAGCACGCCGGACAGGTTGGCCCGGTACCCGCGCCAGAACGTGGCGGCGGGCCGCAGGTCGGTCAGGTCGGGACGCTGGTGGCGCAGGGCGTACAGGGCGGCCGACAGCGCGGGGCCGACCGGCACCAGGAAGAGCGCCACCAACGGCAGATTGCTGGGGTCGCGGCGCAGCAGCAGCAACGGGAGCAGGCCGGGCAGGGTGGTGAGCAGGAGCAGCAACTCGACCACGAGCAGGATGTAGACGCGGGAGGTGACCCGCGACAGTGGCCCGTCGCCGAACTGTCGCCAGGCCTGGGCGCTGCCGCTCATTGAAACTCCCTCCGGGCGGTGCCAGCCGGAAGATCCGGTCGGGCCGCGGTGGCCGCCCGACCGGACGTTCCGCTGATCAGCCGTTGTTCTTCTGGAACCGCTCGTACGCCTTGTTGACCAGGTCGATGTACTGCTCGGAGTTCTTGGCCTTCAGCTCGGCCACGTAGGCGTCCCACTCGCTGAGGGGCCGTTGGCCGAGGGCGAACTTGAGCGTGTTCTGGGTGACGAAGTCCTTCAGCGGGGTCTCCCAGAGCGACACCTGCTCGCGTTCCTCATCGGTGAAGGGGCGCGGCGGTGGGACCTCCCTCGGCTTGCGGGCGTCCATCACCTTCTGGAACTCCAACTCCTCCGGGGAGAAGAAGCCACGGACCAGGTCGGGCGTGCCGCCGTAGGCGAAGACGCCGTTGTAGAAGCCGAAGTCCTTCTGCAGGTGCTTGGTGCCCTTCGGGTTGAGCCCGAGGACGTCGACCTCGGCGGTGACCGAGCGCTTGCCGGAGGCGTCCTTGGTGAAGGTGGTGCCCTCGACGCCCCAGCGAGCGAACTCCATGCCGGCGTCGGAATACCACAGCCAGTCGATGAACTGCATCATGGCCACGAAGTTCTTGCTCTCCCGGGCCTTCGAGGAGATCATGATGCCGTTCTCGAGCCGGGGGAAGGGATTGACCTCACCGGCCGGGCCGATCGGCAGCGGGATCTTGGCCATCTTCGCGTTCGGCAGGGTCTTGGCCAGGTCGGGCCGGTGGTTGTTGACAAGCGTCTGCGCGTTGCCGGTGACCACGAAGGACTTGCCGTTGGCAAGCTTCTGGCGTGCCTGGTCGTCGGTCTGGGTGAAGCTCTCCGGGTCGAGCAGGCCCTCGGCGACGAGCTTGTGCAGGTACGTGACCATCTGCTTGTACTGCTCGGACGAGCCGGTGTAGGTGAACTTCTTCGCCGTCGGGTCCCAGGTTGCGTGCTGGAAGTCCCAGCCCGCGTAGGTGCCGTGGGCCGAGCCGAGGAGGTTCAGCAGGGCGCCGATCGGGTTGGGCTTGCTGAACAGGTCGGAGTACGGGTAGACGTTCGGGTACTTCGCCTTCATCGCCTTGAGCACCGTGTACAGGTCGTCCCAGGTCTTCGGGACGGGGAGGTTGAGCTCCTGCATGATGTCGGTGCGTACCAGCACCGTGTAGTCCTGGGTGGGCTTTTCGTGGACGCCGGGCAGCAGGTAGAACTTACCGTCGGCCTGCCGCAGGTTGTCGATTTCCGGCTTGAGGTTCCACTTGGTGATCTTGTCCTTGAGGTTGGGCATCAGATCCAGGTAGTCGCTCACCGGGAGGATCGCCCCGGAGGACACGAACGCGTCCTCCTGCGGGTGGTACGTCTTCGGAATGATCAGCGGGGCGTCCCCGGCGCCGATCAGCAGGCTGCGCTTCTGCTCGTAGTCGCTCAGCGGAACGGCGACTGGTTCGATCTTGACGTTGGTCCGCTTGGTCAGCTCCGACCAGAACAGCCAGTCTTCCTTGAGCGGGTAGAACGTGTGGTTGTTGTAGAGGGTGGAGAAGGAGAGCGCCTCGGTGGCCTTGAACTGGTCGCCGACGCCGTAGGTCTCCATCGCGCCGACCCGGTTCTCGGAGAGGTCCTTCGACTCGGCGGGGTCCTCGGAGCAGGCGGTGGTGAGGGTGAGCGCGAGCAGACCCGCGGTGGCTATGGCCACGCGGCGCCACGGCTTGTGGAGCATGGCTCGTCCTTTCGGTGGTGGGGCGCGGAGGTGGATCGTTGCGGTGCCTGGCGTCATCCCTTGACGGCGCCGAGCAGCACGCCGGAGACGAAGTACCGCTGGACGAAGGGGTAGACCGCCAGGATCGGCAGGGTGGTGAGCACGATCGTCACGGCCTGGAGGGTGGCTGCGGCCTGGACCTTGTCGGCGTTGGCGGCCGTCGACTCGGGGCTGGTGGCGCCCGCGATGAGGTTGCGCAGGTACACGGTGACCGGCAGTAGATCCTGCTGGTCCAGGTAGAGGAACGCGGTGAACCACGAGTTCCAGAAGGAGACCGCGTAGAAGAGCACCATCGTCGCGATGATCGCCTTCGACAGCGGCAGCACGATCCGCAGCAGGATGCCGTACGTGTTCAGCCCGTCGACCGCCGCCGCCTCCTCCAGCTCGGTCGGCAGGCTCTCGAAGAACGCCTTCATGACCAGCAGGTTGAACACACTGATCGCGTTGGGGATCACCACGGCCCAGATGGTGTTCTTCATCCCCAGGCTGGTGACCAGCACGTAGTTGGGGATCAGACCACCGGAGAAGAACATGGTGAACAGCGCGACGCCGACGAGGAAACTCCGCCCCTTGAGCTGCGGCTTCGACAGCACGTAGGCGTAACACGTGGTCAGCACGATGGAGATGAGCGTGGCGACCACCGTGTACACCACTGTGTTGCGGTAGTTCGTCCAGAACAGCGCGTCCGACATCAACAGCTTGTACGCGGTCAGGTCGAACCCGCGCGGGACGATGCTCACCTTCCCGGCGATGATGTACGCCTCTTCGCTGAGCGAGCGGGCCACGATGTTGAGGAACGGGAACAGCGTCACGACCACGACGCCGATCAGGACGACCGTGTTGACCACCCGGAAGATCCGGTAACCGCGACTGTCCACCGGCCCACGCGTCTTCGGGGCTTCGCTCTTCGTACCGAGGATCACCACAGGCTCGTCCCCACCGTGCGCCGGGAGATGAGGTTCGCCGTCAGGACCAGGACCAACCCGATCACCGCCTCGAAGAGACCGATGGCGGCGGCGTAGCTGAAGTTGCTGGACTGGAAGCCCATCCGGAACAGGTAGGTGGAGATCACGTCCGCGGTCGGGTACGTCAGCGGGTTGTAGAGCAGCAGGATCTTCTCGAACCCGACCGCCATGAAGCTGCCGATGTTGAGGATCAGCAGCGTCATCATCGTCGGCCGGATACCGGGCAACGTCACGTGCCAGGTCTGCCGTAACCGGCCGGCGCCGTCGATCCGGGCCGCCTCGTACAGGTCCTGGTCGATCGTGGTGAGGGCGGCGAGGTAGAGGATCGTGCCCCAGCCGACGGTCTGCCAGACCTCGGACGAGACGTAGATGGTGCGGAACCAACCCGGTTGTTGCAGGAACGCCACCGGGTCGCCGCCGAACATCCGGACGAGCTGGTTGGCGGCGCCCTCGATCGAGGTCAGCTGCATGACCATCGCCGCCACGATCACGATCGACAGGAAGTGCGGCAGGTAGGACACGGACTGCACGAACCGCTTGAACCGCTTGGCACGCACCTCGTTGAGCAGCAGCGCCAGCACGATCGGCAACGGGAAGCAGAACAGCAGGGTCAGCGTCCCGAGCACCAGTGTGTTGGTGAAGACCTCCCAGAACGTCGGGTCGGTGAAGAACATCCGGAAGTAGCGCAGGCCGACCCAGTACTCACCGAAGATGTTGCCGCCCGGCTTGAACCGGCGGAACGCGATGACGTTGCCGACCATCGGCAGGTACCGGAAGATCAGGAAGAACAGCAGCGGCAGGATGGCGAGCGAGTAGAGCTGCCAGTCCCGGCGTAACGCCTGCCGCCAGCTTCGGCGCCGTCGCGGCGACCGCCCGGCGGGACCGGATGCCTTCGACGGTGAACGGGGTGGCGCCGGCGGCGGTGGCCGTAACGTCGATGTCATCCTCGGCCTCCTAGGCGGAATGCGGGACGGCCACGAGGGGCTCGACCCGCACCGACGTGAGCAGTTCCCGCTGGTGGCCGACCTGGCGCTCGACGCCCGTCAGTCGCAGCGGCAGGGTCGCCACCGTCTCGCCGCTGGACCGGCCGAACCGCAGCTCGACCGCGCCGGGCTCGACGACCCGCCGGCCGGTCAGGCCGCTGAACGACGTCAGGTCGGCCGGCACGCCGAACGTCACGTGCGCCGCCTCGCCGGATTCCAGCGGCAGTCGGGCGTAGCCGACCAGCCGGACCACCGGGCGGGTGGTCTGCGCGACCGGGTCGTGCAGGTAGAGCTGCACCACCTCGGCGCCGGCCCGGTCACCGGTGTTGGCGACGGTGATCCGCACCCGCACCACGCCGTCGACCGGCCAGGCGGCCGGGTCATCCGGCGACTCGTTCGCCGGCTCGACGACGGTGGCGTCGGACCACTCGAAGGTGGTGTAGCTCAGGCCGTGGCCGAACGGGTACGCCGGGGTGGGATCGATCGAGGACACCTTGTTGCGGTGGCCGAGTGGCGGCGACAGGTAGGTGCTCGGCATTCCGCCGGCGTCGCGGGGAACGCTCACCGGCAGGCGGCCGGACGGGTTCACCGTGCCGGTGAGCACCTCGGCGAGCGCCTGCCCGCCGAGTTGGCCGAGGAAGAACGCCTGCACCACGGCTGCCGCGGCGTCGAACTCCGGACCGAGCGCGTAGGGGCGACCGGCCATCAGCACCACGACGACCGGGGTACCGGTGGCGAGGACGGCTCGGACGAGCTCGGCCTGCACGCCAGGCAACCGCAGGTCGGCGGCGTCGCAGCCCTCGCCGGAGGTGCCCCGGCCGAACATTCCCGCCCGATCGCCGACGGCGAGCACGCACACGTCGGCGGCGGCGGCCGCGGCGACCGCGGCCGGGATGCCGGAGGTGTGGTCGCCGGTGATGGCGCAGCCCGGCTCGTGGCTGAGCAACGGGACGCGTCGGGCCAGCTCGTCGCGCAGCGAGGGGATGTCCAGGCCGAGCCCGAACTCACTGTGGTGCACGCCCACGTGGTTGGGGAAGGAGTAACAGCCGAGCATGGCCATCGGGTCGTCGGCGGCCGGGCCGACCAGGGCGACCCGACCGCCGGTGGGCAGCGGGAGGACGCCGTTGTTGTGCAGCAGGACGACGGACTCCCGGGCCAGGCGTACGGCCACGTCCTGGCTGATCTCGTCGTCGAGTCGCAGGGAAGCGGCGTCGTCGGGCAACTCCTGCCAGCCGTCGTCGAGCAGACCGAGCTCGATCTTCTGGATCAGCACCCGCCGCAGCGCCCGGTCGATCAGCGCCTCGTCGACGTCACCGCCGCGTACCGCCTCGACCAGCGGGGTGCCGAAGGTGTCCACGGTGGGCAGTTCGACGTCGATTCCGGCACGCAGGGCGAGCCGGGCGGCGTCGGCGGAGCGTTCGGCCACACCGTGCAGGGTCTGCAGGAAACGGAGGGAGAAGTAGTCGGAGACCACCGTGCCGGTGAAGCCCCAATCGTCGCGCAGCAGACCGGTCAGCAACTCCTCGTCGGCGGCGGCGGGCAGGCCGTCGATCTCGGCGTAGGAGTTCATCACCGAGCGGGCGCCGCCGAGCCGAAGGGCCATCTCGAACGGCGGCAGGATCACGTCGGCCAGTTCCCGACGACCCATCGGCACCGGGGCGTGGTTGCGCCCGCCCCGGGAGGCGGAGTAGCCGGCGAAGTGTTTGAGGGTGGCCACGACGCCGGCACCCTCCAGACCCCGCACGTACGCGGCACCGGTGGTCCCCACCAGGTAGGGGTCCTCGCCGATCGTCTCCTCGGTGCGACCCCAGCGGTAGTCGCGGGTGACGTCGAGGACCGGTGCGAGCCCCTGGTGTACGCCCGCGGCGCGCATCGAGCGCCCGATCCGGTCGGCCATCGCCTCGACCAGTTCCGGGTCGAAGGAAGCGCCCCAGCTGAGTGGGGTCGGGTAGACGGTGGCCCGCCAGGCCGCGAACCCGGTGAGGCACTCCTCGTGCACCTGGGCCGGAATCCCGAACCGGCTGTTGGCGACGATCTGTGCCTGGGAGGCGGCGAGCGACCGGGCGCCGACCACCGGGTCGACCGGCGCGGTGCCGAACGGGCGGGTGAGCTGGCCCAAGCCGTACCGGATGACGCTGCTCCAATCGAGCGGCTCGCTCATCATGTCGGACTGGTGGGGGGCGACGCCCTCGCCGGACGCCTCGGCACCGACCCAGACTCCGACGAGTTGGGCGACCTTCTCCTCCAGCGACAGCAAGGGCAGGAGCGCCTCGGCTCGGGCGGTCGGCGACAACTGCGGATCGCGCCACGGGGCGGCGTCGCCATCCACAGGTGACTGACTTCTCATGCCAAGACCCCTTAGCTCCGCCCACATCCCCGTGCCTCGCGGAAGCAGTTCCGTGGCGGACGTTTCCACGATCCGAAACTTTCCGGAAGCCTGCGTAACCTTTTCGGCAACCTAAGTGGCGCATCGATGTGTGTCAAGGGTTCGATCTCTACCTCCGGTGGTCGCTGTCTGCACACGGTGACGTCGACATCGGCGCTCGGTTGCGCGAGCGCCGGAAATCGACCGGCGAACGGGGCAGAGTGACCGCCGGACCGGCTGGCGGGAACCGCCAATCGTGTTAGGGTCTGCCGAAACTTTCGGATGTTGTATGAGGCTGCGATGACAGAGCACCGCCCGCTCGGCCCACCCGCCTCCACCACGATCGCGACCATCGCCAACGACGTCGGCGTCTCGGTCGCGACGGTGTCCAAGGTCCTCAACGGACGTGGTGATGTCGCCCCCGGCACCCGAGCACGCGTGGAGGCGAGCCTCGACCGCCACCGGTACCAGCGTCGCACCCGCCGATCCTCGACCGGCGGAGGTCGGATCGATCTCGTGTTCCACGAGTTCGACACCGGCTGGGCGATGGAGATCTTGCGCGGTGTCGAGGCGGTGACCACCGCGGCCGGCGTCGGGTTGTCGGTCGCTCAACTCGACGGCGCGCACCGGCCGCCGGCACGATGGCTGGACGCGGTACTCGCCGATCGCCCGCTGGGCGTGGTGTTCGTCCTCTCCCATCTGGCCGAGGCCCAACAACAGCACCTGCGGCGCCAGGGCATACCGTTCGTCGTCGTCGACACCGACAGCGCGACCTCGGCCTCCGTGCCCACCGTCGGCTCCAACAACTGGAACGGCGGCCTGCTCGCCGCCCGGCACCTCCTGGAGCTGGGGCACCGGCGGATCGCCATCATCTCCGGGCCACCCGACATGCTCTGCAGCCGCGCCCGGGCGGCTGGCTTCCAGTCGGCCCACGACGAAGCCGGGATCACCGTCGACCGCGAGCTGATCCGCTACGGCAGCTTTTCCGCAGGTGCCGGGCACGCCCACGGGCTGGAACTGCTCCGGCGACCATCCCGACCCACGGCGATCTTCGCCGGCTCCGACATCCAGGCCATGGGGGTGCTCCGGGCCGCTCGCCAGTGCGGCCTCCGTGTGCCCGAGGACCTTTCGGTGATCGGGTACGACAACCTGCCGGTATCCGCGTGGACCGACCCGGCCCTCACCACCATCAACCAGCCGTTGCGCGACATGGCTGGCATCGCCACCCAGATGCTGCTCGACCTGACCAGGGGCAACGAGCCAGCGACCAGCCGGATCGACCTGGTGACCGAGTTGGTCGTCCGGGAGAGCACCGCACCCCCCGCCCAGCCGCACTGACCCTGCGAGGACCTGTGCCGAACTCCCCCTTCTCCCTCGATGCTCTGGAGCAATACTCGCCGACCATCGACGAGCCGGACGACTTCGACCAGTTCTGGCGCGACACCCTCGCCGAGGCGGTCGCCCGGCCGGTGCTCGTCGACGTCCGGCCAGAGCCCACCGACCTGCGACTGCTCGACTCCTGGGACGTCACCTTCGCGGGCTTCGGCGGTGACCCCGTGCGGGCCTGGTACACCCGCCCGGCTGGTGTTGCGGAGCCCCTGCCCACCGTGGTCGAGTACCCCGGCTACGGCCGTGGTCGCGGCCTGCCACACGAGCGGCTGACCTGGCCGGTGGCCGGGTACGCCCACCTGCTCATGGACAACCGGGGCCAGGCGGGGCAGTACGGCGCGGGCGACACCGCCGACCCGCACGGCGCACCCGGTGGGCCCTCGCCGGTCACCTGGGGGATCCTCGACCCGCGGGACTACCACTACCGCCGCCTGATCACCGACGCGGTCCGGGCGGTCGAGGCCGTCCGCGCCCTACCGGGAGTCGACGGTGACCGGGTCACCCTGGTCGGCAACAGCCAGGGCGGCGGCATCGCCCTGGCGGTGGCCGGTCTCGTCGACGACCTCAGCGCGGTGCTCACCACCGCCCCGTTCCTCTGCGACATGCGCCGGGCGGTCCAGGTCAGCGATCCCGCGCCGTACGGCGAGATCGCCCGCTACCTGGCCGTGCACCGGGACGCCGAGGACGCGGTGTGGCGCACCCTGTCCTACGTCGACGGGGTGAGCTTCGCTCGTCGCGCGACGGCGCCGGCCCATTTCGGGATCGGGCTGCGCGACACCGTCTGTCCGCCGCGAACCGGCTTCGCCGCCTACAACCAGTACGGCGCGGCGGCCCGGCTACCGGTCCCGCCGGCGCGCGAGATGCACGTCTACCCGTTCAATGGTCACGAGGGCGGCGAGGCCGTGCACGTCCGGCGTCAGTTGCGCTGGCTCGACTCGGTGCTCCACCCGGCGCACGCATCCACGAACTGACACCGCCGCACCACCCCGAGCCATAGTCGATCACCGATCTATTGCTCGTGTTAGCGATAACACGCTATGGTGCGTCAGCGGAGTGCCGGGCACACTCCCGCACCGCGAATCGGTACGACCACCAGTGAAGACGTCCGGGTTCTTGGTCGTTCCGCAGCCCCACTCCCCGCGTACCACGTGCTGGCGGCATCCGGCTCCTCGGTGGCCGCTGTTGTCGCGCACCCACCACCGGAGGAAGTCCCATGAGCAGTGCAACGCTCGGCCATCCCGTTCCTCCCCCACCCACCGCCACCGCAGCGCCGCCGAAGCCCCGGCGGGCTCGCCTGTGGTGGGCCGCCCTGGCGGCCGTCGCCGCCGTGGCCGCCGCCGTACCGATCGCGACCACTCCCGCGAGCGCGGAATCCAACGGCGGCGTACGCGTGATGCCCCTCGGCGACTCGATCACCGACGGGTTCAACGTCCCGGGCGGTTACCGGATCGAGCTCTGGCAGCGGTTCACCAGCGGCGGTTACCGGATCGACTTCGTCGGCTCCCAGTTCAACGGCCCATCCAGCCTTGGCGACCACGATCACCAAGGCCATTCCGGGTGGACGATCGCCCAGATCGACGCCAATGTCGTCAACTGGTTGCGGGCCACGAATCCCCGGACGGTGCTGCTGCACATCGGCACCAACGACATGTACGGCGACACGTCCGGCGCCCCGGCCCGGCTCGCCACCCTGGTCGACCGGATCACCAACACCGCACCGAACGCGGACGTGTTCGTCGCGACGATCATCCCGAAGTCGGGTGCGGACAACCAGGTCCGGGGCTACAACGCCGCGATCCCCGGAATCGTGCAGAGCCGGGCCGCCGCCGGTAAGCGCGTCCACCTGGTCGACATGTACCGCGCTCTGACGCTCAGCGACCTGGCCGACGGGGTGCATCCCAACGCCACGGGCTACCGCAAGATGGCCGTGGCCTGGTACGACGCTCTCCGGTTGGTGCCCGGCAGCATCGGCGGCGACACACCTCCGACCACGGCTCCACCCACCACCGCGCCGCCGACCACCGCGCCACCCACCACTCCCCCGCCGTCCGGCGGGTGCCGCGTCGCGTACACGGTCAACGCCTGGGGCAACGGTCTCACCGCATCCGTTTCGGTGACCAACACGGGCAGCACGCCGGTCAACGGTTGGGCGCTGGGATTCACGCTGCCCAGCGGGCAGACCATCACCAGCGGCTGGAATGCCAGCTACTCCCCGTCGAGCGGGGCGGTGACCGCTCGCAACGTCTCCTACAACTCGACGATCGCGGCGAACACCTCGGTCGACATCGGCTTCCAGGCGACCCACACCGGCAATGCCGGCCGGCCGTCCGCGTTCACCCTCAACGGCACCGCCTGCGCGGTCGCCTGACGTTTCAGTCGCGGTGCCGGGCAGCACGGGCCCGGCACCGCACCCCTTGGACCACCCTCGGAGGCCGGCAGCAATCAGCGCTGCCTGACGGAAATGTCCTTGGTGAGGCGGGTGGTTCCGTCCGGGCGGTCGAGTGAATCCGACTGGTATCCCTCACTGCGGTAAAGGTCGATGTTGCGCAAGCTCTTCGCGCCGGTGGACAGCAGAACACGACGGCAATCAGGTCCCGCGCTGGTTTCGGCGGTGCGTAGCAGCCAACGACCGAGCCCATGCCCCCGCAGGTCGGGCACGACGGCGAGCCGACCGATGTGCCAGTCGGTGCCGTCGCGACGCGCCCGCACCATGCCCAGCAGTCGGCCGTCCAACCAGATGCCCGTGACGTGCCAGGCCTCCAGCCAGTCGCGCACCTCCTCCAGCGACTCATGCAGGGCCGGTATGGCCAGGGTGTCGTTGACGACGGCCTCGTCCACCCAGCAGCACCGCTGCAGCACCGTGACCTCGGCCGCGTCGTCGGGGGTCAGTCGCCGCACGTACGACCCGGGCAACGGTCCAGACAGCGCCCCGACTCGGCCGCGTTCGCGCAGTGGCCGCAGAGCGTGGGCAACCCGGACCACCTCATCGAGCAACCCGAGACCCGTCGCGTCACGGGTCGCGTCGGGACGCAGTTGTCCACTCTCCACCGCCTCGCCGATGCGAATCGCGACCGTGGCGCCCACCGGGACCAGGCGGAGGGTCGTCACCACCTGCTTGGCATGCTGAACCGACCGGGTGCCCGCCGACGTGTTGCCGTAGCTGACGAAGCCGATCGGCTTCCATGCCCACTCGCGGCTGAGGTAGTCCAGCGCGTTCTTCAGCGTCGCCGGCATCCCGTAGTTGTATTCCGGCGTGACCACGATGAAGCCATCAGCCGCGTCGACGATCGCGCTCCACCGACGTGTGTGTTCCTGCTGGTAAACGCCCGACGACGGATGCTCCTCCTCGTCGAGGAACGGCAGGTTCAGCTCGCCGAGGGCCACCGGCACGAGCTCGACGCCGAGCGCCGCAGCACGAGAGGCGACCGTTTCGGTCAGCCACTGGGCCACCACCGGGCCGAGGGCGCCTGGGCGGGTGCTGCACGTCAGGACGAGGACACGCGTAGGTTTCGTTGACATGGAAACGAGCATAGGTGGTAGCTTGTTTACATGTCAACTACACCGCCGGTCGGGGCCGTACCCTGGTTGAACCCTGATGAGGAACGCGCCTGGCGGGCGTTCCTGCGCGTCGTGGTCGCGGTCCAGACCGGCACGGCGCGCGACCTGGCCGCGGTCGGGCTCTCCGAACCCGACTACGAGGTGCTGAGCACCCTGTCGGAGCGGACCGGCCACACCAGCAGCCTGGGCGAACAGGCCGACAAGATGGGCTGGTCACGCAGCCGGCTGTCCCGGCACGCCACCCGGATGGAGTCCCGCGGTCTGCTGCGGCGCACACCCGACCCAGCCGACGGCAGAGGTTGCTTCCTCGTGCTCACCGAGCAAGGCCTGGAGGCACTCGAGGACGCGGCACCGGCCCACGTTCAGTCGGTACGACGCCACCTCATCGACCGGCTCGCCCCGGACGACCTCGCCGCCATCGAGCAGATCGCCCGCAGGCTGGAGGAACCCCAGGTCGGCGACGATCGACCAACCACCTGAGTCAGGCTGGGGTGAGGAGGCAGAACTCGTTGCCTTCCGGGTCGGCAAGGACCTTCCAATGGACAGCGCTTTCGCCGAGGTCGACGGCGGTGGCGCCGAGCGCCAGCAGTCTGGCCGCCTCGGCCTCCAGGTCGTCACCCGGGTACGGGCGGACGTCGAGATGGACACGATTCCACCCGACCTTCACATCGGGTGTGCGGACGAACTCCAGGTATGGGCCGACGCCCTTGGCCGAGCGCAGTACCGCCTTGTGGTCGGTCACCTCGTGCAGCGTCCAGTCCATGGCGTTGCTCCAGAAGCGGGCCATGGCTCGCGGATCCGCGCAGTCGACCACGACCGCGGCGATCGGTCCGGTGTCCCGGTAGAGCGGTCGGGGGTCCAGCACACAGAACTCGTTGCCCTCCGGGTCGGCCATGACCGTCCATGGGACGTCGCCCTGGCCCACGTCGGCGGTTGTCGCGCCGAGATCCTTCAGACGCGTGACCATCGCCGCCTGCTGGGCCGCCGAGGAGGTGGCGAGGTCGACGTGCACGCGGTTCTTGACCGTCTTGGGTTCCGGCGAGGCGATGAGGTCGACGCAGACGGCGACGGGGTCGGGGTAGACGAAGCCCTCGGGTTCGAGGTTGGTCACGCCGGGCCCTTCGCTGGAGAGCCCCCAGCCGAGGACCTCCGCCCAGAAACCGCCAAGCGCGGAGTCGTCCCGAGCCTTCATGTTGATCTGCACAAGCCGCGTCGCCACGGCGACAATGCTAGCGGCAGCCGGGCGCCTGAAGATCAGCCGTTCTGGTCTCTCGACAGTGCCGGATGTCGACCGGTACGGCACGCCCGTCATGAGCGGACGCTGTTCACCACCGGACGAGTTCGGCAAGTGCGGCGCTGGTCGCTTCGTCGGCCGGGAGGAATGCTTCCAGGCGCAGCTCGGCGATGGTGACGTCGGTGGCGGTGCCGAAGTGGGTGAGTGTGGTGATGAGCCGCAGTTCCCGGTTGTCCGGGCCACCCGTGCGCAGGTGCAACGGCACCGCGAACCCGAGGTGGTGTGGCGAGAGCTGCCGTGGCCGCGCGGGTGCCAGGTCGACGAGTTCCGCGACGAGGCGCTGGAGCCGGTCGCTCGGGTGGCGGACGCTTTCGGCCTGGACACTGCCGATGATGTGCCAGGCCCACTCGTCGAGGTTGACGATGCGGGGTGCGAGACCGCGCGGGTGCAGCAGGACCCGGGGGACGCTCACCGGTGGGGTGAGCAGGTGTGGGTCCACTCCGCGGGTGATCATGTCGAAGCCGGCGTTGGCGGAGACGAGGTCGCCGTGCCGGTCGACGATCACGGCCGGGTACGGCAGGTGGCCGTGCAGGACGCGTTCGAGGGCGGTTCGGATCGGTGCCAGTTGAGGGTCGTCCAGCTCGCGCTGCGGGTACACGGGGGCGAATCCGGCGGCGAGGAGCAGTTCGTTGCGTTCGCGAATCGGCACCTCCAGCGATTCGGCCAGCCGTATGATCATCGCCCGGCCCGGGGTTGAGCGTCCGCTCTCGATGAAGCTGACGTGCCGTTGCGTGGTGCCGGCCCGCACCGCCAGTTCGAGTTGGCTGACGCGTCGTCGGGTGCGCCACGTACGTAACGCGCCCGCGAGGCCGCCAGCTGCGGATTCGGTGATCATTCTTCCTGTGTACCGGGTGCCGCGCCGGTTGGCGATTCCCTCCGGGGAATTGTCGCGGCGCGGCCGACGCAGAACAGTCGTGGTCGCAACGATCATCACGACCGAAGGATCACGATGGCTGACATCGACGTGGAGAACCCCACCGACCTACCCCCGTCCGTGCGGAGCTACCACGTCAACAGCGGCGACGGCATCGACGGCCTGACGTTGCGTACCCACGAACCACGCACACCAGGTGTCGGCGAGGTCGCAGTCGCGGTCCGCGCCGCCTCGCTCAGCTTCCGCGATCTGCTGGTGCTGCGCGGGCAGTACGTGCTGCCCGTCAAACCGGACGTCATCCCCGTCTCCGACGGTGCCGGGCAGGTCGTCGCCGTGGGGCCAGGTGTCCAGCGGGTACGACCGGGCGATCGGGTCACCGCCACGCTGTTCCCGCATTGGCAGGATGGCCCCCTGACGCCGTCATGCCTGCCACAACTGGGAGGCTCCCTCGACGGCATGCTCACCGAACTCGCCGTCCTCCCGGAGCAAGCCCTCGTTCCGGTCCCCGAACACCTCTCCTACGCCGAAGCCGCGACGCTGCCGTGTGCCGCCGTCACCGCGTGGAACGCGCTGACCGGGGACGGTCCTGGGATCCAGCCGGGGCACACGGTGCTCACCACCGGCTCGGGCGGCGTATCCCTGTTCGTCGTACAACTGGCCAAGCTGCTCGGCGCGAGGGTGATCGCCACGACGGGCCAGGCGGAAAAGGAGCAGCGCCTTCGTGACCTCGGCGCGGACGAGGTCGTCAACTATCGGGCCGTTCCCGACTGGCACACCGCGGTCCGCGACAGCACCGGCGGGCGCGGGGTCGATCGGGTCGTCGACACCGCCGGAACACTGGAGCAGTCGCTGAGGTCGCTCGCCATCAACGGGCACGTCGCGTTCGTCGGGTCTCTCTCCGGTGACTGGCCACCACTCGACCCTCGCCTGCTGTTCGGCGTCGCCGCGACGGTCCGGGCGTTGGCGGTCGGAAGTCACGCCCAGTTCACCAAGCTGAACGAGATCATCACCGCGCACCAGCTTCGCCCCGTCACCGACCGAGTGTTCCCGTTCGAGGAGGCCGGCGCGGCGTTCCGGCACTACGAGTCGGCCAGCCCGTTCGGAAAGGTCATCGTCCAAATCCCATAACCGGGCGGTACGGCGACGGGACCGGAACCAATCCAGTTACCCGCAGGCAGGAGGGGGCGGCAACGGATCCCGTCGCCGCGCCTCAAGGCGTCAACGACCTTCAGCTCCGTAGAGCCGGCTGACCGTCTCGGCTACGCAGACCGGCTTGCCGCCGCTGTCGCTCTCCACGGTGACCGTCGCGACCAACTGCACACCGCCGATCACCGGGGACACTTCGGCGATGGTGGCGGTGGCCCGTACGGCGGCACCGACCCGCACCGGGGCGGGAAAGCGGACCCGGTTCAGCCCGTAGTTGACCCCCATCGCCACCCCCTCGACCCGGTAGAGCTCGCGGGCCAGCGCCGGCAGCAGCGACAGCGTCAGGTACCCGTGGGCGATCGTCGCGCCGAACGGGCCCGCCGCGGCCCGGACCGGGTCGAGATGAATCCACTGGTGGTCGTCGGTGGCGTCGGCGAAGAGGTCGACACGGCTCTGCTCGATACGTTGCCACGGACCGGGCCCGAGGTGTTCGCCGACCGCGGCTGACAGTTCCTCGAACGAGCTGAAGACTCTCATGCCAGGTCTCCTTGGAGCTAGAAGGCGTTGACGCCGGTGAGCGCGCGTCCGATGAGGAGTTGCTGGATCTGGCTGGTGCCCTCGTAGAGGGTGGCGACCCGGGCGTCCCGCAGGTACTTGCCGACCGGGTATTCGTCGACGTAGCCGTACCCACCGAAGACCTGGACCGCGTTGTTGGCCGCGCGGACGGCGGCCTCGCTGGCGAAGAGCTTGGCCATCGACGCCTCGGTCGCGAACGGCTGGTCGCGGTCGATCAGGTCGGCCACCTGCCAGACCAGCAGCCGGGCGGCGGCGGTGTCCACCGCGATGGCGGCGAGTAGTTGTTGGACGAGCTGGTGGCCGGCGATCGGCTTGCCGAACTGGGTTCGCTGCCCGGCGTAGCCGACGGCGGCGTCGAGGCAGCCCTGGGCGATGCCGACACAGCCGGCGGCCACCGACATCCGGCCCTTGGCGAGGGTCGCCAGGGCCAGCCGGAACCCGCTGCCCTCGGCGCCGAGGCGGGCGGTGTCGGGGACGCGTACCTCGTCGAAGCGCAGCTCGCCGGTTGCCTGGCCGCGCAGGCCCAGCTTGCCGTGGATCTCCCGTCGGGCCAGGCCGGGGCTGTCGGTGGGCACCAGGAACGCGGTGATGCCCCGGTGCCCGGGGCCGCCGGTGCGGGCGAAGACCAGTGCGACGTCGGCGGTCGTGCCGTTGGTGATGAACGTCTTCGTGCCGGTGAGCAGCCAGTCGGCGCCGTCGCGGACCGCGCGGGTCCGCAGCGCGGCCGCGTCGGAGCCGCTGTCCGGCTCGGTCAGCGCGAAACAGCCGAGTGCGGTGCCGGCGCAGAGTCGGGGCAGCCACTCGGTCCGCTGTGCCGCCGTCCCGTGCGCGGCGATCGACTTCGCGACCAGGCCGAGGGAGACCGAGACGATGCCGCGCACCGCGGAGTCGCCCCGGCCGAGCTCTTCCAGGACCAGGCAGTACGCGAGGTGGTCGCCGCCGGAGCCGCCGTCGGCCTCGGCGATGGTCAGCCCCAGGAAGCCCAGGTCGCCGAGCATGGCGACGATGGCCGGGTCGACCGACTCGCGCCGGTCCCAGGCGGCGGCGTGCGGCACCAGCTCGCGGTCGGCGAACTCCGCGGCCAACTGACGGACAGCGGCCTGCTCGGCGGAGAGGGTCAGCTCCATGGCCATTAAACTAGCGGTGATAGTTTAAGCCGTCCAGAGCGGACGGTGCCCGGCTCCACCGTCACCGGTCGGAGGTCAGGCCGACGTGCCGCTCGGTGGCGAACGCGCGGGCCAGCTCGGTGCGCGAACGGATGCCAAGTCGGTGGAACACGTTGCGCAGGTGGTGGTCGACCGTACGGGTGGACAGGAACATCCGGGCGGCGATCTCCCGGTTGGTGGCGCCCTCCGCGACCAGCTCGGCGATCCGCAGTTGCTGGCCGGTCAACAGTCGTGCCGCCGGCAGGTCCGGCGGACCGACCGACTCCCCGGCCGCCCGCAACTCCGTGGTGGCCTGCTCAGCCCAGCACGCCACCCCGAGCAGGCTGAACATCTCGCGGGCCTGGTGCAGGTGCGTACGCGCGTCGCGAGGGCGTCGGCTGCGCCGCAGTTCCTGACCGAAGAGCAGCTCGGTGCGGGCCCGCTCGAACGTGCCGGCCTCCGTCGGGTGCAGCCGCAACGCCGTCTGGAAATCCCGTTCCGCCTCGGCGCCGCCCCGCGGTGCGAGCAGCGCGTGACACCGGGCGGACAGGGCCCGGCGCAACGGGCTCGCGGTGCTGCTGGCCCAGCGGTCGAAGACGGCGAGCGCCGCCGTTGCCGCCGGTCGGTGCGCCAGGTGCGCCGCCGCCTCCACCAGATAAGGAGTTGCCATCACCTGCACGAGGACCTGACCTCGACCGGTGCCGAGCCGGGCCAGCGACGCCAACCGGTCCGCGGCCTCGGCGTGCCGGCCGTCGATGAGGTCGAGCACCGCCAGGGCCCACCCGGCGAGGGCGTGCGGACGGCTGCCCGGCGTTGGCGACTCACCGATCTCGCGGAGGTGCCGCAGACTGGTGTCGCGGTCGGCCCGGATCGCGGCGAGCACGGCGAGCATGCCCAGATGGACGCTGGCGCAGTTGATCTGACCCGAGGCGCGGGCGACCCGGAGCCCGTCGCGGGAGGTTTCCGCCGCCGCCTCGTGCCGGCCCAGCCAGTACTCGGCGACCGCCCGCAACTCCAGTGCCCGCGACAGCACGGACAACTCGCCCCGCTCCCGGGCCAACCCGACAGCGCGCTCGGCGAGCCGGTGCGCCGCGCCGTCCACCGCAACCACCAGGCCGGCCGCCGCCGCGCAATTGAGCGCGGTGGGGGTCAGCGCCGACCCGGTCAACCGGCCGCCCAGCACGACGGCGCGACGCAGCGCGGGGCCGGCTCGCTCATGGTCACCCCGCAGGGTCGCCGCCACCCCGGCGACCAGACAACCCATCAGCTCCATCACCGGTGGGTCGGTCGGTCGCCGCAACGCCAGCGCCCGACGGCCGACCTCGGCGTACCGGTACTGGTCACCGGCGAAGCAGATCGCCTCGCCGGCCCGCACCAGCCCGGACAACGCCAGTGCGCGGTCGGTGCCGGCCACCGCGGTAGCGGCGGTCAGCAACGTGACCGACGCTCCGGACGCGCGACCGCACCGCAACTCCAACTCACCGCGCAGCAGATCGGCGCGGCCCCGGACGGCCGGGTCCCTGGAGACCACGCGGAGGCGATCGAGCAGCAGTCGGGCCACGTCGGGTTGGCCCCCGGCCCAGGCGTAACGAGCGGCGGTCAGCAGGCGGGCGGCCGTCTGGGTGGGATGGCCGCTGAGTTCCGCGGCCCACCGCAGCGCCGCCGAGGCGGTGGCCCAGTCGCCGACTCCACCGGCCGCCGCTTCTTCCAGCTCGGTGGCGAGGGCCGGATCGGCACCCGCCGTCGCGGCGGCGAGGTGCATGGCCCGGCGCAACCGGTGCCCGTCCGCGACCAGCACCCCGGCGAGAAGTCGGTGTGCCGCGCGGCGCTCGGCGAGTGGCGCGCTGGCCGCGATCATCGTGCGGACCAGCGGCTGGGGGAAGGTGACGCCCCACGGTTCGACGCGGACCAGGCCGGCGACCTCCGCCGGAGCGAGCGCCTCGGCCTCGGTGCCGGCCGCCCCCGCGGCACGGATCAGGGTGCCCGGCGCACCGGCCTCGTCGAGTGCGGCGAGCAGCAGCACCCGCCGGGTGTCCGGGGGCAACCGGTCCAGACGGGCCCGGTACGCGCGGCCCAGAGCACCGTCCGCCGGCGGTGCCGTGGGCAGCGCCTCCTCCCCGCGCCACTGGGCCGGGCTGAGCACCTCGGCAAGGTCCACCAGGGCCTGCGGGTTGCCGCCACCGGTCACGGCCAGCGCGGTCAGGACCGACGCGGCGGGCCGCTCGGGCAGCCGGTCGATGAGGACGGCGACGCTGTCCCGCGCGTTCAGTGGCCGGAGTCGGTGCGCCGGTATCCCGTCGACCGTGACGGCGACGTCCGCGGTGAGCAGGACTGCGACCGGTAGGTGCCGCAGTCGGCGGGCCACGAAGGCCAGCACCTGCGCGGTCTGCGGGTCACCCCGGTCGACGTCGTCCATGGTGGCGAGCAGCGGACGGTCCCGGGCGGCGGCGGCGAGCAGCCCGAGCACCGCCATGGACAACGTCAGTTGACGATCGGCCGGGCAGCTCTCCCCGGCCAGCGCGCGGCGCAGCAGCCGGTGCTGCTCGTCCGGCAGGGCGGCGGCACGGTGGAGCACCGGGTCGAGCAGGCGTTGCAGGCCGGCGTACGGCAGCGCGGACTCCTCGGCCAGTCCGGCCGCCGCGAGCACCGTGCAGTCCTCGGCGTACCGGTGGGCGTGGCCGACCAGCGCCGTCCGGCCAGAGCCCGGCTCACCGTGCAGCAGCAGGGCCCCACCGCCACCGGTCACGCCGTCGAGCAGACTCCGGACAGCCTGCCACTCGTCGTCCCGACCACGCAGTACGGTTAGTTGCACTCTCGATGCAGTAACCATGCCAGTCAGTGTCACTCATGGGAAACCGAATGGAAAGAGGAGTTCCTCTGCCACGCGACAGCAGCGGCAGGCGCACGGGGTCGAAGCCGGTAGGGCCGGTCGGCAGGGCCGGTCGGTAGGGTCACCGCCATGACCGAGGTCGACGAGCAGATCACCGCCAAGCCTCCCCTCGCGGCCGAAGAGGCCGCCACCCTTCTGGGCTTCCTCGAGCGGCAGCGCGCGACGTTGGCGTGGAAATGCGGGGAACTGGACGCGGAGGGCCTACGGGCACAGCTCGCCCCATCGTCGATGACCTTGGGCGGGCTACTCAAGCACATGGCCCACGTCGAGGACGACATCTTTGCCTCCTGGCTGCTGGGGCGCGAGGCGGGCCCACCGTGGAACGTGGTCGACTGGGACGCCGACCCCGACTGGGACTGGCGTTCGGCCGCCGATGAGTCGCCCGAGCAGTTGGTGGCCCTTTGGCGATCTGCCGTGCTCAGATCACGGTCGGTCGTTGCAGAAGCGCTGGTCGACGGCGGCCTGGAGCAGGTGGGAAAGTTCACCAACTCCCGGGGCGAGTCACCGAGCCTGCGATACATCCTGCTCACACTCATCGAGGAGTACGCGCGACACGTTGGCCACGCCGACCTCATCCGGGAGTCGGTGGACGGACTGACCGGGGAGAGCCCGCCCGACTGAGTCCGGCGTCAGTCGGCTGCGACCTCGGCCAGCAGGGCGCCCACCGTGCGGGTCATCACCGCACGGGCCTGGTCCACGCCGAGCCCGAGGCCGTACCGCAGCATCGACCAGGCCGGCCACATGCTCGCGGCGACGAGGGCGTTGAGCAGTTGCTCCCGCCCCTGGCCGGCTTCGGTCAGCTCGACGGCGAAGAGCTCCTCGACCTCGTCGCGCACCCGGTCGATGTGCTTGAGGCGGTTGCGGTGCAGTTGGTCGGAGACCGGCTCCCGCATCTGGGCGGCCCGCGCCGACGGGGTGATGAGCTGGAGCAGTCGGGCCCGTTGCCGGCAGTACGCGTCGACCCGCTTGGCCAGCGGCAGCCCCGGTGAGATCGGGCGGTAGGCGGCGTCCTGCTGGCGGAGCACCTCCGCGCCGCTCGCCTCGAAGAGCGTCTCCATGTCCTTGAAGTTGGTCCAGAGCGTCCGCAGCGAGATGCCGGCCCGTTCGGCGATGCGTTCCCCGGTCGGGCGGAGGTCGCCTTCGGAGATGAGTGCGAGATGCGCCTCGACGATGGCCGCGCGGGTGCGCTCGGCCCTGGCGGTGCGCCCATCGACCCGGCCCACGACCTCGACCCCGTCCATCCGCCCCCGCCCCTTCACCCCCATGGCGTCCCCCGACGCCCCGTCGATTCTAGACGGGCGGTGATCAGCGGCCCCGGCCCGACCGCTGGCGTCGTCATCCGGCCCGGCCGGACAGCGAGACGCCCCCGTCGCAGACGATCGTCTGCCCGGTGATCCAGGCGGCGTCGTCGGAGGCCAGGAAGGCGACCGCGCCCGCCACGTCCGGCGGCAGACCGAGGCGAGCGGTCAGGCCGACCCGGGCGCCTTCGGCGACGAGGCGCTCGGCGATGGCCAGGCCGATGCCTCGACTGGCGCCGGTGACGACGGCGACACGATCATCGAGCCAACCCATATATGCATTCACAGTGCAAATAGTAGAAGGGCTGATCGGTGTCGGTCAACGCCCCGAAGACACCGCCGCAGGACAACGACCAGCCGGGCGTGGTCCCGCGTAACCACGCCCGGCGGGAGCGCTAGCTCCAGGGTCGCGCCGATCTTGCAGCTTCGGTTGTCGACATGGGTGGAATGCCCCTTCTGCCGAGACAGCAAGTGCAAGACGCT
>NZ_PYBV01000131.1 GCF_003205615.1 Micromonospora arborensis | reverse complement strand
CATGCCTACATTATGTTTATTTTTTTTTTACAAAAAAAAACCGGAAAACGAGGTTTGGGGGGAGTGGGGTTTAGAGCTGTGTCCTTTCCCCTCCGGGGGGGGCCGCGGGGCGCCCGCGGCGGGGGCGCCCCCCCCCGGGCGGGGCGGGGTGACCCCCGCCTGGGGTGAGATCGCCGCCGCGGGGTGAATGACCCGCTGCGCGGCGGTACGCGCCGCCCTGCACCCCCCCCGCCGCTCGTCGCGCGGCGCC
>NZ_PYBV01000130.1 GCF_003205615.1 Micromonospora arborensis | reverse complement strand
CCCCGCCCCGCCCCCCCCCGCCCCCCCCCCCCCCCCCCCCCCCGCGCCGCCCGCCGCCCCCACGCGGCGGGGGTCCCCGGGGGGCCGCCCCACCCGGCCCCCCCGGCCGACTGCTTCCGCCCCCGGGGCCGAACCCCCCGGGGGTCCCGGGGGCGGGCCCCACCCCGTCGGTCCGCCGGGCGGGCCGGCGCCCCGGGCGGGGGGGGGCGCCCCGCCCCGCCCCGCGGTCGGTGCCCGCCGTACCGG
>NZ_PYBV01000129.1 GCF_003205615.1 Micromonospora arborensis | reverse complement strand
GGCGACCACAGAAATCTACCCTCTTGCCCTACCCGCCGCCCTTCCGTGCTCACCCACCGCGCACCTCCCGGGTCTGCTGCACCCGGAGCCCCCCCGCCGGGGCCGCCAGGCCGACCGCACAGACGACCGCCGACCCCCAACGGGTCGCTTCCACCCGGGCCACCCCCAAGGCCCGCGCCGCCAGGCCCACCGGCGTGACCAGATACCCGAAGAAGGCGCCGGGCCCCCCGGGCCGCTCCCCACCGCCGAC
>NZ_PYBV01000128.1 GCF_003205615.1 Micromonospora arborensis | reverse complement strand
CCCCCCCCCGGCGGGCGCCCCCCTCCGGGGGGGGGCGGGTTGGGGGTCGGGGGCTCACGGGGCCCCCCGGCCGGGCCCGCGGGGGCGCCAACCCCGGGGGGCCCCCCCGCGGTCCGCCCCACCGGGGCGCGGACCCCGCCGCTCTCCTCGCCGCCGAAGTGCTCGCCCAGGCTGTACGCGTCGGTCCCCCCGGCCGCGGCGGCCTCC
>NZ_PYBV01000127.1 GCF_003205615.1 Micromonospora arborensis | reverse complement strand
CGATAGGCCGGGTGCAGTCGCGGGAGAGCATGTGCGCCAGCTGCGGCCGCAGCCGCAGGATGTCCCGGGCCTGGATCGCTATGTCCGAGCCCTGCCCGTAGCCGCCCGCGGTGGCCGGCGGGTGGATGATGATCCGCGAGTGCGGCAGAGCAAGCCGCTTACCAGGGGTTCCCGCCGACAGCAGCACAGCCGCCGGGCTGGCGGCCTGAGCGAGGCAGACCGTCTGGATGGCCGGACGGACGTACTGCATTGTGTCGTAGATCGCCGTCATGGCCGTGAACGAGCCGCCCGGCGTGTTGATGTTCATGATGATGTCGCGGTCCGGATCGGTGCCCTCGACCGTCAGCAGCTGGGCCATCACGTCGTTGGCCGACGCGTCGTCCACCTGGACTCCCAGGAATATGATCCGGTCCTCGAAGAGCTTGTTGTACGGGTTCGACTCCTT
>NZ_PYBV01000126.1 GCF_003205615.1 Micromonospora arborensis | reverse complement strand
CTCACTGCCCGCTTTCCAGTCGGGAAGCCTGTCGTGCCAGCTGCATTGATGAATCGGCCAACGCGCGGGGAGAGGCGGTTTTCGTGTTGTGCGGCAGGGTGGTTTTTTTTTTTACCAGTTAGAGGGGGGACAGCTGATTGGCCTTCTCCGCCTTGCCCTGAGAGAGTTGCAGCAAGCGGTCCACGCTGGTTTGCCCCAGCAGGCGAAAATCCTGTTTGATGGTGGTTAACGGCGGGATATAACATGAGCTGTCTTCGGTATCGTCGTATCCCACTACCGAGATATCCGCACCAACGCGCAGCCCGGACTCGGTAATGGCGCGCATTGCGCCCAGCGCCATCTGATCGTTGGCAACCAGCATCGCAGTGGGAACGATGCCCTCATTCAGCATTTGCATGGTTTGTTGAAAACCGGACATGGCACTCCAGTCGCCTTCCCGTTCCGCTATCGGCTGAATTTGATTGCGAGTGAGATATTTATGCCAGC
>NZ_PYBV01000125.1 GCF_003205615.1 Micromonospora arborensis | reverse complement strand
ACTGGAAAGCGGGCAGTGAGCGCAACGCAATTAATGTAAGTTAGCTCACTCATTAGGCACCGGGATCTCGACCGATGCCCTTGAGAGCCTTCAACCCAGTCAGCTCCTTCCGGTGGGCGCGGGGCATGACTATCGTCGCCGCACTTATGACTGTCTTCTTTATCATGCAACTCGTAGGACAGGTGCCGGCAGCGCTCTGGGTCATTTTCGGCGAGGACCGCTTTCGCTGGAGCGCGACGATGATCGGCCTGTCGCTTGCGGTATTCGGAATCTTGCACGCCCTCGCTCAAGCCTTCGTCACTGGTCCCGCCACCAAACGTTTCGGCGAGAAGCAGGCCATTATCGCCGGCATGGCGGCCGCCGCGCTGGGTTACGTCTTGCTGGCGTTCGGCTGGCATTGCCCCTGATTTATTTTTCTCTGGTCCCGCCGCATCCATACCGCCAGTT
>NZ_PYBV01000124.1 GCF_003205615.1 Micromonospora arborensis | reverse complement strand
CGACATGCGGGCGTACCTCAGCCGGTTGCTCACCGGGCAGGGCTGGCGGGCTCGGGGCGTCACCGACGCCCAGCAGGCCCCCGACGAGGTCCCCCGGGTACGGCCGGAGCCCGTCCTCGCCGCCGTGATGATGGCGGTGCTGGACGGCTTCGACCTGGGCCGCCGGCCACGCGCGGAACCGGCGACCCGGACGCTGCCGGTGCTGGTGCTCTCCGCGCGCGCCGGCGGGGAGGCCAGCGGTGAGGGGCCG
>NZ_PYBV01000014.1:242956-281893 GCF_003205615.1 Micromonospora arborensis | reverse complement strand
CAGCGCGGCGCGGGCGGCGCGGCCCGGGCGGCGCGGCCCGGGCGCGCGGCGACGGGGTGCTAGGGGGCCTGGGAGGCGACGACCACGGCGTCGGGCGGGGTGTCCGGGACCCTTCGAGCGGCAAGCCGGCGGATCGCGGTGTTCAGCACCGCGATGAGCGGCACGGAGACCAGCGCGCCGGTGATGCCGGCGAGTACGACACCGGCGGCGATACCGATGATCACCGCGAGCGGGTGGAGGGCGACCGCCCGTCCCATGATCAGCGGTTGGAGCACGTGCCCCTCGATCTGTTGCACACCGATCACCGCGCCCAGGATGATCAGCGCGGTGACCGGGCCGCTGTCGACCAGGGCCACCAGCACCGCCACACCACCGGAGAGCGCCGCACCGACGATCGGGATGAACGCGCCGAGGAAGACCAGCGCGGCCAGCGGGAAGGCGAACGGGACGTCGAAGATGACCAGGAAGATGCCGATGCCGACCGCGTCGATGAAGGCCACCAGCACTGTCGCTCGGACGTACGCGCCGAGCGTGTGCCAGGAGGCGCGGCCGGCGTCGTCGACCTTCCACCGGGCGGCGACCGGCAGCAGCCGGACCAGGAAGCGCCAGATCCGGTTGCCGTCGCGCAGGAAGAAGAACGTGGCGAAGAGCACCAGGAGCGTGCCGGTCAGCACCTCGGCCAGCGTCGCGGCGGTGCTCAGTGCCCCGCTGGTGAACTTCGAGGTGTTGTCGTTGATCCAGGCTTGCGCCTCGTCGATGTAGCGGTCGAGCTGTTTGTCGGAGACGTGCAGCGGGCCCGTCTTCAGCCAGTTCTGGATCTGCCGGACACCCTCCGAGGACTTCGCGCTCAGCTCCGGCACACCGCGGATGAACTCGTTGACCACCAGCGTCAGCGTGCCGATCACCGCGGCCAGGCCGCCGACCAGCACCACCGCAGTCGCCAGCGAGCGGGGCAGTCGGGCCCGCAGCAGCCAGCCCACCGCCGGCGCGAGCAGCGCGGAGAGCAGCAGCGCGATGGCCAGCGGAATGATCACGATCTTGATCGTGCTGACGATCATGAGCAGGGCCCAGGCCACCACACCGATCACGATCAGTCGCCAGCCCCACGCGGCGGCGATCCGCAGCCCGTGCGGGACGTCGGCGTCGTCCCGGCTGGTGGTGGAGCTGTGCAGGTCCACCGGAGCTTCCGCGCCGTAGACCGTGGCGCTCGTCGGCGCGGTCGGCCCCGGCACGGCCGGCGACGCCACCCGGGCCACCTCCGACACCTCGCTCAACTCTTCGGTCGACGTGCCCTCGTCGACGCGCGCCGACTCCTTCCGCGACTGGTAGGCGCGGCGGAGCCGCCCGCGTACCCGCTCGAAGCGGCTCAAGCGCACCTCCTGGCAGAAAAACCGGTCCGCCCACGACGACAGGTCGGACAGCATACGTCCGTTCCCGACACCGTAGGGCAGTTCCGCCACACAGTGCCCTGACCACCTCCGGCGTAACCACCGGCAGGCCCGCCGTCGGCGACACGGTAGCGTCTGCGACGTGACCGCCGACAACGATCTCGACACCGGCCTGCCGATCCGCATGCTGCACGACCGCGTGCTGGTGCGGATGGAGGGCAGCGAGGGCGAGCGGCGCTCCACCGCCGGCATCGTCATCCCGGCGACCGCCGCGGTCGGCAAGCGCCTCGCCTGGGCCACCGCGGTCGGGGTGGGGCCGAACGTCCGCGCCATCGTCTCCGGCGACCGGGTGCTCTTCGACCCGGACGACCGCTCCGAGGTCGAGCTGCACGGCCGTGGGTACGTGTTGCTGCGGGAGCGGGACGTGCACGCCGTGGCCGCCGAGCGGATCGAGAACGACCCCACCGGCCTCTACCTCTGACGCGCCTCCCCCGACCACCAGGCCCGGCTCCGCACCGTTTGCCCCGGCGCACGACGGGAAGCCATCCGGCGACCGTGGCCCTGGGGAGGGACGATGCCAGTATTCGTCAAGAAGCTGCTGACCTGGGGCAGTGTCGCGTTCCTGATCTACTTCATGGCCTTCCGGCCGGACGGCGCCGCGCAGATGTTCAAGGCGATCGGGGCTGCGCTGATCGCCATGTTCCAGGGCTTCGGTGACTTCCTCACCACCCTGATGACCTGAACCGGCCAGCCGGGGCGCCGACGGTCAGGGGTGACCCGGCGGCCACGGCGCCGCCGGGCGCAGGCCGGGCCACCCGGGCGGGGCGTATCCCACCGGAGGCGGAGCAGGGGCCAGCACCACCGGGATCGGCACCACCGGCTCGTCCGGCGCAGCCACCGGACGCTGCGTACCGTCCGGGAAGCGCAGGTGGTAGCGGCTGCCGTCCCAGACCCCCGTCGGGGCCTGCGGGTCCCGACCGACGAAGAACGACCGGTACGCGCTGATCGCGTCCAGCAACTCCCGCTCCTCCCGCGCGGTCCGCTCCTGGTCGGCGGGCTTACGGTCCAGCCCGCGCAGCGTCCCGTCGCGCAACAGGGCCAGCCGGGTGGCGGCGGACTGGTAGCCGCGCATCGCCCGCACCCCGGCGTCGCCGGCCACCCGCCGGGCCCAACTGCGGGCCGCGTGCCGCCGGCCGAGGCTGCTCAGCGCAGCCACCTCGGGTGGGCTCAGCCAACCGGCGCGGACGTAGTCGGGCAGGGTCCGCTCGGTGAGTCGCCCCTCCCAGGCGCGCAGCCACACCGCCAACCCCACCGTGCCGAAGAAGACCGGCACCATCAGGCCCAGGAAGCCGTACAGCATGATCAACGCTTCGCCGGTGGCCTGGGTAAGCGTGGGCAGCAGGTTCCACGTGCCGTGCAGCATCATCGCCAGCAGCAGGCCGGCGATCGGGGCGAGCACCCGCACCCTCCGGTCGGCCGTCCGCGCCGCGATGCCCAGCCCGATACCGGTCATCGAGGTGAAGAGCGGATGGGCGAACCCGAACAACAGGATCCGCAGGATGAAGATCGAGATCACCTGCTGGATGCCCGTCACCGGGCCATAACGGTCGGCACCGGACGCGTAGCCCAACCCGCCCAGGTAGAGGATGTTCTCCACCATCGCGAAGCCGACCGCGGACAGCCCGCAGTAGACCAGGCCGTCGGTGATCCCGGACCACTCCCGCCGGCGGAACACCAGCAGCAGGATCGGGCCCAGCGCCTTGGTCAACTCCTCGACGAACGGCGCCACCAGCACGCCGGTGAGCGCGTCGGGCAGCCCCCAGTCGGCGAACCGCCCGGCGGCGAAGTCGTTCACCGTGAGCGAGGCGGCGGTGGAGACGAACGCTCCCCAGGCGAAGCAGAAGACCAGATACTTCAGCGGCTCCGGTTCGTACCGGTCCAGCCAGAGGAAGCAGGCGACCAGCACCGGCACCGGCAGAATGGCGGCGGCCACGCCGATCAGCAGAGCCTGCGCGCCGAGCGACTGGCCGAGCGTGAAGACCATGAAGACCGCGCAGGCGGCGATGAAGAGCACCACCCCGGCCAGCACCAGGAACCGTCGCCAGCCCAGTCGGCGCAGCGGCATCCGGGGCGCCTCGCCGACGGACGGGGCCGTGGGTGCGGGCGACGACGGCAGAGGTGAACCGGGCGGGGTGTCGGCCATGCGGTCAGCGTAGCCATCCGCTGCCGGCTGGTCCTGGCGCATCGGTAGCCGCTATGCTGCCGACAGGTCACGAGTGCCAGCGTTCAGCCCCGGCTTGCTGGCCGGCAACCCTCGTCGAGTTCGCGGTGGGGTGCCCCGGGTGATGACCGGGCCCAGCCCGATCGGTGTGCTGGGCAAGCGCGGACCCCGTCCGACCAGTGCACCCGGGGTCCCTGACCCCGGAGGTTCCGGCGTGCCCGTCACCCTTGTCCCCTCGCTGCCCACCCGCTTCGACGCCACGCGCACGCCGGCCTCGTCGCGGCCGCTCGACGTCCTCGGCGTACCAGGCGAGATCAACCTGGACTACGCGGCCAGCGCACCGTGCGCGCAGGCCGCCGCCGACGCGGTGGCCGAGCTGCTGCCCTGGTACGCCAGCGTGCATCGTGGCGCGGGCGCACTGTCCCGGCGCTGCACCCTCGCCTACGAGCAGGCCCGGCAGACGATCGGCGACTTCTTCGGCGCCCGCGCCGACGATCACGTGATCTTCACCCGCAACACCACCGACGCGCTCAACCTGCTGGCGCGGGCACTGCCGGCCGGCACGACAGTGGTCACCTTCGCGGGCGAGCACCACGCCAACCTGCTGCCCTGGCCGCGCGGCTCGGTGCGGCTGCCGGTGCCCACCGACCCCGCCGGGGCGGTACGCGACCTCGCCTCCGCCCTCAGCGAGCTGCGTCGGGGCAGCAGCCCGGCCCTTCCGGTGCTGGTCGCGGTGACCGGTGCGAGCAACGTGACAGGTGAGCGGTGGCCGGTCGCCGAGCTGGCCCGGGTGGCTCACCGGCACGGTGCCCGGATCGTGCTCGACGCCGCGCAACTCGCCCCGCACGCCCCGGTCGACCTGCTCACCCTCGACGTCGACTACCTGGCCGTGTCGGGCCACAAGCTGTACGCGCCGTTCGGTGCGGGCGTGCTGATCGGGCGGGCGGACTGGTTGGATGTCGCCCCGCCGTACCTGGCGGGTGGCGGCGCCACCAGCCGCGTCGGTCCGGCGACCCATGACGTGACCTGGACGACCGGTCCGGCACGGCACGAGGGTGGCACCCCGAACCTGCTCGGCGCGGTGGCGCTGGCGGCCGTGTGCACGGCGCTCGGCGACGCCGACCGAGCCGCGCTGGCCGCCCAGGAGCAGGCGCTGCTGGCCCGCCTGCGGACCGGCATCGCCGCCCTGCCGCACGTGGTGGAGCTGCGTACCTTCGGCCCGGACGCACCCCGGGTCGGCATCGTCTCGTTCGTGGTCGCCGGCTGGGATTCCGCCGACGTGGCCGCGCGGCTGGCCACCGAGCACCGGATCGGCGTACGCGACGGGTTGTTCTGTGCCCACCCGCTGGCCCAACGGCTGCTCACCGAGGCGGCGGGGCGTACCGGCCGGCGGGACCTGCCGCCGACGGCGCTGCGCGCCAGCATCGGCCTGGGCAGCACGGCCGCACAGGTGGACCGGCTGCTCGCCGCGCTCGCCGAGCTGGCCTGAGCGCGCAGCGCTCCGTCGCTGGGCTGAGCGCGCAGCGCCGAGGTGGGCTGGGTCCTGCTCAGCCCACCGGTGGGGCGGTGGGTGGTTTCGGCGCCTCGTTGGGCCCGGCGGGTTCACCGACCGGTCGTTCCTGCTCTCCGAAGGCGGTGCGGATCCACCGGTTCGCCTCCTCCTGCTCGATCCCGGAGGCCACCAGCAGGTCGCTCGCGGTGGTCCGGATCTGGGCGACGACCACGCTGCCGGAGAAGCCGACCCCGGCACCGTACGCCCGGCCGGCCTCGCTGACCGCGCGCAGCGACCGCTCCCGGGCCTTCTGCGGCTCCTCACCGGCGGCGAACTCCTGCTTGAGCAGCCGGACCGACTCGGCGAGGTGACCGATCGCGTCCGGCATCGGATCGGGCACCGGCTCCTCGTCCTCGATCAGCGTGACGGACCGGCGGATCAGCGTGCCGGTGTTGCGCATCGCCCGGTCGATCGGGTCGGCCGCCTCCGCGTAGTGGATCAGCTCGCCCCGGCGGTGCCAGCGGGCCGGGGAGAGGGTGGAGGTCTCCTTCGCGCCCTCGATCGCCTCGGCCAGCGTGTTCAGCTCGTCCTTGTTGTTGCGCAGCCGATCCAGGGCCCGCTGGACGCTCGCCCGGTCGCGGCTGCGCAGCCCGTCGGCGGTGATGTCGAGCTGGGTGGCGAGCAGGTCCAGCGCCGGCCGGGCGGCCCGGTTGATCACCCGGAGCGGGTTCAGCGGCAGCAGCACCGCCGTGACCAGCAGCGCGACCCCACCACCGAGGAAGGCGTCGACGAAGCGTGGGATCTCCAGATTCTGGGTGGAGGGGCTCAGCGTGACGATCAGCACCGCCGTGGCCGCCGCCTGGATGACGATCGCCACACTCGCACCGGCGAAGATCGTGAGCAGGATCGCCACCGTGACCACCAGGCCGAGCTGCCACGCCCCGGTGCCGAGCAGGTAGATCAGGAAGTCACCGATGGCGACGCCGATCCCCACCCCGGCGATCAACTCCACGGTCCGGCGGAACCGCTGGCCGACCGACGCGGCCAGGGTGCCGACCGCGGAGATCGGCGCGAAGACCGGTTGCGGGTTGCCGAGCACCTTGTGCGAGATCAGGTACGCCACCCCGGCGGCCAGCCCCGCCTGCACGGCCAGTCCGCCGGCCATCCGTACCCGGTGCAGCCGGTCGTGCAGGGTGGCGCGACCCCGATGGCGCAGTTGTTCGGTGGCTTCGGCGATCCGCGCGCCGTCGATGTCCACCAGACCCTCGCGCAGCGCGGTACGTCGCACCATCGGAGGTCGGTTGTCCCGGGCCACGGCCATGGGCGCGACTACCCGTGGGTGGCCGGCTGAATCCTCCCGTGCCGTGCCGCGAAGCGATACGGCAGACTCGGCTGGTGGTTGATCTGTTGGATCGATGGCGGGTGGCGGCCCTCGGCGCCGGTGCGCGGCCGGACGCGGAGTCGACCCGGGCCGGGGAGCAACTCCTCACCCGGTGGCGGGAGCCGCACCGGCACTACCACACGGTGGCCCACCTGACGGCGGTGCTGGACGTGGTGGACCAGCACGCCGAGCTGGCCGACCGGGTCGACGTGGTCCGGTTGGCGGCCTGGTGGCACGACGCCGTCTACGACCCGCGGGCCGCCGGCGACGCCAACGAACGGGACAGCGCTGCGCTGGCCGACAGCGTGCTCACCGGACTCGGGGTGCCGGCGCCCACGGTGGCCGAGGTACGCCGGCTGGTGCTGCTCACCGCCGGGCACGAGGTGGCGCCGGGTGACACCGACGGCGCGCTGCTCTGCGACGCGGACCTCGCCGTGCTTGCCACGTCGCCGGCCGCGTACGAACGCTACGCGGCGGCGGTCCGACGGGAGTACGCCCATGTGCCGGAGCCGGCCTTCCGGGCCGGGCGGGCCGCGGTGCTGACGGGACTGCTGACGCTGCCCGCGCTGTTTCGGCTGCCGCCGCTGGCCAGCCGCTGGGAGGTGCCCGCCCGCGACAACGTACGTCGTGAGCTGGCCGCGCTCACCGAGCCGACGGCGGGGCCGGCTGACCTGCGCTGACCAGGTGCTTCGGGCGGCGCAGGCCGGCCTCGCGGAGCAACCGGACCAGCTCCCGGCTCGGCACCTCCTGGGCACCGAGCCACACCGCCGCGGCGAACCGGTCGGCCGGGATGTCGTAATGGTCCCGGTCGAAGCCGCGCCGGGGGGCGCCGAGCGCCTCGGCGAAGGCGTGCAGTTCGGCGTACGAGACGTCGCTGATCAGGTGGGACCAGAGCCGGCCGCGCCACGGCCAGACAGGCCGGTCCAGGTAGAGCATGCTGCCAAAGCTATCCCGCACAGTCGATCATGTTGATGATCGGCAGCCGCCGACCTAGCCTCGGCTGCATGGCCCCCACCAGTCTCCTCGACGACCTGCGCGCCGCGCTCGGCGCCGACGCCGTGCTCACCGACCCGGATCTGCTGCGGATGCACCAGCGGGACGAGGCCGACCTGTGCGCCGCCGGCACCCCGCTCGTGGTGACCCGCCCACGCAGCACCGAACAGGTGGTCGCGGTGGTCCGGGCGGCGGCGCGGCACGGCGTACCGGTGGTGCCGCAGGGCGCGCGGACCGGGCTGGCCGGCGCGGCGAACGCGGTGGACGGTGCGGTGGTGCTCAGCACCGTCGCGATGGACGAGATTCGGGAGATCGACCCGGTGAGCCGGATCGCGGTGGTTCAGCCGGGGGTGGTCAACGCGGCGCTGGCCGGGGCGGTGGCCGAGCAGGGGCTCTGGTACCCGCCGGACCCCGGCTCCTGGGAGTCGTCCACGATCGGCGGCAACGTGGCCACCAACGCCGGCGGGATGTGCTGCGTGAAGTACGGCGTGACCACCGAGTACGTGCTCGGCCTGGAGGTGGTGCTCGCCTCCGGTGAGGTGCTGCGCACCGGTCGGCGTACGGCCAAGGGGGTGGCTGGTTACGACCTGACCCGGCTCTTCGTCGGCTCGGAGGGCACCCTCGGGGTGATCACCGAGGTGACCGTGGCTCTGCGCCCGGCACCGGCCGAGTCGCTGACCCTGGTGGCGGTCTTCGGATCCACCGCTGCGGCCGGCGCGGCGGTGGCCGAGATCGCGGCTCGTGGGCTCACCCCGAGCCTGCTGGAGTTGCTCGACCAGACCCACCTGCGGGCGATCGAGGCGTACCAGCCGATGGGGTTGCGGACCGACGCGCAGGCCCTGCTGCTGGCCGCCGTGGACACCGGCGCCCGGGCCGCCGAGGACCTGGCCGGCCTGGCCGAGGTGTGCGAGGCCGCCGGGGCGGACGAGGTCTACGCGGCCACCGACGCGGTGGAGGCGGCAGCGCTCCTGCAGGCCCGCCGGCTGGCCCACCCGGCGATGGAGAAGTTCGCCGCCGACGCCTACCCGGGCGGCAACGGCGGCCTGGTGATCGACGATGTGGCGGTGCCACGCGGCTCGCTCGCGGCGCTGCTGGACGGGGTGGCCCGGATCGCGGTGGAGTGCGAGGTGCCGATCGGCGTGGTGGGGCACGCCGGGGATGGCAACATGCACCCGAACATCGTGGTCGACCGGGCCGACCCGGCGAGCGTGCAGCGGGGCCGCCGGGCGTTCGACGAGATCATGCGGCTCGGCCTGGACCTGGGCGGCACGTGCACCGGAGAACACGGGGTGGGGCTGCTCAAGCGGGACTGGCTGGCCCGGGAGATCGGCCCGGTCGGCGTCCGGGTGCACCAGGCGATCAAGTCGGCTCTGGACCCGGCCGGCCTGCTCAACCCCGGCAAGGTGCTCTGACCAGCGCGGCGGCGCGGTGTGCTCAGCCGACGATCTCGGCCGGGGTCGCCTGGGTGAGCAGCAGCAGGATCTCTCCCGCGACCCGTGTGCGCTCCTCACCCGGGCAGTCCTGCGAGGTGATCAGGCCGGTCGAGGTGAGCAGGCTGGACGTGAGCGCGTCGATGCAGGTGGTCCGGTACGTCCGCGCCTGATCGGTCTCGGTGGCCAGCGCCGGGTCGGCGAGCAGCACCTGGAGCCGTTCGACCAACTCCGGGGCGAGGGTGCCCCGGGAGGTGACCCCGTCGCCGGCGCAGTCGAGGCACTGCCACGCGCCGTCCCGCTCGACGCTCAGGGTGCGCAGCGGGCCGTCCGCGCCGAGCCGCTGAAGCAGGCTGACCTGGCCGGCGGCGACCGTGGTGGGGATCTCCAACTGCGCTCCGCCACCCGCCGCGGCGGACGGTTGCGCCACCGACGTGCCCCCCGCGTCCCGGTCGAGCAGCGAGCACCCGGTCAGTGCACCGACGAGCGCGGCGGCGAGGACGGGTAGCAGTAGACGAGAGCGCGCGCGGGGTAGCACGCGCGGAAACCTACCCCACCGTAGGTAGCGACCGAAACCACCATCCGGGCCACTATCGATAGTTACCGCTTGGTAACGTTCCAAATCGTCATCGAGCGGACGGACGCAGCTTCGCCTGGTCGTCGTCGCCACCCCGGTCGGCCGCGTAACCCCGCACGTCCGGGGCACCGAGCCGGGCCGCGTCCGCCGCGGCGTCGTCCGGCATCAGCTGGGACTGCCGCTCCGCCTCCACCCGGGCCCGGTAGTGCTCGACCTCGCGTGCCCGGGTGGCCGCGTCCCAGCCGAGCACCGCGCCCATCAGCTCGGCGGTGTGCTCCGCCGACTCCAACCCCCGGTGGCTGGTCTCGAACGAGATCCGGGTCCGCCGGGTCAGCACGTCCTCCAGGTGCAGCGCACCCTCGGCCCGCGCCGCGTAGGCGACCTCCGCCGCCAGATACTCCGGAGCACCGGCCAGCGGGGACGCGAGCAGTGGATCCGCGTCGATCAGCGCCAGCAGGTCCAGGGTGAGGGTGCCGTACCGCTCCAGCAGGTGCTCCACCACGCCCACCGGCACGCCGTGCCGGCGGGCCAGGTCGGCCCGGTCCCGCCACATCGCCGGATACCCGTCGGCACCGAGCAGCGGCAGGTCGGCGGTACGCGACGACCTGCCGCCGCCGAGCCGACGGACCGCACGGTCGACGACGTCGGAAGCCATCACCCGGTACGTCGTGTACTTGCCGCCGGCCACCAGCAGCAGCCCGAGCATCGGCTCGAAGACCGCGTGCTCACGGGAGAGTTTCGAGGTCGAGTCGGCCTCGCCGGCCAGCAGCGGCCGCAGCCCGGCGTACACCCCCTCGATGTCCGCGGTGGTCAACGGCCGGTCCAGCACCGTGTTGACCTCCCGCAGGAGGTAGTCGATGTCACTGGCCGAGGCGGCCGGGTGGGACCGGTCCAGCCGCCAGTCGGTGTCCGTCGTGCCGATGATCCAGTGCCCGCCCCACGGGATGACGAAGAGCACCGACTTCGCCGTACGCAGGATGAGCCCGGTCTCGCCGGTGATCGCCGAGCGGGGCACCACCAGGTGCACCCCCTTGGAGGCGCGCACCCGGACGCCGGGCCGCAGGCCCACGTCGTTGAGCATCCGGGACATGTCGTCGCTCCACACACCGGTGGCGGCGATCACGGTACGGGCCTGCACCTCGAACTCCGCGTCCGGTGAGCCCGCCGGCGCCTCCAGGTCCCGGACGCGCACACCGGTCACCTCGCGGGCCTGCCGGATCAGCCCGACGGCGCGCGCGCTGCTCACCACCGTGGCACCGAGGCTGGCCGCGGTGCGGGCCAGAGTGACGACCAGACGGGCGTCGTCGACCTGCCCGTCGTAGTAGCGGATCGCCCCGGCCACCGCGTCGGCCCGCAGGCTCGGAAAGATCCTCCGGGCGCCTTCGCGGGTCAGGTGCCGATGCAGCGGCATGCCCCGACCACCGCCGAAGAGTCCGGCGAAGGCGTCGTAGGTGGCCACGCCCGCGCCGTAGTACGAGCGACGGAAGATCCGGGCCGGCAGGTCGCGGATGCCCCGCCCGGCCGGCAGCGGCACCAGGAACGGCACCGGGCGCACCAGGTGCGGCGCAAGCCGGGTGGCCAGCAGGCCGCGCTCGGTGAGCGCCTCGTGCACGAGGTGGAACTCCAACTGCTCCAGGTAGCGCAGGCCACCGTGGATGAGTTTGCTGGACCGGCTGGAGGTGCCCGCCGCGAGGTCGCGCGCCTCGACCAGGGCCACCTTCAGGCCCCGGGACGCCGCGTCCAGGGCTGCGCCGGCACCGGTCACCCCGCCGCCGATGACGAGTACGTCGAAGCGCTCGGCGCGCAGTCTGCGCAGGTCGGACGCACGGCGGACCGGCGAGAGCTGACCGGCGACGGATCGGGACACATTGGGGTCACGCACGCGTCCACCGTAACCGTCGCGCCAGCGTGTCGACATTCGCCGCCCGCCCCGTACCGCACCTACCGCCGTTGCCGTCGACCCGTTGGGGCGAGTCACCGCCGACACGATGACCAGTTGCAGCCTCCGCTGCCATCTCTTGATCAAGTGATGAAAAGTAGGTGCCAGCGGCGCTTCTGACCTACTTTTCATCACTTGATCACCGCACGTCACGTCGACGCCGGTCCGAATCTGTTCATCGTGGTCGTAAGGTTCTCGGATGCACGGTCAGCCTGCGCACCCCGAAGTCAGCGACCGAGGTTCCCCGTGGCCGGTGGTCGCGGCCGTGCTGGTCGGCTGCTGGACGGTTGCGATCACCGTGGCCACCCAGACCGGTGGCTGGGTCACCGATCAGGTGCTGCTGGGCTTCGGACGGGACCGGGTCGGCTGGCTCTGGCCGGTGCTCGGCCTGGCCACCGTCGTGCTGGTCGGCACGCCCGCACTGCTGCTGGCCGTCCTGCCCCGGTCGACCACGGTCCGGGCCACCGGGCGGCTCTGGCTGCTCGGGGCACTCGCCCTCGGGGTGCTGACGCTGCTGCGGGTCGTGCCGCCGGTGCACCACGAGGCGTACCTCGCCGCGCTGGCCGGCGCGGCGTTGCTCACCGCACTCGCCGTGCGCTGGTCGACGCGCCGGTGGGCGTACCCCGGGCCGGCTGGCGCGGTCGACGGCCCGGCACCCACCGGAGACGACGACGCGACCCGACCCGAGGCCGCCGGGCAGGGCGACGCGACCCGACCCGAGGCTGACGGGCAGGGCGACGCGACACGACCCGATGCTGACGGAAACCCGGAGCGGGTCGGACGCCAGTGGGGGTTGCGTCGGCTCGGCCCGGTGCCGCTGCTGGCGATCGCCGCCGGGTTGGCGCTGCTGCTGCCGTGGGCCTGGCTGGGCGCGCTCGGCGGGCTCCTGGAGACGGCGCTCGCACTACTGGCGGCCGCCGCGCTCGGTGTGCTGGCCGCCACGCTGCTGGATGCCAGCTTCTGGTCGGGGTTCGCGGTCGGTCGGCCGCCCCGGCCGGCCCGGCTGGTGCTGGTCGGAGGCCTGGTGGCCGGGGTGGCGCTGCTGCTGCTCGCGGCCGGCAGCGGCCAGTCCGGCGCGCAGTTGCCCGCGCTGCTGACCCTGCCGCCGACGGGTTTCGCGTTGGCCGCGCTCTGGGCCGCGACCTGGCGTCCCACCGCCGACCCGGCCGACGCCACGCGCGCCGGCCGCGCGGCCACCGGCTGGCTGGTGGGCCTGGCCGCACTCGGCCCACTGGCCTTCACCGACCCGGAAGAGATCACCCTGCTGCTGGTCGGCACCCGGGACGTCCCGTTCTGGGTGGCGGCCGCCGCCGGCACCGGGCTCGCCGTCGCGGTCCTGGTCGCCATCGGGTACGCGGTGCTGCTCGCCCGGCCGACGGCAGGCACCCCGAGCCGCCGGGTCGCAGCGGTGGCGGCCATGGTGCTGCTGGTGGCGTTCGGCGTGGTCGACCTCGGCCCCGGCCAGCCGGGCCTCTACGGCGAGCGGCTGCTCGTGGTGCTGCGCGCGCAGGCCGACCTGAGCGGTCTACCCACCGGCGCACCAGGTCGGGCCGGGCGGGACGCCCGCGCGGCGGAGGTCTACCGGCGGCTGGTGACGACCGCCGAGCAGAGCCAGGCGGACCTGCTCCGAGGGCTGACCCGGCTGCGACTCGACCCGGTCTCCTACTACCTGGTGAACGCGGTCGAGGTGGACGGCGGTCCGGCGGTACGGGCCTGGCTCGCCCGCCGACCGGAGGTGGCCCGGGTGCTGGTCAGCCAGCGCCTGCGGCCGCTGCCAGCCCCGGCCGGGCAGAGCCGGGGCAGCGCACCGCCGCCGAGTGGGCCGGAGTGGAACATCCGTCAGATCGGTGCCGACCGGGTGTGGTCCCAACTGGGGGTGACCGGCACGGGCATCGTGGTCGGCAGCTCGGACTCGGGAGTGGACGGCACCCATCCGGCCCTGCGAGCCGGGTTCCGTGGCGGGGACGACTCCTGGTACGACCCGTGGGACGGCAGCCGGAACCCGACCGACAAGGGCGGGCACGGCACCCACACGGTGGGCAGCGCGGTCGGGCGGGACGGCATCGGGGTGGCACCGGACGCGCAGTGGGTGGGCTGCGTCAACCTGGACCGCAACCTCGGCAACCCGGCGCACTACCTGGACTGTCTGCAGTTCATGTTGGCGCCGTTCCCGACCGGCGGCGACCCGTTCACCGACGGCCGGCCGGAACGCGCCCCGCAGGTGCTGACCAACTCGTGGGGCTGCCCGCCGATCGAGGGCTGTGACCGGGGCGTACTGCGGCCGGCCACTGCGGCGCTGGACGCCGCCGGGATCTTCGTGGTCGCCGCGGCCGGCAACACCGGCCCGTGGTGTGCGTCGATCGACGACCCGCCCGCGCCGTACGCGGACGTGTTGACCGTGGGCGCGGTGGACGCGCAGCGCCGGGTGGCCGAGTTCTCCTCGCGGGGGCCGGTGCCGGGCGGCACGGGCAAGCCGGACGTACTGGCACCGGGGGTGGGTGTGGTGTCGGCGATGCCGGGCGGCACGTACGCGGCGCTCGACGGCACCTCGATGGCGACCCCGCAGGTGGCCGGGGTGGTCGCGCTGATGTGGTCGGCGAACCCGGCGTTGGTCGGTGACGTGAGCCGCACCCGGCAGATCCTGCGGGACACCGCCACGGCAGCGACGCCCACCTACCGTTCCAGCAACCCGAGCGACGCCTGCGGCGGCCCGTCGAACGTCACCGGCGCCGGCCAGGTCGACGCCTTCGCCGCCGTCCGGGCCGCCCAGCGGTGAGGATGGGCGGGAGTGCGGACCGGCACCCGGTGACCTAGGGTCGGCGACCATGGACGCCGAGATCATCGTCACCGAGCTGACCCCCGACCTGGCTCCCGCTGTGGTCCGGCTCTGTGCGCAGGCCCTCGACCTCCCCGAGGACGCGGCCGAGGCGGCC
Source organism: Micromonospora arborensis (assembly GCF_003205615.1). Lineage (GTDB taxonomy): Bacteria > Actinomycetota > Actinomycetes > Mycobacteriales > Micromonosporaceae > Micromonospora > Micromonospora arborensis. The sequence continues at coordinate 267,539 of NZ_PYBV01000014.1, read as the reverse complement.
CCCATCGTGGACGTGCTCTGGCCCCGGGCCGCCGCCGACCGACCGGTGGTCGGGCTGGGCGCGTACCGGGGTGCGGATCTGGTCGGGGTGCTGCTCTGTTCGGTGTCGTCGACCGAGCCGGGCAGCGGGCACGTGGACCTGGTCGCGGTCCTCCCCGAACACCGCCGCCGGGGCGTCGGCCGGGCCCTGCTCCACCGGGCCGAGCGCGTTCTCGCCGAACGCGGGGTGACCGAGGTGCTGCTGGCCGGGAACCCGCCGTACTACGCGTGGCCGGGCATCGACGTCCGCTACACCCCGGCGGTCTGCGCCGCGCTCGCGTTGGGCTACCAGCAGGACCGGACCGCCTGGAACATGACCGCGGACCTGTCGTACGACGGGTCGCCGGCACTGCGATCCACCGAGGCCGCCGAGCGGCGGCTCGCCGACCAGGGCGTCACCGTACGCCGGGCGGAGCCGGCGGACCTGCCGGCGCTGGCCGCGTTCGCCCGGTCCACCTTCGGTGGCGCGTGGGACGGCGAGCTGGCCGGGTCGGTGGGTCGGGCCGGCGCCGGCTGCCACCTGGCGGAGCGGGACGGCGAGGTGCTGGGCTTCGCCGCGTACGGGTCGTCCCGGCCGAGCTGGTTCGGGCCGATGGGCACCGCGCCGGCAGCCGAGGGGTCGGGCATCGGTGGGGTGCTGCTGCGGCGTTGCCTACGGGACCAGCAGGCGGCGGGGTTGGACCAGGCACAGATCGGCTGGGTGGGGCCGGTGCCGTTCTATTCCGGCAGCGCGGGTGCCCGGATCGAGCGGGTCTTCTTCCTGTACCGGCGGGAGGTCGGGACACAATAAGGGGCGAACGGGACACTGGTCCAGATAGCGCCGTTCGCCCGCACCGGCCATCGACGCCCCCTACCGTTTCGGTAGAGGAGGCAGCCATGACCACGGATGACGACAAGACCGAGGACGGCCCGCCGATCACCTGGAAACCGGTCGGCGAACTCCCCGGCCAAGTGCCGTTCGACCGGCTCGACTACGGCGACGCCGAACAACTTGCCGAGATGACCGCCGACGACTCGCCGTCGGTGGTCGAGGAGCCGCAGGAGATGGTGGACGCGCCGATCCAGCTGCTTCCGCCGTACGACCGGGCGCACAAACGGCGCAACCAGCGCCCACTACCGACCTGACGACGAACGGGGCGGACCGCGTCAGCGGCCCGCCCCGTTCTGTGTCGGAACTGGACTCAGAAGTCCATGTCCCCGCCACCCGGGCCAGCCGGGGCAGCCGGGGTCTTCTCCGGCTTGTCCGCGACAACGGCTTCGGTGGTGAGGAACAGCGCCGCGATGGAAGCGGCGTTCTGCAGCGCCGAGCGCGTCACCTTGGCCGGGTCGATGATGCCCGCGGCCAGCAGGTCGACGTACTCGCCGTTGGCGGCGTTGAGGCCGTGACCCGCTTCGAGGTTACGGACCTTCTCCACCACGACGCCGCCCTCGAGGCCGGCGTTGACGGCGATCTGCCGCAGCGGGGCGTCCAGCGCGACCTTGACGATGTTCGCGCCGGTCGCCTCGTCGCCGACCAGGTCGAGCTTGTCGAAGGCGGTCTTGCCGGCCTGCACCAGCGCGACGCCACCACCCGGGACGATGCCCTCCTCGACGGCGGCCTTCGCGTTGCGAACGGCGTCCTCGATGCGGTGCTTGCGCTCCTTGAGCTCGACCTCGGTGGCCGCGCCGACCTTGATGACCGCAACGCCACCGGCCAGCTTGGCCAGCCGCTCCTGCAGCTTCTCGCGGTCGTAGTCGGAGTCGCTCTTGTCGATCTCGGCCCGGATCTGGTTGACCCGGCCCTGGATCTGCTCGGCGTCACCGGCACCGTCGACGATGGTGGTCTCGTCCTTGGTCACGACGACCTTGCGGGCGCGGCCCAGCATGTCGAGGCTGGCGGCGTCGAGCTTGAGGCCGACCTCCTCGCTGATGACCTGGCCACCGGCGAGGATGGCGATGTCGGTCAGCATGGCCTTGCGGCGGTCACCGAAGCCCGGCGCCTTGACTGCGACCGACTTGAAGGTGCCACGGACCTTGTTGACCACCAGGGTGGCCAGGGCCTCGCCCTCCAGGTCCTCGGCGATGATCAGCAGCGGCTTGCCCGACTGCATGACCTTCTCCAGGATCGGGAGCAGGTCCTTCACCGACGAGATCTTGCTGTTGGCGATCAGGATGTACGGGTCGTCGAAGACGGCCTCCATACGCTCCGGGTCGGTCATGAAGTAGGCCGAGATGTAGCCCTTGTCGAAGCGCATACCCTCGGTGAGCTCCAGCTCCAGCCCGAAGGTGTTGCTCTCCTCGACGGTGATGACGCCTTCCTTGCCGACCTTGTCCATCGCCTCGGCGATGATCTCGCCGACGGTGGTGTCACCAGCGGAGATGGAGGCGGTGGAGGCGATCTGCTCCTTGGTCTCGACGTCCTTGGCGAGCTTGGACAGCTCCTCCGAGACGCTCGCGACCGCAGCCTCGATGCCCCGCTTCAGGGCCATCGGGTTGGCGCCAGCGGCCACGTTGCGCAGGCCCTCGCGAACCAGGGCCTGGGCCAGGACGGTCGCCGTCGTCGTGCCGTCACCGGCAACGTCGTCGGTCTTCTTGGCGACCTCCTTGACCAGCTCAGCGCCGATCTTCTCGTACGGGTCCTCGAGCTCGATCTCCTTGGCGATGCTCACACCATCGTTGGTGATGGTGGGGGCACCCCACTTCTTCTCGAGCACGACGTTGCGGCCCTTGGGGCCGAGGGTCACCTTTACGGCGTCGGCGAGCTGGTTCATGCCCCGCTCGAGGCCGCGGCGAGCCTCTTCGTCGAAAGCGATCATCTTGGCCATACGGCGTTGTCCTCCTGGACACTCACGGGCCACCCGAGTTTGTGTGCCCCGGATGGGCCGCCTGGTGTGCGCACCTTGGGACGTCGCCACCTGGCGACGGCGACGTCCTTCGGCCGGGCCGGATAGCCCGCGACGACCGGCCATGTGCCGCCCCGGTGTCTCCACACCGGCGCAACCTGGCCCCACCGTCCCGACCATTGGCACTCACGGTATGCGAGTGCCAATGACTTGTTTAGCACTCTCCCCTGCCGAGTGCAAGCACGATGGGGCCGCTCAGCCGAGTTCCGCGGCCAGTCCGGCAGTGTTCACCGGCGCCTCATGGGCCCGCTGCTCGGTGTACGTCACCAGCAGACCGATCAACTGAGCGAGGTGGGCCGGCAGGGCCAGCACCGCAGTGACCCCGATCACCGCCACCGCCCCGGCCGCCGTACCCGGCGACGCGAGCGGATCCGTACCGAACGCGGAGGTGCCCACCCCCTCCAGTGCCCCCGGAATCAGACTGCCGACGATCACCGCCAGCGCCACCAGGGCGACCCGACCGAGCAGCAGACCGAGCCGGTCGTGGAACATCCGGAACGATCGGCCGATCGGGTCGCGGCGTTCGAAGAGATAGACCGGGCCGGCCATGCTCAGCGCGAACGCCAGGTAGATGCCCGGCAGCACGCAGAGGCAGAAGCCGACGCCGACGAGCACGCTGATCAGCATGGTCCAGCCCCACAGCCCGAGCGCCCGACGGAGGCCGTAGCGCAGCGCCGAATCAAGGTTGCCCGGCTGACCGGCCGCCTGCTGGGTGATCACCCAACTGCCGGCGGCCCATCCGACGGCCTGCACCAACCCGATCACCAGGCTCCCGCCGACCAGCACGACGATGATGCCCAGCAGGTCGGCGACGAAGTTGTCCGGCAGCACGATCGTCGGATCCGACTCGGCCTGGGCGGCCCACTTCGCCGACGGGTCCAGGCCGAGGGAGATCACCGAGAGCACCGCCGCCGGCAACACCTGGGTGAGCAGCAGGATGGGCACCAACTGCCGCCAACCCCGGCGCAGCGCTCCCCCACACCGGTCGAACCAACCGCCCAGACCGGCACCGGGGGGAGTGACCAGTGGGTCGTACGGGTCGAACCCGTAGCCCGGCGGGTACCAGCCGACCGGCGACGGATACCACGGCTGTCCGCCATAGGGACCCATCCCGGGCTGCCCGCCATCCGGGACCCATCCGGGTGGCCCGCCGTACGGAACCATCCCGGGCGGGTAACCCCCGATAGGCGGCGGGGTCGGGTCGGACGGACCCGACTCACCCGGCCCGGAGGGTGGAGTGGGCGGGGGCGGCTGGTCGGTCATGAACGCTCCTCAGCATCGGCTGGAACGGTTCACGATCTTCCCGGCTCCGGGCCCGTGTCGCAGCCCCCGAAGCTCAGGCGATGACGCGTACGTGCTCGGCCTGCGGGCCCTTCTGCCCCTGGGCGACCTCGAACTCCACCCGCTGACCGTCGTCCAGTGCCTTGTAGCCGTCCATCTCGATTGCGGAGAAGTGAACGAACACGTCCTGACCGCCGTCGACGGCGATGAAGCCGTAGCCCTTTTCGGCGTTGAACCATTTCACGGTGCCCTGTGCCACGGTGCACTTCCCTCACTTCGCGCGGCGTTGCCTGACCCGGCGCACGGCGCGGCCGGGCGCCTCGGATCACCGCCCCAGCGATCGATGACCGCCATTGAAGCAGGTGACCGGAATCGCACGTTACACGAGGAGTGACGAGCGCGCACGACCACAAATCGGGCACCGTTCTGACCGCTGCGGCACCGCCTCCACCAGTGCTCGGCAAATGGTGTCCGACCCTGTGGTAGGCATGCGGCATGACCACCGATACCGGCTCAGCCGCCCTCCGGCAGGCGCAGATCCGCCGGGTCCGGCCGGAGGACGCCGCCCGGATGCGGGCGCTGCGCCTGGAGATGCTCGCCGACGCACCGTTGGCTTTCCTGGAGACCCTGGCGGACGCGGCGGCCCGACCGCACACCGAGTTCGCCGCCCGGGTCGCGTACACCTCGGCCGGCCCCACCAACGCGCAGTTCATCGCCGATCCCGGCGGCCGGCTGGTCGGACACGCCGGCGGCACGGTCGCCCCGAACGAGCCCGGGCTGACCGTGATCTACGCCGTCTACGTCACGCCGGCCTGGCGGGGCGGCGGGATGCTCGGCGAACTGGTGGACGGGGTGGCCGCCTGGTCGCGGGCCTGCGGCCGGCCGGAGCTACTGCTGGAGGTGGTGGTCGGCAACGACCGCGCCTACCGCGCCTACCAACGGCTGGGCTTCACCGACACCGGCGTACGGGTCCCCCACCCCACGATCCCAGCCCTGACCGAACTACAAATGCGCCGCACGGCCTGACCCGAAGAACCACCGTGCCGCGCCGGCCGTAATGATCGCGCTGCAACCAGGATGCCAACGCCGTTGCGTTAGGGCTGTGATCGGCGGGTCAACCCGTGCTGGACAACGGGGCTCCCTGGTGGATCAGGTGGTGAGAGAGGTTCGCGCCGATCTTGCGGTTGTGGTTGTCGACATGAGATGGAATGCCCCTTGTGTCGGGACAGGAAGTGCAAGATCGCGGGGCGAGACGACGCTGGTTGACGAACAGCCGTTCCGCCTAACGCAACGGCGTTGACCAGGATGCAGTGGTAACCCTCCACCCGGAGGGCACTACATCCTGGATCGAGCACGATCATGTGGTGAGAAAATGCGCCGGGGCCCGACACGTCCGCGACCACCGCGCCCACAAAGGGTTTCCGGGGCAGCCCGACCCGCGCAGGGATCAAGCCTGACCGCCCGGAGCGGGTCGGGCTGCCCCGGAAACCCCAACCACAAGGGGCGGGCTGCCCCGGAAACCCCAACCGCAACCAATCAGACGTGCCGCCGAGACTGCACAACCCGGAACCGATTAGCCACATAAGCCCCATCGGTCAACGCCGAGTTCGCCGCCGCGTTCGCGCCACTGCCGTGGAAGTCGGAGAACGCCGCCGACTGGTTCACGAAGACCCCGCCGGTGAGGTTGCAGGACAGGTGCACCCCGACCTCGACCGCCACCGCCTCGGTGGCGTCCAGCACGGCCTCGTCGGTGGAGTAGACCCCCGCGGTGAGCGCGCCCTTCTCGCCGACCGTGCGGCGCAGCAACTCCAGGCTGTGCGCGGTGGAGTCGGTCGCGATGGCGAACGAGATCGGCCCGAACCACTCCCGGCCGTACGTCTCCGCGTCGTCAGCGGTCAGCTTCACGATCGTCGGGGTACGCACCACCGCGTCGGCGTACGCCGGGTGGGCCACGGCCCGCGACTCCAGCACCGGCTCGCCGACCTTGGTCACCTCGGCCAGCCGCTCCAGCACCCCGTCGTTGACGATGGCGCCGGTCAGCTCCACGCCTCGGGCCGGGTCCGCGGTGAGCTTGCCGACGGCCGCGGCGATCCCGCCGGCCACCTCGTCGAAGCTCTTGTGCCCCTGGTCGGTCTCGATGCCGCCGGCGGGGATGAGGATGTTCTGCGAGGTGGTGCACATCTGACCGCTGTAGAGGGTCAGCGTGAAGCCGAGGTTGCGGCACATCCCGGCGAAGTCGTCGGTGGAGTCGATGACGACCGTGTTCAGGCCGGCCTTCTCGGTGTAGACCGACGCCTGCCGGGCGTGCGTCTCCAGCCAGTCGCCGTACTCGGTGGAGCCGGTGAAGTCGACGATCTTCACGGCACGGTGCAGGGCCAGGTCGCTCGCGAGCTTCTCGCCGGGGGCCTCAGCCGCCAGCATGATCAGGTTCGGGTCGAAGCCGGCCTCGGCGAGCACCTCCCGGGCGTACTTCACGGTGATGGCCAGCGGCAGCACCGCGCGCGGGTGCGGCTTGACGATCACCGGGTTGCCGGTGACCAACGAGGCGAACAGCCCGGGGTACGAGTTCCAGGTCGGGAAGGTGTTGCAGCCGATCACCAGCGCCACCCCACGCGGCACCACGTGGAACGTCTTGGTCATCCGCAGCGGGTCACCCTTACCGGCGGCCTTCTCCCAGCCGGCCGTCTGCGGGTGCCGGGTCATCTCGGCGTACGCGTACGCCAACGCTTCCAACGCCCGGTCCAACGCGTGCGCGCCACCGGCCTGGAAGGCCATCACGAACGCCTGCCCGCTGGTGAACTGCACCGCGTTGGCCAGCTCGAAGATGTGCTTGTGCAGCCGGTCGAGAATCTCCAGGCAGACGCCCACCCGGGCCTGCGGGCCGGCGTCGCGCCAGGCCGGCAGCGCGGCGGAGGCGGCGTCGATCAGCTCGCCGGGGCCGGCATGCGGGTAGCGCACCGCCAGCTCCACCCCGAACGGGCTCGCCTCGGTGGCGACCCGAGCGCCAGCGCCCGGCTGGTCGAGCGGAAAATCACCACCGAGGTACGCCTCGAAGGCGGCCTTGCCGTCGGCGGCGGCGGTCTCGCCGTACACCCGGGGGCTGGGGGACTCGGGATAGGCGGACCAGTAGCCCCGCTCCGTGATCGCGGTCAGCGCGCGGTTGAGGGTGTCGGCGTGCCTGTCGTACAGGGGATGCGGGGTCTCCGTCATGTCCGCCATCATGCCTGAGCACCCGGAGTGAGCAGTAGCGCCAATACCTGTCAGAGGGTGAGCTGCCAGTCGGTCCAGGCGTCCACCGGGCGGAAGCCGAGCTGCTCGTTGATCGCCACCATGTAGCTGTTGCTCGCCGCGTTCCAGGTGTCGATGACGCGTACCGCCGGTTCGTGGGTGAGCAGGTGGTGCAGGTTCTCGGCCTTGGCGATGAGGCCGAGCCGGTGCCCACGGTGGGCCGGGTCGACGATGGTGATCTGCTGGAAGGCGTGCCAGTCGGCGGAGGGGCCGACGTCCAGCAGGGTCCAGGCGACCAGCCGACCGGTCGCCTCGTGCCGCATCCCGAGGTGGTAGCGCCGCCGGCCCCTGGCGTCCAACGCGCGTTCGTTGCCGCGGATGCGTTCGGCGTCCACCTGCTCCGGTTCCCACTGCACATCGCCCATCGGCGCGTCCATGAGCAGCCGGCCGTCCAGGTAGGCGATGTCCGCCACGTACTCCTGCGGGGTCGTCCCCTGCCAGCAGACCGACCGGTAGCCCTCGGCCCGCGGCCGGGCCTCGGCCAGCGCCGCCCGCAGCGCGACCCGGTCGATCTCGTTGACATCGAGCCGACGACGCACCTCGGCCAGGGCGGACTGAGCGCCGGTCGAGGCGGCGAACGCGTCACCCGCGACGCTTCGGGCGGGCCCGCCGGGCAGCGCGGAGACGGCCATCGCGACCACCCGCTTGCGTCCGTGCTCCCGCAGCAGGCGCAGCCCGTACTCGTGCAGTGCCCGGCCGACGCCCCGCCGCCGCAGCTCCGGATGCACCACCAGGTCGGCGGTGGCGTTGTCGGTGTTGTCGAGCTGTGGCAGGTCCATTTGGAGGTAGCCGGCCGGCACGCCGTCCAGTCGGGCCAGCGCCCAGAGGGACCGGGTGCCGGGCATCGGTGTGTGGAACACCGCGTCGAACCGCCGCCGGCAGAAGGGCGGCAGGCCCGGCAGATCGGCGTCGTTGGCGGCCGCCCCGATCAGGTACGCCTCGTCGACCGAAGCCCGGTCGGCGCCGTCGAACGACGCGATCGTGATGCTCATGCCGCCGAGCGTGCGCCCGGAAAAGCGATCGGGCCAGCGAATTATTCGCTGGCCCGATCGAACGTGGTCGGGAGGGACACTCGCACAACGCCTCCGGCGTTGGGTCGCAAGAACTTCAAAAGTCTTCGGCGAAATGCCCTCCCGCACGGAGCATCTTGCGCCGTCCGGTTCCTGCCGTCAAGTACAGAGCGGCGGGTTTTCCACACTCACAGCGAAATCCCAGTCACCGGGTGGCTCTTTCCCCACGCGACCCCGATCGAGCGCATGATCCACTCCAGTTCGCCGATGCGGCGGTGTCCGGGCGCTCGGACACCGCCACGTCGGTGAAACGGAGTCGATCAATCTCGCGACGCCCCAGTGCGGCAGACGGGCGCGGGCGGCGTCAGCCGAGCAGACCGGCGTCGCGGGCGGCACGCAGCGAGGGCTTGATGTGGTGGGTCGGCCCGACCTGGCCCGCCACCGCGTCGATGGTCTTCAGTCCCTCGCCGGTGTTGAACACGACGGTCTCCGCCGTCGGGTCGAGCCGACCGGACTCGACCAGCTTGCGCAGCACCGCGACGGTCACCCCGCCGGCCGTCTCGGCGAAGACACCGGTGGTGCGGGCCAGATCGCGGATGCCGGCGCGGATCTCGTCGTCGTCGGCGTACTCCATCCAGCCGCCGGTGCGGCGGACCGCCTCCAGGGCGTAGAGGCCGGCGGCCGGGTCGCCGATGTTGAGCGACTTGGCGATGCCGGTGGGCTTGACCGGGGTGATCGTGTCGGTGTCGGCGTGCAGAGCGGTGGCGATCGGGTTGCAGCCGGCCGACTGGGCCCCGAAGACCTTCCAGCCACCGGCCGGGGCTTCGACCAGGCCGATCTCCACCAGCTCGGAGAACGCCTTGTCAATCTTGGTGAGCAGCTCGCCGCTGGCCATCGGGATGACCACCTGCGCCGGGATCCGCCAACCGAGCTGCTCGGCCACCTCGTAGCCGAGTGTCTTGGAGCCCTCCGCGTAGTACGGCCGGACGTTGACGTTGACGAACGCGGTGTCCTCGAATTCGTCGGTCTCCACCAGCTCGCCGCACAGCCGGTTGACGTCGTCGTACGAGCCGTCGATCGCGACCAGTTCGCCCCCGTAGACGGCGGTGGTGATGACCTTGCCCTGCTCCAGGTCACTGGGGATGAAGACCACCGAGGGCACCCCGGCGCGGGCGGCGTGCGCGGCCACCGAGTTGGCGAGGTTGCCGGTCGACGCGCAGGCGAACCGGGTGAAGCCGAGCGCCTTCGCGGCGGTGAGCGCCACCGAGACGACCCGGTCCTTGAACGAGTGGGTGGGGTTGGCGCTGTCGTCCTTGACCCAGAGCGGCGCGGTGATGCCCAGCTCGGCGGCGAGGTGCGGGGCCGCCACCAGCGGGGTCAGCCCCGGGTCGAGGGTGACCCGGCTGGCCGGGTCCTGACCGGCGGGGAGCAGTGCGGCGTACCGCCAGATGTTCTTCGGGCCGGCCTCGATCTGCTCGCGGGTGACGGTGGCCAGGGCTGCCGTGTCGTAGTCGACCTCCAGCGGGCCGAAACACTCGTAGCAGGCGTGCTGGGCGGCGAGCGGGTAGCGGGCCGTACAGGCGCGGCAGACCAGGGCGCGGGCGGGGCTGGCGGAGGTGTCGATGCCAGAGGCGACGAGCGTCGACGTCATGTCGAGAGTCCTCTCATCTTTCCCCACATCGCACGGTGCGGCGGGGACGGAATTGGCACCTGCCCCGCAGGTCGCTCAGCGGTGAGCGCGCGGGGTGGTTGCCGGGGCGTCGTCGGGCCGTATCCCTCAGCCCCTCTGGATGAGGTATGCAGTTGTGAGGTGGAGTCTAGGACAACGCTGTCGGGGGTTGCCACCGCCGATCCCAGGAAGTGGGTCAGCGGGCGCTCACCGCCACGGGGTCGACCACCGCGATCTGGTCGGTGACCGCGGTCGACTGCGGCAGGGACGAGGGCCGGATCCGCGCCCTGGTGGCGAGGTTCGCGGCGACCAGCGCGGCGATCGTGATGGCGGCACCGACCAACTCGACGGGCTCCGGGCGGTAGCCACGGGCGATCTGCACCGCGAACGTGGTCACCGGGACCAGGTTCATGAACAGCGCGGCGTTGGCGGCACCGAGCCGCTGCACGCCGGTGTTCCAGGCCAGGACCGCGATCACGGCAGCCACGATCACGGCGTACGCCAATTGCGGGGCGACCGCCACGAGGTCGGCGGCGGCCGGCGCGTGCTGCCAGCCGACGGCGTCGGCGCCGATGCTCGCGGCCAGCATGGCGGCCGTGCCGGCGAGCGCGGTCAGTGTGGTGAAGCGCAGCGGCGACCAGCCGCCGAACCGGCTGGCACCGTGCGTGTAGATGCCCCAGCCGAGCACCGCGCCGATCATCATCAGGCCGCCGAGACCAAACTGGCCGAGCCCGGCCAGGCTCCCGCGGGTGATCACCAGGCCGACGCCGAGGAGCGCCACCAGGGAGAGGGCCAGCAACAGGGGCTTCGGCCGTACGCCGTCCCGGGCCCAGCGGACCAGCTGAGTGATCACCGGGGTGGTGGCCACGAAGAGGGAGATCTGTTGGGGGGCGGCGTGTTCGAGCGCCAGGTTGGTGAGCAGGTTGAAGCCGGCGAAGCCGACCACGCCGAGCACCACGATCTCGACGGCCCGGCCGCCGGGCCGCAGCGCGGCGGAGCCCTCGCGGAGCAGCAGAATGGCGACGAGGACGACGGCGGCGAGCAGGTATCGGGCGGTGGTCAGGTTGAGTGGGTCGATCCGGGTCAGCGCACTGGCCAGGACCGGGAACATCACGCCCCAACCGAGCACGGCGAGCAGCGGATAGGCGGCGGCGCGGGATCGCATCGTCAGCTCCAATGTTCGAGTATCGTCGAACCAACGACACCGACCCTAGGGCGTTGTTCGATTATTGTCGAACAAGGGTTACACTGGTCACATGGAGCCGCACGAACCCGACCTGACCGACATACCGGTCACCATCGTCTTGGCCGCACTCGCCGACGACGTGCGGCTACAGATCGTCCGGGCACTCGCCGAGGGCGGTGAACACGCCTGCGGCAGCTTCGACTTCGGCGTCTCCAAGGCGACCCGCAGCCACCACCTCAAGGTGCTGCGCGAGGCGGGCCTGACCCGCACCCGGGCCGCCGGCACCAGCCGCCTGGTCCGCCTCCGCCGCGACGAGCTGGACCGCCTCTACCCCGGCCTCCTGGACGCGGTTCTCAGCACACGCACGCCAGCCTGACGCCCCGTCCGCCGGAATGACCCGGACCGGGCGCGTCGCCGGAACCGCCTCGTCGAGGCTCCGGCGACGCGCGGTACGTGTGCCGTCAGACGACCATCGAGTTCGACTCGACCACCAATGCCGGTGAGGCCTCGGCACGACGCCGGGCGAGCAGTGTGTCGAGCGCCCAGAAACCTGGGCCGAGGGCCGCTACCAGCAGGAAGGACCAGCAGAAGAGGGCCGACAGCTCGCCCCCCGCCCCCAGCGTCGAGTATCCCCGGCGACGCCAACGCGCGCCCGCGCCTCTGACCTGCTACTACACCCGGGTTCGGGGAGCGCCACCCGCCGCAGGCACGCTCCCATAGTGTGGGTACGGGCGCCTGTCGAGCTGCCCCGGACACGGGGCGACAGCCCAGGCTCGACCAGCCCCTCCCACATCGACCAAGGGGGAGCGCCCCCAAGCCCACCACCCTGATCAGCGTGGATGACGCACGGGCGTTGGCCGAGGCCCTGCGCGACTCGCTCAGAAACGTCAGCGCCATCGACTTCGGCGAGACGACCCTGAGCGAGGAAGATCGTCAGTTCGTGCGTACCCGCGTCTGGTGCGACCGTCGCCTCCCCGGCGGCGCCCGCTGCCCCCTGCCCACCGACCACCCCGGCGAGTTGTGTGCGGCCAGCTCCGGCAGCCCGTGAAAATATGCCCGGATGAGTCCCGAAAGCCGCCGTCGTAAGCGCGCCAAGCCGAGTCGGTCCGGCCAGCAGGTCGTGCGGCGGGCCCGACCAGCCGAGGTGGATCAGTGCGACTGCCCGGTGTGCTCCGACTTTGACCCGCAGAACTTCATCGACGATCTGGTTGCCGGCGCTGCAGACCTGATCAAGGCGGACGATCCCGTCGAGGCCGAGTTGTTTGCCGCGACGTTCCTGTCCGCTGGTGACCTTGGCGGCGAAGGCTTCACCGAGGCGCTCAACGAGGACATGCTGCCGGCCGTCGCCGAAATCGGTACGCCCGAAGCGCTCGCGATGCTGCTCGCGATCGACGCCGTCCGAGAGGGAACCGTCGCCGCAGAGGCTGCCCAGCGTCTGGTGGAGGCGGGCGTGGCAGCGCCGAGTTGGGCCAGCGAGCTGCGCCAGCCCGTGCGGGTCGGCCCGTGTCGACGCTTCGTCGACCCGGCGGGCAGCGCGTCCGTGCTCGTCTGCGCCTTCGAGCGAGCCGGGCGCTCGCATGGGTTCCTCGTCCACGTCGACCACCTCCACTGTGACGCGGCGGCCGTCATCGTGCTTTTCCCAGCTCACGCCCTGGACGAGGTGGTCACCACGATTCAGCAGAACGGCCGTCGTGCCGGTCTGACGATCGCCGAGGAGTTGTTGGACCCGGCCGAGTTTCGGTGGCAGGTCGAACAGGCCCTCGACGCCCGCGCAGACCACGACCAGGAACGTGACCTCGCGGAGTTCGACGACGAATTCGACGACGAGGACGGGCCGGGCTACCACATGCTGGCGGTGCTGCTGCGAGCCCGGATCCGTACGCTGCCCGAGCCGACGCGCCCACCAGCCCAGCACGACGCCGACACCCGTCAGACCACCCTCGAACTGCTGGACATGATCAGCCAGATCGCCGGGCAGGCGCAGCAGATCCAAACCCGCACCGGACGGCGTACCGCCGGGCGGAAGCTGCCGGCGAAGCGCAGGAAATCCGGCCCAGCCGCGCCCATCTATCAGCTCAAGGTGGGTCTGCGGGAGGCGAAGCCGCCGATCTGGCGGCGTTTGGAACTGCCCGCCGACACGAGCCTGGCCGACCTGCACGGCATCATCCAGGTGGCCTTCGGCTGGCACGACTCCCACCTGCACGTCTTCGAGACCGCGTACGGCGACTTCGGGGTCGCCGACCGGGAGCTGGGTCACCGCGCCGAAGCTCCGGTGACCCTGGAACAGGTCGCGCCCGGCGTCGGAGACCGTTTCAAATACACCTACGACTTCGGCGACGACTGGACACACGAGATCGTCGTAGAGAAGGTGCTGCCCCGCCAGCCCATCGCGTACCCACGATGCACCGGCGGTCGGCGGGCGGCACCGCCGGAGGACTGCGGTGGCATCTGGGGCTACGCCGAACTTGTCGAGGTGCTGAGCAATCCCGACCACCCCGAGCACGGCGACCGGCTGGAATGGCTCGGACTGGCCTCCGCCGCCGACTTCCAGCCCGCCCGATTCGACGCCACCGAGATCACCCGGGCCCTGACCGAAGGGGGCAACGGGTGACCGATCCTGCTGGCGAGCTGATCCTCTACCGCGCCGACGACGGCGGGTCCGTCGTCCAACTGCGTGCGACCAAGGGGACGGTCTGGTTGACACAGGCGCAAATGGCGGAGCTGTACGGGACCTCGGTCCCCAACATCGTGCAGATCATGCGTCGAGTGCTGGCCGACGAGGAGGTGACCGAGGCAACTATTAACTCTGAGTTAGTAGTTCGGGTCGAGGGCGGTCGGCAGGTGCGGCGTGAGGTCAAGGTCTACAACCTGGACATGATTCTTGCCGTCGGCTACCGGGTGACCACACCCCGCGCGGTGCAGTTCCGACAGTGGGCGACGACCGTCCTGACTGAGTACCTGGTCAAGGGCTTCGCCATGCAGGACGAGCGACTCAAGGTATACGCCGACTACGACAATCGGCGCCGCGCTGTGCAGGCTGAGGAGGCACGCCGGCAGGAAGAACAGGACCTCGCCGAGCTTTTGGAGATCGAGCGCCGCGACCGACACGGCGGAGGATCGCTCGACCACGATGCGTCGGCAGGCTAGCGATGTCGTGGACGAATCAGCTCCAAAGCTCACGACAAGGAGACTCCGTCCCGGCGAGCGGCGGGAGGTAATCCGGCGGGAATAGTGAGCCGGCCCAGGTACGGGGCAGCTCGACAGGACACCCGACTGTCGGGGCCGGGCGGCGGCGCACGCCCACGTGGGCGAGGATCAACGAATGATCTCCCGCGACATGGCAGCACGGCGACGCATCAGCGCGACGGCCGCGATGGCTCTCGTGCTCGGCGGCTGCACTCCCGGCGACCATCGGGGCCAGGGCGGGGACCCTCCGAGCCGGCCGCCGACCGCGCCGAGCCCGTCCACGAGCACCGACCCGCTGGCCGACTGTCCGGCCTCCGGTGTCCGGATCCGGTCGACCGGCGGGGACGCCGCGATGGGCCTGCGCGCCCTCGGCATCGAGCTCATCAACTGCGGCGACCAGCCGTACGAGCTCAACGGGTACCCGGTGCTGCACGTGTTCGACGAGCAGCGCGAGCCGATCATGCTGCGCGTGGTCAACGGTGCCAAGGAGATCACCTCGGGTTTCGACCAACCGCCGCGAAAGATCATCCTCGCCCCCGATGAGCGGGCCACCGCCGTGGTGCTCTGGCGCAACCTGGTCACCGATTCGACAGTGGTGGCCACCAACGGTGAGTACCTGACGGTGGCACCCGCTGCCGGGCAGCCGGCCGAGGACGTCGACCCGGACGGGCCGGTCGACCTGGGCAACACCGGCCGGATCGGCGTCAGCGCCTGGAAGAAGGCCGACCCGTCGACGCCGGCGCCGACGCGGCCGGCCCCGCCACCGGCCCCGAGCGCGGTGCCGTCGTCGGTGAGCCCGCCCGACAGCCGCCTCTGAGCCCGGGCGGTCAAAAGACCAGGGCTGCTAGGACGTGATGTCCTTGCGGGTGAAGCGCCAGAACGCCAACCCCCAGAACAACGTCGCGTAGCTGATCGCCGAGATGCAGCCGCGCACCACGTCGTCGGTCTGCACCGGGGTCGAGAGCAACCCCAGCCAGGCGGTGCTGAAGTGGGTGGGCAGGAAGTCGCGCAGCGCGCCCAGGGCGGTGATCTGGTCCAGGATGCTGGACAGGATCCAGAGCAGCACCGCGCCGCCGACCGCGCCGAGCGCGGCGTCCGTGGTCACCGACAGCAGGAACGCCAGCCCGGCCACCACCAGGAGTACGACCGCCAGGTAGCCGAGCACGGCCAGCAACCGGAGCAGCCCCTCGCCCGGCTCCAACTCGGCGGCGACCGTGCTGCGCAGGGGCGACCAGCCGTAGCGCAGGGTGCCGGCCAACAGCGCGGTGCCCGCCAACAGGAGCAGGGCCAGTCCCGAGTACGCGAGCGCGACCACCAGCTTCACCGTCAGCAACCGGGCCCGGGGCACCGGGATCGCCAGCAGGTAGCGCAGGCTGCCCCAGCTCGCCTCACTGGCCACCGTGTCGCCGCAGAACAGCGCGACGACGACCACCAGCAGGAACGACGCCGACACGAAGATCGAGAAGAGGGTGAAGTTGAGCCCGCCGGAGGTGGCCAGGTCGACCAGGCTCGCGAACTCGTTGTTGCCGTTGTCGTCGTCGCCGCCGGAGTTGAACTGGAACGCGATCAGGATGATCAGCGGCAGCAGCACCATGAACCCGAGCGCCAGCTGGGTTCGCCGCCGGGACGCCTGGCGACGGAACTCCGCCGCGAACGGCATGGTGGCCGACGGCCGGTAGCCCCGGGCCGCACCGGCCGGGTCGGTGACGCCCCGCGGCGTCTCGACGGAAGAGCCTGCCATCACCGGTCACCGCTTCCCCGAGAGTTCTCGCCCACCAGGGCGAGGAACGCGTCCTCCAGGCGCCGCCGGGGCACCACCCGGTCCACTCCGATGCCGGCGCGCACCAGCTCGGCCACCACCTCGCTGCGGGCCGTGCCGTTGGTGTCGACCACCAACTGGCCGTCGCTCTCCGGCAACACGCGGACCCCGTGCAGTCGGTCCAGGACCGCCCGCGCCGCCACCGGGTCGCTGACGTCGAAGAGCACACTCGGCGACTCGCCGACGATCTCCTCCACCGGCCCGGACGCCACGATCCGGCCCTTGTTCACCACCACCGCGTGCGTGCAGGTCTGTTCCACCTCGGCGAGAAGGTGGCTGGAGACCAGCACCGCCCGACCGTCGGTGGCGTACCGCTGGAGGACCCGGCGCATCTCGGCGATCTGTGGCGGGTCGAGCCCGTCGGTCGGCTCGTCCAGCACCAACAGTTCGGGGAGGCCGAGCATGGCCTGGGCGATGGCGAGGCGCTGGCGCATCCCGTGGCTGTAGTTCTTGATCCTGCGGTGTACCGAGTCGCCCAGCCCGGCGATCTCCAGCGCCGCGTCGAAGTGCGCGTCCTCGGCCGGTCGCCCGGTGGCCTGCCAGTACGCCTTCAGGTTGTCCAGACCGGACAGGTGCGGCAGGAAGCCCGGCCCCTCCACGAGCGCCCCGATCCGGGACAGCACCGGCGAGCCGGGCACCAGCCGGCGACCGAAGACGTAGATCTCCCCGGCGGTCGGCTGGGTCAGCCCCATCAGCACCCGCAGGGTGGTGGTCTTGCCGGCACCGTTGGGCCCGAGCAGACCCACCACCTGACCAGGGTGCACCTCGAAGTCCACGTTCGACACCGCCACGAAGCCGTCCGCGTACTCCTTGCGAAGTGAGCGCACGGCCAGCGGGGTGTCCGCGTACTCCGGATGCACCGACCGGTCCTGGCGACGGTGCCGGCGGCGGACCACGGCGACGACCACGACGAGCCCGATCGCGATGGCGGCGAGCAGGCCGGCGAGCACCCAGCGCCAGATCGTCGCGGCGGTGGGGATCGGCTCGCCGCTGACCGTGGGCAGGGTGACCGCGCCGTCCGCCGCCACCGTGTAGACGGTCGGTTCGGCGGGCGTGGTGTACGCCTGGTCGGAGGTGGCCACCACCAGGCGCAGCCGGTGCCCCGCCTCCACCCGGCGGACGATCCCGGGCAGCGTCACGGTGACCGGGCGGGCGTCCTGCACCCGCTGCGGCAGGCCGGTGAGTCGGACCGGGGCGACCAGCCCGTTCGGCAGGGTGGCCGCGCCGTCCGGGTCGACGTCGTAGAGCTTGACGAAGAGCACCGCCTCGCCGGTCGGCGACGCGGCCCGCAGGGTGACGGTGGGCGCACCGGCCACGTCGACCGCATCGGTCAGCGGTGCCGACTCGAACCGGGCGTGCTGGCCGGGCACGTCACCGGCCACGCCGTCCAGCAGGGAGGTGAGCCCACCGGCGAACGGGATCGAGGAGATCGCGGCCGGGTTGCCGTTCGGTGGGTTCGCGATCGGCTGGGCGGGGCCGGCGACCGTGACGTCGTGGCGGGCGTTGCCGGTGAGACCCGGGTAGTCGGCCCGGCGGAAGCCGGTGGCGACCAGACCCCGGTCGAGCGCGTCGAAGCCGGCGATCCGCGACCAGGTGAAGTCGTCGCCGGGCGCGTCGCCCTCGCCCTTGACGTAGTGGTCGAGCCACTGGACGGTCAGGAACTTCACCCGGTCGGAGTCGGAGCGGGGGCCTTCGCCGCCGTCGTGCCCGCCGGTGAACCAGGCGACCCGTACCGGGGTGCCGGTGGCAGCGATGCCCTTCGCGTTCGCGTCGGCCTCGCCGAGGGGGAAGAGCGTGTCCGCCTCACCCTGCACCAGCAGGGTCGGTGCCTTGATCCGATCGAGTACGCCCGCCGGGCTGGAACGGCGCAGCAGGTCCACGGCGGACTGGTCGGCGCGGCCGGTGGTGGCGATCCGCAGGTACGCGGCGCACACGTCGGCGGCGAACCGTCCGCAGGACGGGTCGGCGGCACCGGCCGGGGCGCCACCGGGACCGGTGCCCGGGCCGGCGCCCGGCCCCGGACTGGGCGGGCCGGCCGACGCCGGTGCGCCCTGTGGCTGGGCGGCGGTCCCGCCGGAGAGGCCGGCCGGGCCGCTGCCCACGTTGCCGCCTCCGCCGAAGAAGAGGCCGGCCCAGCCCTTCTTGAACACGCCCTCGGTCGGTGCCCCGCCGGTGCTCTCCGGCAGGAACGCGCGGGACAGGTCGTTCCAGGTGATCATGGGGACGATCGCGTCGACCCGACGGTCCTGCGCGGCCAGCAACAGTGCCAACCCGCCGCCGTACGAGCCGCCGACCACACCGACCTTCGGGTCACCGGCGGCGTCGGTGCGGATTTCCGGTCGGGCGGCCAACCAGTCCAGCAGCCGAGCCGCGTCGCGGACCTCGTAGTCGGGGCTGTCCAGGTGGATCTCGCCGCCGCTGCGGCCGAAGCCCCGCGCGGTCCAGGTGAGTACCGCGTAGCCGCGCCCGGCGAACTCCTCCGCGTCGGAACGCACCGACTCCTTCGTGCCGCCGAACCCGTGTGCCAACAGGACCGCCGGCACCTTCCGATCCGACGATGCGTCGTCGGGCAGGTAGAAGGTCGTGTCCAGGTCCACCGGCTGGTCGTCGGACGGTCCGGAGCGGACGGTGAGCATCGCGCTCTCGCTGCGTACGCCGGAGCCCTGGGGCCACACCGCCCAGGTCACGGCGGCGGCCAACAGCACGACGACCACCCCTGCGGCGATCGCGCGGCGGCGGGTGGGTAGGGCACGCCGGATCCACGCGGCCGGCGACGGCGATGTCATTCGGCACACGGTACGGCCCGCAGCCTGAGCGTTGGCTGAGATCCGCCGTACGTTCGTCCGGTTGCCCCGATCGGTGTCCGGGTGGGTGCGAGCGAGTCTTGTCCGACGCGGCCCAGTGAGTTGAGTTCGGATCCCGTGAATTCCGATCTTCCACGGATATCCACCTCGATCCCTCCATGTCACACCCGCCAATCAGACCGAGCCTGCCGGAAACGCGGACAAATGGCGACATCGCTCGAACTGACGCGAACCTGACTCGTCGACCTGGGTCTGACCCGCGAGGGGGTCGGTTAGTTTTCCGGTCCGGTGCACGGGACTTGTCGGCTAACCCGACACCGCGCCGATCCGCGCCCCACGCCGGAGGAGACACAACACATGACAGTCCCCGCGCCACGGGCCCGTCGACGGCCGTCCACGCTGGGCCGGCTGCTGCCGCTCCTGCTCATCGGGGCGTTACTGGCACCGGTGGGTCTGCTCCTCACGACCACCTGGCGGCAGACCACCGACGACCGGGACCTGGCCGTCCGGGAACGGCTGGGCGTGCAGTACCTCAGCGCTCTGGGCTCGGTAACCGACGCCCTGGTGGAGGCCCAGACCGCTGCGATCAACGGTCGCCCCGTCTCCGGGGAAGCACTGAACCGGGCGGTCGAGGAGGCCGCAGCGGTGGACGCGCACATCGGCGTCGAGCTGCTCAGCCAGGAACGCTGGGCCGGGGTACGCGCCAGGCTGGAGGCGCTGCGTGGTCGCAGCGCCACCGATCCGGAGTCCGCCTACACGGCGTACAGCGAGGTGTCCGACCTGCTGCTGGCCCTGCACCGGAAGGTCCGAGAGAGCTCCGGGCTGGTCCGCGACCCTGCCGCCGACTCGTTCTTCCTCCAGGACAGCGCCGGCCAGGATCTGCCCGAGGCGGTGGTGGCCGCCGGCCGGCTCGCCGATCTGGGCACCCTGGTCTCCCGTCGGCCGGCCGCCGAGCAACCCCGCGGCCTGCTGGAGTTGACCGGCCTGCGAGTGGCCGCCCTGGGGCCTGCGACCGACCTCGTCGACAACCTGCGCTCCGCCGTGGACGGCTCGGAGAGCACCGATCTCGGTGCCAACGTGCTGACCCCGCTGGACACCTACCAGCGCTCGGTGGAGGCGCTGGCCGCGTACTCCACCCCGGCCAACGGCAGGGGTCCGGTCGACCCGCGCCAGTTGAGCGCCGCGGGGCTCAACACGCAGCGCGCCGCCCGTCAACTTCAGCCGGTCATTCTCAGCGAGTTGGACGCCCTGCTGGTCGAGCGCATCGACGAACTCGACCGGGACCGCTGGCTGACCGCCGGAGCGGGTGTGGTCGCCGGGCTGTTGCTGGGCTGGCTCGCCGCGCTGCTGTTCGCCGCCGGTCGGCGGGCCCGCCACCGGGCCGCCCTGGCCGCGACCCACACGGGCAGCCCCGACACCTCCGCGGCGCTCGACCGGTGGCAACCGGGGGACGGCGAATCCCGCCGGCTGCCACCGACGGCCGGCGATCCGCACGGGCTGCCACCGACGGCCGACGACCCGCGTGGCCTGCAACCGGTCGGCACAGCCCGTGACCCGGAGACCGCGCAGTGGGGAGCGTTCGATGCTGCTCGGTAGGCTCCGCATCCGCGGCAAGCTCGCGCTGCTCGTGGTGATCCCGCTGCTCAGCATGGTCGGCCTGGCCGTGCCCGTCATGCTCGACCGGGTGGCCGCGGCACAGCGGGCCGGCGACACCGCCGACCGGGTACGACTCGCCAGCCAGGTCGGCAGCCTGGTCCAGGACCTCCAACAGGAACGCATCCTCTCGGTCGGTTTCCTGCTCGGGGGTCGAGTCGAACGCAGCGAGTTGATCCGCAAGGCCGCCGACGTGGACGACCGGGTGGCCGACCTGCGGGCTGGCGACAGCGACGCGCTGACCGACCGGGTGGACCGCGCCCTGGACGGCGTGTCCAGCCTCATCGACCTGCGTACGGCCGTGCTGGCCCGGGTCGCGAACCCCGGTCAGGTGATGGACGCGTTCGGCCCGGTCAACGTGGGGTTGATCGAGTCGCTGCGGCTGATGTTCGGTGTGGACACCGACACGTTGCCGGGGCGGCAGGTGCTCGCCCTCGACGGGCTGCTCCGCGTGGACGAGGGTCTGGGCGCCTGTGCCACCCTGAGCCTGCTGGTCAAGGCGATCGGTAGCCCGGACACCACCACCGGGTACGTGGCGTGCATCGCCGCCCTCCAGGTGGACAATCTGCGTTTCCGCAGCCTGATCACTCCTGAGCAGCTCAAGGTGGCCCTGCTCAACGACGCGGCCGTGGCGGCACGTACCAGTGCGGACTTCCTGGTCACCAGTGCTCGGGACCCGGCCAGCGCAGTCCGCGACGTGCCGATGGAGGCACTCTTCCCGGCTGTCCGCACGATGATCCGACTCGGCCAGTTCGTGGAGAAGAAGCTGGTCGCCGACGTGCTCACCGAGGTGACCGCCGAGCAGCGGCGCGCGCTGACCGCCGCGTACCTGGTCGGTGCCGCGGCGGCGCTGATCCTGACGCTCGTGGTGCTGCTCAGCGTGGCGGTCGCGCGAACGGTGGCCCGACCGCTGACCCGCCTCACCCGCTCGGCGGACCGGGTCGCCCGGGTCGCCGAGGCGGAGCTGGTCCGGGTCACCGACGACGAGGGGGAGAGCCCTCAGCCGGTCCGGCTGAAGCCGGTGGACATCCGGGCCAACGACGAGATCGGCGACCTGGCGCGGGCCTTCGACCGGGTGCAGAGCACCGCTGCGCGGCTGGTCGAGCGGCAGGTCGCCGGACGACGCAACGTGGCGCAGATGTTCGGCCACGTCGGGCGGCGCACCCAGAACCTGGTCGGCCGGCAGATCGCACTGATCGACCGGCTGGAGCAGCAGGAGGTCGACCCGGGCCGGCTGGAGCACCTGTACCGACTCGACCACATCTCCAGCCGGTTGCGGCGCAACGCCGGCAGCCTGGTGGTGCTCTCCGGCTCGGCCGGTGCCGACGCGCACACGGCGCCGGTACCGCTGGCCGACGTGGTCCGGTTGGCCCTCGGCGAGATCGAGGATTACACCCGGGTGGAGGTGCGGGTGCCGGCGGGCATCTCGGCCGCGCCGGCGGTGGTCGGCGACCTCATTCTGACGCTGGCCGAGCTGATGGAGAACGCCACCGCCTTCTCCCCGCCGCACACCCGGGTACTGGTGGCCGCCGACGCGTCCGGCCTGGGCGCGCGGATCACCGTGGTGGACCACGGTATCGGCATGGGCGAGCAACGGCTGGCCGAGGAGAACGCCCGGTTCACCCGCCGGGAACGGCTCGACCTCGCACCGACCGAGGTGCTCGGTCTCTTCGTGGTGGGCCGGTTGGCCCGCCGGCACGGCTGGGAGGTGGGCCTGGCCGCCACCGTCGGCGGTGGGGTGACCGCACACCTGGAGATCCCACCGGCGTCACTGGTGCTGCGCCGCCCCGAACGGCCCGGGGCGACCGTGGCCCGGGCCGTGGTGCCGGAACGAAACCGGCGTACGGCGGCGGCACCCGACGCCGACCACGGCGTGCGGTCCCTTCCGGCGGCCGTCGCCGCGCCGGCCCGCTTCGACTCGGACCTGCTGAGTCGGGCCACCCGCAGCCTGGAGGCCGGCCCTTCCTGGAACGCGTTCGGCCCCGGCCAGCCGGAGCAGGCCGTCCCCGCACCCCAGGATCCGGAACCGTCGAGCTCGCCGGCCGGGCCGCGGGTCCGGCAGCGGGTCCCCGGGGCCAGCCTGCACGCTGCCACCCCGCCGGTCCGGCCGGTGGACGCGACCGGCGCGGACCCCGCCGCCGCCCGCGCGCTGGTCGAGGCGTTCCAAGCCGGTGTACGCCGGGCCGAGCTGAACACCGTCGACCTGCCGAGCACGCCAGGGGGCGTCGGTCCCCTGGTGGCGAGCGGCGCCGGCCGGGCCGATGCCACCGTCGGTCGGCCTCGGCTGATCCGACGGGTGCCGGGGGCGAATCTCGCTGCCGTGCCGGCCTGCCAGCCCCTCAGTACGCACCTCGGTGACCCGGCCGAGGTCCGCGATCTCATCAGCGAGTACGAGGCGGGCGTGGCCCGTGCTCTCCGCGAAGTCAGCCCAGACCGTCGGAACGAAGAAGGATCATCACGGTGACCAGCCCCTTCCTGCACGAAAACGTCGACCACCAGAGCCAGTCCGTCGCCGGCGGGGACCTCAGCCCGGAGGCCCGTACGTTCAACTGGCTGCTGGACTCCTTCACCTCCGGCACGGCCGGGGTCCTGGAGGCGATCGCGGTCTCCTCGGACGGCCTGCTGATGGCCATGTCGGCGATCAAGGACCGCTCCAACGCGGAACGGTTGGCCGCGGTGGTGTCCGGGATGACCAGTCTCGCCGGTGGGGCGGCCAGTTGGTACGCGCTCGGCGGCCTGAACCGGGTGATCGTCGACATGGCCGACGGTTACCTGCTGATCAGCGCGATCAGCAGCGGATCCGTGCTGGGGGTGGTCGCCGACCGGTCGGCCAACCTGGGCACCGTCGCGTACGAGATGACGCTCTTCGCCGGGCGGGCCGGTGGTGCCCTGACCCCGCGGCTGATCGTCGAGTTGAAGAACGCCGCCCAGCAGTGACCCCCGACGTCGCCGGCGAGGACCCGGACCCGGAACCCAGCGTCCGGATCCGCCCGTACCTGCACGCGGCGCCCCCGACCGAGGACGGCGCGGTGCCGACACCGGCGCCGCCGGAGCCGGACGGTGCTCGGCCGGCGGGGCCCCGCCCGTTCGTGCTCACGTCCGGGCGGGTGGCGGGTGCCGACCCGGCGATCGGGCTGGAGACGCAGGTGACCGCCCGCGCGGACAGCGGCTGGTGGACCGGCTCCCCCGGTGCCCTGCTGGCACCGGAGGTCCAGGCGATCATCGCGCTCTGCGCCGAGCCGATCTCGGTGGCCGAGATCTCGGCCCGCGCCCGGTTGCACTTCGGCGTGACGCGGGTCCTGGTCGGTGACCTGCGGGCGGCCGGACACCTGGACGTGCACGTCACCGACACCGACGAAGCCTTCGACCCCGACCTCATCCTGCGAGTGATTGATGGACTCCGTGCGATCTCCTGAATGGCCGGTCGCCCCGCTCGGCGGGGTCGCCGGCAACAGCGCAGCCGCCCGTTACGGCGTGCCGTCGGCGACCGGGCCGGCAGTCGGGCGTGCCGGCCCGCCGCCGCCGTACCAGCCTCCGTCCGGCACGGGGGCGACGTCGCCGCCGGTCGGTAAGCCGGCGGCACCGCCGATCCCGGTCAAGATCCTGGTGGCCGGCGGGTTCGGGGTGGGGAAGACCACCACCGTGGGGGCGATTTCCGAGATCGCCCCCCTGACCACCGAGGCCGAGATGACAAGCGCCGGGATCGGCGTGGACGACCTGGGTGCCCGGTCCACCAAGACCACCACGACGGTGGCGATGGACTTCGG
>NZ_PYBV01000014.1:234716-242858 GCF_003205615.1 Micromonospora arborensis | reverse complement strand
CGGTTCGGCTTCATGTGGGACGACCTCGCCCGCGGGGCGCTCGGCGCGCTGGTGGTGGTGGACAGCGCCCGGTTGGACGACTGCTTTCCGGCGGTCGACTTCTTCGAGCGGGCGGGGCTGCCGTTCGTGGTCGGAGTCAACGCCTTCGACGGGCGACTGGCCCTGGAGCTCAATGAGATCCGTTGGGCTCTGGCCATCGGTGACCACGTTCCTCTGGTGCAGTTCGACGCCCGGGACCGGCTCTCGGTGCGGGATGCCCTGCTGGTCGTCCTGGACCGTGCGCTGGAACGTGCCACCCGGGACAGGAGCGCCTGAGCCGACAGGCTCCGGCCGTGGCGGGAAGGGGTGATCCGGTGAGGGGCGACCTGGACGAGACGTTGGCTCGGCTGGCCCGGCGTGAGGAGGCGCTGCGCCGGCGGGCCGACGACCGGGACGACACCGGGTCACCGCCGGGTCCTCCCGGGCTCGGCGGTAGCGACGCCCGCAACGCCGGGCCGGGCCGGTACGGCGCACGCCACGCGGGAGTGCCCGCCCCGGGCGACGTGCCCGGGTGGGGGCCGGTCGAGGAGGTGGCCGAGGTGGTCCGCCAGGTCGTCGGCGCGTACCCCGGGCTGGCGGTGACCGTGCACGTGGAGCACGCGGGGCGGACGTACCCGTTGCGGGTCTCCTGGAACGGCCCGGACGTCACGGTCGGGCCGGCGCCCCCGGCGCCTCCGACGCCCCCGACGGCCCCGGCACCTCCGACGGCCTCGGCGGCCCCGACACCCCCGGTGGAACCTCCGCCGGCCTGGCCGCTGTCCGGTCGGACCGTGCCCGCGTGGGCGCCCGGTACGGACGGGTTGACCCCGGACCCGGCGGCCCGGTTGGCCGAGCTGATCCGGCGGGACCCGTCGCTGTTGGACGAGTTGGATCCGCGGCGCTGACCGGCGGGGCTGGCTGCCGGCGGCTACGGTCGGGCGGTGGCGCAACCCGACCTGACTCTGACGGCGAGCCTGCGGCCGGCCGCACTGGACGCCCGGCGGGGCATCGTGCGGCTGCATCCGGAGGCGCTGACCGCGCTGGGGCTGCGCCCCGGCGACCCGGTCCGGCTTGCCGGCCGCCGGGTGACGGCGGGGATCGTGGCGGCAGCCGCGCCGGGCGCGAGCAGTGCCCTGCTGTACGCCGACGATCTGACGCTGGGCAACCTGGGCGTGCGCGACGGCGGTCAGGTACGGGTGAGCCCGGTGCCGGTGATCCCGGCGGGCCGGGTCATCCTGGCCGGGCCGGTGGGGGTGGTCGCGGCGGTCAGCCCGGAGATGCTCCGGTTGGCCCTGCTGGGCAAGGTGCTCACCGGCGGCGACGACGTGTCGCTGCTGCCGCAGGACGTGCTGCCGGACGCCTCGGTGCGCAGCCTGGTCGAGGTGGCTCGACGTAGCCTCGCCAACACTGTCGGTTTCGCCTGGACCAGCACTCTGCTCACCGTGTGCACCGTGGAGCCGACCGCTGGCGCGCTTGTCACCATGGACACGGTGATCGCCTGGGAACACGGCCCGGCCACCCACGGCGGACCCGCCCCCGCCGACGCCACGCCGGCGCAACCGCCTCGGACGGCAGACGTGGCTCCGCCGGTGGACCCTCCGGACGACGCTCCCGACGTGGACGAGCTGCCCGGGCTGCGGGCCCAGGCCGAGGAGCTGACCGAACTGCTCGACCTCGGCTTCCACCACCGGGAGGTGTTGGGCCGGCTGGGCACCACCATCTCGTTGGGGGTGCTGCTCGTCGGTCCGGCCGGCTCGGGAAAGTCCGCGCTGGTCCGAGCCGTTGCCGCCCGGGTCGGTGCCCGCGTACACCCGCTGTGGGCGCCCGAGGTGGCTGCGTTGGCCAACCAGGCCGCCGCCGAGCGGCTGCGCGCCGCGGCGACGGCCGCCCGAGCCGGCGGGCCAGCGGTGCTGCTGGTCAGCGACGTCGAGGCGCTCGCGCCGGCGGACGAGCCCGGCCCGCTGGCCACGGTGTTCCGGCAGGTGCTCGCGGAGAGCATCCGAGCCGGTGTCGCCGTGGTCTGCACCACCGGCCGACCGGAGGCGGTCGACCCCGCGCTGCGCGCGCCCGACCTGCTGTCGCTGCGGATCAGCATCCCGCTCCCCGACCAGGCGATGCGCCGCGAGCAGCTCACCGTGCTGACCCGGCAGGTGCCGCTGGCCGACGACGTCCGGCTGGACGAGGTGGCCGCGCGTACCCCCGGGTTCGTCGCGGCGGACCTGGCCGCGCTGGTCCGGGAGGCCGGGGTACGCGCCGCACTGCGGCAGAAGTCCGCCGAGACGCCGACGGTGTCGATGGCCGACTTCAGCGCCGCTCTGGAGGTGGTCCGGCCGACCACGATGGCCGCGTCCACCCTTGATCTGGCCTCGGTGACCCTGGAGGACGTGGGTGGCCTGGACGAGGTGAAGCAGACGCTCACCGAGTCGGTGCTGTGGCCACTGACCTACCCGGACACCTTCGCCCGGCTCGGGGTGCAGCCGCCGCGCGGTGTGCTGCTCTACGGACCGCCGGGATGCGGCAAGACGTACCTGGTCACCGCGCTGGCCGGGTCGGGGCGAGCCAACGTGCTGTCGGTGAAGGGCGCCGAACTGCTCTCCAAGTGGGTCGGCGAGAGCGAACGGGCGGTCCGCGAGCTGTTCCGCAGGGCCCGGGAGGCAGCTCCCACCCTGATCTTCCTGGACGAGGTGGACGCGTTGGCGCCGGTACGCGGCCAGGCCACCGACGGAGGCACCACGGACCGGGTCGTCGCCGCGCTGCTCACCGAGCTGGACGGGGTGGAGACGCTACGCAACGTGGTGGTGGTCGGCGCGACGAACCGGCCCGACCTGGTCGACCCGGCGCTGCTGCGGCCGGGCCGGTTGGAGCGGCTGGTCTACGTGCCACCGCCGGACGGGCCGGCCCGCGCGGAGATCCTGCGGGCCGCGTCCCGGCAGGTGCCGCTGGCACCGGACGTCGACCTGGCCGCTCTCGGCGACGAGCTGGCCGGCTTCTCCGCGGCGGACTGCGCGGCGTTGGTCCGGGAGGCGGCGCTGGCCGCGATGCGGGAGTCGCTCGCCGCCGCCACGGTCACCGCCGAGCACGTGTCGACGGCGCGGGCACGCGTACGCCCGTCACTGGACCCGGCCCAGGTCGCCTGGCTGGCCGCGTACGCGGCGAAACGGGATTGAGCCGGTAGCCAACCTTTCGGCGGGCCCAGCGAGTTCATAGGACGTCACATTCCCCTGTGGAGTCATCCACACGGACGTCAGGTGGTGTTCCTTGCGAAAGCTGCTGTCCCTTCTCATCGTTCCCCTGGTCGCGGCGGCGACCCTCGCCACGGTCGGCTCGCCGGCGACGGCTCATCCGACGAAGCCGTTCCCGGCCCGGATCGCCCTGCCCGACGGCTTCACTCCGGAAGGGTTGACCATCGGCCGGGGTACCACCGTGTATGTAGGGTCCATTTTGGACGGTGCGGTGTGGCGCGGTGACTTACGGACCGGGCGCGGCTCGGTGCTGATCCCGGGCACACCCGGCACCGACAAGGCCGGCCTCAAGCTCGACGAGCACGGCCGACTCTGGACCGCCGACTACTCCGGTGGCGGCGCCAGCGTCTACGACGCGGACACCGGCGCCAAGCTGGCCCACTACCAGTTCAACGACCAGCCGGGCGTCAGCTACATCAACGACCTGGTGATCACCGAGCGGGCGGTCTACTTCACCGACTCCGCACTGCAGGTGCTGTACGTGGTGCCGCTGGGCCCGGGTGGTCGACTGCCGGCCCCCACCGCCTTCCGGGTACTGCGGCTCAGCGGTCCGGCCGCCACGCCGGACGTCTACCACAACGGGATCGTGGAGCTGCCGGACGGGGATCTGCTCGTCGCGCAGATGCTCAGCGGCACGCTGGTACGCATCGACCCGCGTACCGGCCACAGCCGTCTCGTCGACCTCGGCGGCTACTCGGTGGAGCGGGCCGACGGGCTGGTGCTGCGTGGTCGCACCCTCTACGTGATCCGGAACCTGAGCAACGTCATCGCGGTGGTCCGGATGAACGCCGGATTCACCGCCGGGGTGGT
Organism: Micromonospora arborensis; assembly: GCF_003205615.1. Classification (GTDB taxonomy): domain Bacteria; phylum Actinomycetota; class Actinomycetes; order Mycobacteriales; family Micromonosporaceae; genus Micromonospora; species Micromonospora arborensis. The sequence goes on along the minus strand of NZ_PYBV01000014.1, from coordinate 238,788 downwards.
GCAGCGGGAGGTCACCGGCCCACAGCTGCGCTCGCCGGCCACCGGTGACCTGCTCGGCTCGGCGTTGTACGTGGTGAACGGTCGGTTCGACGTGGAGTCGACGCCGAGCACCGACTACGACATCATCCGGGTGCCGGCCTGATCCAGGCGGTCGGCGGTGACCTCCGCGGTCGCCGCCGGCCGGCCCCGGGCACAGAGAAAACCCCTCAGAGCGCGGGTGGCGTCGAGTCCAGGCAGATCTCGGCGCGCACCTTGTCGCCCTCCTCGTGCAGTTTGGCCCCGCACTTCGTCAGCACGGCGACGGCACCGACGTTGTCCCGGGTGGTCTCGGCCACCACGGCCCGCATGCCCGCCCGAGCGGCAGCGTTCAGAAGCTCCCGCAGGGCGGCCGCGCCGATCCCCTGTCCACGTGCCGAGCGGCCGAGCCACATGCCAATCTCCACCGTGCCCGGCTCGTCACAGCGCGTCATCCGCACCATGCCCAGCACCTCGCCGCCGACGAGGATCGCGTACATCTGCGAGCGGGTCGGCCCGTCCAGCCCGCCGAAGCTCGCCCGGTGGAACTCGCGGAACGCCTCCCGGCGGGCGAGCGACCAGCCGGCGGGAGCCTCGACCGGAGGCATGACATCGCCGGGCTCCGCCTCGGCCGCCGCTACGGAGAGCAACGGCTCCAAGTTCTGCTCGTCCACCGGCTCCAGCCGGACCGCACCCGCCACGTGCCGCAGTCTGCCGCCCTCATCGGCCGAAGTCCACCCCAATGGCGATGCACTGGCGGTCCGGCTACCGGTACCGGCCGGTCGGGCGGCCCGGGTGTTGCTCATCACGCTCTGTTGTCACCCGTTGGTGTTCACACCGTCGGGTCGAACTCGCAGAACACCAACGATGCGTCGTCGGTGGGCTTGTGCCGGCGCAGCCGGTCGGGGTGGTCGCGCTCGGCGTCCCGGACCCGGTCGATCAACGCGCCCGGCCCGTCGACGCTCAGCAGATCCAGCAGACCGGCCCAGTCGGTGAGCCCGAACTGCTCCACCGCGCTGGACGCACCGTCACTGAGCAGTGCCGCCCTGCGAATCGCCGACGGACCTCGCCGGGGCACCGACCCGGTCACCGCGTGGAAGGCCGCGTCCGGGTCCGACGCCGCGACCCAGTACCCGTGGGTGCGGTTCATCCGCTCCCGTTGGATGCTCACCGCGTGCCGGAACCGGGTGACCGGGTCGGCCGCGCCGCCCGGCACGGTCGCCACCGTCTCGCGCAACTCGGCCATCGCCTCGTCCAGGCGGTTGTCGGTCACCACGCTGACCTGACCGCCGACGTCCAGGACCAGTGGGCTGTCGCAGAGCACCAGGTAGTCCACCTCGTCGCCGCAGTCACGCAGGAGGCAGACCGTGCTGGACGGGGTGCCGGGTCGGTCGAGGTCGCACTGCCCGCCGTGGTCGGCCCGTACCGCGAGGATGGCCGCAGCCAGGTTGCTCGTCAGCCGGGCCGCCGGGCGGGCCGCCTCCGCCACGCCGAGCCGGGCGGCCAGGTGCCGGACGTACCACTCCGGCCCGTGCACGCAGCCGGTGTCGAAGCCCTCCGGCACGGTCGCGCCGTCCAGGACGCCGACCAGCGGGCCGATCCGGAAGACCAGGTCCTCGTTGACCGGCCGGCCCGGGGCCGGCGCGGACGCGGAACGTACCCGCATCACCGGCGCCGGCCCCGCCGCGCCGACCGGGTCAGCGCTGCCGGAGGTCGTCGGCGGCCGCATGCGCCTCCCCCTGCACCTGGCCAGCAGCCGAGCGGCCCTGGTCGCGTACCGCGGACATCCCCTGCTGGGCGCTGGACCGCACCGACTGCGCCGCCTGCTGCACCGGCTCCCGCATGTTGTCCTGCATCTGGTGGCCGACCTGGCTCGCCTGCCCACGCAACTGATCGGAGTGCTCACTCACCATGCTCCGCTCCCGTCCGGCGAGTTGCCGTTCGCGCCCGCTCGGCGGGATCAGCGAGGCGGCCAGCAGACCGACGCCGAAGGCGACCAGGCCAGCCGCCATCGGGTTGCCCTGAGCCTGCTCACGGCCCTGTTGCCCGAGCGAACGAGTCTCGTCGCGTACGGACCCGGCCGCGTGCGACATCCGCTGACCGGTCTCCTGCCCGAGATGGTGCGAGTTGCCCATCATCTTCTCCTTCGCTCGGGTGAACGCGCCGCGTGCCTGCTCGACCCGATCACCAGCGATCCGACGCGGGTTGACCCTGTCGGCCAACGCGTCGACGTCACTGCTCAGCTCGTTGCGGGTGGCCTCGATCTCCCACCGGATCCGATCCGGATCACTGGACATGACCTGTTCCCTCCCGACTCGCTCACCGACCCCGCAGGGCGTTCGGCATCTCCCGGGCGGTCTGCTTCGTCCGCGGCAGCACCGCACGTGCCCGCTTCAACTGGGTCTTGGCGTTGATGAAGAGACCACCGGCCACGACGGCCCAGAGCACCGCGACGATCAGCGCCGCCCATCCCTGGTCCATCGTGTTGGACAGCCCCCACCACAGGGCGTACGACACGAAGAGCACTGCCAGGAACCCGGCCAGCCCGGCCCCGCCGAACATGCCGCCCGCCTTACCAGCCTGGCTGACCTCCTCGCGGAGTTCGGCCTTGGCCAGCTCGACCTCCTTGCGCACCAGCGTGGACACGTCCCGGGTCACATCGCCCAGCAGGTCGCCGACCGAGGCCTGGGTCCGTTCCTTCTCCGGGGCGCTCACGGGGCCACCCCGCCGGGGAGGCCCGGGTCCGGTTGACCGGCGGGCGAGACGTTCCGCGCCCGTGCCGTCCCGACGTACGGCTGCTGAGCGCCCTGCGCTGACGGCGGAGCGCCGGACGCGCTCCCACCCTGACCATCGCCCGAGGGCGGCGCCGTCAGGCCACGGGTGAGCCGCCCGACCAGCAGCCCGGCCACCGCGGCACCCGCGAGGAACGTCCCGGGGTGGCTCCGCGCGTACGTGCGTACCTCGTCGAGCACCTCGCCGGGCTCGCGCTCGTCGAGCCACCCGGCAGCCTGCTGGGCGGCGTCGGCCACCCGGCGTACCGCGTGACCGGCCAGCCCGGAGTCGCCGTCCCGGTCGGCCATCGAGCCCAGGTTCCGACCCAGGTCGCGTAGGCCCTCGGCGGCGCGCCGCTGCTGCGTCTGCGCCTGGTCCCGAAGCTGCCCACTGGCCTGACCGGTCAACTGCTGCGCCTGTCGCCGCGCCTCTGCGGCCACCTGCCCGCCCTGCTCGGCCGCTGTGTGCGCGACCTGCCCTCCAGCCTGCGTGGCCTGCTGGCCGACGCGGGAGGCCTCCTGCCGGGCCTGCTGCCCGCGCCCGCTCTGGTTCGCTGCCGTCATGCTCCGCTCCCCTCCTGGGTGCTCGGTCGCCTGGCGACCTCGGAACGCCACCCGCCTACCCGGCTGGCCAGCCGGCATGCGGTATGCCGGCTGGCCGGGCCAGGAAGACCGGCAGGGCAGGCGTCGCCGGGAGGAACAGCCCGAATCGGCACACCGGCGCGAAAGGGGAGGCGGTACGGACGACGGTCAGCGGCGGCGATTGCGGGCGCGCGACGAACGCAGTCGACGGAGCCGACCGATCAGCACGGGATCGGCGGCAAGCGCGGCGGGATTGTCCAGCAGACCGTTGAGCAGTTGGTAGTACCGGGTCGAGGAGACACCGAAGGTGTCCCGGACGGCCTGCTCCTTGGCGCCGGCGTGGCGCCACCACTGCTGCTCGAAGGCGAGGATGGCCCGTTCCCGCTCGGTCAGGCCGGCCGCCGCTGGCGCGGCGGGCTGGACGTCGGCCTCATCGTCCTGGTCGGGATCGCCGGTGCTCTCGATGGGCGGCACCGGTCGTGGAGTCGGAACCGCCGGCCCAACAGCACCCACGACGTCACCCCGACGAGCGTCAGTGGACGGCTCGGGGGCGGCCGGGGTGGCGTCGGCGGACATGGCACTCAGCCTAGCCAGCGACGACCTGGGTCGCACCAGCCGGCGCGGCTGGGCAGAGCGCGGGCCGCGCTGTTGCTCGGAGGGGAGCCGCCGGCCCTACCTCAGCCACCTTTGCTCTGCTTCCACCC
>NZ_PYBV01000014.1:165778-234665 GCF_003205615.1 Micromonospora arborensis | reverse complement strand
GGGTGGAAGCAGAGCAAAGGGCCCGCGTGAGGTGGATGGTCGCTCCCACGAACACGCGAAGGCCGCCGGCATGAGCCGACGGCCTTCGCGTCGAACGCTGGAATCAGGAGATGTCGCGGCGACGCATCGCCCAGAGCGCCGCCCCGAGGATCACCACCAACCCGACCGAGAAGATCAGGGAGGACTGCTGCCAGGTGATGTCCAAGGTCGCCGGTTCGCAGGACCCGTAGTAGGTCGCGTTGCAGGATTGGAAGTCCTGCAGGGTGACCGTCTTCGTCATCCAGGCCAGCGCGTACGTGGGCAACAACCACGCCTCGGCCCACCGCACGCTCGCCATCGCCAGCAGGATGCCCAGACCGAACTGGCCGACCACCATCACCGCCACCACACCGCCGAGGGCCATCGCGGTGTGTCGACCAAGCGAGGCGAGGGCGAAGCCGATGGTGGTGAGCACCAGCACCAGCACCACGCCGCGTACCCCGGTCAGGACGAACGACTGCCAGGTTCCGGAGGTCATCTTGTCGGTGCTGCCCCGGAACGAGGCGACCACCCAGAACCCGGCGAACCAGACCACCGCGGCGGGCAGCGTCACCGCCAGCATGCCGGTGAGCAGCGCGGCCAGCTTGGTGAGCAGCACAGTGAGCCGCTTCGGTCGCCAGAGCAGCAGGTTCATCATGCCGCCGGTGCTCCACTCGGCACCCACGAAGGACGCGCCGACCACGAACCCGACCAGGGCGAGGATCGCCGCGAACGGGATCAGCGTCTCGTCGAACGTCTTCTTGAAGTCGAACGTCGAGGGCAGGAACCACTCGGCCTGGATCTCCTCCCGCGGCGGCGGCGAGATCACCGAGCAGTCGTCGGGGTAGCGGCCGTCGGTCGCCGTGCCGGCCGCCTTGGCCTGCTCGCACGCGGCGCGCTCCTGCTCGCTCCAGCGCACCTGCTCCTGGTACTGCTGGTCGGCCTGACGTTCGGCCCTGGCAAGCTGATCGGCGCCGATCTTCTGGTTGGTGAAGAACACGCCGACCACGATCGCGACCAGCACCAGCAGGCCGAGCAGCGTCATGTAGCGGGTGAAGCGCCGCTTGGTGAGCCGGCGCAGCTCCGTACGAAAGAGGCTCACGCGCCCCACCCTCCCCCGGCGGTACCGGGCTGACCCGTGCCACCGACCTTCATGGACTCGTCGACCTGCCGGTGCTGACCGGGGACCGGTGCGGTGGCGGTCAGTTCGAGGAAGACGCTCTCCAGATCGACGGCGATCGGAGCCAACTCGCTGACGTAGAGGTTGCGCTCGGCGAGCAGGCGCGTCACCGAGGCCGGCTTGTCGACGCCGGCCAGCATCAGGTGGTCCGGGTGACCGGTGACCCGGATCCCCGCCTGGGTGAGCGCCTCGGTGGCCGCCGGCAGGTCGCTGACCGCCTCCAGGCGGACGCGTACCGCACCGGACGAGTGCTGTGCGAGCACCTCGTCGACCGGGCCGAAGGCGACCCGCCGGCCCAGCGAGATGATGGTGACCGAGTCGCAGATCAGCTGGATCTCGCCGAGGATGTGGCTGGACAACACCACGGTCATGCCGGATTCGGCGAGGTTGCGCATCAGTGTGCGCATCTCCCGGATGCCGCCCGGGTCGAGGCCGTTGGCCGGCTCGTCGAGGATGAGCAACTTCGGGTTCTTCAGCAGGGCTGAGGCAACGGCGAGCCGCTGCTTCATGCCCAACGAGTACGTCTTGACCCGCTCGCCGGAACGGTCGCGCAGCCCGACGAGTTCGAGCACCTCGTCGACCCGGATGGCCGGCACCTCGCCCGCCCCGGCCAGAAGGGACAGGGTGTCCCGTGCCGTGAAGTGCGGGAAGAACTGCGGGCTCTCCACGATCGCGCCGACCTGACCGGCGACCAGGGGCAGCGCGTCGGGGACCTCGTGCCCGAGCAGCGCCATCCGGCCGCCGTCGGGCCGGATCAGGCCGAGCAGGGTACGCAGCGTGGTGGTCTTGCCGGAACCGTTGGGGCCCAGGAAGCCGTGCACCTGCCCTGCGTCGACCCGCATGTCGAAGCCGTCGAGCGCGTTGCGGGTGCCGCGCCGACGACTCTTGTACGTCTTACGTAGACCTTCGATCTCCAGGACAGCTGGCAAAGCTGCACCTCCCCGATGGGTGGGCGTGACAGCCGACACCATACGCGGTATGCAGACCCGCGCAATACGCGGTATGCACAGACGCGCCGAACGGGCTATTTCATCGACGGAGCGTGAGCGCTCAGGCGCAGATGACCTGCACGCCTGCGGCGCGGAAGGCGTCCACCAGTTCCGGGGCGGCGCCGGAGTCGGTCACCAGCGTCTCCACCCGCTCGATCGGGCAGATCCGGGCGAAGGCGTGACCCCCCAGCTTGGACGAATCCGCGATGATCACTACGCGCTTAGCTCGGGCCACCATCAGGTTGTTCATCGCGGCCTCCCCCTCGTGGTGGGCGGCGGCGCCGAGCTGCGGGTCGATCGCGTCCACGCCGAGCAGCGCGACGTCCAGGGTCACCTCGCGCAGCAGCGCCCCGCCCAGCGGGCCGACAAGTTCGAACGACTTCGGGCGGACCACCCCGCCGGCCACCACGACCTTCATCCGCGAACGGACCAGCAACTCGTTGGCGATGTTCAGCGCGTTGGTCACCACGGTGAGCTGGGCACCCTCGGCACTGGTGTTCAGATCTGGTCGGACGGCGAGCGCCCTCGCCACCTCGGTGCTGGTGGTGCCGCCATTGAGGCCGACCACGGTGCCCGGCGTGACGAGTGCCGCCGCGGCCGCGCCGATCCGCTGCTTCTCCGCCGAGTGTTTGGCCGTCTTGTACCGCAGTGGCAGGTCGTACGAGACGCCGTTCGCGACCGCGCCACCCCGGGTCCTCGTGATCATCTGCTGCTGGGCGAGCTGGTCGAAGTCACGCCGGATGGTGGCCTGGGAGACGTCCAGCCGCTCGGCCGCCGCCTCGACGCTGACCCGGCCGTTGTCGGTCAGCATCTCGAGCAGGGCATTCCATCTGGCGTACCGGTCCACCGCGGGGGCCCTCCCAGTGACTGCACGGACGGTGATTGATTGCGTGCACACTAGTGCGCGAAACTAGGCTGGCGCAAAAGACTGAACTGCGCGATCGGCTGGCCGGTTGCCACGGCCACCCACATTCGCGCAGAATAACGCGCGAAATGCGGCTCTAACGAGCCATATTGCGCACCGGCCGCCCCTGCGAGGAGTTCCCATGGCGTACGTGGACGCGGAGATCGCGAGCCAACCCGACTGCTGGCGGGAGGCAGCCGAACTGGCCGGCGTCGTACACGGTGACCTGCCGCGCCCCGGTGAGCGGGTCGCCGTCGTCGGTTGCGGCACGTCGTGGTTCATGGCGATGGCGTACGCGGCCCGCCGCGAGCAGGCCGGTCAGGGCGAGACCGACGCGTTCCAGGCGTCCGAGTTCCCCGCCGGCCGCCGCTACGACCGGTTGATCGCGATCACCCGCTCCGGCACCACCACCGAGGTGCTGGAGTTGCTCGCCGCGCTGCGCGGGCAGACACCCACCACCGTCATCGTCGGTGACCCGACGTCCCCGGTGGTCGAACTGGCCACCGCCACGGTGGCCATGCCCTTCGCCGACGAGCGGTCAGTGGTGCAGACCCGCTTCGCGACCACCGCGCTGGCCCTGCTCCGGGCCCACCTCGGCGACCCGGTGACCGCGCTCGCCGCCGACGCCGAAGTCGCGGTGCGGTCCCCGTTGCCGATCGACCCGGCCACCATCGGGCAGGCCACCTTCCTCGGTCGGGGGTGGACGGTGGGGCTGGCCCAGGAGGCCGCGTTGAAGTGCCGCGAGGCGGCCACCTTCTGGGCCGAGGCCTACCCGGCGATGGACTACCGGCACGGGCCCATCTCCGTCGCCGCACCCGGCCGACTGGTCTGGGCGTTCGGCGAGCTGCCCGAGGGGCTACCCGAGGATGTGGCCGCCACCGGCGCGGCCTTCGTGCACAGCCGCACGCACGGCTGGCGCACGGTGCTGGGCAGTTGGTCCGCCGGTCGTACCCCGGTCGACCCGATGGCCGACCTGATCCTGGCCCAACGCTTCGCGGTCGCGCTGGCGACCAGCCGGGGCCTCGACCCGGACGCGCCCCGACACCTGTCCCGGTCCGTGGTGCTGGCGTGAGCGACCGCGTGGTCGTTGCGCTGGACGTCGGCGGGACCGGCATGAAATGCGCCCTGGTCCGGCCGGACGGCGTCGCGGTACGCACCGAGCGGCACCCCACCGACGCCCTGCGCGGCCCGGCCGCTGTGGTCGGCACGATCCTGGACGTGGCCGCCGGGCTGGCCGCCAAGGCCCGCGCCGACGGGCTCACCCCGGTCGCGCTCGGCATCGCCGTGCCCGGGGTGGTGGACGAGGCGCGCGGAGTCGCGGTCTGGTCGGCGAACGTGGGCTTCCGGGACGTACCCCTGCGGGACCTGGCGGTGACGCGGCTCGGCCTGCCGACGGCGATCGGCCACGACGTGCGCGTGGGGGGTCTCGCCGAGGCCCGCCTCGGCGCCGGCCGCGGCGCCGGGCACGTGTTGTTCGTGGCGATCGGCACCGGCATTGCCGCCGCGCACGTCGTCGACGGCTCGGCCGCCGTGGGCGCCCACGGTGCCGCCGGGGAGATCGGCCACATCCTGGTCCGACCGGACGGCCCGCGCTGCGGGTGCGGTCGACCCGGCTGCCTGGAGGCGGTCGCCTCGGCCGCCGCGATCGGCCGCCGCTACGCCGAACTGGCCGGCGAGACGGCCGACGCTCCGGTGACAGCGGCCGAGGTGGCCGAGCGGGCGACGGCCGGCGAGGCGCTCGCCAACCAGGTCTGGCAGGAGGCGGTCGAGGCCCTCGCCGACGGCCTCGCCACCGGGCAGGCGCTGTTCGACGTGGCGACGATCGTGCTCGGTGGCGGCCTGGCCCAGGCCGGGGACCGGCTGCTGATCCCACTGCGGGCAGCACTGCACGAACGGATGACCTTCCACCGGGAGCCGCAACTGGTCGCGGCGGCCCTCGGCGACGAGGCCGGTTGCCTCGGCGCCGCCCTGCTCGCCCTGGATGCGGTACGCGTCCGTGACCAGGACGCGGTACGCGTCCGTGACCTTCAGGAGAGGCGATGACCGTGCGGGTGAACGGCCGAGTGGTGACCCCGAACGGTGTCATCCGACAGGGCTGCGTCGAGTGGGACGGGGACCGGATCACCGCGGTTGCCGAGTACCCGTCGGTCCGCGACGGACACTGGATTCTGCCCGGCTTCGTCGACATGCACACACACGGTGGTGGTGGGCACACCTTCACCACCGGGGACGCCGACGAGGCCCGGGCGGCGGCCACCTTCCACCTCGCGCACGGCACGACCACCCTGCTGGCCAGCCTGGTCAGCGCGCCCTTCCCGCTGATGCGGGCGGCCACCGAGGCATTCGCCCCGCTGGTCGACGAGGGTGTGCTGGCGGGGGTCCACTTCGAAGGGCCCTATCTTTCCGCTGCCCGTTGTGGCGCGCAGAACCCGGAGTACCTGCGCGACCCGTCGACCGACGAGCTGTCCGAGCTGATCGAGCTGGGTCGGGGCGCGATCCGGATGGTCACCCTCGCCCCGGAGCGCGACGGCGCACTGGAGGCGATCAAGCTGCTCACCGCGCAGCGGGTGGTGGCGGCGGTGGGCCACACCGATGCGACGTACGAGCAGACCCGCGCCGCGGTCGCCGCCGGCGCCAGTGTCGGCACCCACCTGTTCAACGGCATGCGGCCGGTGCACCACCGTGAGCCGGGCCCGGTGGTGGCTCTGCTCGACGCGCCCACCGTGATCTGCGAGCTGGTCGCCGACGGCGTGCACCTGCACGACGGCATGCTGACCTTCGTCACCGCGACCACAGGCCCGGACCGCGCGGCGCTGATCACCGACGCGATGGCCGCCGCGGGCATGGCCGATGGCGAGTACGAGTTGGGTGGCCAGGCCGTCACCGTGACCGACGGGGTGGCCCGCCTCGCCCGCGACGGCGCGATCGCCGGCAGCACGCTGACCATGGACGCCGCGCTGCGGCACGCCGTGACTGCCGGGATACCGATCGCCGACGCGGCGCGGATGGTGGCCACCACCCCGGCGCGAGCCATCGGCCTGGGCAACCGGGTCGGAGCCCTTCAGGTGGGCCTCCGCGCCGACCTGGTGGTGCTGGACTCCGACCTGAACGTGGTCCGGGTCCTCCGCAACGGCACCTGGGTGGAGTGACGCCGAGCCCGTCCACTACCGGCCGAGCCTGACCTCCGCTGGCGCTGGCACCGTGCCTGTTTCGCGGCCTGTAGAGCTGCCCCAAATGTGGGGCAAGCGGAGCCACGGGACACACAGACCTACGGCACACACAGACCGGCGGCACACTGACCTACGGCACACGCAGACCCGCGGCACACTGACCCGCGGCCCACACAGACCCGCGGCACACACAGACCCGCGGCCCGCGCAGACCTGCGGCACACTGACCTGCGGCCCGCGCAGACCCGCGGCACACTGGCCCGCGGCACACGCAAACGCCGCGATGCGACGATTTCGCCGATTGGGCCAGCGGCCCTGGCCGTTGTTTCGGCGGACAGGGTGTTAGCGGGGATCGATGCCAGCGGCATGGCGATGACGAGACGACCGCCCCATATCTGGGGCAGCTCTACAGGGCGCCAACCACACACTGGCCACCCAGCCTGCCCGACGATCCAGCCTGCCTCGACGAACGCAGGTCGGGCCGATCCCGAGGCGGAGGGTCAGCTGAGGGTGGGGACCTCGACGCCCAGGACGGCCTGCTCGTCGGGGCGGTGCACCAGCACGTCGGCCAGGTACGACTGGACCGCGTGGCGCATCCCGACGTCCCGGCCGGCACGCTCGGAGAGCAGCCACTTGTGCTCGATGATCTGCGCGAACAGCTCCTGCGGTTCCAGCTTCTGCCGAAGGTGCGCGGGAACGGCCCGGACCACCGGCTCGAAGACCTCGGTGAGCCAGCGGTGCGCGGCCTGCTGCTCGTCGACCAGGTCGCTCTCCGCCCGATAGGCGTCCAGGTCGTTGAGCAGCTTGCGGGCCTGGTTCTCCTCAGCGTCCAGACCGGTCAGCCGCAGCAGCCGCCGGGTGTGGTAGCCGGCGTCGACCACCTTCGGCCGAACCAGGTAACGCCCATCGTCGATGGAGGACATGGCCACCTCGGCCACGTCGAAGCCCAGCTCGTTGAGGCGGCGGATCCGACCCTCGATGTCGTGCCGGGCCTCCCGCTCGACCGCCTGCTCGTAGGTGATCTCGTGCCAGAGCCGCTCGTAGCGCTGTACGACCTCCTCGCAGACCACCTCCGGGTCGATGGACTCGTGCAGCAGGCCGGCGGCCTGCAGGTCCAGCGCCTCACCGAAGATGTTCACCCGGGCGATCTCCAGGTCCTCACCGCGCTGCCCGTTGGAGAGTGAGTTGTGCAGCGCGCCCGTCTCCGCGTCCACCAGGTAGGCGGCGAAGGCTCCCGCGTCCCTGCGGAACAGGGTGTTCGACAGTGAGCAGTCGCCCCAGAAGAAGCCGGTCAGGTGCATTCGCACGATCAGGGCGGCGAGCGCGTCGAGCAGCCGGCTCATCGTCTCCGGTCGCAGGGTGTGCGAGAAGAGCGCCCGGTACGGCAGCGAGAACTGCAGGTGCCGCGTGATCAGCACCGATTCGAGGGGCTCCCCGTCCTCGGTCTGCCGGTCGGCGACGACCGCCACCGCCTCGACCGAGGGGAAGTCGATCCGTTCCAGAGCCCGGAGCAGGTCGTACTCCCGCTCGGCGATCCGCTCGCGAGTCTCCTTGAACGCGTACACGTAGTCACCGAGCCGGACGAACCGGACGATGTGTCGGGAGATGCCCTGCGGCAGCGCCACCAGATGTTGGGCAGGCCACTCCTCCAGCGGTGTCGACCAGGGTAGGTCGAGCAGCGCCGGGTCCACGAGGGCAGACGTGATCCGCACGGGCACAAGCATGACTGGTCGCCCCCGCATCCGCTCTACATCGTGGCTGGGCCCACAGCGCGGGACTCCCGGGCCTCGCGCCGGGCCGGTAGCGTGGTCGCGTGCTCAAACCCACAGCGGTACGACGTGACCTGCGGCTACGGCCTGTCCGCCCGGCCAGCTGGTGGTTCGACGCCCTGCTACTGGTCGGGTTTGGTGCGGTGACCCTGGCCCTCGCCACAGGTGCGTTGCTCGGGCTGGATCTGGCGGTCCGGGAATGGGCTTATGCCCACCACCCGGCGCCGATCTACTGGACGGCACGGGCGTTCAACCTCATCGGCCAGGGGGGCTGGTTGTTGACGCCCCTCGCTGGGGCGCTCGCCGTGGCGGTGGCCTGGCGGGACCGCACCGTCCGGCCGCTGCTGCTGGTGGCGGGGGCGTTCGTGCTCCTGTACCTGACGGTCGGGCCGCTCAAGCTCCTGACTGACCGGGCCGCGCCCAGCTCCGATCTGCCACCGACCCAGTCGGTTCGGATCTTCAATGACCTGCCGCCCACCGAGTATGACCTGTCCTATCCGTCTGGGCACGTCGTCAACGCGATCCTCTGGTACGGGGTGATAGCCGTACTGCTGACCGCGCTGACGGCTGGGCGACTGCACCCGACCGTGTACCGACTGATCCGGTTCGCCCCGCCGGCCATCCTGCTGGTCACCACGACCTACCTGAACTTCCACTGGCTCACCGACGGTGTGTCAGCCCTGCTGATCGGGCTCTTCCTGGACCGGCTGCTGCACCGGGTGCCCTGGGACGGCCTGCCGCTACCCGGCCGGCTACGCGCATGGGACCGGCCGTTCACCTCGTACTCCTAGGGTTCGGCCTGTGGATCGACTGGCTCGGCGACTCGGCGTACCCGATGCGGTTGTCATCGGGTTGGGCTCGATGCTCGGCGCGGGCGTCTTCGTGGTCTTCGGCCCGGCCGCGGCGGCGGCCGGCGGCGCCGGGCTGCTGCCCGCGCTGGTGCTCGCCGGCTTCATCGCCTACTGCAACGCGACAAGCTCGGCGCGGCTGGCGGCCCGCTACCCCGAGTCCGGCGGCACCTACGTGTACGGCCGGGAGCGACTCGGGCCGTTCGCCGGTTTCCTGGCCGGTTGGGGCTTCGTGGTCGGCAAGACCGCGAGCTGCGCGGCGATGGCGTTGACCATCGGGGCGTACCTGTGGCCAGGTCAGACCCGGTTGGTCGCGGTCGGGGCGGTGCTCGCGGTGACGGCGGTGAACCTGCGGGGCATCGGCAAGACGGCCACCGTGACCAGAGCGCTTGTCGCGCTGGTGCTCGCGGTGCTGGCCCTGGTCGCGGTCGTCGGCGTGGCGGGCGGGCCGGTGCACCTGGACCGGCTCGCCGACCCGGGCGGCTCCGCCCGGGGCGTGCTCACCGCCGCCGGGCTGCTCTTCTTCGCCTTCGCCGGGTACGCCCGGATCGCCACGCTCGGTGAGGAGGTACGCGACCCGCAGCGGACCATTCCTCGCGCGGTGCCCCTGGCGCTCGGGGCCGTGCTCGTGATCTACCTGGTGCTGGCCGTGGTCACGCTCGGCGTGCTCGGTGCCGACCGGCTGGCCGGATCTGCCGCGCCCCTGGTCGACGTGGTGTCCGCCGCCGGGCTACCCGGCCTGGCGTGGGTGGTCCGCGCCGGGGCCACGATCGCGGTGGTCGGGGTGCTGCTCTCCCTGGTCGCTGGCGTCGGCCGGACCACCCTCGCCATGGCCCGCCGCCGTGACCTGCCCGGCGCGCTGGCCGCCGTGCACCCGGTCCACCAGGTGCCGCACCGCGCCGAGTTGGCGGTGGCCGCCGTGGTGATCGTGGTCGTGCTGCTCGGCGACGTACGGCAGGCGATCGGCTTCTCCAGTTGCACCGTGCTGGTCTACTACGCGATCACCAACGCGGCGGCGCTCACCCTGGGTCGGGAACCTGGCCGGCGGCTGCCGGTGCAGGTGCTCGCCGGCCTCGGGCTGGTCGGGTGCCTGCTGCTCGCGGTCAACCTGCCGCTGAGCAGCGTCCTCGCCGGCTTTGGCGTGCTCGCCATCGGTGCCGCCTGGCACGGGCTGCGGCTCGCACGCCGGTGACCCGGGTGGGCCACCGGCGCGCAGGGGTCAGCGACTGAGCCGCTGGGACCGCGCCATCGGCGATATGGAGTGGATCAGCCCTCGGCCCGTGGCGGCGGGGCCGGCACCGGGTGGATCGCGTGGGGATCGGGGGCAGCGACCTCCTGATCGGTCGACGCCGGCATCGACCCGGGGAACGCTGCCGGCGCGGACGGTGCCCTGCCAGCGACGGCCCCGGACGGAACAGGACCGGCGACGGCCCCGGACGGAACAGCCCCGGACGGGGTCGGTAGGGGCCGGGGTGTCGAGCCGGCGGGACCGTGCGGCAGGGTCACGTTCCCCTGGGCGGGCGGGGCGCACTGCCTGGTCAGCCAGTCCAATCCGCGTCGGCGGGCGACCACGGTCAGTCGGTCGCCGGCGAAGATCACCTGTCGAGGGTCGAGATCCTTCCACCAGATCGTCTTGGCGCCGCCTGCCGGGGTCCGGGCGATCAGCCGGACCTGCCCGTCCCGGTTGACCACGTCCAGCGGTCGGCCGTCCAACTCGGAGCCGGCGGCCACCGGCACCTCGGCGACCGGCAACGCGTGCCGGTCGACCGGAATGGTGGTGATCACCGCGCGTTCGGTGAGCGCCCCGATGAAGGCCGGTGCAGCCAGATAGGAGACCGAACGGGACACCCCGAGGGCGAAGGTCTCCTCCACCCGCTCGGCGAAGTCACCGTCGAAGAGCCGCAGCACCACGCGCAGGTCGGCGCGGAGATCACGGGCAGCGAGCGCCGCCTCCAGGTTGGCCACGTCGTCGGTGGACGCCACCACCAGCGCCTGGCAGTCGGCCACCGACGCGGCGGCCAGGGTTTCCGGGAGCGCGGCGTCGCCGAGGATCAGCGGCACCTCCAGCTGACGGGCCAACGCGGCACCGCGCGGCTCGGGATCCTTGTCGATCGCCACCACCTCGACGTCGTACTCGCGCAGCTGCGCCATCACCCGGGTGCCGACGTTGCCCAGGCCGACGACCACGACGTGCCCGACCCGCGCGGGTTGCAACCGGCCGGTGTGCAGGGCCAGCCGGGCGTTGACGATGCCGTCCACCACGGCCGCCGTGATCAGCGGGATCAGCGCCAACCCGGCCAGGTTGAGCACCACCTGCATGATCTGCGCGTCGGCTGGCTTGGTGGTGTCCGGATCGGCGCCGCTGAGCGTGGTGACCAGAGTCAGGTACAGGGCTTCCAGTGGGGAAGCTTCCTCGGCGCGGGAGATCAGCGCCCCCAGCACCGCGATCACCGCGAGCACCAACATCACCGCGACGCCGATCTTGCGGGTGGCGAAGCCGCGTACCGCTCCCATCAGTACGGCGACCGGGCGGCGTCGCCGACGGGCCCGGACCAGCCGGCGGGCAGCCACCTGGGTGCCCGCCGGCTGCCCGGTCGCCTCGGCGAGCACCAGGTCGGCGCCGGCCTGGTCGGCCGGCAGCAGCTCCACCCCCTGCGCCTCGGTGAGGTGGGCCAGGGCGCAGACCACGTCCTGCGGTCGGACGTCGGCCCGCCGCGCCACCCGGAGCGTCTTGTCCCGATGTTGGAAGGAGCTCGGGTCGACCTCACCGAGCGCGGCGGCCACGAAGGCCGGCGCGGCCATCTCGGCGTCGGAGAGCACCTCGACCGGCGCCTTGATCAGCTTGCGCACGCCGTCGGCCAGGGTGCCGTTGAACATCCGCAGGACCTGGCGGACCCGCTGATCGACGGCCTGCGCGCAGAGCGCGGCGTGCAGGTTGCCCACGTCGTCCTGGTGCAGCAGGGCCAGCCCGGTCGCCCCGGCCAGGCCGGCCGCCTCGAAGGTGGCCACGTCCAGCCGATCCGAACGGACCACCCGGAGCCCCCGCAACCCCGCCACATCCGGGCCATTGCTGCGGTAGCGCTCCGGCACCACGACGGTCACCCGCGCCTCGCCCAACGGCAGGTCGGATTCGAGCAGCGCGCGGGCCACGTAGTAGGCGAGCGCGTCCTTCCCGCAGATCACGTAGTGCGGGCGCGGATCACTAGCGGAGCGCAGCCGCCAGTTCCACTCGACCGCCCGTCGCGCCCGGTCCCGCCACGGCTCCGCCATGCCCGGATCGTAGTAAGCACGGCCGCAATGGGCGACCCCGTCCGGATCATCCCCGCCCCAGGCATGCCCGCCCCGGCGACGGGTAGAGCAGCGGCATGCAGACGTTCCTCCCGTACCCGGACTTCCTGGCCAGCGCCCGCACGCTGGACCAGAAGCGGCTGGGCAAGCAACGGGTGGAGGCCATCCAGGTGCTGCGCGGGCTCACCCGACCCGGGTACGGCTGGCGCAATCACCCGGCCGTGAAGATGTGGGCCGGGTACGAGGAGGCGCTCACCCGCTACGGGCTGGACATGTGCGCGGTGTGGACCGAGCCGGGGCGGGCGGACACCTGCGCCACCACGATGACCGTCGACCTCGCCGCCGCCTGCGGGGCGGGCGTCGTACGGACCCAGGACGAGTTGGCCCGAGCCGGTGAGCTGCCACCGTGGTTGGGTCGCGACGACCTGCACCTGAGCCACCGCTCGTCGCTGCTGCGCAAGGACCCCACGCACTACCGCCCCATCTTCGGCGACGACGTGCCGGGGGACCTGGAGTACGTCTGGCCCGCCTCGGACCGCCCCCGCCGCTGCTTACCGCCCACCTGAGCAGCAGGTACGGCAGACTGGTGCCCATGGCGTTGTCCCAAGTGGTGGGTCGTCTCATCGGCGTACGCCAACATGAGGTGGATCCGGGCGGCGGTGGCGCCGACCGCGTGCCGCGACCGACGGCGGCGGTGGTGGTGGGTGGCGGCATCGCCGGCATGTCGGCGGCGGTGGTGCTGGCCGAGCGGGGTGTGACGGTCACGGTGCTGGAGGCGGCGCCGACGCTCGGCGGTCGGCTGGGGGCCTGGCCGGAGGCGCTCGCCGACGGCCACCAGCAGAACGAGCACGGCTTCCACGCGTTCTTCCGGCAGTACTACAACTGGCGGTCGATCCTCCGCCGGATCGATCCTGACCTGGGCTTCCTCAAGCCCATCGCGGGTTACCCGATCCTCAGTGCGCAGTGGCCGACGGAGGAGTTCGGCAAACTGCCGCCCGCTCCACCGGCGAACCTGCTCGCGTTGCTGTTGCGCAGCCCCAGCCTGCGCCTGGCGGACCTGCGCCTGATGGACCGGGACGCGGCGTTGCCGTTGCTCAGCTACGACCCGGTTCGCACCTACGCCGAGCTGGACGACACCACGGCCGACGAGTTGCTGGCGTCGCTGCGGCTGCCGGACCGGGCCCGGGCGATGCTGTTCGAGGTCTTCTCGCACTCGTTCTTCAACCACGAGGCGGAGATGTCCGCCGCGGAGATGGTCGCCCAGTTCCATTTCTATCTGCTCGGCAACCCGGAGGGGTTGGCGTTCGACTGCCCGGACGAGGACTACGCCACGGCGATCTGGGAGCCGTTGACCCGGCACGTGGAGAAGCACGGCGGCCGGGTGCGTACCGGTTCCGCCGCGACCCGCGTGCACCGCGACGCCGGCGGCTGGCGGGTGACGACCGCCGACGGCGGCAGCCACCCGGCGGGCCACGTCGTGCTTGCCGTGGACCCGCCGGCGCTCGCCGCGCTTGTCGCGGCCTCCCCCGACCTGGTCGAGCAGGCACCGGAGCTGGCGGCGCGGATGCCGGCCTTCGGCGTCCCCGGCCCGCCGTACGCGGTGGCCCGGTATTGGTGTGCCGGGGACGTGGCCGCCGAGCGGGCGGTGTTCAACGGTGTGTCCCGGCAGCCCACTTTGGACTCGGTGACGCTCTACCACCGGTTGGAGAACGAGCCGCGACGCTGGGCTCGGCAGACCGGCGGGTCGGTCCTCGAACTGCACGCGTACGCCTGCGATCCCGGCGTGCCGGCCGAGGACCTGGCCGAGCGGATGCGCCGCGAGCTGGTCGCGCTCTGGCCGGAGGCGGGCGACCTGCGGGTCCGCGAGCTGCGGGCCCGGGTCCAGGCGCAGGCGCCGGCGTTCACGCCCGGCAGCCACGCCTGGCGACCGGGGGTACGCACCGACGCGACCGGCCTGTACCTCGCCGGCGACGGCATCACCACGGACTTCCCGAGCGCGTTGATGGAACGCTCCGCGGCGACGGGGATCATCGCCGCGAACCACATCCTGCGCGCCGAGGGTGGCGCGGCGGAGCCGGTGCGTTCGATCCGGCCGCGTGGGCTGCTCGCCGGTCGCGGCAGCCCAAACCGACAAAACACAACATAAGCAACGGTACGCTGCCGTACGCTTGGTTGATCAACCGTCGATCGACCGGGCGGGAGGGCAGCGGGGAATGTCACCACTGCACCGCGCCGGCGCGGACAACGGTCCACCAATCGGCGAGATCGGCCGCGACGACGCGTACCCACTGATCCGCGACGAACGCGCCTGCATCGTCACCGCGCTGCGGCTCGGCTGGTGGATGGCGGACGCGTACCACCACGGGCAGCACGCGGAGCTTGGCGTTCCCGCCGGGCCCCGACCAGCCGTACCGCCGGCCAAGCTCTCCAACCTCACCGAGATGTCCGCCCACCGGCGGATGCGGATGTACCTCGACGGCGTGGACGTCGCCCTGGCCCAGATCGCCGAACTCACCCGGCACACCGGGTCGGTGCCCGACACGTCCGCCGCCCGGGCGCTGCTCCCCGACCTGGCCCGGCCCGACCCCGCCGACCCGGTGCCGCTGCTGCTCGCCCTCGACGACCTCAACGTGGAGGTGCTGCGCTGGGCGATGGCCACCAACCACCGGGTCGGACTGGCCTACCGGCTGGGCCGATCAGTGGCCGACACCGTCCGAGCCGGCGACTCCGCCCAGTTGCTGCGACAGTTCGGTGGCCGGCAGATCCAGATCAGCCGGTGGCTGGACGAGCTGGCCAGCGTGCTGCCGCCGTACTCGGCAGCGGTGGTGCGCCGGTCGTTGGCCACCTGGGCGACCGCCGTCGACCGGGCCGGCCACGGTGACCCGGCCGAGCCGGCGCCCGCCGAGCTGAGCCGGGCGCTACGTGGCCAGGGTGACCTCTGGCGGGACGTGCTCACCGGCGGCCTGCACCCGCGTGACCTGCTCGACGAGGAGGACTACGCGGTGATCGCTCGAAATCTGATCATTCGGGACCGGCGGCTGGTGGCGCAGGCGGCACGGGGGATCTTCTGGCCGGTGCTCGTACCCCTGCTGTTGGTGCTCTTCGCGGTGGTCGGGGTGAGCGCCGCCGCGGCAGCCGGCTCACCGACCACCCGGGCCACCGTCGCCCTGGTGGGCCTCGGTGCCGGGCTGGCCGCGATCTGGCGGTCGGTCTCCGGGCCGGCACTGGCGGTCGCCGGCGAGGTCAACCGCCCCCTGCTGGACAGCGAACTCACCGCGCGGATGGCGCTGCGGCTGAACCGGCCGCTGACCACCGCCCGGCGCTCGACGGCCGTTGCTCCCCGGACCCGCCGTCAGCGCCGTCCGGAGCAGCCGGGCGGTCGATCGAAATACGTTGCCCCCCTGTCCCGCCCCGACCTACCGTGATCGCGCAAGGTCAACCACCGCCGCGGGAGCAGCTCATGACGATGTCGCACGTCTCCACCGTGCCGTCGACGCTGCCCGGCGACGGTTGCCGAGCGGAAGGTCCCTGGGCGGGCCGGCCCGACTGACGCGTACCCGTACGCGCTGAGCCGCCCCGTCCAACAGCCGGACCGGGCGGCTCATTGCCGTCCGGCGCCAATCGGAAAGGAGTCCCGGTGGACGCCGTCCTCGTCATCAACGCCGACCTCGGCCCGCTGCACCGGGTCACCGTTCAACATGCCGTCCGGATGCTGTGCCGCCGGGTGGCCGAGATCCACGAGGCCGAGCCGGACCAGGTGATCGGGGTCTTTCCGATGCCCCGGGTGGTGCGACTGGTCCGCTACGTGGTCACCCGGTGGAGGTTCAACTCCGGGCCGGCCTGGTCCCGCGCCGGGGTGCTGCGCCGCGACGACCGGTGCTGCGCGTACTGCGGTGGCCCGGCCTCCACCATCGACCACATCCTGCCCCGCTCGCGCGGCGGCCGGAACACCTGGCGGAACACCACCGCGGCCTGCTACGCCTGCAACCAGCGCAAGGGCGACCGGACGCCGGAGGAGGCGGGCATGCCGCTGCGCCGGGAACCGGTGCACCCCGGCTGGGGGGCGTTGGCCGGGCGGTGACCGACCGGCCGGCGGGAACGGGGGGCCGCGCCCGGGTACGTCCCCGGCGCGGCACCCGCCGGCCCCCGGTCAGCCGACGCGTTCCTTGACCTGCGGTTTCGGACTCCCATTGGGGCAGTGCACCCGGATCTCACTGCGGTGCTCGGCCGAGGCCAACTCGACCTGGACCTGCTTCGCGGGGCCGGGGTCGTACGCCTCCGCCCGAAAGCCGGACGCGAGCGTCACCGCGAGCACCTCGGCCGACTTTCCGACGCAGCGAACGGTGATCGTCCCGCCACGCGCGTCGACCCGTACGCCCGACGGAGGGGTGGACGTCGGTGCGGCCCCGGTCGGGGCCGGTCCCGGGGTGTTGGCGGTTGGGCTCGCGGCAGCCGGCTCGCTCGGATCGGTCTGCGGGCCGGTCTGCGGGTTGGGTGCGGTGCTCCTGGCCGACGGGACGGCGGACGATGCGGAGTCGACAGCAGTGAGTGGCTCGGCCGTGCTCGGCAGCCCCACCGTGGTGGTGCCACCCGGCCCGATGCGGGGCGACGGTGCCCCCTGCCCGGGGCGGCGGTTGGCTGAGTCGCCGAGCGACCCGGCCAGCGCCACGACGGCGAGCATCGCGCCGCCGACCGCCAGCACGGCCCGCCGCCGACACCCCTGCCCTCGCCGCGAGGTCGCCTCGGTCGCCCCCGCCTCCGTACCGCGCATCGGCCCGACCGCCGCCGCCTCGGTCTGGTCCGCGACGACCTGGCCTGACGGGGCTGCCGCCGGTTCGGGAGCCTGGACAGCCGACCCGGCCGTGGCACCGGTGACGGCAGCCGCCGCGCTGGAGGCGGCGAGCAGGATGCGGGCCGCCTCGGCGGCCGGCGGCCGGTCGGCGGGGTCGTGGGACAGGCACCAGCGGTAGAGCCGGTTGATCTCGGGAGGCACACCGTCGATCTGGGGCAGCGGGTCCGGCGCGACATGCGCGTGCGCGTGGAACATGTCGGTCTGCGCCTCGGCATGCCACGGCAGCCGGCCGGTGAGCACCCGGTGCAGGAGCAGACCGAGGGCGTACACGTCGCAGGCCGGCAACACCTCGCCGGCCTGCAGTCGTTCCGGGGCGAGATAGGCCGGAGTGCCCAGCAGCCGTCCCTCGAAATCGAGCTCCGACTCACCGGCGACGGCCGCGATGCCGAAGTCGAGCACCTTGGCGCCGGTAGGGGCGAGCATCACGTTCCCCGGCTTGATGTCGCGGTGCACCAGGCCTTCGGCGTGCGCGGCCGCGAGGGCAGCGGCCACCTCGGCGCAGACCCGCAAACCCGCGCGGGGCGGCAACGGCCCGGCCGCCAGCCGTTGTTCGAGGGTGTGCCCTCCAAGCAACTCCATCACCACGAACGGGACCGGGGAACCGTTCAGGGACGACTCGCCGTAGTCGTACACGCTTGTGACATGCGGGTGCGACAGCCGGGCAGCCGCCTTGGCCTCGGCCCGGATCCGCTGCCGAGCGTTGGCGTCCGAGGCGACCAGCACCTTGACCGCGACATCCCGTTCGAGCACTTCGTCGTACGCCCGGTGCACCGCCGACATGCCGCCACTGCCGAGACGCTCCAGGAGCCGGTAGCGGCCCGCAAGCAACTGATCACGCTGCACGACTGACAGCCTGCCGTACCGACCCGGCAGCGGACCACCCGGGATCGAGGTATTGCAATGGTTGTTACGCCGCTGCCGAGCCGAGGTCAGGGCGACCGCGTCAGTCGCCGGCTGACGGCTGCCAGGCGAAGTGGGGCGTCCGGCGTTCGGCGTACGCCGCGACCCCTTCCCGGGCCTCGCCGGTGGCCGACACCCTTCGGTGCCACCAGGCGATCCGGGCAGGCCCAGCCCGGTCGTCGACGATTTCCTTGGCGGCGGCGATGGTCAGCGGCGACCGCTGGGCAATCGTCGCCGTCAGCTCGTCCACCCGCGCGGCGAGCCGGTCGGACGGCAGCACCTCGTCGACCAGGCCGATCCGCAAAGCGCGTTCGACATCGATCAGCTCCGCGGTGAACAGCAGATGCTTGGCGGCGGACGGGCCGACCAGCTGGGCCAGCCGGCGGGTCGTCGGCGCCGGGTAGACCAGCCCGAGCCGGGCCGGAGGTACGCCGAAACGAGCGCCGTCCGCGGCGATCCGCAGGTCGCAGGCCACGGCGAGTTGGGTTCCACCACCGACGCAGGCACCCCGGATAGCCGCGACGGTCGGCTTGGCGAAGCGGGCCAACCGTTCCTCGGCGGCCACCGCGATGCTGGTGTCACCGGCGTCCAACAGCTCCGCCAGATCACCGAGGTCCGCACCCGCGCAGAAGGCGTCACCCGCGCCGGTGAGCACCAACGCCCGTACGTCGGGGTCGGGTTCCAGCCGATCGAGCAGCTCGGGGAGCTGACGCCACATGGCGACGGTCATCGCATTGCGCCGAGCCGGGTTGTGGATCACCACGGTCGCGACCGGTCCCGTCACCTCGACGGTCAACTTCGCGTCCGACACGTCCGTCCCCTCCCCGTCCCCGGTGCGACGTCGCCAATCCGGCCCATCGGCGTCGGCCGCCGCTGCGGCGCCCATTGTTACCGGCGCATCCGCGCGGCGTCGGCAATCTTGGACAGATTCCGTTCGCGGCTGACGGAAACTGTCCAAGATTGCCAGAAAACTCGACCGCGGACGCGTTCCACTACCGGCTCACCGTGGGCTGCATCGCAACCGGGTACGTCGACTGCCCGGCCGCCGGACCACCGCCGCCGACCACGCAAGCGCTGGTCAAGCTGCTGCTGCGGGTCACCGCCACGCACACCAGGTAGTCCGGGCCTGGCTTCGTCGGCTCCCCTACGCCGTCCGCGGGAACATCTGGCCGATACGGATCCGGTTGCCGAACGGGTCCCGAATGCCGAAGTCGATCCCGTACGGGCGCTCGGTCGGCTCATCGGTGATCTCGACGCCCTTGGCCACGAGATCCTCGTGCGTCTTGCGGGCGTCGTCGGTGGTGATGAAGAGGTACCCACCGAGGGCGCCCTTGGTGAGCAGCTCCCGGACCTGCTCGGCGGTGGCCGGGTCCAGCGCCGGCGGGCCCGGCTTCTCCAACAGGATCTCCCGCTCCGGGTCACCGGGCAGGTTGACCGTCAGCCACCGCATGAAGCCGAGGTCCTGGTCGGTGTTGACCTCCATGCCGAGCTTGTTGACGTAGAAGTCAAGCGCGGCGTCCTGGTCGAGGACGTAGATCTGGGAGCGGCTGATCGCGTTCATCGTCATGCCCATGACATTAGAGGCCGGCCGTGACCTGCTGCTTATCCAAAACTGCTGGGTCGCGTCCAGGCTTTGGTGAAGCACGACGGCACGTTTGCCGGCGCGACGCGGTGACGGCGGAAATCCGAGGGCGACTCCCCGACGATCTGCCGGAACGTCCGGCTGAACGTACCCAGACTGCCGAAGCCGACGGCGTAGCAGATGTCGGTCACGTCCCGGGCGGTCTCCACCAGCAACGCCATCGCCCGCTCCACCCGGCGGCGTTGCAGGTAGCGGTGCGGGGTCTCGCCGAACGTGGCTCGGAAGGTACGGATGAAGTGCGCCTCGGAGACGTGCGCGATCCGGGCCAGCGCGGCAATGTCCAGAGGCTCGGCGTACGCCCGGTCCATGGCGTCCCGGGCACGCAGCATCGCCCGGTTCGACTCCTCCACCGCGCGACTCATCTGCCCCCGTCCCGCTCCGCCCACTACCAGGCCCCAGGCTACCGCCGGGCACCCCGTCGTCCGGTCGTCTGGTGCGCCTCCTGGACCTCCGTCAGCCGTTGGCCGTGCCTCGCCGGCCGGAGGTTGAAGCCACCGGCGACGATCAGCAGAGCGACGACGCCGAGCAGGGCGCCGAGCAGCACCGTGCTGTGCACGCCGTGGCCCGGTAGCGCGAGGCCAGCGACCAGGGCACCGCCGGTGATGCCGACGTTGACAGCGGCAGAGACGGTGGCGGCGGCAAGGTCGGAGCGCCCGGGCGCCACCTGCAACACGACACCACCGAGCACCGCGGTGAACGCCGCGAACGCCAGTCCGGCCAGCGCGAGGAGACCCACGGCAGCCGTCGGCCGGTGGCCAGTCGTGTACAGCCCGAGCAGCGCCACCGTCTGCAGCGCGACGGTCGCGACCAGGGTGAGCCACGGGCTGCGGTCCACCACCGCTCCGACAGCGAGGATCCCGAGCACGCTGGCAACGCCGCGCGCCAACAGGATGGCCCCGACCGACGAGTCGGGGAACCCGCTGACCTCGGTGACGAAGAGTGCAACATAGGTGTACGCGGCGATGGCACCGGCGGTCGTCAGGATGGCCACCGCGACCAGCAGCCAGAAGCGGTATACGTCGGGTGTCGCGCCGCGGGCGGCGTGGCCCTGATTGGGCGGCGTCGACGGCAGGAGCGAAGCCACCGCGACGAGCACGATCGCGCCGAGGCCGGCCACCGCCAGGAACGCCACCCGCCAGCCGGCTCGTTCGCCCAACCAGGTGCCCGCCGGCACCCCCAGAACCAGAGCGACGCTGCCGCCGGCGAACACGATCGCGACCACCCGCCCGCGTAGCCCGGGTCGGAACAGCTCGGCCGCGGCCGGCACCACTGTCGCCCAGAACAACGCGTGGGTCGCCGCGGTTGCCATCCTGGCCGCCAGCAGCAGTTCGAACGTGCTCGCGAACACCGTGGTCGCGGTGCTGACGACGAAGCCTGCCAGGAGCGCTGACAGTAGTCGCCGACGAGGGATCCTCCTGGCCAGCGCCGTCAACGGGATCGAGGCGACGACGACCACCGCGCCGTACGCGGTGACGAGCGTGCCCACTTGCGACGGTGAGACGGCGAGATCCGCGGCCATCGGGAGCAGCAGGCCGATCGGCAGCGCCTCGGCGGTGGTGTAGAGGAAGGTCCCGCCGGACAAGCCGATCAATGC
The DNA here is from genome assembly GCF_003205615.1 of Micromonospora arborensis. Taxonomy (GTDB): domain Bacteria; phylum Actinomycetota; class Actinomycetes; order Mycobacteriales; family Micromonosporaceae; genus Micromonospora; species Micromonospora arborensis. The sequence continues at coordinate 213,511 of NZ_PYBV01000014.1, read as the reverse complement.
TCCCACTGCTCGCCCGCGGTTCATCCGACCTCCAGCCGTTACCAGCTAAATCAGGTATGCCAGAAACAAGCTAGTGACGCGGCAGGAAGGGGTCAACTGGTAAAGTGCGTTTTGATGGAAACAGTCGAGGACGTCACGCGGATGCACCTGGTGGGCGGCAACCTCGCCCTGGACTTCATCAACACCCGCACCGGTCCACCCAGCGGGCCCTCGGACGACGACGTGCTCACGGGCTATCCGGAGCTGGTCGCCTGGGGCACGTACGCGGGCGCCCTCACCGAAACAGAGGCGACAGCGTTACGGCGGCTGTCTCGCAACGATCCAGACGGCGCTCGCGCTGCCTTCTCGCGAGCGCTGGGCACCCGCGACTACCTCGACGAGGTGTTCCGGCCAATCGCCGCTGGAGGAGCCCCGAGCACGCCCGCACTGGCCCGGCTGCGGGACGACGAAGCGGACGCGCTCGGCCACGCACAGCTTGCGGGCGGGAGCACGTTCGCGTGGGTCTGGCGAGATGACCACACGCTTGCCCGACCCCTACGGCCGGTGGTGCACGCGGCGGTCCAACTGCTCACCACGGGAGCGCTGGACCGAATCAAGGGCTGCGGAGGCTGTCGCTTCATCTTCAGCGATGAGAGCAAGAACCGCAGTCGCCGCTGGTGCAGCATGGACGACTGCGGAACCACCGAGAAGATGCGCCGCTACGTCGCCGCGCGGCGCACCCGCGCGACGCGGTGAGCGCGCTCTGCGGAGCCGCCGGCAACGCCATCCGCCGCCCTTCGCAATCCGAACGGCGAAGCGTCAGCGTTGCTGTCAACCAGGTCGACTCAGGGCAGAGCCGGTCGGGAAAAGCCTTGTGGATATGGAGCCCCCGGCCGGGATCGAACCGGCGACATCTCGCTTACAAGGCGAGTGCTCTGGCCAGCTGAGCTACAGGGGCGCGTGCGTCGACGTCAGCATAGCGACTGACGTCCGGATATCCCGCTCGCGAGGCCTCCCCAGCATGGGAAACGTCATCAACCCGACGCGCGGGACGCCGATTGATGTCTGAGCGTGCCCGAGTGACCGGAATGAGTAGACCGTGGGCCACGTTGAGAGGTCTCACGCCTTGGCAGCGCGGGGAAACCCGTTTACGGTTCAGTCACACGGACGACCAACTCGGCGCCCCCGCGACCGAGTCGCCGTCCGCTGACCGGCACGGACACGTGCCGGTCGCTCCTTCACTCGGATCGTCCGGCACGTTCCTGCCGGTGAAAGGAAGCGCTTCACCATGGCTACCGTCACTTATTCCAAGGCGTCCCGGGTCTACCCGGGCCAAGAGCGTCCCGCCGTCAACGAGCTGGACCTCGAGATCGGCGACGGCGAGTTCCTCGTCCTGGTCGGCCCCTCCGGTTGCGGCAAGTCCACCAGCCTGCGGATGCTCGCCGGCCTGGAGGATGTCGACGCCGGCTCGATCTACATCGACCAGCGTGACGTCACCCACCTGCCTCCGAAGGCCCGCGACATCGCGATGGTCTTCCAGAACTACGCGCTCTACCCGCACATGACGGTGTACGAGAACATGGCGTTCGCCCTCAAGCTGCGTAAGACCTCCAAGTCGGAGATCGACCGGCGGGTCAAGGAGGCGGCCGGGCTGCTCCAGTTGGAGGAGTACCTCAGCCGCAAGCCGAAGGCGCTCTCCGGTGGTCAGCGTCAGCGTGTCGCGATGGGCCGGGCGATCGTCCGCGAGCCGCAGGTCTTCCTCATGGACGAGCCGCTGTCGAACCTCGACGCCAAGCTGCGTGTGCAGACCCGTACCCAGATCGCATCCCTGCAGGCCAAGCTGGGCGTCACCACGGTCTACGTCACCCACGACCAGGTCGAGGCCATGACCATGGGTCACCGGGTCGCGGTGCTGCTCGACGGTGTCCTGCAGCAGGTGGACACCCCGCGGGCGCTCTACGACACCCCGGCCAACGTGTTCGTCGCCGGCTTCATGGGCTCCCCCGCCATGAACATCAAGACCGTTCCGCTGAACGAGCAGGGTGCCGAGTTCGCCGAGCTGCAGATCCCGCTGACCCGGGAGCAGGTCGCGGCGGCCCGCGCCGAGGGTGGCGACGGCAAGGTGACCGTCGGCTTCCGCCCGGAGGACTGCGACCTGGTCAGCCCGACCGAGGGCGGCATGCCGGTCGTGGTCGAGCTGGTCGAGGACCTCGGCTCGGACGCCAACGTCTACGGCCACGCCGCGCTGGGTGGCAACTCGGAGCGCTTCGTCGTCCGCACCGATCGGCGCAACATGCCGAACATGGGTGACACCGTGTTCGTCAAGCCGCGTACCGGCCGCAGCCACGTCTTCCACGCCAGCACCGGTGGCCGGATCTGACGTAACGCCTGGTTGACAGGGGCGGTCCGCTTCGGCGGGCCGCCCCTGTCGTCGTACCCCGGCGGGTGTTTCACCCCGTGGAGCCAGCGCGAAGGTGGCTCTCCGGGGTGACTCGGCACGGCAGGCCGCGCTCGTACGGTCACGGTGACCCGAACCGAGGAGACGCCGTGCCAGCCGTTACCGCCAACCCCGCCAACTCCGCCGCCCGGTCGACCGGGCGTTCACTGCCGTACCGGATGGGTCGCCTGGCCGGCCGTAGCCTCGTCTACTGCGCGACGCTGATCCCGGTCGCCCTGCTCGCACTGGTGACGGCCCCGGTGGGCGGGGCCGGCGCGGCCGCCGCCCGTTGGCGGTCCCTGCGCACCGGTCTGCTCGGGATGCCACCGACAAGCGTGCCGGCTCGCCGGCCCGGCATCTTCGCGGTGCTCGGCCACGCGCTGCTCAGCCTGCTCCTCGGTGCCGTGGCCCTGCTGCCACTCGGCGTCGAACTGCTGATGGTGCTGCGCGGCGTGCTGTACGGCGTCGTGGACTCCGGACCGTACGACCATTCCTGGGGTGGTCCGACCCGGGCCGGCGCGTGGCTGGCGCACTTCCTCGTCGGCCTGCCGCTGTCCGCCGCCGGGCTGGCCGCCCTGATCGGCATCGCGGCCGTGCACCAGCGGCTGACCCGACGTCTCGACGGGGAGCGGGGGCCGCTCTGGCTGATCCCGACCGCCCTGCTGATGGCGCTGGCCGGTGCGCTGCTCTTCGTCGCCTGGACCCACCAGATCTAGACAAACGACGAGGCCCCCTCCCGGAGCCGGGAAGGAGCCTCGTCGACGTGTTTACAGCTCGACGGAGCGCCGGCGGGCGACCTCGGCCAGGGTGACCGCAGCGGCCACGCTGGCGTTGAGCGACTCCACCTCGGAGATCATCGGAATGCTGACGGTCAGGTCGCAGGTCTCCCCGACCAGGCGGGACAGCCCGCGACCCTCGGAACCGACCACCACCACCAGCGGACCGACCGCGGCCTCCAGGTCGTACAGGTCGGTGTCGCCGTCGGCGTCCAGGCCGACCACCATGAAGCCGGCGTCCCGGCACGCCTTCAGCGACCGGGTCAGGTTGGTCACCTGCGCCACCGGCACCCGCGCGGCCGCGCCGGCACTGGTCCGCCAGGCGGTCGCGGTGATCCCGGCGGCCCTCCGCTCCGGTACGAAGACACCCTGCGCGCCGAACGCGGCGGCCGACCGGATCACGGCACCCAGGTTGCGCGGGTCGGTGACACCGTCCAGCGCGACCAGCAGCGGGGCCTGCTGCTCCAGGGCAGCGGCGACCAGGTCCTCGAACGGCTGGTACGCGAATGGCGGCACCTGCAGCCCGACACCCTGGTGCAGCACCCCGCCGGTCATCCGGTCCAGCTCGGCCCGGCTGATCTCCAGGTTGGCGATGCCCCGGTCGGCGGCGGTCCGGATGATCTCGTTGATCCGGTCGTCCATGTCGATGCCCTGGGCGACGTAGAGCGCCGTCGCCGGCACCTGGGCACGCAGCGCCTCCAGCACCGGGTTGCGCCCGACCAGCAGCTCCGGGGTGTCCTTGCTCGGGTTGGACTTACGCCCCGGCGAGACCCGAGGGCCGGACCGGGCGGTGGGCTTGCCGCCCCGGCCGCCGGCGGCACCCCTACCGGCGGCGGCACCCCGGCTGACCGGTACGCCTCGACCGCCGCCCCGACCCCAGGTGGTGTCCTTGCTGCCGGGCTGACCGATCTTGGGGGCACGCCCCTCCTCGGCCGCCGCGCGGCGCTCCTTGTCCTGCTTCCAGGCGGTGCGCTGGGGCAGCTTCTCGGTGCCCGAGTAGCCCTTGTGCCACGGCCGCTCGTCCGCGGGCAGGGTGCGACCCCGCCCGGCCAACGAGTCCTTGTTCTTGCCGCCGGTGCCCTTGGGGGCGCCTGCCTTCGACGTCAGTCGCCGGCCACGGCGCTGCGAGTTGCCGGCCATCAGTCCTGCTCTCCAATAGTCCAACGGGGGCCCTGGGGGGTGTCCTCGACCACCACACCGGCCAGCTTGAGCTGGTCACGTACCGCGTCGGCGGCAGCCCAGTCCTTGCGGCCCCGGGCCTGCGCGCGCTGCTCCAGGGCCAGCGCGATCAGGGAGTCCACCACGGCACGCAGGTCATCCGAGCGGCCGCCACCGGTCCAGGCCGGGCTGAGGGGGTCGATCCCGAGGATATCCAGCATCGCCCGCACCACGGCCAGAGTGGTGCGGACGGTCACATCATCGCCAGCGGTCAGCGCGGTGTTGCCGTCCCGGATGTGCTGTTGCAGCACAGCCAGCGCGGCCGACGTGTTGAGGTCGTCGTTCATCGCCGCGACGAAGCCTTCGGGCAGCTCACCGAGCTGCCCGGCACCGACCCGCTCGGCCGCCCGCTGCACGAAACCCTCGATCCGGCGGTACGCGGTCGCCGATTCGCGCAGCGATTCCTCCGAGTAGTCGATCACCGAGCGGTAGTGCGCGGCGGCGTAGTAGTAACGCAGCTCGACTGGCCGCACACCGAGCGAGTCCACGTATGCCAGGTCGAGCGCGTTGCCGGCGGACTTGCCCATCTTGGCCCCACCGATGCTGAGCAGCCCGTGGTGCACCCAGAAACGGGCGAACGGCAACCCGGCCGCCTGGGACTGGGCGATCTCGTTCTCGTGGTGCGGGAACGTCAGGTCCAGCCCTCCGCCGTGGATGTCGAACTCCGGGCCGAGATACCGCCAGCACATCGCCGAGCACTCGATGTGCCAACCCGGGCGGCCCAGCCCCCACGGCGACGGCCAGTAGGCGTCCGCAGGCTCGTCCGATTTGGCACCCTTCCAGAGGGCGAAGTCGCGCGGGTCCCGCTTGCCCCGGTCGGGCGCGTCCCCGGCGGACTGCATCGCGTCCGGGGACTGACCCGACAGCGACCCGTACGCCGGCCAGGACGCCACGTCGAAGTAGACGTCGCCGGAACCGTCGGTGGCCGGGTACGCGTGCCCGTCGGCGATCAACTTCGTGATCAGCTCGTGCATCTCCGGGATGTGCCCGGTGGCGCGCGGCTCATAGGTGGGCGGCAGCACGTTCAGTGCCCGGTAGGACTCGGCGAGGAGCAACTCGTTGGCGTACGCGATCGACCAGAACGGTCGACCCTGCTCGCCTGCCTTGACCAGAACCTTGTCGTCGATGTCGGTCACGTTGCGAATGAAGGTGACCTCGTAGCCTGCGGCCAGCAGCCAGCGACGCAGGACGTCATAGTTGACGCCGGAGCGAAGGTGACCGATGTGCGGCGGCGACTGGAGGGTGAGACCACACAGGTAGACCCCCACCTTGCCGGCTTCCCGCGGGACGAAGTCCCGCACCGATCGGGTGGCAGTGTCATACAGGCGAAGCGTCACCGTACAAGGGTAGCTGTCCGTGCCTGTCCGAGTCGGCCGGTGCCGGGTCGTACGCTGCCAGGCGTGGATGCGACCGCACGCACCGGTGAACCGCCGGCCAGCCCCAGCACCCCCGCGAAAGGGGTCGCCGGGCAGGCCGACGCCGTCGCCGGGCGGGCCGACGCGGTCGCTGGGCAGGCCGACGCGGTCGCTGGGCAGGCCGACGCGGTCGCTGGGCAGGCCGACGCGGTCGCGGGGCAGGCCGACGCGGTCGCCGGGCGAGGCGCGGAGACCTCGCAGACCCTCGACCGGGGGTTGCGGCTGCTACACCTGGTTGCCGACGCCCCGGCCGGTCTGACCGTCACCGAGGCGGCGAACCGACTCGGCATCGGCCGGGCCGCCGTCTACCGGCTGATCGGCCCGCTGACCGGGCACGGCATGCTGCGCCGCGACGGCGACGGCCGGCTGCGCCTCGGTGCCGGGCTGCTGCACCTGGCCCGACGCGCCCAGCCGCTGCTCGCCGAGGGTGCGCTGCCCGCGCTACGCCGCCTCGCCGAGCAGGCCGGCGCGACCGCGCATCTGACCGTCGTCGAGGGTGGCGAGGGCGTCGCCCTGGCCGTGGTCGAGCCGAGCTGGACGTCGTTCCACGTCGCGTACCGGGCCGGGGCACGACACCCGCTGGACCGGGGAGCCGCGGGCCGAGCCATCCTGGCTGGTCGAGCCGGGGTGGCGGAGCCGATAAGCAGCAGCGGAGAGTTGCAGGCCGGGGCGTACGGGGTGGCTGCACCGGTGCTCGGCGTACCCGGCCTGGAGGCCAGCGTCGGCGTGGTCGCGCTCGCCCCGCTGGACGTCGACACGATCGGCCCCCAGGTCCTCGCCGCCGCCACAGCCATCACCACCGCGCTCAGCTGACCCCAGTCCACCAACCAGGCTTGATCAAAACCAGATCGCCGAGGTTGCGGCATCCTCGCTGATCGATAGCGCCACAACGCCGACCTGGTGATGATCTCGCTTTATAGCACTCTGATCCGGCGGCTGGCGGTCATCCACAGGCGCCCGCCGAGCGCTCTCCCGGCGTTGTCCACAGGGGTATCGGTCGCCACGCCGGCAGTCCGAGTCTGGTCGCATGCCTCCTCACCCACACCGACCTCCTGCCCTGGCCTGGCAGGTCTTCCGCGGTTCCGACGTGATCCGACGAGGCCTGGTCACCAGACATCAGCTACGCGGATCGTCCTGGGTCCGCCTCCGGCACGACGTGTACGCCGACGCCCGCCTCGATCGTGACCACGAGCTGGCCTGCCGTGCCGCGATGTTGCGGCTGCCGCCCGGGTCGATGATCGCTGGTCCCTCGTCGGCCTACCTGCACGGCATCGAACATGCCGCAGGCTTCGACGATGACGTGCACGTCCTGGTGCCGAGGGTCGGCCGCGTCGACTCGCAGCGCGGCCTACGCGTACACCTGGCAGGAGCCGACACCCCTGCCACCCCGACCTCTGGTGTGGTTGCCGACGCGCGGCCATCCGCCTTGGTCGCTGCCCAGCCGGGCACGCGGTGCATCCCCCCGCTCGGCCGAACGGATCCGGCCTCGGCGGCGTGGGAGGCAGCAGCCTGGTTGGACCCGCTACGCGCCGTCGCTATCGTCGACTCGCTGCTCGCGAGCGGTTTGACCACCCGGGCGGCGCTGACCACCGTCCGCACCACCAACGCGGACCGGCCGGGTGGCCGGCGGGCGTGCTGGATCTTCGACCTGGCCGATCCGGGCGCGCAATCGCCGCCCGAGTCGCACCTACGCGTACGTCTGGTGCTGGGCGGGCTACCCCGGCCGGTTGCCCAACACCCGATCCAGTTGGCCGATGGGCTCGTGCTCCACCCCGATCTGGCCTGGCCCGAGTTTCGGGTGGCCGTGGAGTACGACGGCCGCTGGCACTCTGACCCCGAGCAACTGCACCGGGACCGTCGACGGCTCAACCTCCTCGTCGGTGCGGGCTGGCTGGTGTTGCACGTGACCAGCCGACGACTACAGAACGACTTTCCGGCCGTGCTGAGCGAGGTCCGGTCGGCCCTGATCTCTCGCGGCTGGCGCCGTTGATCACCGCTAGCCTTGATCGACTCCATCTCGCCGACCTGGGGCCATCCGCCGACCCGGAAACCGCCACATCGGCGACCTGGAGTCGATCAAGGCCGGGACGCCAGCGCGGGTTCGGACGGGACGGGATCGGACGTCGACGGAGTTCCGCGCAGTTCGTCGAGGCGCACCAGCGCGACCCCGGCGACGATCAACCCGCCGCCGAACAGCTGCCAGCCGGTGGGCAGTTCGTCCAGGAACAGCCAGGCGATCAGCACCGCGAAGAGCACCTCGGTCAGCCCGACGAACGACGACAGCCGGGGGCCGAGGATCCGGGTGCCGGCGATCCCGGCCAGGTACGCGATGACGGCGGCCACCAGCGACAGCCCGGCGATGGGCAACAGCCAGGTGGTGGGCTGCCCGGCGAAGGTGACCTCGCCGAAGGTGGCGTGCAGCGGCAGCAGACCGGTCAGCCCGATGAGGAGCAGCACGGCGGCGCCGACGGCCATTCCTCCGCTGGCCATGGCGACCGAGGGCAGTCGGTGATCGACCCGGCCAGCGAGTACGAAGTAGCCGGCCAGGCCGAAGGCCGCGCCCAGCCCCCAGAGCACGCCCACCGGGTGGAAGTCGGCGGTTCCGGCGAGGTCCAGCACGAAGGTGAGCCCGGCCAGGGCGGCCACCGATCCGGCGACGGTGAGCCGGCGGGGCCGCTGCCCGTGCCGTAGCCACATCCAGCCCACGACGAGGATGATGCCCAGGTACTCCAGCAGCAGCGCCACACCGACCGGCAGGTAGCGCACGGCGTTGAAGAAGCAGACCTGGGCCAGCGCCACCCCGAGGAGCCCGAACAGCCCAATGGCCGTGGCGTTGCTCCGCAGCACCTGCCACCTGCCTCGCAGCGACAGCAGGGCGGGGATCGCCAGCACCAGGGCGGCGATGCCGACCCGGGCGATCACCGCGGCCTCCGCCGACCAGCCGGCATCGATGAGCGATCGCGCGAAGGTGCCCGAGGTGGCGAAGGTGACTGCGGAGAGCAGCGCCAACGCGGCGCCGGCGGCAGGTCGTGAGTGCATGTCGCGCTCCTCGGGACGGCACCGTGTCATGAGCAAACTATCCTTGTACCAATGACGCTAGGCGGCCCCTGTGACAGGAGTCAAGTTGCTTTTCGCTCATGACACCGAATGTTCGCTGATCGCCGCCGCCGCACTGGTCAACACGGCGGGGCGGGACGGCGAGTTACTGCCCGACATCGCCGCGCTGGACGCGTTCTTCGTCCGGCACGCCTACAGCGGGCGGCACGAACGGACCGACGCCGAATTGCGCGCCGTCCGGGAGCTGCGGCCCCAGTTGCGCCGCATCTGGTACGCCGAGCCGCCCGAGATCGTCGCGTTGGTCAACGGTCTGCTGCTCGAACACCGGGCGCTGCCCCAGCTCATCGAGCACGACGACGAGCCGTACCACCTGCATGCCGTGCCCCGCGACGCGCCGCTGGCCACCCGGATCGCGGTGGAGGCGGCCATGGCCATGGCCGACCTGGTCCGCGCGCGTGAGCTGAGCCGGCTGCGGATTTGCGAGTACCCGGACTGCGACAACGTCGTCATCGACCTGTCCCGCAACCGGTCCCGGCGGTTCTGCGAGGCCGGCTGCGGCAACCGTGCCGCGGTGACCGCCTACCGCGCCCGTCGGGCGGCCGGTCGCTCCTGACCGGCTGCCCACTCCTCAGCCCGCAACTCGTACTCCACCTCGCCGTGCTCGGTGCCCGGGATCGGGTCGTCCCACTGCAGGTGGAAGGTACGCACGTAGTGCAGTCCGGCCTTGGTCATCACCCGCCGGGAGCGTTCGTTGACCGCCATCGTCTCGGCCCAGACCCGACGCACCCCAACGGTGTCGAAGGCGTGGCGGACCAGCGCCCGGGAACCCTCGGTGGCCAGCCCGCGCCCCCACGTCGAGCGGCGCAGCCGGTAGCCCAGTTCGGCCTCGGTGCCGTCCGCCGACGGGTCGAGCGCGAACCAGCCCAGGAAGTCGCCGGTCTCCCGGTCCAGCGCTGCCCAGCGACCCAGCCCGGGGTGCCGGTCGTACCCGGCCAACAGCCGCGGCAACTGCTCGTCGCGGACCGTGGCCAGCCCGGTGGCGACACCACCACTGAGGAAACGCATCACCTCGGGATCGCTGTCCAGCTCGACAAGCGCGCCCACGTCCGCCGTGGTCAGCCGCCGCAACCGCAGCCGCTCGGTCCCCACCGGATCTCCACCCATAGGACGGATCATCCGTCCCACCCAAAACCCCGTCGAACGATTTACCCGGACCGCCAAGATCCGCGCAGGTTCAGGGAAGTTGCTGCCTCAGTGCGCGCTGAGGCAGCAACTTCCCTGAAGTTGCGCGGGGAACCCCGGCCGCCGCCGCGCGTGAGGCGGTCGCGTCAGCGCGGGGGCGCGACCACGAAGAACCGCCAGGAGTACGCGTCGACCACGAGCACGGGCCCGTCCGGGTCCTTGCTGTCTCGCACCCCGACCACATCCCCGAGATTCGTCGCCACCTCGACACACTGGTCGTTGGAACCGCTGCGGCTGCTCTTTCGCCACCGGGCTCGGGTCAACTCCACGACTCCGCCACTTCCCTCAGCAACTCAATCGACTCCTGTGGTGGCAACGCCTGGCCGAGAGTAGCCTCCCAAGTCCGCTGTAGACGGAGCAAATCCGCTGGCCGGTCAAGCTCCTGACCACCGATCTGACCACCGAGGTAGGCAAGGTCGCTGTGGTCGGCGACGGTGGCGAGGATGAACGGTCCGTTGAGGCCCGGATACTCCTCGGCCGAGCGAGGCACGACATGCAGTTGAACGCGCGGATGCTCGGTCGCCAACCGCGCCAGGTGCACCGCCTGCTCGCACATCATCTTCCGACCGCCGACGCGTCGCCGCAGCACCGACTCGTCGAGCACGGCGACGAGGTGCGGCGGTCGGTCCGCGTAGAGAACCTGCTGGCTGTCCATCCGGTCGGTCAACCGCCGCTCAACCTCATCGGCGTCGAGCAGCCTGTCTGATTCGAAGATGGCGCGGGCATAACCTTCGGTTTGCAGCAGCCCGGGAACGTGCAACGGATCAAACCACCGCAGTGCTCGGGCCTCCGCGAGGATCGCGCGCCAGCCGCGCAGCCAGACCTGGGCCTTGTCGAGGCTGACCAGCTCGGTGGACATGCGGCCGAAGAGGCCGCCGGTCTCCAGTGCCCGGTCGACGAGTTCCAGGTACTTCCCGGTGGGCGGTTGCTGGCCCAGCTCGACGGCGCTGACCATCGACGCCGAGTAGTTGACCGCCTTGGCCAGTTCGTCCTGGCTCCAGCCCCGCCGGACCCGCGCTCGCCGCAGCTCCGCGATCAGGAACGCCGCTGCCGTCATCTGTCCATCGGCCACGTTGTGCCGCCCTCCACCCCGCCGACGATCAACTCCAGTCGGCCACCAGCGGCGCTGCCACCCGGAACAGGGCGGCTACGACGACGGGCCCAAACCCTTCCGACCGTAGTCGCCCGATCACCAGACTGTGAAGTGCGGAGCCGTCTCCCGTCCCCCGGGCCGGTCGGCACCGCACGGGACCGCCCCCGCCCAGGCGGCCACGTCGACAGTGTCCAGGCGGGTTGATCCACTCCAGCTCGCCGATATGGGGGTAACCCGACGGGCGCGACACCGCCACGTCGCCGACCTGGTGTCGATCAACCGGGGCGGTCCCAGCCCCGAGCCCGCCCACCGCCCGAGGCCGTCCCACCACCGGGGCCGTCCCACCGCCGAGGGCGCGCGGGGGTGATGACGCAAAACGATTCAGCCCAACAGAAAGGCCGCCTCATGACCCGGACCGCCCCGGAGGACCGCACCACGCCGCAACGGCGGCCGCACCTGCCACTGCGTCCGCTCTGGCTCTGCCGGGTCTGCGCCGGGCCCTGGCCGTGCCCGGTCGCCCGACTCAACCTCCGTCAGGAGTACGCCGACGATCAGATCGCGTTGAGCATCTACCTCTGCACGGTCCTGCACGACGCAGCCGCCGACCTTTACCGGCTCAACCCGCACGACGGCCCGGACCCCGCAGCGCTCTTCATCCGGTTCCTGGGCTGGGCGGCACCGGTCAGGGGTGGGTCATCCGGAGCAGGTCAAGCGTCTCGTCGAGCTGGGTCTCGGTGAGCTTGCCGGAGTCGACGTGCCCCCGGGAGATCACCACCTCGCGGATGGAGGTCTGCTTGGCCAGCGCCTCCTTGGCGATCGAGGCGGCCTCGTCGTACCCCAGGTAGCGGTTCAGCGGGGTGACGATCGACGGCGAACCTTCGGCGTACGCCAGGCAGACCTCGGCGTCCGCGACCAGGCCGGCCACCAGCCGGTCGGCGAACAGCCGGCTCACCGCGGAGAGCAGCCGGATCGACTCCAGCAGGTTGCGGCCCATCACGGGGAGCATGACGTTCAGCTCGAAGTCGCCCTGCGAACCGGCGAAACCGACTGTCGCGTCGTTGCCGATCACCTGCGCGCACACCTGCCGCATCGCCTCGGCGACCACCGGGTTGACCTTGCCCGGCATGATCGACGAGCCGGGCTGCAGATCGGGGATGCGCAGCTCGCGTAGGCCGGCGCGGGGGCCGGAACCCATCCAGCGGATGTCGTTGGCGATCTTGTAAAGGCCGACCGCCACGGTCCGCAGGTGGCCCGAGGTCTCCACCAGCGCGTCCCGGGCACCCTGCGCCTCGAAGTGGTTGCGCGCCTCGGACAACGGCAGCCCGGTCGACTCGCGCAGCTTGCCGATCACCGCGGCGGCGAAGCCGAGCGGCGTGTTGATCCCGGTGCCCACGGCGGTGCCGCCCAGTGGCAGCTCAGCCAGCCGGGGCAGCGCGCCCTCCAGCCGGTCCACGCCGTAGCGGACCTGGGCCGCGTACCCGCCGAACTCCTGCCCCAGGGTGACCGGGGTGGCGTCCATCAGGTGGGTACGCCCGGCCTTGACCACCGTCTCGAACTCGGCTGACTTGGCCTCCAGCGCCGACGCCAGGTGGGCCAGCGACGGCAGCAGATCTTCCACGATGAACTGGGTCGCGGCCAGGTGGATGGAGGACGGGAAGATGTCGTTACTGGACTGGGAGGCGTTGACGTGGTCGTTGGGGTGCACGTCCCGGCCCAGCTCCCGGGTCGCCAGGGCGGCGATCACCTCGTTGGCGTTCATGTTCGACGAGGTGCCCGAACCGGTCTGGAACACGTCCACCGGAAACTGGTCGTCGTAGCCGCCGTCGGCCACGTGTGCGGCGGCGGCCGCGATGGCGGCGGCCACGTTGGCGTCGATCACGCCCAGCTCACCGTTGACCTCGGCCGCAGCGCCCTTGATCTGTGCGAGGGCCTTGATCTGGGCCGGCTCGAGGCCCCGGCCGGAGATCGGGAAATTCTGCACCGCGCGCTGGGTCTGTGCCCGCCACAGCGCCTCGGCGGGCACCTCCACCTCGCCCATCGAGTCGCGTTCGATGCGGTAACCGGTCGCCTCAGGAGTCGTCACGCGTACCATCCTGCCGCGCCCGGCGCGGCCTCGCAGATGATCCGTCAGCCCAACTCGGTGAGCAGGCGTTCCACCTCGTGCTGGTCCGGCGACTCGATCTGCCGGTACAGGGACAGCGCCCGGGTCGCGTGCTCACGCGCCACGGCCGGATCGGTGGGAGCCAGGCAGCGCGCGATGCCCTCCAACGCCCGGGCCCTCTCGTAGCGAATACTCAGCCTGGTGGTGTCGGCCAGGACCCGGCGGTACAGGTCGAGCGCGCTGGTCGTGTCCCCCTGGTCCAGGATTGCACGGGCCAGCAGGTTGCGTGAGCCGCACTGGGCAGGGCGGTCCCCCACCTCGGTCATCGCGACGAGCGCCGCCCGGTGCAGATCGGCAGCGCGTTCCGGGCGGCCGGCCTCCCGTTCCATCATCCCGATCTCGTTCAACACCTCGCCCTCACCGAACCGGGCACTCACCTGTCGCTTGACGCGCAGCGCCACCCTCAGCAGCCGGCTGGCCGGTCCCACGTCGCCCATCCGGTGCCTGATCATCCCGAGGTGCCCGAGTGCGTTGCCGATCCGGCGCAGGTCGCCAACCTCGCGGGCGATCCCCAGGTGCCGCCGGGCGGTGCGCAGTGCCTCGTCGAGTCGGCCCCACAGCAGCAGGGTCATTGTCAGGTTGTTGAGTTCGTTCGCCAGCGCGGACTTGTCGCGCATCCGCGTCGCCAGCGCCCGAGCGGCTTCGTAGCATTCCCGGGCCCGACGGAACTGGAAGTTGACGGCGTACGAGGTGCCCAGATTGCCCAGAGTGTTACGGAACTCGCGGCGCAGACCGAGCCGGTGGAAGATGTCGAGCGCCCTCTCCATCAACTGGATCGACTCCGGAAAGTCCCCCAGCCGGTAGTAGGCAGAGGCGAGATAGTTGAGCATCGTCGCCACCGCCCTGTCGTCACCCAGCTTCTCGGCGGCACGCAGACCAGCGGAGTGCGTCTCGATCAACTCGTCCAGGCGACCGCCCTCGAACTGTGCGTGCCAGCAGGCCCTCGCCAACTGCCAGCAGTAGCGGAGGAACCCCTCGGTCTCCGCCAACCGCACCAGGGCAGTCCACATGGCTAGGTTCTCGTCCAGCCAGGCACGCCCCTGCTCAGCGACGATCGTGACCAGGTCGGCGCGGATCGGCGCCGTCACCACGATCAGCGAATGGGCCGAGGTCAGCTCCCTCTCGCGGGCGATCGCCGTGGCGACGTGCAGGTGGTGGTCGAGCAGGCGCCCGATGGCGTCCCGTCGCTCGACTGCTCGCTCCGGCTCGGCAACCAGCGTCCGCGCGTACTCCCGGACCAGGTCGTGCAGCCGGTAACGGCCCGGCTCCGCCTCCTCCACGAGGTGCGCGTCGACCAACTCGTCCAGCAGATCCTGCGCCTCGGGCAGGGGCAGCTCGGCGAGCACGGCGGCGACCGAGTTGTCGAAGCGTACCCCCGGGTGCAGGCCCAGCAGCCGGAACGTGCGCTGCGCGGTCGGCGACACCTGGGCGTACGACAGGGCGAAGGCCCGGCCGACGGACCGCTCGCCCGCTTCGAACTCGGCCAACGGATCCGGTCGGGTGCTGAGCCGCTCGGCCAGGTCGGCGATTCGCCAACGGGGTCGGTGCGCCAGCCGGGCACCGGCCAGCCGGATGGCGAGGGGCAGGTGGCCGCAGCGGCGGACCACCTCGGTGGCCGCCTCCGGCTCCGCCGCCACCCGGCTGACACCGGCCACCCGTCCGAGCAGCTCGATCGCCTCGTCGGTGTCGAGCACGGGCAGCGACGACGGGCGCCCCTCGTCGACGCCGACCAGCCGACGACGGCTGGTGATCAGGATCAGGCAGTGCGAGCCGTTGGGCAGCAGTGGTGTCACCTGGTCGGCGCTGGCGGCGTTGTCCAGCACCACCACAGCTCGCCGGCCGGCCAACTCGGTGCGCCAGAGCGCCAACCGGTCGTCCTGGTTCGTCGGGACCCGCTCGGCGGGCACACCGAGCTGCCGCAGCAGCGTGGCCACCGCCGCGGCCGGCGTCAACGGTGTGCGCTCGCTGTGCCCGTGCAGGTCGATGTAGAGCTGGGCGTCGGGGTAGTTGGCCGCGAGGGCGGTGGCGACGTGCACCGCGAGCGCGGTCTTGCCGCTGCCGGCCATTCCGTCGATGAGCTGGATCCGCGCTCCGGCCTCCACCTCCTTGACGAGGCGGGCCAGCGTGTGCTGCCGACCGGTGAAGTCGCCGATCGCCCGGGGCAGCGAGCGGACCGGGGCGGTCGGTCCGGACTGCCGACCCGCCAGAGCCAGGTCGCCGGCGAGGACCCGCTGGTGCAACTCCTGCAACTCGGCACCTGGTTCGATGCCCAACTCCTCGGCGTAGAGCCGCCGGCCCTCCCGATAGGCCCGGAGCGCGTCTGCCTGTCGACCCACCGAGGAGAGGGCGAGCATCAGTTGGCCGCGCAGCCGCTCCCGCAACGGGTGCTGGTCGACGCTCTCGGCGAGCTCGTCGATCAACTCGACGCCCGGCCCGAGGCGCAGCTCGACGTCGACGCACTCCTCCAGCGCGGTGAGGCGCTGCTCGTCGAGTGCGTGCGCACGGCGATGGACGCTGCGGCTCGAAATGCCGCTGAGCGCCGGCCCCCGCCAGAGAGCCAGGGCAGCGCGGAATTCCGCACGCGCGTCGATCAGGCGCCCGGCCGCGACGGCGGCACGAGCCGTCTCCACACCCCGGGCGAAGACCTCGGCGTCCAGGTCGGCCGGTGCGACGCGGACGCCGTACCCCGCCGGGTCGGTGACGATGGTCTCCGGTGCCAACCCGAGCTCGGTGAACCGGCGACGCAACCGCGACACACAGGTCTGCAACTGGGCTCGCGCGGTGACCGGAGGGCGTTCCTCCCACACCGCGTCGACCAGTTCGTCGACGGGCACGAGCCGGCCGGTCCGCAACAGCAGCATGGCGAGCACGATCCGGTCGCGACCAGCGGTGACAGTGGACTCGCCACCGCCGACCCGCAGGGGCCCCAGGATCCCGAACCGCATCTGCTCCCCCGCCTCAGTGCCGCAACTTCGAGCAGAGTAGTCCGACGATCACAGATCGCCTCAGTCAGGCGATAGCGATGTGAGAGCGGATCGACAGCGGTGCACCGGACACTCGCTCCGGGTTGTCGGTGACGACATCCGACGGGGGCGGCGCGCCCGTCCCACCCCAGCGGGGTGGGCGCACCGATGTCGGTAAAGCACAGACGACGGAAAAAGGGGTGCCGGGCGGATTCGCCCGGCACCCCTTTTCAGGTACGCGTCGAGTCAGCGGCGGCCGACGGTGAGCACCGGCTTGGTGACCTCGGCGAAGAAGTCGTTGCCCTTGTCGTCGACCACGATGAAGGCGGGGAAGTCCTCCACCTCGATCTTCCAGACCGCCTCCATGCCCAGCTCCGCGTATTCGAGCACCTCGACGTGCTTGATGCAGTCCTGGGCGAGGCGGGCCGCCGGGCCGCCGATCGAGCCGAGGTAGAAGCCGCCGTGCTGCTGGCAGGATCGGGTCACCTGGCCGGAGCGGTTGCCCTTGGCGAGCATCACCTGCGAGCCACCGGCGGCCTGGAACTTCTCCACGTAGGCGTCCATCCGGCCGGCGGTGGTCGGGCCGAACGAGCCGGACGCGTAGCCCTCGGGGGTCTTCGCCGGGCCCGCGTAGTAGACCGCGTGGTCGCGCAGGTACTGCGGCATGGGCTCGCCGGCATCCAGCCGCTCAGCGATCTTGGCGTGCGCGATGTCCCGGGCCACCACCAGCGGGCCGGACAGCGACAGTCGCGTCTTCACCGGGTACTTGGACAGCTCGGCGCGGATCTCGTCCATCGGCCGGTTCAGGTCGACCCGGACGACCAGCTCGGCGTCGAGCGCATCGTCGGTGACGTCCGGCAGGAACCGCGCCGGGTCGGTTTCCAGTCGCTCCAGCCACACGCCCGACGGGGTGATCTTCGCGACGGCCTGCCGGTCCGCCGAACAGGAGACGGCGATCGCCACCGGGCAGGACGCGCCGTGCCGGGGCAACCGGACCACTCGCACGTCGTGGCAGAAGTACCGGCCGCCGAACTGCGCCCCGATGCCGAAGTTGCGGGTCA
The DNA here is from genome assembly GCF_003205615.1 of Micromonospora arborensis. Lineage (GTDB taxonomy): Bacteria > Actinomycetota > Actinomycetes > Mycobacteriales > Micromonosporaceae > Micromonospora > Micromonospora arborensis. The sequence continues at coordinate 196,109 of NZ_PYBV01000014.1, read as the reverse complement.
ACTCCAGCACCTCCGCCTCCAGCTCCAGGTCACGGAAGCCGTGCGCGCTCATCGAGCCGGAGGTGGGCAGCGCGTCGAGATACTTCGCGCTGGCGTACTTCGCGGTCTTCAGCGCGTACTCGGCGGAGGTGCCGCCGATGACGATGGCCAGGTGGTACGGCGGGCAGGCGGCGGTGCCGATCAGCCGCAGCTTCTCCTCCAGGAACTGCATCATCCGCGTCGGGTTGAGCAGCGCCTTCGTCTCCTGGTAGAGGTACGACTTGTTGGCCGAGCCCCCACCCTTCGCCATGAACAGGAACTTGTACGCGTCGGGGTGCCCGTCCGGGTCCTCGGCGTACAGCTCGACCTGGGCCGGCAGGTTGCTGCCGGTGTTCCGCTCGTCCCACATGGTCAGCGGGGCGAGTTGGGAGTAGCGCAGGTTGAGTTTGGTGTACGCCTGGTAGACGCCGCGGGAGATGGCCTCGGCGTCCGCGCCGTCGGTGAGCACGTGCCGGCCGCGCTTGCCCATCACGATCGCGGTGCCGGTGTCCTGGCACATCGGCAACACCCCACCGGCGGCGATGTTGGCGTTGCGCAGCAGGTCCAGCGCGACGAACCGATCGTTCGGCGAGGCTGCCGGGTCGTCGATGATCGCCCGGAGTTGAGCCAGGTGCGCGGGGCGCAGGAAGTGCGCGATGTCATGCATCGCCTCGGCGGTCAGCGCGGTGAGCGCGGCCGGCTCCACGGTGAGGAACCGGCGGCCGCCCGGCCCGTGTACGACGTCCACACCCTCGTCGGTGACCAGGCGATAGTCGGTCTGGTCGGGGCCGGTCGGCAACAGGGGGGCGTAGGAGAATGCGGCGGCACTGCTCATGAGCGGCAAGCCTAGGGCAGACCGGTCGATCACTCCCACCCGCCGGGCTGGTCCTGGGACGCCGCTCTCATCGCCTGGGCACGCCGCGCTCCGCCGCCAACTCGTTCAGGGGGCGTCCTGGCCGCTCAGCCGTCCTTGCCGCCGTCCGGGTCGGGGCAGAGCTCCCCCTTCGGCCCACAGTCGCCGTTGTTCTGCCCGCCACCCGGGCCGGTGCCGCCCGGTCGGGGATTTCCGCCGTCGCCGGGCGGTCGGGCGGGCGAGCTGCCGGCCGCGCCGAAGCGGACATACCCGATCTCGCGCCCCTCACCGACGATCATGCCCTGCGACCCGACCGCGAGGGCGTTCGCCGAGGTCCGCAGGACGGCCAACTCCCGGCCGGTACGCGGATCCACAGCGGCCAACCGGGACGGCTTCTCGTCCGCGACCACCGCCGCGTACGGGGTGAGCGCGGCACCGGCCTTGCCGCTGGCGGGCCGTGTCCACAGCACCCGGTCGGTGCCCAGCTCACGGGCGACCACCGAGCGCTTGTCGGCGGCCCGGAACACCGCGTAGCGGTCGTCGACCGCGATCAGCTTGGTGCCCGGGTCACCGACCCAGAGCAGCCGCCCGTTGTACCCGTCGACGACTGCTTCGCGACCGTCCGGGCCGACGCCGATCAGCACGTTGCGCGCACCCTGCGGGTCTTCACGTTGCACGCAGCCGGCGGAGCCGGCGGTTCGCAGGTTGACTCCGGCCCGCTGCCAGGCCTCCTGCCCGGTCGCCGGGTCCCGGGCGGAGATGGCGAAGTAACAGGTGCCGTCCTGGGAACGGGCGGCGATCCGCAGCATCCGCCCACCCACCACGGAGAGCCGCTCGTCCCGGCCGGGCTCGACGTTCTGCAGCACTCGGCCGGTGGCGGTGTCGACCACGTGCACGCGGCCGTCGACCGGGAAGCCGAGCAGCGGTGGTGCGGGCTCCGCCCCGGCCACCCCGTCGTCGATTCGGGTGGCGGTGAGCCGGCGGGTGCCGCGCAGGCCGGGGTTGTCGGCGAGCAGGCCGCTGTGCACCCCGGGCAGGAAGGCCGTCCAGAGTGGTGCGGTGCCGCGTGGGTCCCAGGCGCTCAGGGTGCAGTCGGTGGCATCCGTGCAGCGCGCGTCGAGGAGCAGGTTGCGGTACGTCCAGACGGCCACCGCGTCGTCGTCGCGTCGCCGGGTCGCCCCGGTGGCCGGGTCGAGCAGCTCGTACCCCTTGACCAGGAGCTTGCCCACGGCGACGACGGGGTCCCGGTCGCCGCCGGCGACCGCCGACCAGTCCGCCTTGCGCTCCCAGAGCTGCGTGCCGGTCGCCAGGCTGCGGGCCTCGACCCGGGTGCGCTGCTCGACCACGACGGCGTCGCCGGCGATGGTCACGCTGCGCGGAGTGCCGCCGACCCGTTGCTGCCAGACCACGTCGGGTTCGGAGATGGGTTCGCTGCGGTCCACCCACTCCCACAGGCCGGGGAACGGGTTCCACACGCCGGTCGCGGCGAGCGCGACGACCACGGCGAGGCCGAGCAGCAGCCCACCGCGCACGCTCCCCTTCGCCACACCGCACACCGTAGCCACGATCACGGATCTTCCGTACGCCCGCGCCGCCGTGTCGCCGCGCTTTCTGGGCTCGGAGGTGTTACAGCACCCTTCCGTCGGTCCGTACGGCGCTGCGCACCAGTGGCAGCGTGCGGTAGGGAATCTGCTCGGCCAGGGCGATGATCGTCGAAGCCCGGGTAATGCCGGCGGACGAGACGATCGAGTCGATGACCCGTTGCAGGTCGGTGTTGGAGCGGGCCACGATCCGGCAGAGCAGGTCACTGGAGCCGGTGATGGTGTGCGCCTCCAGCACCTCCGGGATGGCGGCGAGGTGGGCGGTGACCGGGTCGTGGCCCTGCCGCTGGCTGATCTCCAGGGTGACGAAGCTGGTCACCCCGAACCCGATCGCGGCCGGTGAGATCTCGGGGCCGAAGCCCTCGATGACCTGCCGCTCGATCAGCTTGTCCAGCCGGGCCTGCACGGTGCCCCGGGCCACCCCGAGCCGACGGGAGCACTCCAGCACCCCGATCCGCGGTTCCTCGGCGAGCAGTTCGATCAAGCGCACGTCGAGCACGTCGAGCTGTACATTCTGCTCACCATTCATGGGTCAAGACCATACCGAATGCGCAACCTGACCAGCGTTTCTGCTAACAGTTGCCCACCCGGTGCCGGGGCAGCGATCCTCGCCACAAGAACCGACAAACGGCGGCCCACCAGGCCGGCCGGTACGCGAGGGAGCCCACCATGACCCAGGCGATCGACCGACCCCAGTCGACCGAGGACGTCGACGTCGACCGGCTCATCGGCGCCGTCGACCACGACATCAGCCACGACCCGTTCCCGGTCCGCAGCCTCGACCACGTGCACTTCCTGGTCGGCAACGCCAAGCAGGCCGCCCACTACTACTCCACCGCGTTCGGCATGACCTGCGTGGCGTACCGCGGCCCCGAGCAGGGCTACCGCGACCACGCCCAGTACGTGCTGACCAGCGGCTCGGCCCGGTTCGTGCTGACCGGCGTGGTGCGCCCGGACGCCGACGGCGCCGAGCACGTGGCCCGGCACAGCGACGGGATCAGCGACATCGCGTTGGAGGTGCCGGACGTGGACGCCGCGTACGCGCACGCCATCGCGCAGGGCGCGACCAGCGTCGTCGAGCCGCACGAGGTGAGCGACGAGCACGGCACGGTCCGGATGGCCGCCATCGCCGCGTACGGCGACACCCGGCACACGCTTGTCGACCGGTCCCGCTACACCGGCCCGTTCCTGCCCGGCTTCGTGGCCCGCGGCCCGATCGTGGACCGGCAGCCGATGATCGATGCCGGCATCCAGCCGAAGCGCTTCTTCCAGGCCGTCGACCACGTGGTCGGCAACGTGGAGCTGGGCCGGATGGACGAGTGGGTCGAGTTCTACAAGCGGGTGATGGGCTTCTCCAACATGGCGGAGTTCGTCGGCGACGACATCGCCACCGACTACTCGGCGTTGATGAGCAAGGTCGTGGCGAACGGCACCCGCAAGGTGAAGTTCCCGCTCAACGAGCCGGCGGTCGCCCGGAAGAAGTCCCAGATCGACGAGTACCTGGAGTTCTACCAGGGCCCGGGCGCCCAGCACATCGCCGTCGCCACCAACGACATCCTGGCCAGCGTCGACGCGATGCGGGCCGCCGGGGTGGAGTTCCTGGACACTCCGGACTCGTACTACGAGGACCCCGAGCTGCGCGCCCGCATCGGCAAGGTGCGGGTGCCGATCGAGGAGCTGAAGGCCCGCAAGATCCTGGTCGACCGGGACGAGGACGGCTACCTGCTCCAGATCTTCACCAAGCCGGTGCAGGACCGCCCCACCGTCTTCTTCGAGCTGATCGAGCGGCACGGCTCGCTGGGCTTCGGCAAGGGCAACTTCAAGGCGCTCTTCCAGGCCATCGAGCGGGAGCAGGAAGCCCGCGGCAACCTGTAACACTTGCGAGCGTGACGCAGCCTCCGTCGTACCCGACGCCGCCGGTCGGTGGGCCTCAGCCCGCCGTCGGCGGCGTCGCGCCGCAGTGCCTCCACGACAAGTTCGCCGCAACGGTCGTCGTTAAGGTGTCCTCGTGAGCGAGAACAGGGAGCGGACCAGCAGGGTGGCGCCGCGCGCCGTCGTGCGGCGAAGCGGAGCGACGGCGTGAGTGTGCAACCCGGCTGGTACGTCGACCCCGCCGACACCGAGACCCGGCGCTACTGGGACGGCGAGGGTTGGCTCGGCGCGCCCATTCCTGTCGACGCCACCCCGCCCGACGGCCCACCACCGGTCGAGCCACCGCCCGCGCCGGTCACCCCGGCCGCGCCCGCCGCGTCGGGCACCCCTGGCCCGGCGACCGGCGCGTCCGGCTGGCCGCCACAGCAGGGCCCACCACCGGGGTACGGCCCGCAACCGGGACACGGCCCAGGCTGGGGCGCACCTGGCGGTCAACCCGGCTGGGGACCGCAGGGTGGTCAACCCGGCTGGGGACCGCAGGGTGGTCAACCCGGGTGGGCGCCTCCGGCCGGTCACCCGGGCTGGTCCATGCGACCGCCCGAGCCGCGCCCGCATGGCTTCGCGCTGGCCGGTTACGGCCGCCGGCTCACCGCACGGCTGATCGACTTCGCCCTCGTCCTCGCCCTGAACGTGGTGGCCAACGGCTGGTTCGTCTGGCGCTGGCTGCAGGAGTGGGCGCCGTACTGGCAGGAGGTCTTCCGGCGGGCCTCGCGGGGCGAGACCTCCGCCGATGGCCTGCCGATTCCCAGCGCGCAGGCCGAGTCTCTTTTGCTGGTGATCCTGCTGATCGCCACCGCGCTCTGGCTGGCGTACGAGGTGCCCGCCATGGCCGCTGGTGGGCAGACCGTCGGCAAGCGGATGATGCGGATCCGGGCGGTGCCGATCGCCGCCGACCAGCCGCTGGGCATCGGTCGGTCGTTGAGCCGCTGGAGCACGCTGGGCCTGCCGACCCTGCTCTGGTACTGCGCCGGGCTCGGCCTGGTGCTGCAACTGGTCGATGCACTCTCCCCGCTCTTCAACCACCCGCTGCGCCAGGCGCTGCACGACAGGCGCGCGCAGACGGTTGTCGTCGAAGTCCCCCAGCACACCGGTTCCACCCCCTCGAACGACCGCAACCAGCCCTCGGGAGACACCCCATGACCGACTCCGGACGCCACCAGCCGGCGCTGCGGCTGACCCGCGCCGACCTGGACGCGCTGCCGAACTACGTGCCCGGGCGCAGCCCCGCCGACCTGGCTCGCGAGCTGGGCCTGCCGGAAGCCATCAAGCTGGCCAGCAACGAGGTTCCGTACGGGCCGCTGCCTGGCGTGGTGGAGGCGGTCACCGAGGCGATCACCGCCTCGCACCGCTACCCGGACATGGGTGTGGTCGCGCTGCGTGACGCGCTCGCCCAGCAGTACGGGGTGGACGCCGACCGGATCGCCACCGGCTGCGGGTCGGTGGCGCTCGCCGAGCACCTGGTCCGGGCGACCTGTCTGCCCGGCGACGAGGTGCTCTACGCGTGGCGGTCCTTCGAGGCGTACCCGATCATCGCGGCGACCAGCGGCGCGACGAGCGTGCGGGTGCCCAACGACGCCGGGCACGGGCACGACCTGGCGGCGATGGCCGCCGCCGTGACCGACCGGACCCGGGTGATCCTGGTCTGCAACCCGAACAACCCCACCGGCACCGCGCTGCGCCGGGCCGAGTTGGACCGGTTCCTCGACTCGGTACCGGACGACGTGCTGGTGGTCATCGACGAGGCGTACCGGGAGTTCGTCACCGACCCGGAGGTGCCGAACGGCCTCGACTACCTGGACCGGCCCAACGTGGCGGTGTTGCGGACCCTGTCGAAGGCGTGGGGTCTGGCCGGGCTGCGGATCGGTTGGCTGGTCGCCCAGCCGGTGGTGGCCGCCGCGATCCGTAAGGTGGCGACCCCGTTCTCCACGAGCACGGCAGCCCAGGCCGGGGCGCTCGCGGCGCTGACCCAGGTCCCCGAGATGGAGCGCCGCTGCGCTCTGGTCGTCGCGGAGCGGGACCGCGTCACCGAGGCGCTGCGCAAGTTCGTGCCCGAGGTGCCGACGAGCCAGGCCAACTTCGTCTGGCTGCCGCTGGGCGAGCAGGCGGTGGCGTTCGGCAAGGCGTGCGAGGCGCGCGGAGTGATCGTGCGACCGTTCGCCGGGGACGGCGTCCGGGTCACCATCGGCACTCCGGCCGAGAACGACGCGTTCCTGACCGCTGCCGAGTCGGCCCTGGCCTGAGCACCACACCGATTGGATGACCCAGATCGGGCTATAAGTTCTGTTTGTCCAATTCTGACCGCTAACTGCCCTATCTTCCGAAGTAGCCGGATGTGCCGAGGACTCACGCCGGCTCACTTCGAGAAAACGGGGTAACAAACAGTGCGTACTGCCAAGATCTGCCTCGCCGGAGCGGCCGCCGCCGCGATGGTCGGCTTCCTCGCCGCGCCGGCCTCCGCCGCGCCCACCGACACCACCACCGTCACCTTCGAGGTGGAGGTGGGCACCCTCGACATCGACGCGCCGGCCACCGCCGACCTGGGCAGCGGCGCGCCCGGTAGCACCATCACCGGCCAACTCGGCGCGGTCACGGTCACCGACTCCCGGGGTGCGGCGGACGCCTCCTGGGTGGCCTCGGTGACCGCCAGCGTCTTCCAGACCGGTGGCGGCACCCCCGCGGAGACGGTCCTGCCGGAAGAGATCGACTACTGGTCGGGCCCCGCCACCGCGACCACCGGCACCGGCACCTTCACGCCGGGCCAGGTCAATGCCGCCGCCGCGGAGCCGCTGTCCAGCGTCACCCCGGTCACCGCGTTCACCCACACGGGCGGCACCGGTGGTAACACCGCGACCTGGAACCCGACCCTGATCGTCAACGTCCCGCTGGACAGCATCGCGGGCATCTACACCGGGACGGTGACGCATTCGGTGGCCTAGCCGCCACGGCCGGTCGACCGTCGCGGTCGCACTGGCGCTGCTCTCCCTCGCCGGTCCGGGTCTGTCGACCCGGGCCGGCGCGGCCGAGCCAGACGCCGACGACCGCCTCGGGATCCGGCTGCTGGAGGCACCCACCAACCGCCGCGACGACCCCCGGGCGTTGCGTTACATCGTCGATCACCTCCCGCCGGGCACCACCATCAAGCGCCAACTGCTGATCACCAACCGCACCGACGAGACCCGCCGCATCGACGTGTATCCGGCGGCGGCGACCGTCGAGGGTTCGGGGTTCAAGTTCGGCGAGGGTCGTGCGGCCAACGAGCTGACCTCATGGATCACCCTCGACAAGTCGGCTGTCGAGGTCGAGCCGTGGGGCGAGGCCCGAGTCCTGGCGACCGTCACGGTGCCGCCGCCCGCCTCGCGCGGCGAGCGGTACGGGGTGATCTGGGCGTCCGCCACGTCCGCGCCCCGAGAGGGCGGGGAGGTCACCCAGATCCACCGGGTCGGCGTCCGGATGTACCTCGACATCGGACCCGGTGGCGAACCAGTCTCCGACTTCTCGATCGGTGAGCTTCGCCCGGCCCGCGGCCCGGAGGGGGTGCCCACGGTGACCGCCCAGGTCACCAACACCGGCGGTCGTGCCATCGACCTGACCGGCTCGGTCGCCCTGACCGACGGACCGGCCGACAGCCGTGCCGGCCCGTTCCCGGTGGCGCAGGGCGTCACGCTACCGCCGGGTGGCTCCGGGCAGGTCATCGCACGGCTACCAGCCGAGTTGCCGAACGGGCCCTGGAAGATCGAGGTGAACCTGGAGAGCGGGATGGTGAAGCGCAGCATCACCGCGCAGATCCAGTTCCCCGACGCGGGCCAGGTCGGAGAGCGGGGCAGCGTCATCTCCCGGATGACGTCCGTCTGGACCGTGGGGGCGGCCATCGCGGGCCTGCTGCTTCTCACCGGCCTCGCGGTGCTGGTCCGCCGATCCCGGCGGCAGTCCCCCCGACCCCCCACCGACGCCCCACGGGAGCGGATTCCCGTCGGACGTTGACACACGCCGGCGGTCGCACAGCAGATCGGCCGCCGGCGGCGGGCTCTACCAGCCGCCGGCGGCGGCACGTCAGACCGGCCGCCTGCGGCGCGCGGCGAGCCCACCGACGACCAGCAGGGTCACACCCAGTCCGGTGAGCACCAGCGTCGATCCACCGGGACCGGTGACCGGCAGCTCGCCACCATGACTGGGCGAGGGTTGGGGTGGTGCCGGCGTGGTTTCCGTTGGCGTGGGCGTGGGTGGCGCGGGCTGTGTGGGTGTGGGGGTGGGTGGCGCGGGTTGCGTCGGCGTGAGCGTCGGCGCGGGCAGGATCTCGAAGGTGACGCCGGTGTCCGCCGACGGTGCGGCCCGGACGGCGCTGAACCCCCGCGCCGACGCGGGATCCGCGGCAAGCACCGGCGGTACCGCCAGCGCGAGGCTCGCGGCGGCTAGTGCGCCACCCACGAGGTAGTTAGCTGCTGTCCTGCCCATGCGCCGACCCCTTCCCAACGGAAACCTGAACCGTGAAAAACATACCCTTTACGGACAAAGGGAATGGACGGTTCAACTGTCCGGGTGCCAGAGACGCCACGATCAGGTGGCAGCCAGGATCACCGCCTCTGGCGTCAGGTAGTAGCGCTCGTCGTCGGCGTCCGGGTCCACCGGCCGGCGGAGCCGTTCCACCGCGACGTAGCCGCCCTCGGCTGCCACGGCCCCGGGCGCCCAGCCCGTCCCATCTCGTCCGACCTTGAGCGGGAAGCGGGACAGTTGCGTACCGGTCGCCGGGTCCAGCGTCACCAGGTCGTTCGCCTCGGTCAGCAGATGCACCCGGCCGGGCTGCGCGGCCAGAAGCCGTGCCGTACCCAGGTCCGCGGACCGCCACAGCTCGGTGCCGGTACGCGCCGACCGACCCACCGCCACCCCGTCGAGCACCACGACGACCTGTGCACCGACCACGAGGGCGCCGGCGGGATCCAGCGCGGGGGCAGCCACCGGCTCCCCGGCGTCCAGCAGCCAACCCCGGCCGCCCGCGTCGCCCGGCCCAGCGGTGCGCAGAGCCGAGCAGGACGACCGGCCGGTACGACAACCGAGCGGAGTCACCACCAACTCGTCCGGACCACCCGGCGGTCGCCAGCGTTCGCGCACCGCACCGGTCGCCGCGTCCCGGAACTCGAGAGTCGCCGGCCCGGCGCAGGCGTCCAGACCGACCAGTTGCCCGGAAGCCGTGGTGCCGACGTCGGTGCGGCAACCGCCGGGCAGATCGGCCCGCCACAGTTCCCGACCGGCGCTCAACTCGACCCCGCGCGCCTGGGCGTCTCCGCTGACCACCACCACCGTGCGGCCGTCCGGAAGGTCGGTGAGGTGCAGCCCGCGCGGGTCCCAGACGGTGGCCGCACCGGTACGCCGCACCAGCGCCGCACTCCCGCCGGGCTTCGGGCCGTCGGTCTTCCAGCGCACCCGGCCGGTCGGCGCGTCGAGCGCGACAAGTTGACCGTCGGACCAACGGCTGACCACGACGCTGCCGCTGGCCACCACCCCGGTCAACTCCGCCGGCCAGCGTCGGTACGACCAGAACGGGCTGTTCCGGTACCGCCCGTCGACCGGCTGGTCGGCATAGACCTGGCGGTGCGCGGCGTACACCCGCAGCCTCCCGTCCACGATCAACGGGGCGACCGGCAGTCGACCGACCACACCGGCGGCCGGTCGGGCCGCGGCCGGATAAGCGCCCCGGGCCACCGTGCTCACCTCGGCCGGCGCGAGCACCCGGTAGACGATGACCACGACGGCCACGGTCGCGAGCAGCGCCGCGACCGCCATCGCGAGCCTTCGCCGGCCCCTCGGGATCCCCATGCCGCACCTCCGCCCGGCACCCTACCCAGCGGCACCGGCCGAACCCCGCCCAGGTCGCGGCGGTCACGGTCGGGCTCGGCGCGGGGGTGACCGGCTCGCGGTCAGGCGGCTTCGACGGAGCCGGTGGCACCGGCCGCCACGGCCAGGTCGGCGAGGTCACGCCGGAGTGCCACCTCGACCGCCCGCGCGGCGAGGCCACCGAGCAGCAGCGCCACCACCCGGCCGTACGGAGCGGTCGGCACCGCCTCCTGGGTGACGGTGACCGCCGTGCAACCGCGACGGCGACGGCGGACCGGCCGCAGACTCCAGGTGATCCGGTAATCCACGCCGGCACCGGAGGAACAGAGCACCAGCCGGTGTGGGGCGAGTGTCTCCACCACGAGGAACTCTTCGGTCAGTGTGCCGCCGCCCGGCTGGGCACGCTCCTCACGCCAGGCGGTGCCCGGCCCGAACGGACCCGGGGTGAGCACCTCGATCGGGCCGGCCGCGGTGAGCCGGGCCGCACGGCCGGGCAGGTCGGTCAACAGACGCCAGACATCGACAGCGTGCGCCTCGATGAACCTGGTAACCGCCACCGTCGACATGCCACCCTCCCCGTGTCCCCGACGGTACGCGGAGTAAGGGCCGGACGGGGCCTCCGGGACGGAATTTCCACCCCCGGAGGCCGCTTTGTCCGATCAGGTGGCTGCTCGGCACCGGTCGTCGTCGACCGAAGCCGGAGCATCGGTCAGCGTTCGAAGCGACCGACCTGAATCGCGCCGATGAACGCTGTCCACCCAGGCGGGCTGACCGCGAGTGTGGGGCCGGCCTGATCCTTCGAGTCGCGGATCGCGACCAGACCGTGGACATCGGCCAGGTTGTCGGCTACCTCCACGCAGAGCCCCTGGTCGTTCGAGCGGCTACTGGTACGCCAGACCGCGCCCGTGAGATCGTGCATCATCGTTACCTCCGTGTGCGATGGGATGCCCCACCGCTGGCAGCCGGGTACGGCCCGACCCGGATCGCGCGGCGAGGCGACGAATCCGGACGATCAACGGGTTAACCAGGGCGGATGATCGCACAGCGGGTGCGATCACGAGTCCCACGGACGAGACGGCTGGAACGTTCCCGCTCAGCGAGCTGGACGAATCGTGCCGGTGACCTGGCCCAGGGCGATGGTGGTGCCGTCCGGGCCGGGCGCGGTGGCGGTGATCGTCACCGTGTCTCCGTCGGCGAGGAAGGTGCGGCTCTCCTCGCCGACCTTGACCGGCTCCGCCCCGCCCCAGGTCAGTTCCAGGAACGAGCCCACCTGCGATCGGTCCGGGCCGGAGACGGTGCCGGAGGCGTACAGGTCGCCGGTGCGCAGTGACGCGCCGTTGACGGTGAGGTGCGCCAACTGCTGCGCGGGGGTCCAGTACATGGTGGCGAACGGCGGCTCGCTCACCTGCTCGCCGTTCCACTCGACCGCCAGGCGGAGGTCCAGGCCGAGGTGCGGCACGGCATGCAGGTAGCCGGCGACCGGTGGGTCCTGGTCGGGGGCTGGCACGAAGGCGTCGCTGAGCGCGTCCAGCGGCGTGACCCAGGCCGACACCGAGGTAGCGAACGACTTGCCGAGGAACGGGCCGAGTGGCTGGTACTCCCAGGCCTGGATGTCCCGGGCGGACCAGTCGTTGACCAGCACCACCCCGAAGACGTGGTCGGCGAAGTCGTCGACGGACACCCGGTCGCCCAACGCACTGGGTACGCCCACCACGAAGCCGACCTCGGCCTCGATGTCGAGGCGTACCGACGGGCCGGTGACCGGGCCCTCGGCGGACGCGCGCTGCCCGGTCGGCCGGACCACCGGTGTGCCGGAGACGACCACCGTGCCGGCCCGCCCGTGGTAGCCGATCGGCAGGTGCTTCCAGTTGGGCAGCAGCGGCGGCTGGCCGGGGCGGAAGATCTGCCCGACGTTGGACGCGTGGTGCTCGGACGAGTAGAAGTCGACGTAGTCGGCGACCTCGATCGGGAGCAGCAGTTCCACGTCGTCGAGGGGCACCAGCATCGGCTCCACCGCGGCCCGGTGCGCCGGGTCGGTCAGCAGCTCAATGATCCGCTGCCGTACCGCCGTCCACTGCGGACGACCGAGCGCCATGAACTCGTTGAGGGTGGGTCGGCACAGCGCACCCGCGGCCAGCACCAGCTCCGCGGCCTCGGCCGCAGCCAGGTCGAAGACCCAGGATCCGATCCGTACGCCGATCCGTGGCTGCCCCCCGTCGGTCCGGAACACCCCGTACGGCAGGTTCGTCACCCCGTACGGCGAACCGTCGGCGCCGGTCACCCAGGTCATGCGTCGTAGCCCCCGTTCACCAGCCCAAGCCGGATCAGATCGGTAAGTGGTTCCAGGATGCTGCACGAGCCGAAGCCGACCCACAGTGGGCGGGGTTCGGTCAGTCGTGCCGTCGCGCGCTCCACCAGAGGGCGCGGGTCGACCACGGTCAGCAGCTCGGTGACCGCCCCCGCACTCTCACCATCAGCGGCTGCCAGGGTCGCAGCCAGCACGTTGGCGTAGCCGTGGTGGGTGAACCCGGTCTCCGGGTCCAGGTGTCGGACGGCCTGGTGCAGCCCGGCGGTGAGCTTGAACGGCAGGCCACGGTCGCGGCACGCGCAGATGACCGCGGCCAACTCGGCCGGCGTGGGGAACAGCTCGGCGGCCAGGCCGCCGGTGCGGAACTTGGCCGCGATCGGCACCCCGTCGTCGCGGGCGGCGGCCAAGGCGTCCAGCGCGCCCATCAGCCCGAAGGTCAGCGGCAGCTCGGCGTAGACGGCCTCGACGTCCGGCATGGCACCGGTCAGTCGCACCAGTTCGGCGACGCCGGGCAGCGGGTCCTCGCCCCGCTTGGCGACGGCCACCTCGACCTGGCGGGCGGTGACGCCGTCCGGGGCCAGGAACGACAGCGCGAAAGGCAGGTGCCCGATCCCGGTGTCACCGATCACGCCGACCACCAGGCCCGTACCGGGGTCGACGAGACCACTCAGGTCGCCGCGCGCCACGGTCGAGGCCGGGACCAGCAGCGGGCCGACGAGGTCGGCGTACCAGGCGGTGCGGTGCCGGCGGTGGGCGGTCAGGGCGTCGGGCAGCGCGGCGCTGCCGGGTGGGAAGACGGCGGCGTCGTCCACCAGGCCGTCGAGGAGGGCGGGCACCTGCGTTGACACGGAACAAGAATGTACGGGACGCTACGAGGAACGGACAACAGCGTCCGATTATCGGACACACCTGGCCGGTGGACGGGACAAATCGGGAGGCGAGATGCCGTATTACCGCAGCGTCGGCGAGGTGCCGCGCAAGCGCCACACCCAGTTCCGTCAGCCCGACGGGCGCCTCTACGCCGAGGAGCTGATGGGCCAGGAGGGGTTCTCCTCCGACTCGTCCCTGCTCTACCACCGGCACGCGCCCACGGCGATCCTGGCCGCCGACGAGTTCACCCCACCCGCGTTCACCCGGGCACCGAACCTGCCGCTCAAGCCCCGCCACCTGCGCACCCACAAACTGGACACCGGCGGCGTCGACCCCATCCTCGGTCGGCAGTACCTGCTCGCCAACGACGACGTCCGGATCGGGTACGTGCTCGCGGACCAGCCCTCCCCGCTGTTCCGCGACGCGACCGGCGACCACTGCCTGTACGTCGAGTCGGGCACCCTGCGCGTCGAGTCCCCGTTCGGGATGCTCGACGCGGTCGCCGGCGACTACGTCATCATCCCCACCTCGACCATCCACCGACTGGTGCCCACCGGCGACCAGCCCGTCCGGCTGCTCACCGTCGAGGCGTCCGGGCACATCGGCCCACCCAAGCGCTACCTCTCGGTCCGCGGCCAGTTCCTGGAGCACTCGCCGTACTGCGAGCGCGACGTCCGCGGCCCCGACGCCCCGCTGCTCGTCGACGACGAGGAGGTCGAGGTGCTGGTCCGCCACCGCCGTGGATGGACCCGCTACGTCTACGCCAACCACCCGTTCGACGTGGTCGGCTGGGACGGTCACCTCTACCCGTGGGCGTTCTCCATCCACGACTTCGAGCCGATCACCGGCCGCATCCACCAGCCTCCGCCGGTGCACCAGACCTTCCAGGGTCCCAACTTCGTCATCTGCTCGTTCGTGCCCCGCAAGGTCGACTACCACCCGGAGTCGATCCCGGTGCCGTACAACCACCACAACGTCGACTCCGACGAGATGCTCTTCTACACCGGGGGCAACTACGAGGCCCGGCGCGGCTCCGGCATCGAACAGGGCTCGATCTCGCTGCACCCGTCCGGTTTCACCCACGGCCCCCAGCCGGGTGCCGCCGAGCGTTCGATCGGTGCGGACTACTTCGACGAGCTGGCCGTCATGGTCGACACGTTCCGCCCCCTGGATCTCTGCGACGCCGCCAGCGCATGTGAGGACGAGGGGTACGCCTGGACCTGGGCGCGTTCTGCTTAGTCGCCCTGGGGTTTTCGCCGGAGCCCGACCCGCTCCGGGCGGTCAGGCTTGATCCCTGCGCGGGTCGGGCTCCGGCGAAAACCTGACCTGGTCGGGCTGAGCGACGCTGGTGATCTTTACTGGTCACGCCGGAGGTTGGTGACCTTTGTGGTTGGTCAGCGCATTGCGGTTCTGGTGAAGACGGCTAACTCGGCTACCGCTGTCACCGCGATGGCCAGCACCAGGGGCCACGGGGAGCCGGCCACCGCGTACACCAGCAGCAGCAGCGGCGCGGAGGCCACCGCGTAGATCGCCAGCGCCATCGCCCGGTCCGAGTGCAGCATGGCGGGCAGGACGGTCCGGGTCAGCCCCGGCAGCCGGGCCGCGAGCTGCCAGACGACGATCCCGCCGGTGAGCGCGGCGAGCACCGCCAGGATGCGGGAGAACCCGCCGTTCGCCGAGGCCGCGAACGCCACGAGCACCGCCGCCACCAGCGTCCAACCCGCGCCGTAGAGCACCAGGCGGTGCAGGCCGTGCGCGAGGGTCCGCGGCGAGTCGATTCGGCTCGGGGTGATCGTCACAGCCTCGGCGACGTGTTCCAACGCCACCGACCAGCGGCGCTGCTCCAGTCGCATGACACCCACATCGTGCCCGGCCTCGGCGATGCGCGGGTCGAGCCGCAACGCCTCCCGGTAGGCCCGCTCGGCCAGGTCGAACAGGTCCAGTCGGGCGGCGACCAGGCTGAGCACCAGGTGCGCCTGTGGCTCCTCCGGGGCCAGTTCGACCCCACGCCAGGCCGCGTTCAGCGCCGGCTGACCGTTGCGGGCGCCGGCCAGGATCGCGGCCGCGCTTCGCTGGGCGTACGCGTCGGCCGGGCCCAGGGCCAGGATCCGGTCGGCGGTGGCGGCCGACTCGGAGTAGCGCTCCAGGTCGGACAACGCCATGCCCCTGGCGACCAGCGGCGGGAGGGCCTCCGGTGCGGCCGCGACGGCCGTGTCCGCAGCGGTGAGCGCCTCGGCCGGACGGTCGGCGGCCAGGTGCACCCGGGCCAGCATGGTGAGGGCGTCCACGTCCTCCGGCTGCAGGGCCAGCCCGTAGGTCAGCTCCCCGGCCGCCTCGTCGTAGCGGCCGAGCTCGGCCAGGAGTTGGGCCCGCTGGACGTAGCCGTCGGCGGCGGACTGGTCGGGGGCGGGGTCGCTGGACATCGCGGCGAGCCTAGGCGGCCGACGCGTCGTACACCAGGGCCACCGCGACGCCCGCCAAGCCTTCCTCCCGGCCGGTGAAGCCGAGCCCGTCCGTGGTCGCGGCGGAGACGGTGACCGGGGCGCCGACGGCGGCAGACAGCACCTCCTGGGCCTCCGCCCGGCGGCGGCCGATCTTGGGTCGGTTGCCGACGACCTGCACGGACACGTTGCCGATCTCCAGGCCAGCGGCACGCACCCGGCGGGCCGTCTCGGTCAGCAGAGCCAGCCCGGACGCGCCAGCCCACTCCGGCTCGCCCACCCCGAAGGCGGCGCCGAGATCACCGAGCCCGGCGGCGGAGAGCAGCGCGTTGCAGGCGGCGTGCGCGGCCACATCGGCGTCCGAGTGACCGGCGAGGCCGTCCTGGTCGGGCCAGAGCAGGCCCGCGACCCAGCACGGCCGGCCGGGCTCGAACGCGTGCACGTCGGTGCCGATGGCCACCCGGGGAACGATCATGAGCAGAGGGTACGCGTCAATCGAAGGCGGCGAGCAGGTGCTCCGCCAGGGCCAGGTCGAACGGTCGGGTGATTTTCAGGGCGTACTCCGAGCCCGGCACGCAGCTCACCGTGACACCCTGCTTCTCGACCAGCCCGGCGTCGTCGGTGAGGGGGTCGCCGGCGACGGCGTGCGCGGCGCTGAGGACGGCCCGGCGGAAACCCTGCGGGGTCTGCACCGCGCGCAGAGCGGAACGGTCGACGGTGCCGAGCACCACCTCGCCGGCGCCGACCTCCTTGATCGTGTCGACGACCGGCAGAACCGGGATCACCGCGTCACGCCCGTCGCGGACCGCCGCCGCGACGGATTCGACGAGCTCGGGAGGGGTGAGCGCGCGGGCGGCGTCATGCACCAGCACGATCGTCGGACCGTCGGGCACCGCAGCCAACGCGGCGGCCACCGACGCCTGCCGTTCCGCACCGCCTGCCACCACGATCACCGGCGCGATCGGAGCCAGCAGCTCGCGGACGGCCGTCACCTCGGCGGCCGGCGCGGCCACCACGATCGTGTGCACCGACGGTGCGGCGGCAAGTCGACGCACGGCGTGCACCAGCAGCGGTTCACCGGCGAGCAGGCGCAGCGCCTTGGGGCGGCCGGGGCCGAGCCGTACACCAGCACCCGCCGCAGGCACGAGGACCGCGACGTCACCGCGCGGATTGAGCTGCGCGGTCACGTCGCGGTCCTCGGTGGTTTCTCTGCTACGAATCGGGTACGACGATGCTGTACGGACTAGGCCTCGGTGAGGACCTTGTCGAGCAGCGTCTCCGCCTCGTCCTTGGTGCTCTTCTCAGCCAGCGCAACCTCGCCGACGAGAATGTCCCGGGCCTTGGCAAGCATCCGCTTCTCGCCTGCGGAAAGGCCCCGCTCCCGCTCCCGGCGCCACAGGTCACGCACGACCTCGGCGACCTTCAACGGGTTTCCGGAGGCCAGCTTTTCCAGGTTGGCCTTGTAACGCCGCGACCAGTTGGTCGGCTCCTCGGTGTGCGGAGCCCGCAGAACGTCGAAGACCTTACCGAGGCCCTCTTCGCCGACCACCTCGCGAACACCCACGATCTCGGCGTTCTCGGCGGGCACCCGGACCGTCAGGTCACCCTGCGCGACCCTCAGGACGAGGTATTGCTTAGGCTCGCCCTTGATGACCCGAGTCTCGATTGCCTCGATGAGTGCGGCCCCGTGGTGGGGGTAAACAACGGTCTCGCCGACACTGAAAACCATAGGTTCGAAACCCCTTTCGCTGTGTCTAGGGTAACACGGTCAGGCAGCGATGTCTCACCGATGTCCTGACCGTTGGCGCAGCTCAGGGGCCCTGTGAGAGGTCTTGCTTCAGCTTGACAGGCGGTCAAACCAATGGTTCAAACACGCTCCGTAACGTGCGGATGACTGCCCGGCACGGGTGAACAGAACGTCGAGATCAAGGGCTATGCGCTCCTCCTATGGTATCCCGCCCGGCGGGACTGCGCCCAGGTGTAGCGCGAGGTGCCCCTGGTGCGGGACCCTGGAGACCGAGCCGCACTCCGCTCTCGAGACCTTCAGGAGGTCCGATGGGCAAGCCTGATGCAGAGGGCCACGGGCCGGCCGACGGCCTGCCTGGCCTGCCGCCCGAATGGGGCCGGGTGGTGGTCCCCGACGACGCCTCCGCGCTTGCCGCCGAGGCCGCCCAGATCCGCCGCGAGCTGCGCCGGGCCGCCGGGCTGTCCGGCGGCCCGCGGGCTCTGGGCCTGCCGCTGCTGGTCCTGCTGGTGGCGGTCCTCACCACGCTGGCCGGCCTACTCGTGGTCACCTGGCCACGGGCCAACCGGGGCAACGACCGACCTACCCCGGCCCCCTACTCGCCACCCGCGACCCTCACCGGGCGGGCACTGCCCGCACTGGACCTGGTCGACGCGAGCAATGCGCCGGTGCCACTGCGCGGCCTGCTGCCCGCCATGATCATCCTGGTGGACGGCTGCCCGTGCCCGGACCGGGTGGCCGAGGCCCTGGCGGTCGCGCCCGCCGGCGTCTCCGTGGTCACCGTCACCGGCAGCCGGACGGTCCCGGCCGCACCGGCCAACCAGCGGCAGGTCCGGGCGCTGGCCGACCCCGCCGGCGGGCTGCGCTCGTTCCTGGGCCAGCCGGCCCGCCCAGGCGGCCTGACCGCGCTGCTGGTCGACCGCAGCGGAACGGTCACCCGGGTGCTGCCCGACCTGGGGTCGGTCGACACGTACCGACAGGACCTGACCGCCCTCACCGCCTGACCTGACGAGGCCCGCGGTAGATCGACTCCGTGTCGGCGATGTGGTGGTTTCCCGACACGTGGATGCCGCCACGTCGGCGATGTTGAGTTGATCTTGATCTCGGCGGCCTGCTGGCGCCGCTGGTTGCCCAGCCGACGGGGCCGGTGCGGGATCCGGGGATACGGACGTCGGGGCATTGGGCTCAGGCTCAGGGCGCCGCGAAGAGTTGCGCCTCAGCGTCGACGGGCTTGTCGCCCACGGCCGACAGGGACACCCGGATCGGCCCGCCGGTGGGCGCCACCTCAGCGAGGGTCGTTGCGCCGTCGCAATCGATGCGTGCCGGGCCGAGTATCTCGGCCCCGGTGCTCGTCACCATCATCGCGCCGGGCCTCGTGCACCGGTATTGAAGCTGGTAGCGTCCGCCGTCGTTGGCCGACTGCCTGGTCACGTCCTGACCGGGGAGGAGCTCCCCCTGCTGCCGCCAGATCGTCCCTTCGAACACGGGCAGCTCACCCGGAACGTCGCCGGTGCCAAGGGGCAGACTCGTCGTGGGGCGTTTGACCTCGGTGACCTCGCCCGTCTCGGGGTCCACTCGAAAGGTCACCGACGCATCGGGCTCCGACAATGCCAGGGCACGTTCCAGCGGTGCGCTGACGCTCGGCTCGGCGCTCGGCGAGGCCACTGGCGGACGAGCCGAACTGGCCGCCGGGGTGGGGGCGGCGGCCTGCCACCACCAGCCGCCGACCGCCAGGACGGCCACCGCAGCGCCGAACAACACCACCGACCGCAGCCGATCGTCCGCCGTTGGATCCATCCGCTGAGCGTACCGGCCGGACGTTCAGTCCTGTCGATCGAGCAGCGCGGCGTAGAGGGTGAGACCGGGGCCGAACGCCAGCATGACGACGCGTCGAGCCGCCGGTGTCGAACGGGCCAGCCGGTCCAGGATCAGCAGCACGGTCGGCGACGAGCAGTTGCCATGCTCGTCGAGCGTCGCCCGGGACGCCACCAACCCCTGCGGAGGAAGGGCCAACTCCCGCTCCACCACGTTGAGGATCCGCGGCCCGCCCGGGTGCACCGCCCAACCATCCACCTCGGAGCGGCTGACCCCGTGCCGCGCCAGCAGGTCGTCCACCAACCCGAGGACATGCCTCGAGAGCACCTGCGGCACCTTCGGTGACAACCCCATCCGGAAGCCCGCGTCGGTGACGTCCCAGGTCATGTGGTCGGCGGTCGAGGTGTCGGTGACGGCGGTGACCTCGCGTAACACGTACCCCGGGCCACCCGGCACGACCACGGCGGCGACCGCGGCGTCCGAGAAGAGCGCGTGGGAGACGATCTGCTGGGTGTCCACCCGGGCGCTGGACGGCTGGATGTGCAGGCTGGTCAGCTCCGCACAGAGCAGCAGCGCCGGCCGTCCCCGCGCGGTCACGAAGTCACTCGCCGCCCCGAGTCCGGGCAGCGCCGCGTAACAGCCCATGTGGCCGATGAACATCCGCTGGGTGTCCGCAGCCATACCGAGATCCCGGGCGAGCAGGATGTCCAGGCCGGGGGTGGCGTACCCGGTGCACGAGCAGACGATGAACAGCCCGATGTCGCCAGCGCCCAGCCCGGCGGCCGTCAACGCCCGACCCACCGCCTCCTTGCCCAGTGGCAGGGCCTCCACCTGATACCGGCGCATCCGGCGCTCGGTCGGCCAGTCCGAGACGTCCTCCAACAGGGGGTTGACCGCGGCCTGCCGCCGGGTCACCCCCGAGTTCGCGAAGATCCGCTGGGCCAACGCCCGGGTGGTGCCGGAGAAATGCCGAGAGAAGAAGCCCTCCCACAACTCGCCCTGCAAAGCGGACGGCGGCTGTGCAGTCCCGAGCCCTGCGATCACTGGTATGGACACGATCCCCACCTCTCGTCAGACGCTGTCCTCCCCCTGGCCGACCCACCAGCCACCTCGGCCGGCGTACCTCCCGCGCGAGTCCCGCACGACCCGCTCACCAACGCGGTGCCGATGCGTCGCGATCCGGATCGCCTCCCAGCGCGGCAATGCCGAGCCAGTCGGCGCAGACATCCGACGTGGCCGGGTGCAGCGAGCCGCAGCGGGCGTCCCGGTAGAGCCGCTCCAACGGATGACCACGGCGGGTCGCCGAGGTCCCCGCCGCCTCCAGCACCGACGCCGCCACCTCGGCGGCAGTGGTGCCGGCGAGCAGCTTCGCCCGCCACACCCAGCGGTTGGTCTCCTCGTCGCCCGGCGCCTCGTCCACCCGACGGGCCGCCTCGGCGACCACCAGTTGCGCGGCCGCCGTCGCCGCGTCCGCCCGACCCAGCCGGGCACGCACCGCCGGCAGACCGGCCAGCTTGCGCGCATTGAGATGCTCGGCCGCCGCGTCGATCGCCGCCCGGGCGACCCCCACGTAGACAGCCGCGTAACTCGCCACCAGCCAGTGCGGCATCAGCTGGGCGACCACCAACGCCAGACCCTCGACCCCGCCGAGCAGTCGACCGGCGGGCACCGTGACGTCCAGATGCAGGTCGTGTGAGGAGGTGGCGCGCATACCGAGCGAGTCCCAGGTCGGCTCCACGGTCAGGCCGTCGCCGGCCGGCACCAGGAACTGCGAGACCACCGACTGGTCGGCGGCGCTGCGCGCCGCCACCAGGTAGCCGTCCGCGTGCCCGGCACCGGAACAGAAGGTCTTGCTGCCCTTGAGATGCCATCCCTCGTCGGTCGCCTCGTAGACTGTGCTCAACTGGGACAACCGGGCGCCGGCACCACGCTCGCTCATCGCGACCGCGTACCAGGAACCCTGCGCGGCGTCGGTGAGCAGGCGGTCCCGGGCGGCCAGCGCCTCGTCCGGTACGCCCAGCGCCTCCGCCAACTCCTCGGTGACCGCACCCAACGCGCCGGTCACCGAGGCGTGCATGTTGAACACCAGGGCGGTCGCGCCGTTGCCCCGGGCCAGCTCAGTTGCCACCGCGGTGTATTCGGCGAAGGAGGCTTCCAGGCCTCCCAACGCGCGGGGCACCATCAACCCGAACAGGCCAGCCTCCCGCAGGTCACGGAAGTCGTCCACCGGAAAGGAACCGTCCCGGTCGTGCTCCGCCGCCCGTGCGGCGAAACGCGGCGCCAACCGGCGGGCCGCTTCAAGCGCGTGCACCGTCATATCGCCTCCTCCTCGGATTGCCGTACCCCGGCACGGCCCGACTATCCGCTTCGGACCCCCCGGCCCTGGTAGAGCACGGCGGTGGAACGCGTCGGCACGATGCGTGGCACGCGGCCGGTCGACGTCACACCCGTGCGGGCCGCGCGGGCTCGCCGCAGCAGCCAGGCGACCAGGCCGCCAACCTGCGGGCGGATGCCGCGCAGCCGGAGATCGACGCCGTGCCGCGCGCATTCGGCCACCAGCGCCCGAGCATCCACGAACAACCGTGGGTCGTGGATGCCCCGCGGCACCGTCGGCAGCCGTTCGGCGATCCGTACCGCGACGAGCCGGGCCATCGCGGTGTCGTTCAGGGTGTCCAGCACCAGCAGGCCACCCGGGCGCAGCAGCCGGCACGCCTCGGCCACCACCCGCGGCCAGGCCGGCACGTGCTCCAGCAACTCGCCCGCCGAGACGACGTCGGCGCAGCCGTCCGGGAGTGGAACCGCGGTCGCGTCGCCCTGGACGACGCACACACCGTGCTCGGCTGCCTGGACCAGCGCCGAGCGGGTCACATCCACCCCGACGTGGCGGTAGCCCTTGCCGGCCAGGTGCGGCGCGAGCAGACCAGCGCCGCAACCCAGATCGACGAGCAACGCGTCGGGGCGGGTGGACGGTGGCACCAGCGCCGCGCGGGCGGCAGCCAGCCAGTGCAGCATCGCGAACGCGCCATCCGGCCGCCACCACTCACCGGCCAGGTCGTCGTACTGGCGCGGGTCGTTTCGCGGCAGGACCCGGGGGCCGGTGGACGCCGCGGCCGCAGCCACGTCTCGCATGGCTCCGAGCGTGGCACGACTGCTCGGTAACGACCAGACTTCCCTTATGTCGTCGAGGGTGTTAGGGCTGGTCAGAGCGAGCCATCCAGAACCGGCCGCAGCGGTGACCACGGTGGCCGGTCTGCTGGCGTGGGGAGTGGGCCATCGGCCGTCGGGAATCGTCTCGGTGGTGCTCGCCGTGCTGGCCAGCCAGCTCGCCGTCGGCTGGACCAACGACGCGCTGGACGCCGAGCGGGACGCCACTGTGGGGCGTACCGACAAACCGGTCGCCGCCGGCGCGGTCGGTCGGCGCACCACGGCCTGGGCCGCGACGGTGGCCGCGGTGGCCTGTCCGCTGCTGGCGCTCACCACGAACCCGACGGCGGCGTTCTGGCTGACCGTCGCCCTGGTCTCCGCGCTGCTCTACGACTGGCCGCTCAAGGCCACCGCGCTCTCGGTGCTGCCGTACGCCGTCTCCTTCGGTGCGTTACCCGCCTTCGTGGTGCTGGCGCTGCCCGGTCAGCCCACCCCGCCGGTCTGGTTGTTGGCGGCCGCGGCGTGCCTGGGTGCCGGCGCGCACTTCGCCAACGTGCTGCCCGACCTGGCCGACGACGCGCGGACCGGGGTGCGCGGCCTGCCGCATCGGCTGGGTGCCGCCGGGAGCCGGGCGGCGGCCGCCGGGCTGCTCCTCGCGGCGACCGCCGCCCTGGTCCTCGGGCCGCCCGGGCCGCCGTCGGCGATCGGGTTGGCGGCGGTCGGCACGGCCGCCGTGGTCCCACCGCTGAGCTGGTACGCCGGACGCTCGGCGGTCCGGGCCGGCCGGCGGCCGGTGGCGGCCTTCCGGGCGGTGATGCTGGTGGCCCTGATCGACGTGGTCCTGCTGGTGGCGAGCGGTCGGGTGGTGTGAACGGCACCCGGGTAGGTGGCATTGCCGGGTCCGCGTGCGGGCCTCGATCAGCCCCAACTACCCTGGAGCGCGGTCTGCGCGGGTATGGCCACCGTGCCCGGCGTGCGGCCCGGGTGGGGATTGTGACGAGGAGGACCGACGTGACGCGCTCGATCAGGGGATCCCGGCGGGCGGCCCTGTTGCTGTCCGGGATCGCGGCGACCGGCCTGCTGGCGTCCGGCTGCGGCACCGGTCAGATCGCCGAGACCGCGTTGAAGGAGCCGTCGGTCCAGGGCGTCAGCCTCACGACCAGCAACGGATCCTTCTCTGTGCGTGGTCTCCTGGTGGACTACCCGGGCACCGAGGGCTACCGAGCCGGGCAGGACGCCCCGCTGAGCGCCGTGATCTACAACGACTCCAAGCAGACGGTCACCGTCACCGTCACCACCGAGAGCGCTCGCGACGTGCGGATCAGCGGCGGCTCGGCGAGCCCGTCGGCGTCCGCCTCGGAGTCCGCCCCCGCCAGCCAGTCCCCGTCCGGCTCGCCGAGCCCGTCGACCTCCGAGTCCGGCTCGGCCCGCCCGACGGCGACCCCGTCCGAGACCGGGTCGTCCTCGGCCACCCCGTCCGCCCCGGAGTCGGCGCGGGCGTCGGGTTCGGCCAGCCCGGCCGCACCCGGTCAGCTGGCCCGGATCGAGCTTGCTCCGCTGAGCTACATCCAGTTCAACTCCGAGGCCACCTCGCAGCTCCGGCTGATCGGCCTGACCGAGGCGCTGCGCTCCGGTCAGAACGTCTCGGTGACCTTCGACTTCGGCAACGGCAACACGGTGACCGGCCAGGCGCCGATCGCGGTGCCGCTCACCCCGGCGGCGCCTCCCTCGCCGATCATCGAGCGCGAGGGCGGCTACGAGGGCGACGAGGGCGGCACGACCCACGAGTGACCCGACCTCCGTATCGACGGACGCCCCGGCGTGGTGACCACCACGCCGGGGTGTTTTCGTCGTACGAGAGGGCTAGCGTCCTGATGTGACCACCTCCCGATCGACCCCTTCGCGTGGCGCCACAGCCGGCGCCGCCCGTGGCCGGTCCGCCGCCCGCGAGCCGCGCCCGGCCTACGAGTGCGACGCCTGTGGGCACCAGCCGCCCAAGTGGGTGGGGCGCTGCCCGGAGTGCGGCGAGTGGGGCGCGGTGGTCGAGAGCACGGTGACCGGCCCGACCGTGGCGGGTCGGGTGGTCAGCTCCCGGCTACCGTCCGAGCCGGCCCGGCCGATCGCCACCATCAGCGCCGCCCCGGCCCGCGCCGTGCCCACCGGGGTGAGCGAGCTCGACCGGGTGCTCGGCGGCGGCCTGGTCCCCGGTGCCGTGGTGCTGCTCGCCGGCGAGCCCGGCGTGGGCAAGTCGACCCTGCTGCTGGACGTGGCGCAGCAGTGGGCGGTCGGCGCCGGCAGCCCTTCGCTGGTGGTCAGCGGGGAAGAGTCGGTAAGTCAGGTCCGCCTGCGCGCCGAGCGGATGGGCACCCTGCACGACCAGCTCTACCTTGCGGCCGAGAGTGACCTGGCGTCGGTGCTCGGGCACCTCGACGCGGTCAAGCCGGGCCTGTTGGTGCTCGACTCGGTGCAGACCATCTCGACCACCGGCACCGAGGGGGTGCCCGGTGGGGTGACCCAGGTGCGCGCGGTCACCGCCGCGCTGGTCTCGGTCGCCAAGGAGCGGGGCATCGCCACCGTGTTGGTCGGGCACGTCACCAAGGACGGCCAGGTGGCCGGGCCTCGGGTGCTGGAGCACCTGGTCGACGTGGTGCTGCACTTCGAGGGCGACAAGCACTCCTCGCTGCGCCTGGTGCGCGGTGTGAAGAACCGGTTCGGGGCGGCCGACGAGGTCGGCTGCTTCGAGATGCACGAGGGCGGCATCAGCAGCCTGGCCGACCCGTCCGGGCTGTTCCTGACCCGCTACGCGGAGCCGGTCCCGGGCACCTGCGTGACAGTGGCGATGGAGGGGCGGCGGGCCCTGGTCACCGAGGTGCAGGCCCTGATCGGCGCGACGGTGGCCGGTTCTCCCCGCCGCACCGTCTCCGGCCTCGACTCGGCGCGACTGGCGATGGTGCTCGCGGTGCTGCAACGGCGCACCGAGCGGCTGACCCTGCACGACCGGGAGGTCTTCGCCGCCACGGTGGGCGGCATCCGGGTGGTGGAGCCTGCCGCCGACCTGGCGGTCGCGTTGGCGGTCGCCTCCGGTGGGCTCAACCTGGCCATCGCGCCGCACCTGGTGGCGATTGGCGAGGTGGGGCTGACCGGCGAGGTGCGCCGGGTCGGGGCGGTGCCGCGTCGGCTGGCCGAGGCGGCCCGGCTGGGTTTCAAGGTGGCCCTTGTGCCGCCCGGTTGCGGCCCGGCCAGCACCGGTGCCGACCCCGAGCAGATGCGCGTGACCGAGGTCACGGACGTCCGTTCGGCGCTGCACCATGCGGCCCGCGCGTCCGCCGAGTGACCCACCGTGCCGACGAGGACGGCGAAACCGGACAGCACGTCGCAAGCGGGAAACGGGTTGGAAGGGCCGCATCGTGACACATCACAGTAACCACGACAGCACCCACCGCACGGCAGTCCGTAGACTGTGCCCGTGCCGATCGACCGCGATACCACCAAGCCAGCCGGCGCGCCGCCCCAGGCCCGCACCGGCGCCGTGGGCTCGCCCGCCCGCCCGATCAGCGTGAGCGTGACCGCGGCAGCCACCGGGAGCGCCGGGGATCCGCTGCGCGCCAACCTCGCCCTGATGGCCCCCGGCACCGCCCTGCGCGACGGTCTGGAACGCATCCTGCGCGGCCGCACCGGCGCGCTCATCGTGCTGGGCTACGACAAGGTCGTCGAGGGCCTGTGCACCGGCGGCTTCCCGCTGGATGTGGAGTTCTCCGCGACGCGGGTCCGGGAGCTGTGCAAGATGGACGGCGCCGTCGTGCTCTCCAGCGACGGCACCAGGATCGTCCGGGCGGCCGTGCACCTGATGCCCGACCCGTCCATCCCGACCGAGGAGTCCGGCACCCGGCACCGCACCGCCGAGCGGGTGGCCCGGCAGACCGGCTACCCGGTCATCTCGGTCAGCCAGTCCATGCGGATCATCAGCCTCTACGTCAACGGCCAGCGGCACGTGCTCGACGACTCCGCGGCGATCCTCTCCCGGGCCAACCAGGCGCTCGCCACCCTGGAGCGCTACAAGCTCCGGTTGGACGAGGTCTCCGGCACGCTCTCCGCACTGGAGATCGAGGATCTCGTCACCGTGCGGGACGCGGTGGCCGTGGTGCAGCGACTCGAGATGGTTCGCCGGATCGCCGACGAGATCGCCGGGTACGTGGTGGAGCTGGGCACCGACGGCCGACTGCTCGCCCTGCAGCTCGACGAGCTGATGGCCGGCGTGGACGCCGACCGGACGCTGGTCATCCGGGACTACCTCCCGGTTGGCCGCAAGTCGCGCACCCTGGACGAGGCGCTGGTCGAGCTGGACCTGCTCGGCGCCACCGAGCTGATCGACCTGGTGTCGGTGGCCAAGGCGATCGGCTACCCGGCCGCGTCCGACGCGCTGGACGCCGCCGTCAGCCCTCGCGGCTTCCGGCTGCTGGCCAAGGTGCCACGGTTGCCGGTGGCGGTGGTCGACCGTCTGGTGGTGCACTTCGGCAGCCTCCAGCGGCTGCTGGGCGCGACCGTGGAGGATCTGCAGGCCGTCGAAGGGGTCGGTGACGCCCGGGCTCGCGGCGTCCGTGAGGGGCTGTCCCGGCTCGCCGAGGCGTCAATCCTCGAACGCTACGTCTGACCCGGCTCAGCCGGTGACGGTGAGCTTCACCGGCGCGCTGAGCTTCGTGCCGACCCGGGCGAACACCTCGTACGCCCCGAGCGGCGGGAACGGACCGGCGGCCAGCCCACTGCCGTCGCACCGGCTGGTGTCCCGCCCGTTCCAGGCCACCTGGTAGGAGCGCTCGAAGTTTGGCGTGAAGGACTGCACGTCCGAGCCCTGCACCTTGCCGCAGGTGTCCGATGACCAGACCTTCTCGGCACCGGACTTGATGAAGATCTCCTGCAGATCGGCACCGACGTTCCGGCTGCACGTCCGGTCCGACGTGTTTTTGATCTTGAGTTGCAGGTCGACCATCGCCCCGCGCTGGACCGAGGTGGGACTCGCCACCGAGACCACACGAATCTCCGCGTCGGTGCAGGTGCCGTCGTCCACCGAACCGGCCGCCGCACCCAACTGAGGGTCGTTGCTGGTCATCGCGGGGCTCGGGGTCGGCGTCGCATCCGGCTCGGCGGACGGCGGCGGAGCACCGGTCTTCGGTGTCAGCACCGACCCGTCCGCCCCGGGGGACTCGGCGGACGTCGACGCCGAGGTCGGCGTCGCCCCCGCCTTCGGATCTCCGTCGGAACTACCCGAGCCGATGCAGGAGTTGAGCAGGACAATCAGGAAGAGAAGCCCCGCTCCAAGTACGACGACGCGACGCCGCCAGTACACGGCGGGTGGCAGGGGGCCGACCGTCAGACGCATGATGCCCTCCACCGTAGCCGCGCTCTGCCCGCCAGCGCCGTGCGACGCGCCGGAGCCACTCCGGGACGCGTACTCCAATGTCCACTCAGGACGGACATGTGACTGATCAGAGGTAGACCTTGCGCTGATAGACGGCGTGCGCACCGGCCACCCGATCCAGGAAGAGCAGCCCCGCGCAGTGGTCGATCTCGTGCTGCAACGCCCGCGCCTCGAAGCCGTCGGTCACCAACCGGACCGGCTTGCCGGTGCCCGGCAGATCACCCTCCACCACCAGCCGGCTGGCCCGCTTCACATCCCCGGTCAGGTCCGGCACCGACATGCACCCCTCCCGGCCCGCTTTCCACCGGGTCGCCTCGACCACACGGGCATTACACAACACGAAGGTGCCATGCACCGTGACCGCCTTCGGGTGCCCGGTCACATCGACCGCGAAGACCCGAGCGCCCACCCCCACCTGTGGTGCGGCCAGCCCAACGCAGCCCGGCGAAACCCGCATCGTTGCGACCAGGTCGGCCGCGAGCTGGACCGTCTCCTTCGCCGTGGGATCGACCTCGTCGGCAGCCCGACTCAGCACCGGATGGGGGGCGGACACCACAGCGCGCACCTCACCCGGCACGACCAGCGACTCCGGTGTCCAGTCACCCAGACCCGCGTACGCCTCGGCGGCCGGCCCTCCGCTCTCCGCGCCGGTCACAACAGATCCGGGTCCGCCGGCCGGAGCGTGACCTCCACGCCCAACTCGGCAGCCGTCCGGTGCAACCGGTCAACGAGTGTGTCAGCCACACCGGCCGGCAACTCCACCTCGGCCAACACCACGTAGAGCGAACCAGCCAACCGGGTACTCAGATCGGTGACATTGCCGCCCGCGTCCACCAGCACCCGGGTCATCGCGGCGACGATGCCCATTCGGTCCGAACCGTGCACCGCCATCACATACGGCTCACCCGCCGGAGGCACCTCCCCGTCCGGGGTGACCGCGCGTACCGTCGCCAGCAGTTGACCCTCGGCGGCCAGCGGCACCAACGCGGCCTCAACCTCGGCGGCGGCCGGCCCGGTGCAGATGAGGGTCATCGCGAAATGCCCCCGCAGCCGCGTCATCGTGCTGTCGGTGAGGTTCGCGCCCAGTCGGGCCAGCACCTCGGCGACATCGGCCACGATGCCCGGTCGGTCCCGACCGATGACGGTGATCGCGAGCTCGTTCATCCGCGCATTCTCTCCGATCCGTCGGCCGCCACCGTGACACCCCGCCCGAGCCGCCCATCCAGCGGGACCGCGCCGCGTGACATCATCGACGGCGCCATGACTCAACCCGACTTCGCCACCCTGGTCAGCCGGTGGTTCCAACAGCACGCCCGCGACCTCCCCTGGCGGGAACCCGGGACCACCCCCTGGGCCATCCTGGTCAGCGAGGTCATGCTCCAGCAGACGCCCGTGGTCCGGGTGACGCCGGCCTGGCAGGCATGGCTGGCCCGCTGGCCCGAGCCGGCAGCGTTGGCGGCGGACACCCCAGCTGAGGCGATCCGGATGTGGGGACGTCTCGGCTACCCCCGACGAGCCGTCCGGCTGCGGGAATGCGCGATCGCGATCGTGGACCGCCACGGCGGCCAGGTGCCGGACCGGCTGGAGCAACTGCTCGCACTGCCAGGAGTCGGCACCTACACGGCCCGGGCGGTGGCTGCCTTCGCGTACGGGCAGCGGCACCCGGTGGTCGACACCAACGTCCGTCGAGTGGTCTCCCGGGCCGTGGCCGGCGAACCCGACGCCGGGCCGGTCACCCGGCCAGCCGACCTGGTCGCCACCGAAGAACTGCTCCCGGCGGAACCGGCCGCAGCGGCGCTGGCCAGCGCCGCCTTCATGGAGCTGGGCGCGGTGATCTGCACAGCCAGGTCACCACGCTGTACGGCCTGCCCGGTCGAATCGGTCTGCGCATGGCGTGCCTCCGGCCAGGAGGCCCCGGTCGGGCCAACCCGCCGACCCCAGCGGTACGCGGGCACCGACCGGCAGGTACGCGGCCTGCTGCTCGGGGTGCTCCGGGAAACCACCGGGCCGGTCCCACACCAACGGCTGGACCAGGTCTGGACCGATGACGTGCAGCGTGCCCGAGCCCTGGCCGGCCTGGTGCAGGACGGGCTGGTCGAACCGGCCGGCACCGATTCCTTCCGCCTCGTCGGCGACGGACCGTCCCCACCCACCGCCGACCTCACCACCTAATCCAAACCCCGCCCTGATCATCGCGGCACCAGCCCCGCCACCCGGTCCCCACGCCGCCACATGGCCCCAACCGTCACGCAGGTCCCGCTTGCCCAGTGCCGCCGCCCGCCCAGCACCCCGCCGCCACGATCGACACCAGGTCGGCGACGTGGGGCCATCCGGACCGCGCGACACCCCCACATCGGCGA